>NZ_JADOVB010000001.1:0-1278969 GCF_015752305.1 Salinibacterium sp. CAN_S4 | reverse complement strand
CGGCCCAACGAAGTCCACTATGGTTATCAGCAGCCAGCCCTGGCAGCGTAGACGAATCCACTAATTCCGCTGTCCGAAATCCCCGCAGCAGCCCAAACAGCACCGCAGCGATGAGCACCACCGGCACCGGATCAAAGGTCTTCACGAGAAAGTCGGATGCTGTTTCTCCGATTCCGGTCGTCAGCAATTTGAGGATCCAGAACATGGCGGTGACGTGGGGCACGCGATTGATAACCATCGGCACATGTTCGCAGTTGAAATCCCGCTCGACGGAGCCTGTGTCGCCAGATTGTGTGAGAAGACTTTCAGGAGAGACTGTCGCCTTGTTGCCTATCGATACGGGTGCATTCCGTAGCCTCAATGGGGTGAGCAATACAAGACTTCCCTCAGCATTCGTTGGCGCCGTCGGCCTGGCCATCGTGATCGTGGCGGGCGTGCTCATTGCAACGACTGGCCGCGACTTGCCGTTCGGTCTGGACCAGCCTTGGCATGACTTACTTCTCGCCCATCACGCCCCTGTCGCCGACACAGTGGCCCGCTTTCTCAACGTGGCAGGTGGCACCCTCTCCATGACCATCGTCACTGTCGTGCTCGCCGTCGGTCTTGCCATCAAACGGCATTTCACCGAGGCCGCGTCAGTGGCACTCACGGTGGCTCTCGCCTCGGGCATGTCCTCACTTCTCAAGACCGCGGTCGCCCGCCCTCGTCCAACGGACGGGATCGTGGCGGCGGGCTCGACCTCGTTTCCATCCGGTCACACCACCACTGCAGCGGCGATCACTATCGCGCTGGCAATTGCCTTTCCTTTTGTCTGGTCACGGGTGCTTGCCGCGGTGTGGATCCCTGTCATGGCGGTCAGCCGAAATTACCTTCTCGTGCACTGGCTATCGGATGTGCTGGCCGGCGCGTTGCTCGGCGCATCAGTCGCTCTGGTAGTTACGGCAGCATTACGCGGCGTCAGAGCTCGATTTCTGAAAGAACCTTCACCGGATCGAGCCCCGATCGCGGGCTGACGATCAGCGGGCTCCGGGAGCCTATGGGCATGACAAACGCCACTCTGCCTGAGCACCTTCGCACCATCCTGTTCAACAGGGTGCCCGAGATCACCTTCGCTTTCTGGGTGATCAAAATCCTCTCCACCACCACCGGCGAGACCTTCGCCGACTACCTCAACGTCGACGTCGGCCTGGGGCTTGGGATCACGACGTACATCATGGGCGCACTTCTCATCGCCGCCCTGATCGCGCAGTTCGTGACCAAGCGTTACACCTCCGGTGTCTACTGGACTGTGGTGGTGCTGATCAGTGTCGTGGGAACCCTCATCACCGACAACCTCACTGACGTCGTCGGTCTGCCCTTGTGGGTGAGCACTATCATCTTCAGCGTGCTTCTCGCCGTCACGTTCGGAATCTGGTTCTATCGCGAACGGACACTGTCGATCCACACGATCTTCACTCGCCGCCGCGAGGCCTTCTATTGGGTGGCGATCCTTTTCACGTTCGCTCTGGGTACCGCGTCGGGCGACCTCATCACTGAAGGCCTCGGGCTTGGCTACCTCGTCGGAGTCATCCTGTTCGCATCGCTCATCGGTGTCATCGTCATCGCGCGCTTCGTGTTCCACGCCAACGTCGTCTTCTGCTTCTGGGCCGCATATATCCTCACCCGACCACTCGGAGCATCCATCGGTGACCTGTTGTCACAGGCTCCAGCGGATGGCGGCCTCGGCGTCGGTGCAACGGCTACGAGTGTGGTTTTTCTGGTGGTCATCGTGGGCGTCGCTACCTATCTGGGAATCAAAGTTGGGCGCCAGCGTCGAGCGGCCGCTCTCGAGGTACCCATCGCCGAAGCCGTCGCCGCGTAGCCGTAAGATCGCACCACAACGGAAGGTGGACCGCGTGGCCCTGCGCATCCTGGTAGTGGAGGACGAGCCCGAGATGGCAACCCTCCTCGCTCGGGGACTGCGGGGGGAGGGCTACGCGGTCGACATCGCCGACAATGGCATCGACGGCATCACGCTCGCCAACGAAGAGCCCTACGACATTGCCGTGCTCGACGTCATGCTCCCGGGCATGTCCGGATTCGAATTATGCCGCCGGCTGCGCGAGCAGACCAACGGCATGGCGATCTTGCTGCTCACAGCGAGGGACGCGGTCGATGATCGTGTGCGCGGACTCGACGCGGGCGCGGACGACTACCTCACGAAACCGTTCGAGTTCGCAGAACTCGCGGCCAGGTTGAGAGCGCTTCGCCGCCGGGACTCGATCGGCATGTCCAGACTTGACGTCGGCGGCCTGCAGATCGACATGACCCGTCACGAAATCACGGCGGGTGGTAAGGAACTCCGGCTCAGCCGTACCGAGTTTGACCTGCTGCGCCTGCTGGCCGAGAACGCCCCGCGGGTTCTTCCCCGTGCCGAGATCATCGATTCCATCTGGGGCTCCGCGTCGTACATCGACCCCAACATCGTCGACCAATACGTGAGCTACGTGCGTAGAAAGCTGGATACCGTTCAGTCGCCGGTAAGCATCGTTACGGCGCGCGGCGTGGGCTTCCAACTGATCGTGACGACCACGTGAACCTGTCACGGCTCACCATCCGGGCGCGCATCACAGGCGGCAGCCTCATCATCGCCATCCTTATTTCCATTGTCGCGGGGATTGTCATCTTTACCCAGGTGCAGCGCATCGTCTATGACGGCCAGGTGAGGGTGCTCGAGAACGTCGAAGGGCCTTACCTCACTGCTCTCACGGCGAATGCCGCAGAGGAGGTGGATGAACCAGGTGCCGATCAACTTGTCGCCGTGGTTAGCCCGGATGCCTCCCTCCAGGTGAACACTCTCCCGGATGCCCTTACCGGTCAGCTGGATTCTCTCAAGGCCGCACCCGACGCAACGCGAAATGTGTCAGTCGGTTCGATGACGTTTCTCGTCCGAGTCACGGGCGTCGAGACTGACGCGGGTGTATGGACGGTCATCACTGCCAACCGCGACGATGCTGAGTCCTCCGTGCTTAATCAGGTTGCGTTCCTGCTGATCGGAAGCATCGCCGCTATCAACATTGCCTTCGGTGCGGCCACGTGGTTCATCGGCAGCGCCGCTTTGCGGCCGGTCGAGCGCCTACGGCGAAGTGCTGCCACTCTGGTCTCGGCACCGGGCGACGAGATGCTGCCTGTTGGCCCCGCCCGGGACGAGATCTCCGAACTGGCAAGTACCCTCAACGAGCTGATCAGCCAACTCCGCACCTCCGCTGAGCGTGAACGCCAGATCGTCTCCGACGCATCCCACGAATTTCGGACTCCGCTCGCGATCATCCACACTCAACTTGAACTCGCCCAGAGTCAGGCGGACACGCTTCCCAAGATGCAGGCTGACGTGCAGTCGGCGCAGCGAACGCTCGCTCGACTGTCGGCCCTCGCAACATCGATGCTCGAGCTCTCCCGCATCGACGCGCAGGCGACTCCGGGATACTCAACTTTTATCCAACTTGCCAACGAACTGTCGGATGCCGCTGATCGTGGACGGAAGCGCGTGGGCGGACGTGACATCCGCATCGAGTATTCAAGCGGACCGGACGATAACCGTACTGTCGCTGTGAGTGACACGGACTTCGGCCGAGTGTGCGACAACCTGGTTAATAACTCTCTGTCAGCAATGGGCGAGACCGGGCTCATTGAACTCTCGCTCACTTCACGCACCACCGACGTCGTTCTTCGAATCGCTGACAACGCTGGAGGAATGGACGAGGAGTTCTTGCCCGTCGCATTCGACAGGTTCTCACGGGCCGACTATGCGCGCACCGGCGGAGGGGCAGGCCTCGGCCTCTCGATAGTCTCTGGCATCGTGTCAGTGTCCGGCGGCGAGATTATGCTCGACAACCGGCCCGGCGACGGGCTTACGGTCGAGGTGCTATTCCCACTGGCATGACAAAGGCCGGTCGACAACACGTCGACCGGCCCAACAGCGGTAGTCAGTTGCCGGTATCGTCGGCGGTTTCGCCGTCGTTGGTGCCGTCTTCGACACCTTGGTCGTCGGCGGTTTCGCCGTCGTTGGTGCCGTCTTCGACACCTTGGTCGTCGGCGGTTTCGCCGTCGTTGGTGCCGTCTTCGACACCCTGGTCGTCAGCGGTCTCGCCATCATTGGTGCCATCCTCGACGCCGGTCATGTGGGCGATCGCCGTGGTCGCGGCCTGAGCTGGCAGTGCTATGACGAGCCCGCCTCCCACTAGCGAGACGAGGATGACAGCCGACGTTGCCAGCGTGGTCTTGAGCTTGCTCATATGAATCTTCTCCATGTTCCGGCGGTCGTACACCGCCATATGAATAACGTTAGAAAGGGCTCCGTGGGATCACCGTGAGAGCGGGAGCTCAAGGGAAGCAGTTGTGCCGACTCCCAGCTCTGACTCAAGTTCGACCCGCCCGCCGTGCAAGTCCACGATTTCCTTCACTATCGAAAGACCGAGGCCCCTACCCTGGCTCGAACGGGAATCGTCGGCCCGCCAGAATCTCTCGAATGCCCGCTCCCGGTCCTGGCGCGTCATTCCGACGCCGTGATCCTCAATGCTGATCCTGACCATCCCGCCGTGCTTCGAGATGGTCAATGTCACCGGTGATTCGGCAGGCGAGTACCGCATCGCATTGGTGAGCAGATTCACCACCGTGCGGGTCAGCATCGATGGCGCAGCCGACACCAACAATTCTGGTGGATCCGCGTGGAGCACCCTGGCCGCGTCCACGGGAGAGAGCAGATCGATGGCATCGGCCACGATCGAACCAACCTCGACCTCTCGCATTGCGATGTTGATGTCGTGTGCTCCACGAGACAGCAGGAGAAGGTCGTCCAGTATCTCGATGAGTTGCGAGGTGGAATTCAGGGAGTGGACGAGAATCGTGCGGTACTCGGAGAAAGACCGATCCCGGCGGAGTCCCAGCTCCAGCTGTGCCTGCAGTGCGCTCAAGGGCGTGCGGAACTCATGGGACGCGTCATCGATGAACCGCTGCTGAGCCTCGAAGCTCTTCAGGATCGGCCGCATCGCCAAAGACGCGAGCAGGTAGCTCGTGACCGGAATCACTACCACCAGCGCCAAGTACGCAATGATGATGCCGTTGCGCAACGCGGCGAATCCGGCCTCCGCCGTTATGACGACCGAGTCGCTCTCAGCTGCGTCGTAGTCGAAGGTCGTCGTCACAAAGTAGTAAATGCCGAACCCGAACGCAGCGAACAACACGAGCTGAACGGCGGCAAAGGAGAGCGCCAGCCTCACCTTCGCCCGGCGAAATATCACGAGCCTGCGTCGATCGAGTAGCCACTGCCGCGGAAGGTCGTGATCGGGTCCGGCTGTCCGTCGATCATCAACTTTCGACGAAGGTACCGGATATAGGTCTGGACGACATTGCTGTAGCCCTCGTAGTTGCTGTCCCACGCGTGATCGATCAGATCTGACGCACTGACGATCGTGCCAGCGTTGCGCATGAGGTAGTCGAGCACCGCGTACTCTTTGGCGGTCAGTTCGATGCGACGGCCGAGCCGAATGACTGATCGCGTACTCGGCTCGAGCTGCATCGTCCCAACCGCGACCGACTCCGCCCGTGCTCGGGGAGCTCGGCGGAGGAGAGCCCTCACCCGAGCCAGCAACTCCTCGATGTGGAACGGTTTGGTCAGGTAGTCGTCGGCTCCTGCATCCAGACCCTGCACTTTCGATGCCGCCGAGTCGATTGCGGTGAGCATGAGAATCGGCACTTCTGGCGATACTTCACGGATGCGGCGACATAACTCCATACCGCCTCCAGCCATGCCTGGCAGCCGCACGTCCAGCACCGCGACGTCCACGGGCTCGATCATGAACGCGCGAAGGCCGTCCGCGGCATCGCTGGCGAGATCGACCGCATATCCGGCCTCGCGCAGCGTCTGCGCGAGGGATCGTTGAATAGCGGGATCATCCTCGACAACCAGAACACGCACGGATAGCTCCTTCTTCCCCCGACAGTGTGGAAGGAGGAGGTTGCGATCTGATGCAGATCCGGGCCGAAGATAGTGAGAGTGTTCTCAGCTACCGGAATCTGTAGGCTCCGAGCATGGACCCGAAGGACGTCGCAGTTCGCAGAGTCGTGCTGATTGTCGCTGCGCTCAACTTCGGTTACTTCGTGGTCGAGTTCACGATTGCCCGCATTATCGGCTCCGTATCGCTCTTCGCCGACAGCGTCGACTTTCTTGAAGACACCAGCGTCAATTTGCTGGTGTTCTTTGCCCTCGCGTGGTCGCGCCGGACTCGCGCTACCGTCGGCGGGGCGCTCGCTTTCGTTATCCTCATCCCTGCCCTCGCCACAGTGTGGACGGCCGCGCAGAAGATCATGCAACCGACCCCGCCGGAGTTCACGGCGTTCTCGCTCGCTGCAACCGGCGCCCTACTAGTGAATCTTGGGTGCGCCATACTCCTGGCTCGACATCGGCAGCATCCGGGAAGCATGGTTCGGGCCGCGTGGTTGTCCGCACGAAATGACTCGCTGGCGAACATTGCGATGATTGTGGCGGCCGTAGTCGGGCTGATTTTCACATCGGGCTGGCCGGACATAATCGTGGGCGTGCTCATCGGACTTCTCAACGTGGATGCTGCGCGTGCGGTGTGGCGAACGGCACGTGCGGAGCGTTTGACTATCGGTGAATCCGAGAATTAGCGATCCTCTGGAAATACATGCTCCGTCAAACATTTCAAAAGCCTTTACCGGGACGAATGGACCTGATTGAGCCCAAGGACGATGGCGGGGGCAAGTTGATGAGACCATCGCGCGTAGGAAGCCCGCGTATACAGCCTCACCGGGTCGTCGATCGGTCCAACCCTAAATTCGATGAGATTCAGGCGCGGATGACCGCGGGCGATAGTGAGTGTTTCTGCATTGAGCGCGAGAGCGTGTCGCGCAGCCAATCGGGCGTGAAAGGGACGAAACAGCGGAGTCTGGGTGGGATCAGCAATGGTGACCAGAAAGACCTGTCCGCGCGTGGGAAGCGCGGAGTCAATCGTTTTCAGCATGGATCGGATCCCCTGTCGCCATTGCCGCCTCGGCGTGCCGATGAAGACATCGTTAATGCCGAGCGCGACAACCACAACGTCGAAGCCGCCAAGTGGGATCGCTTTGAGGCGCGACGCTGCGTGCATGGCGATTAGTCCTGGTATCGGAACAATCTCCACGTCGATTCCTCGGCCGGTTTGTCTCGAAATATCCCTCGCGAGGTTGCCGGCGATCGACAGTTTGTGGCTGGACACTCCGATGCCGGTCATGATGCCTGACCCGACTAAAAGCAATCGGTCTGGATCAGGTCCCTCTATCGTGATTCGAGGGCTGTCCACTGGGTGCGGCAGCCCATTCGCAAGACGTATCCTTCGCGCGCCTACTGCTCCGGTGAGCAACACGACCATTTTGCTTCTGAGCATGCTGCTCATAGTTGACCTTCCAGTCACGGCATCTTGGCCTATGTGGAGATCGATAAGTCATTCGACCGGCACAAAGTAGCCGGCCAGTTTCTGGTGTGGACGTAGGACTTATCTACTTTTGGTTCCGTTTCTTCGCTCGAAGCCAATTGCCGATACTCGCTTGCCTTGCCGGTGCAACGCAGAGTCAGTGCGAGCCCTCTTTGGATTGGTGTGCTGCGCAGTTGGCCGAAGTTGGGCCCGTATGTGATTGCTAGCGCGACTCAAGGCCCAGCCCATTTCAGCGGGACGCGAAGTCGGAGTCGAGGCCCAACTGCTTGCTGATGCGGTTCCGTGCCCACATTTTGCCCACATCCCTAAGGAAACCCAAGTGATGTGGGGTAATCACCCCACCCCAAGATCGTTGATTTACCGGGGTATTTGTGACCTCAATGCGTCCTAAAATGTCCTACATTCGAGTTCGAGTCCCTGCCGGGGCACGTTTCGGATCGGCCGCGAAGCGGTCGAGCCGAAACGTGCCACGGTGTGGCCCCTCGGAGCATCGGGGTCCCCGCCAGTGCAGTCCGCTGCGTCGCGCCATCGTGCACTCGCACCTGCGCACGGCCGCGCGACGTGGTGGCGGCACTGGTGGGGCGTCGAGTCCCTGCCGGGGCACACTCCCGCACTCCCGCGACAGGTGACGGTGGCCGGCGTCACAATGGCACATGACCAGATTCGCTATCGACGCACCCACCGCGATCCAGCTAGCTCGCGAGAAGGTGATGCTGAGCGCGGCGCATCGACTCGTGGCTCCGAGCATCCTGCGATCAGAGGCACTGTCGTTGCTGTACGGCCAGGTGCGCTCGGGACACCTGGAACGTGCCGCGGCGTTGGAGCTACTGGATCGCGTCACGACCATGCGCATCCGGCTGCTGGGGGATCGGGTTTCTCGCGCCACAGCCTGGAAACTCGCGGAGAAGCTCGACTGGGCCGGCACTCGGGATGCCGAGTATCTGGCCGTCGCGCAACTGCAGGCCGATGTCTTCGTCACCGTCGATGACGGGTTTGCTGCACGGGCGGACGGTATCGTCGCGTTCGCTCCATGGGAGTCTCTTCTCGACTCAGGGCATGTCGCGAGATAGACCGCTACGCCGCCGGTTTCAGCGCCATCCCGCCGGTCAGTCTGGTCAGGATGACCGCGGTCAGCACTCCCGCGGCGAGCACGCTCGCGAGCACCACGATCTGGAACCGACCGGCTTCAACCGGTGAGGCACCAGCGAAGATCGCTCCGACGAAGGTGCCGGGCAGCACGACGATTCCGGTGGTGCGGGTCTGGTCGACCGACGGCAGCATGGCGGTGTGGATGGCCGAGCGCGCCAGGTCGAGGGTGGAGCGTCGGGGCGTCGCCCCGAGGGCGAGCCATCCCTCCACCTCTTCCCAGTGGTCGTGCACTGTCGAGCGGAACACGCGCTGGGTGAGGATCGCGATGGTCATGGTGTTGCCGATCACGATGCCGCCGATCGCGAGCACGTAGCGGGGTGAGAACTCGATAGCGCCGGTGAGGAACACGATCAGCATCACGGTTATGGGGCCCGCGAGCATGGCGACGGCCAGCGGCACGGGTTGCCGCGATCCGCGAGGGCTGCGCATGGCCGCTGTGGCCACCGCGGCGACGAACATGACGGTGAGCCCGATCCCGACCCACAGCGGATCCCGCAGGATCCCGGTCAGAACGAGACTGAGAGCGGTGAGCTGGATGATCGCCCTCACCAGCGCGAACACCACGGCTCGCGGCTGGCGTACCCCGGCCGCACCGAGGCCCACAGTCGCGATCGTGGCGAGCAGCAGCAGGGCGACGGCCGTGGCGATCCAGGGGCTCGCATCCGTCATGATTCGACCCTAGGTCAGGATCGGTATGGGTCCCGACGCTCAGCGACCCTCGAGCGCGTGCTCCAGCGCCACCCAGGCGAGCATCGCGCACTTGACCCTCGCCACGTAACGGGAGACCCCGTTGAGCGCGATCGCATCCTCGAACCGGTCCTCGTCGAGCTCGATGGTGCCGCGGGAGCGCATGGCCTCACGGAACTGTTCGAGCAGCAGTGTGGTGTCGTCCACCTCGCGGCCTTCGACCAGGGTCGACAGCAGGGAGGCGCTCGACTGCGAGATGGTGCAGCCGTGACCCTTCCAGCCGACGTGGGTGATGGTGCCGGCATCCACCTCGATGGAAAGAGTGATCTCGTCACCGCAGGTCGGGTTGAGCTGGTGGGAGCTCGCCGTGGGATTCTCGAGCGTCACCTGGCCCTGCGGATTCTTCGAGTGGTCGAGGATCAGCTGCTGGTACAGCCCGTTCAGCTCGCTGGAGCTCATGAGGTCACCCCGAAATAGTCTCTGGCGTCGCTGACGCCCTGCAGGAAGCGGTCGATGTCGTCGTCTGTCGTGTACAGCGATCCGCTGGCCCTCGTCGTGGCGGTCAGCCCGAGTCGGCGGTGCAACGGCTGGGTGCAGTGGTGGCCGACGCGCACGGCGATGCCGCGGTCGTCCAGGAACTGGCCGAGATCGTGAGCGTGGATGCCCGCCACATCGATACTCGCGAGCCCCACCCGCTCGGCTCCAGTACCCAGCACGCGCACACCGTCGATCGAGGTCAGGCCGTCGAGCAGCCGGCGGCCGACGTGGACACCGTGGGCGGCGATCCGATCCATGCCGACCGCGTCGAGGTAGCGCGCGGCCGCGGCCAGCGCGATCGCCTGGGATACCCGCTGGGTGCCGGCCTCGAACCGCTGCGGAGCGGGCAGGAACTCTGCAGCCTCCATCGTGACCGTGGTGATCATCGAGCCGCCGGTGAGGAACGGCGGCAGCGCGTCGAGCATCGGTCCGCGACCGTAGAGCACACCGACGCCGGTGGGGCCGAGCATCTTGTGACCGGAGAACACGGCGAAGTCCACGTCGAGCTCGTGGAAGTCCACGGGAAGGTGCGGCACAGACTGGCAGGCGTCCAGCACGACGATTGCGCCGATTTCCCGCGCCCGTGCCACGATGTCGGCGACCGGGTTGATCGCGCCGAGCACGTTCGAGACGTGGGAGAACGTGACGAGCCTGGTGCGCTCGGTGATGATCTCGTCGAGGAGGTCGATGCGCAGCGCCCCCTCGTCGTCGACGGGGATGAAGCGCAGGGTCGCGCCCGTGCGCAGCGCCAGCTGCTGCCACGGGATGAGGTTCGCGTGGTGCTCCTGCTCGGTGACGACGATCTCGTCGCCGGGCACCAGTCGCAGCGCAGCATGGGCGGGGGAGAATGACGCGTTCGAGAGGGCGTACGCGAGCAGGTTCAGGCCTTCGGTGGCGCCAGACGTCCACACGATCTCGTCGGCTGTAGCGCCCACGAAGGCGGCGACGGTGGCCCTGGCATCCTCGAACTCCTCTGTCGCTTCCGCAGCGAGCATGTGCGCGCCGCGGTGGACTGCGGAGTTGCGGTGCAGGTAGAACTCGCGCTCGGCGTCGAGCACGGCGAGCGGCTTCTGCGAGGTGGCGCCCGAATCGAGGTAGGCGAGTGGATGCCCGTTCACCTCCGTCTGCAGGATCGGGAAGTCACCGCGGATCCGCTCGACATCGGCGGGCGACAGCGTGCCCCGGGGTGATGTCGTCGACGTCATCGGTGTCGCCCGCCTTTCGAGTCGTGTGTAGGTGCCCTACTAGTCTCAACCCTCGTGCGGCGAGGTAATTCCCCCGGAGGAAGACCGTGGCCTGTAGAACGAACATTCTGCCGTAGGACTGTACGATTGACCCTGAACTTTCCCCGGGATGGTGAGAGCACGAAAGGCTGGCTGTGGGTACTTTGTTGTATGGCGCGTCCGCGACCGAGATCTCGTTCGATGATCGTGCGCTCGCACATCTCCAGATCGTGATCACTGCGAAGCTGCGCCGTCGGGAAGGGTTCGTGTTCTCGTGGACCAGCGCTCCCGGCGCCGGGAGCGGCCGGAGCTCGATCTGGCTCGACCCCAGCAGCACCCTCTTCTTCCGCTATTTCGGAAGTCGACCGCCGGTGATCAACCGGGAGTGGATCGAGGTGCTCGCGGCATCCTCCAACAACCCCGCCGGCCTCGTGTTCAGTGCTGAGCCGGAATCCTCGACCGGGTCCTGACGGGCTGACTCTGTATCACTCCGACCGCCGATAGTCGACCCGTGGCACGAACGATTCAGGAGTTCTAGCCTGAAGTCATGACCAGTTCTACAGATCGCGATACGAAAGCTCCCACAGGTTCAGGCGCCAGCACCACGCGTCGCCAGAACGCTGAGCACGGTTTCACCGCCTCGAAGACGCTGACCGACAACATGCAGAAGGTGCTCGTCGACCTTCTCGAACTCCAGATCCAGGGCAAGCAGGCGCACTGGAACGTCGTGGGTCGCAACTTCCGCGACACCCACCGCATTCTCGACGAGATCATCGAGGCGTCCCGTGAGTTCAGTGACGACGTCGCGGAGCGCATGCGTGCGCTTCACGGAATTCCGGATGGTCGGAGCGACACCGTCGCGGCCACCACGACGCTGCCCGAGTATCCCGCCGGAGAAATCGACACCACCGAGACCGTCGACCTCGTGACCGTTCGACTCGAAGCGACCGTCGCCACCATGCGCGACGTGCACGACGACGTCGATGACGAAGACCCGACGAGCGCCGATATACTGCACGGAATCATCGAAAAGCTCGAACAGTTCGCCTGGATGGTATCGGCCGAAAACCGGACTCCCGCCACAAAGAAGTAGGGTGGCCGGAGCGGCCTGGCCCACGTCAGGGTTGGGTTGCGACGGTGCGGTGGACAGAGTGTGACTGCGTAAGATCTCGGTGCGGCTGTGGAGGCGATGGTGAGTATGTCCGGCATGATTGACCAGCGGGAGCGGTTCGACACTCGATTCCGGTCGGAGTTGAGCTGGCGCGACGGCACGAGCGATGGGGTCCCTTCGTGGTATTCCCAGTTGCTGACTGACCTGATCCTGGCCACGGGCCAGGATGAGATCCGCTACTTCTCCGTCAAGTACGTGCCACCGCGCGGCCAGAATCACGCCTCGGTGTCGGTAGTCGCTTTCACCGACGAGATCGTCGCCTATGCGAACTTCGATGGCGATCCCAGCACGGGCGCGACGCCACTCGAAGTGGTCGTCACGGCCCGCAAAGCGCTCGGTAGCTTCGGCCTCGAGTCGCTCCCCGGGGCCGCCGGGCAGACCGACGACGGTCTCGGTGACGTACGCATCACCGTCAACTACCCGCACTTCAGCCGCACGTTGCCGCTAGGGGAGTCCGACTGGAGCGACAGGGACAGTGAGACTGCTGACCTGATCTCCTGCCTCAGGCGCGACGTCGTCGCCTGACCCTGGCCGGAAGTGAACTGAGTCAGTAATGAACTGGCTCAGGCCCGCCCGCGGGCCGTACTCACGGCGGCAGGGACGCGTGCGCCGAACGACGGCTCGATGAGCCTGATCCACGCCCACAGTGCGAGACAGGCCGCCGCGAACGCGAGCGAGAGTCCGACGAGCCACGGCACGGGGAACGTCTCTCCGCCCGCGACCACGACGCCCGCCACAGTGCCCGCGGCGAGAGCGACAGCGACCCACGCTACCGGTGACCATTCGATGATGAGGCGACCGGGCATCCTGCTGACCGGCAGGCACAGGATGACGGCGGAGCCTATCGCCGCGATGCACAGGCTCGAGAGCGTCTCGCTCGCGAGCAGCGGCAGGAATCCGGTGACCGGTCCGATGGCGCTGTGGGCGAGCCAGGCACCCAGCCCCAAAGCCACGGTGACGACCAGTTGAATCGTGGCGACGAGCCCTCGTGACCGCGCAGGCACATCGGCGAGGAAGGATGCCGCCACCACGACGCCCATGATGACCGGGGGCTGGATGCCGCCACCGCGGGACACGAGGGCGGTGATCGCGGCAATCGCCAGGAAGACCGGCACGAGCCTCAGCCGTGACTCGCCACCGAGCGCAGTCGTGGCGATCCTGGTCGTGATCGCCACCGTGATGCCGTTCAACAGGAGCAGTGCGATCGCGATGGCGATAGCGAGCCTGAGGTACCGCACCTCGCCCTGGATGCCGCCGGCGAGCGCTGCGAGGACCGCGGCGGCGCCGATCGCCCCCAGCAGGGTCAGTCGCGGGCGCAGCTGGGGAACCTCAGACGCGGTGAGTCTGCTGTGGTCCCGCGCGAAATAGTGACGCGGGAAGCGGCTGCGCATGGCGGCGAGCGCCAGACGTAACGGCAGTGCGACGAGCAGCACGAAGCCGATACCGAGCCCGAGTCCCCACAGCCACGCCCCTCCGGAGGCGGTCGATGCCACGGAAGGGATAGCGCCACCGTATTCGGTGGGAGTGCCCCAGGTCTCGAGCGGGGCGAGTCCGGAGATGCCTCCCACCGGGGGAGGGAAGAACGGGAACGTGGGAGCGGCAGCGGGAGCCCCGGCCGTGTCCTGCGAGGGGGATGGCGACGGGACGGGCACGGGCGCGGGCGGGGCGGGATCGGGGGCGGGCGGCTCCACCGAGCCCGGCGCCTGGGGTTGCGGCGCGGGGTTCACCGGTGCGGGTGCACCGGCGATCGAGATGGCGATGGCCGCAGTCGCACCGCTGGGATTGCCGGCGACGTCCCATTGGATTCCCTGCACGCTGTGCTGTCCGGCGCCCAGTGTCGCGGAGCACGACCAGTTGCCGGCACTGACGACGCCAGAACAGACGAGAGCGCCGTCGACGAAGACGTCGACTCGTGCACCATTCTCGCCAGTGCCGGCGAAGACCGTCGGCTGGCTCCCTGACTGGGCTCCGGCGACCGGCTGGGAGAACACCGGGTAGGCGGGCGGATCCCGGTCGACCCTGATGATCACCGTGGGGCTCGACCCGCCCGGCTGATTGCCGTTTCCTTCCCAGGTCTGGGTCGCAGAAATCGGGTAGTCGCCCGACACGCCGACGGCGAGTGGGCACGACCAGTATCCGCTCGGTTGCACCACGCCGGGGCAGTCGCCGACCGCGGAGCCCGAGAGCACGATCCCCGATCCTGGATAGCCCGTGCCCGTCACGATCCCCGTGGTCACGATGGGGGAGCGGCCCGTGATGGTCGGCGCCGGCAGCACCCTGACCGTGATGCGGGCCTGCTCGGGAGTGGGATTGCCCGCGAAGCGCTGGAACACGGTGACGGTATTGCGGCCCGTGGGCGCGGAGAACGTGCATTGCCAGGTCCCCGTGCCGAGGGGGACGACGCAGGATGGGGCACCTCCGGTGAGGGACTGGACCTCGACGACGCCCGTCGGATCCCTGGTGCCGGAGATGGTGACGCTCGCGCTGGGAAACAGGAAGTCGTTCGACGGTGAATCGATGACGAGCGGATCGGTGGCCGCGACAGCTTCACCGGGTGGCGTCGTTGCGCTCGGGGTCGGTTCCACGGCGGCCATCGCCGAGGGCGGAACGGCTCCCAGCACCGTGAGCAGGATTCCTGCGGACAGCACGACGAAGGCCGCCCCGCGGTGGCGGACCGACCATCCTTGGCCTTGCGTGTCGAGAAACCTCACCGTGAGTCAATTGAGCAAGAGATAGACAGACAAGTCAATCCCCACGCGCCATTGTTGCGAAATACTCAGCTTGAGGTGGTGGAGCATCCGGTTGTTGCGCAGTGGGGCGAGCGTCTGGGACACTTGACCCATTCCGGCCGGGGAGGGCGACGTGGTTCGACTGTCAGTCACCGAACGTCGTGTGCTGCTCGCGGCATCCGCCCTTCGGGTCATCGGCCAGCGCGGTCTGTCCCAGGCGACGACCCGCGCGATCGTGGCCGAGGCCGGGATGTCGCTCGCGAGCTTCCACTATGCGTACCGCTCCCGCGACGAACTTCTCACCGAGGTCATGCAGCGCGTCGTCGATGGTGAAATGGAAGCAGCCAGCCTGTCGCTCAAGCCGGGGAGCGACATCCGCGACTCTGTACTGGACGGCATCCACGCCTTCTTCGAGTACGTGCGGGCGGATCCGGAGCACGAGCGTGCACTCCAGGAACTGCTGCAGTATGCGCTGGTCACACCCGGTCTCGATCATCTCGCCAGGGCGCAGTACGAGAGCTACCACCGGGCCGCCACCGAACTGCTCAGCAGCGCAGCTCTCGCCGCGGGGGTGACGTGGAAGGATCCGCTGGCCGACGTCGCTCGATTCGTCGTGACGATCACCGACGGGATCACGCTGGCGTGGCTCGCCGACCGTGACACCGCCGCAGCGGAACGCACGATCGAGCTCGCGGCAACCGCCATTGCGCGGCTCGCGGAACCAGAGCTCATGCCCACCACGATCCGGAGCGGCCGCGCATGAGACTCACGAGGCCCGTCACGGAGCCCTGGCTCGCGCCCCAGGAGTACTGGCCGAGGCTGTCGGAATCGACGGCAGGGCTCGACACACCGTTCGGAACCATCGACACCGAGGCTCTCGCCTTCAACGCGCACGACATGCTGCGCCGTGCGCAGGGCGCACCGATCCGGGTCGCGAGCAAGTCGGTGCGCGTCAGGGGCGTCATCGACGCGGTGCTGGCCCTGCCCGGCTACCGGGGAGTGCTCGCCTACACGCTCGCCGAGGCGCTCTGGCTCGCCGAAACCATCGACGATGTCGTGGTCGGCTATCCCTCGGTCGATCGCACATCGATCGTCGCCCTCGGCAGCTCGGCACTGCTCGCCAGCCGGGTCACGATCATGGTCGACTCGATCGAGCAACTCGACGTCGTGGATGCTGCGGTGCCGCCAGGCAGGCGAGAGAACATCCGGGTGTGTATCGAGCTCAACGCCTCCTGGAAATCCCGGATGCTCGGATACATCGGTGTCTTCCGTTCGCCGGTGTACACCGTCGACCAGGCCACCGAACTCGCCAGGGCCATCGTTTCCCGACCCGGCTTCACCCTCGTCGGACTCATGGCCTACGAATCCCAGATCGCCGGCGTCGTCAACCGACCCGCAGGAAAACCCGTGATCGGGCGTGTCCTCGACTGGATGCAGAAGAACTCGGGAGAGGAGATCATCCATCGCCGCGGCGAAGTGGTCTCCGCCCTCGCGAACCTCACCGAACTAGAGTTCGTGAATGGTGGCGGCACCGGATCGCTCGAGCTGACGGCATCCGACCCCTCTGTCACCGAGATCGCGGCGGGAAGCGGTCTCTTCGGCCCGCACCTCTTCGACGGCTACAGCCACTTCCAGCCCGCGCCCGCGGCGGCCTTCGCCCTCTCGGTCGTGCGGAAGCCGACTCCGCAGATGGCGACCATGCTCGGCGGCGGCTGGATCGCCTCAGGACCACCGGCTCCCGATCGACTCCCGCTGCCGGTCTGGCCTCCCGGTCTCGGATTCGTCACCCGCGAGATGGCGGGGGAGGTGCAGACTCCCCTCACGGGTGCCGGCGCGCTTTCCGTCGGAGACCGGGTGTGGTTGCGGCACACCAAAGCCGGGGAGCTGAGCGAGCACCTGAATGAATTCGCGATAGTCGAAGACGGGAAGATCACCGAAATGATGCCGACATACCGTGGAGAAGGAAAGGCGTTCCTGTGACGATCACCACCTCGAGCATCACCGCTGGCCGGCCGTGGCAGAACTGGGGGCGCTCGGTGAGCGCACATCCCGCCTGGATCGCCACGGCGTCGTCGATCGATGACGTAGTGGCTGCCGTGGATTTCGCCCGCGATCATGGGCTCACCCTCAAGCCGATCGGTGCCGGTCACAGCTTCACCTCCATTGCCGCGACGGACGGCGTGCAGCTCGACGTCGCCGGGCTCGGCGGCATCCTCTCGGTCGATGGCAACCTCGTCAGGGTCGGCGCCGGCACCTATCTGCATCAGCTACCCGCCCTGCTGGCTCCGCTCGGCCTCGCGCTCGAGAACATGGGCGACATCGACTCGCAGACCGTCGCCGGTGCGACCTCGACCGGCACCCACGGCACTGGGACGGCGTTCGGTGGCCTGGCTACCCAGGTCGTGGCGATCACCCTGGTGACCGCGGACGGCAGCGTGCTCACCATCAGCCGTGACCAGAATCCCGAGCTGCTCCCCGCGGCCAGGCTCGCCCTCGGCGCGCTGGGCGTCATCGTCGACGTGACCCTCAGGTGCGTTCCGGACTTCATGATGCACGCCGTCGAGAAGGCCGAGCCGCTCGAGGAGGTTCTCGACGATTGGGCGCACCGCGCGTCATCCGTCGACCACTTCGAGTTCTACTGGTTCGCACACACCACCTCCGCCCTGACCAAGTCCAACACGCGGCTGCCCGCGAGTACTCCTCGCAAGGTCCAGGGGCGACTGGCTGCCTGGGTCGACGATGAACTGCTGCCCAATCGGCTGTACGCGGCACTATGCGAACTCGGCGTCAGGATGCCGTCGACCACCCCGCCACTCAACCGGCTCTCCGAGCGGCTCGTCGCCACGCGCGAGATCACCGACAGCTGGCATCCCGTCTTCACCTCGACGCGGCGGGTGCGATTCCGGGAGATGGAATACGCGATCCCCCGGGAGAATGTTCCGGATGCCCTCCGCGAGATCCGCGCAACCATCGAGCGCAACGGCTGGCGCATCACGTTCCCCGTCGAGGTGCGCGCCACCGCCGCCGACGACAACTGGCTGTCGACCGCCCACGGTCGAGACACCGGCTACATCGCCGTCCACCGCTACTTCCGCGAGGATCCGACCGAGTATTTCGCTGCGGTCGAATCGATCATGATGAGTTTCGGCGGTCGCCCGCACTGGGGCAAGATGCACCATCGCGATGCCGCGAGCCTGCGCCCGGCGTATCCGCGATTCGACGACTTCCTCGCGATCCGTGACAGGCTCGACCCCGGGCGGTTATTCGCGAACGATTATCTGCGGAAAGTTTTGGGCGAATGAGCGACAGCACTCGAGGGATCACGCGACAGCACGCACCGAGCGAATGGCTTCACGATCCCGAAGGGTTCGCGGAGACCATGCCCCGCGGGTTCGAGATCGGTGTGTCGACGGCGGCGTTCCAGATCGAGGGCGCGGTGCGCGAAGACGGCCGGGGGCCATCGACGTGGGATGACTTCATGGGACAGCCCGGTCGCATCGCCGACGGGTCCAATGCCTCGATCGCCACCGACCACTACCACCGCTATCGCGAAGACGTCGGCCTGATGAAGGAGCTGGGCATCGACTCGTACCGGTTCTCGCTCGGCTGGCCGCGCATCCAGCCCGGAGGATCCGGCGGCCCGAACCGTGCCGGAATCCAGTTCTACGACCGGCTGATCGACGAATTGCTCGCGGCGGGGATCAAGCCGATGGCCACCCTGTTCCACTGGGACATGCCCGAACCGCTGCAACACAAGGGCGGGTGGATGCTGCGCGACACCGCCAGTCGTTTCGCCGACTTCGCCCTGCTCGCCGGTGAGGCATTCGGCGACAGGGTCGATAAGTGGGTCACCATCAACGAGCCCACCACCGTTACTCTCAACGGCTACGCGCTCGGAATCCACGCGCCGGGTGCCACCCTCATGTTCGACTCGCTCATCTCGGCGCACCACCAGCTGCTCGGCCACGGACTCGCCGTGCAGGCCCTGCGGTCGGTCGGAGTGACGGGCGGCATCGGCATCACGAACGTGCATTCGCCGGTGCATCCCGCCAAAGACAACATGAAGACCAGGGCCTATGCCGAGGTCTTCGACATCATCCACAACCGCATTTTCGCCGACCCTGTGCTGCTCGGCCAGTACCCGAAGTTCCCGTTCCTGTCGCGCAAACTGTTCAAGCCACTCATCGAAGTGGACCCGGCCGACCTGAAGATCATCTCCCAGCCGCTGGACTTCTACGGGCTCAACTACTACATGCCCTCGCGCATCCGGGTGGGCGCACCGTCAGACGACATGACGCCGGACGGGATCACCGTGGCCATCCGGTCCCTCCCCTTCCACCTCGCCCCGTTGCTGGAGTTTCCGAAGACCGCCTTCGGCTGGCCCATCGCCGCTGAGTTCCTCACCGAGACGCTCAGGGAATACGCCACCCGCTACGAGGGTGTGCTGCCGCCGGTGTACATCACGGAGGGCGGGGCGAGCTTCAACGATGCGGTGTCGCCCGACGGCTCCATCGACGACGCCGACAGGGTGAGCTATCTCGCCGACCATCTCGCTGCAGCCTTCGAGGGGGTGCCAGGCGTCGACCTCCGCGGCTATTACATCTGGACCCTGCTCGACAACTGGGAATGGGCCGCCGGATTCGAGCAGCGTTTCGGCCTGATCCGGGTCGACGCCGACACGCAGGATCGCACGCCGAAGCGCTCGTACCACTGGCTGCAGAAGGTGTTGCGCGCCCGGACCTAGACGGTGCCGCTATGCGATGACGAGGGAGCGGATGTCGCGACCCGGCAGTGCCTGGCGTCCACCCAGCCCGTCGAGCTCGAGCACGACGCTCACGCCGGCCACCGTCCAGCCGGCCCGCTCCACGAGCGTCGTCGCCGCGGCCAGTGTTCCGCCCGTGGCGAGGATGTCGTCGAGCACCAGCACGCGGCATCCTGACGGCAGGTCGTGGGGCTGCACCTCGAGGGTGGCCTCACCGTATTCGAGGGAGTAGCTTTCCGAGATCACGTCGCGGGGCAGCTTGCCGGCCTTGCGGATCACGGCGACCCCCACCCCGAGGGCGTAGGCGGCGGCCGCGGCGAGCACGAATCCGCGGGCCTCGACGCCCGCAACCACATCCACCCGCCCTCTGAACGGCTCGACCAGCGCATCGGTGACGAGCCTCAGTGCGCGGCCGTCGGCAAACACGGGTGTCAGGTCGCGGAAGATGATGCCCGGTTTCGGGAAGTCGGGCACGAGGGCCGTGAGCTCATCGATGGCGTCGGCGGCAGAGATCTCGAGTGTCGATGGCATACGTCGAGCCTAGGGCGAAGCTGGGAGAGCGGAGCCCGACCCTTGAAACAGAGGGGTGCTCGGATAGTATGGCGCCATGGAATTCCTCATCGTCATTGGCGTCATCGTTCTGCTCGTCGTGATCGTGGGCATCTACCTGTGGTCGACGTACAACTCGCTGGTCACCCTCAACGTGCGCGTCGACGAGGCGTGGAGCGACATCACGGTGCAGCTCAAGCGTCGTGCCGACCTGCTGCCGAACCTCATCGAGGCGGTCAAGGGCTACGCAGCGCACGAGAAGGGCGTCTTCGAGGCCGTCACCAAGGCGCGCGCCGAGACCCTCAGCGCGCAGGGACCGGTCGATGCGGCCGCAGCCGAGAACCACATGCAGAGCGCGTTGAAGAGCATCTTCGCCGTGGCCGAGGCGTACCCCCAGCTGCAGGCCAGCCAGAACTTCCTGCAGTTGCAGGGCGAACTGGTCGACACCGAAGACAAGATCCAGGCCAGCCGTCGCTTCTACAACGGTGGCGTGCGCGAGCTCAACACGAAGATCAAGGTGTTCCCCAACACCCTGTTCGTGCGCAACCTCGGCTTCACGGAGCGCGAATTCTTCGAGGTGACAGATGCCGCAGCCATCGCAGAACCGCCCCGCGTGCAGTTCTGATCTCGCCTTCTTCTACTCAGCGTGAGCGGGAAGTTTAGATGTATCGCGCCATAGCGAAGAACAAGCGCAACACGGTCTTCATCATCATCCTGTTCGTCATCATCATCGGATTCCTCGGCTTCGCGCTGAGCTTCCTGATGGGGGGCGACCCGTTGACGATCACGATCGGTACGGTCATCGGCGCCGGGATCTTCACGATCATCCAGTACTTCGCCGCGTCGCGCCAGGCGCTGTCGATCAGTGGCGCGATCGAGATCCAGAAGGCCGATAATCCGAGGCTGTACCGGATCGTCGAGAACCTGTCGATCACCACCGGCACGCCGATGCCGAAGGTCTACATCATCAGCGATTTCGCGCCCAACGCTTTCGCGACGGGGCGTGACCCGCAGCATGCGGTTGTCGCGGCGACCACCGGTCTTCTCGAGCTGCTCGATGACGACGAGCTCGAGGGCGTCATGGCCCACGAGATGGGCCACGTGCAGAACTACGACATCCGGGTGTCGATGATCGTCTTCGGCCTGGTCGTGGCCGTCGGTTTCATTTCTGACATCGCACTCCGCTACACGCTGTTCGGCGGTCGCGGCAATAACAACAACAACGGCGGCAACCCGATCATGATCGTCGTCGGCCTCGCCGCGCTCGTGATCTCACCGATCGTCGCCGCGGCAGTACAGGCCTCGATCTCGCGCCAGCGCGAATACCTCGCGGATGCCACGGGGGCGCTCACCACGCGGCATCCTGATGCCCTCGCCAGTGCCCTGCAGAAACTCGCCGACCACAGTCGCCCCATGGCCAGGCAGAACTCGACCATGGCGCACATGTGGATCTCGGATCCCACGAAGCCCGGCATCATGGACCGCCTGTTCAGCACCCACCCGCCGCTGGCCGAGCGCATCGCGCGCCTGGGCAGGATCGGCGGCGGCTTCTAGCTGCTTCTGATCAGCACGCGCGCGCCGCTGAGCTGGTCTCGACGGCTCGCCGGCGCCGAATGTTCCGCTTCCGTGGCCTGCACCACGGTTCTGGGCGTAGAAGCGGAACACTCGCCTGCGGTGTGAGGGCGGGAGACTGCGGCCGGGATGCCTGCGGTGTGAGGGCGGGAGACTGCGGCCGGGATGCCTGCGGTGTGAGGGCGGGAGACTGCGGCCGGGATGCCTGCGGTGTGAGGGCGGGAGACTGCGGCCGGGATGCATGCGGTGTGAGGGCGGGAGGCTGCTGCCGGGATGCGTGCGGTGTCTGATGGGTGCGCAGTCCGGCGGCGTCAGCCGGTCGCGGCCAGCGCACCGGCAAGGTCCGCGCTCAGGTCGCCGCGGCCGACCACCTTTACGCCGTCCATCCCCTGCCAGGCGGCGGTCTGGCGCAGTAGGGTGGCGACGCGGTCCAGGTCGACGGATGCCCCGGCCTCACGCCAGGCGGACTGCACGAGCAGCACCGAGTTCTGCCGGTCGGTCTTGAGGTCGATGCGGCCCACGATCGCATCATCCTGCAGCAGAGGAAGCGTGTAGTAGCCGAAGATCCGCTTCGGTGCCGGCGTGTAGATCTCGATCCTGTAGTGGAAGTCGAACATCCGCAGCGCCCGGTTGCGCTCCCAGACGATCGGGTCGAAGGGCGAGAGCAGCGCCATGTGGTCGATGCGCCGGGGGATCCGGGCGTCGCGGTGCAGGTAGGCCGGCGGCCAGCCCTCGACGCGCACGGGTACGACGTCGCCCGAGTCGACCAGTTCAGCGAGGGCGGTCTTCGTGACTGCCTGGGGGAGCCGCCAGTAGTCGGCGATGTCACGCACCGTCCCGATGCCGAGAGCCTCGGCGGCCGACCTCACCAGTTCGCGCACCGCATCCTGCTTGAGGATGCTGCGCCCGACGATCTCGGAGGGCAGCCGTTGCTCGGCCAGCGCGTACGTGCGCTCGAACCTGGTGCGCCCGGCGGCGACCACCTCACCGAACATGAACAGGCACTCGAGCCCGGTCTTCACATCCGACCAGCCCCACCACGGACCGGTTCGCGTGTTCGCCTCGTGTTCGATCTTTCCGGCCGGCAGCGGACCCTTCTCGGCCAGCTCGGCCCGCAGGAAGTCGAGCATGGGCGCGTGTGCCTCGGCCCAGCGACCCCAGTTGTTCGCGGGCCCGCGCCGTTCATCCATCGCCCAGCGCCACAACGGCCACGATTCAACCGGGATGATCGCCGCCTGGTGGGCCCACGCCTCGGTGTAGTTCGACCGCGGTCCGAACGTGAGGGCGTCGAGTAGCGACGTGTCATAGGTGCCCAACCGGGCGAACGCCGGCAGGTAGTGGCTGCGCTCGAACACGTTCACCGAGTCGAGCTGCAGCACACCCAGCCGCCGGATGAGCTGGTTCAGCTGCCGGGTGCCGATGGTCGCGGTCGGCTTCGCAGAGGCTCTGCGCCCGAAACCCTGTGCCGCCAGCGCGATGCGACGGGCCTGCACTGCTGACACGGATACGACCACGCCCCGACGATACCGAAAGGGGCCGACAGCGGCGCACGAACAGGTGCAGCGCCGCGTCGACAGCCGCCGTTCGTGTTCCGTTCACCGTTCGGTCGCCGTTCTGGCCCCCACCTTCCTTAGCGTGCTCACAGGCCATCCGGTTCCCCACTGCCCGCTTTCCTCTGCCGAGCTTCCCCCCACCGCTGTGCGGCAGGGCCTGTTCGGAGGGGGTCCACTCGCGGGCGGCCGGAGGCACGAAACGAGGAACCCTTGTTCAGAATGCGTCACCTCGCGGGCGTTGCGGTTATCGCCGCTGCCGCGATCACCCTCAGCGCCTGCGCGACCAGCACCCCCGAGGCATCCGATGTCGATGCGAGTATCGCCACGAGTGCTGACGACTTCGGCGGAATGGATGCCCTCATCGCCGCGGCCCAGGCCGAAGGGCAGCTCAACGTCATCGCGCTGCCCGACAACTGGGCCAACTACGGTGAGATCAAGGCCCTGTTCGAGGAGAAGTACGGCATCACCGTCAACTCGGCCGACCCCGACATCTCGAGCGCAGAAGAGATCGCTGCGGCCGACAACCTCAAGGGCCAGGACACCGCACCCGACGTCTTCGACCTCGGTACTGCCGTCACGCTCGACAGCCTCGACTACTTCGCGCCGTACCAGGTCGCCAACTGGGACGAGATCCCGGCGGAGAACAAAGAGGAGACCGGCCTGTACGTCAACGACTACACCGGCAGCATGTCGATCGGCTACGACTCCAACTCCGTGCCGAAGCCGACGAGCCTCGACGACCTTCTCGGGTCTGACTACAAGGGTGCGGTTGCTCTCAACGGCGACCCGACCCAGGCTGGAGCCGCCTTCGCCGCGCTCGGACTCGCCACGGTGCAGGAGGGCGGAACGCTCGACGACTTCACCCCCGGTATCGAGTTCTTCCAGAAGCTGAAGCAGGCTGGCAACTTCCTGCCGGTCGACGCCACCGGCGCCACGATCGCCTCGGGCGAGACGAAGGTCGTCTTCGACTGGAGCTACAACAACCTCGCCGCCGCGGCCACGGTCGACGGCTGGGAGGTGACCACGCTTCCCGGTGCGGTCTACACGAGCTTCTACAACCAGGCCATCAACAAGGATGCCCCGAACCCGGCGGCAGCCCGACTCTGGCAGGAATTCCTCTACAGTGCCGAGGCGCAGAACCTCTTCATCGTCGGTGGGGCGTACCCGGTGACCATCCAGTCGCTGCAGGACTCCGGCACCGTCGACACCGCGGCTCTCGACACCCTCGGCGAGCTGAAGGGTGAACTCGTCACCCCCACGGCCGAGCAGGCCGAGGCCAACGCCGCCATCCTCGCCGAGAAGTGGGCCGCCGCGATCGGCTAGCGGCACACATCCACTGTGACTGTCGCTCAGGCGCCAGCACTGACCAGCGGTGACGCCGGGGCCACCCCCCGGCGTCACCCGCTCTCAGGGCCGGCTCAGGTCCGGCCCGCGCGACGCGGCGTCGGCAAGTTTCTCGGGCTCACCCCGTTCGCGCTCTACGTGATCCTGTTTCTCGCTATCCCCACGATCCTCGCGGTGACGACGGGCTTCTTCACCGAAGACGGCGCGTTCACCTTCGACAACGTGATGGGGATCTTCGCACCCACCGTGCTCGCGACGTTCGGCAACTCGTTCCTCGTCTCCGCTGTCACGGCGGTCGTGGGGGCCGTCGTGGGGGCCCTGGTCTGCTACGCCCTGCTCGGCACGAAAGCCGAGGGTGCGCTTCGCGCGACCATCGACTCCATCTCCAGCGTGCTCGCCCAGTTCGGCGGTGTCATGCTAGCTTTCGCGTTCATCGCGACCATCGGCACGCAGGGGCTCGTGACGAGGATCCTCGCCGAGGTGTTCGGCGTCGACCTCTTCGCCAGTGGACCATGGCTCTACCAGGTGCCCGGGCTTCTCGTCGTCTACCTGTATTTCCAGGTGCCACTCATGGTCATCACGTTCATGCCCGCCCTGGAGGGCCTGAAAATCACGTGGGCGGAGGCCAACGCGACACTCGGTGGCACGCCATTCACGTACTGGACCCGCATCGCGATTCCCGTGCTCGCGCCATCGTTCATCGGCAGCCTGCTGCTGCTGTTCGCCAACGCCTTCTCCTCCTACGCGACAGCGGCGGCCCTGGTCAGCCAGGGCTCCCCGATCGTGCCGCTGCAGATCCGCGGCGCCCTCATCAGCGAGACGGTGCTCGGCCGCGAGAACATGGCAGGGGCGCTCGCGCTCGGGATGATCGTGGTCATGGTCGTCGTCATGTGGGGTTACTCGGTGCTGCAGTCGCGCACCTCGAGGTGGCAGAAGTGAGCGCCGCGAGACGGCTGGGAGCCGAGCCGAGCCGCATCACGCGCGGCCTGATCCTGGGTGTCGTCGGGGCGGTCTTCGCGATCCCGATCATCGCGATGATCCAGTTCACTTTCAGGAACGGACTCGGAGGTGACAACACGCTCGACCACTGGACGGGCCTCGTCGGCGAGGATGCCGCCCGCACCTATCGCGGGCTGCTGCAGGCCGTCGGAAACTCCGTCGTGCTCGCGATCGTGACCGTCGGCATCGTGCTCGTGCTGCTGCTGCCGACGATGATCCTCGTGCACCTGCAGTTTCCGAAACTCAGACGCGTGCTCGAGTTCATCTGCATAGTGCCGATCACCGTTCCGGCGATCGTGCTCGTCGTCGGGCTCGCTCCCGTCTACGGGATCGTGGTCAGGGTGTTCGGAAGCGGAGCCTGGACCCTCGCCTTCGCGTACGGCATCACCGTTCTGCCGTATGCGTACAGGGCGATCCAGTCCAACCTCGATGCCGTGCCCGTGGTGACGCTCAGCGAGGCCGCCCGTTCGCTCGGCGCAGGCTGGCCGACCGTGCTGCGGCTCGTGCTGCTTCCGAACCTGCGCAGGGGAGTGCTGGCGGCATCCTTCATCTCGGTCGCCGTGGTGCTGGGCGAGTTCACCATTGCCAGCCTCCTCAACCGCAACAACCTCCAGACCGCGCTGCTGCAGGTCTCCCAGTCAGACCCGTACGCCGCCGTGATCTTCGCGCTCCTGGCGCTCACCGTCGTCTTCGGCCTCCTGCTTCTCATCGGCAGGCTCGGCGCCCCACGCAATCGGAGAACAGAATGACCAGCATCGCTCCCGGAACCACCGCCACCGCCACCGGGGCTGCCGTCGAGCTCGAGGCCGTCGTCAAGAGTTTCGGCACGCACCGTGCTCTCAACGCGATCGACCTCACGATCAAACCCGGGGAGTTCGTCGCTCTGCTCGGTCCGTCCGGTTGCGGCAAGACCACGGCCCTTCGCGCGCTCTCCGGTCTCGAACTCGTTGACTCCGGCCGCATCGTCATCGACGGAGTGGACGTCGCGGCGGTGCCCACCAATAAGCGCGACATCGGCATGGTGTTCCAGTCGTATTCGCTTTTCCCGCACATGACGGCGATCGAGAATGTCGAATTCGGGCTCAGGATGCGCAAGGTCGCTGCGGGCGAACGTCGCGGGCGGGCCGCAGAAGCGCTCGACATGGTGGGGCTCGCCGCGTTTGCCGAGCGCTTCTCGCACCAGCTTTCCGGCGGCCAGCAGCAGCGTGTGGCCCTCGCCCGCGCGCTGGTGACGCGACCGAGGGTGCTGCTGCTCGACGAGCCGCTGAGCGCGCTCGATGCCAAAGTGCGGGTGCAGTTGCGCGACGAGATCCGTCGCATCCAGACCGAGCTCGGCATCACGACGGTCTTCGTCACCCACGACCAGGAGGAAGCTCTCGCCGTGGCCGACCGGGTCGCTGTCATGCGCGACGGAGCGATCGAGCAGATCGGAACTCCCGAGGAGCTCTACGCCACCCCGCGCACTCCGTTTGTGGCCGACTTCGTGGGGCTCAGCAACAGGATCCCGGCCGATCTCATCGACGGCAGGGTCGTCGCCCACGGCGTGGGCATGGAGCTGCTCGGTGAACCGATGGATGACGGACCCGTCACCGCGTACATCCGCCCGGAGGACGTCGCTCTCGCGAGCGAGGGAATCCGCGCCACCGTCGTCACGTCGAGCTTTCTCGGCAGTCTCCGCCGCACCCAGGTGGCCCTGAGTGACGAGTCCCTGGTCTCGATCCAGCATGACGTCGACGTCAGGCCGCAGCTCGGAGACGTCGTGTTCCTGAGGCTCAAGGGTGCTGCGGTCAGCGCTGTGCGCCGCACGACCTGACTCGCGTCAGTGAACGTCAGTGAACGTCAGCGAACGCCAGCGAACGTCAGCGAGCCTCGTCGAGCTGCTGCTGCGCCCAGTAGAGCTGCTTGGTGAGGGCGTTGATGTCGCGCCTGTTCTGCTCGAGTTGCGACTGGAGCTGTGCTCGCGACGCAGACAGGTCGACGACGACGGCACCAAGGGCGATGACCATGGCGATGAGGCCTGAGCCGACGGCAAGCACCAGGCGGCGGCGGTTCGTGCGCGTCGAGGTGGGGGCGCTCGGCGTTCCACTGGCTTCCGGTGTCATCGGCTTCCTTCCTGGCCTCCAACTTTACCGTTGCTATGGGGTCATATCGGGCTGCCGTCAGGGTGCCGCTGCCTAGAATTGGTGCATGAACTTCGGCAGGAAGAACCGCGACATCGCGCCCGAACGTCCCCTCGCCAGCGGCGAGGCGACGGTGCCCCCCGCACTGAGGATCGCGGGGGCGTATTCCTGGCGCATTCTGCTGGTGGCCGGCGTGATTGCGGTGTTCATCTTCCTGATCATCCAGCTGCGCGATATCGTCGTGCCGTTCATGGTCGCCGTGCTGGTCGCGGCGCTTCTCGTGCCTCTCGTGCAGTGGCTGGTGCGGCATCGCTGGCCCAAACCGCTCGCGGTCGCCGTCGCCATGCTCGGCACTATCGCGATCGTGTCCGGACTCGTCTTCGTCGTGGTCGCCGAGATCCGCAGTGGATACCCCGACCTTCAGCGCCGGTCGATCGCGGCCTATGGCGACTTCAAGCAGTTCCTGGCCGGTCCACCCTTCCAGATCGACGACGCCCAGCTCAACGGATTCATCGGGCAGGCCGTCACCGCGATCCAGCGGGACAGTCAGGTGCTCCTGAGCGGCGCTCTCTCGCTCGGCTCGACCGCTGGCCATGTGCTCGCCGGCCTTCTTCTCGCCATCTTCGCGACCCTGTTCATCCTGATCGACGGTAAGAGGATCTGGTCCTGGATGGTGCGGCTCTTCCCCAGGACGGCCCGGACTGCGGTCGACGGTTCCGGTCACGCCGGCTGGATCACGCTGACGACCTTCGTCAAGGTGCAGATCTTCGTTGCGGCGGTGGATGCCACGGGCATCGGTCTCGGCGCATGGATCCTGGGCCTCGTGTTCGGGGGCTTCCCGCTCGTGATCCCGATCGCGATCGCGGTGTTCCTCGGTTCCTTCATCCCGGTGGTCGGCGCACTCGTCACCGGCACGATCGCCGTGTTCATCGCCCTCGTCTACCTCGGGCCGCTGCCCGCCGTGCTCATGCTCGGCATAGTTCTGCTCGTGCAGCAGGTCGAGGGGCACATCCTGCAGCCGCTCGTGATGGGGTCTGCGGTGAAGGTGCATCCCCTCGCTGTCGTGTTCGCCGTAGCTGCCGGATCCTTCCTGGCGGGCATCCCCGGTGCCCTGTTTGCGGTTCCGGTCATTGCGACAGTCAATGTCATGGTGAAATACATTGCAGGCGGTGAGGGGAAGACCAACCCGCGTCCCACAGCGGAGGAACTTCTTCCTAATGCTTAACACCAACATTGGCCCCACCCTGGCTGAGTTCCAGGAGGCGCGCGATCGCGTGTCCGGCGTGGCAGACGTCACTCCCATGGAGAGCTCTCGATACCTCGCCGAGGTGCTCGGCTCGCCGGTGTTCCTCAAGTGCGAGAATCTGCAGCGCACAGGGTCGTACAAGATCCGCGGAGCCTATAACCGCATCTCGCGATTGAGCGACGAAGAGAAGGCACGGGGCGTCGTCGCGGCGTCGGCCGGCAACCACGCCCAGGGCGTCGCGTTTGCCGCGCGCGAGCTCGGCATCCCGTCCACCATCTTCATGCCGCTCGGCGTTGCCCTGCCCAAACTGCAGGCGACCAGGGCCTACGGCGCCGATGTCGTGCTGCGGGGCCATTCGGTCACGGAGCCGCTGAGGGCCGCGGCGGAATTCGCACGCACGACCGGGGCGGTGTTCATCCACCCGTTCGATCACCCCGATGTGGTCGCCGGCCAGGGCACAGTCGGTCTCGAGATCCTCGACCAGCGGCCCGACGTCGACACCATCGTCATACCGATCGGCGGGGGCGGGCTCATCTCCGGCGTCGCCAGCGCCGTGAAACAGCGCGCCGCGCTCGACGGGCGAACCGTGCGCATCATCGGGGTGCAGGCGGCCAACGCGGCGCCGTATCCGATGTCGCTGCAGATGGGCACGCCCACCGAGGTGCCCATGACACCCACGATCGCCGATGGCATCGCCGTAGCGCGCCCCGGCGAACTGAACTTCGAGATCGTGCAGGCGATGGTGGATGAGGTCGTGACCGTCTCAGAGGACGACCTGGCCCAGGCACTGCTCGTGTTGCTCGAGCGGGCGAAGCTGGTCGTCGAGCCGGCGGGAGCTGCGGGAGTCGCGGCGATCCTCGCAGGCAAGGTGACCGCGAGCGGCACGACAGTCGCCATCCTGAGTGGCGGCAACATCGACCCGCTGATGATGGAGCGCGTCATCAGCCACGGGCTGTCCACCTCGGAGCGCTACCTGCGCCTGCGCATTCCGCTGCCCGACCGCCCCGGCCAGCTCGCGCGCACGGCAGCCATCGTCGCCGAAGCGAACGCGAACGTGGTCGAGGTGCTGCACACCAGGCACAGCAACGGCATGCAGATCAGCCAGGTCGAGCTCGAGCTCCACATCGAGACGCGAGGCCCGGAGCACGCCGAAGAGGTGCTAGCCAGGCTTCGTGACGAGGGCTACGAGCCCCGCATCGACTTCTGACCTTTCATTATTCAGGAGTCTGTGGGGCTGGAGTGGTCCGCGAGTCTGATGTGACCCCGCAGATCACTGCAGCCACAGAGGTCACACAACCTCCTGAATGATGAAAGCCTGAATGATGAGAGTCAGGGCAGGTAGGTCTCGACGCTGATGATCTTTACGGCGATGGATTTACCGTTCGGTGCCGTGTAGCTGGTCTCGTCGCCGACCTTGAGGCCGATGATCGCTGTGCCCAGCGGGCTGCCTTCGCTGTACACATCGAGGTCGCTGTCGCCGACGATCTCGCGGCTGCCGATGAGGAAGGTCGACTCGTCGCCCATGATCGTGGCGGTGATGACGGTTCCCGGTTCGACGACACCGGTCGATGCCGGGGCCTCACCGACTGTCGCGTGCCTGAGCAGTTCGGTGAGCACGCGGATGCGCGCCTCGATCTTGCCCTGCTCCTCTTTCGCGGCGTGGTAGCCGCCGTTCTCCTTGAGGTCGCCCTCTTCGCGCGCGGATTCGATTTTCTTCGCGATCTCCAGGCGACCCTCACCCGAGAGCTGTTCGAGTTCCGCCGTGCGGCGGTCGAACGCTTCCTGGGTCAACCAGGTTTCCGAATGTGCTTGGGCCACGGTGCTCTCCTGAAAAAAAGGAACCGGCCGTTCCCGGCCGGTTCCGTGCTGAATCTACCCAGACTAGGTGAGCCAGCAGCGGTAGATCAACCCGGTGACGGCCAGCTCGGTCGTGAGCACGCGTTCGGTGAAGACACGGGTGATCTGCGTGGATGCCGGCACATCCACCTCTTTCCAGCCCACGATGGCGAAGGTCGAGTTCAGTGCCTGCACGGCGCACCGGGCAGCGGTTCCCGGCGGGGCGGTGAACTCCCACGTGACATCCACCTCGCTGTCACTGACGATCGTGTGCCGGGCGTCGACGGCGCTGAACTGTGCGTTGGGAGCCCCGACGAGCCCGCCCCAGATGGCCCAGGCGACGAAGACCACGGTGAACGCCGCCGCCGTGATGATCCCGATGAAACGGTTGCGCCTCGACGATGACGTCGAGCGCCCGTATCGTGCATCGAGCGAGGCCGCGGTGGTCGCGGCCTTGTCGTCGGTGACGACGGGTGACTCAGGTTTCGACACGCACGACTCCAGTAGAATTGGTACCTCAAGGCTAGAGGCACAACCTAGGAGTTCGGTGACACGTCGACTGCTCGCAGTACACGCTCACCCTGACGACGAGTCGAGCAAGGGTGCGGCGACCTACGCTGCGTACGCGAAGAGTGGCGCGCAGGTGGTAGTCGTCAGCTGCACCGGCGGCGAACTGGGTGATGTGCAGAATCCGACTCTCGAACCGATGGCCATGGCCGAGCGGGATATCGCCGGGCTGCGCCGCAGGGAAATGGCCGGCGCGCAGGCGTTGATGGGAGTCGAGCATCGCTGGCTGGGGTACCGGGATTCCGGACTCCCGGAGGGCACGCTCACCGACGAGGGCCCCACCGAGCCGCTGCCGGCGAACTGCTTCGCCCTCGTACCGCTCGAGATCTCCGCAGAACCGCTCGTGCGCATCATCCGTGAGGTGAAACCCCAGGTGCTCGTCACTTACGACGAAACCGGGGGGTACCCGCATCCTGACCACATCCGGTCGCACGAGATCTCGATGTACGCCTGGGAGGCCGCGGCAGATGCCGCCCGGTATCCGGAGCAGGGCCCGGCCTGGCGCATCCCGAAGGTCTACTACGACCGCATCTTCAACTCGAACAGGGTGTCGAAGATGATCGAGGTCATGGAGGCCCAGTCGCATTCCGGCCTCGACGGCATGAAGGAGCTTCAGGGCTGGATGGGGGAGCGACCGTCCCTCGCCACGAGCCACATCCCCGTCGGCGACTTCCTCGATGTGCGGGATGCCGCGCTGCGCTCCCACGCCAGCCAGGTCGCACCGGACAGCCCCTTCTTCTTCTGGCCGAACGACGTTCAGCGTGAGGCGTGGCCGTTCGAAGACTTCCAGCTGGTGCACTCGACGGTGGAATCACCGTTGCCCGAGAGTGACTTTTTTGCCGGCATCGATCTGACTGATGAGGATTCACCATGACTATCTTCGATTCGCTAGCGACGGTCTGGGCCGACACCACACCGACGCCGCTTCCCGCGTACGAGGGCGATGTCAACCTGATCACACCCGGCGTGGTCGGGTTCGCCGTCACGTTCGTGATCGCGATTGCCACGGTGCTGCTGCTCGTCGACATGACCCGCCGTGTGCGCAAGGTCCGCTACCGCGGCGAGATTCGGGAGCAGCTCGCGATAGAGCAGGCCGAGCAGGCGCTCGCCGCCGCTGATGCAGAACCGGGGTTACGCCCCGGAGTAACGCCGGCGGGCCGACCGTCGCCCGAGGGCGACGTCCCCCCTAAAACACCGGCGGGTTAGTCGCGACGATGAAGATTCCTGTCCAGTGCGACAGGAATGCGAGCAGCGTCAGGGTGTGGAAGATCTCGTGGAATCCGAAGACACCGGGCACGGGGTTGGGCTTCTTCAGGCCGTAGATCACGGCGCCGACCGTGTAGAAGACTCCTCCGACGAGAATCAGCGTCATCATGACGGGCGCTGAGGAGTAGAAGTCGAGAATGAACGCGAACGCGGCGTAGCTCAGCAGCAGATACAGCGGCACATAGAGCCACCGCGGAGCGCCGATCCAGAAAATCCGGAACAGGATGCCGAGGCCGGCGCCGATCCAGACCAGCCAGAGCAGCACCGCCGACTTCTCCGGCGGCAGGGCCAGCACGGTGATCGGCGTGTACGAACCGGCGATCAGCAGGAAGATGTTCGCGTGATCCAGTCGCTTGAATATCGCCTTGACCTTCGGGCTCCAGTTGATGCGGTGATACAGCGCACTCGTCCCGAACAGCAGCAGCGAGCAGATGAAGAACACCGAGGTGCTCGCCTTCGCGGCCGGTCCGTCTGCTGCCACGACGAGGATGATGCCCAGCACGATTGCGAGCGGAAATGTGCCGGCGTGAATCCATCCACGCCAGGTCGGCTTCTTCTCGATGGCGTCATAACTGATGGCGTCGTCGAGGAGCGGAAGATTCGGCAGATCCGCTGCTGGTTCGCCCTCTGAGGGGTTCGCTGGCGCGGAATCTGGGCGGTTCACGGTCATTGCGCCAGTGTACGTGAGCGGCAGTTCCTCAGGCTGCACGCCCACTTTGGACTAGCGTATGCATGTGAAAGACCGCCAGAACACCCTTGGTCGAGGCTTTCTGTATGGCCTCTACCAGAACCGTTTGCGCCGCTTCCTCGAGGGTGGCACCCTGCCCCACCACGTAGCGATGATCATCGACGGCAATCGCCGCTGGGCGAAGCTCCGCGAGATGGAGACTGCCGCACACGGCCACCGTGCCGGCGCCGCCAAATACCGTGAGTTCCTGGAGTGGTGCGACGATCTCGGCATCTCGGTCGCCACCCTCTACCTGCTTTCCACCGACAACCTGACGGGTCGCACGACCACCGAACTCGACGGGCTGTTCGAGATCATCGGTGATCTCGCCGAAGACCTGTCGCACTTCAGGGACTGGCGCATCCAGCACGTCGGATCGACCGATGGGCTGCCGGCCGGCCTCGTGGCGCAGCTCACCGCGGCGGCCGAGCGGACGACGTCGAACACGGGACTGCACGTGAACCTCGCCATCGCCTACGGCGGGCGCCGGGAGATCTCCGATGCGATGCGCAGCATCGTCCAGACGCACGAGAACGAGGGCGGTACCCTCGACGCTCTCGCCGAGATCCTCACCCCGGAGCTGATCGGCGAACATCTCTACACGGGCGGACAGCCCGATCCCGATCTGGTCATCCGTACGTCGGGTGAACAGCGGATCAGCGACTTCATGATCTGGCAAAGCGCCCACAGCGAGTTCTACTTCGTCGAAGCACTGGGACCTGACCTGCGCGAGGTCGACTTCCTGAGGGCTTTGCGCGACTACTCGAGACGTCACAGGAGGTTCGGCCAGTGACCACGCCCCTCTCGATGGTCGAGTTCAGAGCACGGTTCGACGAAGAACCCGGCTATCTCGACTTCGCCAGGAGGGCGCCGGTCGGCGCGACCCCTCTGGCCGAGGAATACGCGCTGATGAGCATGCTCGCCAGGGCAAGATACGGTTCCCTCTCGATTCTGGAGGAACAAGACCTGCGCGTCCGTGAGGCCGTCTCGGCACTGACCGGCTTCGGGGCTGACCAGATCGTGTTCCAGCCCAACACGAGCCAGGGGCTCATGCACGTCATGTTCGGACTCACCGGCAGGGTCGCCGTCAGCCCCGCCGAATTTCCGAGCAGCCCGTTCGCGATCACGCGGGCCGAGAAGGCTCTCGGAGTCGCGTCCCCACTGTGGCTCGAGACCGATCACGGTCGCGTGACCCCGGGCAACCTGCGCGACCAGCTCACTGACGACACGGTCGCCGTAGCGATCAGCATTGTGGACTTCAGGACCGGATACTTCGCCGACCTCGAAGGCATTCGCGAGGTCATCGGAGATCGCCTGCTCATCGTCGACGCCATCCAGGGCTTCACTGTCGTGGATGCACCGTGGGCGTTGGCTGACGTCGTGGTGTCTGGCGGCCAGAAGTGGGCACGCTCCGGATGGGGCACCGGTTTTCTGGCGCTGAGCGATCGCGCCGCCGAGCGTCTCGTCCCCGTCTTCTCCGGATTCTCCGCCACCGATGCGGAGGGCATGCCGCTCGACGAGGTGCCACCGCCGACCAGGGGTGCAGGCGCGTTCGAGGTGACCAACCCCGATCCGATCGCGCAGGCGAGATTTGCCAGTGCGCTCGAGGAGATCGCCGAGGTGGGTGTTCCCGCGATCAACGCCGCCCTCGCACAGAACACGGCGAGGGTCATCGCGCTCGCTGACGAATTCGCGCTCGAGATCGTCTCGCCCCGCGATGATCCGGAGCGCGCGGGCATCGTCGTGATCAGGCCGCCAGCAGAGCGGATGACCGCATTCACCGCTGCTCTCCACAATCACGGAGTCTCGGTCACCACGAGGCAGGGCACGGTGCGGCTCAGCCCCCACGTCACGACCGACGACGAGACCTTTGACATGCTTAGGGCCAGCCTCGTCGCATATTCGGTCTGACGCCCAAGATTTACCTGCAGGACACATTCTGGTGGCGTGTCGATTCGCGGCGCACGGTCGCGAGCGTTTAGCGTCAGATCTATCAGGCACGGCGCCTGGTCGAGGCGGCCATGTAAGTTCGCTTCGTAACTCCATGGCCGTCTTCGCAGACTGGATCCGGGCGCACAGCGCTCGGGGATGGAGTGCACGTGGCCGAGCTAACCAACCCGACGTCGAAGCTGAACGAGTCGCGAACGGGAGGCTCTGGCACATCCCAGCTCGAGCGCACCTACGTTCTCGATACCTCGGTTCTGCTGTCGGATCCGAAATCGATCTTCCGATTCGCCGAACACCATGTGGTGCTCCCGGTGATTGTGATTACCGAACTCGAATCGAAACGGAACGATCCCGAGATCGGCTACTTCGCCAGGCAGGCGTTGCGCAATCTCGATGAACTCCGCGTGAAGCACGAACGCCTCGACTTCCCGATCGCCGTCGGTGATGGCGGATCGCTGCGGGTCGAGCTCAACCACTCCAACATGTCTGTGTTGCCGTCGGGGCTCCAGCTCGGAGACAACGACTCCCGGATCCTCGCTGTCGCGCTGAACCTGGCCAACGACGGACTCGCCGTCACCGTCGTCTCGAAGGATCTCCCGTTGCGTGTGAAGGCGGCATCCATCGGGCTTGCCGCGGAGGAGTACCGGGCAGAACTCGCCGTGGATTCCGGGTGGACGGGCCAGCAGGATATCGACCTGTCGTCGGGCCAGATGGCCCAGCTCTATGAGAACGAGTCCCTGCATTCGCGGGTGATCGAAGACCTTCCCGTGAACACGGGACTGATCATCCACTCCGATCGCGGTTCGGCTCTCGGCCGGGTCTCGGCGAGGGGCGAGATGAATCTCGTGCGCGGAGACCGGGACATCTTCGGGCTGCATGGCCGGTCGGCCGAGCAGCGACTCGCCATCGACATGCTGCTCAACCCCGATATCGGCATCGTCTCGCTCGGCGGTCGTGCGGGAACGGGAAAGTCGGCGCTCGCCCTGTGTGCGGGTCTCGAGGCCGTGCTCGAGAAGCAGCAGCACCGCAAGATCATGGTCTTCCGGCCGCTCTATGCTGTGGGCGGCCAGGAGCTCGGGTTCCTTCCGGGTGATGCCTCGGAGAAGATGAACCCCTGGGCCCAGGCGGTGTTCGACACTCTCGGTTCGGTCGTGTCGCAGAATGTGCTCGACGAGGTGCTCGATCGCGGCATCCTCGAGGTGCTGCCCCTGACCCACATCCGCGGGCGGTCGCTGCATGACGCGTTCGTGATCGTGGATGAAGCCCAATCCCTCGAGCGCAATGTGCTGCTCACGGTGCTCAGCCGCATCGGCCAGAACTCCAGGGTCGTGCTCACGCACGACGTCGCCCAGCGCGACAACCTGCGGGTCGGCCGCCACGATGGGGTCGCCTCGGTGATCGAAACTCTCAAGGGCCACTCCCTCTTCGGGCACATCACGCTCACCCGATCCGAACGTTCCGCGATCGCCGCTCTCGTCACCGATCTGCTCGAGTCGAACGAACTGGCCTGATTCGAGCCTGACCCTGCGCGCCGCAGGGGTCGCATTATCCGATTCACAGAAGACCGCATAGGGTCTATTTGTGAGTTGGGTAATCGGGGCCCTTGCGGTGACGTTGGGGATTGTGTTCCTGTGGGGACTTTTCGCACCGCGGTCACAGTGGCGAACCCTCTCGGCCTGGCTCGTATCGAACCCCGGTGCCCATGAGCCCAGCGGTGCGGCCTATGGATGGCGACGATTCCTGTCCGGCGTGGGTGTGCTCGGCCTGCTGGTCGTCGCCGGTTCCGCCTATTCCGCCGATCTTGCCCGCCAACCGCGGCCAGGGCCTCCCGTGACCGCCGTTGAGCAGATGTGGGGCTCACCGACTCCCACCCTCGTGGATCGGGCGGTCAGCCCGCTCGACGCTCCTCCGGCGGGATTCGTCGACGAGCCCATCCTCGGGTTCCAGCGTTTCGACGACGGGCGACCGGAGTATCTGCGGGCGCTGTCCGCCTTCTCTATCCTCGGTGATGCGAACATGCCCGGATATGTCGGTTCTCCGGGTGATGGCACGGTGAGCCCGGTCGGCGCATCCAATCTCGTGGTAAATGTGCGGGGACCGCTGCTGTGCATACCGCGACAGGTCGTGGTGCTCGAGTCCGAGACGGCGATCCAGATCGCTGTCTACTACGGGCTCCGCGATCCGCTCACCGGGGCGGCGCCCGATCATGTTGCAGGCTGCCCGCTGGAGGGAGTGGTGACCAGTTCCGTGCTGATCCCCATCGAACTGTCGGGGCCCGTCGGCGAGCGGGTCGTGCAGAACCTCGCGGGCAACGCCGTTCCCGAGGTCGCTGTCGTCGAGTAGGGCATCCGCTGTCAGGGCATTCCGAGCGTGTGGCCTTCCGCGCCTGTGGAATTCTCGCAGGATGCCGGCGGCTCCCGCGCTAGCTTCTGGGGATGACCACGGCCTCCCCGGTGTTCGCGCGCTCGACCCTGTGGCAGATACCCGCCGCGGTCGCACTCGCTGTCGCCGCGGTGCTCCTGGTGGGCACGGGCCCGCAATCCCTGCCGCTGCTGTATCTCGCGGCCATCACCCCCGCGTTGTGCGAGTCTGACCTGCGTCATCACCGGCTGCCGAACCGACTCCAGCTGCCCGCCTACCCGGTAGCGGCCGTTGCTCTCGGCATCCAGGCCGTGCAGTCGTCGCAGTTCCCGCTCGTGGCAATTCTCTCCGGGGTCACCTATCTCGCGTTCATGTTCGCCCTGAGCGTCGCGGGCGGCATGGGCATGGGCGATGTGAAGCTCGCCGGAGCGCTGGGACTGTCGGCAGGCATGCTGGGGCTCGATACGGCGATTGCGTCGCCCGTCGTGGCATTTCTGGCCGGAGGGGTCGTGTCCGTTGTCGTCCTTGTCGCCGGGCGCGGCCGGCGGGGCATCCGCATTCCCTTCGGCCCGTTCATGCTCGCGGGCTTCTGGGTTGCCGTGCTGCTCGAGCGCTAGCCGGGGTGGGTCATCGACATGACGTCGAGGGCCACGTCCAGCTGTTCGAGCGTCACTTCGCCGCGTTCGACGAAGCCGAGGTCGATCACGGCCTCACGCACGGTCAGGCCGGCGGCGACGGAATGCTTCGCGATCTTCGCTGCGGCCTCGTAGCCGATGATCTTGTTGAGCGGAGTGACGATCGATGGTGACGATTCGGCCAGTGCGCGGGCGCGGTCGAGGTTCGCCTCGAGGCCATCGATGGTCTTATCGGCGAGTGCTACCGAGGAGTTTGCCAGAAGGCGGATCGACTCGAGCAGCGCGGTTCCCATCACGGGGATGGCGACGTTCAGTTCGAAGGCTCCGGATGCCCCGGCCCACGCGATCGTCGCATCGTTGCCGATGACGCGGGCGCCGACCATGAGCACGGCCTCGGGGATCACCGGATTGACCTTGCCCGGCATGATGGATGATCCCGGCTGCAGGTCGGGGATGCTCAGCTCGCCGAGACCGGTGTTCGGCCCCGATCCCATCCAGCGCAGGTCGTTGCAGATCTTGGTAAGGGACACCGCCAGCACACGGAGCGCGCCGGAGGCCTCCACGAGACCGTCTCGAGCACCCTGCGCTTCGAAGTGGTCGAGAGCCTCGGTGATGGGAAGGCCGGAATCCTCAGCGAGAACGGCGATGACGCGTTGCGGGAAACCGAGAGGGGTATTGATACCCGTGCCGGTGGCCGTGCCACCGAGGGGCACTTCGGCGACCCTGACGATGGTCGAGTTGACGCGCTCGATCCCGAGGCGGATCTGGCGGGCGTAGCCCGAGAACTCCTGGCCGAGGGTGACGGGAGTCGCATCCATGAGGTGAGTGCGGCCGGCCTTGACGGCGTCTTTCCAGAGCTCGGCCTTGACGTCGAGAGAGGAAGCGAGGTGCTCGAGAGCGGGGATGAGGTCGTGGAGCAGAGCGCCGGTCACGGCGAGGTGCACCGAGGTGGGGAACACATCGTTCGACGACTGCGACATGTTGACGTGGTCGTTGGGATGCACGTTCGCGCCGAGCGAGGTGGTGGCCAGATTCGCGAGCACCTCGTTCATGTTCATGTTCGAGGACGTCCCACTGCCCGTCTGGTACGTGTCCACCGGGAACTGGTCGTGGTGCTCCCCAGCGATCAGCGTGTCGGCGGCGGAGACGATCGCGGCCGAGATGCCGCCGTCCAGGATGCCCAGCTCGGCATTGGCGATGGCCGCCGCCCGCTTGATCCTGGCCAGCGCCACGATCTGCGCGGCCTCGAGGCCGGAGCCGGAGATCGGGAAGTTCTCGACCGCACGCTGTGTCTGCGGGCCGTACAGCGCATGGACCGGCACGAGCACATCGCCCATGGTGTCGTGTTCGATTCTGAACTGTCCGTCTGGGGTGGTGGGGCTGCTCACGGCGCTGTGTCGACTTTCTCTGTGGGCCGCCCTGCTTCGGCGGCCGATCGTACCTGGTAGGTAGTGCGAGGGGCGGAGAATCAGACCATGCCGACGATGATGTCGGGAACTGCCTTGCCTTCGAGCAGCCGGTAGTTCGCTCCCACCACTGCAAGAGTACCCGCGGCAACGGCGTCGCTGATGAGTTCCGAGTTCTCGAGCAGGTCGGCGATGGTGTCACGCAGGTGCTCGCGGCCGACATCCTGCGAGTCGATGGCATCGAGGTCGAGAACGCCGGAGGTTCCACCGACCCTGCGCACGGCGGGGACGATTTTCGAGATCAGGGATTTGATGTGCGGGGGAAGCTGGGGTGCCTCCGCACCCTGGGATTCGATGGCGGCAAGCACAGCGCCACAGCTGTCATGGCCGAGCACGACGATGAGCGGCACATCGAGCACACTCACGGCGTACTCGAGCGAGCCGATCACCGAATCCGAGATGATCTGTCCGGCGTTTCTGACGACGAACAGGTCACCGATGCCCTTGTCGAAGATGATCTCGGCGGCGAGTCTGGAGTCGCTGCACCCGAAGAGTGCTGCGTGCGGCGTCTGCTGGCCGACAAGTGCTTCCCGCCGTTCGACATCCTGTCGAGGATGAAGCGGCTCACCCCGAACGAAACGCTCGTTGCCGCGCACCATCTCTTCCCAGACCTTTGCCGGGGTGCGGCGCGATTCAGGTATGGCAGTATCTGTCACTGTCGAGTTGGTCACTGCTGCGTCAACTCGGCGGCGAGTGCCGTGGCGAGGGCTTCGAATTCGGACTGTTCTGCCGTTCCATGGAGCACGATGGTGCTTCCTCCCGATGTCGTGGCAAGAGAATACGCGAAATTGCCTGGCGAGCTTGAGTCGCGCTGATCGTACTCGGTCCAGGTAACACCATCGATGTCGATCGAGCCTGTTTCCGTCGAGTTGTTCAGAACCGCCGCCTCCCAGGTGGGGTTGGCGTCGATCCCCTGGTTGAGCGCGATGAACTGTGTATCGGGCGTCACGAATCCGATGTACCAGGTGGGCACCTGCTCGCGCGATTCGAATCGTGCGGCATTGGCCGTCCAGCTGGGGGGAAGCGCGGGCGCCAGCAGCGGCTCTTCGCTGTTGACCTGTGCCTGGCTCGCGACCGTGACGTAGTCGATGGATTCAGCCGGCGCCGGTGCCGGCCGAACGACGACGATGATCAGGAACGCGACGATGGCGAGCGACGCGATAGTGGCGCCGACGAGGTTCAGCGCCGTCTGGTTGGCGCGATGCTTGCGGGAGTTTTCCGCCTTGCGTGCTGCGGTCTCATCGGGAGTTTCCGGCCTGCCGAGTTCGGCGACGATGGCGGGTTCTTTTTGAGCCATGGTTCGCAGCCTATTCGGTCGTCGTGGTCGAGCTGCGAGCGGCATCCAGCCTGGCTCTCGCCCCGATGAGCCACTCCTCGCAGCGGGTGGCGAGAGCCTCGCCGCGTTCCCACAGGGCCAGTGATTGCTCGAGACTGGATGACCCATGCTCGAGCTCGCCGACAACGCGGATCAACTCGTCACGCGCCGCCTCATAGCTGAGGGCGCTCACGTCATTCTTCGGTTCGGCAGCCACGATTTCAGTCTATCCGCGACCGGAGTCGCTGGCTTCGCCGCTGGACTTCTGTGCGGTGATCGGTGCTTCGGTGACTGTCGCAGCGAGCCTGCCGACGGCGACCGTGAGCACCAGTCGTGTGCCTTCCGGTGCGACCGCGGCGTCCCTGACCGCTGTTCCGTCGGGGAGCTGCGCGATCGCGTAACCACGCTCGAGAGTGCGCTGGGGGGAGAGGGCCCGCAACTGGCCGGTGAGTTCGGCGACACCGGTGTGCGCCCGCTCGAGTCGTCGCTCGATCAGCTCGTGGCTCCTCGCGACGTATCGCGTGAGCTCTTCCGATCTCGAGTCGATCATCGAGACGGGGTTCGCCAGTACGGGTCGTGACCTGAGCGCTTCGAGCCTGTCGACCTCCGTCGAGATGCGCTGCGTGACGCGCAGCCGCATTCCGCTCCTGGCCTGCTGCACCCGCGCCAGTTCGTCGCTGACGTCGGGCACCACGCGCTTGGCGGCATCAGTGGGGGTGGATGCCCGCAGGTCAGCCACATCGTCGAGCATCGGCCGGTCCGCCTCATGTCCGATCGCGCTCACCAACGGTGTCGAGAGAGCCGCGGCCACGCGCAGCAGGGACTCGTCACTGAACACGAGCAGGTTCTGGAAGTCACCGCCGCCGCGCGCCACGATGATGACGTCGACCTCGGGGTCGGCATCCAGAGTCCTCATGGCCGAGATCACTTCGCCGACGGCCCGGTCGCCCTGCACCGCAGCATGGACGACCCTGAACCTGACGGCAGGCCAGCGCAACTGGGCGTTGCGGAGCACATCTTTCTCAGCGTCGCTGTCTTTTCCGGTCACGAGGCCGATGCAGCCCGGCAGGAAAGGTAGCGGCCGACGGCGGTCGAACAGCCCCTCCGCGCTGAGCTTCTGCCGAAGTCGTTCGAGGCGCTCGAGAAGGTCGCCCAGCCCGACGTGCTTCATCTCGAACACCTGCATCGAGAGCGTTCCGCCCTTGACCCAGTAGTTCGGCTTGACGAGCGCGACGACCCTGTCGCCCTGCTTCAGGTCGGCCGGCAGCCGGGATTTGACCGTAGACCAGATGGTGAACGAGATGGTCGCATCTTCGTCGACGTCTTTGAGCTTGCCGTAGACGTTTCCGCCAGACACCCCCCACTGGGTGATCTCTCCCTCGACCCACGCGGTGCCGAGTCGTTCGATCCAGCCGCGGACTTTGCCAGCGAAGACCGCGACCCCCCAGGGTGCGTCGGCCGTGGGCGGGGGAAGCTCGATCGACATGCTGCCAAGGGTAGCTGGCGGCGCCGACGCCCGAACGCTCCCAGCCAGCCACCGGTAGAATCGCCTGTGTGACTACCATCTCGAACGGCAATGTCTCGGATCTCGAGATGCCGCGCATTCCTGTACTGCGCAACCGGCTGGAAAACCGTCCGGTGGCTGGCGGCAAGCGCGTGCTTCTCGCGGCACCGCGGGGATACTGCGCCGGAGTCGACCGCGCGGTGATCGCCGTCGAGAAAGCTCTCGAGAACTTCGGTGCGCCCGTGTACGTGCGCAAGCAAATCGTGCACAACATCCACGTCGTGACGACCCTCGAGCAGAAGGGCGCCATCTTCGTCGACGAGGTCGGCGAGGTCCCCGTCGGCGCCCACGTCGTGTTCAGCGCCCACGGCGTATCGCCCGCTGTCGTCAAGGGTGCCGCCGATCGCGAGCTGCAGACTATCGACGCGACCTGCCCGCTCGTCACGAAGGTGCACAGGGAAGCCACCAGATTCGCCAGGGACGACTTCGAAATCCTCCTCATCGGCCACACCGGCCACGAGGAGGTCGAGGGCACGATGGGACACGCGCCGGAGCGCACGACTCTCGTCACCAGCCCGGCCGACGTCGCCAACATCGTCGTGAAGAACCCCGACAACCTCGTCTGGCTCTCCCAGACCACCCTCAGCGTCGACGAGACGATGGAGACGGTCAGACTGTTGCGCGAGAGGTTCCCGACCCTGCAGGATCCGCCGAGCGACGACATCTGTTACGCCACGCAGAACCGCCAGGTCGCGATCAAGAAGGTGGCACAGGATGCCGACCTCGTGATCGTCGTCGGCAGCGCGAACAGCTCCAACACGGTCAGGCTCGTGGATGTCGCGCTCGAGTACGGTGCGGCAGCCGCCTACCGCGTCGACTACGCGAGCGAGATCCGGCAGGAGTGGCTCGACGGCGTCAACACCGTCGGGGTCACGAGCGGGGCATCCGTGCCGGAGGTTCTCGTTCAGGAAGTGCTGGACGACCTCGCGGACGCGGGCTACGGCGACGTCAGCCAGGTCGTGACGGCCGAGGAGGACCTGATGTTCTCCCTGCCGAAGGAGCTGCGCAAGGATGCCGCGGGCAATCCGGATGAACGAGCCCTCGGTGGCCGCATCCGGCAGCTCGACTGGCAGAAGGCCGCCATCGCCTCGGACGACGTGGTCGTCAATGACTGACGACCGACCCAGGCCCAAATACGGCGAGTACGCGCCGGCGGGGAGCATCCCGATCGCCCCCACCCCGGCCGAAGTGGCCCTCCCGGCGGCCCCCGACCAGCCTGTCGAACCCACTCGCAAGCGCCGCACCTGGGACGTGGCCCTCACGACCGCCCTCATGCTCGTCGGTGTGCTCGACGTGGTCGGGTCGTTCGCACGATTCGGCGAGCTCGCCCCGATCCTGCGCGACCTTTTCGAACAGCAGGGCATCGGCACGTTTACGAGCGACCAACTCGCCGCCGACATGGGCACCGCGATCAACGTGGCGAGAGTTGTGGTGCTGGTGGTGGGTGTCGCGGGCGGACTGTGGAGGCTGAGACGCAACAGGATCGCATTCTGGGTTCCCCTCTCTGCCGGCGTGCTCGCTTTCGTCATCGTCTGCGTCTGCCTGCTGGTGGTCGTTATATCCGATCCGGCGTTCGCGGACTACGCTATGCAGCAGTCCAGCCCCTAAGGACCAGCCCCTAACAACCTCCGACGAGCAGGAATGAGCCGTGAGAGTTGCCGTCCTGCCCCGTGATGTTGCGGCGCGAGTGGTCTCCAGTGGGATCTCCCGCGGAGTGTGGGTGGTCAACGCCGTCAGCCTCATCCTCACCTTCCCGATCCTGGCCGAATTCGCCGTGGAGAACGGGCTGGTCGGTTCGATGCTCCTGCCGTTCCTGCTGCTTGGCGTTATGCTCACGATCGCCCTCATCGCGGCATGGAAGCCGACGGTGGGGCTCGCGCTGACCTTCCTCGCGGTGGGCTCGGTGTGTGCCGTCGCTTACGAACTGTCGCTGCTCGCGGCCTACCCGGCCTTCATCAGTGAGGCCTTCTTCGTGGTGAACAGGCCGGCAGTATCGCTCGTGATGATCGGGGCGATCAGCAGCACATGGATCACCGGCCTGCTGTGGACCTCCGTCGGGTTCATCGTGTCGTGTGTCGTCAGTGTTGTCGTCGCTCTCATCGGCGGGGTGCCCGTGGTCACGGGTGGGGGGCCGCTGCTGGCATTCCTGCTGTACGCGGTGGTCTATATGGTGCTCGGTGCCATCCAGCGCAGCCAGCGGCGGCTCGTGCCTGCCTTCGACGAGCTCGCGCGGGAGACCCTGCGGCTCACCGAGGAGGAGAAGCGGAGGTCCAGGACCTCAGCGGTGGTCCATGACACCCTCCTCAACGATCTCGCGCTCGTCATGAACGGTCCCGATCTGCTCGACAAGAGAATCGTCGATCGGCTCAGCGAGGATATCGAGACTCTCACGAGCGCGGAGTGGCTGCGCGCGACTGAGGGCACCGTCGTCGACGAATCCGATGCCGAGCTGCGCAACCAGGTGATGCTGATGGTAAGCGACCTGCAGTGGCGAGGGCTGACGGTTCATGTCACGGGCTCAGGCCAGGGCATCTACCGCATTTCTCCCGAGGTCGCCGCGACCATCGTCGATGTCCTCCGGGCCTGTCTTGAAAATGTGTTGAGGCACTCCGGTTCCGTGGTCGCTGACATCGACATCGCCTACACCGCCACCGATGTGACGATCGTCGTCAGCGACCAGGGAGCGGGATTCGACCCCGACGTCATCGCCGACGACCGGTTGGGTGTGCGTGTCGCCGTCATCGAGAGGATGACCGCCGCCGGCGGCACCGCGCGGATCTGGTCCTCGCCCGGAGCAGGGACGTCGGTCGTACTTTCTGCTCCCGTGCTCGAGATCGTCACCGCGCATCCGGAATCGACCCATGGCCACGCGTAGCGGCAAGCCGATCCTGTCGGCCCAGCATGTCGACCCGTTGAGCTGGTTCACGGGTCCGCTCGTGCCACTGTCGCTCGCGACCTTCGCTTTCGTCTATTCGACCATCCTGGTGATAGCAAACTGGGGCGTGTCGGAGCGGCCCTGGGTGCAGATCGTCGCCGTGCTGCTGTGTTCGAGCAGCGGAGTGATTGTGCACTCGGCCACGAGGCCCCTTCGGCAGCCGATCGGCTGGGAGATCAGCGCCCTGGCGATCGTGCCGTCGGTCGTCGGCATGTTGGTGTCTGCCGCTGACTATTCCCGCACCTCGCTGGCTGTCGAGTTCTGGTGGGCACCCGGTACTCTCGCTCTCGCGTTCGCCTCACTCGCGCCCTACATTTCGGCCCGGATGGTGCTGATCATCGGGGGAGTGGCGACCGTGGTCGCCGTCATCGGATCGGTGGCGATCCTGCACACCGGTTTCGAACGGTGGGGGCCGATCGGCATCGCGCTGGTGAGCGCCTACCAGCCGGCCCTCGGCCTTGCCGCCACAGCGGTGTTCTCCCACACGGTGGTCTCGACGATGTTGCGGATGCTGGAGAGTTCGTCTGGCCTGATGGTGGCGGGCCAGACCGTCAGGGACGAGGCCGCCATCGAGGCCGAAAAAGCCTCGGTCGCCCAACTCACCTCACGCGCCGTGCCGTTTCTGCAGTCGATCATTTTGGCGGGGCGGATCTCCGCGGCCGACCGGGCGCTCGCCGGGCAGCTCGCACGACGGTTGAGGGACGACCTGGTCACCCAGTCGAACATCAGCTGGCTCGACTCCATCGCGAGCGATTCACGACTCGTCATCGTCGACCCCGACCACAGGGCCCGGCGCCTCGACCACGCCCAGCGCGCGGCACTGCGGGGCATGCTGCGCGCCATCCTCGACACCCCTGGTACCGACAGGGGCTCTCTCATGGTCGAACTGCGTAAGGGGCCGGATGCCACGACCGCCGTGGGCGTCAGCCTCGACATGGCGCTACCGGAGGGCAGGCGCATCATGCACCTCGCGCCGCACTACCTGGCTTTGAGGACCGCGGTGGACGACCTCACCATCGACACGCGTGATCTGTTGCGCCTGTCGTTCACCGTCGACTCGAGTGATCGCACAAGCTGACCGCCCGGGCCGACCGCCACGGGCGGCCAGCCGGGCCGGGGACTGCTAGTTGCCGGAGTGACCGGCCGAGCCGAGCTGCCTGGTCGCTTCGATGACGCGCTGCGCCATGGCGGTTTCGGCGATCTTGCCCCAGGCGCGGGGGTCGTAGATCTTTTTGTTGCCGACCTCGCCGTCGACCTTGAGGAAGCCGTCATAGTTCTTCAGCACGGTGTCGGCGATCGAGCGGCTGAACGCGTACTGGGTGTCGGTGTCGATGTTCATCTTGATGACACCGTTTGCGACGGCGGTCGCGATCTCGTCGTCGGTGGAACCCGAGCCGCCGTGGAACACGAGGTCGAGCGGCTTGGCTGCGGTTCCGTACTTCGCGGCGATGCCGGCCTGGATCTCGCCGAGCAACTCCGGCCGCAGCTTCACGTTGCCGGGCTTGTACACGCCGTGCACGTTTCCGAAGGTGAGAGCGGCGATGTAGCGGCCCTGCTCGCCCATGCCGAGGGCTTCGACCGTCGCGATGACGTCATCCAGAGTCGTGTACAGGCTGTCGTTGATGTCATGGCTGACGCCGTCTTCCTCGCCACCGACCACGCCGATCTCGACCTCGAGGATGGAGTTGATCGCCTTCATGCGGGGCAGCAGCGTCCTGGCGATCTCGAGGTTCTCCTCGAGGGGCACGGCCGATCCGTCCCACATGTGCGACTGGAAGATCGGGTTGCGACCGGCCTTGACCTCGGCTTCGGATGCCGCGATCAGCGGTATGACGAATCCGTCGAGGGCGTCCTTCGGGCAGTGGTCGGTGTGCAGTGCGACGGTGACCGGGTAGTTCTTGGCGACCTCGGTAACGAAGGCGGCGAACGCGAGGGCGCCGGAGGCGCGGGCCTTGACGGTCTGGCCGGCGAAATAATCGGCGCCACCGGTGGTGACCTGGATGATGCCGTCGGAGCCCGCTTCGCTGAGCCCCTGCAGCACGGAGTTGATGGTGGACGACGATGAGACGTTGATGGCCGGGTAGGCGAACCCGCGCGACTTCGCCTTATCGAGCATCTCGGCGTACTGGTCTGGGGTTGCGACAGGCATTGTGGTCTCTCCTCGTACGGCACCGATCACCGCTCTGGTCCGGCTCGGGACGATTCTATCTACCCCTTTTGCGCGGCCGCGAACCACGCTGGCCGCTTCGGCTTGGGTAGGCTGGGGCCGTGCCGACCACCACCGGCGCGTCCCAGTCGACAGATCTCCACTAAGGATGCCCAGGTGAACTCAGAAACCGGAACGCTTTTTCTCCACCCCGACCGCAACCTCGCTCTCGAGTTGGTGCGCGCCACGGAGGCCGCGGCCATCCGCGCCGTGCCCTTCATCGGCAAGGGTGACAAGCTCGGCGCCGACGGCGCTGCGGTGGATGCCATGCGCAAGTTCCTCGGCACCGTCGACTTCGACGGACTCGTCGTCATCGGTGAGGGGGAGAAGGATCATGCGCCCATGCTGTTCAACGGCGAGCATGTCGGAACGGGCAATGGCCCGGCCTGCGACATCGCGGTCGACCCGATCGACGGCACCTCGCTGACGGCGTCCGGTCGACGCAACGCGATCTCCATGATCGCGGTGTCTGACCGGGGCAGCATGCTCGATGCTTCCACAGTCTTCTACATGGACAAGATCGTCACCGGTGCCGAAGGTCGCGGGGTCATCGACATCCGACTGCCGATTGCCGACAATATCCGCGCCTTTGCCGAAGCCAAGGGCAAGCCGGTCGACGAGATCGTGGTCGCCGTTCTCGACCGGCCTCGCCACGAACAACTCATCCTCGACATCCGCGCGACGGGTGCGGGCACGAGACTGATGCTCGATGGGGACGTTGCCGGGGGCATCAACGCGTGCCTGTACGGCACGCGGATCGACATGTGCGTCGGCATTGGCGGCAGCCCTGAGGGAGTGGCGACGGCGTGCGCCGTGAAGGCGATCGACGGCTACATGCAGACGATTCTGCACCCGCAGACCGACGACGAACGCCAGCGGGGAATGGATGCCGGGCTGCTCTTCGACCACGTCTACGACGCCGACGGGCTCGTCACGAGCGACAACACCTTCTTTGTGGCGACGGGGGTGACCGACGGCAACCTGGTCGGCGGCGTGAAGCGGCTCGGCCCGATCATCCGGACCGAAAGCATCGTGCTGCGTTCGCACTCCGGCACGATCCGCCGGGTGCACGCCGACCACCTCGCCGAGAAGTGGCTCGACTGAGTCGACTGGCTATTCGGTCTCGACGAGTTCCAGTTCGGCGGCGGTGAGCTGCCGGGGGGACTGGTCGATCATCACCGGGGCGCCGATGATCTTGGATTCGTCGAGGGCGCTGAGCTTGCGAGCGGTGACGAGCACCCTCGACTCCAGCGAGTTCGCGAACTGGTTGTAGCTCGTGACGGTCGAGTCGATGGAGCGGCGGAGCTTATCGGCGTGCTCCGACAGGGTGGAAAGCCGCTGGTACAGCTCTTTGCTGAGATCGAACAGGGTCTTGGCCTGGTCGGTCAGCACATCCTGCTGCCACGAGAACGCGATCGTCTTCAGCACAGACCACAGAGTGACCGGCGAGGCGAGGGCTACGCGCTTGCTGAAGGCGTAGTCCATGATGCCGGGGTCGGCATCGAGGGCGGATGCCACGAGGGATTCGCTCGGGATGAACGCGATCACGAGCTCGGGTGAGGCATCCAGCCCCGCCCAGTACGCCTTGCTCGCCAGGGCGTCGATGTGGGCACGGAGGGCCTTCACGTGCTGCTTCAGCAGCACGTCACGCCGAGCGCCCTCCTCGCCGGTCGCGGTCGCGGTCACCGGGATCTGGCTCGCCTCGAGGTAGGCCGTGAACGGCACCTTCGCGTCGACCGCGATGTTCTTGCCGCCGGGCAGATGCACGACCATGTCGGGGCGGCCGGCGCCGGAGTCGCTCGACACGCTGCGCTGGAGGTCGAAGTCGACGCGTTCGATCAGTCCGGCTGCCTGCACGACATTGCGCAACTGCGTCTCACCCCACACCCCTCGGGTGGAGTTGCTGCGCAGGGCCGACGCGAGCGATTCGGTGGTCATCCTGATCTGCTCCCCGGCGGCCTGGGTGTGCTTGAGCTGCTCCGCGAGTTCGCCGTGCTGCTGGCTGCGCTGCGTCTCGAGCTCCGTCACCTTCTGCTGCATCGTGCGCAGAGACTCCTGCACGGGGGTGAGGGCCTGCAGCACCCTGGACTCGCGCTGGTCGCGGTCGACCTGGGCCTGGGCATCCGCCCTGTGGCGTTCGACGAGCTCGCGATACTGCGCCCGCAGCGCGTCGACCTGCTCGCCGAGGGCATCGGACCGAGCCTGCATGGCCGCATGATCGGCGATGAGTCTCGACTGGACCGCTCGCTCGTCGGCCTGCAGTTGCGTGAGTGCGGCGGTGTGCCTGGCCTCCAGGAGCGCAGGATCGACAACCGTCGAGCGGCCGCGCGCGACCAGCAGCCCCACCACGAGACCGAGTACGAGACCGATCGCGAGACCGAGGATGAGTGTCAGGAGAGGATCCATGTCCGCAGTGTGCCACGGTCCGCGGACACTGCGGCCACGAACCACCCTGACCGAGAACGGCCGCTCCCGGCCGACACTATGGTGAGTCCATGAGCGCGCACGGTCCGGATCCGCTGGATGTCAGCACCGACGATCTGCGATACCTCCTGGCCGTGGCGCGGTCAGGCCGCCTGGTCTCTGCGGCCACCCTGCTGGGCGTGGACCACACCACCGTGCGCCGCAGGCTGGACCGACTGGAGGCGGCGCTCGGCGTCAGGCTGCTCGACCGTGGGGCCGACGGCTGGGAGTTGACCGCGATCGGCCGGGATGTGGCGGCGAGGGCTGCTCCGCTCGAGCACGTCGTCGAACAGGTGCTCGGTGCGGCATCCGGCGGCAGCGACGGCGTGCGGGGCACCGTGCGGATCGTGGCGCCAGAGGGCTTCGGAACCACGTTCGTTACACCATGCCTGGCCAGGGTGCAGGCGCAGCATCCCGGTATCGCCATCGAGCTCGTGACGGCGACGAGCCCGCTGAGCCTGCGCGGTTCCGGCTACGACATCGCGGTGACGATCGGGTCCGCCGCGAGCTCCAGGCTCACGGCAGAACCCCTCGCGCCCTACGCGCTGCGGTTGTACGCCACACCCTCCTACCTGGCGGCGCACCCACCGATCGAATCGCTGGCCGACCTGGAGCGGCATCCGCTCATCTTTTATGTGGATGCCCTGCTCACGGTGCGCGACCTCGACCTGGCCCCCGTGCTGAGCGGCATGCGCGTCGGCTTCGGCTCCACGAACGTGTTCGCCCAGCTCGAGGCGACCAGGCAGGGAGCGGGCATCGGCCTGCTGCACGCGTTCATGGCGGAGCCGGACGATCGGCTCGTCGGTGTGCTCCCGCGCGAGGTCGATTTCCGGCTGCAGTTCTCGCTGTCGGTGCGCAAAGACAGCCTGGCCGTCGATGCCGTGCGTGTGGTGCGGGATGCGCTCAAGAGCGAGGTGCGTTCTCGCGCAGCCGAACTGTTGCCCCCTGCGCGATAACGCACATTGGATGTGCGTGAATAGCACTTGAACGCAGATCATCCACCGTCCACACTGGGGTCATGGACATTCTCGATCACTGGGTCAGCGGCGCCTCATTCGCCGGCGTATCCACCCGCACCTCGCCCGTCTACAACCCCGCAGAGGGCACAGTCTCCCGCGAGGTGCGCCTCGCGACGGTCGGCGACGTCGACACCGCCGTGCAGTCCGCCAAGGCAGCGTTCCCGGCCTGGGCCGAGACCTCGCTCGCCAAGCGCCAGTCGATCATGTTCACCTTCCGCGAGCTGCTGAATGCCCGCAAGGAGGAGGTCGCCGCGATCCTCACCAACGAGCACGGCAAGGTCACGTCGGACGCGCTCGGCGAGGTCGCCCGCGGTCTCGAAGTCGTCGAGTGGGCGACATCCATCCCTCACCTGATGAAGGGCGAGCACAGCGAGAACGTGTCGACGGGGGTCGACGTGTACTCGGTACGCCAGCCGCTCGGTGTCGTCGGAATCATCAGCCCGTTCAACTTCCCCGCGATGGTGCCGCTGTGGTTCTTCCCCGTGGCCATCGCCGCGGGCAACACCGTCATCCTGAAGCCGTCGGAGAAAGACCCGTCGGCCGCGATCTGGATGGCGAAGCTCCTGAAGGAAGCCGGCCTGCCCGACGGTGTGCTCAACGTCGTGCACGGCGACAAGGAGTCGGTGGATGCCCTGCTCGAGCACCCCGACATCTCCGCCATCTCGTTCGTCGGGTCCACCCCCATCGCGAAGTACATCTACGAGACCGCCGCGAAGAACGGCAAGCGCGTGCAGGCTCTCGGCGGAGCCAAGAACCACATGCTGGTGCTGCCGGATGCCGACCTCGACCTCGTCGCAGACTCCGCCGTCAACGCGGGCTTCGGCTCGGCCGGTGAGCGCTGCATGGCGATCTCGGTCGTCGTCGCGGTCGAGCCGGTCGCTGATGAGCTCATCGAGAAGATCCAGTCGCGCGTCGCCGGGCTCACGGTCGGCGACGGCACCCGCGGTTGCGACATGGGGCCGCTCATCACGAAGGAGCACCGCGACAAGGTCGCGTCCTACATCGACATCGCCATCACCGACGGCGCGACCGTTGTGGTCGACGGCCGCGGTGTGACGGTGGACGGCGGTGCCGACGGCTTCTGGCTCGGCCCGACCCTCATCGACGGCGTCTCGACCGACTCCGACGTGTACAAGCACGAGATCTTCGGCCCTGTGCTCTCGATCGTGCGCGTCGCGTCCTACGACGACGGTGTCGCAATCATCAACGCGAGCCAGTACGGCAACGGAACGGCGATCTTCACCAACGACGGAGGCGCAGCGCGTCGGTTCCAGCGAGAGGTGCAGGTCGGCATGGTCGGCATCAACGTGCCGATCCCCGTGCCCGTCGGCTATTACTCCTTCGGTGGCTGGAAGGATTCGCTGTTCGGCGATACCAAGGCCTACGGCTCACAGGCCGTGCACTTCTACACGCGCGAGAAGGCGATCACGAGCCGCTGGCTCGACCCCTCGCACGGCGGAATTAACCTGGGGTTCCCGCAGAACTGAGCTTCGGGCCGAGCCTCTTGATCGCAGAACCGCTCGCGTCGCTCAACTCGGCGATGGTGGATGCCCCGTGGCGCTTCGCCGCGTGAACGATGATCGCGGCGCAGGCCAGGGCATCCGCCAGGGCGTTGTGGTGCTCGAAGTCTTCAAAGCCCGCGGCCATCGCCGCGGACGGCAGGCGATACGAGTCCAGGTGGTACGTCCTGCGCGCCACCTGCAGGCTGCAGAGGTAGTCGAGGGCGGGGGTCGGCTGGAATGACGCGGCGCACGCCGCCGCGATCACTCCGGTGTCGAATCCTGCATTGTGCGCGACGAGCGTGTCGCCGGAGGCGAACTCGAGCAGGCTGGGCAGCTGTTCGCTCCAGAGCGAGGCGTCCGCGACATCCACCGCCATGATGCCGTGGATGCGCACATTCCATTCCAGGAAGTGGTCGTGACCCAGCGGCGGCTTGATCAGCCAGTACGCGGTGTCGACCACGCGCCCGTCGCGGACCTTCGCCATGCCGACCGAGCATGCACTGGCCGCCGAACCGTTGGCTGTCTCGAAGTCGATCGCGGTGAAATCCAGGGGCACGATCCGATGGTCGCACGGGCCTCGGACACGGTGGAGTCGCCCACGCCGCTCCGCCCCGCGAGGGATGCCAGATTCCGACGCGAGGGGGAGGGCCTTCGGAGGCTCACCCCGTAGCGTGGACCCATGAGCGATTCGCAGAATCTCCTTGATACGCACGCTGACGTGCCGACCGTAGCCACGTCCCCGCCCGTCACCTACGACCACGCACTCAGCCGCATTCGCGGGGCGTGGCGCGGGATTGTAGCGATCGTGCTGCTCGTGATCGGCTTCCTGCTGCTGTCGATCGTCATCGGCGGCATCGGAATCGGCATCGAGATCGCCCGCGGCGCGATCACCTTCGAGCAGCTCGACTCCGGGCTCGTGCCCTTCACCCCGGGTGTGCTGCTGTCGACCAACATCGCCCTGGCGCTGACGATCCCGCTCGCCATGGGGCTGCAGAGGCTGTTCTTCGGCGCTCGCGTCGGCACGCTTTCTTCGGTCACGGGGCGGTTCCGGTGGAAGTGGATGGGGCGACTCGCCCTCATCATCATCCCCGTCTGGGTCATCTACATCGGTTCCAGCTTCCTGATCGAGCCAGCCGAATTCGTCGCCATCGACGGGACCGTGCTCGTCATGATCGCGATCGTGATCCTGACCACGCCATTCCAGGCGGCAGGCGAGGAGTTCGGCGCACGCGGGCTGATCCAGCGGGCGTCCGGATCGTGGTTCCGTAACCCGATCGCGGCCTTCGTGGTGTCCACGCTCATCGCGTCGTCGCTGTTCTCGCTGGCCCACCTCGCGGGTGATCCCTGGCTGATCGCCTACTACTTCATCTTCGGAGTCTCGATGTCGCTCGCCGCTCGCGGCACCGGCGGGCTCGAGGCGCCCATCCTGATCCATGCCACCAACAACGTGCTGATCTTCCTGCCGGCGGTTCTGCTGGGCCAGCTCGACCAGGGCATCGACCGCAGTGCTGGCACGGGAGGCCCGTTCATGCTCATCCCGATGGCGCTGTGTCTCGCGGCCGCGGGCATCAGCACACTGTGGGCCCGCCGCAACCGGGTGCAGGTCACCGCACCCGCGATCGAGCCGAGGATCCCGGCCCCGATGGCGCATCCGCAGGCCAACTCGCCCCAGGCCTGAGGCACCGCCCGGCACTCCTCGCCGAGGTGACGCAAACGGCGGTCACTGTCACGCCATGACCGCCCTTAGCGTCACCTCGACGACGCTGCGCAGGATGCCGCGGTCTGCAGCCCGGTACGATTGACCCCCGTGGCTCTCACTATCGCAATCGTCGGTCTTCCCAACGTCGGCAAGTCGACGCTCTTCAACGCACTCACAAAGAACCAGGTGCTGGCGGCGAACTACCCGTTCGCCACCATCGAGCCGAACGTCGGCGTGGTGAACCTGCCGGATAAGCGCCTCAACGCGCTCGCCGAGATCTTCTCCAGCGAGCGCATCCTTCCCGCTCCGGTGTCGTTCGTCGACATCGCGGGCATTGTGAAGGGCGCGTCCGAGGGGGAGGGGCTCGGCAATAAGTTCCTCGCGAACATCCGCGAGGCCGACGCGATCGCGCAGGTCATCCGCGGTTTCGCCGACCCCGACGTGATCCACGTCGACGGCAAGGTGGATGCCGCCTCCGACATGGAGACCATCAACACCGAGCTGATCCTCGCCGACCTGCAGACCCTCGAGAAGGCCGTCACCCGGTACGAGAAAGAGGTCAAGACGAAGCGCGTCGAGCCGATCGTTCTCGAGACCGCGCTGGCCGCACAGAAGGTGCTGAACGAGGGCAATCCGCTGTCGTCATCCGGAATCGACACAGAGCCGATCCGCGAGCTCGGCCTGCTGACCTCGAAGCCGTTCATCTACGTCTTCAACGTCGACGAGGCCGTGCTGCAGGATGCCTCGGCTCTCGCAACCCTCGCGGCCCTCGTCACACCCGCCAAGGCGATCTTCCTCGACGCGAAGCTCGAGTCGGAACTGATCGACCTCGACCCGGAGGACGCGGCCGAACTTCTCGCCTCGACGGGCCAGGACGAGAGCGGGCTCGACCAGCTCGCTCGCATCGGCTTCGACACGCTCGGGCTTCAGACCTACCTCACGGCGGGGCCGAAGGAGTCGCGCGCCTGGACGATCGGCAAGGGCTGGAAGGCACCGCAGGCCGCGGGCGTCATCCACACCGACTTCGAGAAAGGCTTCATCAAGGCCGAGGTCATCGGTTTCGCCGACCTGGTCGAGACCGGCTCCATCGCCGAGGCCCGCGCGAAAGGCAAGGCCCGCATCGAGGGCAAGGAATACGTCATGCAGGACGGCGACGTGGTGGAGTTCCGCTTCAACAACTGACGCGCATCTCGCAATCGCAGCGGTGGCTCCTAACGGATGCCAAGATGACTCATGACATCCACTCTGGTGCCGCGCACCAACACCCTCGCGCTGGTCGGGTTCATTGCCTCATTCATGATCCCGGTCGTCGGCATCGTGCTGGGCGTGCTGGCGCGCAAGCAGATGGATGTGAGCGGAGAATCCGGTCGTGGGCTCGCCCGTGCCGCAGTCCTCATCGGAATTTTGGGCACGCTCTTCCAAGCGGCGTTCTTCATCGTCTGGCTGATGCTTTTTACCAGTGCAGTGACCCAGAGCGGCGTCGCGGGGTAGCGGCTCGGTCAATCCGCGTGCAGTTGAGATGCTTTTACCGGTTGGACGTCGTGCCCTCTGGCGAAGAATGATGGATTCGGTGGATGCCGGGCGCGGCTCGTATGCGGGCGAGCGAATCGATGCTCCATCATGACGAATGCGCGACGTACTCAATTCGTAGCTGCCGTCGCGGCCCTGGTGACATTCTTCGCATTGTGGGCCGTGATCGGTGGGTTAGTCGACTTCTCGGGTGACTGGTCGGAGCCGCTGGTAGTCAGAATCCGAGGTACCAGGCTCGTCTTCGATCAAGCATGGATGTATTTGGTGCCGGCGCTCGTGATCTTTGCGGCAGCCGCAGTGACGATGTTTGGTTGTCTGATCGCTCTCGCCAGCCGTCCGCACGTGAAGCAAAAGTAAGTCCGTTCCCTCCGCGACAGTGCAGACTGGAATGACCACGACGTCATCGATCTAAGGAGACTTCATGCCCGTCATCGCCATCATCGGAGCCGGACCCGGACTCGGAGCAGCGGTTGCCCGCAGGTTCGGTCGCGAAGGTTTCTCGGTCGCTCTGATCTCGCGTGACCAGTCGAAGCTCGACGCCATGGCCGCCGAGCTCGAGACCGACGGTGTGACCGCGAAGGGTTTCACCGCTGACGTTCTCCAGCCCGCACAACTCGAGGATGCGCTCGCGCGCGCCGCGGCAGAGCTCGGCGCGATCACGGTGCTGCAGTACAGCCCGCTGCCGTCGCGCGACTACCTCAAGCCCGTGCTCGACCTGACTCCGGAGCTGGCGCTCGAAGCGCTGCAGTTCTCCGCGCTCGGCCTCATCCACTCGGTGCAGGCGGTGCTTCCGGCGATGCGCGAGTCGGGCGATGGCAGCGTCATCCTGATCAATGGTGGCACGTCGGTGAAGGCACGTGCCGGCTTCGCGGGCACCTCGGTCGCCTTCCCGGCCGAGAGCGCCTACGGTGAGATGCTGCACGATGCGCTCGAGGATGAGGGCATCCGCGTCAGCCAGTTGGTGATTCCCGGCGGCATCCCGCAGCTGCAGCTCCCCAACGGAATCGACGACGTCGCGGACCGCATTTGGGGCCTGCACGCCGAGGCCGGCCCGTTCCGCACGATGCTCATCCCGCTCGAGGACGGCCGGGAATAATCGCGGAATCGCGACACGTTATCGACCAGTGGGGGAGCCGCTCATGACCCGTGTTGCAGCGTTCGATTGCGGGACGAACTCCATCCGACTGCTGATCGCCGACCTCGACGGGCGCGGCGGATTGAGTGATGTCGTACGCACGCTCCAGCTGGTGAGGCTGGGTGAGGGCGTCGACCGCACGGGCCGGTTCGGTGCCGAGGCCCTGGTCCGGACTCTGACGGCGGTTCGCGACTACGCCGAGCTGTGCCGCGAGCACGAGGTCGAGCGCATCAGGTTCGTGGCGACCTCGGCGACGAGGGATGCCGCGAACCGGGCCGAATTCACCGACACCGTCGAGGCGATCCTCGGTGTGCCAGCGGAAGTCATCGCCGGCACCGAGGAGGCCGAGCTGTCGTTTCGTGGAGCGCTGACCTCTCTCGACGCCGCGGACGGCGCGCAGCATCTCGTCGTCGACCTCGGCGGCGGGTCTACCGAACTCGTTCTGGGCCGCAACATGCCGACGTCGGCATATTCGATGGACATCGGTTGCGTGCGTCTCACCGAGCGCCACGGGCACAGCGACCCGGCGTTGCTGGCCGAGCTAGCCAGCATCCGTCGCGATGTCGACTCGGCTTTGGATATCGCCGGCCAGACCGTCGACCTGTCGCAACCGACCGAGGTCGTCGGGGTAGCGGGCACCGTCACGACCGTTACGGCGCTCGCCCTCGGGCTGGATCGCTACGACCCTGTCGCCATCAACGGGAGCCGCCTGCCGCTAGGTGCCGTGCTCGACGCCTGCGACACACTCAGCCGGATGCCGCGCGCGGAACGAGCTGCGCTTCCGTTCATGCATCCGGGCCGTGTCGACGTCATCGTCGCGGGTGCCGTGATCTGGTCGGCGGTGCTGCAGCGGGTCGCGGATGCCACGGCAGCGGCCGGGCGCCCGCTCGAGTTCGTCACCACGAGTGAGCACGACATCCTCGACGGGGTCGCTCTCTCGCTGGGCGAGCAGCGCCCACCCCGCTGAACTCGTCAGGCCAAGGCGACAGCGGGGCGGGCGGCATCCGCGACTTTCGAGACCAGCACAGGTCGTCGGTCGAGGTGGATGCCCGCGATCATGCAGCGCACCGACCCCCCGGCGAGCTCGATCGTGGGGATGTCGACACTCACGATCCGGCAGCTGCGTTCGATGACTTTGCGCTGCGAGACCCTGAGCGTGGCGGCGGCGCGAGCCGACATCACGAGGATCCTGCCCTGTGACGACCGCAGCTCGATCGCATTTCCGGCGAAGTCTGCCACCTGTTCGGCGCTCAGGTCGATGAGCTCCCGACCGGGTTCGGTCAGCCGGTCGGCGACCTCCTGGCGGCGCCGGGGATTGTCTATGAGCGACAAGCCGACGAGCACGAACTCTGTCGCGATGCACATCATGACGTTGGTGTGATAGATCGGGATGCCTCGGGGGTCGCTGGCCACGAACATCATCGGTTCGTAGCCGAAGGTGGCGCAGAACCGCTCCAGAGCAAGGGAATCGGCGCGGTGGGATGACGCCGTATAGGCGACCCGGTTCGTGTGGTCGAGCACCATCGCGCCGGTGCCCTCGAGGAAGATGCCGTCGTGCTCCAGTCCCGAGAAATCGATGATGTCCTGCACCCTGAACCGTTCCTTGAGCAGTTCGATCACGTCGGTTCGGCGCTCGGTGCGGCGATTCGGCGAATACATCGGATACACCGCGATGCGACCACCGGGGTGCGTAGAGAACCAGTTGTTCGGGAACACGCTGTCCGGTCGCACGCTCTCCGTGTCTTCGAAGAGGTGCACCTGCACACCGGCCTGCTCCAGCGCCTCGGCCAGCCGGGTGCTCTCCGTGTACGCATCCCGGGCGATCTCCGCGGCGTTCCGCGTCGGGTCGATGGACTGGAAGGCGTTGTCGAGCGCGGTCGCCGGATTGGGCCCGAAATGGTGGGGCCGGATCAGCACGACGGCCGACGGGCTCTGGACGCTCATGTGCGGGTAGTGGTGGGCGGTGTCAGGCGGGGACAACGGCGGCTGCCGCGACCAGGGAGTACAGGTTCTTCGGGTCGGCGGGCTCGGCGATCAGGTCGACCTCGGTGAAGAAGTCGGTGCCGTCGACCGCGTCGCGCGCGTATCGGAGGGCGGAGAAATCCTCTATCGCGAATCCGACGGAATCAAAGACCGTTACCTGCTCGTCGCTGGTGCGCCCGGTGGCCTCGCCGACCAGCACCCGCCAGAGTTCGGTGACCGGGAAGTCTGCCTCGACCTGCTGGATTTCGCCCTCGATGCGGGTCTGCTCGGGGAACTCAACGAACACGTCCGAGCGGCGGAGGATCTGAGCGTCCAGCTCGGTCTTGCCGGGGCAGTCACCACCGATCGCGTTGAGGTGCATGCCCGGTTCGATCATGTCATCGGTGACGATGGTCGCGTTGGCCTTGTCTGCCGTGCAGGTGGTGACGATGTGTGCTCCGCGAACGGCGTCGGCGGCATCCGTCGCCCTGTGGATCTCGAAGCCGAGCGGGCTGACGTTCTCGATGAACTTGTCGAGCGCTGCCGGGTCGGTGTCCCACACGCGGAGCGCGGTGATGCCGAGACCGGCGCGGAACCCGAGTGCCTGGAACTCGGCCTGTGTGCCGGTGCCGATCATCGCCATGACGGTGGAGTCGGGTCGCGCCAAGAGTTTCGCGGCGAACACCGAGGTGGCGGCGGTGCGCAGCGCGGTCAGGAGCGTCATCTCGGCCCAGAACGTCGGGTAGCCGGTGTCCACGTCGGCGAGAACACCGAAGGCCGTGACTGTCTGGTGGCCGCGCGAGGGGTTGGAGGGGTGACCGTTCACATACTTGAAGGCGTAGGTTTCACCATCGCTGGTCGGCATGAGCTCGATGACGCCGAGCGGGGAGTGGCTCGCGACCCTGGGGGACTTGTCGAAGATCGGCCAGCGCGCGAAGTCGCTCTCGAGGTAGCCGACCATGCCGGTGATGATGGACTCGATGCCGGTCGTGGCGATCCAGCGGCTCATGTTTCCTACGTCGACGAAGCGCACCATGATTTCTCCCTAATCTCGTACCACCAGCCTACGAATGGGCAGTATGCAGCAACAATGACCAGAGAGTGATCCTTTGGATCAGTCCGTGCGCGAACTGCATAGCACTGACTTACACTATGCGTATGGATGACCTGGATCGACGCCTCATCGGCCTGCTCCGAACCAACGCCCGCGAGCCGGTGGCGGTGCTTGCGAGGGAGCTCGGCGTCACCAGGACCACGGTCACCAGCCGGCTGGACCGGCTGCTGGACAGCGGCACGATCCTCGGATTCTCGGCGAGGGTGCGCGTCGAGAACGACCCCGACACCATCCGGGCGGTGTCCCTCATCGAAGTCGAGGGGCGCACCACCGATGACGTGATCCGTCAGCTCCGCGGATTCCCGGAGGTGCACTCGCTGCACACGACCAACGGCGCATGGGACCTCGTGGCGGAGCTCCGCACCGACACCCTCGGGCATTTCGATGGGGTTCTGGCGCGCATCCGGTCGCTGGATGGAGTGGTGAACAGCGAGACGAGCCTGCTGCTCAGCTCGGTGATGATCTAGGCGCGCCCCGCCCGCGGACGTAAGCTGCCGCATGACCGAAATCCAGCCGTACGTCGTCGAGAGCGAGCATGACGGATTCGAGGTGCGGAGCTATCCGGAGCACCTGCTCGTCGAGGTCGACGTCGGCGGCGACTTCTTCGAGGCCGGCAATCGCGGCTTCCGACCCCTCATCAGCTATATCAGCGGCAATAACGCGGGCCAGAACAAGATCGAGATGACCTCACCCGTGATCCAGGCGCCGGTGGGCGAGCAGTACACGGTGAGCTTCGTGCTCCCGGACGACATGGATGCCGCATCAGTCCCCGCCCCGAACGGTGCCGGTGTGCGCACCAGGGTGGTGCCTGCCGGTCGTGTGGCGGCTCGCCGGTTCAGCGGAGGTGCGGATGAGGCCCGCTTCGCGGACAACGCGATGCAACTGATGGCCGCAGTCGCGGCATCCGGTTTGGCAACCGTCGGAGCGCCGTACTTCGCGCGCTACGACGCCCCGTGGAAGCCAGGTTTCCTGCGCCGCAACGAGGCCCTCGTGCACCTGGCCGGCTGATCGCTCGGCGTGGGGACGATCGGGATCAGCTCACGCGGTCTGTGGCTTTCCTGCCGGAGAAGGTCTGCACGAGGTAAAGCACAAGGCCGACGGCCAGGAGCCCCGCGACCCACACCAATGCCCCAGGGTCGTTGATCAGGGTGTACGCCAGGACTGCGAGGTTGCCCACCATGCCGACGATCAGCAGCGGAGTGTTTGCGCGATAGGTATCGTCTCTCTCATCGTGGCCTCGCAGCTTGAGGCACGCCACGATCACCAGTGCGTAGATGAACAAGAGGAAGACCACCGTGATGGTGGCGAGCCGATTGACGATGTCGAGTTGGTCTTCCGCAGGAAGGCCGGTCTGGGTCGAGCGGATTATCGCGCCGATAATCAACAGCGCGCTGACAATCGCAGCGCCGAACAGCAGAGCGACGTAGGGGCTCCGCCGAGTGGGATGCACTTTGGCAAAAACGGCCGGCACGATGTTTTCCCGCGCCATGCCGAAGAGTATGCGCGACTGGGCAACCACCGTGACCAGGGTGGTGTTGCTGATCGCGACCATCGCAATCAGCCCGAAGACGACGACCATGATGGCGGCAGGGACGATAAACAGGTCGGCGCGGATGACCTCGAGTAGCGTGTTTCCCGCCAGATCCCCGATGGGCACCGCAAGCGCCGCAGCGATAGAGACGAGCACGTAGACGATCCCGGCGGTGACCATTCCGCCGATCAGAGCCCGTGGGTAGGCGCGGGAGGGGTTGATGGTCTCCTCTGCGACATTCGCGACGTTCTCGAAGCCTGTCATCGCAAAGAAGGCAAGAGAGACTCCGGCAAGCACCGCGAGGATCGCCGAACCGGTGCCGCCGTCGACGCTGAACTGGAGAAGCACGGAAGGATCGTTGACTCCCTCGACGAGCGCGATGACCCCGATGATCACGACGATGATGAGCCCGCTGACCTCGATGAAGGTCATCACCACTGTCGCCACGACCGACTCCGCGATGCCGATCAGGTTGATCACGGTGATGATTGCCACGAAGGCTACGGCGATGCCGGTGGAAGCCCAGATCGCGTCCTGCGGCAATCCGACGACGCCACTGAAGTACCGTACGAACCCTGCAGCGAGCGAACCGACAGCCGCCATGTTGGCCGAGAGCATGCAGATCGTGATGAAGAAGGTCAACACGGGGCTACGGAACGCTTTATTGATATAGAGCGACGCTCCCGCGGCCTGCGGATACTTCGTGACGAGTTCCGCGTAGGCGAGTCCCGTGATGGTCGCGATCGAGACGCCAACGAGGAACGCCATCCAGAAGGCTCCACCGACGGCCGCGGCGACGAGCCCGACGAGAACATAGATGCCGGACCCCAGCACATCGCCGACAACGTAGAAGTAGAGCTGTTTGACGGTGATGGAACGTTTGAGATGGTGCGGCTGCGCCACGGTCGATTCTGTTGTGATCCCCATTTTTTCACGCTACGGCATTTATTCGGATGCGGTTTCGACTGGGAAAAGGGTCTGGATGGGTGTATGGGTGGCGGGACGGTGCTCGGTTATCCGGGACAATTGGGGGGACACGGGGGAGAACCACGGCATGAGCCTGATCAGGTTGAACGATGTGGAATTACGCATCGAGAACACGCAGGTGCTGCGGGAGGCGTTCTTCAGGCTCGAGCCCAAGGATCGTGTCGGCCTGATCGGCCGCAACGGTTCGGGGAAGTCGTCCCTGCTCAAGCTCGTGCTCGAGCAGCTGGCACCGACGAGCGGCACCGTGACGATCGAGCCGGGCACCAGGTTCGGGTACTTCTCGCAGTTCTCCGAGCTGAACGGCTCGGCAACCATCCTCGAGGTGCTCGACGACCTGTTCGTCGACATCCGTGCCATCGAAACGGAGCTCGCGAGCATCGACGCGACCATCGCTGCCGATCCGAGTGCCGACCTGGATGCGCTCATCCATCGCCAGGCCGCATTGTTCGAAGACATGGACCGCCTGGATGGCTGGGACTACAAACGCCGCATCGACCAGGCCCTCACGACGCTGGGATTCACCGAGGCGCATCGACACAGCGCCATCGACGACCTCTCCGGTGGATGGCGTAACCGAGCGGCGCTCGCCAAGATCGTGCTCGAAGATCCCGACGTGCTGCTGCTCGATGAGCCCACCAACTTCCTCGACGTCGCCGGCGTCGAGTGGCTCGAGGCGTGGTTCCGCGGCTTCCACGGCGCCGCGATCATCGTCTCGCACGACCGGCGCTTCCTCGATTCGGTGGTCACGCGCATCATCGAGGTCGAGAACTTCCACCTTCACGAGTACCCCGGCAATTTCGGCGAGTACGTCATCCAGAAGCAGTTCAGGCTGAAGACCCTCGAGCAGCAATTCGTGCACGAATCGGAGCTGCTCGCGTTCGAGGCCGAGGGAATCGCCGATCGTCGTGAGGCCGCGAAAGCCGCCAGTCGCGGGCTCGACAAGCAGCTCTCGAACATCAAGAAGAGCCGCGCACCCCGTCCCGTCGACCAGATCATCACCGAGATCTACGGTGGCCTCCACATCAAGGATGTGCTCTGCCGGGTCGACCGCATCAGCAAGTCCCACGACGGCCGTGTGCTGTTCTCCGACCTCAGTTTCGAGATCCGACGACGCGATCGCATCGTGATCCTCGGATCCAACGGCAGCGGAAAGTCCACACTGCTGCGCGTGCTGACTGACGAGAAACCCGACACGGGAGAGACGGTCTGGACGAAGGGCAGCGATGTCATCTCCTACAACCGTGTGCTCGACGAGCTCGACGACGAAGACACCGTCACCCACGCGGTCAATGCGATGCCGAACAGCCTCGCCCTGACCGCGACCCGAAAATCGGTCGCCAGGTTCCTCGCGATGTTCCAGTTCTCCGAGGCCGACCTGAAACAGCGCATCGGAAACCTGTCCGGAGGCCAGCGGGCGAGGGTCGCGATGGCGCAGTGCCTCTTGTCAGGGGCATCCGTGCTGCTGCTGGATGAGCCGACCAACCACCTCGACATGGCGAGCACCCAGGTGATGGAGCGCGCCCTCGTTCATTTCCCTGGAGCCGTGGTTGTCGTCAGCCACGACAGGTTCTTCACCGACAAGATCGCGAACCGGTTCCTGGTGTTCGGAGCCGACGGTGCCGAGCCCGGCGAGATCGACGTGCGGGTCGCCTAGGAGCGCCTGCCAGACGCCTCAGTGGCTGCCGTCGACCAGCTTCAGCCCGACAATGCAGCCCACCAGCCCGATGAGCAGAAGCACCTTGATGACGGATGCCGGCTCGCCACCGAAGATCATCGCGTAGGTGACGGCGAGAGTCGCGCCTATCCCGACCCACACGGCGTAGGCGGTGCCCGTGGAGATATCGCGCATCGCGAAGGCGAGCCCCACCATGCTGAGCGCCAGGGCGACGCCGAAGATGACAGTCGGCCAGAGTTTGGTGAAATTCTCGGACTTGCCGAGGGCCGTGGCCCACACGGCCTCGAGAACACCGGAGACGATAAGAATTACCCATGCCATGACGAACACATCCCTGTGGCCAGTCTTGTCGCGTTCCGGGTACTGATCCGTCGTCCGGGGGTTGCAGTGCACACCCTGCTGTCAGGTTAGCAAAAACAGCGCGTTCTGGCAGGGGCCGGATAGTTGCGGAAACGAGACGAACGGCCTCGGACGTCGGCTGTGTCGGGCTTTAGAGTCGGCACATGAGCGAAGTGGAGCCTGGCGCACCGGTGAAGAAGCGACCCTGGGCTCTGATTGTTGTTGCAGGACTGCTGGCCGCGGCCGTAGCGACCATGTTGGTGGTTCTCGCGGAGACCGGCTCAACGGGCACTCCATCCACTCTGCCAACAGCAACCGCGGAGCCCACTCCTGCCGCCACTCCGACTCCGACTTCTACTCCTACTCCAACCGCCTCCCCGACGGCGACTGCCGAGCCGCCAGCTCCGCAGCGTGATCTGGTGCTCAGCGAGGTTGGGCTCGACGACCTACTCCTGGGCGATACCGCGCAGCAGTTGAATGCGTCGCCACTATTGACGGCTTTTGAACTCGACTGTGGCGATGGCCCATTTCCTGCGTGGAAGAGCGCGCCGCGAGAGGGGCTCGAGGGCGGTGCGATTTTCGGAGTGTTTGCCTACGACGGTGTGCTTAAGCACATCCAGGTGAGGTCTGACGTGGTCGTGACTGACCGCGGTGGCGGCGTCGGAATGTCGACGGTGGAGATGGCCGAGCTTTATCCGGAAGCATCTTTCTTCTCTCAGACCGGTTACATCATGCGTTACGCAGCGGAGTACGACCAGACGACCTTCTATTTCGACGTGTGGGTGGGAGAGAATGAGGAGCGCAGCCGTAACCGCACCGACCACGTGTTGTTGATGGGGATCTCGCCCGGCGGGCTCGACAGTCTCGAGCGCCCGAGCTACCACCCCGTTTCGATGTCGTGCCTGTAGGCAGCTCAGCCCACACCGTCGGGCGGATTGCTCAGGAGCGCCGCGCGCGCCACCACTTCCATGCGCCGGTCGACCACAGCGCCCACGCAACCAACAGCGGCTGGAACAGCAGGCGCACGCCGAGCACGATGGCCGTCGTGTTGTCCCAGCCTTCCGCCGCGGTGTGCACGAAGAGTTGCGAGATATTGCCGGGGAAGATCGCCAGGAAGAACAGCGCGACGATCCAGCCGACCGCCACCCGATAGCGCCGAAGCAGGAGCACCGCGAGCCCGAGGGTGATCTCCACGATCCCGGATGCCACGACCACGAAGTCGACGTCGAACGGAAGCCACGGCGGCACCTGGGTCTGGAACCCCTGTCGCGCGACGGTGAGGTGTCCGACCCCGGCTCCGACGAGGAAAAGGCCGAGCAGCACCCGGCCGATGGTGCGACCCAGGGAGCTGTTGCGGGTCGGCGTGGTCTCGGGTTCGTTCGTCATGACTCAACTCTGGGGGATCGGCCCGCTCGGCGCGACCAGGCGACCGCGAGGATGGTGACCCCGAACAGGATCTCCGAGGCGGTGATCGGGTAGACCGAGAACCGCTCGACGAGCCCCTCGGGGAGGCCCACCCCGTCGAACCCGAGCAGCACGAGCGAGACGATGCCGAGCGATCCGAGGGCTATTCCGGCAGCTCCGAGCGCGCGTCGACCATGGCGCAGCGCCGACGCTCCGGCCAGGATCGCGGCGACATTTCCGAACAGGATGGCCAGCAGCGCTCCGACGACATGGATGCTCGGCGCCCCACCCACGGCCGGTGTGGTCTCGTCGAACAGCCCCACGATGACGTTTCCGATTCCGTGCAGCAGTGCTGCCGCCAGGAACACATACCTGAGCGCTCCGGAGAACAGGGTGGCCAGCAGCACGCTCCCGATGAAGAACAGCGCACCGTCGACGATGAAGCCCGCGTTCATGAGGCCGGCGAGCGGGGAGCAGATCTCGCGACCGGAATACACGGTGCCGCAGTCCGCGACTCCGAGGTCGCTGATGTAGTTCTCGGCGTAGTCGTACGCGGGGGTGAAGACCGCTGCGGATACGGTTTCGGCGGCCAGGTACTGCAGGCCGGCCAGCAGCATGGCGTTGGCGCCGACGATGACTCGGATGCGGGGCATCCACCCAGTCTGCCGCACGCGTTGCTAGGCGGTGGATGCCCGCCCGGTGGCCGTTCGTGTCGTGCGGTAGCTCGATACTCTCGGCGCCGCCACCCTCAGTGCGATCGCCGAGAAGAAGGACGCCGTGAGCGCGAACCAGACCCACTCGGGGCTCGAGTAAACGAGCGCGGTGACCGGCCAGATTCCGGATGCGGCGAGCGGCCACAGCAGCATCGAGGTTCCCAGGAGGAACCAGATGATCCGCGGGGGACGGGACAGGCCCGCCGCGATCCACAGCATCGCGACGATAACGGGTGGCAGCATGCGGGCAGAGATGCCGGTGAACGGGACCGAATACGTGACAGCAAAGACCGCGATGGTCGACAGCACGATGATCGAGATCGACGCGATAGCCAGGACGTCCCAGACGACGCTGCGGTGTTCGACCGGGGTGGCGCGAGAGGCCGGGCGGAAAGGGGTGCTCGGTCGCGGGACGTCGCGGCCGAACTGCGAGGTGCGCTCGGCTGTCGGAGCCGGGTGGTGCGGGCTCGCGCTGTGCGATGCCGGCCCATCCACGCGCGAGCGAAGGGCAGGGTCGAGAAGCACACGCTGCGCCTCGTTGAGTCGCAGCGTCATCGCCGCACCCGCGGCACCGGCTACATCCGGGTGGTACATCCGGACTAACCGTCGATACGCTGCACGAATCTCGTCTGCCGTGGCGTCGGGTGTCACGCACAGCAATTCGTAATGGGTCGGGGATTCCATTATGGGTTCAGCATAGGGCAGATTTGCCCCCCGAACGCGGGGTGCTGTGAATTCGCGCGAGGTGGGGCGTGACGTGCCCTAGCTGCGCTGCTTCACAACGCGCGCGATGCGTCGCGCGTCGATCGCGAGCTGCCGGATGTTGCCGGTGATCGGGTTCGAATAGCCGATGAAGTAGAGCCCCGGCGCGTTGTCGAGCTGGGCATCCGCGTTCACTTTCGGCCGTCCATTCCCGAGCAGTATGTCGAGGCCACCCACGAGGGATTCGAGCCCGCGCCGGTAGCCCGTGGCGACGACGATGGCGTCGGGGGCGATGGTGCTTCCGTCCGACAACCGCACCGCGCCATCCTCGAATCGATCGATCGATGCGACCACCATGACGGTCCCGGCCTTCAGTGCCCTGATGAGGCCCACATCGATCGTCGGCACCACATCGTCCCGCTCGAGCTGGGTCACGATTCCGCGCGGAGCCCTGGTGATTCCGTACCTGCTGAGGTCACCGATCACGATCTTCTGCAGCGCGCCGGAGATGATGTCCCTTGCCCGCCGCGGCAGCGGGGAGATCGACAGTACGAGCAATTGATTCGGGATCCCGACAACCGCGCGCGGCACGATGTTCGGCATGGTGCGCACCGAGAGCAGCACAGTGTGGCCACCCTCGGCGAGGTCGGCGGCGATCTCGGCCCCACTGTTGCCCGTGCCGACGACGAGCACGGTCGATCCCGTCACCTGGTCGGGATTCCGGTACTCGCTGGAATGGATGATCTGACCATGGAATGAGTCGACCCCATCCCACTCGGGTCTGAATGGCGTGTGGTTGTATCCGGTCGCGACTACCACGACCGTCGCATGGATGGTGCCGCGGTCCGTCGAGGCGAGCCATCCGTCCCCGTCCCTGGTCACCGATAACGCGGTGACCCCGAGCCGCACGTCGAGGGCATGAGTCTCGGTGTAGTCGCTGAGATACCTGAGAAAGTCGTCCCTGGCGACCCACTGGCCCATGGTCGAGGGGATCGGTGTGCCCGGCAGTGAGCTCAGACGCCGAGCTGTGTGCAGGTGGAGTCGGTCGTAATGCCGCGACCAGCTGGAGCCGACTCGATCGGCTTTATCGATGACGAGCACCGCCAGCCCCTGCGGCGTCAGTTCGGCGGCGGTGGCGAGGCCGGCTGGACCGGCCCCGATGACCAGAGCATCGACGCTCGGCGGAATCGCGGACATGTCGCAATTGAATCCGCGAAGCGGGGTCAGCGCAATACGTGGTGCCAGTCTCGGAATTAAGAGTGGAGTTCGCGTCGCCGCATGTTGTAGTGTCCCCTCTGGGGGATGGCGTGTTGTCGGTCCGACGGCTACGTGGCGCCGCTGCACCGACTGGAGAGCTCGTGGGCACCACCCGGCACCGACACCGAACCTCTTTTTTCACCCGGTTGAGACGGCGATGGTGGGCCATCCCGATCGTGCTCATCACCGTGGCCGCGGTAGCCGTAGCCGGCCTGCAGTTTCTCGGTCCTCGCCGGTTCGCGGACGCCGCGACGGCGCTGACCGGCGCCGTGACATCCGTCTCCGGAGAGTGTTCTGAGCGCGAGTCGATCGTCGTCGCGGCCGACCCGTCCATCGCACCGTCGCTGACGACGGTCGCCGAGGAGTTCGACCGGTCGAGCGGCAACTGCACGAGTACCGAGATCCGCTCCCAGGATTCGGCAGACACCTCTGCTCTGTTTGCGTCCGGGGTTGCCGGCGACCTGGATGCCTGGGTTCCCGACTCGAGCGCGTGGCTCGATCGTTCTGCGAGCGTGGCAACCTCGCTTGGTCGCGACGCTCCGCGCTTCGAGGTGGGGGATTACATCGCGAGTACTCCCGTCGTGTTCGCGACACCGGCGTCGAGGGTCTCCGATTTTTCGTCGGCACCGCTGAGTTGGGGGAGCCTGCTCACGGGCACCGTCGTGACGCTTCTGCCCGACCCCGAGTCGTCGGCGGCGAGTCTCGCCGGACTCGCTCAACTGAAGACCGTCACGTCCCCGGACGACCCGCGCCAGTTCGGAGGCGCGATGATCGAACTGGGCAAGACGATTCCGCAGTCAGCACAAGCAGCGTTCGAGACCGCCGGATCCGCGGCCGTGCCCACCGTCGTCCTGACCACTGAGCGGGAGGTTGCCGCATACAACTCATCCTCGCCGACGTCCCCGGTCATCGCGCTGTATCCGAGCGATGGAACCGTGGAACTGACGTATCCGTTCGTCGGGATCCTCGACGATTCGCAGGACAACGAGCCAGAGACGACCGGTGCTCCGCGCAAGATTCTCGCCGCGCTGGCCGCCGCCGCCCGCTCGGCCAGCGACGTACTCGCCGAGGCAGGCTTCCGTGACGCGAAGGGTGCGGGCGAACTGCGGCTGGCGGGGGTGCTCGCAACACCCACCGCGGCACAGTCGTCAGCGGAGCCCGCTGTGCAGATCGAGATCCTGCGCGCCTGGAGTGTGCTCACCCTGCGCTCCCGACTGCTCGTCGTGATCGACACCTCGGGTTCGATGCTCGACCCGGCCAGCAACGGACTCCGTCGAATCGACGTGTTCCAGCTGGCGGCAGGCGAGGCGCTATCCAGGTTCTCGGGAGAGGCCGAGCTCGGAGTGTGGGTCTTCTCCCAGAACCGGGTCGGAACCCAGGACTGGGAAGACCTGTCGCCGATCGCTCCGCTCGCCGACCCGGCGCATGTGCAGCAGATCAACGGCATAGTCGCGTCACTGCCGGACCGGGCCTTCGGCTACACCGGCCTGTACGACACGATCCTGGCGGCGGTGACCAGGGTCAAGGAAGACTACGACCCGTCGAAGGTCAACTCCGTGCTTCTCATCACCGACGGCTACAACGAGGACGACAATGGCATCGACCTCCAGACTCTGCTCAGCAGCCTGAAAGCTATCGAGGATCCGTCCAAACCGGTGCCCGTGATCCTCATCGGATTCGGACCAGACACCGACAGCGCGTCGATGAAGCAGATCGCACAATCGACCGGTGGCGCCGCGTACTCGGCGGTCGTGCCAGAAGATCTGGGCAAGGTGCTCGTGGATGCTCTCACGCAACGAGCGTGCCGTCCGAACTGTTCGTAGCCAATCGTTCCCTCGTGGGACTGGCAACCGGGCTCGAAGCATGGTTCGCTGGGGAAATGACCGCCCTGGCGATGTTCCCCCTCGGTTCCGTGCTGTTCCCCCACATGCCGCTCAGCCTCCGCATCTTCGAGGAGCGGTACATCGTCATGCTCTCGAGGGTGCTTCAGGATGAGCCGTCCGAATTCGGCACTGTTCTCATCGAGCGCGGCCAGGAGGTGGGCGGCGGCGAGAAGCGATTTTCCGTGGGCACCGTCGCAAGGATCGTGCAACTGGAGGCCGCGGAGGGATTCATCGGGCTCGTCGCCGAGGGGCAGGGTCGCATCACGATCGAGGAGTGGCTCGACGAGGATCCACACCCCAGAGCAACGGTGAGCGAACTTCCCGACCTCGAATGGGATGAGTCGTTGCTGCCTCTCCGGGAGCGGGCAGAGCAGCTCGTGCGCCGTACGCTCTCGAGGGCCAGCGAGTTCTCAGACCTCAGCTGGTCTCCGGATGTCGAACTCGCAGACGACCCTGTGGCGCACGTGTGGCAGCTCGCGGCGATCGCGCCGCTCGGCCCGCTCGACCAGATCCGGTTGCTCAGGTCGGCCACGATGTCCGAACTGCTCGACGGCATCATCGAGCACACGCTCGGTGTCGAGCTCTCCCTCGCGTCATCGTGGGTGGAGGATGGCGTCGACGATGAGGACTTTCCCGAGCCGTGACACGGCCGGTCGTCGCCCGCAGTTGCTAGGCTGGCCGCACAACTGAACATCTGGCCGCCACACGATGCGGGAGAGCCGAACGCTGCGCCTGGCGCAATGGTCGGCACCGAAGGAGCAAGCCTCCCCGCCAATCTCTCAGGTTCACGTACCGCACCGAGTTGTCCCCGCTGAGAAGCCCGGGCACGGCCGCTCTGAAAAGCGAAGCCCGCTGGGGACAGCACGGCTTCCGCCGAAGGTGAAAGCGAACCGAGGTCACTCTCGGTGCCGCGAAACTCTCAGGCCCATGACAGAGGGGGAGTTCCACCCGCAGCCATGCTTACAGGAGAACTCCGTGACCGATGATTCACCTGCCGTAGAAACGCAGCCCAGGCAGTCGCCGCTGCACGATGTGCACGCCGCTGCCGGCGCCAGCTTTACGGACTTCGCGGGATGGCTGATGCCGGTCCGTTACAGCTCAGACCTCGCCGAACACCATGCCGTTCGCACTGCTGCCGGCATCTTCGACATCTCCCACATGGCCGAGATCCTGGTCTCCGGCCCGGATGCCGCGGCCTTCCTCGACTTCGCGCTGGCCGGCAAGCTCTCCGCCGTCGCGGTGGACCAGGCCAAATACAGCCTGCTGCTCGACACGGCAGGCGGAATCATCGACGACCTCGTGGTCTACCGCAAGGCCGACGACTCCTTCCTCGTGGTCGCCAACGCCGGCAACCGGGTTCCGGTCGCCGAGGCTCTCGCTTCCCGCTCCTCCGACTTCGACGTCACGGTGGATGACCAGAGCGACGAGGTCTCTCTCATCGCCGTGCAGGGGCCGCGCTCACGCGAGATCGTTGCTGCGACTGCCGGCATCAGCGGCGTCGAGCTCGACGACCTCAGGTACTACTGGTGCACCAACGGCACGTTCGAGTCACTGCCGCTCATGATCGGCCGCACCGGATACACGGGCGAAGACGGCTTCGAGCTCTACATCCAGGCGGATGCCTCGGCTGCCCTCTGGGCGGCGCTCACGACCGCGGGTGAGCTGTTCGGCCTGCAACCCGCCGGGCTCGCGAGCCGGGACACCCTGAGGCTCGAAGCGGGAATGCCGCTGTACGGCCACGAACTCGGACTGGATACCCTCCCCGCTCAGGCCGGACTCGGCAGGGTCGTGAATCTCAAGAAGGAGGGCGACTTCGTCGGTCGCCAGGCCTCAGAGGTCGGTTCACCGGACGGCTCGCGAGTGCTCGTCGGGCTCGCGTCCGAGGGCAAGCGCGCCGGTCGGGCCGGGTACGCCGTGTTCGACGGCGACGTCGAGGTCGGAACGATCACGAGCGGCGCACTTTCGCCCACCCTGGGCTACCCGATCGCGATGGCGTATGTCGATCCGGGTGTGAGCGCACCAGGCACCGCGCTGGCAATAGATGTGCGGGGGTCGCGAGTCGCGGCATCCGTCGTAGCACTTCCCTTCTACAAGCGAGAGGCATGACCATGGCTGAACTGAATGAACTCAAGTACACGGCTGAGCACGAGTGGGTGCTCATCGAGGGCGATGTCGCGACAGTCGGCATCACCGCCTATGCCGCCGAGAAGCTCGGTGACATCGTCTTCGTCGAGCTGCCGAAGGTCGGCTCGACCCTGGCGGAGGGAACTGTGGTCGGCGAGATCGAATCCACCAAGTCGGTCGGCGAGCTGTTCGCCCCGGTCAACGGCACGGTCGTCGAGGCCAACGAGGCCGTCAGCGACAGCCCAGAGCTCGTCAACAGCGACCCGTTCGGTGAGGGCTGGCTTGTGAAAGTGCGATTCACCGAACTGCCCGAGCTGCTCGACCTCGCCGCATACACGGAACTGACGGGCGAGTGATGACCGAGCCGACTTTCGAGGAGCGTTTCGCCCAGCGTCATATCGGAACGGATGCCGCGGCTCAGGCCGCGATGCTCGCCGCGATCGGCTACGACACCGTCGAGGCCCTCGTGACCGCCGCTGTTCCGGCATCCATCGCGGTATCGCCGACGGTGCGCTCCAGCATCCCGGTCGCCGCCACCGAACGCGAGGCGCTAGCGGAACTCCGCGCATTCGCCGACCACAACACCGTCAACCGATCCATGATCGGCCTTGGCTACTACGACACGATCACCCCGGCGGTAATCAAGCGCAACGTGCTCGAGAACCCCAGCTGGTACACCGCATACACGCCATACCAGCCCGAGATCTCCCAGGGCCGGCTCGAGGCCATCCTCAATTTCCAGACCATGGTTTCCGACCTGACGGGCATGACCACCGCGAACGCGTCGATGCTCGACGAGGGCACCGCCGTCGTGGAGGGGATGTTGCTGGCCAGGCGCGCATCCGGAGTCGAATCGAACGTCTTCATCGTCGATGCCGACGCCCTACCGCAGACCAAGGCCATTCTCCGCAATCGCGCGGACGCCGTGGGAATCGAGCTCATCGAACTCGACATCGATTCTGCGGACATGGTGGACGCCTTCGGCCTCTTCGTGCAGTATCCCGGAGCCTCCGGTCGCATCGTCGACCCCTCGGCGGCCATAGCGGCGGTCAAGCAGAACGGCGGCCTCGCCGTCGTCGCGGCCGACCTGCTCGCCCTCACCCTCATCACCTCGCCCGGCGAGCTCGGCGCCGATGTCGCCGTCGGCACGACCCAGCGCTTCGGCGTGCCCATGGGCTTCGGCGGACCACATGCCGGCTACATGGCCGTGCGCAAGGGGCTCGAACGGCAGCTGCCCGGTCGCCTGGTCGGTGTGTCACAGGATGCCGTCGGCCACCCCGCCTACCGCCTCACCCTGCAGGCGCGCGAGCAGCACATCCGTCGCGAAAAGGCCACGTCCAACATCTGCACCGCGCAGGTGCTGCTCGCAGTGATGGCCTCGATGTATGCGGTCTATCACGGGCCGGATGGCCTCAAGCGCATCGCGACCTCTGTGCATCGCACCGCCCTGAACGCCGCCGCGCGCCTGCGGGCGTCGCAGGTCGAGGTCGTGCACGCCGAATTCTTCGACACCATCCTCGTGCGCGTGCCCGGTCGCGCGGCCGAGATCGTGGCAGCGGGATACTCCGCAGGGATCCTCTACGGCCTCGTCGACGATGACACTGTGCGACTCGCGTTCGACGAATCGAGCGCCGCAGACGCGGAGTTTGCCGACGCTGCACTCGCGCCTTTCGGCGTCGAGCCTGTCGCGGCCCGCGAGGCAGGCACGTGGCAACCGGCCTCCCCGGTGCCCGAAGCCCTGCAGCGCACCTCCGACTACCTCGCGCACCCCGTATTCAACACGCACCGCAGCGAGACGTCGATGATGCGCTACCTCAAGTACCTCGCAGACAAGGATTACGCGCTCGACCGCGGCATGATTCCGCTCGGCTCGTGCACGATGAAGCTCAACTCCGCCACGGAGATGGAGTCGGTCACGTGGCCGGAGTTCGCGGGCATCCACCCCTTCGCTCCGGTCGAAGACGTCGCTGGCTATCTTGTGATGATCTCCCATCTCGAGACCTGGCTGGCCGAGGTCACCGGCTACGACACAGTCTCGCTGCAGCCGAACGCCGGCAGCCAGGGCGAGCTCTCGGGCCTGCTCGCGATCCGCGGGTACCACCGCTCCCGCGGCGACGACCAGCGAACGGTGTGCCTGATCCCGTCGAGTGCCCACGGCACGAATGCCGCCAGCGCCGTGCTCGCCGGCATGAGTGTCGTCGTGGTCGCGACAGACAGCCTCGGCAACGTCGACCTCGACGACCTGAAGCTCAAGATCGCGCTGCACGCAGACTCGCTCGCGGCCCTCATGATCACCTACCCCTCGACCCACGGGGTCTACGAGCATGAGATCCGCGCGATCTGCGACTCCGTGCACGACGCCGGCGGCCAGGTCTACGTCGACGGAGCGAACCTCAACGCGCTGCTCGGTTACGCGAGGTTCGGCGACTTCGGGGGAGACGTGTCCCACCTCAACCTGCACAAGACGTTCTGCATCCCGCACGGCGGAGGCGGCCCTGGCGTCGGTCCCGTCGCCGCGAAAGCCCACCTTGCTCCGTTCCTGCCCGGCCACCCGATGGCCCAGAGCGCGCAGCACCCGGCCTTCGACCTGAACACCGGCCGTGAGGGCGAGTTCGTGCATGGGGGCGGACCCGTCAGCGCTGCGCCGTACGGCAGCCCGAGCATCCTGCCCATCTCCTGGGCCTACGTGCGCATGATGGGGCTGGATGGCCTGAAAGCCGCCACCGGTGCCGCGGTGCTGGCGGCGAACTATGTCGCCGCGCGCCTGCGCGATCACTACCCGGTGCTCTACGCGGGTGACAACGGGCTCGTGGCTCACGAGTGCATCATCGACCTGCGGCCGCTCAAGGAAGCGACCGGCATCGACAACAATGACGTCGCGAAGCGCCTCGTCGATTACGGATTCCACGCGCCGACCATGTCGTTCCCCGTCGCGGGCACGCTCATGATCGAGCCGACGGAGAGCGAAGACCTCGCTGAGATCGACAGGTTCATCGATGCGATGATCGCGATCAAGGATGAGGCCGACGCCGTGGCATCCGGAGTCTGGCCCTCCGACGACAACCCGCTCGTGAACGCGCCGCACACCGCGCAGGCCGTGATCGAGGGGGAGTGGGAGCACGCGTACTCGCGCGAGCAGGCGGTCTATCCGCTGCGCTCGCTCATCAGCCGCAAGTACTGGCCGCCCGTGAGGCGCATCGACAACGCGTTCGGCGACCGCAACCTGGTGTGCGCGTGCCCGCCGATCGAGGCGTTCGCCGACTGATCGGTTCCCCACGCCACTTTCATTATTCAGGAGGTGGTGTGAGGGGTGGGGCAGATGTGGCGGGTGGGGTCCCGTAGGTGACTCCACCCCCTCCAGCCCCACAACCTCCTGAATGATGAAAGGGTCGAGTGGATGCCGCGGCTCAGGCCGCGGGCAGCCCGAACAGTTGCGGGAACGCCGCCGCGGCCCACGGGTAGCCGATGAAGATCACCGAGTCGATGATCACGTGGGCGATCACGAGCGGAAGCACACGTCCGAAGCGGGTGTACAGCCAACCGAACAACATTCCCATGATGACGTTGCCGACGAACGCGCCGAAGCCCTGGTAGAGGTGTACGTGCCGCGCAGCAGGGCAGCGCCGACGATGATCTGCCACCGTCCCCAGCCGAGGTCGCGCAGCCTCGCGAACAGGTAGCCGATGACGATCACCTCTTCGGTGACACCGGCGTCGATGGCCCGCAGCAGCAGCACGGGCACCGTCCACCAGTACGTGTCCAGCGCTGAGGGATTGACCGTGGTGTTGAGGTTCAGCGCCACGCCTCCGAGGTAGACGACGATTCCGCCGGCACCGACGATGAGTGCGAGTCCGAGCCCGGTGAGGGCGTCACGGCCGGGTCTCGTGAAGTCGATTCCCAGTCGGCCGAGGTGTGGTCGTGTCGCCTGCCAGAGCAGGAACACCACGAGAGCCACCGGGACCAGGTCGAAGAACACGGCCATCAGCTGGTAGATCAGGTCGAAGATCGGCCGGTCGCTGAGCGAGTTGTTGATCGAGGTGGTCTGCTGTGAGAGAGCCTGTTCCCGCGTGAGTTTATTGGCGAGGGAGACAACCGAATACGCGGCGGATGCCCCGAGTGAGAGCCCGAGCACGATGCCGATCTCGGCCCAGAGCCTCGGTCGCGACATCCCATCACGCTGCAGGCCCGACAGCGGCCGACTCACTCCGGAGCCGCCGTGAAGGCTGGCATTCCGTTGGGGAACGCACCGTCACACCGCGAGAAACCTGTTGTGCGGACTCGACAGTAACCGGTACCCACATCGACGGATGCTCTGGGAGTTTCCGACAGTGTGCTGTTGCTCACCTTTCGATCGTACGCCGATCACCTTGCTGATTATGAGCGCCCGGGCCAGATCAACGCAATATTCATGTGTGCGAGATCGATTCAGCGACATAATCCATCACGAAAAGAGAGAAATTCACGTTCGCGTCATTCGGGCTTCATGTTTCCGTCTACAGTTTTGAGAAGAGTATGTCCCCGATTAGGGTGCTAACACCAAGCGCGCCGTTGCACACGATGCCACGTTGTCGCTCATCTTTCACCAGGAGGAAAATTGCGAAACTTTAGAATCGCCTCTGCAGCGGGAGGCCTGGTTTTGACCGCGGCACTCGTGCTCACGGGCTGCGCTGCCACTGATGGCGGCGGCGACAACGCCGGTGATTCCACCGCCGTCATCACGGTGAATGGCTCAGAGCCGCAGAACCCGCTGATCCCGACCAACACGAACGAGGTCGGTGGCGGCAAGATTCTGGACAGCATCTTCGCAGGGCTCGTCTACTACGACGCCGACGGTGCGCCGAAGAACGACGTTGCAGAGTCGATCGAGACGACCGATTCCCAGAACTACACCATCACGATCAAGGCAGACCAGAAGTTCAGCAACGGTGAGGCAGTCACAGCGTCCTCCTTCGTCGACGCCTGGAACTACGGTGCCCTGCTCAGCAACGAGCAGCTCAGCAGCTACTTCTTCGAGTCGATCGAAGGCTTTAGCTATGACGAAGACAGTGAACTGAGCGGTCTGGCCGTCGTCGATGACACCACCTTCACCGTGAAGCTGAAGCAGCCGGAGTCCGACTTCCCGCTGCGCCTCGGCTACTCGGCGTTCTTCCCCCTGCCGGCTGACGCACTGACCGATCCTGCTGCTTTCGGCGAGGACCCGATCGGCAACGGACCGTACATGCTCGACGGCGAAGGCGCCTGGAAGCACGACGTCAGCCTGAAGGTCATCCCGAACCCGGAGTACACGGGCGACCGCGTGCCGCAGAACGGTGGGGTCGACTTCATCTTCTACGCGACGCAGGATGCCGCATACGCCGACCTCCAGGGTGGAAACCTCGACGTGCTCGACGCCGTGCCCGACAGCGCATTCGCATCGTTCGAAGACGAGTTCGGCGACCGCGCCATCAACCAGCCGGCCGCGATCTTCCAGTCGTTCACGATCCCGCAGGATGCCCCGCACTTCTCTGGCGACGAGGGCAAGCTCCGTCGCGCAGCGATTTCGATGTCGATCGACCGCCGACAGATCACCGACGTGATCTTCGAGGGCACCCGCACCCCGGCAACCGACTTCACCTCACCGGTGATCGATGGTTACTCAGACAGCCTCGAGGGCGCTGACGTGCTGGACTTCAACCCGGACGAGGCGAAGGCGCTGTGGGCTGAGGCCGACGACATCTCGCCGTGGGACGGACAGTTCCAGATCAGCTACAACGCTGACGGTGGGCACCAGGGCTGGGTCGAGGCCATAAGTAACTCGATCAAGAACACTCTCGGCATCGAGGCCTCAGGTAACCCGTATCCCACGTTCGCTGCGATCCGCACCGAAATCACCGACCGTACGCTCAAGACGGCGTTCCGCACGGGATGGCAGGCCGACTACCCGGCGCTGTACAACTTCCTCGGCCCGATCTACGCCACGAACGCTGGCTCGAACGACGGTGACTACTCGAGCGCCGAGTTCGACGGTCTTCTCAGGGAAGGAGCGGGGGAGTCGGACATCGAGGCTGCCAACGGTCTCTTCCAGCAGGCACAGGAGGTTCTGCTGAAGGACCTTCCCGCCATCCCGCTCTGGTACTCCAACGCGACCGGCGCCTACGGCTCCGACGTGGACGGTGTCGAGTTCGGCTGGAACTCGGTACCCACGTACTACGAGATCACCAAGTAATAACCTGCACGGCCGGATGATTCCGGCCCCCGGGGCGGCGGCACGTTGCCAATGGCACAGTGTCGCCGCCCCGGGCATGTCCAGACCCGGACACTTTTGAAGGAGAATCCTGTGTCAATTCTGCGAAACCTCGCAAAGGTAGAAGACTAGAACGATGGTCTGGTACATCCTCCGGCGTATTCTCCAGGTCATTCCGGTGTTCCTCGGGGCAACGCTTCTCATCTATTTCATGGTCTTTGCCCTGCCGGGCGACCCGATTGCTGCGCTGGGCGGCGACCGTGGACTCAACCCGGCCGTGGCCGATGCCATCCGTTCCCGGTACCACCTCGACGAGCCCTTCATCGTGCAGTACCTGTATTACCTCCAGGGCATCTTCACCGGAAACCTCGGCACGACCTTCTCGGGCCAGCCGGTTTCCGAGATCCTGGCCAGGACCCTCCCCGTTACCTTCAGGCTCGCGGTCATCGCGATCATCATCGAGGCCGTCGTCGGCATTCTGATCGGTCTCACCGCCGGGCTGCGCAAGAACGGTGTCTTCGACACGGTGTCCCTGCTTCTCTCGCTCGTTCTCATCTCGATGCCGATCTTCGTGTTGGCCTTCCTGGCGCAGTTCGTCTTCGGGATACAGCTCGGATGGGCCCGCACGACAGTGAGCGGCGAGGCTCCCCTGAATGAGTTGATCCTTCCGGCGTTCGTTCTGGCGTTCTTCGTCGTCGCGAACGTGATCAGGCTCACCCGCACCTCGGTCATCGAGAACCTCGATGCCGACTTCGTACGCACGGCTACAGCAAAGGGGCTCAGCCGGCCACGCATCATCCGCGTCCACGTGCTGCGTAACTCTCTCATCCCCGTCGTGACGCTCATCGGAACCGACTTCGGCCTGCTCATCGTCGGTGCGACGGTCACCGAGGGCATCTTCAACGTGCCCGGCGTGGGAAACACCCTCTTCAAGGCGATTCTTCTCAGTGAGGCGCCGACGGTCGTGTCGTTTGTGACCGTATTCGTAATCGTGTACCTGGTTTCCAACCTGCTGGTGGACATCCTGTATGCGTTCCTCGATCCAAGGATCCGTTATGGAAAATAGCCCGAACTCACGGTCGTCGCTCAGCGAGACCCATTTCGTCGCGTCGCTCGACGAGACGCCGCTTCAGGAGACCGACAGCGTCGCTGAAGACTCGAGACCGAGCAACCTCTACATCGACGCGTGGCGTGATGTCAGGAGCCGTCCCCTGTTCTGGATCTCGGGCGTCTTCATCCTCCTGATCATCGTCGTCTCGATCTTCCCCGGCCTCTTTACGCAGATCGACCCCCGACTGTGCGACCTCGGCCAGAGCAACGCCGGCCCGTCGGCGGCTCACATCCTCGGTACGACAAAGCAGGGCTGCGACGTGTACGCGCGGATCATCTTCGGCACATCCACGTCCCTGACCGTCGGCATTCTCGCGACGATCATCGTGACCATCATCGGAGTGATCTTCGGAGCACTCGGTGGATTCTTCGGCCGCTGGGTCGACGCGATCCTGTCCCGCATTGGCGACATCTTCTTCGCCATCCCGTACTTCCTCGCTGCGGTAGTCGTGATGTCGGTATTCGTGCAGTACCGCAACGTCTTCGTCATCGCGCTGGCGATCGGAGCGTTCGCGTGGCCGGGAACAGCAAGAATCCTCCGAGGGCAGGTGCTGTCTGTCAAGAACGCCGACTACGTCACCTCGGCGACGGCACTCGGAGTCGGAAAGTTCACCATCCTCTGGCGTCACGTGCTTCCCAATTCGATCGCTCCCGTGATCGTGGTCACGACCATCGGTCTCGCTGGCGCGATCGTGGCCGAGGCGACGCTGTCGTTCCTCGGCGTCGGATTGCCGCCGTCGGTGATGTCCTGGGGCAATGACATCAGCGCCGCGCAGCGCGACCTCCGCAACAATCCGATGACTCTCGTGTGGCCATCGATCGCCCTCACCAGTACCGTGCTGGCGTTCGTGGTCATGGGCGAAGTGATTCGAGACGCGCTAGACCCGAAAGCGAGGGCCCGCCGATGAGCCAGCCAACTCTCAACAACCCGATGGACGATCGTCGCATCGGCGCTCCACTGCTCGAGATCCGCGACCTGCAGGTGGCATTCGCCACCCAGAGCGGCATGGTACCGGCCGTCAACGGCGTCGACCTCACCCTGCTCCAGGGCGAGACGCTCGCCATCGTGGGCGAATCCGGATCCGGCAAGACCACCACCGCGCTGTCTGTCATCAACCTCCTGCCCGGCGCTGCGCAGATCACCGGCGGCAGCATCCTGTTCGATGGTGTCGACCTGACCAAGCTCTCGGAGAAGGAACTCGAGAAGGTGCGTGGCAAGCAGATCGGATTCGTGCCACAGGATCCGATGTCGAACCTCAACCCGGTCTGGCGCATCGGTTTCCAGGTGGAAGAGACTCTCGTGGCCAACGGTAAGGCGACACGTGGAAAAGACGCCAGGGCCAAGGCCATCGCCGTGCTGGAGCAGGCCGGGCTAAGCGATGCGAAGGATCGCATGCGCCAGTACCCCCACCAGTTCTCGGGCGGAATGCGCCAGCGAGTGCTCATCGGTATCGGTCTGTCGTCCACGCCAAAACTGCTCATCGCGGATGAACCCACCTCCGCCCTCGACGTGACTGTGCAGCGCGTCATCCTCGATCACCTCGCGAAACTCACCGCCGAAAGCGGCACGTCGGTGCTGTTCATCACGCACGACCTCGGTCTCGCGGCTGAGCGGGCCCAGAAGCTCGTCGTCATGTACAAGGGTCGCGTGGTCGAGGCCGGCCCGTCGGTCGAGTTGCTGCAGAATCCGCAGCATCCATACACCAAGCGACTCGTCGCCGCAGCGCCGAGCCTTGCATCCCAGCGACTGCAGCGCAGTTCGACGACAATCTCCACCCCGGATCTTCGCAACGATGAAGGGGTCGACGTCGACCTGGTCGCCACGGCAGAGGATCGTGCCGCGCGCGCGGCAAAGGCGCTCACGGCGCCCCCGGCCGTGCAGGTCGAGAATCTGACCAGGGTCTTCCAGATCAGCTCGGGCAAGTTGCGCAGCGAGCCGTTCACCGCGGTCGACTCCGTATCGTTCTCGATTGCCAAGGGCACGACCACGGCGCTGGTGGGAGAGTCCGGATCGGGAAAGTCGACAGTGGCCAGGCTCGTCCTGAAGCTGGATGAGCCGACCTCCGGTCGCATCGTCGTCGACGGTCGCGACCTCGCAGACACCAAAGGCAAAGACCTCCTTGCGCTTCGTCGCCGTATGCAGCCGGTGTTCCAGGATCCGTTCGGATCCCTCGACCCGCTGTACAACATCGGGTCGACGATTGCCGAACCCCTGGTCGCTCACCGCGTGGGAGGCCGCCGAGAGCAGCGCGCCCGCGTGCTCGAGCTGCTCGACCAGGTGTCCCTGCCGAAAAAGCTCGTCGACCGTTACCCCAACGAACTCTCGGGCGGCCAGCGCCAGCGTGTCGCGATCGCCAGGGCGCTCGCGCTCAAGCCGGATATCGTCGTGCTCGACGAGGCAGTGTCTGCGCTCGACGTGCTCGTGCAGGCGCAGATTCTCGCGCTGCTCGGTGAGCTGCAGTCCGAGCTCGATCTGACCTACCTCTTCATCACGCACGACCTCGCCGTCGTGCGTCTCATCGCCGATAACGTGTGCGTGATGCGCAAGGGGAAGATCGTCGAGGCGGCATCCACCACCGAGGTCTTCGACAATCCGCGAGAGCAGTACACCCAGGAGCTGCTCGCAGCTATCCCCGGGGCCGGCATCAAGCTCGGCGTCTGATTCTCCCGGGCCCACACGGGTGGCTCATACACGCTGGGCGGACAGCGCGGTGCGCGGTCACCGCGCAAGAATTGTGCGTCTCGATGAAATTCGGCGCAAAATTGTCGCGCTGGTTGTGGATTAATACACTTCTCGTTACCAACGTGTAACGTTTCGCGCCAGCTATGCCGACCGGGGTCTACCCCCGTTTAGGGTGTGAACATCAGGCGCATTGCCGCGCTTCGTCTTGCCGCGGCGTTCGCTCATCTTGCACAGGAGGAAAATTGAGAATCAGACGATTCGCAGCAGCAGCTGCCACGGTCGCCGTCGGTGCTCTCGTCCTCTCGGGCTGCGCTGCACCGCAGTCAGAGATCGTCGAGGGGTCATCACTGTCGGTCGCGTGGAACCAGCCGTTCTACTCATACAACAACCTGACCTCGTTCGGTAATGCGACGGCCAACGCCAACATCACGTACTCGACGAACTCGGCGTTCAACTTCTACGACGACACCCCGGAGCTCATCCAGGACACGTCGTTCGGAACGTACGAGAAGGTTTCAGACGACCCGCTGGTCGTCAAGTACACGATCGCTGACGGCGTCAAGTGGTCCGACGGCACCGCCGTCGACGCCGCAGACCTCCTGCTCAATTGGGTCTCGCTGTCGGGCGCTGAGAACACGCCTGATTTCGATTCCACCGAGTTCACCGACCCTGATACCGGTGAATTCACCCCGGACTTCCCGACCGACGTCGTCTTCTTCGACTCCGGCGCTGACCCGACAACCGGTCCCGGCCTCGTGAGCGAGCTGCCCGAGGTCAGTGACGACAAGAAGTCGGTCACGATGACCTGGGATGCTCCGTTCGTCGACTGGGAGCTCTCCTTCACCAGCGCCGGGCTTCCCGCTCATGTCGTGGCTCAGCAGGCTCTCGGAATCGAAGACCCGCAGGAGGCGAAGGACGCCCTCGTCACGGCCATCACCGACAACGACGCAGAGTCGCTGGCGAAGATCGCCAGCTTCTGGAACACGGGATTCAACTTCACCGAGATGCCCACCGACACCAGTCTCGTCGTCAGCAACGGGCCGTACACGATCACGAACTTCGTGGCCGACCAGTACATCACCCTGACCGCGAATGAGAACTACGTGGGCGACCACAAGCCCGAGGTTGCCGAGATCACCGTGAGGTTCATCACGGATCCGCTCGCGGCAGTCCAGGCGCTCCAGAACGGTGAGGTCCAGGTCATCTCGCCCCAGGCGACGGCTGACGTGTCGGATGCGCTTGCTGCACTTGATGTGACCGTGATCGGTGGCTACGAGGGTACCTACGAGCACATCGACCTCCAGTTCGACCAGTCGAAGAGCGGGCACTTCAACAACCCCCTCATCCGCGAGGCGTTCATGAAGGTCATCCCGCGCCAGGAAATCGTCGACAAGCTCATCGTGCCGATCCAGGCCGACGCTGTCACTCGCGACTCGCAGGTCTTCCTGCCGGGTGCAGAGGGATACGACGAATCAGTCGCAGCGAACGGCTCCGCAGACTACGCGGAGGTCGACATCGCGGGCGCCACGGCGCTTCTCGCCGAAGCCGGCGTGACCAACCCCGAGGTCTGCATGCTCTTCTCGTCGACGAACCCTCGCCGTGCGAACGAGTTCCTGCTGATCCAGCAGTCTGCTGCTCAGGCTGGCTTCAACGTCACAGACTGCTCCAGCCCCGACTGGGGAGGCCTGCTGGGCACCCCTGGTGCTTACGACGCATCGCTGTTCGGATGGCAGTCGACGAGCCTTGGTGTGACCAACGGCCCGCCCCCCACCTTCAACTCGAAGGGCATCAACAACCTCAACTTCTACAGCAACCCCGAAATGGACAAGCTGACAGACGAGTTGGGCAAGGAATTCGACCTGGACGCTCAGATCGAGATCCAGAAGGAGATCGACAAGCTGCTGTGGGAAGACTTCTACGGCGTCACGATCTTCCAGTTCCCGGCGGTGACCGCGTTCGACCAGACGAAGATCGCGAACATCGCTCCGTCGACGCTCTCGCCGACGATCTTCTGGAACATTTGGGAATGGAGCCCGGTCAGCGAATAATCGAGAAGATTCGATTACTCACTACCGCTAGCTAATTCTGGGCGCTGGGACCGCGAGGTCCCAGCGCCCGCCATTCTGGAAGATGCAGTAAGGCAGGTCACGCTCGTGGCAACATTCATCGTCAGACGCCTCATCGCGTCGATTTTCATTCTTCTCGCAGCCACGTACCTCATGTACATCCTGACGGCGTTGTCAGGCGATCCCCTCGAGGATCTGCGAGTCAGCACCGCGCCGAACAAAGCGCAACTCATCGAGGCCAGAACAGAGCTGCTCAACCTCGATGTTCCGCCATTCCTCCGGTACTTCATCTGGCTCGCGGGAGTCGGAAAGTGCTTCATCGGCCAGTGCGACCTCGGTGTCACAGTGCAGAACCAGCCGGTGACGGTGCTCCTCGCGCAGGCAGCCGGCTCGACGCTGCAACTCGTGACGATCGCGAGCATCGTCGCGATCATCCTGGGCATCACGGTCGGCATCACGACCGCGCTTCGCCAGTACAGCGGATACGACTACGGCGTGACCTTCATCTCGTTCCTGTTCTTCTCACTGCCGATCTTCTGGGTCGCCGTGCTCCTGAAGCAGTACATCGCCATCGGGTTCAACGATTTCCTCGCTGATCCGAAGATCGAATACTGGATCATCCCGATCATCGCGGTGATCTCCGGGCTGATCTGGATGTCGATCATTCCGCGGAAGGGGCTGCAGAAGCTGCTGACCTTCGGTATCGCCGCGGTCGCGACCGCGGGCATCCTGTTCTACATGGACGTGACGGACTGGTTCTCGACACCCCACATCGGATTCGTCGGCATCATCATCTCGTCGGTCGGAATCGCCTTCGGCGTGACTCTGATCTCTACGGGCCTGAAACGCAGGAGGGCGCTGTACGCCTCCCTGACTGTCGCCGCCGTGGGTATCGCGATCTACTTCCCGTTCCTCTATGGATTCTCGTTCGGCCTCGAACTCTGGGGGCTCGTGCTCATCGCGCTGCTCACCATCGGGGTCAGTTTTGGAATCGGCTGGCTGTTCGGGGGCACGGACCGACTGCCGGTCGCGCGCACTGCCGCAATCACCGGATTCCTCGTGGCCGGGCTCATCGCTCTGGACCGGTTCATGTTCGTCTGGAACCAGTACGCGAACTCGGACAGGATCAAGGGGCGCCCGATCGCGACGGTCGGATCATCCACCCCCGGGCTCGAAGGGTCGCTCTGGGTCCAGGGCGTCGACCTGTTCACCCACCTGCTGCTGCCCACCATCGCCCTGATCCTGATCTCCTTTGCGAGCTACACGCGATACTCGCGAGCGAGTCTTCTCGAAGTGATGAACCAGGACTACATCCGCACGGCCAGGGCGAAAGGGCTCACCGAGCGCACCGTCGTGGTCCGCCACGCCTTCCGTAACGCGCTCATCCCGATCGCCACGATCGTCGCATTCGACATCGGAGGCATCATCGGCGGAGCAGTGATCACAGAGAGAGTGTTCGGCTTCGTCGGAATGGGGCAACTGTTCCAGAACGGCCTCGACAAGGTCGATCCGAACCCCGTGATGGCCTTCTTCCTCGTGACCGGCGGGCTCGCGATCCTGTTCAACCTGCTCGCAGACCTCGTGTATGCGGGGCTCGACCCACGAATCCGGGTGTCCTGATGACGAACCTCGAACCTCCGGTGCAGCGGCCCGGCCATAACACGCCCGGCGTGACCGACGACGAATCCTCCATCGAGCTGAAAGACATCGCAGGGCTCAGCCAGGGCCAGATCGTCCGCAAGCGGTTCTTCCGTCATCGCGGAGCCCTCGTCGCCATGGTCGTCCTGTTGTTCATCATCCTGTTGGCCTTCACCTCGGTCGGTCCGCAGTTCGGCGACTTTAAGCCGGGTGGATGGTGGCAGTACACCTGGAACATCGCTGTCACGGTCGAGAACGGCGGCCGGCCCACCTTCTCCCTCTTCCCGTTCACGTTCGGGAACCACCCGTTCGGCCAGGACGAGGTGGGCCGCGACATCTTCGCCGTCGTCATGCGAGGCACCCAACAGTCGCTCATGATCATGGTGATCGTCGGCGGCATCGCCACCATCATCGGCACCGTCGTCGGAGCCGTCTCCGGCTTCTACCGCGGCGCGACCGACGCGGTGCTGATGCGCTTCACCGACATCATCATCACCATCCCCGTGATCGTGATCGGTGCCGTTCTCGGTCGCCGCTTCGGCATCGCGGGGGCGCCCGTCCTGGCGCTGATCCTCGGCCTCGTGCTCTGGACGGGGCTTGCGCGACTGGTGCGCGGCGAGTTCCTGTCCCTGCGTGAGCGTGAGTTCGTGGATGCTGCCCGCGTGGCTGGAGCTCGCGATGCGCGCATCATCTTCCGCCACATCCTGCCCAATGCCATCGGCGTCATCATCGTAAACTCGACGCTGCTGATGGCGGCGGCGATCCTGATCGAAACCGGACTCAGCTTTCTCGGCTACGGCGTGCAGGCGCCCGACACCTCGCTCGGCAAGATCATCAGCGAGAACCAGGCCGCCTTCTCGACGCGACCGTGGCTGTTCTGGTGGCCCGGCCTCTTCATCATCGCCATCGCGCTGTGCATCAACTTCATCGGCGACGGACTCCGCGACGCCTTCGACCCGCGCCAGCGTCGCATGCCCACCGACAGGGCGCTCGCGAAGGCGAAGCGCGTCGGTCCCGGTGGCGGAAAGCCTGACGTCGTTCCGGCTGCTGCCGGCGACCTCGACCGCGCCGCGACTATCGTGTCGTCTCGAGGCGCGGGGATGCAGGGAGACGGCGGAGTGGGCCCCGTCCGCGGCTATGACGCCGATAAACCCGACACCAACGACCGACCCAGACTGGGCGATAACTGATGCGCGCTCTAGAGCACGATGCCCAGGATCGTCGCGATCGTCAGCGTGCCCAGCGCGATGATCGTCGGCCAGTGGATGTCGCGGCGAAGGCTGCCGGCTTCGACGCCGGCGTCGAGCAGGCCGTCGTCACGCAGCTCCTCCCAGTGTCGGCGGATGACAAAAGCCGCGGCACCGCTTCCCGTGGAGAGAAGGTCGCCGGGCCGCACCGCTCCCATCCCGTTGGACGCGAGCCGCGCATCCGAACTCGCGGCATTATGCGAGGCGTAGCGGTTCGGCGCGGGGCTGGCCCAGACCGAGATCGTCCCGCCGGTCGTGTAGAGCGTGAGAGCGTATTTCGTGTCGATGCGCTGGATCGCCGGCCACGGCACCGTGATGGTGCTGAAAACGTTGCGCACGGTGATGGCGTGCTCTTCTACCCGCAGGCTGGGGCTCCAGAACAGCGCGAACACGACGGCCACCAGCAGGAGCATGCCCCATCCGTAACGCACGAGGCCAGCGGGATCGCCCCCGATGATGAAGCCAGCGATGCCGGACACAGCGATGATCGCCACAACGACACCCAACACTCGACCGAAGACGGGGCGGAAGGTGGTCGGGGCGAATCGCATGCTCCCAGCTTCGCAGATCCCACGTCGACACCAGCAGGGAAGGTCAGCTGATGGCCACGATGACTCCATCCACCGGCACCGCCGAAACAGTGCTCGAGGTCAGCGGCCTCGGCGTCGACTTCTGGGTCGACGGCACGTTCTATCCCGCCGCCATCGACCTCGACTACTCGGTCAAGCGGGGTGAGGTGCTCGCCATCGTCGGCGAGTCGGGTTCGGGCAAGAGCTCCAGCTCGATGGCGCTTCTCGGACTTCTCCCGGCCAACGCGAAAGTGTCGGGGTCGATCAAGCTCCTCGGCAGGGAATTGCAGGGCATCCCCGAGCGCGAGCTCCGGCAGGTGCGAGGCAACCAGGTCGCCGTGATCTTCCAGGAGCCGATGACGGCGCTGAACCCGGTCTACACGATCGGTTTTCAGATCATGGAGGCCCTGCGCTCCCACTTCGACCTGACTCCTACCGAGGCGAAGGAACGGGCGATCGACCTTCTCACCAAGGTCGAGATGCCGGATCCGCCGACCTCCTTCAATAAGTACCCCCACCAGTTGTCCGGTGGCCAGCGCCAGCGAGCCATGATCGCCCAGTCGATCTCGTGCGATCCCGTGCTGCTGATCGCCGACGAGCCGACCACCGCGCTCGACGTGACAGTGCAGGCCGAGATCCTCGATCTGCTGCGCAGCCTGCGCACGCGACTCGACAGTGCGATCATCCTGATCACTCACGACATGGGCGTCGTGGCCGACCTCGCCGACCACATCATGGTCATGAAGGATGGGCTCGCCGTCGAGACCGGCACCGTCATCGACGTGTTCACCCGGCCGACCGCCGAGTACACCAAATCGCTGCTCGCGGCCGTGCCCCATCTGGGCGCGGCAACAGTCGAGACCTCCCTGCGCGTCACCGAGGCCCGCACCGATACCCGCGCGGCCGTGCTGAAATTCGAGAACGTCTCCATCGAATACCCCAAGCGCGGCCGGGTTCCGGCATTCCGGGCCGCCGAGAACATCAACCTCGAAGTCTTCCCGGGCGAAATCGTCGGGCTCGTGGGGGAGTCAGGGTCGGGCAAGACAACCCTCGGGCGCGCATCGGTCGGGCTGCTTCCCATCGCGGAGGGAACGCTGACGGTCGTCGGTTATGACATCTCCAACGCGAACCAGAAAGACTTGCGTCCGCTTCGCCAGAAGACGGGAATCGTCTTCCAGGACCCGGGATCGAGCCTCAATCCCCGGATGCCCATCGGCCAGTCGATCGGTGAGCCGCTGTTGCTCGCGGGCGAGGCCAAAGGCAAAGACCTCGACCGCCGGGTGCAGGAGCTGCTGACCTCCGTCGAACTCCCCACCAGCTACCGCAACCGCTACCCGCACGAGTTGAGCGGCGGCCAGCGCCAGCGCGTGGGCATCGCCAGGGCGCTCGCGCTGACCCCGAAACTGCTCGTCGCCGACGAACCGACGAGCGCGCTCGACGTCTCTGTGCAGGCTCGCTTCCTGGACCTGCTGCAGGAGCTCCAGCAACAACTCCAGTTCGCCTGCCTCTTCGTCAGCCACGACCTCGCTGTGGTGGATATCCTCGCGCACAGGATTGCGGTCATGCATCGCGGTAGACTAGTGGAGCAGGGAACTCGAGATGAGATCCTGCGACACCCCAAAGACCCCTACACACAGCGACTCATCGCTGCCGTGCCGTTGCCGGATCCGCTCGCTCAGCGTGAGCGGCGTGAGACCCGCGCAGCCTCCAAGGCCACAGAAGGCCAGAACTAAGAAGGAACACGTTTATGGCAATCGCCACACGCTCAGACCTGCGCAACGTGGCGATTGTCGCCCACGTCGACCACGGAAAGACCACCCTCGTCGACGCGATGCTGAGGCAGACCAACTCGTTCGCCGCGCACGCCCACCTCGAAGAGCGCGCGATGGACTCCAACGACCTCGAACGCGAAAAGGGCATCACGATCCTCGCCAAGAACACGGCGATCTCGTACAACGGCATCCATGCTGCTGCCAACGGCGACGGCGGACCGATCATCATCAACGTGATCGACACCCCGGGCCACGCCGACTTCGGTGGAGAGGTTGAGCGCGGCCTGTCCATGGTCGACGGCGTCGTGCTGCTCGTCGACGCCAGCGAGGGACCGCTGCCGCAGACGCGCTTCGTGCTGCGGAAGGCCCTCGAGGCCAAGCTTCCGGTCATCCTGCTCGTCAACAAAACCGACCGCCCCGATGCGCGCATCGACGAGGTCGTCACCGAGAGCCAGGACCTGCTCCTCGGTCTCGCGAGCGACATGCACGACGACTTCCCCGACCTCGACCTGGATGCCGTACTCGACGTTCCCGTCGTCTACGCTTCCGGCCGCAACGGTGCAGCAAGCTGGAACCGCCCCGAGAACGGCACACTGCCGGACAACGACGATCTCGAACCGCTGTTCGATGCCATCATCAAGCACATTCCGGCTCCGACCTACGACGACGAGCACCCCCTCCAGGCTCACGTCACCAACCTCGACGCTTCGCCGTTCCTCGGCCGGCTCGCCCTGCTGCGTGTCTTCAACGGCACCATCAAGAAGGGCCAGACCGTCGCCTGGGTCAAGCACGATGGCAGCGTTCACAACGTGCGCGTCACCGAGCTGCTCATCACGAAGGCACTCGACCGCTTCCCGACGGAGTCCGCTGGCCCCGGTGACATCGTCGCCGTCGCGGGCTTCGAAGACATCACCATCGGTGAGACCCTCGCCGATCCGGATGACGTGCGCCCGTTGCCGACCATCACGGTCGACGACCCCGCCATCTCGATGACCATCGGAACCAACACGTCCCCGATCATCGGCAAGGTCAAGGGCCATAAGCTCACCGCTCGCATGGTCAAGGACCGCCTCGACCGCGAACTCGTCGGTAACGTCTCCATCAAGCTCGTCGATATCGGTCGCCCCGATGCCTGGGAGATCCAGGGCCGTGGAGAGCTAGCGCTCGCCATCCTGGTGGAGCAGATGCGTCGCGAAGGCTACGAGCTGACCGTCGGCAAGCCGCAGGTCGTCACGAAGCACATCGACGGAAAGCTCAACGAGCCCTTCGAGCACCTCACCATCGACTCGCCGGAAGAGCACCTCGGCGCGATCACGCAGCTGCTCGCGTCCCGCAAGGGCCGCATGGAGACCATGCAGAACCACGGCACAGGCTGGGTTCGCATGGAGTTCATCGTTCCGTCGCGCGGCCTCATCGGATTCCGCACGGAGTTCCTGACGATCACCCGCGGTACCGGTATCGCGAACGCGATCTCGCACGGCTACGAGCCGTGGGCCGGCGCCATCGAGACCCGCACCAACGGCTCGATCGTCGCAGACCGTTCAGGTGTCGCCACTCCGTTCGCCATGACGGCACTGCAGGAGCGCATGTCGTTCTTCGTGGAGCCGACCCAGGAGGTCTACGAGGGAATGGTCGTCGGCGAGAACTCGCGCGCAGACGACATGGACGTGAACATCACCAAGGAGAAGCAGCTCACCAACATGCGCCAGTCGACGTCTGACACGTTCGAGCGCATGACCCCGTCGCGCAAGCTCACGCTCGAGGAATGCCTCGAGTTCGCCCGTGAAGACGAGTGCGTCGAGGTTACCCCCGAGGTGATCCGTATCCGCAAGGTCGAGCTCGACTCGAACGCTCGCGCTCGTGCGTACTCGCAGCGCAAGAAGCAGAACGCGTAACAACCTTTCATCGAAAGCTCGCCCAGCGCAGCCGCGCCGGGCGAGCTTTCGTGGTTTCCCGGCAAAACCGAGCATTCCCGTGGAGCCTCGAGCGCGCTACGATGTGCCCGTGAAGCTCTCCAGCGTGCGCGCACCCCTTGCCGTCATCGTCGTGCTCGCGCTGGCCCCTGTGCTCGCGGGCTGCTCCCTCAATCCCGTCGAATCGATCATCGAACAGGCAACGGGCGGTGACGTCGACCTCGGCGGGGCATCCATGCCGAAGGACTTCCCGAGCGACGTGCCCGTCGTCGACGGCGAGATCCAGTTCGGCGCAGGCTTCAAGACCGGTGACGACCAGGTCTGGAACGTCACGATCAAGGCCACCGATCCCGCCATCTTCGACACAGTCGCGGCCCAGCTGACCGACGCCGGGTTCACCTCGAGCGAGGTCGCCGGTGGCACCACCGAGACCGGATCCCTCGGCACCTTCACGAACGACAAGTACACGATCGCCGTGGTCGTGACCACGGAAGGCGGCGTCACCGTCAACTACACGGTCACCACGATCGCCGTCGCCCCGTAGCTCGCCCTGCGGGCCGCACCGCAGCAGCTCGTCTCTCGCAGCTGTCGCCCGTGTTCATAACTCCTGCGATTCGCGGCGCCCGTCGCGTCATAGCCCCAAGGCGGTGCGGATCTGCTGCGTTGCTCGACACACTTTGCAGGAGTTATGAACACGGGGCGGCGGCAGGGCGCGGCGGCGGGTGCAGCGGAAGGGTGCAGCGGAAGGGTGCGGCGGAAGGGTGCGGCGGCGGGGCGGCGGCAGTGCGCGGTGTCAGCCGAAGAGGCTGGCGCCGACGTAGCTTCCGGATGCCGCGCCCGGCGGTATCGCGAAGACGCCAGAGCTGACGTGCTTGATGTACTCGTTGAGCGCATCACGGCTCAGGCTCGACTGGACGTCGATGAACTGCTGCGGCGAGCGCTGGAACGAGATGAAGAAGAGTCCGGCATCCAGCCGCCCCAGCTCGTCATTGCCGTCGACGAAGTTGTAGCCGCGCCGGAGCAGTTGCGAGCCCTTCGTCATCGAGGAGTGCGCGAGCCTGACGTGCGCGTTCGACGCGATGAGCGGCTGGTCAGTGGCGCCGGTGGCCTCGAGGTCGATCGGCGAGAACTCGGTTCCGCCGGAGAGCGGGGCGCCCTGGCCCTTGCTGCGGCCGATGACCTGCTCCTGCTCGCCGAGCATGACCCGGTCCCAGGCCTCGATGATCATGCGGACCTTTCGGGTGACGAGGTAGCTGCCGCCGGCGAGCCAGGCCGCATCGTCGTTGCCGACCCAGACCTGGTCATTGACCGTCGACGGGTCTTCGGCCTTGATGTTGGCGGTTCCGTCCTTGAACCCGAAGAGGTTGCGCGGCGTCACCTGCGACGTGGAGGTTGACGACGTGCGGCCGAAGCCCAGTTGCGACCAGCGGATGGAGGCGCGACCGAACGCGATGCGCGTGAGGTTCCGGATGGCGTGCACCGCCACCTGCGGGTCGTCGGCGCAGGCCTGGATGCAGAGGTCGCCGCCGCCGTTTTCGGGCTTGAGCGCGTCCCCGGTAAATCGGGGGAGGTTAGTCAGGAGCGCTGGCTTCCTGCTGGCGATTCCGAAACGGTCGACGCCGTCGTCGGTGACGAAGAGGGTGGGGCCGAATCCGAACGTGATCGTCAGTCCACTGGCCGGCAGGTCGAGCGCTTCGCCGGTGTCGTCCGGCGGCGCCAACGGTGAGCCATTCACGGCACCGGATGCCGAGACATCCTGCCCCTGGGTCATGCGGGACGCCGCGAACGACCAGTCTTTCAACAACGCGACGAGGTCGCCCCGTGACGTGCCCGCTGAGAGGTCGAATGCCGCAAAATGGAGCCTGTCCTGGGCGGGAGTCGTGATGCCGGCCTGGTGCTCACCGAAGAACGGATACGTGGTCGAGACCCCGGCGGTGTTGGTCGCGCCCGCGCCGGTCACCACGGCGCCGACGGATGCCCCGCCGACAGCCACCCCGGCGACACCGGCTCCCGCCAGCCCGAAAAGCCCGCGGCGAGAGATCCCGGGGTGCGCGGACTCCGGCGATGCCGATGGGGTGATCTTCTTGCTCATGGGATTCTCGGAGTACGGAAGTCAGCCGGCGATGCCGAGCACGGTGTGGGTGAGCCTGGACAGCGGTTCGGCCAGCGCGTTGACTTGGTCGGAGATGGCTTTGCGCTCAGCATCCGACACGGTGTCGTAGCTCGTGAATCCGGATTCGATGCTGCCGTAAGTGCCGAGCAGCGCCTTCAGTGCGGTGAATTCGGTCTCGATGTCCTCGGCCAGCTCGGCACCCTCGGCGCTACTGGCGCTCGCAATGCCCTTGACCGTCACGAAGGCCACCTCCGCTCCCTCGACGTTTCCGTACACGTCGAAGAGGTCGGTATGCGACCACCAGTCCTCCTCGCCGGAGATCTTGCCGACCGCGACCTCGTCGAGCAGCGCGATGGCACCGTTGCTGATGTCCGCCAGGCTCACCGAGAAGTCATCGGCGTTGACGAGGTCTGACAACTCGCGCACGTTCTTGACGAGTCCGTCGGCGAACTGCTGGCGTTCATCCGGTGTGGATGGTGCCCAGTCGATGAGGGCGGACTGGCCATCGGAGTTGAGGTCTGACTCGCCCGGTGCCCACAGGTCTTTCTCCATGCGGTGGAAGCCGGTCCAGTCGATGCCCTCGGCGACGGCATCCACTTCGCGGTAATCGATTTGTGGATCGAGGTCACCGAAGGCCTCAGCCGTCGGCTCGATGCGCTCGTAGGAGAGGCGGGCCGTCGCGAAGAGGGACCTGGCGGTCTCGTCGTCGCCGGCGGCGTACGCATCAGCGAAAGCGGTGACTCGGGGCGTGAGTTCGGCGACCTGCTGCTGGATGTACGCGATGTAGTTCGTGACGGCCTGCTCCGACTGCGCCTGTTCGGCCTCGGTGCCGAGCGCTGCCTCCCCGGTCACGGTGAATTCGGCCAGCCCGATGGGGGAACCCACCTTCTCGAACCTGCACGCGGTGAAGTAGGTGCCGGGGTCGAGCTGGGCGACGAGGGAGACGGTCTGGCCGGGGGTGATGTTTTCCTTCTCCCCGACGATGCGCAGCTTGTCTTCGGCGTAGATGTAGAACTCGTTGACTCCGGTGCCCGCGTTGGTGATCGAGAACGGCACGGCTCCGGCAGCCGCGGTGGCTCCGGAGACGACGCACGTGTCGTCGGTGACATCCACCGTGAGGGCCGTCGCGGATGCCGCATTATTGGGCACGCAACCGGCCAGGGCCAGCACGAGGGCGGTGGCTCCGGCGGCGCCGATGAGTAGTCGTTGGGGCATGGCTGCGCTCCTGGGTCTGGGGTGTTCGAACACGGAAAGGGAGAGGGTCGTCAGGCGCGGCTGGGCGCGGGGACGACAGTGGTTTGGGGGCTGGGGCCAGTTGCGGCTGGGCCAGCGGCGGCTGCGCCGGCGGCGGCTGCGCCGGCGGCGACGGGGGCCGGTGTCGCTCGACCACCGCCGACCCTGCGCAGGAACAGCGGGGTGACCACGCCGACATAGGCGAGCCAGACCACGAGTCGCGCCCAGGTGGGTTCTGGCGTGAAATTGAAGAGGCCGCCGAGCACCGTGCCGTACCAGCTGGTCGGCGGGATGACCGTGGCGAGGCTGAACGCGATCTGGTTGTTGCCGGGGATCACACCGGCCTCCTGCAGGTCACCGACGCCGTAGGCGAGCACCCCGGCGGCCACGACGATCAGGAACAGGCCGGTCCAGGTGAAGAAGCGGGAGAGGTTGATGCGGACGAGCCCGCGGAAGATCAGGTAGGCGATGACGACAGACACGAGGATGCCGACGATCGCCGCCGTCGTGCCGAGCGCTGCGTTCGAGCCCGAGTTCACGCTGGCCCAGATGAACAGCGCCGTCTCGACGCCTTCGCGGGCGACGCTGACGAAGCCGACCACGACGATGCCGAGCCCAGCGCCCATGACGGCCGCGTCGAGCTTCGACTGCAGCTCGCCCTTGAGGTTGCGGGCGTGCGTGCCCATCCAGAAGATCATCCAGGTGACCAGGGCGACGGCGAGAATCGACAGGCTGCCCCCGAGGATCTCCTGCCCCTGGAAGCTCAGCCCATACGGCCCCCAGGTCAGGATCGCGCCGGTCAGCAGTGAGATCGCGATGGCGGCTCCGATGCCCATCCACAGTCGCGGCAGCACGTCGCGGCGACTGATCTTGTTGAGATAGGCGACGAGGATGCCGACGATGAGACCGGCCTCGAGGCCTTCGCGAAGGCCGATGAGGAAGTTGGAGAGCACAGGAAGCTTTCGATTCGAGAGTGTTGGTAAGGCTTACCTAACCAATGAGACGATACCCGCCTGTGCGTATCCTGTCTAGTCGGATGAATGAGCCTGTCTGGTTCGAGGAAAAAGGGGGACGCATGACTGAGCGTGTGCTGTTCGTGCATGCCCACCCGGATGACGAGACGATCGCTACGGGGGCCGCGATCGCCACTCTCATCGAGCGGGGAGCCATCGTGACGGTGCTCACCTGTACGCGCGGGGAACTGGGCGAGGTCATCCCGGCGGAACTTCGGCACCTCTCCGGAGTCGGGCTGGCATCGGAGCGTGAGCGCGAGCTCCGGGAGGCACTGGCCGCCCTCGGCGTCACCGATCACCTGTTCCTGGGGCTCGATGGCGCGCGGTGGGAGGGGCGGCCTCCTCGTCGCTACCTCGACTCCGGCATGCAGTGGGGGCCGAACGGCGCGCAAGCGCTCCAGCCGATGCATCCGGAATCCCTGTCCGCGGCCGAGTTGGGCGATGTCGCCGCAGACATCGCGACCGTGATCATCGACCGGGAGCCCGACGTCGTGGTGAGTTATGCCGCTGACGGCGGCTACGGGCATCCTGACCATGTGCGGGCCCACGATGCGACCCGTGCCGCCGCGGAAGTCGTGCGCGTGCCGTTCTATGTGGTCGACAGCCCGGGTTCGAAACCGGGACCGTTCCGGGTGGATGCCGAGCCCGTGCTCGAGCGGAAGCGCGCAGCTCTCGCGGCCCACCGCACCCAGGTCACGCTCGACGGCGATACGTTCTCACTCTCGTCCGGCGCCGCCCGCCCGATCGCGCAGGCGGAGACGTACACGAGGGTGCACCCCGCGGGAGTCTCAGGATTCCACGACCAGAGTCTCGTGAGCCGTGTGGCTGCGCTCGTGGTGGCGACGCTGCTCGGTGCTTTCGCCGGGGTGACGCTGACCGCGGCTCACCAGGCGACGATCGCCGTGGGCCCGCTGACCGTTCCGTGGGGTGTCGTCACGGCCGTCATCGTGACCGCCGCGATCCTCGTCGGGCTCCGCGTCGTGTTCGAGACCCGCATCGTCGCTGGGTGCGCCGCTATCGGCCTGCTCGGGGCCTCGGCGCTTCTCGCGATCCAGACTTCCGGCGGCAGCGTTCTCGTGCCTGCCAACCCGGCGGGATACACCTGGACGTACGCTCCGGTGATCATCGCCGCGATCGTGCTGGCGTGGCCGCGGTTCACGCGACCGGTTCCCAGCCTGAGACCCGGTAATATTGGATCCTCTGCTTCGAAAGGTTCCGATCTCCTGTGACGTACGTCATCGCCCAGCCCTGCGTCGATCTCAAGGACCGCGCCTGCATCGACGAGTGCCCGGTCGACTGCATCTACGAAGGTGACCGGATGCTGTACATCCATCCGGACGAATGCGTCGACTGCGGCGCCTGCGAACCGGTCTGCCCGGTCGAGGCGATCTACTACGAAGACGACCTCCCCGATAAGTGGGCTGCGTACTACAAGGCCAACGTCGAATTCTTCGACGACGTCGGCTCGCCCGGCGGAGCAGCCAAGGTCGGCGTCATCCACAAAGATCACGAACTCATCTCAGCACTGCCCGAAGGCGGCGGCTCGTCAGAATGAGCCTCGCGCTCCCCGACTTCCCCTGGGATTCCCTCGCGCCATACATCGAGCGTGCGAAAGCGCACCCGGGCGGAATGGTCGACCTGTCGATCGGTTCCCCGGTGGATGCCACGCCCGCTGTGGTTCGGGACGCCCTCGCGGCAGCGACCGACGCGCACGCCTACCCGCAGACGATGGGAACGCCCGCGCTTCGTGAAGCGATCGTGGAGTGGTTCGAGCGCCGCAGGGGAGTGAGCGGCCTGAGCGTCGACAACGTGCTGCCGACAATCGGCTCCAAGGAGCTGATCGCGCTCATGCCGATGCTGCTCGGGCTCGGCAAAGGCGACGTCGTCGTGCAGCCAGCGATCGCCTATCCCACGTACGCCATCGGAGCCGCTGTCGTCGGAGCGACGGTCGTGGCGTCGGACGACCCCGCGGAATGGCCGGAGAACACGAAGCTCATCTGGGTGAACAGCCCGGGCAACCCCGACGGCCGGGTGCTGTCGGTCGATGAGTTGCGCGCGGCCGTCAGCCGGGCGCGCGAACTGGGTGCGGTGATCGCCGGCGACGAGTGTTACGCCGAGCTGAGCTGGGAGACCGACTCGAGCACGCCATCCATCCTCGACCCACGGGTGATCGGTGACGATCGCTCCAACGTGCTCGCCGTCTACTCCCTGAGCAAGCAGTCCAACCTCGCCGGCTACCGCGCTGCTTTTGCCGCCGGTTGCAGCAGGATCATCGGGGAACTGCTCGCCGTGCGCAAACATCTCGGACTGATCCCGCCTGCGCCGGTGCAGCAGGCCATGATCGCCGCCCTCGCAGACGAGGAGCACGTGGCAGCGCAACGGGAGCTGTACCGGGCCCGCCGCGCGCGACTCCGTCCGGCTGTCGAGGCCGCCGGCTGGACGGTCGACCACAGCGAGGGCGGGCTGTACCTCTGGGTGACGAAGGGACAGGATTCCTGGGCATCCGTCGCCGAATTCGCCGAGCTAGGCATTCTGGTCGCCCCGGGTTCCTTCTACAACGAGGCTCCGGCGAAGCACGTGCGCATTGCCCTGACGGCAACGGATGCGGACATCGATACCGCCGTCGCGCGACTCGCTCTGTAGAACTTCTCTAAGCCACAGCGGCATCCTTTGGCCATGTGACAGTGGTCGGGGCTGCACCCTAAGCTGTAGAGGTGAATGCAGCCTCCCCAGACCCCGAGAAGGCCACCCTCCATTTTCCGGGCGGGAGTGCCGAGTTCCCGGTGATCCGCGGCACGGATGGCCATGACTCGATCGACATCTCCACGTTCATGAAGCAGACGGGGTACACGGCCCTCGACCAGGGTTTTGTGAATACCGCGTCGACGCGAAGCGCCATCACCTACATCGACGGCGATAAGGGCATCCTGCGCTATCGCGGTTATGCCATCGAGGACGTCGCCAAGAACTCAACGTATCTCGAGGTTGCGTGGCTGCTGATTTATGGCGAGCTGCCGACGGCCGACCAGCTCGGTGAGTTCGACGAGAAGGTGCGCCGCCACACTCTCCTGCACGAAGACCTGCGCCGCTTCTTCGACGCGCTTCCCCATAACGCCCACCCCATGTCTGTGCTCTCGAGCGCGGTGTCTGCGCTATCGACCTACTACGAAGACTCGCTCAACGTGCGCGATCCGGAGCAGGTCGAGATTTCGACGATCAGGCTGCTGGCGAAGCTGCCGGTGATCGCGGCCTATGCGCACAAGAAGAGCCTCGGCCAGGCGTTCCTCTACCCGGACAACAGCCTCAGCTTCGTGGACAACTTCCTCAAGCTGAACTTCGGCAACCACGCCGAGCCGTACGAGGTCAACCCTGTGCTGTCCAAGGCGCTCGACCGGCTGCTGATCCTTCACGAAGACCACGAGCAGAACGCGTCGACCTCGACCGTGCGACTCGTCGGTTCGACCGAGGCCAACATCTTCGCCTCGATCTCTGCCGGGATCAACGCACTCTATGGCCCGCTCCACGGTGGCGCGAACGAGGCTGTGCTCAAGATGCTCGCCGAGATCAAGGCCTCGGGCGAGGGCGTCGAGAAGTTCGTCGAACGCGTCAAGAACAAGGAAGACGGCATCCGCCTCATGGGCTTCGGCCACCGCGTGTACAAGAGCTTCGACCCGCGGGCGACGCTCGTGAAAGAGAGTGCCGACGAGGTGCTCGCCGCCCTCGGCGTGAAGGACGACCTCCTCGACATCGCCAAGGAACTCGAAGCCGTCGCGCTCGCCGACGACTACTTCATCGAGCGCAAGCTCTACCCGAACGTCGACTTCTACACCGGCGTCATCTACAAGGCGATGGGATTCCCGTCCCGCATGTTCACTGTGCTGTTCGCCATCGGTCGACTTCCCGGCTGGATCGCGAACTGGCGCGAGATGAACGAAGACCCGATGACGAAGATCGGCCGCCCCCAGCAGTTGTATACGGGCTCCGAGGTCAGGAACTGGCCGCAGCGCTAGTCGATGGGGGTGGCGTGCAGCTCTGCGTCCCGGAAGATCACGGTCAGCTGGCCGGTGCGATCCGGTGAGCAGCGCATGCCGAGCGTGAGTTCGGGCAGCTCGAAGTTCGCGTCGAACGCGAGGGTCGTCCATGTGCCGGCTTCGGCGCGCGTACGGCTCGCCTCGAAGAAGTCCAGCCGCCCGCTGGTATCCACCATGCCGCACCGGATGCCCGTCGACACGCCATTCGGAACGACGAGCACATCCACCGAATAACCGACCGCCGTGTGGCCCCCGTTGATCGTGAGATTCGTGACCCGGATGTCGCTGTCTGAGGTGTAGAAACCCGAGAACGTCTGCTCGCCGGGGTTGGCGCCGACGAACAGCAGTCGACCGAGCATCGCCACTGCCACGACCGCCGCCACCGCGGCGACCAGCAGCAGCGCCTGGCGAACCCTCATGGATGAACGCTACCCGTCCCTCGGGATGGTGGGCGCCACATCACACCTCACGGCACACCTCACGGCGGCGACCTGCGGGCTCCCGGTAGGAGGCAACAGGCTCCCCGGTAGGAGGCAACGGGTGCTCCCCTCGAAGAACGTATGGCACGACGCCATACGTCGAGTAAGTGCGGCCCTACCTTCCGAAACGACGGAGAAACTGGGTGCCGCGGGCCGCCGTGCCGCGGAACTTGGCCGCCGGGCATCCGGATCTCCGTCGATTCGGGAGGGGCGGAGAGGCGGAGAGGCGGAAGGCGGAAGGCCGCGGTCAGGCGTGCAGGGAGGTGTTGAGCTCGACGCCCTTGCCGGAGCGGGTGAGCACCTCGACCGCACCCGTCACCGAGTTGCGCCGGAACAGCAGCCCCGGCATCCCGCTCAGCTCGACGGCCTTGACCGTCGCCCCGTCGGCGAGGATGACCTTGGTGCCAGCTGTCACGTACAGCCCGGCCTCGACGACCGTGTCGTCTCCGATCGAGATGCCGACACCCGAGTTGGCGCCGAGCAGCGCGCGGGCCCCGATCGAGACGCGCTCTGTTCCGCCGCCGGAGAGGGTGCCCATGATGGATGCCCCGCCGCCGATATCCGCTCCGTCGCCGACCACGACGCCCTGTGAGATGCGGCCCTCGACCATGGAGGTGCCGAGGGTGCCCGCATTGAAGTTCACGAATCCTTCGTGCATGACCGTGGTACCGGGGGAGAGGTGGGCGCCGAGTCGCACGCGGGAAGCATCGGCGATGCGCACGCGAGTGGGTGACACGTAGTCGAGCAGTCGTGGGAACTTGTCGATGCCGGTGGCGGCGATCCCCGCCCGCTGCAGTCGGGGGCGCAGCCGGTCGAAATCGTCGGGATGCACGGGGCCGGCGTTGGTCCACACCACGATCGGCAGGTGCCCGAAGAGTCCGTCGAGGTTGATCGTGTTGGGCTGCACGAGCAGGTGGCTGAGCAGGTGCAGTCGCAGGTAGGCGTCTTCCGTGGAGGCCGGTGCGGCATCCAGATCGATCTCGACGGTGCGGAAGTCGATGGTCACATTGCGACGCTCGTCTGCGCTCTCGAGGTCTTCGAATTCGGCCGGAGCGATGTAGGGATCGGTGCCGTCTGGCAGTGCGCCGAGGGCGGGCCTGGGGAACCAGGTGTCGAGAACGGTTCCGTCTCCGGCAACGGTGGCAAGCCCGTAGCCCCATGCAGCGCGCGAAGTCATGCCTCAAGAGTACTTAAACTGGTCGGGTGACTGACACCGATCGTGCCATCCCCTTTCTCGACCTGACCGCAACCTCGGTCGAGCTCACTCGCCAGTTGTGCGACATCGAGTCGGTCTCGGGCGACGAGAAGCTCATCGCCGATGCGATCATGGCCGCGCTCGCCGGGTGCGAGCACCTCGAACTGGTGCGGGATGGCGACGCCATCGTGGCGCGGACCACACTCGGTCGCGGCCGCCGCGTCGTGATCGCCGGCCACATCGACACCGTTCCGATCAACGACAACCTGCCTGTGGTCGAGCAGGACGGTTACCTCGTTGGTCGCGGCACCGTCGACATGAAGGGCGGAGTTGCCGTCGCCCTCAAGCTGGCGGCCGAGCTCTCGGCGCCTCCCGTCGACCTCACGTGGATCTGGTACGACCACGAGGAGGTCGACAGCGCCCTGAACGGTCTCGGCCGGCTCGCACGCACGCGACCCGAGCTGCTCGAGGGTGACTTCGCGATTCTGGGTGAGCCCACCAGCGCGAAGATCGAGGGTGGATGCAACGGCACGGCCCGCGCGAACATCACGCTGCGCGGCCTGCGTGCGCACTCTGCGCGCTCATGGGTGGGCCACAACGCCATTCACGACGCCGCACCCGTGCTCGCGATCCTCGCGGCGTACGAGCCAGCCCAGCTGGAGGTGGACGGGCTGGTCTACCGTGAAGGCCTGAACGCTGTCGGCATCACCGGTGGCGTGGCGGGCAACGTCATCCCCGACCTCACGGTCATCAGCATCAACTATCGGTTCGCGCCGAGCCGCAGCGCCGCCGATGCCGAGGCTCACCTGCGGGAGGTCTTCGCGGGTTTCGAGATCGAGGTCACCGATATGGCCGAGGGCGCTCGCCCCGGGCTCGATGCTCCGCTGGCCCGCGACTTCCTCGCAGCGGTCGGGGGAGAGGCCGCTCCGAAGTACGGCTGGACCGACGTCGCACGCTTCTCCGCCCTCGGCATCCCCGCCGTGAACTACGGCCCGGGGGATCCCCTGAAAGCACACGCCGACGACGAACGCGTCGCGGTGGGCGAGATCCTGGAGTGCGAGCGGGGGCTGCGGGCGTGGCTGAGCGCTCCGTAGCACTGGCCGTCCGCTACCGGTTCACCCCGTGGTGGGTGAAGGTCATCGTGATCTTTGCCGCGTCGAGGGTTGTGACCACGGCCATCATGCTGTCGTTCGCCGGGCGGCAGGATGCGAACCCGTGGACGGGTCCGAAGCCAAGCTACTTCGACTTTGCCGCGATCTGGGACGGGCACTGGTACTACATCATCAGTGCCGTGGGATATCCGTGGACGCTCCCGATGACCGCCGACGGCCGCGTTGCCGAGAACGCCTGGGCCTTCATGCCCGCGTATCCGGCGGTCGTCAGGTTCTTCATGCAGCTGACCGGCCAGGGCTTCCCCGTCGTCGCCGTCTGCGTCTCTGTCGCGTTCTCCCTCGCGGCCGCGCTCATGTTCTACAAGCTCATGCACCTGGTGCTGCCCGGCGGCACGGCCCTGTTCGCCGTGGTGCTGTTCTGCGTTGCCCCGCTGTCGCCGATCCTGCAGGTGTCGTATGCGGAGTCGATGCACCTGCTGCTGCTCACCCTCGCGCTGTACCTGCTGGTGCAGCGCCGGTACTGGATGCTCATCCCCGTGGTCGCCGTCATGTCGCTGACCCGCCCCAGTGGCCTCGCGTTCGCGCTGACGATGCTGCTGCACGTCGGGTACCGGTGGTGGATGCAGCGACCCTCCGCACGCAACAGGGAGGAGTTCGCGCTGCGCGACCGCGTGGCATCCATCAGCGTCGGGTTGTTCAGCGCGTTCAGCGGAGTCGCCTGGCTGCTCATCGCATGGGCCGTCACGGGGTCGATGACGGCCTACACCGACACTGAGCTCGGGTGGCGCGCGGCCTACATCGGCTACGGCGAACTGGTGCCATTCACCGCCTGGGTGAGCGCCACGGAATTCTGGGCGCCCTGGTTCAGGATGCCTCAACCGGTGTTGCTCGTGCTGCTCGTGATCGTCGTCGCCGGGTTCTTCGCCGCGCTGCTGTCACCGTGGGCGCGCCGCATCGGCGTCGACCTGCGCTTCTGGATCGCGAGCTACGCCCTGTACCTGCTGGCCGTGTTCTTTCCGCAGTCGAGCCTGTTCCGCCTGCTGATGCCGCTGTTTCCCGCGCTGGGTGTGCTCGCGCTGCCGAAGTCGATCACCTATCGCGTGTTGCTGGTGGCGCTCTGCGTCGTGGGCCAGTGGGCGTGGGTGCAGTTCGGCTGGTGGGTCGACGGCGAGGACTGGACGCCGCCCTAACCCAGCGGCGGCCCTCGTTTTCTCGATACGCGAGGAATGAACGATAATAGAAGACGTATTCTTCGTGAAAGGGGAACCAATATGGCAGCCATGAAACCGAGGACCGGTGACGGGCCAATGGAGGCTGTCAAAGAAGGTCGCCTCATCATCGTTCGCGTTCCACTCGAGGGTGGGGGGCGACTTGTCGTCTCCGTCAACGATGCCGAGGCTAAAGAACTTCATGACGCGCTTGCCGGAGTAGTCGCGCCCGTCTGATTTACCACGGTCTACACAGACTACGTCGGGCGTCGCTTTCGGGCGGCGCCCGATTTTCACGCCCCGAAGCGGCTATTGTCCAGCCGCGTGCGCCTCAGTCGGTGAGTTTGGTGAGCTGGAGCAGGCCGTCACCCACGGGCGACAACGCCCCGATGACGTCGTCGGAACCGGCGATCTCGTTGAGCAGGAACCTGAAGTTCGCCACGACGTCGTCACGCTGGGCGGGATCCGCGACGCGGCCCTTCCAGAGCGCGTGCGCAACCACGACGGTCCCGCCGCGGCGGGCCAGTCGCAGGCCGTGCTCGACGTACTCGACCACGGACTGCGGGTCGCCGTCGATGAAGACCAGGTCGTAGCTGCCCTCGTTCATGCGGGGAAGCACGTCCAGCGCCCTGCCACAGATGAGCCGGATGCGGTTGGCCGGGATCCCAGCGTCACCGAAAGCCCTGCGCGCCTGCTGCTGGTAGTCGAGTTCGGAGTCGATGGTCGTGAGAACGGCCTCGGGTGCCCCGTGCATCAGCCACATGCTGCTGACGCCGAGTCCGGTGCCGATTTCGATCATGTTGGTGGGGGCGGTAGCAGCCGCGATCACGGCGAGTTGCGCACCCATCGACGGGGTGATCGGCTCGATTCCGAGTTCGAGGGAATGCAGTCGCGCCGCGAGCACATCTGGTCGCTCGACGGCAAACTCCTCGGCGAATTTCCAGCTCAACAACTTGTCTGACACGGGGTGCTCCTCACTGGGCCAACTCTAGGGTTACTCGCGACCGACTGCGGGTATCCTGAGCGAGTGTCCTTCGGTCTCACTTTCGAAAAACTTCTCGTGATTGGGATCATCGCTGTCTTCCTGCTCGGACCGGAGCGGCTGCCCTACTACGCGTCCCAACTCGCGAGGCTCGTGAAGTCGATCAGGGGAATGGCGGATGGCGCGAAGGAGCGCATGCGCGAAGAGATGGGCCCCGACTTCGACGACATCGACTGGAAGAAGATGGACCCGCGGCAGTACGACCCGCGCCGCATCATCCGGGAGGCCCTGCTCGAAGGTCCGGATGAGCCCGCGAAGCCAGCCGCCGTCGTGCGACCTCCCGCCGAATCAGCGTACGCCCAGCGGCAGCGGATGCTCAGGGAGAACCTGCCGACCCCGCACGACACTGAGTCGACCTAGCGCTGACGTCCAGGGGTGGGATGGCTCAGCGCACTGCGGCAAGGGCGGATCGACGTCCAATCGCAAGCCACGCCGCCGGCCCGACGACCGGCACGAAAATGGTCACGAGCGTCCAGATCAGGGCCTGCGTCGACGTCAGGCGGCTGGCAGTTCGAGCCACCGAGACAAGCGCTATGACGTGCAGGGCGATCAACAGAACGCTCACTGTGGCCCACGCGATGTCGAAACCGACGGGAAGGATGGGATTCACTGGCTCGACCATGTCGTCAGCCTAGGGTGGGGTTCTACGAGTGGCCATGCTTTGCGATCGCGCGGAGCTGCAGACGACCGCCTGAAACCGCTCATGGGTTACGAGGCATCTCACGTGCAGGTCATTTGCGCGTGCTCGTCGCCGGTTAATTGCGTCGAATCGTGAAATATGGCGCTTCAGTTGTCGCGCTGGAGAGAACCGGTGCGCTAGACCCTGCTTCGGGCACGGGAAACCTGCGATGACGACTCGTGGCGGGCCGAGCGCCTGGTGATGGCGGTGTCCGGAGGTTCCGCAAGTTGGCGCCGTAGAGCGACGCGCGCCCGAGCGATACGGCTGCGTGCCGTGGCGGGCTGGATGCGAAGAAGGATGGCCGCTTCGGCGAGCGTGAAGCCGTCCCAGTAGACAAGCCTGATGAGCTCCCGATCCTTGGGGGCAAGGGTCTCGATTGCATCGCGGACACTCTCGATGTCAGGCTGCTCGTTCGCCCACACGGAGATTTCCGCGAGACTTTCGCGCAACCTGTCAGTGAGTGAGTTCCGTCGTCGACGGGATCGCCAGTGGGTGGAGAGCACGCGGCGACCGACGCCATAAAGCCACATCCGGGCCTCGACGCTGTCGGACGGGATCGACTGGTGTCGGCGCCATGCGACGAGCAGCGTCTCGCTGACGAGGTCGGCAGCATCCTGAGTGTTGTCGACGCGTCTCGCGAAATACTGCAGCAGTCGCGACGATTCGAGCGTCACGAGGGCCTCGAGTCGAGCACCTGAGGTGTCGGTACTCAATGCAGGTCCCCGGTGCAGCTCGAGTCCGAGGCGGCCACCACGTCGTTCGCGGGGAGTAGCTCGGCAGGGACACTCCCTACGGTGAACTCGTCCGACGCGGCGAACCACTCCCAGCTCTCGCGTTCGACGGTGGAGTCGAAGCTGAGATCGTCGATGTTGGCGGCGAGAGATGCCGCGAGAGCATGGTCGTAGATGCGTTGGCCGACACCGTCCCAGTCGGTGGCCTGCAGATACGCGCGGAGCTCAGGGTCAGGTACCTCGAGATAGATGACACACTCGAAAGACTGGCCTGCGTCGGTCGTATAGGCAACAGGGACCAGAACGTCAGGCTGGACCGACGTCATCCACGCGGCCGCTGCTCCGGTCAAAGCGAGGGCACCGAGTGCTATCAGGGGGACGAAATTCTTTACCTGCTGCCGGGAGCGGTGGCTTTCGCGCTTCGCCTGCTGCGAAACCGCGAGCAGGCTATGCCGTACGCTGGCGTCCCCTTCCAGCGTGGTCTTGCCCGCAATGGTGAGCATGCGGTCGAACGATTCGTGGTTCATGACGGGTCCCATCTTGAAGTGTTGTTTTCCTGGTCATGACCGGCACACCGCAATCTGTTGCATCGTCTGTGACGCACGCCGATCGGGTTCTCATGACCGTAGACGTATGCGGTGTCTCCTGCGCATCGACGGCCGGGTGCGCCTGTGTTGCATCCCATGTGTTCGGCACTCTTTGATTTCGAGACACTTCAGCGGCACGACAAGGAACGTCATGCGGGCGCCCAAGCACCTGAATCGCCAAAAGCTACATCTTTTCGAGTGGGACGATCTCAACGGTTTCGCCAGCATTGGGGTTGCGTCCAAGCAACCGAATGAGCCCAGTTGTTCGCGGGCTCTGGAACCAGCGTTCTGGTTCCTCGTTCATCTCCACAAATACCTCGAAACGGCGTCCGGCCGCGTGCTCGTCCACCCACCGGAGTAATTCGGTGATGTTCTCAGCCTCTGTGAGGACGTAGGCGTTCAGATTCCACGCCTGCTCGGGTGAGAGTCGTTGCCAGAAGTTCACACGATAGGCAGGCAAGTCAATGGAGTCGCGCGGCGCGGCATGCACTGTTTCTGTTGCTCGCATGCTCAGTACTCTACGAGCCAGGGTCATTAGCAGGGGGACGATTTGCGGGATATTCGGACACGTCCGAAGACCAGACAGTTGGTGGAACGCGACCGACGAACCTTTCCGTCCCTTAACGGGTCAGGGTGTCTTTCCCCTTACCCGCTCTGCTAACCGTTTGATCGTGACCATCGCGTCTGACCACGTGGAGCGCATGTCGTCGGCCCACTCGTCGGGCATCTCGAGCTCGACGACGAGTGTCGTCACCCCGTCGGTCTCGCTGAATGAATAGCTCTCGTTCATCCCGACGGCGGGCCCATCACGGTTCTCGACGTTATTCTCAATCTCCCCGAGATAGCGGATCGACACGAACTCGTGGAGCCGATTCGTCACTATGGTGCCGAAAAGGCCACTCACCGTGCCATCGTCGTTCGGGCCGACGAAGCGGATGTCGTCGCCCGCGTTCCAGCCGCCCTCGTAGGTTGATCCCTCCTGGAAGGCACCTGTCCATTCGCGGTAGGTGTCCAGGTCGAGCATGATGTTCCAGACGTGCTGCGCGGGAGCGTCAACATCGACTCTCAATCGAAGATTCTCCATGCTTGCCTGTATAACCGAGACACATGGGTGGCGCAAGACCGCCCACCGAGCTAGTTCGTCGACACACTGCGTAACCCGGCGGCGTGGACGAGCAGATAACAGCGCCCGTACCCCGGCGCCGTTATGGTCCGACCGCCGCACCGACGAAGGGCCGCAGATGATCTAACGTCGAGGTCACTCACGAGACCTGAGCAAAGAGTTCACTCGTGTGTCGTCGTTCGATCCCCTCTGATGCGAACCTCCTCCCGGAGTATCGGTTCGCTGGCTAACGCTGCAAGTGCAAACCATGTGGGGGCATGGGGCAACAATGGTCGAAGCAGGATGATCGCGTTCGTCGCAGTAATGAAGCCGCCCCACAGAGGTGACTCAGAACGGGGCGCTCAACCATGAATCTCACCATGTCAATCCGGGTGAGCGTCAACGGCGTCATGCAGGCCAACGGAGCCAATAATGACAAGCTCGACCCCGGATTTATACGCGGCGGTTGGTCTCGGGGCAAGCCCGATCAGCAAGCCGCGGAATACATCGCCTCGACATGGGAGCGCGCGGACGCGTTCCTGCTCGGCCAAAGAACTTGCGGACTTTTCGAGGGATATTGGGGTGGTCAGGCCGACAACTCGAATCCGTTCGCGGGCGTGACGAATCCTCGGCCAAAGTACGTCGTGTCCCAGACGCTCAGCGAGCCGATATGGGAGAATACGACGGACATCTCAGAGAATATCTCGGGTGGCGTCAAGAACCTGAAGGCGCATCCCGGCGGCGAACTGGTGGTCGTGGGCAGCGGTGTGCTGGCGCGCTGGCTACTCGAAAAAGAGCTCGTCGACAAGCTCGACCTCATCGTGTTCCCCGTCATCGTAGGAGACGGCGTTCGGCTTTTCCCGCAGCAGGGCAAAGACTTCGGCCTCGACCTAGTCGAAACGCGAGCGTTCCCGACCGGAATACTTGCCCACACCTACCGACTTACCGGCCGCCCCGACTACGCCTGAGAGAATCGCGCAATCCACTATGTCGTCAAGATGATCGACCATCGGAGCGGATCGGGAACCGCCGCAGAATTGGCTGTGATCGTCGACTTCAACGAGAAGCTGGTCGCCGGCGCCCGTTCGGTGTTCGCCGACCAGTTGAGACCGCGGTCAGCGAACAATATCCTTCACTTGGACTGGCAGATCATCGGGTTCGTCGACAAGCCAACCTGATGCCCCTTTTCTCACGGAAATGATTCCGGGATCCGCCTAAACACCGCCGTGGTGGTGGGCGTCACCGATGCGGCGTGCATGACATGGTCGAATGATGGCCCGGTGTCGGTACCATTTGCGGCACCGTTTCCGTCATCCCGCACGGATCGCGTATCGCCCGGTCATCTCGTCGCCGTTGCGACCGCACCTGACGGTAGAAGCGCCGTTGTCTGGCGATGGTTCGACGTGGTGATCCTTGGCGGCGGAGATCCAGACTCTGTTCGCCTCTGGGAGCCAGGTCACGGTGCTGTCACCGCCCGCCAGAACGATCATCACCAGCTTCGCACCCCCGGCAGCCGCGCCTACGCCTTCGCCGGTCTCCAAGGTGACGAATGGTTGGTCGCGGGCCAGGTCGTCGATGATCCGAGCGAAGCGGAAGCCGAGCTTGATAAGGTTCGTGCGCTTTACGATGAGAACGAGATGTGGTCCTCAGTGTTCAGCGGGACCGTGTAACTCTGGACTTGTTTTGCGCACAATTGTTCGTCGGACCGACGATGACCTCCTTCGGATGACCTCAATGTGCGTCGACGTGCTTCTCGCCGGGCTTCTCTTCGATGAGCTGAATAAGTTTGGCTACGTCGAAGTCGGTGCTCCAGCCTTCTCGTATCCGTACAGTTGCGAGGTGTCTCATCGCGCCCACGCGGGTGAAGGTCCAGCCTGGTTGTGTTGACTCGCATGGGTTACGACACATGTAGGTTACGAGACACTGTGATGCCGCAGATCGCGCGAAAACCTCGCCGACTGATGTCGAGATCCCCGTTTCGGTTCCGTGTCTTATCTGAAGCGGCCAGAATGGGCCGTACCGAATGGGAGGCTCTCATGGCCAAATATCTGATGCTCAAGCACTACCGGGGCGGACGTCCCTCGGTGAACTCTGTCGCGATGGATCAGCTCACCCCGGACGAGTGGGCCGCGCACGTGCAGTACATGAAAGACATGGAGAAGCGGCTCATCGCGTCGGGTGAGATGGTCTCGTCGGAGGGCCTCTCGATAGATGGCGAGTGGATTCGCTTCGATGGCGAGGGGCGCCCACCCGTTGTCGACGGTCCTTTCGCCGAGACAAAAGACCTCATCGCGGGTTGGATGATGGTCGAGGTCGACTCCTACGAACGGGCTGTGGAGCTCGCCTCCGAACTGTCTGCTGCGCCATGGGCGGGTGGCACACCTCTGGGCGAGTGGCTGGAGGTGCGTGAGGTCATGAGCGCGCCGCCGTCCGACTTGGGTTGACGCAGGTAGATGCGACGGTATTCCGCCGCGCGATCCCTGAGGGGGTCGGCATCCTCGTCCGGCGTGGTGCGGATTTCGCGTCGGCCGAGGATGCTGTTCAGGCCGCCCTCGTGCGCGCACTTGAGAGATCGGATCTCGCGGGAGTGCGCGATATGCCTGCGTGGCTCGTCACGGTTGGGTGGCGCGTGTTCCCCCGACCAGGCGCGAAGCGACACGGCGCGCACTGCCCGGCAGGTGCGGCTTGGAACAGAGCCCGAACCTGGTTGTGTGCCTCCGCGTGACGACACGCTCGCGCCTTACTTGTTGTGCACGCACCCGGTCCTCACGTCGGCATCGGCGATCGCGATCGCGCTCACGCTGCGTGCAGTCGCAGGTCTAACCATGCGGCAGATTGCGCATGCCTTCCTCGTGCCGGAGGCAACAATGGCGCAGCGCATAAGTCGTGCGAAGCAGCGGCTTGTCGGCATTCCGCTGGATAACTCACCCGACCGGGCACTCTTCGCCGCCTATCTCCGCGACATCGTGCGACGGTGCAGCGCTGACCGGCACGTGTCACTCGACCTCTTCGGGCTGCGGCTAGAAGCCACACGAGACCCCGCAATCGCCGCAACTCTCGGGACGTGGCGGCGGAGAGCGTTCTAGGAGAATGTCCCATTCAAGGACGCCTCGGGCCTGCCCGGGGGCGAACCGAGATCGCCTGGTTCCTCTAGGCCATCGACGAATTGATGCTCGACCACGTCACCGCTCCACTCGACATCGGACTATTCGTCGACGCGAAACTTATCGAGTTGGTCGACCGCATCTTCAGTAGTCCCGGCCATGCTCTTGCGCCGAACGACACGGCCCACGTTCGTTCGTCCGCCCGGATGAGGACCATGCACCCGAAATATTCACGAGTCTGGGTTGTCCTGAATGAGGACTAAGACGTTGCCTGCGGGGTCGGCGAAGCTGAACATCGGGTTGTCGAAGTCGGTGTGCAGCACCTCGGTGTCGGGGATAGTGGCGGCTGCGGTCAGCGCTTCGTGGGCGGCGTCGGCGTCTTCGGTACCGAGCCGAATGCCGATGGGGAAGCCGCTGTCGCGCGGCAGTAGGACGATGCTCACCGATGATCCGGGGGGCGCTACCTCCAGCCAACGAGCGCCCGGCCATGCTTCCTCGTCGACGCGGACTTCCATGCCGAGAACGTCACGGTAGTAGTCCAACGCGGTGTTCTGGTCGTGCACGGGGACGGACACGCTCAGCAGGCGAGTCGCAAGGTTTTCATTCATTTTCTTCTCCTCATGAGATGGGGTGAGCCTTAATGTCAGCTAGCGGTGCCCTGTGCTTAATTGCCATGGCCACGGTCATCGCGTCCGAAGATCGCTCTGAGTCAAGGTCGACGGGGGGATCACGGGAACTTTCGCTGCGCCACGTTACCTGGATCGTTGCAGGCGGCGGCGAAACCACGAGTACCCGGTGCGAGCGTCCCGCTCGTCGAACCGGCAGCCTTTGCGGCGGCGCGACTGACCCCTAGACCTAAGCGGTTGGATATCGCGGTGAGAAATGTCACTCGAGACGTCGCGTTTCCACCGTTGCGTAGCGAGCTTCGACGAGCCGGGCGGCGATGCCGTGGACACGTTTCTCGTCTGCGACATTCACCAGGTAGTAGCCACTCACCCACTCTTCGGCACCGATATGCGGTCCGTCGACAATTGATAGGCCGTTTCTCGTGCTCACGATCTTCGCGCCAAGAACTGAGAGTTCGCGAGTCTCCACGAGCTCTCCCAATGCCGAGAGCTCGCTGATCACCGCGTTGTGTGTTTCTCGAAAGTCGTCGTGCGCCTCGGCATGAACTGCGGCCTCACTCGCTTGGCTCGAATAGATGAGGATCATGAATTGCATCGCGTCTGCTCGTTTCTCTTCGTTGTTGCCGGAATACTTGTACGACGCGCGAGGGTGCTCTCGGAGGACACCGGAGCATCTGAGTTGCGCCGAATCAGGGCACACATGGGGATGACGCCGTCCGTCCGCAGGGCGCGCATCTGATGGGAGCGCATCGATTTTCGCGTCCCGCATGGGCATGGTGTCCTGTAGACACAAACCGGATCGTCGTGGTTATGTCAGGAAGCCGAAAGAACTCGAAGGAGAGCGATGCGCTACGTACTTTTTATCTGCAATGATCCAACCGGGGAGCCCTACAACGCCGAGCAAGACAACGTCGCGGAATGGGTCGCGACGTTGCAGGCCTCCGGCTCGTACGTGCTGGGCGATCGTCTACGCCCGGTCGAGGACGCGACGACGGTCCGCGTGCGTAGCGGTGAACGCATCGTCGCAGACGGGCCATTCACCGAGAGTCGGGAGTGGATCGCCGGGTTTGACATCGTGGAAGCTGACGACCTCGACACGGCGATCGCCATTGCCGCGGGCCATCCAATGGCACGATTCGGTCTCGTGGAGGTTCGGCCGGTTTGGCCCTTTTAGTGGGCGTCGGTGGCGGCCCCGGTAGTGCCGGCGCGTCCGGGGCTGCGGTGGCCGCCGCGGTGGAAAGCGTCGCGTCGTCCGAGTATGGGCGAGTTGTTGCAAGCGTGATCGGCACGGTAAACGACTGGGCGATCGCGGAAGACGCGGTGCAGGACGCGTTGGCGCGCGCTCTCTATCGGTGGAAACAAGAAGGAGTGCCGACCAATCCGGCGGCATGGGTCACAACAGTCGCACGACGACGCGCCATCGACTTGGTGCGTCATGAACAGGCCGAGCGTCGCGCGTTGTCGCGTCTTGATTTCGAGATCGTCCCAGACGCTGAAGAATCCGTCTCGGATCTTGGATTTCCGCGTGGTGACGAACGGCTGCAGCTCATTTTCACTGCGTGTCACCCTGCGCTGACGCTCGAGGCGCGCGCAGCCTTGACCCTCCGGACCGTGTTGAACGTGTCAGTGGACGATCTCGCGACGCTCTTCGCGGTCACCGCGGACGCCATGCAAAAACGTCTCGTGAGAGCACGGGCCAAGATCAAACATGCAGGCATCCCTTACCGAGTGCCCGATTCATCACAGATGGCCGCGCGGAGCGAAAGCGTGTGCGAAGTCCTGTCGGGTCTGTTCACCATCGCCTACGCAGACCCGACAGGGCGAGCCCAGGCCGCCGAGGAAGCCATAAGGCTCGCGCGAGTGTGCTGCCAGTTGCTCCCGACCGACTCAACCGAACGGCTCGAGTTCGAGGGACTACTCGCGCTCCTTCTGTTGCAGCACTCCCGGCGCGCAGCACGAACATCCGAAGACGGCCAGGCGGTGCAGTTCGAACTTCAGGATCGAGCTCTCTGGGTTCAGGACGAGGTGGCCGAGGGTCTGTACGTCCTCGACACGGCGCTGAAGCGCGCCGCCTATGCCAAGGTCGCTGGCGGCAGGCAACTCGTACGCGCAGCAATCGCCGCAGAGTACGTGCGACCACTCCAGAGCGATGGGATTGACCATGAGCGGATCGCGGACATATACGAGGTACTCGAGCAGCTCGACCAATCGCCGTTTGTTACCCTCAACCGGGCCATCGCTGTCGCGAATGCCGGGCGGGTAGAAGATGCGCTTGGCCTTGTCGACACGATCGCAGTCGCTCTGCGTGGTCACCATCTCCACGCCGCCGTTCGCGGCGATCTGCTGAGACGGCTCCATCGCACAGAGGAGGCGGCCATCGAGTTCCGCGCCGCCGCAGATGCCGCGCCGTCGGACAGGGAGCGCCACACATATCTCTCCCAAGTCGCCCTACTCGGACCGGATGCAGCGCATGCGCATACTTGAGCACCACTCGAGCCGGATCGTCGTGCACGCAAGCGCACCGACCGACGCACTGGCATCGGTCGTGCTGTGGCTCGGCGGGACACCACACACGGGAGCGCTCCTGCAGCCAGTCGTCGCAGCGGGCACGAGCGTTGCACGTGACATCGTGAGCATCGCCCGGGCGGGCTACGGAGGCGCGCCGCGGCACGAGGGCAGAAACGTGGCCGACGCCGCTGACGAAATTGTGCAGGTGCTCGACCTTCTCGACCTCGACGACGTCATCGTCGCTGGATTCTCCGGCGGGGGGCCACATGCGATAGCGGTCGGCGCCGCAAGGCCCCAACGCACTCGCGCTGTACTGACGTTCGGGTGCATCGCACCTTACGGCACGACCGACGAATGGTTCGCAGGAATGGCAGATCCCTCGGGACTTCAAGCAGCCGCAAAAGGGCTTAATGCCCGCACCGCCCACCCGGACGAATTCGACCCGTCAAGCTTCATCCCCGCCGACCACGCAGCACTCGAGGGGACATGGAGGGACCTCGTACTCGACACGCAGGCGTCGGACCTCTATGGGCCCAGTGGTGCGATCGATGACGACATGGCGTTTGTCCGCCCGTGGGGGTTTTCGCTTGACGAGTGCACCACGCCCGTCGTCCTACTGCACGGGCAGAAGGATCGTATTGTGCCGGTCAGGCACGCGAACGTCATCGCGGAGCGCCTCCCTCGCGCCACCGTCTCGATCCATCCGAATGAGGGACACGTCTCCATTCTCCGAAGCCTCGACACGGAGCTACGTAAAATCGCCAAAGACGGCTAAGTTTCTTCACCACGACGCGGGGCAGCCGCGAAGGAGAGTGAGGGCGCGACGTTCTGTGACTCTGAATGCTCGTTCACCGCGCCTCGGTCAGGTCCGCGGTGGTACGCAATCGTCTACCCCAGTGAGTCTCGTATCCCTAGGGCGATATGGGGCGTCTCGCCTCGGTGACCTGCAATAGCTCACAATCGGCACACTTCCGCGGTGCGTCCTGTCTCACAACTATGTCGCGAAAGCTCTTGAGCTAATCGCGGTACACCTCGTTGGTTATTAGACGCCCCTGGCTGGCGGTCTCGGCCCGCAAGTCATTACCCGTCGGAAACAAGAAGACTTCGTGATACCGACGTCCCGATATGCGAAGAGCAGGGATCCCGTGCTTTTCGCGGTCGAAGCTGCGATCCAACACAGCGAAACCGACCAACCCACGACGCCGAATCGAGTCGGGTAACCCGCGACAGTGATCAGCGACGCCGCAGGGCCTTGAGCACCTTCAGTGACGCGGTCATGAGCCCGGTCATCCGCTCCCATTCCTCGCCGGTGCGGGGGAGGTTCACGATGCCGGTCGACTCCGCCACGGTGCGCGCTTCGACGAAACGCAGCAGCCCTTCGGCGCCGTTGCGCCTGCCCATGCCCGACTGCTTCATTCCGCCCATGGGTGCGTCTGTGCTGGAGAAGGATGCCCGGTAGCCCTCGTTGACGTTCACGCTGCCGGCGTCGAGGAGGTCGGCGACGCGTCGCCCGCGGGCGCGTGAGGCGGTGAACACCGAGGCGTTGAGTCCGAATTCGGAGTCGTTGGCTGCGGCGATAGCCTCGGCTTCGCTCTCGACTACGGTGATCGCCACGACCGGGCCGAACGTTTCGTGGGCGAAGCACTCCATGCCTTCCGTAACCCCGGTGAGCACCGTCGGTTCGAAAAAGTACGGGCCGAGGTCGGGGCGAGCCCGGCCCCCGGCAAGCACGGTGGCTCCCTTGGCGACGGCGTCATCCACATGCTTGGTGACGCGTTTGAGCTGGGCGGCCGAGGTGAGGGAGCCGACATCGGTGGAGAAGTTGAGCGCCGAACCCTGCCGCAGGCTCCTCGTGCGCTCCGCGAAGGCACTGGTGAATTCCTTCGCGATCGACCGGTCGACGTAGATGCGCTCGATCGACACGCACAGCTGGCCCATCGACGAGAAGACGGCGTACGCGGCGTTGGCTGCAGCCTCTATGGGCTTCGCATCGTCGAGCACGATCAGCGGATTCTTGCCGCCGAGCTCCAGGGAGGCCCCGGTGAGGGTCGCGGCGGCGCGCTCGCCGACCTTCGTACCGGTGGCGGTGGATCCGGTGAAGCACACGTAGTCCGAGGCATCCACCACCGCATTGCCGATCTCGGTGCCATCGCCGGCGACGACCGCCCACAGCGCTTCGGGAACCCCGGCATCGATGAAGGCACGGCGCGACGCGAGGATCGACAGCGCGCCCTGGTTGTCGGCTTTCTGGATGACGGCGTTGCCGGCGGCGAGGGCGGGAACCACATCCATGATCGAGAGTGCGATCGGGTAGTTCCAGGGGGTGATGACGCCGATGAGCCCCTTGGGCTTGTAGCTGACGCGGGTCTGGATGACGACGGGGATGCCGGCCCGGCGTCGACGGGTCTTCAGCACGCTGCGGGCAGAGACGGCATAGTAGCGGGAGACGCTCGCGGCTTCGAAGACCTCCTCGAAGGCCTGTCCGCGGGTCTTGCCACTCTCGGTCTGCAGCACGTCGAGCAGCTCTTTCGCGCGCTCCAGCAGCAGGTCGTGGGCCTTCAGCAGCACGGCGCGGCGGTGGGCGAAACCGGCGGCTCGCCATGCCTTCTGCGCGACGCGGGCGGCGGCGGCGGCATCCCGCACATCACCGGCATTCGCCAGGGGCAGGCTGTGCAGCACGGTGCCGGTGAACGGCGCGATGACCTCGGCGGTCGTGCCGCTCGTAGCCGTCAGATCAGCGGTGAGTTCGGCGATTCTGGCCTCGCTGATCGGGGCGGTTCGCATCGTTGCTGGCATGGCGCAAGCCTACGCGGGAGCGCTCGACTCCACCTGAGAAGTCGCGGCGCGCATCGGGCTCGTGAGTATTGGGCCGCGCAGTGGCTACACTCAAAAAATGACCGCAGCGCAGCGGGTTCTCACCCGAAGAACGATCGCAACGTACGCCATCGGCTCGCTCGGCACCGGTGGGTTCGCCACCCTGCCCGGCCTCGTGCTGGTCTTCTACCTGACCGACACGCTCGGCATCGCGGCGCTGGCGGCGGGATTCCTCGTCACTCTCGCCAAGGTGTGGGACGTGATCATCGACCCCGTGATCGGCGCGCACAGCGATCGGAGCCTGGCGGCGCGGGGGTCGAGGCGACCATTCATGGTGCTCGGATCGATCGCGCTGCCAGTGTTCTTCATCCTGACCTTCGCCGTGCCGGCGGGAATCGGTCCCGTCGCCTCTGGTCTCTGGGTGCTCATCGCGTTCCTCATCACTGCGACGGCGTTCAGCCTGTTCCAGGTGCCGTACATCGCGCTGCCGGCCGAACTCGCCGACGGCTACGACCAGCGCACGAAGCTCATCTCGGCGCGCGTCGTCGTGCTGACCATCGCGATCCTGCTGTTCGGCGCCGGTGCTCCCGAGATCAGGGACTCGTTCGCCGACGAGCACACCGGCTATCTCGTCATGGCGGTCGTCGCCGGGGTCGTCATCGGGCTCGGGATGCTCGTCTCCAGCTTCGTCGCACCGAGAGGGCTAACCGCGGAGGTCGCGAGGGTCTCCATCCTCGACACCTATCGTGCCGGTATCGCCGCGCTCCGGCGCAGCCAGCCGTTACGCGCGCTGCTGTTCACGTTCCTGCTGCAGGGCCTGGCGACAGGCATGATGCTCGCCGGTGCCCAGTACGTCGCCACCTGGGTGCTCGGCACGGGCGTCACGATCCTGTTCGTCGCACTCATCGCACCCGCGGTGATCTTCGCTCCGGGATGGGCGCTCGTCGCCGCTCGCGTCGGCAAGGAGCGCGCCTTCCGCCTCGCCTCGCTGCTGTTCGGCCTGGCAGCACTTGTCATGGTGCTGCAGGTGTGGATGCCCGGCGAATGGATCTACGCGCCCGTCGCGCTCGCGGGGGCCGCTTACGCGGGCATGCAGTCACTACCGATGTCGATGCTGCCCGACGTGATCTCGCACGATGCGCACGAGCAGGGGGTGGGCTCGGCAGGCACCTTCGGCGGGGTGTGGACCGCAGGGGAGACCACCGGCATGGCACTGGGCGCGACGGTGCTGACCATTGTGCTCGCGGCATCCGGTTACCTCGAATCTGTCGGTGGACAGGTTGTCGTGCAGCCTCCCGGCGCGATCGTAGGTATCGTTTTTAGCTTCAGCGTCGTGCCGGCCGTGATCATCGCGGCATCGCTCTGGTCTTTTTCGCGTTATCCGCTGCGAAGGGCGGACATCGATCAGCTGAGCGAAAGGATCAACTCATGAATTTGCAGGAACAGCCCTCAGACATCCTCGCCAGGCTGGCCGAACTGAGGGAAGCCGACGCTCCCACCCACGGCGGTCGTGTGCTGTCGTACGTCTACGACTCCGGTATCGCCGAGCTCGACCAGCTGGCCGCCGACGCCATCCGCATGGTGCAGCCGGTCAACGGGCTCGACCCCACCACCTTCACCTCGGTCGCCGTCATGGAGCGCGAGGTCGTCGCCTTCGCGCGAGACATGCTGAACGGCGACGACTCCGTGGTCGGCAGCGTCACCACCGGCGGCACCGAGAGCTGCATGCTCGCCGTCAAGACCGCGCGTGACAACTGGAAGGGCGAGGGTGAGCCGAGGCTCCTCGCTCCCGTCACCGTGCACGCCGCGTTCCAGAAGGCTGCGCACTACTTCGGCCTCGAACTCGATCTCGTCCCCGTGCTCTCCGACGGGATCGTCGACGCGGACGTCATGATCGAACGCATGGGGCCGGATGTCGCCCTCGTGGTCGTGTCAGCTCCGAGCTATCCGCACGCCGCCATCGACCCGATCGCCACGATTGCTGCCGCCGCGCTCGAACAGGGCATCGACTGCCATGTCGACGCCTGCATCGGCGGATGGGTGCTGCCGTTCTGGGACGGCCTCGAGCCCTGGGACTTCAGTGTCGAGGGCGTTACGAGCATGAGCGCCGACCTGCACAAGTTCGCGTATGCCCCGAAGGGCATATCGGTGCTGCTCACCCGCGGCCGTGATCGCCAGCGCGCACAGTATTTCGCGACGACACGGTGGCCCGGGTATCCGGTCGTCAACCCGACCATGCTCGGCTCGAAGTCGGCGGGAGCGCTCGCCGCGGGCTGGGCCATCACACGGGCGCTGGGTCGCGACGGGCTCGCCGAGCTCGCGGCATCCTGCGCCAGGTCCACGGCGTTCCTTGTGGAGCTCATCGGTTTCATCGAAGGGCTGCGTGTCGTCGGTTCGCCGGTCGGCCCGCTGCTGGCCATTGCAACCGACGAGAGCGTGCCCGAAGACCGCAGGGTCGACCCGCACCATTGGGCCGACGAGGTGCGGACGCACGGATGGATGCTGCAGCTGCAGCCCGGCCTCAACCAGAGTTTCGGCGTGACTCTGCCGCACACCACGCACCTCACGATCACCCCCGTGACCGAGAGCGTGATGGCCGGGTTGGCCGACGCCATGATGACCGCTGCTGGAGTGGTGCGCGGGGTTCCCCCGGTGTCGGCGGATGATGCTCTCGCCTCGCTGCCGGAGGGGTTGCTCGACTCGCTGACCGAGCCGCTGGATTCCGAGACCGCGCTGAGCGTGCTCAACGACGTCGGGCTTGCGTCTGCCGACGGTGGCGGCCTCCCCGAGAAGATGGCGCCGCTGCTCGCGCTCATCACGGCGCTCCCGGCCCCGGTCACGGAACGGTTGCTGACCGAGCTGATCGCCCGCACCGTCGAGTAGGGGAGCGGGTTCGGCCCTGGCCTCCGCCGTCCCGTGTTCGTAACTCCTGCAATTCGACGCGGGGCGCGGCCGCCCGGCCCGGAACTCCGGGCCGCGCCCGCTCCGCGCTCCGCGAATTGCAGGAGTTACGAACACGGCGAGCGTGGGCTCAGCCCTGGTGGCTCTGCTCGAACTCGGTCGCCTCGGCCTGGAATGCGGAGAGCACGGCACGCACCGAGGGCCGCTGTGCGCGGTCCGGCCGCACGAGTGCGCTGATCAGCCTCGATGATCGCACTCCGACCAGGGGTCGCGTGATCAGCCCGTTCTCCCGATCCCGGGTCGTGTACCGGGGAAGGATGCCGATGCCATGGCCCGCGGCGACGAGCGACTCCACTATGCGGTTGTCGGCGATGCGCTGGGCGACCCGTGCAGGCGCGGCGTTGGCGGCCTCGATCCCGCGCAGGATCCGGTCGAACGGGAGGTCCGACGGAACTCCGATCCAGTCCTGGTCGATCACATCGGCAGGGGTCAGCGACTTCTTCGCGCCGAGCGGATGACCTTCCGGCATGGCGACATCGAGCGGCTCACGCATGAGCGGGACGACGGTGAGGCCACGCTCGGTCCACGCGGGCAGGATGCCGGGGGCATCCGCTATGACGATGTCGAAGTCGGCCGTGAGGTCGGCGATGTCGGTCACGAAGCTATCGAGGTCGCTGCAGATCACGTGCAGGCCCGGCACTTCGGCCACGCGGTTGAGCAGGCCGGGCAGGAACATCTGCCCGGCGGTCGGGAAGATCGTGAGCGTGACCTCGCCCTGCGGCGCGGAGCGGAAGTCTGCCCACAGCGCCTCGGCGCGCTCTATGGCAGTGGCGACATCTGTCGCCGTGCGAGCAAGCGCCCGGCCCGCCGAGGTGAGCGCGACACCACGACCGGAGCGCTCCGTGAGCGGCACTCCGGCCTCCCGTTCGAGGATCTTGAGCTGCTGGGACACGGCCGAGGTCGTGCGGTGGGTCGCGAGCGCGACGGCGGTGATGCTGCCGCGGTCGGCGAGTTCTCGCAGCAGCTCGAGTCGACGAATATCCATGAAGTAAAACTACATGGTCACCTAAGCAAGATCATCTTGTTCTACAAGGTTGTAGGCACTGGAATAGGAACATGAACTTCGAACTGATCATCACAGCAGCGCTCCTCGCGGCGGCCATCTCCGGCACCTTCGTGGTCGCACTGCGCGACGGATACCGTCGCATGCCCACCCGTCGCGCGTAACGCCCGAGCCGGACATTCCGGTACCGCAACGCCCTGGTCACACGACCGGGGCGTTTTGCATCTAAGGCACGGGTCAGCGGGGGCTGAGGCCGAGCTTGCGGCCCGCGAGGCCGCGGGATCGGGTCGACAACGCCTCGGCGATGGACCGGATGACCGTGGCGGCGGGGTCGTCCGGCCGCGCCAGGACCACCGGCACGCCCGAATCCCCACCCTCGCGCAACTCGATGCTCAACGGGACAGACCCGAGCACGGGCACCGGCTGCTGTGGCGTGGAGAGCCTGGCCGCGGCATCCACCCCTCCACCGGAACCGAACAGCTCGAGAATGCTGCCATCGGGCTGCGCGAGGCCCGCCATGTTCTCGATCACTCCGATGACGGCCTGCCCGGTCTGGCGTGCCACGAGCCCGCTGCGCTCGGCTACCTCGGCGGCCGCCGCCTGCGGGGTGGTGACGACGATGACCTCGGCCTGCGGCAGTAACTGGCCGAGCGAGATAGCGATGTCGCCGGTGCCGGGCGGCAGGTCGAGCAGCAGCACGTCGAGGTCGCCGAAATAGACGTCGGTGAGGAACTGCTGGATTGTGCGGTGGAGCATCGGCCCGCGCCACGACACGGCAGTGTGGTCCTCCACGAACATGCCGATCGAGATCACCTTCACGCCGTGGGCGACCGGCGGGAGGATCATCTCTCCCACCTGGGTGGGCTTCGCGCCGGCGATGCCGAGCAGCCCAGGGATCGAGAATCCGAACACGTCGGCATCGACGAGCCCGACCCGCAGTCCGCGCTCAGCCATAGCGACGGCGAGGTTGGCGGTGAGTGTGGACTTGCCGACTCCACCCTTGCCGCTCGTGATCGCGTAGATGCGGGTCAGTGACTCCGGCCCGAACTGCATGGTTTTGGGGCGGCCGCCGCGCAGCTTCTCGGTGAGGGCGTCGCGTTCGGCGGGGGTCATGACGCCGACATTCACGGTCACGCCGGTCACGCCGGGCGTCGCGGCGGCGGCGTCGTGCACGTCGCGTTCGATGGTCCTGGCGGCGGGGCATCCGACGATCGTCAGGGACAGATCGATGGATGCCACACCGGCAGCATCGACCGAGACGTCACCGATCATGTCCAGCTCGGTCACCGGTCGGCGGATCTCCGGATCGATGACCCGCGCGAGTGATTGGCGAACCAGGGACTCGAGGGCCTCAGGCACCGGGCTTCTTCTCGTCGAGCTCCTCGAGCAGCGACCTGAGCTCAGACCGGATGAAGTCTTTCGACGCCAGGTCTTTCATCGCGAGCCGCAGTGCCACGACCTCACGGGCGAGGTACTCGGTGTCGTTGAGGTTGCGCTCGGCGCGCTGCCGATCCTGCTCGATGGTGACGCGGTCGCGGTCGTCCTGGCGGTTCTGGGCCAGCAGGATCAGCGGCGCGGCATACGAGGCCTGCAGTGACAGGATCAGGGTCAGGGCGGTGAACCCGATCGCGGCGGAGTCGAACCGAATGCCCTCGGGGGCGAGCGTGTTGTAGATCATCCAGAGGATGACGAAGATCGACAACCCGAACAGGAACCATGGCGTTCCCATTCCTCGCGCGATCGCCTCGGTGAACCGGCCGAACCTGTCGCGGCTCTGGAAGATCGAGGGGGTGCTGCGCAGGCCGCGGGGCGAGTCGAGGCGCGAGCCTGAACGGTTGGGGCGGGAGCTACGGTCGCGTGCCACGTGGTGCCCTCCTGCCTGATCGTGTCGGTTTTCTCAGCGTTACTGATGCGGTCGAAGTGTTGGTGAACACAGCCGGTTGTTCTTCGTCGTTCGTCGAACTTCGCCAGTCGTCCGGGAGCAGGTAGTCGAGCACATCATCAATGGTCACCACCCCTACGAGTCGGTGATTATCGTCGACGACGGGCACGGACACGAGGTTGTAACTGGCGAGGATACGCGAGACCTCCGCCGCGCTCGTGCCGGAGTGCACGGGCTCGAGTGTCGCGTCCACGATGGTGCCGAGCCGCTCGTTGGGCGGGTAGCGGAGCATGCGCTGGAAGTGCACCATGCCGAGGAACCGGCCGGTCGGGGGTTCGTACGGCGGCAGCGTCACGCAGATCGCGGCGCCGAGGGCTGGCGCGAGCTCGTGGCGACGGATCAGGGCCAGCCCTTCGGCGACTGTCGCATCCGCCGAGACGATGATCGGTTCGGTCGTCATCAACCCGCCCGCGGTGTCGGGCGCGTATGACAGCAGGAATCGCACGTCTTCGGCCTCTTCGGGCTCCATGAGGTCGAGCAGCATCTCGCCGCGCTCGTCGCTCAGGTGGGCGATGAGGTCGGCGGCGTCGTCGGGCTGCATCTGGTCGAGCACGTCAGCGGCGCGATCATCGGCGAGCTGGTTCATGATGTCGACCTGCTCGTTCTCGGGCATCTCCTCGAGAACATCGGCGAGTCGGTCGTCAGACAGCTCGTCGGCGACCTCGAGCATGCGCTGCTCCGGCAGGTCGAGCATGGCGGTGGCGAGGTCGGCCGGCAGCATGTCGGCGTAGCTCGCGACGAGCTGGGTCGCCGACTGTGTTTCACCGGTCTCGGTCTTCTCGATGATGTCCGACCAGGCGATGAAGAGGGTGGCGCCCTTCGTGAAGGTGGTCGTCTTGGGGCGCCGCAGGAACGCCTGCGTGACCTCCCACTCGCCGAGACCGGTCTCCTCGATGGCGACATCCTCGATGTTCGCCTCGCCCGATCCATCGCGGAGTCGCACGGAGCGGCCCAGGAGTTCGGACATCACCCTCACTTCGCCGCCGCGCTGCTCGAAGCGGCGCAGGTTGATGAGGCCGGTCGTGATGATCTGGCCGGATCCGATGCTCGTGATGCGGCCGATCGACAGGAAGACGCGGCGCTTGCCCGGCACCTCGAGCACCATTCCGACCACGCGGGGGCTGCCCTGCGAGCGGTAGACGACGAGCACATCGCGCACCTTGCCGACCCGGTCGCCATTGGGGTCGAAAACTGAACACCCGACCAGGCGGGCGGCGAATACTCTCGACGTGCTCACGGTAAAACCCTACCCCTGCGTGGCACAATGGCCCGGTGACCAACCAGAGCATGTTCGGCCGGCGCGGCCCCTCCCTTCCCAGCGTTCCCAAGGGCGATGTTCTGGGCACCTACGACACCTACCTCGAGGCGCAGTCTGTCGTCGATCGCCTCTCCAAGGCCGATTTCGAGGTCGCAAAGCTCTCGATCGTCGGCAACGACCTCAAGACCGTGGAGCGAGTCACCGGCAAGCAGACCTACGGCCGTGCCGCACTCGCGGGGGCGGCATCCGGCGCCTGGCTCGGCCTTTTTCTCGGCCTGATTCTCACCCTCTTCACCCCGCCGAGCACCCAGACGTTCGGCATCGTGGGCGCCGCGCTTCTCATGGGTGCAGGGTTCGGGATGATCTTCAGCATCGTCACGTACACGATCAGTCGCCGCCGCCGGGATTTCACCTCGACCCACCAGGTGCTGGCCAGCAACTATCAGATCATCATCGATCCCGCGCTGACGGCGAAGGCCCAGCAGGCACTGCAGGCTCACCCGGCGGCGTAATCATCGGTCGGAAGACCCTCGGTCGCAGGCTCCCTCGGCGCTGGGGTCGCGTCACCGCTGGCGCGGTTACCTAAGCTCCACCGCGCAACCACGCCTCGACGTCGTCGGCGGTGCGGGGGATGCCGACGGACAAATTCTCGGCGCCCGCCTCGGTGACGAGGATGTCGTCTTCGATGCGCACGCCGATGCCGCGGTATTCCTCGGGAACGCTCAGGTCATCCGGCTGGAAGTAGAGCCCGGGCTCGATCGTGAACACCATCCCTGGTTCGAGCACGCCGTCGAGGTAGAGCTCGCGGCGGGCGGCGGCGCAGTCGTGCACGTCGATGCCGAGGTGGTGGCTCGTTCCGTGGACCATGTAGCGGCGGTGGTACTGGTGGTCGGGCTCCAGCGACTCTTCGGCGCTGACCGGCAGCAGTCCCCACTCCGCGGTCTTCTTTGCGATGACCTTCATGGCCTCGGCGTGGATCTCGCGGAACGTCAGCCCCGGCTTCACGATGGCGAACGCGGCATCCGCTGCCTCCAGCACCGCGTCGTAGATGCGGCGCTGCACCTCTGTGAACGTGCCGTTCACGGGGAGGGTGCGTGTGATGTCGGCGGTGTAGTAGCTCTCGAGCTCGATGCCGGCGTCGATGAGGATCAGGTCACCCGGCACGACGGCTCCATCGTTGCGGGTCCAGTGCAGGATGCAGGCGTGGGGCCCGGATGCCGCGATCGTGTCATACCCGACGGTGTTCCCTTCGGCGCGCGCGCGTCGGTTGAACGTGCCTTCGACTATCCGTTCCCCCCGGGCATGGGCGACCACCTGCGGCAGGTCAGCGATCACGTCATCGAACCCGAGACCGGTGGCGGCGACGGCCGCGCGCATCTCGGCGATCTCGAAGGCGTCCTTGACGAGTCGCAGCTCGCTGAGGTCACGCGCGAGCTCGGTATCTCCGTCCGTCTCGAGCGACTCGCTGTCTGCGGCGAGCAGGCGGCGGCCGTCGATCTGGTCGGTGACGTCACGGTCGGCCTCACGCACGACGAGGGTCGCGGCATCCACGCTGTCGATGACGGCGGAGAACGCCGGGAGCCCGGCGGTTGCGAGGCCGAGGTCGGCGGCGACATGGGCGAGCGAGGGGCGGGGTCCGGTCCAGAACTCGCCCACCTCGGGGTTGGCGTAGAACTCGTCGGTGTCGCGACCGGCAGCTTCACGGAAGAACAGGGTCGCGGTGTGTCCGCCGTCGGTCGGCTCCATGACGAGCACGCTGCCGGGGACGGAATCGGAACCCCAGCCCGTGAGGTGGGCGAACGCGGAATGGGCGCGGTACGGGTAGTCGCAGTCGTTGGAGCGCACCTTGGCGGCACCGGCCGGGATGATGAGCCGCTTGCCGGGATGCGCGGCCGAGATGCGGGCGCGGCGGTCCGCGGCGAAGGCCGACTGTTCGCGCGGCGAAGGCGTGACATCGGGTCGGTCTGCCCACTGCGACGAAATGTAGTCGGTGAACGTGGACGACAGCGGAGTCGTCGAGCGGTTCGAGGTGGCGCGCGGAGCGGGGGAGGATGCGGTGTTGTCAGCCATGCCTCCATTCTCCACCCGGCTCCGACCGAGCATCGCCGGCGGGTGGGTCAGCGTCACCTGCCGGTGCGGTGCCGGCGTTGGCTACAGGGAGCGCGACTGAGCAGAACCGTGATGGCGACAACGCCGATCACGAACGTTAGTGATCCGAGGTGTTGCCCCGTTCCCCGCTCGTTTAGTTGAACTGGTCCGCAAACCCCGGCTCGGGCTCGATCGGCGTGATGACGTCGATGAGCACGCCATCCGGGCCATCCAGGATGAAGTGCCGTTGGCCGAACGGTTCACTGCGAAGGGGCAGCGCGATAGTGATGGCGCTCAACTGGGAGATTCGGTCGTACTGCGCGTCGACATCGGACACCTCGATGTTCACGACGACTCCGGATGCCACGGCTCCGCGGCGCGATTCGGGAACGGTTTCGTGGTGTGCGTCCAGGATCGCGAGTTCCCATCGGTCAAGGCGGAGGCTGACGTACCAGTCCGAGGTGAAGGTGTCCTCGAACGCGAAAGTCGCGCGGTAGAACTCGGCTGCGGTAGCAACGTCGTTGCTCATCAGAACCGGATAAATGCTGTTGACGGTCATGATCATCCTTTACATTCAGTATGTATGTATCTTTCATACAGTCTGCACGTAAAATGTCGAGGACGCAACGGGTGGGGAGAAAAGTTATGGCTCGATCGACTCGGGAGCAAGCGCGGGCAACAGCTGACGCGATTCTTGCTTCCGCTCATGAACTGTTCAGCTGCCGGAGTTACTCCTCTGTCTCCCTCGAAGACATTGCCGGGGCCGCAGGCGTCACACGCGGAGCGCTGTATCACCACTTTGGTTCGCGTGAGGGCTTGTTCTCTCGTGTTCATGATGATGTTCAGGCCGCGATCGCGGCAGCCATCGATGCGGCCACGCTCGACATCGACGATCCAGTCGAGGGACTCCGTGTCGGCTCGCGTGTGTTTCTCGCCGCCAGCGTTTCGACGGATGCTCGTCAGGTGCTGCTGCTTGACGCCCCCTCGGTACTCGGGTGGGATCGTTGGCGCGACAGCGACGCAGCCAACTCCGGACGCCAGCTCCTGTCGGTTCTCGTCGAGTTGAAGGCTGCGGGTCGCTTACGGTCTGGTGAACCGGAAGCAACCAGCGCACTTCTCTCCGGCGGGATGAATGAGCTCGCCCTGTGGGTTGCTCATTCCGACGATGTACCAGCCGCATTGGATCGAGCGCAAATAGCGTTAAGTTCCCTCGTCGATGGCGTAATTGAGTGATTCCGAGCACCCCACGCGACCTAGGGTGGGGCACATGGTAGATGGCGCACCGATGCCGACGGTTCTGTGGTGTGAGACGCGCGGACGTGGTCCGGAGATGGTGTTACTACACCCTGGCGGATCAGACTCGCGAGCACTCGATCCGCTGATCGCGGAGCTGGAGTCCACGTACACCTGTCTCGCTCCAGATCAGCGCGGACATGGGCGCACAAGCGATGTCACAGGACCGTTGACCTTCGAGGTCATGGCAGCGGACACCATTCGTTTTCTCGAGCATCACACTGAGGCGCCGGTTCACCTGTTCGGATACAGCGACGGTGCGATCCTGGCACTATTTGTAGCACTGGCCCGTCCAGACCTCCTTCGAAGTCTTGTGTTCTCAAGCGGTGTTTTTCATCATTCGGGGTGGTTACCGGGTGTCCTCGATGAAGAGCCCCCGCAGTTCATGGCCGACTCCTACGCTCAAGTTTCTCCCGACGGCGCCCGCTAAACCGCTGACAGCAATAGCTGCTGTCCGCTGATGCTAGCTCGGTCCGGTTGCACTACCGACGCGCTTTCGATAGTCCTGTGGGCTGTCACCACGCTCTCGCCGAAACGCGGTGCTGAGCGCAAACGGCGTGTCATATCCCACCGCGTTAGCGATGGCACCAATAGTGTGGTGCGGTTTCCTTAGGAGGTCGGCGGCGAGTTTCAACCGCCATTCTGTCAGGTAACTCATCGGAGGCTGGCTGACGAGGCTTCCGTGAAGATGTCGGCATCGCGGCCAGGGGTCAAACGTGAGCTCAGGCGTTCTTCGACAGATACGCATCCCGAGACATACACCTTGCACGCCGTCAGCACCCACCCATCAAGCTTAATGGGATGGTTGACACGTGACCTGATCCCACCCAGTTGACTGTCGATATAATGGATAATAATATCAGTAATATGAGAACTCAGGCACCGCTCCTTGCTCCGATCTTTCGGTCGGACGGTCAAGCGCGCCTGCTCTCCGCCTTGTTGCTCACGGGCGAAGAACTGAGTGTTACCGATCTGGCAAACCGGGCCGGCCTGGCCTACCCAACCACGCATCGCGAAGTTGCGCGCCTGGTAGACGCGGGCATCCTGAGCGAGCGACGCGTCGGCCGCACCAAGCTAGTACGCGCCAACGGCGAAAGCCCGCTCGTGAACCCGTTGCGCGAGATCCTCACAATAGCGACCGGCCCGGTGGTGATCCTGGCCGCCGAGTTCGCCCGGATCGACCGGATTGAATCCGCGTTCCTCTACGGCTCCTTCGCCGCGCGGATGCTCGGGGATGCTGGTCCGGCACCGCACGACATCGACATCATGGTGCTCGGTGAGCCCGACGTGGACGCGGTCTACGACGTATGCGCACGGATCGAGGCCGCGGTGCACCGTCCCGTGAACCCGACGATCCTCACCCCCAAGGAGTTTGCCGCGACATCCGGCTTCCTGGACAACGTGCGCCGCGGCCCGGCGGTCGCCGTAATCGGGGAGTTGCCATGGCGCTAATTCCACTCACCCGCGTACAGCAGGCGACAGTACTCGCCCTGGTCGAGGCGCGACGTCTCGACGGTGTGCCGGCTGACGTGTCGCGCGCATCCTCGTTCCTTCGACAGGCCGAGGAGCGCCTCACCCAACTTCCGTTGCTCACCAGTGTCGTCGTCCGGTACGGGATTGCCTACGACGCCTGTCACGACACGGGCGAGGCACTGCTGGCGGCGTACGGCTTTCGGACGACCAACGGCCCCGGCCAGCACGAGGCGCTCGGCCGCTATCTGCGTGCGGTCTTCGACAAGCCACCCGCGGAAAGAGCAGCGCAGGAGTTCGACCGTCTGCGACGCGCTCGTAATCAGGACCGCTATGAAGCGAAGCCGGTAGGTGTCGCGGCGACCGAGAAGGCCGCACAAGTCGCTCGGACGCTGTTCGAAGCCGCCCTCACCAGGGGGCTCTCGTTGTGACCCGGTAGTCCGCTAATAATTCGCACCTACCGGGAGATAACGGAGACGCCTGACCATCATCTCGACCGTGATTATCGGCGGGGCGAGCGGGACGGATGCTCCGGCGATCGTCGGCGGACTGTGTCGTGCGTGACCGTCCAAAGCCCGGATGGGGCGCCGAGGCAATTCAGAACCCACTCAGCCCACCGGGGTCAGCTGGGCGACGATCGGGCGGTGATCGCTGCCGGATTCGTCCTGGGTCTCGATCACGCGCATGCCGGTAGCCTGCCAGTTCGGCGTCGACATCACATGGTCGATCGGGGCGCCGAGCAGGGCCGGGATCGCGGACGGCCACGTGCCGACGGCGGCGTTATCGGTGGTGACCGCCGCTTCCACGCACTGTCCGACGGCAGCTCCCGGCGCCAGGCTCAACCCGGCGAAGTGGTCGAGGGTCGCGTTGAAGTCTCCGGCCATGATGACGTTGTCGCCGGCGCAGGCATCCTTCACCCATTGCAGGTCCGATCGCCAGTTCGCCATCTCCCCGGGGGTGGGGGCGACCGGATGCACGGCCACGATGGTGGGGCCGGCGCCGTCCGCGGGGGTGGCGACCACGGAGGGCAGCACGGTGGTCGTACGGGCCAGCTCATCCACGACGTAGTCACCGAGGCCGACACCGATGAGCAGCGTGGTCGAACGCGCTTTCGACACCTCGTCGTACGAGCTCGTGTGGGCGATCATGGGGAGCCCGGCATCGCCCATCAGGCTGGCGACCGCCTCTCCCGCGGCCCTGGATGTCTCGGGAAGCACGACCACGTCGGCGCGGGCCTCTATTGCGAGCCTCGCGATGGTGTCTGCGCCGGGAAGGTCGCCGAGGGTGTTCCAGCTCAGCACTGTCACGTCAGAATCGGTGCGCTCGGCGAATTGCGTGTCCCCAAAACCCCGCGCAGACAACACGATGAGGTTGACGAGGCAGAAGACGAGCATGATCGCCGCCATGGATGCCGCGAACCGGCGCACACGCCTCGACACGAGTGCCGCGATCACGAGTAACGCCACGATGCCGAGCCCCGCGCTGGTGGCAGCCCCCCGCAGCGACACGAGTTGCGCGAGAATCGGCAGTTGCGCCGCCCCGAACAGTTGCGGCCAGGCGACGACCAGGAGCGCCAGGGCGGTCACCACGATGATGATGGCTGCGAGGGTTCGACGAATCATTGCGGGCCGAGCCTATGCCAATAGGCTTTGAGAATGCCCGACCGACCCATCGATCTCCACACTCACAGCGCCGTATCAGATGGGACCGAGACTCCGACGCAGTTGGTGCGGGCCGCCGTCGCGGCCGGGCTCAGTACCGTGGCGATCACCGACCACGACTCCACGGCGGGCTGGCAGGAGGCCTTTGCCGCGGCATCCGGCACCGGGCTGACTGTTGTTCCCGGCATGGAACTCAGCACGAACTACGGGCCCGCGAGTGTGCACATGCTCGCCTACCTGTTCGACCCGCTCGACGCGGGAATCGTCTCTGAGACGGCGCGCATCCGCGATGGGCGTCTTCGCCGTGCCGAGAAAATCGTGGAGAAGATCGCGGCAGACTACGACCTCACCTGGGACGACGTGCTTGCCGAGTCGCAGGATGGCACGACCCTCGGTCGCCCGCACATCGCCGACGCCCTCGTGCGCAAGGGGTTCGTCGCCAACCGGAGTGCCGCGTTCGAGAGCATCCTGCACTGGCGCGGGGGTTACTACGAGAAGTACTACGCGCCGTCACCGCTCGAAGGGGTGCGGATGATCGTTGCGGCCGGGGGAGTTCCGGTGCTCGCGCATCCGGCAACGCACGGAAAGTACCGGTCGATGGATGATGCGGTCATCCGTGAACTCGTCGACAACGGGCTGTTCGGGCTCGAGGTGCACCACCGCGACAACACCGAGGACGGCAAGCTGTGGCTGCTCGCGCTCGCGGAGAAGTTCGGACTCGCGGTGACCGGGTCGAGCGACTACCACGGCGAGGGCAAGCCGAACCGGCTCGCCGAGAACTCGACAGCCCCTGAGGTGCTCGAGCGGATCATCGCCGCCGGCACCGGTTCGCAGCCGTTCCGCGGCTGAGAGCCGATGCAGAAGGGCTCAGCGCTGGGCGTCCTGTGAGGTGCCCCTCCGCAGTGTCTTTCCCTGGAAGAAGTCGGGATTCACCGCCCGCATGACGAACATCAGCACGATGCCAGCGACGAGCAGGAACACGGCGAGGATGAAGACCAGGCCGACACCACCGATGTTCGACCCGCTTCCGTATTCGGGGTTCATGGAGTCGATGAGCGTCGTGACGAAGATCACCGCGAGAATGACCCCGCCGACGAGAGGTGCCAGAAATTTGAGGAAGAACGAGCGCGCCGACGAGAACACCTCCCTGCGGAAATACCAGACACAGGCCAGCGCCGTGACCCCGTAGTAGAAGCAGATCATCATGCCGAGGGTCAGGATCGTGTCGGTGAGCACGTCAGTGCTCAGCACCCGCATGATCGCGTAGAACCCCCAGGCCACGACTGCCGCGATGATCGTGGCGAAGCCCGGCGACTTGAAGGTGGGGCTGATGGTCGCGAATCGCTTCGGGAAGGCACCGTAGTGACCCATGGCGAGCATCGTCCGCGCCGGGCCGACGAAGGTCGATTGCAGGGATGCCGCGGAGCTCGACAGCACAGCGAGAGACAGCAGGATGGCGAAGGGCCCCATCACCGGTCCGGCCAGTGCGGCGAAGACGTTTCCGGAGATGTCCTCGTTACCCAGCCCGAACTCCCCTGTGCCGATTCCGGAGAACATCAGGGTGGCGACGGCCACGAGGATGTACAGCAGGAAGATCACGACGACAGTGAGCGTCGCGGCCCGACCCGGTGTCGTCTCGGGGTTCTTCGTCTCCTCGTTCATGGTGAGCGTGACATCCCATCCCCAGAAGATGAAGATCGAGAGGGAGACGCCCGCGGCGAAGGCGGAGAACGACGGCACGGCGAACGGGTTGAACCAGCCTGCGTCGAAAGCGAGGGCATCGAAGGCCGTGCCGTTGGTGACGTGCACGATCGCCGAAATGGAGAACCACACGAGCACTATGAGCTGGAAGGCGACGAGAACGTACTGCACAGCTTTGGTCGTCTCCATGCCGCGGTATGAGACGTAGCAGGCGGCCACCATGAAGACCAGACAGGTGGCGATGTTGATCAGTACGTTGTTCGTGAGGTCGGCGATTCCGGGGTTACCAAAAAGCTGGGCGAGGGCGAGATAGAGGAAGTCGACGGCCACCCCCGCGAGATTCGACAGCACCACCACCGTCGCGACGATCAGGCCCCAGCCTCCGAGCCATCCAAGCCACGGGCCGAATGCGCGGGTCGCCCAGGTGAATGACGTTCCGCTGTCTGGCATTGCGTTGTTCAGTTCGCGGTAGCCGAGGGCCACAAGCAGCATGGGCAGGAAGCCGACCAGGAAGATTCCGGGCATCTGGGTGCCCACCGCGGCCGCGGTCGGGCCGAGCGAGGCCGTGAGCGTGTACGCGGGCGCGATGCACGAGATGCCGATCACCGTGGCGCCGAGAAGGCCGATCGACCCGGCGCTGAGGCCCTTGGAGGAGATTCCGGTCGACGTATCCGGCGACGTAGCGGCGGCCGGCGTGGTGGGTGTGGGTGAACTTGCCATGGGATCGATCCTTCGGGGGCCAGTAGCAGGGACGCTAGGAGGGGGAGTTGATCGCCGCGGCGGTCGGAACGACGATGAGCGGGACCGGGAGGGAATGCAGCATCCGGTTGGCCGTCACGCCCAGGAAGATCTTCGATGGCTGGGCGAGCCTGGACGAGCCCACGAGGGCGATCTCGTCGGCGCGCCAGTCCAGTTTCTCGACGGCATCCTCGACGGTGCGCCCCTCTGCCACCTCGGTGGTGACGGATCCACGGGAGCTGGAGTCCTTCTCGAAATGCTCCACGACACTCGCGAGGTGTGCTGCGCTGGCGGCCGATACGTCTGTTCCGGGGCCCGACCGGGCGGCATCCACCTCGACGAGGGTCACGAAGCGCAGGTCGACCGGAAGGCCTTCGGAGATGGCGACCATCGAGTCGAGCAGGGCGGTCCACCCCGGTCGTGTGCCGATCGCACAGGTGATCCTGGTGATCGCCGACGGGGCGACATACCCACGGGGAGCCAGCGCGACCGGAACCGGCGAGGCATGAAGCAGGGCGTTGGCAATGCTCCCGACGGTGAACCGCTGAAGCACTCCGGCGCTCGCCGCTCCCACGACGATCCGGTCGGAATCGAACTGGGTGGATGCCCGGATCAGGCCCTCGGAGGTCGACTCGGCCCACAGCAGGTGTGTGGTGGCCGTCACGTCCGGCGGCACGAGGTCGAGGGCCTCCCTGAGCCATGTGCCGCCCTGCTCCTCGAGCAACGACCCATAGTCGGAGGCGCCGGCGGGAACCTTCGCTGGAACCGCTGTCGAGGTGGGCAGGATGAGGCAGATGCGGAGTTCGGCCGCCGTGAGCCTGGCGAGGGCTACGCCGAGCTGCACGGCATCGCGGCCACGATCGGTCGCCTCGTATGCGACGACATAGTTGGCTGTTCGTGTCACAGGCGTGCTCCTTGCGTCGGGTGGACTTTCGATGGGTCAGTGGTGCTCGTGACCGGCGTGGTCGTGACCGGCATGGTCTCCACCGGGTGCGCAGTGTGCACTGTCGCTCGGTGCCACGTCGAGGGCGGGGTTCCGGTCGAAGAAGCTCGCGGGTTTCATCCAGAAGCTCACGACGTCCGCGGCCATGATGGGCCACTCTTCCGGGCGGGTGATGTGGTGGATGCCGAAGACGTACCAGACGACGACATCGGTGTTGCGCACGTTGCGGCCGGCTTTCTGCCACTCGGGCAGGCCGTGATCGACCGATGACTGGTTGACGAACTCGCCGCTGGGCCAGCGCTCTTCCGCGTCGTTCGGGGTGACCCACACCGTGTGACCGATGACCTGCGCTCGTTCGAGCACCGGAGCTCCCGCGGGGAAGAACGAGGGAATCGCGCCGCCCGGGACGAGCTTGTACGACACAGGTGTGCCGAGCGAGTTGGTGGAGTTCTCGTTGGTGATCTTCCAGGCGCGCTGGGTGTTCCAGTCGAAGTCGTCGTGACCCTCGACCTCCATGGGCGTGTTCACGACAGTGAGGCCCAGCCCGTGAGGGTTGGATTCGCTGATCGGCTGGATCTGCGTCTCGGAGCGGTAGACGGTGTTCTCCGGGCCGTCGATATCCAGGTCCATCCTTGCGACGATGAAGTGCTGGTGGAACGGCGCATACGTGCGGTTGTCGACGAGGGTGCCGTTGGGATGGGCCTGGCCTTCGGCGATGTGGGTGACGACCATGATGCCGGTCGCACGCACCTCGCACTCGATGTTGCCGTCTTCGTAAAAGCGCCAGTACACGAGGTATTCGTAGTTGGCGACCGTCACATGGAACGAGACGACGAGTCGGCGGGATCGGCGCACCTCTGCTCCGGTGTCGTGGTCGACGTGCTTCCAGAGCAGGGCGTTGTCTTCTTCGTGAATACAGAAGGCGTTGGGGATCTCGTACGGCTGGCCCTGCGAATCGTGCATGGTGGCATCGATGTAGCGGATCTCGCCCAGGCAGTCGCACCCGAGTTCGAGGGACGTCGTCATGAAGCCGAGGCCCCACTCGCCGATGTCGAAGGCCGTACGCCGGAAGTGGTCGACGCTCGGGTCGCGGTACGGCACCACCATTTCGGCGAACGAGAGCCTGTTCGCGATCGGGCGCACGCGATCGCCGTCCTGGTAGCTGACGGCGTGCAGGGTCATGCCCTCGCGGTAGTTGAACCCGATGCGCATGGACCAGTTCTGCCAGGTGACGAGGTGACCGTCGACCTCGAAGCCGGGGCCATCGGACTGCACGACATCGAGGGGTTTGCGCGGGGGGCGACGGGACGCATTTTTGATGCGCTCGGGGATCAGATGCGGAACGTATTCGCCCATGACCTCGGGCCGCTCGACGGAGAACGAGTCTTCGATCTCGAGCAGCTCCATGCTGTTCACGTCGATGACGAAGTGGAGCCCGTTCACGGGACCGGCGTAGGGGTTCGCGCCGGCTTGCGCCCGCACCCAGATGTCGCTCCAGCCGAGTCGCCGACCGGCGTACTTCTCGGGGATCAGGGCCGCGCCGTAGGTCCAGGTGTCGATGAACACGAGGTCGAGGTCGGTGACGCCGCGCTGGGCGAGGGCGGCGATGACATCCGGATGTGCGCGCAGCACCGCGTCGCACTCTTCCCATTCATCAACCGTGAAGTTCGCCTGGACGTCAGGGACGTGGGTCCAGCTGACAAGTGAATCCGTGGTGAGCGACACGACGGCGATGTAGGTCGCGTTCTCTGCCCGGTTGAGCACGACGATCCTGGCGGCACGGTCTGGCACCTCTCCGGAGAGGGAGAATGCTGCGATTGCTGCCTTCGACGGCTCGAGCATTTCGATCGACGCGAAGCGCCATCCCGCTGCAACGCCCTTGTCCCTGGCGAGGATCGAGGATGCGTGCGAGAACTCGGGAGAAGTGAGCGGGTCGAGCGGGTGAAAGGTCATGAGGGAATCCTGTCAGAAACGAACCACGGTGTTCGTCGGTGTCAGTATTGCACCGCGCGATGGCACGGGCAAACCCCCGGACCGGGCACGCACGGTGCCGGTCCGGGGGTTCATCGTGCGCGGGGGCAGGGACCCACGCTCGAGCCGTGTTTCTAGGCCGTCGGAGCCGCGTTTCCGGGCGTACCGGAGCCACCGCGGCGGGTGCGCGTGCGGCTGCGACGCGACGGAGCAGCTCCATCGTGGGTGCCGCCACCGGCGGCGCTGTCGCGAACCGCGTCGGTCGACCGCTCGCGGGGCGGGCGTGAGCCCGAACCCTGGGCAGGGCGACCCCCGCGGTCGCCACCGGAGCGCGGCGGGCGACCGTCCCGACCGGCGGATGACGGAGCTGCCTCGCGGGCGCGGGCGGGAGGGGCGCCGGGCAGGCGACCCTTCGTGCCCTCGGGGATGGCGAGATCGGTGAAGAGGTGCGGGCTCGACGAGTACGTCTCGACCGGCTCGGGGATTCCCATCTCCAGCGCGCGGTTGATGAGCGACCACTTGTGCATGTCGTCCCAGTCGACGAACGTCACGGCGATTCCGGTCTTGCCAGCGCGGCCGGTGCGGCCGGCGCGGTGCAGGTAGGTGTCGTGATCGTCCGGGATGGTGTGGTTGATGACGTGGGTCACGTCATTGACGTCGATGCCCCTGGCCGCGACATCCGTAGCGATCAGGATGTCTTTCTTGCCGGCCTTGAACGCCGCCATGGCGCGCTCGCGCTGTTCCTGGTTGAGGTCGCCGTGCACGGCAGCGGCGTTGAATCCGCGGTCGTTGAGTTCTTCGACGAGCTTGGCTGCAGCACGCTTGGTGCGCGTGAAGACCACGGTCTTGCCGCGGCCGTCAGACTGGAGGATGCGGGCGATGACCTCGTCTTTATCGAGGTTGTGCGCGCGGTAGACGACGTGCTTGATGTTCGCCTGCGTGAGGCCCTCGTTGGGGTCTGTCGCGCGGATGTGGATGGGCTTATTCATGAATCGACGCGCGAGGGCCACGATCGGGCCGGGCATCGTCGCCGAGAACAGCATGGTGTGACGCGTGGGGCTGGTCTGCGCGAACAGCTTTTCGATGTCGGCGAGGAAGCCGAGGTCGAGCATCTTGTCTGCCTCGTCGAGCACCATCACCTTGACGTCCTTGAGCGACAGCAGGCGCTGCGAGGCAAGGTCGAGCAGACGGCCGGGGGTTCCGACGACGACCTGCGCGCCGGCCTTGAGCTCTTCGACCTGGCCTTCGTAGGCCTTGCCACCGTAGATGGCGGCAATCTTGGTCTTGCGGTTGGATGCCGCGAGCACGAGGTCTTCGGCAACCTGCACGCACAGCTCGCGAGTGGGCACCACGACCAGGGCCTTGACGCCGGGCTCAGGGTCGGTTCCGAGTGACTGGAGCAGGGGAAGCCCGAATCCGAGGGTCTTACCCGTTCCGGTCTTGGCCTGCCCGATGATGTCCTGGCCTGCGAGCCCCATGGGGATCGTCTGGCTCTGGATGGGGAACGGCTCGATGATGCCCTTGGTGGCGAGAGCGTCGACCATGTCCTGGTCGATATTGAGTTCTGCGAATGTCAAAAGATATATGCCCTTACAGACAGTGCCTTCTCAGGCATTGAGCTACGCCCGTCTTGTCCTGGGGCGCAGGACCTCCGCCAGAATGGGAGGTATACAGCGAGTTTAGCGGGTCACCGCCTGATATCAGGCTGTGACCCCGAGGATGCGTGTCTTCGACAGGTCGACGGGGCCCTGAGTTGCTGGCCCGCACCATAAGCTGACTGCGTGGCCAACTGGTTTTCGCGATTCTCGCGCACCCCTCGCACCGTCGATACGCCACGCCTGCGTGCCCGCGGTGGCGAGCAGGCCACGACCAAGGTCGAACTCGTGGAGTTCACCCCGGACCTGATCGAATTCCTCGGCCGTTCTGCTTATGTGCAGCTGATGCTGTTCGAGAACCTCTCCAGGGCGATCTCGACCGCGCCGACGACGGCAGCCAAAACCGCCATCGGGCGAGCCGCCGAATTGTCAATGGCGAAGCACCGGCGCCTGGTGGATGAGATCGTCAGGGCTGGCAAGGATCCGTCGACCGTGATGCAGCCGTTCACGAGGATCGTCGACGATTTTGAGCGCGATACCCGAGGGGGCGACTGGTTCGAGACGATCGTCACCTGCTACCTCACCGCCGGATTTCTCGACGACTTCTTCGCGCGACTGGCCAGGGGCCTCCGCGATGACACCGGTAAACGAGTTGCCTCGATCTTCACGAGCGAGTCGGGGGAGGCTCTGCTGGCAGGCCTGCTGACGGCCGCAATCGAGGAGAATCCTCGGCTCTCGGCCCGACTAGCCATGTGGGGGCGCCGACTCGTCGGCGACACCATGCTCGTGTCGCGGTCGGCTTTGCGGTACAGCGAGGATCACATCTCCGACGAGGCGCGCATCGAGCCGGTCTTCACCGAGCTCATTGCAGCGCACACCCGGCGGATGGATGCGCTCGGCCTGATGGCCTAGCTTTCGCGACGCTGCGGGCGACTACGCCCTGGCGAGCCTCGCGAGTTTCGCGTCATCCGATTGGATGCGTTTCCCGGGCAGCACCAGCGCAATCACGACGCTGGCGATGGCGCCAGCGCCGATGCTGGCGACCCAGATCCACGTGCCGTCGAAGGTGAGCCCTGCCCACAGCAGCGCAACCCATACGGTGGCCGTGACGGCAGCGCCTGCCGCCGGCACCAGGAACGCACCGTAGGTTGCCCGCTTCGGCAGCGTGTAGCGCGCAATGGCACCGATGCAGGCACCGATCACGGTGACGAAAAGCAGTTCCATGCGTCGTTACGCGACGAAACCGACGCGACGCGACTCTTCAGAGCCGATCTCGAGGTAAGCGAAAGATTCGGTAGGAACGAGGTACACGTTTCCCTTATTGTCGACGAGCTTGACGAACTTCGAGTTCGATTCGAGAGCGTCTGAAACCGTCTTCTCGACCTCGCTCGAGGTCTGCGACGACTCGAAGTTGATCTCACGGGGGCTGTTGGTGATGCCGATGCGAATGTCCACGATCACAGGGTACGACACAACGACAGGCTCGATCCGCGACGTTCACTGTCAGCGCATCCCGCTACCGTGGGGGCATGGCGAACTTCGACACCGGGGGCACTGCGGCTCGCTGGGTTCCCGTCGAACTCGATCCATCCCAGCAGGCTGTCGTCGCGCTTCCTGATGACGCCTGCGCCGCCGTGATCGGGGCAGCGGGCAGCGGCAAAACGACGACGATGATCGAGCTGGTCGCCGACCGGGTGTTGGGGCGCGGGTGGTCTCCGGGCGAGATCGTCATCCTGAGTCCGAGCCGGGCCAGCGCCACCCTGCTGCGCGACAGGCTGGCCCAGCGTCTCGGAGTCCCGACTCCGGGGCCCATGGCACGTACCGCGAATTCGCTCGCCTTCGAGGTGGTGCGGGATGCCGTCGCCGGTGAGTCCGCGCCGACCCTGCTGACGGGTGCCGAACAGGACCAGATCATCGGCGAGCTTCTCGCGGGGGAGATCGAGGACGGCACCGCGTCATACTGGCCCGCCCACCTCGACGAGGAGGTACGACGGCTCAGGGGCTTCAGAACGGAATTGCGCGACCTCATGATGCGTGCCGTCGAGTTCGGCGTGAGCCCGGCCGAACTCGCGTCGCTCGGCCGCACCCACGGTCGGGACGAGTGGGTCGCGGCATCCGGCTTCATCGCTGTGTACGACGCGGTCAAGTCCAGCTACCGGGAACGGCATTTCGATTCGACCGAGCTGATCCGTGAGGCTGCGGCGATCATCGCCGAGGGCGCGCCCCTGAGCATCGACGGCCTCCGGCTCGTGATCGTGGATGACGCCCAGGAGTCCACGGAATCGACTGTGACACTGCTGCGTGCCCTCGTGGGCAGGGGCATCGCCGTCATGGCGTTCGGGGATCCGGATGTCACGACCGGAGGTTTCCGCGGAGCACGGCCGGACCTGCTCGGGCGCCTCTCCGTTGCCATCGGCAGCCCGGTGCAGTCTCTCTACCTCGGTCACGTGCACCGGCACGGCGACGCACTGCGGCAGGTGGTGTCCGGCATCACCGGTCGCATCGGTTCGGCGGGAGCCGGCCAGCAGCGGCAGGCGGCCGCGGTCGAAGACGCTGGTCCCGGCCAGGTTGCAGCGTTCAGGCTCGGGTCTCCCGCGGAAGAGGTCGCGTTCATCGCCCGCCGCTTGCGCGAGCGGCACCTGCTCGACGGCATCCCGTGGTCGCAGATGGCCGTCGTCGTGCGGTCGGGCAGTCTTGTGCCCTCCCTGGCTCGCGAACTGCGTGCCCTCGAAGTCGCGACGAGCGTGTCGAGCGCTCGCGCCGCGGTGAGGGACGAATACGCGGTCGAGGGGCTGATCCTTATGCTCGAACTGGCGCTCGGTCTCGCCGGAATACCTGCCGGTCGCGCGCTCGATCCGGCCGCAGCGATCGACGTGCTCGGTGGCGCCGTGGGCAGGCTGGACGCCGTGTCGCTGCGGCGCCTGAAAGCAGCACTCCGCCACGAGGAACTCGCCGGCGGTGGCGACCGCGCGGCCGACGAGCTCCTGGCCGAAGCGCTGTTGCATCCTGCCGGTCTCGTGACCATCGACACGAGGGTCGGCAGGAGCGCGCAGTCTGTCGCGAAGAACCTGCACGCCACGGCCGCCGCCGCGCTAGCAAGCGACAGCATCGAAGAGCTGCTCTGGGGCGTGTGGCAGCGCAGCGGGCTCGAAAAGACCTGGTTCGACCAGGCGCTCGGTTCCGGAATTGTTGCCGAAGAAGCCAATCGTCACCTCGATGCCGTCGTCGCGCTGTTCTCCGCGGCCAAGCGATTCGTGGAACGCACTCCGGATGCCCCGGCAGCCGTGTTCGTCGACTCCTGGCGCTCCGCCGATGTCGCGGAAGACACCCTCGCCCCCCGCGCGACCCTCGATTCCGTGACGGTGGGCACGCCGCCGGCGATGGTCGGCCGCGAGTTCGAAGTGGTCGTGGTCGCCGGCATGCAGGAGAACCAGTGGCCGAACCTGCGCATCCGCGGTTCCCTGCTTGGCTCCCAGGACCTGCCGCTCGTGGTGTCCGGCGGCGACCCTGCGGCCGTCGACAAGCGACTCGATGTGATGCACGACGAACTGCGGATGTTCGCCCAGGCGATCTCCCGTGCCCGCACGGAAGTCGTCGTGACCGCCGTCGCCGGCGACGATAATCTGCCGTCCCCCTTCCTGCGGCTCGTGCCCGAGGGCACCGTGGCGGGGCTGCCGCGGCACCCGCTCAGCCTGCGCGGGATGGTCGGACGGATGCGTCGCGAGCTCACCTCGACGGGGTCTGCGGAGGCGGCATCCGGAATCGCGAGGCTCGCCGCAGAAGGCGTGCCCGGCGCCAACCCCGGCCAGTGGTACGGGCTTGCCGAGCCGAGCACGACGGCTCCACTCGTTGACCTCGGTGATCCGGAAGCGACGGTGCGAGTGTCTCCGTCGCGCATGGAGGCGTTCGAGACCTGCGCGCTGCACTGGCTGATCGACGAGGTGGGCGGCGGCTCGTCGAGTGTTGCGGCGAACCTCGGCACGCTCATCCATTCCGTGGCAGAAACGGCGACCGACATCTCTCCGGATGCGCTCTTCGCCGCGGTTACCGACAGGTGGGGCGAGCTGAGCTTCGAGGCGAGCTGGCATTCTGACGTGGAAAAGGCTCGGGCCCGCGACCTCACCTCTCGGCTGTCTTCGTATCTCCGCGATTTCGATGCGACAGGGGGAACGGTGGCGAGCAGGGAAGGGTCGTTCGAACTGCAGGTCGGCCGAGCCACCCTCCGGGGAAAGATCGACAGGGTCGAAAGCTTTCCGGATGGCACGGCGGTCATCGTCGACCTCAAGACCGGCCGCAACGACCCGACCACCGACGACGGCGTCGCCGACCACGCGCAGCTCGGGGCCTACCAGCTCGCGTTCGCGTCCGCGGCGATCGAGGGAGTGCCCGAGGGGCTCGACAACGGGGGAGCGAAGCTCGTGATCGTGTCGAAGGGAACGAGAGGGTCCGACTATGCGGCTCCGCACCAGAAAGCGTTCACGGCTGAGCAACTCGAGCAGTTCAGGGCGCGCGTGATCGCCGATGCCGACGGGATGGCGAGCGCCGTGTTCGTGGCCCAGCTCGGCTCGCACTGCCTCGACCCGTGGAGTTTCGGTCGCTGCAAGATCCACGTCGTGCCGGCGGTGAGCTCGTGACGGTGTCATCGCTGCAACTCGCGGGCCTGCTCAGCCTGCCGGAGCCCACCACGCAACAGCAGGCCGTCATCGAGGCGCCCCTGGCGCCGGCGCTCGTCGTCGCAGGAGCCGGCAGCGGCAAGACCGAGACCATGGCTAACCGGGTCGTCTGGCTGCTCGCCAACAACCTGGTCTCTCCGGACCAGGTGCTCGGCCTGACGTTCACCAGGAAGGCCGCCGGAGGGCTTGCGGACCGGGCGGCCAGACGGATCACGCAGCTGCGGCTCATCCAGTCCCGCAGTCCCGAGCTGCTGGCGGCGCCGAATCGCGATCCGGAGCATGCGGAGTTCGACCAACCGACGGTGTCGACGTACAACTCGTTCGCGAGTGCGCTGTTCCGGGACAACGCGCTGCTGATCGGTCGGGAACCGGAATCCGCGCTGCTGAATGACGCGTCGTCGTGGCAACTCGCGAGGCAGGTCGTCACCCAGAGCACCGATGAGCGGCTCGTCGCGTTCGGCAGCAGCGTGGATGCGATCACCGAGAAGGTGCTCGAGCTCAGCCACCAGCTCAGCGACAACGTCGCGGATGCCTCGGCTGTCGGCAGCTACGCCGAACGGTTCCTCGGCCTCGCCGAGCTGCCGTACACGAGCGGCAAAGCGAAGGCGACCCCGTACGCGAGTGTGACGAAGGCTGTGGCGGATGTCGCCGCGCTCGGCCCGTTGCTCGTGCTCGCTGAGCAGTATGCGCTCGAGAAGCGCCGGCGCGGGCTGCTCGAGTTCAGCGACCAGGTCGCCCTCGCGCTCGCGATCTGCGGGCGTTCGCCCGCCACGGTCCAGGCCTATCGTGACCGGTACCGCGTGGTGCTGCTCGACGAATACCAGGACACGAGCGTCGTGCAGACCGAACTGCTGTCGGCCCTCTTTGCCGGTCACGGCGTCATGGCCGTGGGCGATCCACACCAGTCGATCTATGGATGGCGCGGCGCGAGTGCCGCGAACCTGGCCAGGTTTGCCGGCGACTTCGGCTCGGCCCGCGAGTACGCGCTGTCGACCAGCTGGCGCAACGCCACCACGATCCTCGACGCCGCCAACCTGCTCGTCGCGCCCCTGAGCGCGGCATCTCCCGTCACTGTGGAGTCGTTGCGCGCCCGACCGGCGGCCCCCGTCGGAACTCTCGTCGGCGCCTACTTCGACGACATCGTCATCGAATCCAGGGCCGTCGCGCAGTGGTTGAAGGCAGAGCTGGATTCGTCATCGGCAGACGGCGAGCCGAAGACCGCGGCCATCCTGTTCCGCCAGCGACGCCATATGGGACTGTTCGCGCGGGCGCTGGAAGAACTGAAGGTGCCGCATCACATCCTCGGGCTCGGTGGGTTGCTCTCCACCCCGGAGATCGTCGATCTCGTGAGTGCCCTGCGGGTCATCCACGATCCGACGGCCGGGTCTGAATTGATCAGGCTGCTGTCCGGCGCCCGCTGGGCGATCGGCCCTCGTGATCTCAAGGAGCTCGCCGGTGTGGCCGGCTGGCTGCACTCGCGCCACTGGTCGCAGGTCGCCCTGAGTGACGACGTGAAACAGCGGATGCGCGAATCCGTGGCCGCGGATGATGGCAGGTCGATCGTGGATGCTCTCGATTTCGTGGGGGAAGCTCCGGCCGACCACAGCCAGCTCGCCGGATTCAGCGAACTCGGGCTGGAGCGACTTCGCACCGTCGCACGCCAGCTCGCCTTCTTCCGGTCGCGCGCGGGGCTTGCTCTTCCCGACCTCGTGCGGCTCGTCGAGCAGGAGCTGCTGCTCGACATCGAGGTCGTCGCGAACGAGTCGTCGGGGCTCGGAGCCGCCAACCTCTATGCCTTCAGGGACGAACTGTCCGGCTTCCTGGCGAGCGACGAGCAGGCGACCCTCGGCGCGTTTCTCGGCTGGCTGGCTCGCGCGGAGCGCAACGACACCATGGGGCCTCGCAGCGACGATGCCGAGCGTGGCACCGTGCAACTTCTCACCATCCACGGCTCGAAGGGGCTCGAGTGGGAGGTCGTTGCTGTGCCGCGGATGTCGGCCGACGAGTTGCCCGCGTCCTCTCGCGAAGGCACGGGCTGGGTGCGGTTCGGTCAGCTTCCCTTCGAATTCAGGGGGGATGCCCGCGAGCTCCCCACCCTCGAGTGGGAGTCGGTCGAGAACCAGGCCGAGTTCGACACCGGGCTGAAAGTGTTCAAGTCCCAGCTCTCCGAACGCCACCAGGCAGAGGAGCGCAGGCTCGGTTACGTCGCCGTCACGAGGGCGCAGGATTCGCTGCTGCTCACGGGAGCGTTCTGGGGTGGGCAGGGTAAGCCGCGACCACCGTCGGTGTTCCTCGCCGAACTCGCCGACGGCGGACTCATCGATGCGCTGCCGACCGAGAGCGCCTTCGAAGAGAATCCGCTCATGGGGGAGGCCGAGGTGGAGCACTGGCCCATCGACCCGCTGGGCACCCGGCGCCGGGTGGTCGAGCGTGCGGCCGAACTCGTGCGCGGTGAACTGGAGAATCCACGGGCCGCCGGAATCTGGCAGCGTGATCTCGACCTGCTGCTGGCGGAGAGGGATGCCGCTGCACGCTCGGCTGCTGTCGTTCCGCTGCCAGAGCGCATTCCGGCATCCAGGTTCAAGGATTTCGTCACCGATCCGGCCGGCGTCGCACGATCGCTGCGGCGGCCCATGCCAGAGAAGCCGTATCGCGCGACGCGGCTCGGCACCCGCTTCCACGGCTGGGTGGAGGCGCGTTACGGTGCGTCATCGCCGGCGGAACTCGTGGATGCGGCGGCCTTCGATCTCGACGACGAACGGCAGGGCGACGACCTCGACCTCGTGGAGCTCACCCGACTGCAGGGCGTCTTCGAGAACTCCCGGTGGGCTCCGCTTCGGCCCGTCGATGTCGAGATCGAGATCCACCTGCCGTTCGACGGCCGCATCGTGATCTGCAAGATCGACGCGGTCTACGCCATCGACGACGAGCGGTTCGAGATCGTCGACTGGAAGACCGGAAAAGCCCCGAGCGGCGCCAAGGATCTCGAGGAGAAACAGCTGCAGCTCGCGCTGTACCGGCTCGCGTACGCGCGGTGGAAGGGCATCGACCCGTCGCAGATCGACGCCGTGTTCTATTACGTGTCTGACGACGCGATCATTCGGCCGCAGCGACTGTTCGACGAGACGGAGCTGCTCGCGGCCTGGCGGGCAGCTACAGCACCGGCCGACTCGTAATCGCGGCGCTCACTGCCTCGCCCGGCAAGCCCAGAGCCGGGTGACATCTGCCCGGGTGGTCATTCCGGCGCGACCTCTGACGTAGCGTTGAATGGTGACAATGACTCCGGAACAGGCTCCTGCGACGATGCCCATCGCCGTCGCGATGCAGCGACCGGCCTGGCGGGACACGTTCAGCGCCCTGAAAGTCCACAACTACCGGCTGTATGTCATCGCCCAGTTCATCTCGAACACGGCCGGCTGGGCCCAGCGCATCGCTGTCGACTGGCTGGTGCTCGAGATCACCGGAAGCGTCACGCTCGTCGGATTGACGATCGCCCTCCAGTTTCTGCCCACGCTTATCCTCGGCGCCTATGCCGGAGTGATCGCCGACCGCTACAAGAAGCGCTCTGTGCTCATCCTCTGCCAGCTGATCATCGCAGCGCTGAACCTCGTGCTCGCGATCATCGCCCTCTCCGGCAACGCCAACCTGTTTGCGGTCTACGCCCTCGTTCTTGCGGTCGGCACGCTTCAGGTATTCGACGGCCCGGCGCGATCGGTGTTCGTCAACGAGATGGTCGGGCCACGCCACATCCGCAATGCCATCAGCGTCAACGCCTCGATCTTCCATCTCGGCGCGCTCATCGGGCCGGCCCTCAGCGGGGTGCTGATTGTCGCGGTCGGCTCGGGCTGGGCGATCGGCGCGAACGTCGTCGCCGGGCTTATCGGCGTCGTCCTGCTGTTGTTCATGCGCACGGCCGACCTCCTGGTCGGCCCTCGGGCGCCCACCCATAAGGGCCAGATCCGCGAAGCGGGTCGCTACATCCTGAGCAAGCCGACCCTGTTCTGGACGCTCGTGATGGTCACCTTCGTCGCGATCTTCGGGATGCCGATGCCGGCGTTGCTCGCGGGCATGGCCGATCACGTGTACCTCACCGGGGCCACGGGGTACGGACTGTACAATTCGCTGGCCGCGATCGGCGCGCTGCTGGGAGCGCTCGCCTCAGCCCGCCGCGCCACGCTGCGGTTGCGCACCATCATGATCGGCGCGATCATCTACGGGCTCATGCTCGTGACGGCCGGGCTCGCCCCGTTCTACCCGATGTTCCTCCTGGTGCTGCCGATGATCGGGCTGTCCCGACTGCTCTACATGACTGCGAGCGAGACGATGATGCAGCTGTCGTCGAACCTCGCCATCCGGGGCCGCGTGATGGCCTTCTGGGTGATGGTGGTCGTCGGCGGGCAGGCGATCGGCGGGCCGGTGATGGGCTGGTTTGCCGAGAACCTCGGCGCGAAGACCGCGATGGTGATCTCGGGCGCGGTGCCGGCCGCAGCCGCGATCGTCATCGCCATCCTGCTGTCTCGCAGTGGCAGGCTGCGCGTAGCCGTGTCGGCGAAGCGCGGCAAATGGGTCGCGATCGTGCCCAAGCGTCGAGCTCAGGTTCGGCCGGCGCAGTCCCGGCCCGCGCAGGCTCGGTCCGCACAGTCCCCGCCCACCCAGTCCCGGCCCACACAGTCTTGGCCCACCCAGGCTCCGCCTGCCGATGGACATCCCACCACATAGCTCCGTCCGCCGAGGCGCACTCCACCCCGTCGTGTGTTCGTAACTCCTGCAATCTGCGTCGCTGAAGTCCGACGCCCCCGGAACTCCGGGAGTGCTGCGATAGACCGGCGTCGATCTGCAGGAGTTATGAACGCGACGCTGCTGCGAGCCCTGCACATGGGAAGAGTCAGAGCGGGTCAGACGGCTTTTTCGCTACGGGCCACGAACGCCTCGACCTCATCCACGGCCATGGTCGGCATCGTCTGGGTACCGATCGGGTTCATCACGTCATTGCGGATGTTGTCGACCAGCCCGGTCAGCATCTGCACTGCGTCGTCGACGACCTCGGTGTTTCGGGTCTCGGTGCCGTGCAGCAGCCACTTGGCCACCTCGAGCTCCGCGTAGAACATGGCACGCTGCCGCACCTGCCGGTCGGTGGCTCCGCGGGCGCGGGAGTATGCGTCGAACACGCTGTCTGCGACCGAGTTATTCGAGATCGCCCACTGCAGGTCGCGAGCGGGGTCGCCTACTCGCAGGTCCTGCCAGCCGAGCACACCGGTCACGGCGTCATCGGCGCTCAGGAAAGACGAAGCCGTGAGGGCACCATTGATCACGGTGGGCTGGAACTGCCAGAGTTTTGCATCCTCCGCGGCCTTCTCCCAACGCGCGGTGAGCGCGGCCGGAACCAGGGCGGTGGCGGCCGCGCGATCCATCACGGTTACTGCCGCACGCAGGCTCTCGCCCGCTGTCAGCACCGGGAGACCGGCGTCCGCCACAAAACTGGTCGGCAAGGAGTGGATGGCAGCGATCGCGGTTCCGATGGAAGCGGAAAGCGAATCCGGCCCGGCCTGCATCGCACCAAGTGAGACCTTTGCGCCATAGACGAATTCATACACGAACGCGCGCGTGTTGCCGAGCGGCGCCTGGCCCGCGAAGGTGGACACCGTGAACGGCAGGCGAGTGCGAACGCCGGCGCTCAGGGCGCGCAGCGCGACGAGGTCTGCCGACTGCTCCGTCTCGGCGCGAGCCGAGCGGGGAGCGCGGATAATCCAGTGCTTGCCGTCGCGGGCGGTGAGCAGGGCCGCGTCGAAGTCGCTACCCTCGCTCGTGCCGAAGTGGGCAACGCCGGCGACGTCAAGACCCGGCACGGCCGAGGTGGCGAGCGCGGCTAGAGTGAGATGGGATCTGGCCATACCAGACAGGGTAGGTCGATCACCCCACGCAATCGCTTCACGCCACGCACTTCTGACGGGGTCGCCTTCATACATGTCACAAACTTTCTCCTCGAGACTGCCGCTGTCCCGCTTCGAAATGGACAGGGACAACCTCGCCCGCGAACGCGAGAACCTCTTCGACGAGTTGTGGGCAGACCCAGCGACGCGCATCCTGCCGATCTTCCAGGGCTCGGCCCTGCTGTCGTCGCCGATGAGCCTCGCCCTCGTCCCCGTCGACGCGATTCCCCACGGGGAGCTCAGGGTCTATCTCGGTCGGTCCCTGTCGGCGACGAGCCCGGAACCCGTCGGAACTCCCGTCGTCGCGGTGCTGCTCGACGACGCCGGTCATCTCGCCGAGGCCGACTGGGGCAACCTGCGCACGCTGGGAAATAAGCTCAGCGACCGGGATGCCGGCATGCTCGTCGAGGCACTCGGAGTGCTGAACTGGCATGCGAGCCACGCCTTCTCCCCGCGCACGGGCGAGCCCACGGTCGTGGAGAAGGGTGGATGGGTGCGGCGCGATCCGATCTCCAACACCGAAGTCTTCCCGCGAACCGACGCCGCCATCATTGTCGGCATCACCGACGCGGATGACCGGATGCTCCTGGGCTCGAACGCGCTGTGGGAGAGCAACCGCTACTCGCTGCTCGCTGGTTTCGTGGAGCCGGGGGAGTCGCTCGAGACCGCCGTGCAACGCGAGGTGCTCGAGGAGTCCGGCATCCACGTGATCGATCCCGTCTATCTCGGAAGCCAGCCCTGGCCTTTTCCCGCGTCTCTCATGCTCGGCTTCACGGCTCGTGTCGACCCCGAGCACGGCACTGACACCACCCCGGACGGCACCGAGATCCTCGACCTCCGCTGGTTCAGCCGTGAGGAATTGGCGGCGGCGGTCGATGGTGTCAGCGCCCATCAGGTCAAGCTCCCCGGCCCCACGTCGATCGCCCGCGCGATCATCGAGGAGTGGTTCGGCGGCCCCATTGTCGACGGGCAGTAACGATGAATGAGCAGGCAGGCAACCAGTGACGGGCACGGCGGAGTCACTCCTGGACAGCCTGGATGACCAGCAGCGGATGGCGGCGGAGTCGCTGCTCGGGCCCGTCTGCCTGCTGGCGGGTGCCGGCACAGGCAAGACCCGCGCGATCACCCATCGCATCGCCTATGGCGTCGCGACCGGCGTCTACCCTCCCGGTCGCGTGATGGCGCTCACCTTCACCGCGCGCGCGGCGGGGGAGTTGCGCGGCAGGCTGCGGGCGCTGGGGGCCGGGGGAGTCTCGGCGCGCACGTTCCACGCATCCGCCCTCTCGCAATTGAATTTCTTCTGGCCGCAGGTGATCGGCGGCACGATGCCCAGGCTGCTCGAGGGCAAGGCGAAGGTCATCGCTCACGGCGCGGACGCACTGCGGCTGAAGCTCGACACGGCGACCCTGCGCGACGTCGCAGCGGAGATCGAGTGGCGCAAGACCTCGAGACTCTCGATCGAGGAGTACGCGGCGAAGAATCGGGCAGTGCCGCAGTCGCTGACGCAAGACAGGATGGTCGCGCTGCACTCCGCCTACGAGACCGTGAAAGACGAGCGTCGCCAGATCGACTTCGAGGATGTGCTGCTCGCCGCTGCCGGCATGATCGAAGCTGAGCCGCGGGTCGCCCAGCAGGTCCGCGAGCAGTACCGCTTCTTCGTGGTCGACGAGTACCAGGACGTGTCGCCCCTGCAGCACGACCTGCTGCAGCTCTGGCTGGGCCCGCGCAACGACGTGTGTGTCGTCGGCGACGTCAGCCAGACGATCTATTCATTCGCCGGTGCCAGCCCCGATTACCTGCTCGGCTTCGGTTCCGAGCATGAGGATGCCGTCGTGCTCAGGCTCGAGCAGAATTACAGGTCGACGCCCGCCATCGTCGCGACCGCGAACCGGCTCATGCGCGAGCGACCCGGTGCGCTTACGCTGCATTCCGCGAGCGAGCGCACGGGACCGGCTCCGGTCACCACCGCGTATGCCTCAGACAGCGCCGAGGCCAGGGCGGTGGCGAACGCTATCGCCGACGAGATCGCCAGCGGCACGAAGCCGGAATCCATCGCCGTCCTGTTCAGGATCAATGTGCAGTCCCAGGCTCTGGAGACGGCGCTCGCCGACGCCGGTGTTCCCTATCTCGTGCGCGGTTCCAGTCGCTTCTTCGACCAGCGTGAGGTGAAGGAGGCGCTCATGCTGTTGCGGGGAGCGACGGTGAATACGGCCGTCGAGCCCCTGTTCAAGACGATGAGCGATGTGCTCAGGTCCATCGGGTGGTCCCAGGATCCGCCCGAGACGCGCGGCGCCGTCCGCGACCGCTGGGATTCGCTGAACGCACTCATGCAGCTCGCCGAGGAGGCTGCTCCGGGCACGACCCTGCGCCAGTTCGTCGACGAGCTGTTCGAGCGCCAGGCGGGACAGCATGAGCCGACGATGGCGGCGGTGACGCTGGCCACCCTGCATTCGGCCAAGGGACTCGAGTGGGATTCGGTCTACCTCGTCGGTCTCGCCGAAGGTCTCGTGCCGATCAGCTACGCGAAGGATCCGACGGCGATCGACGAAGAGCGCAGGCTGCTGTATGTCGGCGTGACGCGTGCACGCCGGGCTCTCGCCCTCAGCTGGGCGTCGAGTACGCAGCAGGGGCGATCCGGGCAGCGCTCGCCCAGCCGGTTCCTGGCCGAGCTGGCCTGACCGGCAGGTCATCCTCGGGATCTTCCAGAGGCCGGATGCCGCGGCAGCCGCACTCCGGATGCACCTGCCACTCGATCCGCCGTCGCTCACCCGTGGCGGCGTCGATGCGCAGGGACTCTGCCGTACCGCCCGCGGTCGCGCCCCGGAGCCTGTCGATGACCAGGCGCGCTGCGGCCGCCGCGGTCTCCGCCACGAGGATCGCCGTCTCGACTCCGCTCACCCGCCCCAGCAGCTGCGAGGCTATCGCGGGCCAGGCCCGGTCGGCGTCCCGGTGGTGCAGCTCGAGGCAGAGCAGGCACGGGCCGGTTCCCGGCTCGATCATGGGCCCGACGACGGTGGCGGTGTCTCCGACGACGACGCCGAGGTGGGGAACATCGCGGCGCAGCCAGAGTGCGTGCAGCTTTGGGGCGAGCACGAAATGGCCGACGACGACCGCGAGATCCGGCCGGCGCTCTGCGAGGTCGGCAGCATCGTCGGCGATGAGCACGGTGACGCCGTGACCGGCGAGCAGCGCGGCGATGGCACCGACGAGCGTCGCGCTTCCGGAGATCGCTACGGTCCCGGGGTCGGCGCCGGGCGGCCGCTCAAGGGCCGGCGCCAGCAGTTTGAGCAGGTCATCCCTGGCCGCGGCGGCGTCAGGAGTACGACCACCGGCCATCACCGCGAGCCCGGGAGAGCTGGTTCCGACCGCGAGGGCTGCGAGCATGCGCTGCTGCGCGTCGGTCACGTCGTCGATGCGGACGACCACAGGATCGATCCCGACCTGCATGCCGAACGGTGACCGCCACACGAGGGGGAGTCTGGGGTCGAGCCTGAGCGTCATCGGCCCAGTGTGACCGGATCGCGCAGGCTACCGCGCGAACCGTCCACAGCTACTCTTCGCGCGGTCGCTCGCTCGAGTCGTCGTCGAGCAGGTCCCGGATGGCCTGGTCGATGTCGTCGGGCTCGGGCTCACCGGCGGTGATGCGAGCGATGAGCGCCGTCGGATCGTCGAGGTCTTCGGCGGTGGGGACCAGGTCGGGGTGTGACCACAGTTCGTCCCGCTTCTCGCTGCCGACGGCATCCGTCACCTTCTGCCACATCGCCGCAGCTTCACGGAGGCGACGGGGCCGAAGTTCGAGACCGACGAGCGTGGAGAAGGCGGATTCGGCCGGCCCGCCGGATGCACGCCTGCGGCGCACGGTCTCGGCGATGGCTGCACTCGACGGCAGGCGCCGCGTGGCCTCGGCCGTGACGACGTCGACCCAACCCTCGACGAGGGCCAGGGTCGTCTCGAGCCTGCCGAGAGCGGCGAGCTGGTCGTCGGTCTTGGGCGGGATCAGCGCGCCGGAGGTGAGCGCTTCGCGCAACTGTTCAGTGTTCTCCGGATCGAAATCGGAAGCGAGGCCCTGGATGCGGTCGGTGTCGATGCTGATGCCCCTGGCGAACTCCGTAATCGCGGTCAGCAACTGCAGCCTGAGCCACCTGGCGTGACGGAACAGCCGGGAATGGGCCAGCTCCCGCACCGCGAGGTAGAGCTGCACCTGGTCGATCGGGATGTCGAGCCCAGCGGCGAATCCCGACACATTCTGGGGAAGGATCGCGGCCTGGTCGCCGTCGAGCAGCGGGATACCGATGTCGCCTCCCGAGACGACCTCGCTCGACAACTGGCCGACGACCTGTCCGAACTGCATCGCGAAAAGCGTTCCTCCGACGTTGCGCATCATCTTGCTCGCGCCCTTGAGCATCTCGTCGAGTTCGCCGTCTTCCGGCGCGCTCTGCTCGAGCACGTCGGTGAGTGAGTCGGCGATGGAGTTGGCCACCGGCTCGGCGAGCTGCGTCCACACGGGCATCGTCGCGGCCACCCACTGCTGCCGGCTCATCAGCTTTGGTGTTCCGGACAGTTCAGAAATGGTGGTGGCTTCGTCGAGCCAGAGGGATGCCACGTGCAGGGCCTGCTCGAGCGCGGAACGTTCCGCGGGCAGCGACACGACGGTGCCGCGTTCCGCGATCCCCTTCGCCTGGTCGAGTGCAAGTTGCCAGTTGATGCCGTCGCCGCTGCTCCGCATAGCGGCCTGGAGCTGGCTGATCAGTTGCGCGATCATCGCCGGATCGTTGGGCAGCCCTGCCGCACCGGCGAGCTTGGCGGGGTCGATGTTGGTGTTGCCAGCCAGGAAGTCGTTGAGCATGTCGCGAAACTCGTCTTCAGGATTGCCTGCGTCACTGTCGTTCCGGGAATCTTCAGCCATGCAAACTACGCTAGCCGCTGGGCACTCGTACCGGCTGGGATTTCACCTAGGCTGGGCTTTTCGATCGTGCGCCCGTGGCGAACAGCCGATCTCAACCCTCGCGCGTAAGGACTACCGGTGGCCATCTTCACCGACATTTCACCGGATCCCCAGCCGAATCCCCGGCGGCGCTGGATCGGCTGGACGATCCTCGGCATCGGGCTCGTCGGTGTCGTCACCGTTGCCCTGATTCCCGCTCCGTTCGTCATCGAGCAGCCCGGGCCGGTCTACAACACCCTCGGTGACGTCACGATCGACGGCGAGGAGGTGCCGATGATCCAGATTCCGAACGAGACGACCTATGAGACCGGTGGCGCTCTCGACATGCTCACAGTGAGCATCCGGGGAAACCGGCAGGAGCTCCCGAGCTGGCTCGAGATCGCGTCCGCCTACTTCGACCCGAGCAAGGCTGTCGTGCCCGTCGACCTCATCTACCCCGCCGGAGTCTCCCTCGAGGATTCCAACACCCAGGGGAGGGTCGACATGGAGAACTCCCAGAAGGAGGCCGTCGCGGCAGCGCTGACGGAGTTGGGATACACCTTCGAGAGCACGGTCAGGGTAGTCGAATCATCCGAGGGCTCACCGTCAGATGGTGTGCTGGCTGCCGGTGACGTGCTGCTCAGCGTCAACGGAGTCAGTTTCTCGGATGTCACGGGGCTGCGCGCCCAGATCGCCGCGAACGGCGTCGATAAAGCTGCCATCGTCGACATCACCCGCGACGGGGAGCCGAAGACCGTGTCGATCACCCCGACTATGGCTGCCGGAGCAGACCCGGTGCCGATCATCGGGATCATCGCGGGTGGCGACTACGACTTCCCGATCGATGTGCGGATCCAGCTCGAGAATGTCGGCGGGCCGAGCGCCGGCATGATGTTCGCGCTCGGGATCATCGACAAACTCACCGAGGGCGAGCTGAACGGCGGCGAGAACATCGCGGGCACCGGCACGATCAGCGGATCCGGTGAGGTCGGCCCGATCGGAGGCATCCAGCAGAAGCTCTACGGCGCCAGGTCTGCAGGCGCCAGCTGGTTCCTCGCCCCGGCCTCGAATTGCAACGAGGTCACGGGTCATATCCCCGACGGGCTCACGGTGTTCTCGATCGCGACCCTGGATGAGGCTCTCGACGCGCTCACCGCGATCGAGTCCGGAACCTCGACCAGCTCGCTTCCCACCTGTCCGGTGTCATAACCTCACCATCGTCATGCCGGACCCGTGTCGGGCAGTTTTGCAGGCTTGCCCTTTAAGATGGATGCACGCCCCCCAACAGCAGGAGCAACAACACAGTGTCGACACAATCCGCACCGGCAGCAGCAAATCGAACGAGGGTCACCCTCACCATCACGGCGGTGATCATTGCCGTAGTGGTGATCGCATTCTTCGTGGTGTCCAACCTGTACACCGAAGTGCTCTGGTATGAGCAGCTCGGCTTCCTGAACGTTCTGACCACGCAGTGGTTCGCCGGGGCGATCATGTTCCTCGTCGGATTCTTCGCCATGGCTATCCCCGTGTACGTGAGCATCCTGGTCGCCTTCCGCGCCAGGCCCGTGTACGCGAAGCTCAACTCGCAGCTCGACCGCTACCAGCAGGTGATCGAGCCGCTTCGTCGACTCGCCATGATCGGCATCCCGGTGCTGCTGGGTGTCTTCGGCGGCGTCTCGACGGCCACCAACTGGCCGATCGTGCTCCAGTGGCTGAACAAGACGCCATTCGGTGAGACCGACCCGCAGTTCGGCCTCGACGTGTCGTTCTACTTCTACGACCTTCCGCTCTTCCACGGTGCGCTCGGATTCGCGTCAGCCGTCGTGCTGATCTCCGGTGTCGGCGCGCTCGCGACGAGCTACCTCTACGGCGCGCTCCGATTCAACGGCCGCGAGGTGCGGATCTCGCGCTCAGCGCGCGTCCAGATTTCCATCACCGCAGCGATCTTCATCGCGCTGCAGGCGGCGAGCATCTGGCTCGACCAGTACACGACGCTGTACTCCCCGGCTCAGGGCTTCCTGGTCACCGGAGCCGGCTACACGGAGGCGAACGCGACCATCCCCGGTCGCGCCATCCTCGCCGGAATCGCCGCGGTTGTCGCCGTGCTCTTCATCGTCACGGCCATCATCGGCCGCTGGCGCCTGCCGATCATCGGCACGGCTCTGCTGCTCGTCAGCGGGCTGGTCGTGGGTAGCCTCTACCCCTGGATCGTGCAGCGCTTCCAGGTCGAGCCGAGCGCCCAGACCTACGAAGCTCCGTATATCGAGAGAAACATCGACGCGACCCGCGAGGCCTATGGCGTTGCGGACGTCGAAGAGGTTCCGTACAGCGCAACCTCTGACGCCGAGCCCGGCGCGCTGCGTGCAGACGCCGAGACGACCGCCAACATCCGCATCCTCGACCCCGCGATCGCACCGAACGCGTTCAAGCAGCTCGAGCAGTTCAAGCAGTACTACGACTTCGCTCCCCATCTGGACGTCGACCGGTACGAGATCGACGGCCAGACCCAGGACACCGTGATCGCGGTTCGCGAGCTCAACCAGGCCGGTCTCGGCGATTCGCAGACCGACTACAGCAACACGTTCGTCTACACCCACGGCTACGGCCTGGTGGCGGCGTTCGGTAACCAGCGTTCGTCTGACGGTGAGCCCGTCTTCCTAGAGTCGGGTATCCCGAGCGTCGGAGCCCTCGGAGACTTCGAGCCGCGCGTGTACTTCGGCGAGCAGTCGCCCACGTACTCGATCGCGGGTGGGCCTGAGGGCAGCCGTCCGATCGAACTCGACTACCCCTCGGGTGGCGCAGAGAGTGACGCAAACGAGCAGACCACGTTCGCCGGTGACGGTGGGCCGAAGCTCGACAACGTGTTCAAGAAGCTCATCTACGCGATCAAGTTCCAGTCAGAGCAGATCTTCCTGTCGGATGCCGTCACCAACGAGTCCCAGGTGCTCTACGACCGCAACCCCCGCGATCGCGTACAGAAGGTCGCGCCGTACCTGACCCTCGACAACGACTCGTACCCGGCCGTGGTCGACGGAAAGATCGTCTGGGTCGTCGACGGATACACCACGGGAACCAACTACCCGTACTCCCGCGTCGAGCAGCTCAGCGACATGATCGCCGACACGTACCAGCCTCGCCCCGCGTTTGCTGTGGATGACGTGAACTACATCCGGAACTCGGTCAAGGCCACGGTCGACGCCTACGACGGCACCGTCACCCTCTACTCGTGGGATGACGAAGACCCCGTGCTGAAGACCTGGGAGAAGATCTTCCCGACGACGATCAAGCCGATGAGCGATATGAGCGACCAGTTGCTCGAGCACGTGCGCTACCCGGCAGACCTGTTCAAGGTGCAGCGCGCAATCCTCGGTTCGTACCACGTGACCGACCCCGGTTCGTTCTTCTCGAGCGACGACCAGTGGATCACCCCGGACGACCCGGTGAGTGCAGCAGCAGCTCAGACCCTGCAGCCGCCGTACTACCTCACGATGCAGGTGCCCGGCACGGATGCTCCGGCGTTCTCGCTGTACTCGACCTTCATCCCGAGGGCGAGTGCGGACTCCACGCGTAACGTGCTCACCGGATACCTCGCGGTGAACTCCGACGCAGGGCCCGACTACGGCAAGCTCACGTTGCTCACCCTGCCCAAGCAGACGACGCAGCCCGGCCCGGGCCAGGTGCAGAACAACTTCCGTACCGACACCGATGTAGCCAACCAGCTCGCGCTGCTGCAGCGCGGTGAGACCGAGGTCAGGCTGGGTAACCTCCTGACGCTCCCGGTCGGTGGTGGACTGCTCTATGTGCAGCCTGTGTACGTGCAGGCCACGAGTGGAACCCAGTACCCGCTGCTGCGCAAGGTGCTCGTCTCGTTCGGTGACCAGATCGCCTTCGAGGACACCCTCGACCAGGCGCTCGACACCCTCTTCGGAGGCGACTCGGGAGCAAACGCCGGCGATGGTGAAGTGGTTCCGACGGATGCGACCACGCCGGTCGACCCGACGGCGCCCGTCGACCCGACGACTCCGACGGAGCCGACGACACCCACCGACAACGCCGCTCTGAGCCAGGCGTTGTCTGACTACCAGTCGGCGCTGTCCGACCGCCAGGCGGCCTATGCGTCAGGCGACCTCGTCGCCGCTGCTGAGGCCGACGAGCGAATGGTGGCGGCCATCAACCAGGCCATCGCGGCGACCAGCTAGCGCCCCGTACGGCCTCCACCCCGCGCTGTGTTACGCTTGTAATACGCCGCGGGGTGGAGCAGTTCGGTAGCTCGCTGGGCTCATAACCCAGAGGTCGCAGGTTCAAATCCTGTCCCCGCAACGAAAAAGAAATGGCCCGGTCTTCAGACCGGGCCATTTCTGTTTGGTCTCCGAATTCGGACGCGAACCTGTTTGTGGGCCCCTACTGAGCCGCATCCGGGCGGCGAAGCGGTCTGGATGCGGCTCAGTAGGGGAGTCACATCCTGTCCCCGCAACGACACGGCCTCATCACCCACGAACTGCGGCAGATGTCGAGTTCTCCGCGGTTCTCGCGCAATGTGCCGCAGTTCGAGGTCTGTCGGGGCGGCAAACGGCCACGGAGAGCGACTCGGGTTGCGCAACACCGTCCGGGTCCGGGTCCAAGCGCCAGCGGTGGGGCGGATTCGCTCGCCACGCGCCGAGATTTTCAGTGAGCCGTGGTGCAACGGAGCGGTATATCGGCGGAATCCCGCGGGTCTCGAAATCCATGTATGCAAGCGCTTGCACAGTTGCCCCGAACTGCGCGATGATGAAACCGAGGTCGGCCCTCAGCGACGACGAAGTCGCTCCACCTCTTGGGGAGCATGTTCATGCAGATTCGAAGACGGCGTACGGCGGCGGGGGCTATCAGCCTCACGCTGGCGGTCATTGCCACTCTCATTGCCGGGCCCACCGCGGCCACAGCAGCCACCGCCACCAATAATCCGGACTTCACCGCCAACGTGATGTCGCCGCTCGAAGTCAGCGACTTCACGCAATTCGGCAACCAGCTGGCCACGGTCAAGGCCTATGGAGTCGACGCCGTCACGGTCGACGTCTGGTGGGGCAAGGTCGAGGCCGCCGGCGACAACCAGTTCAACTGGAGCTACTACGACCAGGTGTTCACCGCGATCACCAGCCGCGGGCTCGACATCGTGCCGATCTTCTCGTTCCACCAGTGTGGTGGCAACGTCGGCGACACGTGCAACATCCCGCTGCCGTCCTGGCTCTCGGGCAAGTACACCGGCGCGACGCTCAACGGGGTCACACTCGACGGCAACGGCCTGAAGCACCGCAGCGAGCAGGGCAACTTCTCGAACGAGACAGTGCAGGGGTGGGCCGACCAGCTCGTGCTGAACGAGTATCAGGCCTTCACGCAGTCCTTCGTTGCGCGCTACGGCGCGACGTACGCCACGCGCATGCAGGAGATCAACGTCTCGCTCGGCCCGGCCGGTGAGCTGAGGTATCCGTCATACAACGGTCACGATTCGGGCTCCGGATATCCCACCCGTGGTGCCCTCCAGTCGTACTCGCCGCTCGCGATCAAGAGCTTCCAGCAGTGGACGATCGCGAAGTACGGAACGATCGCCGGCGTGAATACTGCCTGGGGATCGAGCCTCACGGCGGCAACCCAGATCCAGCCCCCGAGCAATGCCGGCTTCTTCTTCTCCTCGGGTGACTACCGCAACATCAAGTACGGCAAAGACCTCATCGACTGGTACAACAAGAGCCTCGTCGATCATGGCGAGCGGATGCTCGACACCGTGCTCACGGCGCTTGGAACGTCATTCCCTGGTGCCGAGATCGGCTACAAAATCCCCGGGGTGCACTGGTCGATGACCGGGCCGACTCCGCGAGCTGCGGAGGTGGCCGCTGGCCTCATCCAGACCAGCGTCGACATGTATGCCGCGAACAAGGGTCGTGGCTACGCGAACATCGTCGGGCTCGCCAACCGTGTCTCCGACTCGGGCAGAGCAGCGATCCTGCACTTCACCTGCCTCGAATTCAACGACGAGAACTTCGCGCCGCAGTACTCCCAGGCGAAGACCCTCGTCGGGTGGGTGGGCGCTGAGGCTGGCCGTCAGAACGTCAAAATCAAAGGCGAGAACGCCCTCGCGGGTGGCATCACCTCCAACGGTGGGTGGGACAACGTCAACCAGGCGTTCGACAACTATCCATACCTCGGCATGACCGTGTTGCGCGTCGGGGAGGTGGCCTCGGGCACGGGGGCGACCCGCTACGCGCAATTCATCCAGAAGTATCGCCCGGCCGGCACCGCATGGTCATCCCTCTATCTGCGCGGCACCAACAACAACTGGGCACTCAGCACGCCCATGACGAAGTCGGGCAACGTCTGGACCGCAGCGAGCGTGACATTCGGTTCCGCAGCGAGCCAGCGGTTCAAGTTCGACGTCCGCGGTGACTGGAGCCTCAACTACGGTGGCGCCGGGCTCACGGGTACTGCCATGCAGAACGGCGGCGACATCGCAGTGAGCTCGAACGCGACCTACAGGATCACGTTCAACGAAACGACGAAGGCGTACACCGTGACGCGGCTGTAAAGATCGACGTTGACTGATGGCGTCCGGCCCCGATGGGTCGGGCGCCATTTTCGTAGAATCCTCATGTCGGGGTGCGATGGGTCCGTGCCCGTGGTTAGCTGGAAAACATGAGATTCGGACTTTTCGTACCCCAGGGCTGGCGTCATGACCTCGTCGGCATCGAGCCGGCCGACCAGTGGAAGGCCATGAGCGACCTCGCGTCGTACGCCGACCAGGGTCAGTGGGAATCCATCTGGGTCTACGACCACTTCCACACAGTGCCCGTGGCGACCGAGGAAGCCACCCACGAGGCCTGGACGCTCATGGCTGCCTTCGCGGCGTCGACGTCACGCGTTCGGCTCGGCCAGATGTGCACGTGCATGGGTTACCGGAATCCTGCCTATCTCGCCAAAGTGGCCGCGACTGTCGACATCATCTCGGGCGGTCGTGCCGAGATGGGGATCGGTGCCGGCTGGTACGAGCACGAGTGGAGGGCGTACGGTTACGGTTTCCCGACCGCGGGCAAGCGGCTCGCCCAGCTCCGTGAGGGGCTCGAGATCATGCGCCAGGCGTGGACGACCGGCACCGCAACCCTCGACGGCGAGCACTACCAGGTGGATGGCGCGATCGTGAGGCCGCTCCCTTTGCAGCAGGGTGGCCCGCCGATGTGGGTGGCCGGCGGAGGCGAGAAGGTCACGCTGCGCATCGCGGCGGAGTATGCGAAATACACGAACTTCGCCGGGGACCCCGAGACGTTCGACGCCAAGAGCGAGCTTTTGCGCCAGCACTGCGCCGATGCAGGAACAGACTTCGACGCGATAGTGCGATCCTCGAACTACAACACCATCATCGCGGCCACGGAGGCCGAGGTAACGGCGAAGATCGACGCCATCGAGGCCAGGGTGACCCCGTACCTAGGCGAGTCGAAAGCGGCCGAGTTCGTCGCCGACTACCGCAGCGGCAACGAGCTGGGCGTCGGCACCCCCGAGCAGCTCGTCGAGCGCTTCAGCGATATGGCGGCCAGGGGGCTGGGCTACCAGATCCACTATTTCCCGGAGGCTGCATACGACCGCAGCGGAATCGAGCTGTTCGAGCGAGAGGTCATGCCCGCGCTCGGGTGAGCTAACGCTTGGCGGTGACGGCAGCGAGCAGCGCGTCTTTGCCGAGTCGTGAGTAGCCCGTGAGACCGGTCGATCGAGCGTGAGCGCGAAGCTGGGCGACGGTCCAGCTGGCGCTCGGCGTGGTGGTGGTCCCCGTTGCCCGTGCGCGAGGTGCTACCAACGGCGTCTTCGTCACAGTCGGCTTTGACTTTTTGGCGGCCTTGCGATCGGTCTTCGCCTTCTTCTCGGCGGCCTTGGCAGCTTTCGCCGCGTCCGCTTTCGCCTGCGCCTTCGCAGCGGCTTTCGCCTTCGCAGCCTCTGCCTTTGAGGTGACCTTCTGCTTGTCGGCCTTCTTCGCGAGCTTCCTTGATGCCTTGCGCGCAATGGCTTCGGCTTCCGTTGCGAGCTTTTCGAGCTTCTTGTTCGTCTTCCGCGTGAGCTTCTCCGCGGCGGTGCGGTCGATCTTCGTCCCTGTCTTCCCCGAAACCGTCTTCTTCGACGCGGTTTTCTTCGGGGCTGTCTTCTTAGACGCTGTCTTCTTACCTGATGCCATGGGTCTCTCCCTGCGTTCGTAGCGAACCGGCGCCGGTTCACCACCCGTAGTGTCCCGCGAAATCGTCTGCGTGGCGAGGTGCGCCACGGATTAACGGCAGATGACCGGGTGGTTAACGTTGCCTGTGTCGGCGATACCGCCACGGGACCGAAACCCGTCACCGATAGTCTGGGGGCCCTATGCCCCAGGATGACCAACCGCCCAGTGGCCTGATGCTGGCGTCGCACCTCGCCCCCGGCCCACGCACGCTGCTCGACATCCTGCGCGAGACGACGGCGGCGCATCCCGAGGCTTCGGCGCTCGACGACGGCGGGGGAGCCCTCAGCTACCGCGAGCTGATGGCACGCGTCATCCAGGTCGCCGCCCGCCTGAATGGTGCAGGAGTCGCCCGCGGCGATCGTGTGGGGATCAGGATGCCGTCGGGCTCCCGTGAACTGTACGTCTCGATCCTCGCCGTGATTGCCGCCGGTGCCGCGTACGTCCCGGTCGACGCGGACGACCCCCAGGAGCGCGCCGATCTGGTGTTCGGAGAGGCCGGAGTCTGCGGCGTCATCACGGGCACCGGAACCTTCGCCCTCTCGAGCGAACCCGAGACCACCGTTGCCTTGTACGGCGGCAACCCGCCGCACGCGAGCCTTGCGATGGCGCAACTCGTCGCACCGCCGACCATCGACAACGACGCGTGGATCATCTTCACGTCGGGCTCCACGGGAACGCCGAAGGGCGTCGCGGTGAGCCACCGCTCTGCCGCTGCGTTCGTGGATGCCGAGCGCAGGCTCTTCCTCGCTGCCGAGCCGCTCGGCCCCGGCGACCGCGTGCTCGCCGGGCTTTCCGTGGCATTCGACGCTTCCTGTGAGGAAATGTGGCTCGCCTGGTCGAGCGGAGCCTGTCTCGTCCCGGCACCACGATCGCTCGTGCGCAGCGGAATGGATCTCGGCCCGTGGCTGACGTCCCGCGGCATCACCGTCGTCTCGACAGTCCCCACTCTTGCGGCGCTCTGGCCGGCGGATTCGCTCGAGAACGTGCGACTGCTGATTTTCGGCGGTGAGGCCTGCCCGCCCGAACTCGGTGAGCGGCTCGCGGTCGATGGTCGTGAGGTGTGGAACACCTACGGGCCCACCGAGGCCACCGTGGTCTCGTGCGCCGCCATCCTCGATGGCAGTGCACCAGTTCGCATCGGGTTGCCACTGGACGGCTGGGATCTCGCCGTCGTCGACGAACTCGGGACGCCAGTGGCCGAGGGTGAGGTGGGGGAGCTCGTCATCGGCGGCGTGGGCCTCGCGCGCTACCTCGACCCCGCGAAGGACGCCGAGAAATACGCCCAGCACGAGCAGTTGGGGTGGAGTCGGGCCTACCGGAGTGGAGACCTCGTGCGCTTCGAACGGGCTGGGCTCGTGTTCCAGGGTCGCGCAGACGACCAGGTGAAGGTCGGCGGTCGGCGCATCGAGCTGGGGGAGATCGAGGCGGCCCTGCAGGAGCTCCCGGGCGTCTCCGGCGCGGCCGCTGCCGTGAGGCAGACCGCTGCAGGAAACCAGATCATTGTCGGATACCTCGCGGTCGCGGCATCCATCGACTTCGACCGCACGGCAGCGATCGTGAGGCTGCGGGAGGAGCTGCCCGCGGCCCTCGTGCCGCTACTCGCGATCGTGGACGAGCTGCCCACCCGCACCTCCGGCAAGATCGACAGGGCCGCCCTGCCGTGGCCGCTTCCGGATGTCGCGGCAGACAGCGCGGGGCTCGACGACAACCAGCGCTCTCTCGCCGAGGCCTGGCAGTCCGTGCTCGGTGTCGGCGTGACCGACCTGTCGAGCAACTTCTTCGACCTCGGCGGTGGTTCGCTTGCCGCCGCCCAGCTCGTCGCCCGGATCAGGCAGCGCGCGCCCGAGTTCACGGTCGCGGAGATCTATGCGCATCCGACGCTCGGCGCGATGGCCGATGCGATGGCCGCGCAGGTGCCGGAGGCGCCCCGGGATGACTACCACCGGGTCACCCCGACACCGCTCCGCATGCAGGTGCTGCAGACCGTGCTCGGAGTGCCGCTGTATGTGCTGAGCGGCATGCGCTGGCTGGTCTACCTGCTGACCGCGAGCGAGATCCTGAACTGGTCGACAGGCTTCGAGGTGCTTCCGCGGATCGACCCGGTCGTGCTGGTGCCCGCCCTGCTTCTCTTCGCTACCCCGCTCGGTCGCATGGCCATTGCGGTGATCTGCGCGCGATTGCTGCTGGCCGGTGTGCGCGCCGGAGACTATCCCCGCGGCGGCAGCGTGCACCTCAGGCTCTGGCTGGCCGAGCAGGCCGCGCATCTCGTCGGCGCCGTGAGTCTCGCCGGCGCACCCTGGATCACCTATTACGCACGTGCGCTCGGCGCGAAAATCGATCACGACGTCGACCTGCACACCCTGCCCCCGGTGACAGGCATGCTCGAAATCGGATACGGGGCATCCATCGAGCCCGAAGTCGACCTCACCGGCTACTGGATCGACGGGGACACCCTGCGCATCGGCGCGATCCGCATCGGCGCCCACAGCTCGGTCGGTGCCCGCAGCACGCTTCTCGCCGGAACCCGGGTCGGCAAGCACGCCGAGATCGCGCCGGGTTCCGCGGTGTTCGGTCGCGTGCCCGCCGGCCAGCGCTGGGAGGGCTCACCCGCCCAGCGCGTCGGAGGGCACGCCGCATGGTGGCCGGAGCACCGACCGCCCCGCGGCCGCCGCTGGGTGTTCGCGTTCGGCCTGTCGTCGACGCTGCTCTCGCTGATCCCGATCGTGTCACTCGCCGCTGGCGGACTCGTGGTCGCTGCCGCCATCCGTGATGCACCAACCCTCGCCGATGCCGCCTGGCGCGCCGCAGCGGCAGTGGCGCCGGCCACCGTGCTCTCGGCCCTCGTGCTCGCCGCGTTCGTCGTCATCCTGACCAGGCTGCTGAGCATCGGCGTGACGCCCGGCATCTTCGGCGTGCGCAGCCGCACCGGCTGGCAGGTGTGGAGCATCGAACGCCTGCTCGACCTGTCGCGCACCCTGCTGTTCCCGCTCTACGCGAGTCTCTTCACCCCCGTCTGGCTCAGGATGCTCGGAGCGACAGTCGGGCGCAATGTCGAAGCCTCGACGGTGTTGCTGCTCCCGTCGATGACCACCATCCGTGATGGCGCGTTCCTCGCTGACGACACCATGATCGCCTCCTACGAACTCGGTGGCGGCTGGGTGCGCGTGGGCGAAGCGGATATCGGCAAGCGCGCGTTCATCGGCAATTCCGGCATGGCGGCCGGCGGACACAAGGTTCCCAAAGACGGCCTGGTGGCCGTGCTGTCGGCGGCACCCCGCAAATCCAAGGCCGGATCGTCGTGGCTCGGCTCGCCTCCGGTGCGCCTGCGCCGCACGGTCGCCGCCGCCGATGACAGCCGCACGTTCAGCCCACCGTTCAGGCTGCGCATCGCCCGGGCGCTCTGGGAGCTGCTGCGCGTGCTTCCCGTCATCGTCTCGTACGGCATCGGCCTCGGCGTGCTGTTCGCCCTCGCCGCGCTCACGGTCACGTTCGGGGCCATCGCCACGGCGCTGGTGAGCGGTATCGTCATGCTCGTCGCAGGGGCGGTGGCCGCCGCGGCCAGCACGGCGGCGAAGTGGATCTTCGTCGGGCGCATTCGGGTGGGGGAGCATCCACTCTGGTCATCGTTCGTCTGGCGCACCGAAGTGGCAGACACGTTCGTCGAGATGGTCGCGGCACCCTGGTTCGCACAGGCGGCAACCGGCACCCCGGCGCTCGTCTGGTGGCTGCGCAGCCTCGGTGCGAAGATCGGCCGCGGGGTCTGGTGCGAGACGTACTGGCTGCCCGAAGCCGACCTGGCACACCTCGGCGACGGCTCGACCGTCAACCGGGGCTGCGTTGTGCAGACCCACCTGTTTCATGATCGAATCATGAGTATGGATATTGTGACGCTGCACGACGGCGCGACTCTCGGCCCGCATAGCGTCATCCTTCCCGCCGCGACCATCGGCGACCACGGCACGGTCGGCCCGGCGTCACTCGTCATGCGAGGCGAACTGGTGCCGGTCGGCAGCCGTTGGAGCGGTAATCCCATCGGCCCGTGGCGAGAGGTGCGCTTCGCGGACTACCACGCGAAGGTCTCATGAAGTCGCTGCCGAGCATTGGGGCGGCGACCGCGGGCGACAGCTACCTCCCGGGCAACGGGAACGGTGGATACGGCGTCGACCGCTACGAACTCGACATCCGCTACCGCGTCGCGACCAACAGGCTGGATGGCACGGCCATCATCCGCGCGACCAGCACCCAGGTGCTCGAGAAGTTCAGCTTCGACCTCTCGCGCCTGCGCGTCGACAAGTTGCGCATCGAAGGCCAGCGTGGATCGACGTTCCGGCAGACGACCAACAAGCTCACCGTCACTCCTGCCACCCCGATCGCGGCTGACACGCCGTTCATCGTGGTCATCGAATATTCGGGTTCGCCCGTGCCGCGACCGAGCACGTGGGGTCCGGTGGGCTGGGAGGAGCTGGATGACGGCGTGCTCGTCGCCTCTCAGCCGTCGGGTTCGCCGAGCTGGTATCCCTGCAACGACGACGTCGCCGACAGGGCGAGTTACGGCATCCGGGTGGTGACTGAGCAGGGTTACACCGTCGTCGGCACCGGGGTGCAGACCCGCCACACCGTGTCGTCGGGCCGCGGATACTGGACGTTTGAGCAGGCAGAACCAACAGCCAGCTACCTCGTGACGCTGCAGATCGGCCGCTACGTCCGCACCCCGATTGAGCTCGGTTCAGTACCGGGAGCTCTCGTGTATCCGCAGGGCCTGCGTGAGGGCGTGCTCGCCGATTTCTCGAAACTGCCCGTCATGATGGAGCTGTTCGAGAGCTCCTTCGGCCCGTACCCGTTCCCGGCGTACACCGTGATCGTTACCGCCGATGAGCTCGAGATCCCGCTCGAAGCGCAAGCGATGGCCATCTTCGGCTCGAACCACGCTGGCGGCATCGGGCTGGTCGAGCGACTCGTCGCCCACGAACTCGCCCATCAGTGGTTCGGCAACAGTGTCGGTCTCGAATCGTGGAAGCACATCTGGCTCAACGAGGGCTTCGCCTGCTATGCAGAGTGGCTCTGGTCCGAACACCAGGGCGGCCAGTCGGCGGACTCGCTGGCCCGCCAGTTCCGCCGCGGCCTCGTGGGCCAGTCGACCGACATCATCGTCGGCGACCCCGGGCCCGTGCTCATGTTCGACGACAGGGTCTACAAGCGGGGTGCGCTCACGCTGCATGCGCTTCGGCGGACCATCGGTGACGAGAAGTTCTTCGACCTCGTGCGGGAGTGGACCAGGAAGAACCGGTTCGGCATCGTCGGCACCGACGACTTCAGGGCGCTCGCCGCCGGCTACTCCGAGACCCCGCTCGATGAGCTGTTCGACGCCTGGCTGTTCGACCGGCCAGTGCCTCGGCTGCCCTGACCAGCCTTTCAGCCCGCTTCCGCCGCGCCTCCGTTCCCGCTTCCGCTCCCACTCCCACTCCCGCTTCCGCTTCCGCTTCCGCTTGTCGAGTTGACGCCAATGGCGGCTACCGGGCTCCGATGGCAGCCGTTTGCGTCATCTCGACCTCAGTGTCGACGTCAGTCGGCGCGCCAGGCTACCGTCGCGTGCAGGTCGGTGGCCAGTGCAGGATGCCACAACTCATACCGCGCGTCGCCGAGAGTCGCGCTGTCGGAGGTGACCTCCACGTCCCGGGGGTCCACGCGCAACCCCCGTCCGTCGCACTTCAGCACGGCCTCCACCGAGGTCCATCGTCGGATGCCACCGGCCCCCGCCACCGAGGCGATCGCGGCCGCCCGCTCCGCGGAACCGGCGAGCGGCTCGACGTCGACCCCGAGGTTCCCCTCCACGGCGGCGACCGCGACCACGGCCGCGGCACAGTGCGACAGGCTCACGGTGAGACCGGGAATCCTCGGCTGGCCGTGCGGCCCCCCGCAATCCGCACAGGTCGCGCTGAGCGGCACGGCACGGGGGTCGAGACCCAGCAGTTCGCCCGCGAACGTGCGCAGCAGCATCCGTCCCTGCAGGAAGCTGTCACTGCTGGGCCTGGAGAGTTCAGCATCGCTGAGCATCGCCAGTGCCGTGTCGCGCTGAGCCGGCTCGAGCCCGGGGCGCTGCCACCTGACGTGGATGAACGGGGGCAGCATGGGCACCGCTCGATGGTATCGGCGCGACGATTGCTGGGGGATTGCTTAGCGATTAAACGACCGCGGTGAGGGGACGGTAGATTCTTACAATGACCCCCCTGCAGGCAAGAATCATCTACGACCTGAACGTGCAGCCGGTGATCGTCCCGGCAGACCAGGTGCGCATGCGCATCGACTTCCTCAAGGAATACCTCCGCGTCAGTGGCGCCGCAGGCTTCGTGCTCGGCATTAGTGGCGGGCAGGATTCCTCCCTCGCCGGTCGACTCTGCCAGCTCGCTGCCGAGGAGCTTCGCGCCGAAGGCACCGCCGCCGAATTCACCGCGGTGCGCCTGCCCTACAACGTCCAGGCCGACGAGGATGACGCCCAGCTCGCGCTCGCGTTCATCGTGCCGGACAAGCAGGTGACCTTCAACATCCACCGCGCCGTCGACGGGTTCGAGGCCGAATACCTCGACGCGACGGGAGCCGAGATGCTCGACTTCACCAAGGGCAACGTCAAGGCGCGCTCCAGGATGGTGGCGCAGTACGCGCTCGCCGGCCAGTCGAGCCTTCTCGTCGTGGGCACCGACCACGCCGCAGAAGCCGTCACCGGGTTCTTCACGAAGTTCGGGGACGGCGGTGCCGACATCCTGCCCCTGACCGGCCTGAGCAAGCGCCAGGGTCGCGCGCTGCTGGAGCACCTCGACGCGCCCGAGCGCCTGTACCTCAAGCTGCCGACGGCCGACCTGCTCGATGACACCCCCGGCCAGACCGATGAGGCGAACCTCGGCCTGAGCTACTCCGACATCGACGACTATCTCGAGGGCAAGGAAGTTCCGGAGTCCGTCGCCGTCGCCATCGAGACCCGCTACATCAACACCCGCCACAAGCGCACGGTGCCGGTGTCGCCGTTCGACGACTGGTGGCAGTCGGCGTGAGTTTCGCCGCGGTCTGCCAGTTCGCACCGGGCGCAGACGTCTCAGCGAATCTCGCGGTCATCCGGACGTTTTCCGAGAGCGCTGCAACACGGGGGGCGACGCTCGTGGTGTTTCCGGAATACTCGTCGTTCTTCGAACCGGCGCTCGGCGCGGCATCGCTCGCCGCCGCCGAGAGCCTCGACGGTACGTTCGTGAGTGCGCTGAAAGAGATCGCGTCGACACTGGGCATCCACCTGGTGGCGGGCATGCTCGAAACGATGGATGCCACGCACGTGAGCAACACGCTGGTCGCCGTGTCGCCGGCCGGGGCCGTGGTGGCCACGTACCGAAAGCTGCACCTCTACGACGCGTTCGGGCAGCGGGAGTCTGACCACGTACGTGCCGGGGATATTGCGCCGCCACAGACCTTCCCGTGGGAGGGCTTCACCGTGGGCATGCAGACGTGTTACGACATCCGGTTCCCCGAGGTGTCGCGCCAGCTCGTCGATGCCGGCGCCGACCTGCTGCTGGTGCCCGCCGAGTGGGTGCGCGGGCCGCTCAAGGAGCACCACTGGCGCACGCTCGTCACCGCACGTGCCCTCGAGAACACCGTCTACGTCGCCGCGGCCGATCACGCCCCGCCGATCGGCGTGGGCAACAGCATGGTCGTCGATCCCATGGGCGTCGAGCTTGTGACGATCGGCGAGGAGCAGGGCATCGCGGTGGCCGAGCTGTCGCCGGAGCGCGTCGCGGCCGTCCGTCGCGTCAACCCGGCGTTGACGCTGCGCAGGTTCGGCATCCACGCGCTCTAGCGCACGATTACGCCCGTGAAACTCCAGTTTCGACCGTTCCGGCTCACCTGCGCGCAGAAAGTGGAGTTTGGGCGGCCTTGGAGTACATCAGGTGAGGCGCAGCTCCGCGAGTTGGGCCGCAGCACGCTCGAGTACGTCGATTTTCTTGCAGAAAGCGAATCGCAGGAGCGTCTCGAATCCTTTACGGCGTTCGGGATGAACGAAAGCGCTCACGGGAACGGCGGCAACTCCCGCCAGGGACGGCAGAGCCCGGCAGAACTCGGCTGCATCGCTGACGCCGAGCGCCGAGGCATCCGCGATCACGAAGTATCCAGCCTGTGGCGTGCTGACGGTGAAGCCGGCCGAGGTGAGCCCGTCACTCAGGATCTCGCTCTTGCGTTTCAGAGTGGATGCCACGCCGCTGAAGAATTCGTCCGGAAGCCCGAGCCCCACCGCTATCGCCGGCTGGAAGGGTGCACCGTTCACGTAGGTGAGGTATTGCTTGACGGCGAGGATCGCCTGCAGGATCGGCTGCGGGGCAATAATCCAGCCGATCTTCCAGCCGGTGGTGCTGAACGTCTTGCCGCCGCTGGAGATGGTGATCGTGCGGTCGAAGCCGCCGGGGAGGCTCGAGATCGGGATGTGCTCCACCCCTGCTTCTCCCTGCCCGAACGTGAGGTGCTCGTAGACCTCGTCGGTGACGATCAGCGCGTCATGCTCGTACGCCAGCGCGATGATCAGCTCGAGCGTCTCCCGCGGAAGCACCGACCCGGTCGGGTTGTGCGGCGAGTTGATCAGGATGAGCCGGGTCCGGTCCGTGACGGCAGCACGCAGGTCATCGTGGTCGGGCAGGAACTCCGGCGCCCTCAGCGGCACCGTGACATGGGTGGATTTGCCGAAGGCGATCATCGCGCCGTAGGCGTCGTAGAACGGTTCGAGGGTGAGCACCTCGTCGCCCTCTTCCGTCAGCGCGAGGATGGTCGCCGCGAGAGCTTCTGTGGCGCCGGCGGTGACGAGCACCTGCCTGTCGGCATCCACGCGGAGTCCGTAGAACCTCTGCTGGTGGGCGGCGATCGCCTCGCGCAGCACCGGCATGCCCAGCGCCGGCGGGTACTGGTTGGCTCCGTCCCTGATGGCCTGGCGGGCGGCATCCAGCACCTCGATGGGGCCGTCTTCGTCAGGAAAACCCTGGCCGAGGTTGATCGCACCGGTGCTCGCGGCAAGGGCAGACATCTCGCCGAAGATGGTCTGGCGCAACTCACCGTCGCCCCCGAGAAGCATCGCACCCCTCGCGGCACGCTCCCAGGATCCACGAACACTCACACCCCGAGTTTACGGCTGGGCCGTGCGGTCGAGTTTGCGGTGTGGAAAGTTTCGGGCGCGCTGCTCGCCTGAGCGCTAGCGTGTGGTCATGCGCACAGCGTCGATGGTGGCCACAGTGGCTCTCGCTGCCGTGCTGCTGAGTGGATGCCTCCCGCAGCAGCCCACCGCAACGACACCGCCCGAACCTACCGCCGCGCCGATCTTCGCCACCGACGAGGAGGCGCTGGCCGCCGCCACGGCGGCCTATGCCGCGTACCTCGCAATGTCGGATCAGATCGCCGCTGACGGCGGTGCGAACCCCGAACGACTCGAGCCTTTTGTTACTGCTGATCAACAGGCGAACGCTGCCGAGTCCTTTGCTGTGTACCGAAAAATGGGACTTCGAGCGGAAGGTACTTCGACTTTTGACGAGGTAGGTCTGATTCAAGTCGACCAAGGTACAGATGCAGTGTTCATCGACCTTTACCTTTGTCTAGATGTTTCAAAGGTGCGCGCGCTCGATGAAGCTGGATTAGTCGTGACTCCGGACGATCGAACGGACCGACTTCCGCTCGAAATTGCTTTCGAGGCATATTTTTCGATGCCAATTGAGCTAAAACTGGCGAGGAGCGAGCCATGGTCCGGTACCAACTTCTGCTGACGGCGGCCATATCCGCGTCACTAGCCGTTACTGCGATTCCCGCCGCTTCATGGTCTGTTCTTTCTAATTGCTTACCTTCCGACGCGATAATTGGCTTGTGCGGGGGCGTAACCGCAGGCCTAGGCGACGACGACGTAACGATCGGCATCGACGTCAACCAGCCGGGTTCTCCACGGCAGCCGGGGGAGGGCATCGACGGGGGCGGTGTCAACGACCCCGTGCCGGAGGACGAGGTCTGCATAGCTCCGGCCCCCAGTGGGCCCTGCCAGGGATTCGGTGCGGGCCGCGACCCGTTTACGATCACCTCACCGGTGCTGCCCATCACCCTTTCCGACATCGCGAACTTCCGTCCGTCGGCAGATGTCGCGGGGATGGAGCCGAATGGCTGGATGATCGTCGGCCTCGACACCAACTTTTTCGCAGACTCGACTCGGCAGGTGGTGGATGGCGTGCTGCTGGGGCAGCCGGCGTCAGTCCGGTTCACGCCGGTGGCGTGGCGCTGGAACTACGGTGACGGCACCTCTAAGACCCTCAGCACCCCTGGAGCGTCGTGGGCGGCGTCGGGCGTCGCGGAGTTCAGCCCGACATCCGGAAGCCACATCTATCGGTCTCCCGGAACGTACGTGATCGACCTTTCGGTGTTGTATGCGCCCGAATACCGGTTCGGTGCCGGGGGATGGACCCCGATCAGTGGCACCCTGGCTGTGCCGTCCAACCGGCTCACCGCCACCGCGGGAAACGCGACGACGGTGCTGGTCGAGCGTGAATGTACAGTGAATCCGCGTGGTCCGGGCTGCTGACACTCCCTCATAAAGCTGCGGCGCGCTCACGGCGCGTCCAAATACAACGCTCAGGTTAGCGGTGGATGCTTACACCGTTGAAAGGAGCAGTTCCCATGACCGAAAACCCCCAGGTGCCCGCAGAAGATCACACCCCTGCTGACAACCACAACCCTGCTGAAGAGCCTGACGTGACGCAGCAGCCCGACCCGAGCGCCGGGGGAGGCGCCACACCGGAATCCGCTCCCGAAGCCGCTCGCCCCGACCAGCCGCTCGCTCCCACCCCGCCGCAGCCGCCCGCTGTGCCCGCATCGGCTCCTGTCGCCGCGCCCACGGCCGCGACCACCCAGCTCCCCCCAGTCGCCCAGCGGTCCGAGCTTACGCCGGCACCGCCCGTCTACCCGCAGGGGCCGCCGCCACCCCAGCACACCGGTGAGGCCTTCCGTGCCCCGGCCTCCAGCTCGCCCAAGCGCAAGGCTGCGGTAGGACTCGTCGCAGCGCTCGCCGTCGGCGCACTTATCGGTGGCGTGTCAGGCGCCGGAGCCACGATGTGGGCCATCTCCAACACCGCCTCAGCGCCCGTGGTCGGAAACGCGAGCCCCACCACCATCACGGTGAACGACACGAAGAGCGTCAACGAGATCACTGCTGTGGCAGCAAAGGCGTCTCCGTCTGTGGTGACCATCAGCGTGGCATCCAGCAACTCCGGGGGAACCGGCTCTGGGATCATCCTGAGCAAAGACGGCTACGTTCTGACCAACACCCACGTGGTCACCCTCGATGGTGCCGCGGGGGATACGTCGGTCAAGGTGACCACCAACGACGGTCGCCTGCTGAATGCGACCATCGTCGGCACGGATCCGATCTCCGACCTCGCCGTCCTCAAGATCGACGGCGTCGACGACCTCCAGCCTGCCGAATTCGCTGACTCCTCCGACCTCAATGTCGGCGACACCGCAATCGCGATCGGCGCACCGCTCGGCCTTGCCGGCACTGTTACTAACGGAATCGTCAGCGCCCTCAACCGCAGCATCACCATTGCTTCATCCGCGGTGCCCGACACCGGAGACCAGGCGCCGGACCCCCAGCAGGACCCGTATGGACTGTTCAACTTCGACCTTCCGGGCCAGACCCCGAACGCGTCGTCATCATCGACGATCGCCCTGTCGGTCATCCAGACGGATGCCGCGATCAACCCGGGTAACTCCGGTGGCGCGCTGCTGGACTCCGACGGCAAGATCATCGGGGTCAACGTGGCCATCGCGTCGGCCGGCGGTTCCAGCGCGAGCAGCCAGGCCGGCAGCATCGGCGTCGGGTTCGCTATCCCCGCCAACCTCGCGCAGCGCGTGGCAGACGAGATCATCGCCACCGGCTCTGCCACCCACGGCCTGCTGGGCGCTTCAGTCGGTGACGTGACGGATGAGGCCACCTCGAGCACCGAGAGCCAGGTCGTCGGAGCAGTCGTGAAGGAGATCTCGGCCGGCGGCGCGGCAGCCGCGGGCGGACTGCAGGTCGGCGACGTCATCACCAAGCTCGACGGCATTCCCGTCACCGGCAAGACCGACCTGACGGCTCAGGTTCGCGCGCTCGCCGCGGGTGCGTCAGCGACGGTCACCTATGTGCGTGACGGCAAGGCCGCGCAGGCAGACGTCACCCTGGGAGAGCTTCAGTAGGGTCCCTCCATCTGGAGCGGGATCGTCGGTGTACCGGCGGTCCCGCTCCATTTGCGTGTCGCTGCTAGGCTCGAAAGTCTTACCGAACTGACGTATTGGACCCCATGGCGCAGCAGTCCGACGCCCCTCCCGGCGTCTCATACGTGATGCCTGTGCTCAATGAGGTGGACCATATCGAGGCAGCCGTCGACAGCCTCATCGCGCAGGACTACGAGGGACCGTTCGAGGTCGTGCTCGCGCTCGGTCCGAGCGTCGATGGCACGAACGACGTCATAGCGGCCATGGCTGCGATCGATCCGAGGATCCGGCGCATCCCGAACGAACTGGGGTCGACGCCGGGCGGGCTCAACGCCGCGATCCGAGCATCCACCCATCCCGTCGTCGTCCGCGTCGACGCCCATTCGGTGCTGCCCCCTGACTACACGCGGATCGCTGTGGCCACTCTTCTCGCCACGGGCGCTGACAACGTCGGCGGCATCATGAAAGCCGTCGGCGACACCCCGTTCGAGAAGGCTGTGGCCCACGCCTACGGCTCGCCGGAAGGGCTCGGCGGAACGCAGCATCACGTGGGCGGCAAAGCCGGCCCGGCGGATACCGCGTACCTGGGGGTCTTCCGACGGGACAGGCTGGTCGAGGTCGGCCTGTTCGACGAGGGCATCAAGCGTGGCCAGGACTGGGAGCTCAACCGTCGCCTTCGCGCCACGGGCGGAACTGTGTGGTTCACGCCCGAGTTGACTGTCGTCTACCGTCCCCGCTCGAGTCTCCGCAAGCTCATCCGCCAGTTCGTGGCGACCGGAATGTGGCGGGGAGAGCTGGCCCGACGATTCGGAACGGCAAACAGTCTTCGCTATTTCGTGCCCCCAGCAGCCGTGCTCGGTATCGTCGCGACGCTCATCCTCGGAATCGTGGGCCTCGTCGCCGGGGTGCCGTTACTGGCTCTCGCGTTCGTGGTTCCCGCCCTCTATCTGCTCGTGGTAATCGCTGCCTCAGTGCGGGCGGCGAGCGGGGGTATCGTCACCGGGCTCTGGTATCTCATAGTCTTGCCGTGCATCCACTTCGGATGGGGTATCGGATTCCTCCTGGGCTTCCTGAAACTCACCAGGAATATCACCGAGCGCACGGGAAGGTGACCATGGACGGCCGCCCCACGTCGATCGAGCAGTTGCGTGAAGTGACTCAGCCTCCCGAGGTGCGCCTGCGCGCGAACGCTGAACACTGGACGGCGTCGCTGTACCTGCGCGATCTTTCGCCCTACCTGACCTGGATGCTCCTCAAGACCAGCATCAGCGCGAACGGCGTCACCGGCCTGATGATCCTCGTCGGATGGTCGACAGCGGCTGCGCTGCTGGTGCCCGGGATCGGGGGAGCCGCGCTCGCGCTCGTCCTCGGCCAGCTGCAGATGCTCGTGGACTGTTCCGACGGCGAAGTCGCACGCTGGCGCAACACGAAGTCTCCCGCCGGTGTGTTCCTCGATAAGGTCGGCCACTATTCGACCGAGGCGCTCATCCCGATCGCCCTGGGGATCCGCGCCGCGGGCTGGCCGCTCGAGTTCCCGCCCGACTTCGCCTGGACCACCGCGGGATTCGCCCTGGCGCTCGTCATCGTGCTCAACAAGGCGCTCAACGACATGGTGCACGTGGCCAGGGCCAACGCCGGTCTCGACAAGCTGAGCGACCGGAAGGGCGAAGCCGAGCCGAGCCAGCGACTCGTCGCCCGACTGCGCAGGCTGGCGCGATTCGTGCCATTCCACCGCCTCTACCATTCGGTCGAGCTCACGATGCTGGCGTTCGCGGCGGCCGTGGTCGGCCTCTTCCTTCCCGCCCTGGCGGCGGAGCGCGGGCTGCTTCTCATCCTTCTGCCGCTCGCGGTGCTGGCCCTGATCGGACATTTCGTCGCCATCATGGCGTCGAAGCGGGTGCGATCCTGAGTTCGCCAGTGGCCTCGCCCGCAGACCGCCCCACCATCGGCGTGGTCTCCCTGTCGATGGGCAAGCGACCGGATGACCTCGCCAGGGGTCTCGCCAGCCTCGCCGCCCAGACCGGAGTCACTCTCGACGTGGTCGTGGTCGGCAATTCCTGGCAGCCCACGGGGGTTCCCGCTGATGTCTCCACAGTGTTCCTACCCGAGAACCTGGGCATTCCGGCCGGACGCAACCGTGGAGCCGACCACGTCAGCGGCGAGTACATCTTCTTCCTCGACGATGACGCGAGCATCCCATCCCCGACGTTCCTGGCCGATGCCGTCGCAAAGCTCAGGGCGGATCCGAGCATAGGGCTGCTGCAGCCCCGGGTCGAGGATCCGACGGGAGTCGAGAACCCCCGACGCTGGATTCCCCGCATCAGGAAAGGGCTGGCGACCGAATCCGGCGATGTCTTCTCGGTGTGGGAAGGGGCGACCCTTCTGCCGCGAGCGGTGTTCGACGCGACGGGTGGGTGGGCCGATCCATTCTTCTATGCCCACGAGGGCATCGAGCTGGCCTGGCGAGTCTGGGACCAGGGGCTTCGTGTTCTGTACGCCGGCGACCTCGTGGCCAATCATCCGGCGATCGAGCCCACGCGACACGAATACTATTTCAGGCTCAACGCCCGCAACCGCGTGTGGCTGGCGAGGCGCAACCTGCCGTGGCCGATCGTGCCGTTCTACGTAGGAAGCTGGACGGGAATCCAGCTGATCAGGTCGGTGAAACGACCGCAGGGCCTCCGCGCCTGGTTCGGTGGATGGATGGCGGGCTGGCGTGAGAATCCGGGTGCACGTCGCCGCATCACGTGGGTCACGGTCTGGCGCATGGCACGTGCCGGTCGCCCACCCCTGATTTAATGGGATCGCACCTGATTTTCTGAGGATGCCTGGGAGGACTCAATGCCAATTGTTCGTGACATTCGACTGTTCGGACGCACGGTAGCAGACCTCGTCACCTCGCGGCGAGACAGGGCGCAGATCGCCCGAATGGCCAGGCTGCATCCGCAACCCGCGGCCGGCTCGGTCAGGATCGCCGTGTACTTCGCGGATTCCGTCGTCAACATGTACCAGATCAGGCAGTGGTACGCGCCGCTCGCAGAGCTCGCGGACACCTGGCCCGTCGCCATCATCGCGCGATCGCCAGCTACGGTGTTGAAGCTCTGGGAAGAGTCGCCGGTCGATGCGTTCTATCTGCGTAATGTCGTCGACCTCGAGTCGTTCGTGCACAGCCAGCAGATCCGCATCGTGTTCTATGTGAACCAGAACTCTCGCAACTTCCAGATGTTCCGCTACGGCCGCATGTGGCACGTGTTCATCAACCACGGTGAGAGCGACAAGATGTACATGTCGACGAACCAGTTCAAGGCCTACGACTACAGCTTCGTCGCGGGGGAAGCAGCCCTGGAACGGCTCAGCCATAAGCTGTGGGATTTCGACCTCGAGAAGCGCGCGATCATGATCGGGCGACCGCAGGCCGATCACCTGACCGGCGTTCTGCCCTTCACCCCGGATGACCGCACCGTCGTGTTGTACGCCCCGACGTGGGAGGGGGATCGCGCCGCGGCGGCCTACGGTTCCATCGCCAGCCACGGGGTCAGCATCGTCACCGCGCTGCTGGCTACCGGTGAGCACAGGGTGATCTACCGTCCGCACCCTCGCAGCGGCGTCATCGATCTCGAGTACAAAGCCGCGAATCTGGCGATCATCGCCGCCATCGCGAAGGCCAACGCGAATGACCCCAGTGCCCAGCACGTCTATGACGACAGCGCACAACTCGGATGGCAGCTCGGTGCTGCGGATGTCGCGATCACCGACATCTCAGCGATGGTCTACGACAGGCTTGCCACCGGCAAGCCGTTGCTTGTCACGAGACCGGTGTCGCCTGAGGCCGATGTCGACGAGAGTGGATATCTGGGTGCGGCCGAGTGGCTGTCCAGCTCGGATTCCGCCGATGTCGTGGCGATCGTCGAGCGTGTGCAGGTCGACGAGGAAGCCCACCGACGCTTGCTGTACTGGGTGGAGCGCCACTTCGGAGACACGTCGGAAGGTGTCGCCACCGAGCGGTTCCGAGCGGCGATCAGCAGGTTGATGACCGAGTGGGAGACGCACAACGCCATCCATGCCGAAGCTGACGATGATGACCCGTACGACCCCTTCGACGATCTCGCCACCGATGAGGGAGACCGGAACTGAGCTCGTGTTCCTGGCGGCTAGCGCGGGGGAGTGAGTGGATCAGTGCCGAGCGGATCAGTGCCGAGCGGATCCGGAGCAGCCAGCGGATCGATGGCTTCGGGGCGTGAGCGACGCTTCAGCCGAATCGTCGGCAGCGGCACGCGGATCTCCCGGCGCGCCCCAGGCTCGCGGGGAACTTTCGCGGGTTTCGGCGGCTTGACCGCTTTGGGCTCCTTCGGCAGCTTCACGACAGGTTCGAGCCCTCCCGGAAATACCGCGGGCGGTGGGCCGAATGCTTCACGGGAACTGCGCACGATCTGGCGACCCAGCATGTGATTCCCGCCGCCGCCGATGACCGCTCCGATGCCGAATGGGATCAGCCGCCCGACGACATTCGTGCCCTGGGCGACAGCGAATTTCTTCATGAACGTGACCTTGATGCGATCGGCGATCGGCCCCATGACCGCCTTCGGCATGCTCTTCGTGAGTGTCTCGCCCCAGAATGCCGACTTGGCTGCTCCATTTCCCGTTGCCTGCCCGGCCAGCTGCTTCACGAGATCGCTGCCGGCGGTTCCGAGCACCATCGTCATGACGAGAGCGCGAGCACGGTCGGGATCATCCACGACGATCCCGTGGATCTCGGTGACAGACTGCGCGAAGAGGGCGCTCGCTTCCAGAAACCCTGCGGTCTCCGCACCGGACAACGCGAGGGATGCGCCGGTTCCGATCGCCGGAATCGCCGCGCTGGCTCCCACCAGAGCCCCGCCCGTGGTCACGGCCGCGAGGTACCGGCGCTCGAGGATGCGGATGATCGCCTCAGGACTGTCGTTCGGTCGACCCCTGCGGATGCTCCGGATATGCGCCAGCACGACCGGCCGCTGCACGGTGAGCACACGGTCGATGCCTTTGACCACGAAGGGGCTCGAGACGTTCAACTCGGTGGATTTCGCCATGATCCCACCGTACCGCGGGGGTCGAATCGAAACTGGGGGTTCAGATTCCGTGGTCGTCGTTGTAGCGTGCCAGCACGTCGTCGATAGGGCCGTCGAGCACGAGGGCGCCTTTATCGAGATACAACCCGCGCGAGCAGAAGCGACTGAGGTCCCGCTCGTTGTGTGAGACGAAGAAGAGGGTGCGCCCGCCTGCGAGCAACTCCTCTATGCGTTTGTAGCATTTCTCGCGGAACGCCTTGTCTCCCACCGCAAGCACCTCGTCGACGAGCACGATCGGCTCTTCGAGCCGCGAGATCACGGCGAACGCGATGCGCACCTTCATTCCGCTCGACAGGTGCTTGTAGGGGGTATCGATGAAGTCGCCGATCTCGGCGAAGGCGATGATCTCGTCGAATTGCGACGTGATCTCGGAGCGCGACATCCCGTGGAGGCCGGCCGTGAGGAAGACGTTCTCGCGCACGGTGAGGTCGTCGACGAAGCCACCCGTGATCTCGATCAGGGGCGCGACTCCTCCTCTCACCGAGACGGAACCTTCGTCGGCGAGGATCACTTCGGCGACGAGCTTGAGCAGCGTGGACTTGCCCTGGCCGTTACGCCCGACCACGCCGATCGCCTCGCCCGCATAGACATCGAAGTCGACGTTCCTGAGCGCCCAGAATTCGTTGGAACGGGCGCGGCGCTTCCTGCTGGCGAACAGGTCCTTGAAATTGCGGCGTGAACGTCGGTTCCGGCGGAAACGGATGCCGGCACCCCGCACGCGGATGACCGGCTCGACCTGTTCGGGCATCAGATCTCCTTCAGCACGGCGCGCTCGGTGCGGGTGAACACGAGGATGCCGACGGCCAGGATGATCAGGCTCATCAGCGCGGCGATCACCACGGGATATCCATCCAACTGCTCGGGGAAATAGGCCGCACGGTACAGCGAGAAGATGCCGGCAAGGGGGTTGAACGACCCGATGAATTCGAGGCCGACGCGCTGCAGGTCGGGAAGCCCGTAGATGATCGGGCTCGCGTAGAAGAGGAACCGCAGGGTGAGCTTCGTGGCGCGCTCGAGGTCACGGAAGAACACGACGAGCGGAGCGACGATCAGCCCGACCCCCATGGTGAGGATGGTCTGCAGGATGATCGCGGGGATGAAGTAGACCGCCTGCCAGTGGAGCGTGGCTCCGGTGATGATCCCGAAGATGATGAGCACGGGCAGGCTCGCGACGAACTCGATCCCTTTGGACAGCACGAGCCGGGCCACCCAGATCGTGCGCGGGATCTTGGTGGAGCGGATGAGTTTCGCCTCACGGATGTACGCGCGCGTCGCGTCAGACACGGCGCCGTTGAACCACATCCAGGGCAGGAGCGCGCACAGCAGGAAGACGATGTAGGGCTGTGACCCGGCACCGCGAGAGAAAACCTGGGTGAAAATGAACCAGTAGATGCCCGCCATGACGAGCGGGTCGAGGATCGACCAGAAATAGCCGAGCACCGAGGTGGAGTACCGCACTCGCAGATCGCGAACGGTCAACAGCCACAACGACTGGCGGTATCGGGCAAACGGCGATCGCAGTCGACGTGGGGCCCCTTCGGCTGACACGCGCTCTATCGTATGGTGTCGCGGGGCTCCGCCAAGACTTCCGCGGATTGGACCTGCCGAGATCTCACCCACGCGTCGACAGCGGGTGAGGTCTCGGCACGCCCGACCCGCGGGTCTGGCCGGTGAAGGCTAGACGAAGAGGTTTGCTCGCTCGAGGTCTTCGGCGAAGTCGACCTCGACCGCGTACAGGTCTGAGATGTCGATGGGCTCGACGAGCATGCGATCCTGCTCGATAGCGAGCTCGATGCCGCGTTCGAAGTAGTCCTGGTCGCCGACGCGCTTGAGCTGGCGCAGCAGCACGGCCTTATCGTCGCGTGAGATGTAGTTGATGCCCACGGCTTCACCCAGGCCGCCCTTCACGGTCTTGGAGAGCTCGCGGATGTAGCCCTCGGCGTCGGTCGTGTACTTCACTTCTTCGTCGGAGACTCGATCCGTGTTGACCGACACGAACGACTGGTCGCGTGCGACGAGTCGTGCAGCCCGCTCGAGGGCGGTGGGGTCGAAGACTACGTCGCCGTTCATCCACAGGACACCACCGGGCGATGACGCCTGAAGTGCGCGCATGAGGCTCTTCGAAGTATTGGTCTGGTCGTACTGCTCGTTATAGACGAACGAGGCTTCGGGGAACGCTTCGATGATGTGCTCGAGCTTGTATCCCACGACGATGGTCACTTTGGCGGCATTGCCGAATGCGTGATGGATGTTGTCGAACTGCTGGCGCATGATGGTGCGACCGTCGGCCAATTCAGTGAGGGGCTTGGGGAGGGATCGACCGAGTCGACTGCCCATACCGGCCGCCAGGATGACGATCTGCGTGGTCACGTTGAGCTCCTAGGTTGTCTCTGGAAAAGAGTAGCAATTCCGGGTGGCATCAGTGTTTGCCTGATGTTCACCGGTGATTGTCAGTCAGGACACGCCGTTGTGCTTCTATCCACACTAACTGTGCAGACTGAAAGTGGTATGAGAAGTTCGCCTTCGTTGTGCGTTCGTGATCGCGACCAGAGGGGGACGAGGCTTGGTACGCTCGAGTTGTGGAAAATGCCTCAGAACCCGACGAGGGCGAAACGCCGCAGATTCCAGCATCTGAACCGGGTGCACAGCCCAATGCGCAGCCGGGTGCGCAGCCCAGTGCGACACCGCGTACCCCATCGCCGCGCAAGCCAGCGGCACCCCGTACGTCGGCTCCGCGCAAGCCTGCAGCCCCGCGCAAGCCGGCGGCTGCCCGATCGACAGCAGCGTCGCGCGCGGCTTCTGCCGCGGCATCCTCAGACTCTTCCCAAGAGGGTGTAACACCGGCTGCGGGGACGGACGATGCTCCTGCAGCGTCCAAGCCCGTTCGCAAGCCTGCCGCCCCGCGGGCAACAACGCCCCGCAAGCCCGCCGCGACATCGGCGGCTGCGTCCCCAGCCGTTGCCGACGGCGCTGTGGGAGATCCGGCCCCGACCGCGAAGGCCACGTCAGCGAAGGCTCCAACTGCAAAGGCTTCGGCCGAGAAGGCTTCGGCCGCGAAAACTCCTGCGGCGAAGCGCACGACTACTCCGCGGTCCTCGAGCGCTCGCACCACCCCGGCAGCTACACGCCCGGCAGCCGCGCGGTCGACGACGCCGCGCAAGACCCCGGCTCCTCGTAAGCCGGCCAGCGCGACGCCCGCCCCCGAGGCAACGGTGTCGCCGGTAGAGATGCCGCAGCTCGATGACGCCGTGGTCGAGAACACCGTCGCAGAGACACCGGTAGGGGAAACGCCTGGGCCAGAAGTGCCGGTTCTCGAGACACCGGTCGGCGAAGAAACTGCCGCTGATGACGCATCCGCTCGGGAGAGCGACACTGCTGCCGTGGAGCCGGTCGAGGCCGGCGACGCACCTAACGGCGACGCACCCGACGACGCCGCACCCGACCACCCAGTGGCCACGACCCCCGTCGACGAGCCCCTCGAGGAACCCACCTCCGTCATCGCGGCCGATGGGTCTGCCGAAGACGTGTCCGAACCCACCGGGGAGGTGGCATCGAAGCCTGACGGGCCGAGTGCAACCCAGGCCGCACTGGCCGGAGCCTCAGCATGGGCGAAGCGAGTGGGTTCTGCCTCACAGTCCCGCGTCTCGGAATTACGCGAGTCTCTCGCCGCCGCCAGGGCCACCAGGGCAGCAAAGGTGGCGGAAGCCGAGGCGATAGCCGAACTCGCGAAAACCTCGGAAGATCCCGATGTCGAGATCCCGTCAGACACCTCGATGCAGGTAACGGATTACATCGCGCCGGATGACATCGCGCCGGACGCCGCCGTCGAGCTGTCCGCCGAAGAAGCCCCGCACCGTGGGGCCCACGACATCGTGCTCTCTGTCACGGGTCTCTCCAAGCGTTTCGATGAGACCGTCGCCGTCGCATCGATCGATCTCGAGGTCAGGGCCGGGGACTTCTACGGAATTGTCGGCCCCAACGGAGCTGGTAAGACCACCACGTTGTCGATGATCACCGGTCTGCTCCGCCCGGACTCCGGCAGCGTCATCGTGCACGGAACCGATGTATGGGGTGACCCGGCCGCGGCGAAACGGCAAATGGGTGTCCTGCCCGACCGTTTGCGCCTGTTCGACCGTCTCACCGGAGCGCAGCTTCTCTATTACTCGGGAATCCTCCGCGGTCTCGACGCATCGGTGGTGCGCAAGCGCAGCGCCGACCTCGCCCAGGCTTTCGGCCTCGAGGAGTCGATGGGCCGACTCGTCACCGACTACTCCGCCGGAATGACGAAGAAGATCGCGCTCGCCGCGGCGATGATCCATTCCCCCCGCATGCTCGTGCTCGACGAGCCGTTCGAATCGGTCGATCCGGTATCGGCGGCGACGGTGACCGAGATCCTCAAGAACTATGCGGCGGCGGGCGGAACGGTCGTGCTGTCAAGCCACAGCATGGATATGGTGCAGCGCATGTGCGACCACGTCGCCGTGGTCGTGAACGGCCAGATCCTCGCCGATGGCACGATCGACGAGGTCAGGAACGGCAAGTCTCTCGAGGAGCGGTTCATCGAACTGACCGGCGGAGTCGAAGTGTCGGAGGGGCTGCAGTGGTTGCACAGTTTCTCCGACTGAAGCTGACCATCGTCGCGAACACCTTCAGGCGCGGCCCAGCGCAGCGCATCGGGATGGTGCTCTCCCTGCTGTGGGGAGTCGCGACGACGGTGATTCTCGCGGCCGGGCTCGTCGACCTGCGCTCCGCGACGCCGGATGTTGCGCGAGTCGTGGTCGTCGTCGTCGGGTCGGGCGTGGTTCTCGGTTTTCTGACGCTCCCTATGGCGTTCGGCATCGACGACACCATCGATCCCCGCCGATTTGCGCTGTTGGGAATCCCTGCGACGCCGCTCGCGCTGCGGCTGGCGGTCGCTGCGAGCCTGAGCGTGCCGGCTTTCGCTGCTGTCGTGCTCGCGATCGCTCAGATAGCGACCTGGAGTCGGGGGCCCCTTCCGGTGCTCGTGGCGATTCTCAGCGCGATCGTGATCGTCCCCACCTGTGTGCTCGCGGCGAGGGTCTCGACGGCTCTTTCCTCCACCTTTCTGTCGAGCAGTCGCGCCCGGGATGGTGTAGGCAACATCGCCGTCGGCGTGCTCGTCATCGGCGCCATCGCCATCGCGGCACTGGCGACCTTCGACTGGCAAAGCCAGGTGCTGCCGATCGTGCGTCGCATCGCTTCCGTTGCCGAGTGGACCCCACTCGGTTCGGCTCTCAGCGCTCCCGGCGACACAGCGCTCGGCCTTGGCGGCCAGGCGGCGGCAAAACTGCTCATTTCCGTCGTGTTCCTTGCAGTGCTCTGGTTCTCGTGGCGTGCTCTCGTCGCCGTCATGCTCGCCCGCCCGGATCACGATGTCAGCGTGCGGCCTCGCTCCAGCCTCGGCTGGTTCGCCCGACTGCCGGCCACTCCGGCCGGTGCAATCGCCGCCAGAAGCCTCACGTACTGGGGCCGCGATTCCCGCTACGGCGTCTCCCTTGCCGTGATTCCGATCATCCCGTTCGTGCTCGTGGCTGCCCTGCTCGTGGGCGGGGTGCCGGGCGAGTTCATCGTCTGGGTGCCGGTGCCCGTGATGTGCCTGTTCCTCGGATGGGCCGTGCACAACGACGTGGCACACGACAGTTCGGCGTTCTGGGTGCACGTCGCGTCGAACACCAGGGGAGTGGATGACCGGGGAGGCCGCATCGTCCCCGCCCTCTTCCTCGGCATCCCGCTCGTTGTCATCGGCAGTCTGGTCACGGTGACCATCTCCGGCGACCAGAGCACGCTGCCGGGACTCATCGGCCTGAGCGCGTGCCTGCTGCTGGCGGGTCTCGGAATCTCCAGCCTCGTCTCGGCAGCGTTCCCGTACGCGGCCGTGCACCCCGGGGACAGCCCGTTCGCGCAGCCCCAGGCCGTCGGTACGGCCGGCTCGGTCGTGCAGTCGCTGTCGTTTGTCTTCACGATCCTGCTGGCGGCCCCTGTTGTCTGGCTGATGGTGCTGTCGACGATCGAGCCCGACAATGACTGGCAACTCTGGGCGCTGGGAGCTGGACTCTCGATCGGCCTGGTCGTGCTCGTGTCCGGTATCGCCTGGGGTGGTCACATCGTCAGCAAGCGCGGTCCAGAGTTGCTCGCGTTCACGCTGCGCAGCTGACGTTCCGCCCTCCGCGATGGAGGCAGCGGACGTACAATCGACCCATGGTTGATTCTTTTCGCATGTCAGATCCTGGCGCGGGTGGCACCGGCGGTGGCACCGGCGGTGGCACCGACACCCTCGACCGCGAACTCGAGGAACTGATCCAGCAGGAGCAGGTCGAAGAGGGCGATCACGAACGCTTTTCGCACTACGCGCCCAAGAACAAGATCATGGAATCTGCGCTGTCGGGAAAGCCGGTGCTCGCGCTGTGCGGCAAGCTCTGGGTGCCCGGTCGTGATCCGCAGAAGTTCCCCGTCTGCCCCACCTGCAAAGAGATCTACGAGACCCTGAAGTAGCGCCTACCGGTAGACGGTCGGGATGACGGGCTCGCCCCGGCTGAGCCTGAGTGCGTCATCCGGCAGCTCGCCGATGGCCGTCGCGTGATGGATGCGCGCAAGCGCGGTGCCCGCGGCCCCGGTGTAGCGTTCGTCGGCGGTTCCCGCGGCCACGAGGGGTGCCAGCAGTGTGCGTTCGGTGGAGTCGGCGGCGGGAGCTGCATCCACATAGATGGTCTCGGCGACGGCAATTTCGTTGCTCAGCGACCTGACCGGGAACTTGCGCCCTCCCACTGTGGCCTTCGCGGCGGACTTCTTTTCGACGTTGACCCAGGTGCCCTCCGAATCGCGATGCGAGACGAGTTTGTAGACCATGCCAGACGCGGGATGACCGGATCCCGTCACGACCGAGGTGCCGACCCCGTACGAGTCGACCGGGGCGGCCCTGAGCGACGCGATCGTGTATTCGTCGAGGTCGTTGGTGACGGTGATGCGCGTGCCTGTCGCGCCGAGCGAGTCGAGCTGCGCCCGCACGGCCGCGACCTGCACGGGGAGGTCACCGGAGTCGATGCGCACAGCTCCGAGGGCGGTGCCGGCGATTTTCACCGCGAGCTCCACTCCGGCCGCGATGTCGTAGGTGTCGACGAGCAGGGTGGTCGAGGGTCCCAGAGCATCGACCTGGGCCTGGAACGCGGCCTCCTCGCTGTCGTGCAGCAGGGTGAACGAGTGCGCGGCGGTTCCCATGGTGGGGATGCCCCAGCGTCTGCCGGCCTCGAGGTTGCTCGTGGCACTGAAGCCGGCGATGAATGCGGCCCTCGCCGCAGCGATGGCCGAATGCTCGCCGGTGCGTCGCGACCCCATCTCCGCCAGCGGCCGGCCGGATGCGGCCGAGACCATCCTGGCCGCGGCAGAGGCGACAGCGGAGTCGTAGTTGAGCACGCTGAGGGTGAGGGTTTCGAGCAGCACGGCCTCGGCGAACGATCCGTCGACGACCAGGATGGGGGAGCCGGGGAAGAACAGCTCTCCTTCGCGGTATCCGCTGATATTGCCGGTGAACCTGTAGTCGGCCAGCCAGTCGATGGTCTCCGGCCGCACCACGGCGTTGTCGCGCAGCCAGCCGAGTTCAGCCTCGCCGAATCGGAACTCCTCGATCAGCGAGAGCAGGCGACCGGTGCCGGCGACGACCCCGTATCGGCGCGAATCCGGCAGCCGTCTCGTGAAGACCTCGAACACGCACTCCCTGTCGTGCGTGCCACTGCCGATCGCGGCATCCAGCATCGTGAGCTCGTAACGGTCTGTGAGGAGTGCTGTGCTCATGATTCGAGCATATGGTCGAGGGATGGATCGCACGCGCCTCACCTTCGCTGGACAACTCGGCGACACCTTCGACGATGGAGGCCCGATGCTGCTGGTCGAGGCGCGCTCGGTGTTCGGTCGACGCAGGATGCACCGGGCCAAAGCCCACGTCATCCTCTCCGCCATCCGCCACCGTGCCGCCGAGCTCGGCTCGAGAGTGGAGTTCCACCAGGCGGACACCTACGCCGAGGTCGTCGACGGTCGCACCGACCTCGAGGTCGTCGACCCGACCTCGTATGAGGCGCGCAGGTTCGTCAGGTCCCGGCCGATCGAAATCCTCCCGTCCCGGGGGTTCATCACCACCGAGGCCGAATTCGCCGAGTGGGCCAGCGGTCGCAAGGGACGCCTGCTCATGGAGGACTTCTACCGGAACGCGAGGGTGCGCTCGGGTCTGCTGATGGAAGGCAACGCGCCGGCGGGCGGGCAATGGAATTACGACCACGACAACCGCAAGTCTCCTCCGAAGGGCGCCGTCACCCTGGGGCTGCCCGAGCCGTGGTGGCCCGTCGAGGACGACATCGATGCAGAAGTCAGGGCCGACCTCGACCGCTGGCAGGCCGACGGCCTCGTCGATCTCGTCGGGCAGGATGAACCGCGCAGGTTCGCGGTCACGGGTGCCGAAGCCCAGCTCGCGCTCGACGACTTCGTGGAGAGCAGGCTCAACGACTTCGGCCCCTTCGAGGATGCGACGCTCACCGGTGACTGGACCATGGCCCATTCCCTGCTGAGTGTTCCGATGAATCTCGGTGTGCTGGATCCCCGCCACGTCGTCGACACCGTGGCCGCTGAGTACAACGCTGGTCGTGCTCCGCTCGCCAGCGTCGAAGGCTTCGTGCGCCAGGTGATGGGATGGCGCGACTACATGTGGCACCTGTACTGGCATCTCGGCGAGGGCTACCGCTATTCGAACAACCATCTCGAGGCGACTGTCGACCTGCCGCGGGAATTCCTCGAGCTCGACGCGGCATCCATCGAAGCCAATTGCCTGCATCACGCCATCGACGGGCTTGCCCGTCACGGCTGGGCCCACCACATCCAGCGGCTGATGATCATCGGGAACTGGGCGCTGCAACGTGGCTACGACCCCGGACAGCTCGACCGGTGGTTCACGGACATGTTCGTCGACGGCACACCATGGGTGATGCCCGCCAACGTCATCGGAATGTCACAGCACGCGGATGGCGGGATCGTGGCGACCAAGCCCTACACGTCCGGCGGCGCGTATATCAACAAAATGAGCGACCACTGCGGCGGTTGTCGCTTCGACCCGAAGGTGCGACTCGGGCCGGACGCCTGCCCATACACCGCGGGCTATTGGGCCTTCCTGGATCGTGCTGCCCCGAAGCTCGTGGGCAATCACAGGATGGCGCAGCCACTCGCTGGCCTGAGGCGACTGTCGGACCGCGAGCAGGTCGTGCACCAGGAGTCGCTGCGCGAAGGGCTCTGAGCGGGATGGCCTGTACCCTCGAACTGTGAACAACGCGCCGATCGGAGTCTTCGACAGCGGCGTGGGTGGGCTCACGGTGGCTCGCGCGATCATCGACCAGCTGCCGCGCGAATCGATCCTCTACGTCGGTGACACCGTGCATTCGCCGTACGGCCCGAAGCCCATCGCCGAGGTGCGCGGCTACGCACTCGAGGTCATGGATGGGCTGGTAGCCGATGGGGTGAAGCTGCTGGTCATCGCCTGCAATACGGCGTCGGCCGCCATGCTGCGGGACGCCAGGGAACGCTTCACCGATGGCTACGGCATTCCCGTGGTGGAGGTGATCCAGCCCGCGGTTCGAGCAGCGGTGCGCCAGACGCGCAACAATCGTGTCGGCGTGATCGGCACTGTCGGCACGGTCAAGTCCCAGGCCTACGAGGATGCGTTTGCCGCGGCATCCGGTCTCGAACTGTTCACGCAGGCGTGCCCGAGATTCGTCGAATTCGTGGAAGCCGGTGTCACCAGCGGCGCCGAACTGTTCGCGGTCGCCGAGGAGTATCTGGCGCCCTTGAAAGCCGCCGATGTCGACACCCTCGTGCTCGGGTGCACCCACTATCCGCTGATGTCGGCTGCGATCCAGTACGTCATGGGCGATTCCGTCGCACTCGTGTCGAGCGCCGAGGAGACGGCGTACGACGTCTACCGCACCCTGGTTGCACACGATCTCGAACGGCATTCTGCCGAAGTCCCGACCTACGCTTTCGAGGCGACGGGCCAGGACAAGGCCGCATTTCTCACCCTGGCGTCACGCTTCCTCGGCCCCGAGGTCGCCAGGGTCAACACTTTCGACACCGGGGCCATCCACATACCGAGAACGGAATACTCATGACCAGGATCGACGGCCGCGCCGCGAACGAATTGCGAAACGTCACCATCGAGCGCGGATGGAGCGACCAGGCCGAAGGCTCTGCGCTCGTCTCGTTCGGGCGAACGAAGGTGCTGTGCACGGCGTCATTCACCAACGGGGTTCCGAGGTGGCTGAATGGCAAGGGCAAGGGCTGGGTCACGGCCGAATATTCGATGCTGCCGCGCAGCACGAACGACCGCATGGATCGCGAATCGGTCAAGGGCAGGATCGGCGGGCGCACGCACGAGATCTCGAGGCTCATCGGTCGCTCGCTCCGTGCCGTCATCGACACCAAGGCGCTCGGTGAGAACACGATCGTGATCGATTGCGACGTGCTGCAGGCCGATGGTGGCACTCGCACCGCGGCGATCACGGGAGCGTATGTCGCTCTCGCCGATGCCGTCGAGTGGGGTCGTTCGAAGGGATTCATCGGTAAGAACGCCAAAGCGATCATCGACTCCGTCGCCGCCGTCAGCGTCGGGATCATCGATGGCGAACCGCTGCTCGACCTGGCCTACACCGAGGATGTCCGGGCCGAGACCGACATGAACGTCGTCGTGACCGGTCGTGGCCTGTTCGTCGAAGTGCAGGGCACGGCCGAAGGCGCGCCGTTCGATCGTCGTGAGCTGGATGTGCTGCTCGACCTCGCGCTCGGTGGAGCGGTCGACCTCACGGCCCTCCAGGTCGCTACTCTCGCCTGAAACGGAGGAATACAGTGAAACTCGTGCTCGCCACCCACAACGCTCATAAGGTCGAGGAGTTGCGCCGCATCCTCGGGGATGCCCTCGACGGCATCGAACTCGTCGGATACGAGGGGCCCGAGCCGGTCGAAGACGGCGACAGCTTCGAAGCGAATGCGCTGATCAAGGCGAGGGCCGCCTCAGCGTTCACCGGGCTGCCGGCCATCGCCGACGACTCGGGGATCTCGGTCGATGCGCTCGACGGGGCTCCGGGCATCCACTCCGCCCGCTATGCCGGAGGCCGGGATGACGCGGCCAACGTGGAGCTGCTGCTCGCCAACCTCGGCGCCGAAGCCAACCGCGCCGCCCACTTCACCTGCGCGGCCGCCCTCGTTGTGCCTCCGCCGGTCGGAGCCCTCGGTCCGGACGGCCCTGCCGAGGATGCTGAGACCCGGGAGTTCGTCGAGCTCGGCATCTGGCAGGGATCCGTGCTGCACGAACCAGCCGGTCCGAACGGATTCGGCTACGACCCCATCTTCAAGCCGGCGGGGCTGTCGGTGAGTTCGGCCGAACTCCGCTCCGAAGAGAAGAACGCGATCAGCCACCGAGCCCTCGCCTTCACGGCGATCATGCCGACGGTGCGCGCGCAGCTGCTCGGGGAGTAGCGGAGGCGGTCACGCTAGAACCCGAGCGGCCCCAGCGTGCCCTTCATCGCGTTCGCGGAGATCGTGAGCAACTCCAGCTCGCGCGGCGAGAATGGCGTGTCGATTACGTGGGTGATCCCGCGGGCACCCACCACGCTCGGGATGGAGAGCGCGACCCCGGAGATGCCGCGATAATCGGTGAGCATCGAGCTCACAGGAAGCACCGCGTGTTCGTCCCGCAGCACCGCTTCGGCAATCCGTGCTGCCGAAAGTCCGATGGCGTAGTTTGTGGCGCCCTTGCCCGCGATCACGCGGTACGCGGCGTTCTTGACATCAGCAGCAATGCGGTCCAACTCTTCGAGGTCGAGGGGTGCGACATCCTTCGTGCGCCATTCGAGAATCGGAACCGGACCCACGCTGGCCTGTGACCAGAGAGCAAACTCAGAGTCGCCATGCTCTCCCACGATCATGGCGTGAACGCTCGAGGCCGACACTCCCACTCGTTTGGCGAGTAGCCATCGCAGGCGGGAACTATCCAGCACGGTACCTGAGGCGAACACGCGTCCGTTCGGAAGCCCGCTGATCGCGAGCGCAGCCACGACCATCACGTCGCAGGGGTTGGTGACCAGCAGGTAGACGGCGTCGGGAGCCCGAGCGACGAGCTTCGGCATCAGGTCGCGAAGGATGTCGACGTTGGTGCTGGCCAGGTCGAGACGGGATTGTCCGGGATGCTGTTTAGCTCCGGCGGTAATCACGATCACGTGGGAGCCGATGACGATATCGAGGTCATCACCGCCACTGATAGAGGTGGACCCGGTAAACAGCGTTCCGTGGGCGAGATCGAGAGTCTCGGCGTCGACCCTGGCCGTGTTCACGTCGTAGAGCACCACCTCGCGCGCGGAGCCCCGGGTGATGGCGGCGTAGGCGATGGAGGTGCCCACCGCCCCTGCGCCGATGATGGCGAGTTTGGAGTTCTCTATCGCGGTCATGGGGCAATCATGCTGCATGGATTGGTATCGCCGGTATAGACCTCCGGCGCAGCAATAGAATTTCGGTATGCCGAAACCTGCGCAGCCGATCGCGGCACCGCCCCGGAAGGCGAGAGCGACCCTGCTTGCGCTCGGACCAGCCTTCGTCGCGGCGATCGCCTACGTCGACCCCGGGAACGTCGCAGCGAATCTCACAGCGGGCGCTCGGTATGGCTACCTGTTGCTCTGGGTGCTGGTTCTCGCGAATGCTATAGCGGTACTCGTCCAGTACCAGTCCGCCAAGGTGGGGATCGTCACCGGGCAGAGCCTGCCGGAGATCCTCGGCGAGCGGCTTCGGACCGGACCACGGCGCGTGTACTGGATCCAGGCCGAGCTCGTGGCGGGAGCCACTGACGTCGCCGAGGTGCTGGGAGGCGCCATAGCGCTCAACCTCCTGTTCGGCGTGCCGCTGCTGCTCGGCGGGTTGATCGTCGGCCTCGCATCGATGGGCCTGCTCCTGTTGCAGTCCCATCGCGGCCAGCGTTCCTTTGAGGCCGTGATCATTACCCTGCTCGGCGTCATCGTCGTCGGTTTCGTGAGCGGGCTCTTCTTGAGTGGCCTGGACCCCGCTGAGGCCGTCGCGGGAATAGTCCCTCGATTCGAGGGCACTGACTCAGTGCTGCTCGCGACGTCGATGCTCGGTGCCACGGTCATGCCCCACGTGATCTACCTGCACTCGGCGCTCGCACGTGACAGGCACGGCGTGACGAAGGATCGGGTGCGGATCCGGAGCCTGCTGTCGGCTACGCGCTGGGACGTCGGGGGAGCGCTGTTCGTGGCCGGTGCCGTGAACATCTCGATGCTGCTGCTGGCCGCCTCCGCCCTCAGGGGAATCGAGGGCACGGACTCGATCGAGGGTGCCCATGCTGCCGTCGTCGCGACCCTGGGCCCCGCCATCGGCGTGATCTTCGCCATCGGGCTGCTGGCCAGTGGTCTCGCCTCCACGAGCGTGGGAACCTATGCTGGCTCCGCGATCATGGGAGGGCTGCTGAAGGTGAAGGTTCCGCTGCTGCTGCGCAGGGCCATCACCCTGGTGCCGGCGCTCGTGGTGCTCGCCGTGGGTTTCGACCCCACTCGCGCGCTGGTTCTCAGCCAGGTCGTGCTGAGTTTCGGCATCCCGTTCGCCCTGGTCCCGCTGGTCTGGCTGGCGAGTTCGAAGACGGTGATGGGGAAGTTCGCGAACCGCCCGTGGCTGAGGTGGAGCGGGTGGATCTCGGCCGCGGCCATCACCGTGCTCAACGTGCTGCTGATCGTGCTCGTGGTGGTGGGTGACTGATGGCCGCGACTCCCACCGCCGTGGAGGACTACGTGAAGGTCATCTACGCGCACACCGAGTGGCAGCCGGTGCCGATCACCACGGGACTGCTGGCCTCCCGCCTGGGGTTGGCTGCATCATCCGTCACCGAAATGGTCAAGAAACTGGTGGCGCTGGGGCTCGCCGTGCACGAGCCGTACGGTGCGATCGACCTGACACCGGATGGCACGGCGCTTGCCCTGCGCATGCTGAGGCGTCACCGGCTTATCGAGACGTGGCTGGTTCAGCACGTCGGCTACGGCTGGGACGAGGTGCACGACGAAGCCGAAGTGCTCGAGCATGCGGTGAGCGACAGGCTGCTGGACGCGCTGGATGCCCAGCTCGGGTTTCCGTCACGCGACCCGCACGGCGATCCGATCCCCACCGCGGACGGCACCGTGACCGTTCCCGCCGCGCTGCTGCTGGCCGACGCCGCTGCCGGCGGCCGGGTGGTGCGCATCAGTGACAGAGACCCCGAGCTCCTCCGCACCCTTGAATCGGAGGGCATCGTCGTCGGAGCGGTGGTCGACGCGCGGCAACGGGCAGCACTCGGCGGCGACGCCCGCGTGTCGATCTGGGTCGAGGCACCGTAGGGTTGCAGGGTGCCTGATGAGACTCCCGCAGACCTTCCGATCGAAGCCCGCATCGCCACTGCGGTCGAGCAGCTCGGCGTCGACACCGTCGTGCTGCGCTCGCTGTCGTTGCTCGCGGGCAATAACGAGGGCGAGGAGTTCCTGCTCGTCGTGGGCGGCGAGCACGCCCGGGGCATTCTCGAGGGAGCCCCAGTGCTGTACTGGCCGGAGCTGTGGGGCACCCGAGCGCTGCTCTACGTCTGGAACGACAGCGCGATCGCCGGCGTGACCGCGGCACTCCAGAACCAGGCCTGGCGAGTCCGCGAGATGGCGACGAGGGTCGCCGCGACACGGGAGCTGGCCCTGCAGGCAGAGGTCGGCGCGCTGCTCACCGATGAGGTCGCGCGGGTTCGTGCGGCGGCGGCACGGGCACTGGGTGCCATCGGGGACGACCTGGAGGTCATCCAGCCACTGCTGAAAGACCCCGAGATCGAGGTGCGCCGCGGTGCCCAGCAGGGGATCGACGCGATCCGCAAGCGCAGGCCCGCCCCGGCGACTCCGGAAGAGGGCTAGTCGCCCAGCTTCTGGTCGAACTTCTTGTCGTCGAGCACCAGCTCGTCGGCCCGGGTGACGTTCACGGTCTGCGCGTTATGCTTTCGTGCCTTGACCACTGACTGGATGTAGTGGAAAACGGTGGGGATGACCGCTATGGCGACGGCCCCGAGCAGGATGATGTCGATGTAGTTGACGACGAAATCACGAACCGGCGGAATGTTGCCGATGAGGAAGCCGACGAACGTCAAGCCGGAGCCCCAGACCACTGCGCCGACCGCGTTGTAAAAGGAGTACTTCTTGTAGTTCATGTGGCCGACGCCGGCCGCCACCGGGGCGAAAGTCCTGACGATCGGTACGAACCTCGCGACGATCACCGCCAGGCCCCCGAACCGCTCGAAGAAGCCGTTGGTGCGCTTCACGTTCTCAATGCTGAAGAGCCCGGTTTCTTTGCGCTCGAAGATTCGTGGGCCGGCCTTATGGCCGATCAGATAGCCGACCTCTCCTCCGAGAAATGCTGCAAGGCTGATGGCGAGGCACACCCACCAGATCGGGATCTTGATCCCTGTCGGGTCGTCGACCATCGTGCCGGTGAAGGTGAGAAGCCCTGTGATGATCAAGAGCGTGTCGCCGGGGAGGAGGAATCCCAGCAAAAGGCCAGTCTCCGCGAACACGATCAGGCACACGCCGAGCAGAGCGAACGGGCCGAAACCCTCGATCAGGTTGGCCGGATCGAGCCACGGAATCAGTGCGGTATGGATCAAGGCGGGAACTCCAAAGTCGTCGGTTGCCGTAAACGTCAATCGGCGGCCGTCAGGTGGTGAACTCAGAGTACTCTTTCAGCCGTCGTCTGAAACTGGGGTGAACCCCCCAATCCGGCCGAATTCTCCATCGTCAACCCCTGTCGTTATACGGCGCGGACTTTTAGTGTGGTGCGCATGACAGACACAGAGAACACCACAGATTCAGACGCCGACACAGCCTCGGGCGGAGCTCCGGAAGAGCCGGACCACAGCACCGTAGGGCAGGGCGGGACCACGAAGGATGCCTCGGACGACAACGGCACGCCGGTCGAGAACCCCGCGGGCTGAATGGCGGAGGATCCAGCCGTCGATGATGAGCGCTGGTTCGTCATCGACGGTCGCCGGTGGCGCCGAACCGACCCGTCTCTTCCTGTCCCCGTCGTCGACGCTCTGACGTCGCATCTGGGGCGGGGCAGGTCCGCGGTCCGAGTGGCGAAAGCTCACCAGGACGAGGCCCGGCTGGCTGACGCACGACGTCGGGTTTCTCTCGCGAAACACGGTCTGGGAGAGCGCGGACCGCGCTGGTGGGAGGAGCCTGAGCAGGCTCGGCTCGCGCAGGCCGAAGACGCGCTGAAGAAACTCGACGCACTCGGGAACGATCAGGAGCAGTGAGCGGTTGACCACCAGTATGCGATCGATCATCTACTCCCAGCCCGGTTCGCCCGATGTTCTGCGGCTTGTCGAACGTGATATTCCTGAACCCGGACCCGGCGAGGTGCGGGTGCGTATCGCTGTGTCCGGCGTCAACCCGACTGACTGGAAATCTCGGGCCAACGGCCCACTCGAATTCCCCGAGGTCACGCCGAACCAGGATGGCGCCGGAACCGTCGACGCTGTCGGGGAGGGCGTCACGGCGCTCGCCGCGGGTGACCGGGTGTGGACGTACCTGTCAGCACGCAACCGCCCCACCGGAACGGCCCAGGAGTTCACAGTCCTTCCGGTCCAGCGGGTCGCAAAGCTGCCGGATTCCACAACTTTCGACATCGGCGCCACAATGGGTGTGCCGGCGCTGACGGCACATCGCGCCCTCACGGTGCTGGAGGGTGGGCCGACGAGGCTCCACCCTGGAGCGCTCGACGGCAAGACCGTGCTTGTCGCGGGTGGTGCCGGAGCGGTCGGTCACGCGGCCATCCAACTCGCCCGCTGGGCCGGTGCAACGGTGATCACGACGATCTCCAGCGATGAGAAGGCAACGCTCGCCCGGTCAGCCGGCGCGCACCACATCGTGAACTACCGCACCGAGGACGCCGCGGGCGCCATCACCGCGATCGCCCCGCAGGGCGTCGACATCGTCGTCGAGGTGTCAATCGTGCAGAACGCCGCGCTCGTTGCAGAGATCGCAGCGCCGCGCGCGGTCGTCTCGATGTACGCCGATGACGGCGGGGACACGGCGTCCATCGCGGTCCGCCCGAACATGGTGAAGAACATCCGGTACCAGTTCGTGCTGCTCTACACGGTCGGCGACGAGGCCATGGCTAACGCTGTCGACGACGTCACCGAGGCGCTCGTCGCTGGCGTGCTTCCCGTGGGTGAGGAGCACGGGTTGCCGCTCCTGCGCTTCACCCTTGCTGAGACGGCAGCGGCGCACCAGACAGTTCAGGATGGCGCCGTCGGCAAGGTGCTGATCGACGTCGCTGGCTGAGATTCCGCCGAACGATCCGTACAGTGCGGAAGGCGGGACTTGAACCCGCACGCCCTTTCGGGCACAGGAACCTAAATCCTGCGTGTCTGCCAATTTCACCACTCCCGCTGGCTGCTCGATTCTATCGCCGCCACGCCGCACCCCGGATCCCGTGAGGGCACCCTAACTCCCAGCGCGGAGGGTGTAATTTGGATCGAGCGCTTCTTGATCGGCGCAGTCCCACGATGAAGGAGAACGACATCAGCGTTCACGAGCTCCAGCCGAGCCTTTTCACTCTCGATACCGCCACCGCCGAAGCGATTCGCACCGCAGCGATCACCATCACCGCCGACGCGAACACCGAGCCGGATGAGTTCGGGCGCCAGGCTCTCGCCGCATCGTTCACACTTCCGGAGGATGTTCGAGCAGCGCTGCTGAACTTCTCGGACGTGGGCTCAGACACGGGCATCCTCGTCGTGCGCGGATTGATCGTCGACCCCGACCTCATCGACACTCCTCTCGACAACAAGTCGGGCATCAGCGCGAAAACCGTGTTCGCCAAGGAGATGGCTGTTCTCGCACACCTGCTCGGCAGCATGGTTGCTTACGAGGCCGAGGGCAACGGACACCTCATCCAGGACATGGTGCCCAACCCGAAGCTCGCCACCACCCAGCAGTCGCAGGGTTCCAAGGTGGAGCTCGAGGCCCACACCGAGCAGTGCTTCTCCGCGTTCAAGCCCGACTACGTGATCCTGGGCGCGCTTCGCGGCGACCCCGAGGCCTACACGTATGCGTTCTCAGGTCGAAAGATCACCGAGCTGATGTCCGACGACGAGGTCGCGATGCTGCGTCGCCCGTTGTGGGCGACCATGATCGACGAATCATTCCGTCCCTACATCCCGGACCCCGAGGCGATCCGCGGCCCGTTCGCGATCCTTAACGGACCGGAGGACGACCCGTACGTCCTCATCGACCAGGACCTCATGCACGGCATCACCGCCGAAGCGCAGGAGCTGCTGCAGAAGGTCGTGAAGGTCTACATCGAGCACCGTGACGGCCACAACCTGCAGGCCGGCGACCTTCTCATGCTCGACAATCTCCGCGCGATGCACGGTCGTTCCATGTACACGCCGCGCTTCGACGGCAAAGACCGGTTCATCGCTCGCGGCTTCGTGGTGCGCGACCGTCGCCGCCTGTGGCCGCAGCTCCTGGGCGACCGCCGCACCGTCGGCGCCGTCCACAGCTAGGTTCGTGTCCCGGTCACGCTCCGGCCGGGGTACGATTCGAAAATGAGCCCCGAAGACGCCGCCGCAGTGTTGGGCGTCTCGCTGGATGCGTCGGCCGCCGACATCGAGAGCGCGTACCGTCGGCGTGCCAGAACCACGCATCCTGACCGATTCGTGGATGCCACGCGCTCGCGTGAGGCAACCCGCGAGTTCATCGGGGTGGTCGAGGCTCACGACGTGCTCGTGTCGCGACTGGGAGCAGCGCCATCCGGCGCGATTCCGTTCGCGAGTGGACCTGTATTGCGCCCCATCCCTCGACCGCGGAGCCGACTTCTGCTCGGCACCTGGGCGGGAGTGACGCTCGTAGCGATCTTCGTCTCGATTTACGCCGGTGCGCCGGCGTGGGGCATCTGGGAGCCCCTCGCGCGCTATGGATTGATCTTCGTGTCACTGATGGCGTTCGCCCTGACGGGCAGGACGCCGTGGCTCGTGACAGCCCTGCTGGTGCTCGCTGTCACCGCGGTCATCACGCTCGTCGCCACCACCCTGGGCGCGCTGCTCGGGCTGTTCCTGCTGGTCGCCCCCATCTACGGGCTCGTGACCATCGGTCGCGAGGTCGCTGTTCGCCGTGCGCGACTGGGGCACGTCTAGTCCGTCAGATCGCCGCCCTGTGGATAACCGCAGACGCTCATCACAGGGATCACGGATGATCGGCGGATGTCCATCGCCCTCGCCCAGATCGCGGAGCAGGTGCGCGAGCGGGTGCGACGTGACGGCGTCGATCTCGGTACCGATGCGGATCTCGCGTCCCGCTACGTTCACGACGAGGTGCGGCGCTACAGCGAGCGGGCCCTCGGCGGTTCGGTTCCGCTGCTGGGCGACGAAGCGCAGGCTGCGAGGCTCCTCGTCGCCACGCTCACCGGCTTCGGCGCGCTGCAGCCCTTCTTCGATGACGCCGAGGTCGAGGAGATCTGGATCAATGCGCCTGACGCTATTTTCGTCGCGCGAAACGGAGTGCCGGAGCGCACGAGCATCGCCCTGACCGACAGCGAGGTGCGCGACCTCGTGGAGCGGATGCTGCAGAGCTCAGGTCGCCGAGTCGACCTGAGCTCGCCGTTCGTAGACGCCTCCCTTCCCGACGGATCGCGGCTGCACGTGGTGATCCCGGACATCACCCGCAAACACTGGGCAGTCAACGTGCGAAAGTTCAGCCAGCGCATCCGGGACCTGCACCGACTGGTGGCGCTCGGCAGCCTCACGACGCAGGCGGCCGAGTTCCTGCGGATGTGCGTGCTTTCGGGGCAGAACATCCTCGTCTCCGGTGCGACCCAGAGTGGCAAGACGACGATGCTCAACGCGCTGCTGTCGGCCACCCGCCCGGCCGAACGCATCATCACCGTCGAGGAGACCTTCGAACTGTCGATCATCGGGCGTGACTCGATCGCGATGCAGTGTCGCCAGCCCAGCCTCGAGGGCACGGGCGAGATCAGCCTGCGCCGGCTGATCAAGGAGTCGCTCAGGATGCGCCCGGACCGGCTCGTGGTCGGCGAGGTGCGCGAGGCGGAGTCGCTCGACCTCCTCATCGCGCTCAACAGTGGCTTGCCGGGCATGTCGAGCATCCACGCCAACAATGCGAGGGATGCCCTCATCAAGCTGTCGACGCTGCCGTTGCTGGCGGGGCGCAACATCGACTCATCGTTCGTCGTTCCGACCGTGGCATCCTGCATCGACGTCGTGGTGCACTGCGAGTTGGATCGTACAGGCCGACGACGGGTGGTGGAGATCGTTGCACCGAGCGGCCAGGTGACCTCTGGGGTCATCGAGGCGAGCCCGATCTTCGCGATGGGCTCCGGTGGGCTCGAAGCCACGGGCGGATACCCGGGTCGATCGGTCAAATTCTCGGCTGCGGGGTTCGATCCGGCGTCGGTACTCGCAGGGTCGAGATGAGTGCCGCGCTGGGACTCCTGCTCGGGGCTGGGATCCTCCTCACTCTCTCCCCGGTGCTGTGGCCGAAGGGTGCGACGGAAGCGACTCCGTCTGCCCTCATGCGGCGGCAGCGGGAGAGGCTCGTGCAGGCAGGGCTTTCTCGCATCAGCCCTGCCACGGTGATCGCGGTGGCCGCGTTGCTGGCCGTGGTGTCCGCATCCATCGTGTTCGCGTTGCTCTCGGTGGTGGTCCTGGCTGTTGCGACCGGGGTGGTCGCCTTTCTGGTCCCGTTCCTGCTGATCGGCTGGCGAGCTCGAGCCCAGCGAAAGCTCAACAGGGTCGTCTGGCCGGATGTCGTTGATCAACTCGTGTCTGCCGTGCGTTCGGGACTCGCGCTTCCCGACAGCGTCATGACGCTCGCGGCCACGGGTCCGGCTGCGACGCGCGCGCAGTTCGCGGTCTTTGCGGCCGAATACAGGGCCACCGGCAACTTCGCCTCCTGTCTCGACGGGTTGAAGGCGCGCTTGGCCGATCCTGTCGCGGATCGCATTCTCGAAACGCTGCGGATGTCACGTGAGGTGGGAGGCAGCGAGCTCACGACCGTTCTTCGGAATCTCAGCGCCTACCTGCGTCAGGAGAGCGCGATCCGCTCCGAGGTCGAGGCGAGGCAATCCTGGGTCATGAATGCCGCGAAGCTCGGCGTCGCATCGCCCTGGGTCGTCCTGCTTCTGCTGGCCACCAGGCCCGAGGCGGCGGCGGCTTACAACTCGCCGGGTGGCGCGACTCTCATCGTGGTGGGTCTCGTCGTCTCGTTCTTCGCCTATCGGCTCATGATCGGCATCGGCAGGATTCCGGATGAACGGCGGTGGTTCGCGTGACACAACTCGTCGCGTGGGCGGTCGTGGCCGGCATCGGGCTGGGGTTCGGGCTGTGGTGCCTGGCCAGCATGATGCCCAGGATGAGTCGCCCGAGGCTCGCGCGCCGGGTCGCCCCGTACCTCGTCGACATCTCACCTCAGGCTCGCGAGATGCTGGCTCCCGCAGCGCCGGGCCCGCTTCCCGTACTCGGCATGCTCCTGGAACCTGTCGCATCGCGGGCCAGGGCGGCACTGGAAAGCACGCTCGGAGGTTCGGAGATTATCGCGAGGCGACTCCGGCAGTCTGGATCTCCCACGACGGTGGAGGCCTTCCGTTCCCAACAACTGCTGTGGGGGCTTGGTGGGGCGGTGGTCGGCGTGACCGTGGCGGTTGCTGCGGCGCAGACCCAGCCCGTGGCTGTGCCCATCCAGGTGGTGCTTGTCGCCCTGTTTTCTGCTGCAGGAGTATTCGGTCGTGACCAGCTGCTCCAGAGGGCGGCGAAGAAGCGCCTCGAACGACTGTCGAGCGAGTTGCCGGTCGTGTTGGAGTTCCTCACGCTCAGCCTCTCCGCGGGTGAGGGGATCCTCGATGCCATGCGCCGCATCTCGAAGGTCAGTGCGGGGGAGTTGTCTCGCGAACTGGCGGGGGTCGTGGCATCCGTCAATACCGGTCTGCCGCTGGCCGACACTCTGACTTCGCTGGCTGTGGACCTCGAACTGCCGGCCTTCTCGCGTTGTGTCGAGCAGCTTGTGGGCGGCCTCGAGCGGGGAACGCCGCTCGCCGAGGTGCTGAGGGCGCAGGCCCAGGATTCGCGGGACGATGCCAAGCGCAACCTCCTCGAGTCGGCCGGCAGGAAGGAAATAGCGATGCTGTTTCCGCTGGTGTTCCTGATTCTCCCGGTGACGATCCTGTTCGCCGTCTACCCAGGGATCTTCGTGCTGCAGGTCGGGTTCTGATCTACGCTGTGGCCCTGAAGTTATCCAGATACAACGTCCATGACATTGGGCACGAGGAAAACCACTCCGATAGCGGCGATCGCGAAGCTCCAGTGACGCAGCCGCAAAAAGAACAGTGTTGAAGACTCGACCTTGGGAAACGCATCTGGGCGATCCAACTTTGGTTCCACGATCTTCACCGCGAAAAGCCAATTGGCGATGGCTCCCAGACCGAATCCGAACACGAGTGCGATCACATTCCACCATCCGTTAGTGGCCGTGATGTCGAGCAGGTTCCGAAGGAGCGCGCTCACCCCAACCCAAACAAGGAATCCGAGTACGAGGAAGACGAGTCCCAATGGTCCCCATCGGCGCCACAGGACGATGATCATGGCTCAAGTTATATGCCACGGTCTATAGGCGTCAACCTGTTCAGATCCCGCACGGGGAGCGGGGATCACGTCACCGATGCCCGGTTGTGCGATTGACGAAAACGGGGAGAGCCCTCAGGATCACGCGGGGCACTCAGAGCCATTCGCATCACGACCGAATTGTGCGCCGAAGGCATCACAATGCCTGTGGAAAACCTCAGCGAGCCCCCGCCGATCGGCGCATGATGTGCGGGTGATCATCACCAACCGGAGGCCGACATGACCCGACAGCGACGCCTTGCACGTGTGATTTACGGGGAACGCGGCGACGTCCCCGGCTGGGTGCTCATCACACTCATGACAGCCGGCCTGGTGATCATCATCTGGGGGCTCGCCGGCCCCGCCCTCAGCTCGGTCTTCCAGCAGGCGATCGACCGCGTCAGCGGATTCTGATCCGCGCCGATGAACCGCGGCAGGGGGTGGGCCGCCGATGACGGCTCGGCCGTGGCCGAGTTCGTCATGGTGAGCGGCCTGCTGGTCATCCTGACCCTGAGCGTCATCCAGCTCGGTCTCGTGCTCTTTATCCGCAATACGGTGGTGGATGCCGCGGCCGAGGGCGCTCGCTTCGGGGCGCTCGCCGACAACTCGGCCACGGACGGCATCGCGCGATCCGTCGACCTCATCGCCACCGCCCTCGGGCCGGGTTACGCGACCGATGTGACAGCGTCCACGGGAAGCTACCTCGGCCACCCGGCGCTGACCGTCACGGTGCGTGCGCCGCTTCCCCTCATCGGGCTTATCGGGCTCGAGCGCGGGCTGGAGGTGTCCGGTCATGCTGCCATCGAGTCGCTCGACTGACCGGTCCGTGCTGTGGGCCGATGACAGCGGCTCCGCCTCCCTCGAGTTCATCACCGCCGGACTCGTGCTTCTCGTTCCCCTCGTCTATCTCGTTCTCGCAATGTCATCGATCCAGGCGGGCTCGCTCGCGGTCGAGGGTGCCGCGCGCCAGGCGTCGAGGGTCTTCGTGCAGTCCGGCGATATCGCAACAGCGCAGTCGAGCGCCATCCGGGCTGTGGAGTTCGCACTCACCGATCACGGCATCGACCCGGATTCGGCCTCCATCGTGGTCGCGTGCGCGCCGGACCCGTCGAACTGCCTCACCCGTCGCGGTTTCGTCACGGTGACTGTCGAGTTGTCTGCACCGCTTCCGCTGGTGCCGCCCGTGCTCGTCGGGGACTTCCCGGTCGCGGTTCCGCTGTCAGCAAGTTCGACCCAGCAGGTCTCAAGGTTTTGGGGCGGCGGATGATCCGGCTCCGCTCGAAGCTGTCCGATGAGTCGGGCTCCACCCTGCCGCTGATCATCTTCTTCGGCTTTCTCTGCCTCGTCCTGATTCTGCTCGTGGTGTCAGCGACCTCGCTCTACCTGGAACGGAAGCGACTCTTCACTCTCGCCGACGGCGCAGCACTGGTCGGAGCGGAGGCGTTCAGCCTCGAGGATGTCGAACTCACCGGTGCCGGGGTGCGTCCACGACTGTCTGACGCCGAGGTCGCTGCCGCAGTGGAGTCCTATGTCGCGTCCACGCCGGCCGCCGGATTCGAGGGGCTGACGATCGAGCGCTCCGGGACCCTCGACGGCCGCAGCGCGACTGTCACACTGTCGTGCTGGTGGCATCCACCGGTCGTCTCGATTCTGGTGCCCGACGGACTGCGCCTCGAGGTGACCTCAGTGGGTAGATCCGTCTTCGACTGAACCTCGGTGCTTGAACGCGCGCTCGACTAGCTGTTGGCGTTCAGCTCGGTTTCGTACGCGGATGCCGCGGCCATGATCTCGTCCTCGGTGACGAAGTCGTCACCCTCAAGGAGGTAGGGCCGCTGAACATCGAGACCGTCCGCGCAGAGCACGTCATCGTGCCAGTCATCGTTATACGTCGGATCGTAATAGCAGGACCAGGCTGAGTCGACGAGCGTGTCCGAGAAGTCGCTGTCATCGGCCGGGAGGATCGGTGGCTCGACAGGATTCACCACCGGCGACTCCACGAGCTCATTCGGGATGTTTCCGAGCCCCAGGCTGCTGCACCCCGCCAAGGCGCAGGCGGCGGTCAAGGCAGCGGCAGTTATCAGAGTGATCCTCACCACTGAAACGATACCGGCCGGCCGAACAACCCGACAATTCCCCGAAAAAGGGGTGAATTGTGCGGCGCATGTGGATCAGATGCCGCAGGACCCCTTGGTGGTCTTCGATCGACCACTCTCACGGACAACCGCCCCGCGCCTCCGCGCAATTGTCAGATTGTCGTCCTCATGCCCGACGGACTGCGCCTCGAAGTGACCTCGGTGGGCGCATCCGTCTTCGACTGAGAGCCCCACGGCGACCGTGCGGATCAGCGCGCGGCGTCCGGCGACGATCCAGCCCAAGAACGCGCCGACCGGAACCGCCGGGTTGGGGTCGGTTTCCAGAGGCGGCAGCAGTTCGATAGTGCCGGCAAGACTAGGCTCCCGTACCCGCCGATCCGCGCTCGGGTCGGGGGGAGAAACGCGGCAGGTATCGGGCGATGACCCCGGCGCCCAGCAGCCCGAGCACACCCAGGGTCGCGACGGCGACCGAGAGGGAGGCCACAGCGGTGACCCCTGCGACGATGAGCGGTGCTCCGGCCCCGCCGAGGTTGCCGGTGAAGCGCCACGCTCCGAGGAACGGCGCAGGGTTCGACTTATCCGCGAGGTCTGCGCCGAGCGTCATCAGGATGCCGCTGCCGATGCCGTTCGCCAGGGAGAGGAACATCGCGACCCCAATGAACCACGTCACGTTCGAATTCAGGTCGTGCGTGAACGACAGCACGAGGTGCCCCACACCGAGCCCGATCATCGACGGGAGTGCGCTCCACAGCCGACCGAACCTGTCCATGATCTGCCCGCTCGCATAGAAGAGCGCGAAATCGACGGCTCCGGCGATGCCGATGATGACCGCGGTGTTCGGTTCGCTGATCCCGATACTCACCGCCCAGAGGGGCAACACAACCTGCCTGCTCGCCCGGAGTGCGCCGATCAGGGCGGCGCCGACGCCGAGCCTCGTGAGCACGTTGCGGCTGTTGTAGATCGTGCGGAAGAGCCCGGCGGACTCCTGCTCGACGAGTGCTTCGCCCTCACGCATGGTGCGACCGGCGAGCCTGACGGTCCGCACGGAGCCGAAGGTCGCGGTCGGGTCGGGGAGCGTGATCAGCATGATCGCGGCGGAGAGACACATGACGATGTGGATCCAGAACGCCGAACTCGCCGTTCCGGTCAGGTTGATGATGACGGCCGTAAGGAACGGGCCGATGAAGTACCCGAGCCTGAATGTCCCGCCCAGCGTGGAGAGCGCCCGAGCCCGGTAGGCGATGGGCACGAAACTCGTCATGAAGGCGTGCCGCGCGAGAGCGAAGACGGCGGTGGCCAGCCCGACCAACAGCACACCGAATCCGAGCGCCACCGGGTTCGGGGCGATGACGCAGATCACGAGTCCCACGATGGACAGGGCACTCGCGCCGATCATCGCCGGTCTCTCGCCGACCCTCGCGATGAGCCATCCACTGGGAATATTGCCGAACAGCTCGCCGATGGTCAGGATGCCGGCCACGAGCCCCGCGATGGCGAGTGTCGCCCCGAGGTTATTCGCGGCGATCGGGATGATCGGGATGATCGCGCCTTCACCGATCGAGAACAGGAGAGTCGGCGCGAGTGCGGGCAACGCGATGGAGCGCCAGCGGAACGGCGGCTCAGAGGTTGACATCGCTTCAACGTTATCGCGGGCAGGCAGACAGGAGTGCGCCGGTAGGCTTGAGTCGACATGGATGAACTGGATATCTCGGAAAACATCGCGGCGTTGCGCTCAACATTCGCCGACATCCGTTCGGTGGTCGGCGTCGACCGCCTCGAGGCGGAGATAGCCGACCTGAGCGGGCAGGCCGGCGTTCCCGACCTCTGGGACGACCCCGACAAGGCGCAGAAGGTCACCAGCGCACTGAGCCATCGCCAGGCCGAGCTCGCGAGGATCACCTCCATCGCCGGTCGACTCGACGACCTCGAGATCATGGTGGAGCTGGCGAACGAGGAGCAGGATGCCTCGGCAGCGGCCGACGCTCGCACCGAGCTCGCGGGCATCCAGAAGCTGCTCGGCGAGCTGGAAGTGCAAACGCTGCTCAACGGCGAATGGGATGCCCACCCCGCAGTGATCACGATCCGCGCCGGTGCCGGGGGAGTGGACGCCGCAGACTTCGCGGAGATGTTGCAGCGCATGTACCTCCGCTGGGCCGAGCAGCACAACTACCCGGTCACCATCATGGAGACGAGCTACGCGGAAGAGGCCGGGATCAAATCCACCTCCTTCGAGATCGATGCACCCTACGCTTTCGGCACCCTGAGCGTCGAGGCCGGTACGCACCGGCTCGTGCGCATGAGCCCCTTCAACTCCGCGGGAAAACGCCAGACCAGCTTCGCCGCGGTCGAGGTCATCCCGCTGATCGAGGAGGCCGGCGCAATCGAGGTTCCCGAGAGCGACATCCGGGTCGATGTGTTCCGGTCGAGCGGTCCCGGTGGCCAGTCGGTCAACACCACGGACTCTGCGGTGCGCCTCACCCATCTTCCGACCGGACTCGTCGTCTCGATGCAGAACGAGAAGAGCCAGATCCAGAACCGAGCGGCAGCGATGCGCGTGCTGCAGTCCAGGCTGCTCATCATGCAGCGGGAGCAGGAAGCCGCGGCCAAGAAGGAGCTCGCCGGCAACATCACGGCGAGCTGGGGTGACCAGATGCGGTCCTACGTGCTCGCGCCGTACCAGATGGTCAAAGACCTCCGCACCGACTTCGAGGTCAACAACCCCTCCAACGTCTTCGACGGCGACCTCGACGGCTTCATCAACGCCGGAATCAAGTGGCGCAAGCGGGACATCGAAGACTAGGCAGACGCGCGAGCACAGCTCGGGGGTGGGTAGCTGTGAAAACCGCCTCCGTGAGTGTCGCTGCGGTCGCAACGGTGGAGCCTACCTAGGCTGTCACCGAAATGATTCGATTCGACACAGTCTCCAAGGCCTATCCGGGCACCACCAGGCCTGCCCTCAACACGGTGAGTCTCGAAATCCTCAAGGGAGAGTTCGTCTTCCTCGTGGGGGCATCAGGGTCGGGTAAATCCAGTTTCCTTCGCCTCATCCTCAAAGAGGAGACCCCGACGAAGGGCGAGATCCACGTGCTCGGCCAGCACCTGAACTCGCTGACCAACCGCAAAGTGCCGTATTTCCGCCGCAACCTCGGTGTCGTCTTCCAGGATTTCCGACTGCTCCCCAATAAGACCGTCTTCGACAACGTCGCGTTCACCCTGCAGGTCATCGGCAAGAGCCGTGGCTTCATCCAGGAGGCTGTTCCGGATGCCCTGAAGATGGTGGGGCTCGCCGGAAAGTCCAACCGCTTCCCTCACGAACTCTCGGGTGGTGAGCAGCAGCGCGTCGCCATTGCACGTGCCGTCGTGAACAAGCCGGCGATCCTGCTGGCCGATGAGCCGACCGGAAACCTCGACCCCGCGACATCCGCTGGCATCATGACGTTGCTCGAGCGCATCAATCTCGGAGGCACCACTGTGCTGATGGCCACCCACGATGCCGGCATCGTCGACCAGATGCAGCGCCGGGTGATCGAGTTGATCAGCGGCCAGATCGTGCGTGACGAGCGGCAGGGCGGGTACCAGACGCAGGCCATCCCGGTGCAGAGCTTCGGCACATTCGCGTCGACGACCGATTCCCAGGGGATCTCGAAATGAGGCTCGGCCTGATCCTCGGCGAAGCGGGCAGTGGGCTCCGCCGGAACGTCTCGATGGTGATTTCCGTCATCCTGGTCACGTTCATCTCACTGACCTTTGTTGGAGCTGCGATCCTGCTGCAGATGCAGATCGGGCAGATGAAGGGCTACTGGTACGACCGCGCCCAGGTCGCCGTCTACATGTGTACCGATGTCGACAACACGGGCAACTGCACGCAGGCCGCGGCGACGCAGGCGCAGATCGACAACGTCGAGGCGCAGCTGGATTCGCCGACTCTCGGACCGTTCATCGAGAAGTACGAGTTCGAGACCCATGATCAGGCGTACGCCAACTTCCAGGACCAGTTCGCGGACAACCCCATCGCGGCCTTCGTCACGCCGGGTGACCTCAACGAGAGTTTCCGCGTCAATCTGGTGGACCCGACGAACGCCGACGTTCTGATCGAGAGCCTGTCTGGCTCGGCAGGAGTGCAGGCGGTCGAGGACCAACGAGGGCTGCTCGATCAGATCTTCTCCATCCTGAACGCTGCGTCCTACACGGCGATCGGTGTCGCGGCGCTCATGCTGGTGGCGGCAGTTCTGCTGATCGCGACGACCATCAGGCTGAGTGCGTTCTCGCGACGGCGAGAGCTGGGAATTATGCGCCTTGTCGGGGCATCGAACCGCTTCATCCAGACCCCGTTCATTCTCGAGGGAGTCTTCGCATCGTTGATCGGGTCGGTGATGGCGGGAGCCGCGATCCTGGCGATCGTGAAGTTCTTCGTGCAGGGTTACCTGTCGACGAGTCTCGGCGCGACGACGACGCTGGTGGGTGTGAGCGATGCGATCGTGGTGGTGCCGATCCTGATCGTCGTGGGTGCGGCTCTCGCCGCGGCATCCGCCGGTGTGGCCATCAGCCGTTACCTCAAGGTCTGATCGCGTCTCCAGCTGGCTTGGGCTAAGCTGATGGGCTGCCGAGCGACGACCCTGTTGACGATGTCACTCGGCGAAACTCAGACGACAACGGAGAAATCATGCCCAGGGATCGCGGCCAGAAGGTGGTTGCCACCAACCGCAAGGCGCGCCACGACTACACCATCGAAGACACCTATGAGGCTGGACTCGTGCTCACGGGCACCGAGGTGAAGTCGCTGCGGGCCGGTCGGGCGAGCCTTGTCGACGGCTATGGCTTCATCGATGGTGGCGAAGCCTGGCTCGATGCTGTGCACATTCCCGAGTTCAACCATGGCTCGTGGAACAACCACCCCGTGCGTCGCAAGCGCAAGATGCTGCTGCATAAGGAGCAGATCCTCAAGATCCACAACAAGGTCAAAGAGGGCGGATACACTCTCGTTCCACTGTCGATCTATTTCTCCGACGGCAACGCGAAGGTGGAGCTCGCTGTGGCCAAGGGGAAGCGCGAATACGATAAGCGCCAAACCCTTCGGGAGCGCACAGATAAGCGTGAAGCCGATCGTGCGATGTCGGCGCGCAAGAACCTCAACGAATAGCTGGCGGGTAACTAGCGGGCGATAAAGCGGGCATCGACAGCGGATGCGACCTCGATCTCCTCTGGTTTCAACTGGAGCTCACTGCCTCCGTGGCCGCCGACCATCATCGAATCCATCGATCCGCGGGCGAATTCTGAGTGCATACCGCCCCCACCACCGCCGGAAGGATCTCCGAGCATGCCGGGATCGGCGAGAGCTGTTGCTGTCACCGAACCGAGCCCGATGCTCTGGGCGAAGACTGTGGCTTTCGCAACGGCGTCTTTCACAGCGCGTGATCGCACCTCCACTGTCGCGGTGGTGCGCGTTGACTCCGTCAGGCTCCAGCCGATCGACGATATGGTCACCCCGTCGATTTCCACCGCCGATTCGACCCACCGGGTGAGGGCATCGAACTCGCTGAACTTCGCGCTGAGGTCGAGAGCCGCATGGTAGACCGGTCTCAACTGCGTTCCTTCGTTGTTCCAGGGCCTCTCGCTCCACACCCTGACGCTGTCAGACGACCACCAGGTGATCGGGCCGGCGGCCTTGTCGTGGATGCTCTCGATCAGGTTGCGCACCGCATCAGACGATTCGACTGCGCGTGTGAAAACCCTGTCCCGGTCGGCGCCGTCGATGTGGACCGACGCCCTCACGGTGGCTCGCTCTGCGGGGTACCACGCCGAATACTCACCCTGCACGGTAATGGTCGTCCCTGCCGCTGACTCAGCCACGATCGCTCCTTCGGTTAGTCACAGCGTAGACGGAGTTCTCTGCTTTCGACTGCGCCGGGACCGCGCCATCCCACGCCCTCTTTCGGTGCCGATTCTTCGCGTCCGGGCAGGGTCATCCGGTGTGTTGGAGTGGGCTTTTCGAGTGCAGTTCGATGGGTTCGCCGCACAGCCCGGGCAGCCCGGGCAGCCCGGGTGGTGGTGTGAGCCAGTAGCTGTTGTCGTCTCGCTTCTTGATCACCCACCCGTTGGCGTGCAGTTGCATGTGGTGGAACCGGCACAGGCTGATCCCGTTGGCAAGTGTGGTGTTGCTGCCGTTGTAGGCGTCGAGGTGGTGCACTTCGGCGAACTGGGGTGGCCGGTGGCAGTCGGTCCAGGCGCAGCCGTTCCACTGGGCGGCGATCGCCGCTCGTTGTCGGGGGCTGTGGAGTCTCTGGGTGCGTCCCGCGTCGATGGGGGTGTTTCCGTCGAACAGGATCGGCAGCATCCCGCTCACGCAGATGTGTCGTTCGGCGGTCTGGATACTGACCACCGCGGACTGCCCTTCGACGTGGGCAAACCCCCGGCCGCTCTCCAGCGCTTCGGCCTGCACGTGCACGCGCACGGCCGGGGACTTCTGGCCGAACACTGCGGTGGAGCCGGCCGCGCGGGTCGCGAGGTGCACGATCTCCACGAGGGTGTCGACGGCGAGTTGCTCGTTGCTGCGGGGGTCGTCGAGCATGTCCTGGGCGCGCTGCACCTCGGCCGGATCCACAAACCGCGGCCCACCACGACGGGGCGACAGGGCCGTCGTCAACGCGCCGACGATGATCGCGGCGGATTCCGGATCCAGCAGCGCCTGCAGCCGGGTCATCCCGTCCCCGGTCTCGAACCAGGCCAGCGTGCGGCGCGAGCGGCGGTGCTCCTCGAGGTCTGCCACCGAGTCGGTATCCAGGCGTGCGCGGGCGAGACGAGCAGCTTTGGCGATATCTTCCGGAGTCGCGCTGCCAGCGCGGGAGACCAGAACCGTCGCAACCTCGAGCAGGTCGCCGCTGGAAACCGCAGGAGATGGTTCCCCGAGACCGGTAGCGATCGCGGCCGCGCTGGCCACCGACAGCTCCCCGGAGGTCACCGCACCTGCGACAGTCGACAACCACGCCGACCCACCACCCGCAACAGAGTCGAGAGCTCGACCGGCGCCCGTCAGCGCACGCGCTTCAGAGGCGGTCGCGCCGGTGAGTTTCTGGATAAGTTTCTCTGCCGACGCTTCACCTGCACGCGCCGCGAGCCCCTGCTGGCCCAGGGCACGATCGGAGCGCCGGGCGATCTCAGCGGCCACGACGGCGGCTCTGGCATCCACCCGCCGACGCGCCACCCCGAGCTCGCCCTGCAACGCGAACAACTCTTCATCGCCACACGAACCCACCCCGACCACCGACGGCAACACGATCACCGCGTCGTCTAAAGCACGGTTCTGGGCCATGTCTGATGTTAGCGCCAATGGAACACAGATACGATGAAATGGTCAAACGGTGGATAACTTCCTAGAACACATCTTCTATCGGCGCGGGGTGGTGGCCCTGAGTGTGGCATTTTCCCGAGCGAGTGAATGCGTCGGCGGGGAACCAATCTAGCGCCGCACAGCTTTTCGACGTACACTTGAGGGCTATCCTCAGGGACGGTTTGGTAATTCAACAGCGCGATAGTGACTGCCTCGATTGTGCAAGCAATCGAGTAGAGCATGGGGATGATCGGTTTCGACATTGCCTGCAAAACCGCGAGAAGCGGGCCGAGGACGCACGGTTATCTCGTAAACGATCCGCGCAAAACACAAGTGCCAATTCCAATAGCACTGTTTCTGCCAAGGCAGACCTCGCCCTCGCGGCGTAGTCTCCTCCGCAACTAATGAAACCGTCAGGCCGGGAATGCTCTCTACCCGGATTCTGGCGTCATCTAGAGAGATTGCTGCGTTCCTGAGTCTCAGGGGCACGCGGGACTTAAACTGAGGCTGGGCCTGTTGACCTGGATGCTCGTAGCAAGGGTCAGGGCCGAGTAGAACGCTTATCGAGCTACACCCGTAGAAGGCGTGGAATTACAGCAGTGGACCGGGGTTCAATTCCCCGCATCTCCACCATGGGGTCGCTATCGCGCTGACGAAAAGGAAGGGCGCATCCGTGAGGATGCGCCCTTTCTTTTTCTCAGTGGACTATTTAGCGGCGCCTTCGAGCGAGCCGGTCGTCGTGCCGTTGGGGTCGTATGCGATACACAGGATCTCGCGGTCACCCGAAGACCAGCTGTCTTCCGTGGGGTAGTAGTAGGAGAAATCCAGAGTCGAGCTCTCATAATCGAGCCCGATGAAGTCGGAGAACGCGCTGGTGCAGTCGCTGACGGCCTGGTCGCTGACCACAGTTTCGCCGGGGAAGTCCCCGTCGGCCATCATGACGCTCTTGAACGCTTCACTGTCGTGCGCGGATGCGCAGTCGATGACCGCGACCTCAGAGACCTCCCCTTCGACGCCTCCGTCGTTCAGGCAATCTCCCACCGCGATCGTGAATACGTCAGTGGTGGTGCTGCCGTCCTCACTGGGAGCCGTCTCACCGGTGATGTTGCCGAGCAGGCTGCACCCGGTGAGGGCCACACTGGCGAACGCGATGGTGAGAACGGCGATGGTGCGGTTGGTGAGAACGCGAGGCATTTCGGATTCCTAGCTGTGGTGTGTCGACGTCAAGGGGTGTTCCTGAAGCCTAGCGAAACTACGGAGCCTTGCTCACCTGTGCCAGCACCAGCTCGTGCAATGGGCCGTTGGTGGCCAGGGCGCTGCCGTTCCAGGGACCGGCTGCGCCATCGACCGAGGTGAATCGGCCGCCGGCCTCGGTGATGATGGGAATGAGCGCGGCCATGTCATATGGCTTGAGATCGAACTCGGTCACGATGTCGATGGCACCCTCGGCGAGCAGCATGTACGACCACATCTCGCCGATCGCTCGCGATCGCCATACGGCCCTGGTGAGGTCGAGGATGAGATCCAGCCGGCCTTCGTCATCCCAGCCCGTGATGCTGTTGTAGCTGAGGGATGCGTCGGCCAGTTCTGCCACGGCGCTCACCCTGATCTGGCGGGCGTCGTCGCCGACGGCCTGGGTCCAGGCTCCGTGACCCGTGGCAGCCCACCACCTCTTGCCGAGCGCGGGGGAGCTGACGACTCCGACCACCGGTACGCCGTCAATGGCCAGGGAGATGAGCGTGCCCCAGATCGGTATTCCGCGCATGAAGTTAGCGGTACCGTCGATCGGGTCGATGATCCACTGGCGGCGGGAGTCGCCTTCTGTCCCATATTCCTCTCCCAGAATCGAGTCTGTGGGCCTCGCCGCTTCGATTCCGCTCCGGATGCTCCGCTCGACGGCCTGGTCGGCATCGGTCACCGGGGTTCTGTCCGGTTTCGTCGTCACGACGAGATCCACGGCGCTATAGCGGTCGAGCGAGATCAGGTCGGCATCTCCCGCGAGGGCGAGGGCGAGGGCGAGGTCGTCGCTCAGGGAGTATTCCGCGTCTGTAGTCACGGTCCCAGCGTATCTGCGGCCGATAGACGCGGCTGCCTAGTGTGCGGTGCTTCCGAGGGTGGTGATCAACCGCTGGAACGAGTCGAGTCTGAGTGTGCCGATCTCGCCGAGGTCGCCCGCTCTCACGCGCGCGACGATGGTGCAGTCCGGCGCATCCGGCAGATGCGTGCACCCACGGGGGCACTCCTCGGCGAGAAGGGCGAGGTCCGTGAACGACTTCAGGATGTTGGCGGGGTCGACGTGTCCGAGCCCGAACGATCGCACGCCGGGGGTGTCGACAATCCAGCCAGAGCCGATGCGATACGAGATGGTCGACGATGAGGTGTGTCGACCGCGACCCGTCACGTCGTTGACCCTGCCGACGGCGCGGTTGGCATCGGGAACCAGCGCGTTGACGAGGGTGGATTTCCCCACCCCTGAGTGCCCGACGGCGACTGTCGTGTGGCCCTCGAGAGCCGCACGGATGTCGTCGAGCGGAAAGTCGTCCGAGCGGCTCTCGAAGATCGTCAGGTCGAGCCCGGCGAAGTTGGCGAGGAACTCAGCAGGGTCGGCGAGGTCGGTCTTGGTGATGCAGAGGATCGGGGTGATGCCGGCATCGAAGGCGGCGACGAGGTAGCGGTCGACGAGTCGCGGTCTCGGCTCGGGATTGGCGGCGGCCACGACGATGAGCATCTGGTCGGCGTTGGCAACGATGATGCGTTCGACGGCATCGGTGTCGTCGGCACTGCGCCTGAGCAGGGTGCTGCGGGGCTGGATGCGGACGATGCGCGCGAGGCTCCCCTCATCGCCCGTGACATCACCGACGAGGTCGACCCAGTCTCCCGTGACGACGGAGACCTTGCCGTCCTGGTTCTTGCCGAGCTCTCTCGCTTTTGCAGCGACCAGCTGGCGCTCCTCCGGTGTGCCTTCGGCGACCCACACGCCATAGCGCCCACGATCGACGCTGAACACCCGGCCGCTGACGGCGTCGGCATGGTCAGGGCGGTTTTTACTCCGGGGCTTATTGGCCTTGGGGTTGGGCCTGACCTTCGCCGACGACTCGTCGTATTCGGAGTAGTCGCCGTCGTCGCCGTCATCGGTGAGCCAGCTCATGAGGCAACCCTCACAGGATCTCGATCGATTCGACGCGCTGGTGCGGTGTGCGCAGCACAGCCATCCACAACTCCGGAAACTGGGGGAGGGTCTTCGCGGTGGTGCCGATGTCATCGACCTCCACCCCGTCGATGGCGAGGCCGATGATCGCGCCGGCGGTGGCCATCCGGTGATCCTCGTAGCTGTGCCACGTGCCGCCGTGCAGGGAGGCAGGACGGATCACGAGCCCATCCTCGGTCTCGGTGACATCACCGCCGAGCGCGTTGATCTCCGTCGCGAGGGCCGCGAGCCGGTCGGTCTCGTGGCCGCGCAAGTGCGCGATCCCGGTCAGCACGGTCTCCGAATCGGCGAGGGCGGCCACGGCCGCAACGGTCGGCGCGAGTTCGCTCGACTCGTCCAGGGTGATGCCGTGGATGGCGCCGGTGCCGGTGACCGTCAGGGTGCCGAGGCCGGCTGCCGTGGGGGAGAAGGTAACATCGCCGCCCATCGACTCGAGGATGTCCGCCATCCTGGCCCCGACCTGCGTCGTCTGCTCCGGCCAACCGGTCACCGTCACGGAACCCCCGGCGACGAGCGCGGCAGCCAGGAACGGGCCGGCGTTGGAGAGGTCTGGCTCGATGTCGACATCGAGCGCCGAGATGGGAGACGGCTCCACAATCCACAGGCCGGGTGCGGGATTCTCGACTGTCACACCGCGGGCGGCAAGGGTGGCGATCGTCATATCGATGTGGGCAAGGCTCGGCAGGGTCTCGCCTCTGTGGCGCAGCGTCAGTCCGCGGGTGAACCGGGGGGCGGCGAGCAGCAGGCCGGAGACGAACTGGCTCGATGCCGAGGCGTCGATCTCGAGCTCTCCACCCTCCACCGATCCCGTTCCGAAAATCGTGAACGGCAGGCTTCCCCGGCCATCATCGCTGACCTCCACGCCGAGCGCGCGAAGAGCATCGATCGTGGTGCGCATGGGTCGGCGGTACGAGGCCGGATCGCCATCGAATGCCACCGGTCCGAGGGCAAGCGCTGCAACCGTGGGAATGAATCTCATGACCGTTCCGGCGAGGCCGCAGTCGACGAAACCACCACCCAGTTCGGTTGGGGTGACCAGAAGGTCCGGCCCGTAGTCGCTGTCTCCCGCGACCTCGACGATGCGGGTTCCGAGGGATTGCAGTGCGCCGATCATCAGGGCGCTGTCGCGGGAATGGAGCGGTGCGCGTAACAGAGAGGGTCCATCGGCGAGAGCAGCCAGCACCAGCTCGCGGTTGGTCAGGCTCTTCGACCCGGGCAGACGGAGCGTCCCCGACAGCGGCCCGGATGCCCGCGGTGCCCGCCACGCACCGCCGAGGTCTTCCGGCACGGGTGCGTCGTCGCCGTACGGGTTGAACTGGGGCTGGGAGAACTTCGAAATCGCCATCGACACCAGAGTATCGCCAACGGCTTTAGGCATTCCCGGAATAGCGGGACTCGAAGAGAGGTTGTGTCTCACAGTAAATGACGTCACATCCGGGAAGCAGGTGGTCATTCGTGAGAACCGCACTCGCCGAGAGGCCGGTCACGTCGGTGCTTGGCGATCTAGAATTAGCCCTGATGCCAAACGACGACGCAACAACCGACGAAGCGAAAGCCACAGAAGCGGCCGCCAAGCGCGACCTCTTCGAGGAGCAGGCGCTGCCCTTCATGAACCAGCTGTATGCGGCAGCGATGCGGATGACCCGCAATCCCTCCGACGCGGCCGACCTCGTTCAGGAAACCTTCGTGAAGGCGTTCCAGGCGTTCGGGCAGTTCCAGCAGGGAACGAACCTGAAGGCCTGGCTGTACCGCATCCAGACCAACACGTTCATCAACAGTTACCGCAAGAACCAGCGAAACCCGTACCAGGGCACCATCGATGACCTCGAGGACTGGCAGATGGGCGGCGCTGAATCCGTCACGCAGTCGACCTCGACGAGATCAGCCGAAGCCGAAGCCATCGACCACCTGCCGGACAGCGCGGTCAAAAACGCCCTTCAGGCGATTCCTGAGGATTTCAGGCTCGCCGTCTACTTCGCCGATGTCGAAGGGTTCTCTTATCAGGAGATCGCCGACATCATGAAGACCCCCGTCGGAACCGTGATGAGTCGCCTTCATCGCGGTCGACGGATGCTGCGCGAATCACTCGCAGATTACGCCCGCGACCGGGGCATCACCGCCGCTGAACCCGTCGCTACGACCACCAGGAGCACATCATGACCGATTGCGGTTGCGACAAAGCCAAAGCCGAACTCGAGGAATACCTTCACCGTGAGCTGAGCATCCAGGATGCCGCTGACGTCGCCGAGCACATCGAGAACTGTGACGACTGCTCGAGCGAGCACCTCGTCGGCCTCGCGCTCACCCTCAAGGTGCGCCAGGCCTGCCAGGAGACGGCCCCAGAGGAGCTGCTCGCGGCAGTGCGCTCGCGCCTGTCGAACGCCTGATCTTCATGAGCAGCCCGGGTGAGCGAGCCGCTCACATAGATAGGGCTGACCGTGGACGTGACACCGTTGCGCTGAGTGTTCCGCTTCTGCCACTCCGGCGTGAAGCCGAGCAGCAGAAGCGGAACACTCGAGGGCTGAGCCCTGGTACTTAGATCGCGAGGGCACGCTCGATGAGGTCGGCCTGTTCCTGGGCGCTGCGCTTCGACGATCCCGTCGCTGGCGACGCTGACGCCTTGCGGGAGGCGACCTTGATGGTGCGACCCTTCAGGTAGCGCGCGAGCTCGAGGCAGATGAACGGCCAGGCGCCCTGGTTCTCCGGTTCATCCTGGGTCCACACGATGTCGGCATTCGGGTACTGGCTGAGCGCCGCATTGATCTCCTGGATGGGCAGCGGGTAGAACTGCTCCATGCGCACGACGGCGATCGACGAGTCTTCGCGCTTGTCGAGTTCGGCGATGATGTCGTAGTAGATTTTGCCTGCGGTCAGCACGACCCGCTTCACGGCCGACTTGTCGGCGATCCTGTTGTCATCGAGCACCGGCTCGAAGCGGCCCTGTGTGAAGTCGCTGATCTCGCTGGTGGCGCCACGCAGTCGCAGCATGGCCTTCGGCGTGAAGACCACGAGCGGCCGGCGTGGGCGCATGTAGGCCTGGCGACGCAGAAGGTGGAAGTACGACGCCGGAGTCGACGGACGCGCCACTGTCATGTTGTTCTCGGCACACAGCTGGAGGTAGCGCTCGATGCGAGCCGACGAGTGGTCGGGTCCCTGGCCCTCATAGCCGTGCGGCAGCAGCATGACCACGCTCGAACGCTGGCCCCACTTCTGCTCGGCGCTCGCGATGAACTCGTCGATGACGGTTTGGGCTCCGTTGGCGAAGTCGCCGAACTGTGCTTCCCAGAGAACGAGTGCATCGGGGCGTTCGACCGAGTAGCCGTATTCGAAGCCGAGAGCCGCGTACTCGCTCAGCAGGGAGTCGTAGATCCACAGTCGCGCCTGCGAGTCGGCGAGGTTGCCGAGGGGTAGCCATTCCTGGCCGTTCTCGCGATCGTGCAGCACAGCGTGGCGCTGCACGAAGGTGCCGCGGCGGGTGTCCTGGCCGACCATGCGCACGGGCGTGCCCTCGAGCAGCACGGAGCCGAGAGCGAACAGCTCACCCATGGACCAGTCGACCGAGCCGTTGCGGCTCATGTCGAACCGCTTTTTCAGCAGGGCCTGCAGCTTGTTGTGGACCGTGTATCCGGCTGGCGGGTTCGCGTGGGCGTCACCGATCAGGCGGATGACCGACTCGTCAACACCGGTGGTCGCGGGCTCGCCTGCGGCCTCCTCGCGCTGCGACTCCGGCTTTTCGAGGTCGGCGACAGCCGTGCCATCAGCGCGGATGATCGGCATGGATCCGGTCTGGGCAGCGTGGGTCTCGGCGAATGCCCGCTCGAGCCGATCCTGGAAGTCGAGGTGGCTCGCTTCGTACTCTTCTTGCGTGATGTCGCCACGACCGACGAGTCCCTCGGTGTAGAGAGTTCGAACCGAACGCTTGGCTTCGATCAGGTTGTACATCAGCGGCTGGGTCATCGACGGGTCGTCGCCCTCGTTGTGCCCGCGCCTGCGGTAGCAGACCAGGTCGATCACGACATCGCGGTGGAACTGCTGGCGGTAGGCGAAAGCGAGCTCCGCCACGCGGACGACGGCTTCAGGGTCATCGCCGTTGACGTGGAAGATCGGAGTCTGGATGGTCTTCGCGACATCCGTGGAGTAGGTCGACGTGTGACCCTCGGCCGGCGGGGTGGTGAACCCGACCTGGTTGTTGATGTTCACGTGGATGGTGCCGCCGGTGCGGTACGCGCGAAGCTGCGACATCTGCAGGATCTCGACCACGATGCCCTGCCCTGACATGGCCGCGTCGCCGTGGACCATGATCGGGAGCACCGTGTACGAGGCGACGGGGCGGCGATCCTGCTTGGCCCTGACGATTCCCTCGAGCACGCCGTCCACGGCCTCGAGGTGGGAGGGATTGGCGGCGAGGTAGACAGGGATCTGCTTGCCTGATGCGCTCGTGAATGTCCCCTCGGTGCCGAGGTGGTACTTCACATCGCCGGATCCCTGAACGGTGCGGGGATCCTGGGTTCCCTCGAACTCGCGGAAGATCTGGCCGTAGGTCTTGCCGGCGATGTTCGTCAGCACGCTCAGTCGACCGCGGTGGGCCATGCCGATGGCGACCTCTTCGAGGTTCTCTTCCGCGGCCTTCTGGATGACGGCATCCAGCAGCGCGATGGTCGATTCGCCACCTTCGAGACTGAATCGCTTCTGGCCGACGTACTTGGTCTGCAGGAAGGTCTCGAAAGCCTCAGCCTCGTTGAGCTTGCCCAGGATGCGCATCTGGTCATCGTGGCTCGGCTTGGAGTACGGCTTCTCGATGTGCTCCTGGATCCAGCGGCGCTGCTCAGGATCCTGGATGTGCATGTATTCCACGCCGACGGTGCGGCAGTATGCGTCCCGCATCATGCCGAGGATGTCGCGCAGCAGGGCTGAACGCTTGCCGCCGAGACCGCCGGTCACGAACTCGCGGTCCAGGTCCCAGAAGGTGAGACCGTGGCTCGAGATGTCGAGGTCGGGGTGTGAACGCTGGCGATATTCGAGCGGATCCGTGTCTGCCATCAGGTGGCCGCGAACGCGGAACGAGTTGATGAGCTCCTGCACCCTGGCGACCTTGCCGACGCTGTCAGCGGTGTCGACGTTGATGTCGGCGGCCCAGTGGATCGGGTCGTACGGAATGCGCAGTGCCGCGAAGATGTCCTCATAGAAGGAGTGCTGGCCGATGAGGCGCTCGTGGATCTTCTTCAGGAACTCGCCCGATCCGGCACCCTGGATGACGCGGTGGTCATAGGTGCTGGTCAGGGTGATGGTCTTGCCGATGGCGAGCTCAGCGAGGGTCTTCGGGCTCGCACCCTGGAACTCTGCCGGGTATTCGAGCGCTCCGGCACCGACGATGGTTCCTGCGCCGCGCATGAGGCGGGGAACCGAGTGCTCGGTGCCGATTCCACCGGGGTTCGTGAGAGAGATCGTGTTTCCGGCGTAGTCGGCGCCGGTGAGCTTGTTCGCGCGACCGCGGGCGACGACATCCTCGTAGGCCACGAGGAAGTCACCGAAGCCCATGGTGTCGGCGCGCTTGATGCCGGGGACCACGAGGGAGCGGGTGCCATCCGGCTTCGGGATATCGATCGCGATGCCGAGGTTGATGTGGGCGGGCGTGACGACCGAGGGCTTGCCGTCGGGCTCGTCGTAGTAGACGTTCTGGCTCGGGAATTCCTTGATCGTCTGCACGATCGCCCAGGCGATCAGGTGTGTGAACGAGACCTTGCCGCCGCGGGTGCGCTTGAGATGGTTGTTGATGACGATGCGGTTGTCGATCATCAGCTTCGCGGGGATGGTGCGCACGCTCGTCGCCGTGGGAACGGTGAGGCTCGAATCCATGTTGGATGCGAGTGCTTTCGAGGCGCCCTTCAGCGTCGCGACGGTGTTTTCCGGCTCTGCTGCAGCCGCGGTTGCGGCGTCCGGAGCTGCTGGTGCCTGCGCGGGAATCGGTTGCGGCTTCGCCTGCACCGACGTGGTTTTGGCGACGGGCTGGCTGCCGGTAGGGGGAGTGGCGCCAGCGGGCGCGATGGGAGCCGTCGGTGCGGTGTCAGACGCTGGTCCAGCGGTGTCTGCCGGAGCTTCCTCGGCTACCTCCACGGGAATCTGGGGTTCGCCTCCCACCGCCGACGAATCCAGGGCGTCAGCCGTGGCTGGCGAGGTGACGGTGCTGTGGTAGTTCTCGAGCACGGGCCACCAGGTCTTGTCGACCAGGTTCTTGTCCTTCAGGTAAAGCTCGTACATCTCGTCAACGAGCCATTCGTTGGCTCCGAATTCGCTCGAGGAGTCACCCTCTGCTGCGATTCCGGTCACTTGGCTTGACACGGCTGACCGCCCACTTTCACTTCTACTTGAGGTCTTAATCCTGTGGTTGCCCGGCATGGAGCACACCGCTGCAAGCGTAATCGCTTTTGCCCCTCGCCCGCAGACCCGACTGAGTGGGGTCTAGCGTTAAGTTCATGCGATTTTATGAAACGACGCCGACCCATGACCTCACGTATTCCGACGTGTTCCTCGTGCCGTCGCGATCTGCGGTGGGTAGCCGGCTCGACGTCTCTCTCGCACCCCAGGACGGCACAGCCGCGAGCATTCCGATCGTCTCCGCGAACATGAATTCCGTGACAGGCCCGCGGCTGGCGGCCACTCTCGCGAGGCGTGGCGGGCTCGGTGTGCTGCCGCAGGACATGCATCACCAGGACAGGGATGCCGCCATCCGATGGGTGAAGAAGCAACCGATCGGCTTCGACGCCGCCGTCATCCTCGCGCCCAGCGACACCGTCGCCACGGCGCTCACGCTTCTGCCACCCGCCGCCGGTCACGGGATCGTCATCCACGATCAGCACGGCGAGTTTCTCGGCGTGATTCCGGCGGAGCGGCTCGCCCACGCGCTTCCGGATGCCCCGCTCGGTGATCTTCTGGGACAGCGGATGGCGTCGCTCGACCTCGACGAGCTCGACGGACCCCGCGCCGCCTTCGACCTGATGGTCAACGCCGACATCGAGTTCGCGCCGGTCATGCACGAGGGGAAGGTCGTCGGAACCCTCAGCCGCACGAATGCGCTGCGCTCGACGCTGTATTCGCCAGCGCTCGATTCGCAGGGCAGGCTGTCCGTCGCTGCCGCTGTCGGCATCAACGGGGATCCCGCGGGAACAGCGCGAGCGCTCGCCGAAGCCGGTGCCGATGTCATAGTCATCGATACCGCCCACGGGCACCAGGACGGCATGGTGCGTGCCATCGCCGCCGTTGCCGCGCTCGATCTCGGCCTGCCCATCGTCGCCGGCAACGTCGTCTCCGCGAGCGCGGTGCGCGACCTGGTGGGCGCGGGCGCGACGATCGTGAAGGTCGGAGTGGGACCGGGAGCGATGTGCACGACGCGGATGATGACGGCGGTGGGCCGACCACAGTTCTCCGCGGTGCTCGAGACCGCCACCGAGGCCACGCGCCTCGGCGCTCACGTCTGGGCCGATGGCGGCGTGCGGTATCCGCGGGACGTCGCCCTCGCGCTCGCTGCGGGGGCTGCATCCGTGATGATCGGCTCGTGGTTCGCGGGAACCATCGAAGCGCCGGGCACCCTCGCGCGGGATGAGCAGGGCCGCGCCTACAAGGAGAGCTGGGGTATGGCATCCACCAAGGCCGTCAGGGAGCGGTTCGACCGGCTCGACGCGTACGAACTCGCCCGCAAGACCCTCTTCGCCGAGGGCATCTCGAGTTCGAAGATCTACCTCGACCCGCTTCGCCCGTCCCTCGAAGACCTGCTGGACATGATCACGTCCGGAGTGCGGAGTTCGCTGAGCTACGCGGGAGCGACCGACCTCTCCGAGTTTCACGAACGAGCGCTGGTCGGGGTGCAGTCGGCCGCGGGGTACGAAGAAGGTAAGGCGCTGCCGGTCAGCTGGTAGCGCGCCGACAGGGCAAGCCATTCGGCCCGTCCACCGGTACACTTGATCAGATAATGGACGACCCTCCCAGTAGCCGCCCTCCCGTTGGTGCCCTCGCAGACCGCTCGCCCTGTTCGCATTCGATCGTCGAACTTTCATGAGTGATCTGCTTCTGCTCGGCATCGGCATCCTGCTGACCATCGGCACGGGCTTCTTCGTCGCCTCCGAGTTCGCCCTGGTCAATCTCGACAGGTCGGACCTCGAGCTGCGTGAGTCCCGTGGCGAACGGGGACTCGGCATAGTGATCTCGGCGCTCAAGAAGACGTCGACCCATCTCTCGAGCGCGCAACTCGGCATCACGCTGACGACGCTGCTCGCGGGCTACACGCTCGAGCCGGCGTTCAGTTCCTTCCTGACGCCGCCGCTGCTGACCTTCCTGCCCGAGGCGGTGGTGCCCGTCGTCTCGACCATCGTCGCGATCACCGTGGCCACCCTGTTGTCGATGATCATCGGCGAGCTCGTGCCCAAGAACTTCGCCCTCGCCCTGCCCCGGGCCACCGGCAAGATCGTGGTGCCATTCCAGGTCGTGTTCACAGCCGTGTTCAAGCCTGCCGTGAGCCTGCTGAACAACTCGGCCAACGGCATCCTGCGCGCCGTCGGTATCGAGCCGAAGGAAGAACTGTCCGGCGCACGCACGGCCGAGGAACTCACCTCCCTCGTACGCCGCTCAGCGAGCGAGGGAAGCCTCGATCGTGACACCGCGACCCTGCTCGCGCGAACCCTCGCGTTCGCCGATCACACGGCGCAGGATGTCATGACACCGCGACCGAGGCTCGCCAGCATCGATCGCACGGAGTCAGCTCAGGATGTCATCGACCTCGCGCGCCGCACCGGATTCTCCCGGTTTCCCGTGCTCGACGACAGCATCGATGACGTCGTCGGATTCGTGCACGTGAAGCAGGCCGTCGCGGTTCCCCGAAAGAAGCGGTCGAAGGTGCCGGTGTCTGCGCTGCAGTCCGATGCCCTGCGGGTTCCCGAGACGATGAAGCTGGATACCCTGCTCGCCGAGCTCAGGGGTCGCGGCTACCAGATGGCCGTCGTGCTGGACGAGTACGGCGGAACCGCGGGCGTTGCCACCCTCGAAGACCTCGTCGAGGAACTCGTGGGTGAGGTATCCGACGAGCACGACCGCACCAAGGCCGACGTCGTGCGATCGCGTGACTGGTTCACCTTCCCGGGAATTCTCCGCCCAGACGAACTGCTCGAACGGACCTCGGTACAGGTGCCGGAGGACGGACCGTACGAGACGGTCGCCGGCTGGTTGATGAGCGAACTCGGGCGATTGCCCACCGTGGGAGACACGATCGAAGTCGAGGCAGGCATTTTCAGGATCGAGAGGCTCGATGGCCGCAGGATCGACAGGGTTCGGTATACGCCGGCCCCGGTCCTCGATGCCGCAACGACCGATCGGGGTGACGCCTGATGGACGTCTGGGGAATCGTCTGGCTTTTCGTGCTGCTCGCCGTGAACGCCTTCTTCGTTGGCGCAGAATTCGCCGTCATCTCCGCCCGGCGCTCGCAGATCGAGCCCCTCGCGGACGCGGGATCCCGGCCGGCAAAGACCGCGCTCTGGGCGATGGAACATGCCACCCTCATGCTCGCGGCATGCCAGCTGGGAATCACTGTCTGTTCGCTGCTCATCCTGAACGTGTCCGAGCCCGCGATCCACCACCTGCTGGAGATCCCTCTCGCACTCACAGGACTTCCCGAAGAGGTGATCAGCACCATCGCGTTCATCGTCGCGCTGCTGATCGTGTCGTTCCTTCACGTGGTGCTCGGCGAGATGGTGCCGAAGAACCTGTCGTTCTCCATTCCGGATCGCGCCGTCCTGGTGCTGGCGACGCCGCTCGTCTTTGTCGCCACCGTCTTCCGCCCGATCATCGTCGCTCTCAACGCGACGGCGAACGGCATCCTGCGCCTGTTCGGGGTGGAACCCAAGAACGAGGCGAACAGCGTCTTCACTCTCGACGAGGTGGCCAACATCGCCGCCCAGTCGACGCGGGAGGGCGTGCTGAGCGACTCGGGCGGCACGCTCAACGCGGCGTTCGAGTTCACCTCGAAGAAGGTGCAGGATGTCGCGATCCCGATGGATTCCATCGTCACGCTCTCCGAGGCGGCCACCCCGGCCGACGTCGAGAAGTCGGTGTCGAAGCACGGATTCTCGCGCTACATCCTCGTCGACGACGATGGCGAGCCGACCGGCTACCTGCACCTCAAGGACGTCATCGACATCGACAGCGACGAGTTCGCCGAGCCCGTTCCGCCGAAACGGATCCGCCAGCTGATCTCTGTCTACCGCGGAACGGACCTCGAAGACGCCCTCGCCACGATGCGACGCTCCGGCGTGCACGTGGCTCGGGCATTCGACGAGAGTGGCGCGACCCAGGGGGTGCTGTTCCTCGAGGACATCATCGAAGAGCTGGTCGGCGAGGTCCAGGACGCGACGAGGCGCCGCTAGAGGGAGTAGCGCGCCCTTTCGTACTGCGGCGGGTAGTAGTCCAGCTCGACCCCGAGTTCGGCGGCCGCTCGCCACGCGAAGTGCGGATCGCGCATCATCCCGCGCCCCATCATCACCGCATCGGCCTTGCCCGACTCGATGATGTCGTTGGCCTGCCGGGCTTCGGTGATGAGTCCGACGGCGCTCACCGGTGCATCCACGTTGGTGTGAACGAACTCGGCGAACGGCACCTGGTAGCCGGGGCTCAGGGGAATCCGCACCCCACTGACGAGGCCGCCGGTCGAGATGTCGAAGAAGTCGGCTCCGGCATCCTGAGCCCAACCGGCGACGACCGATGTCTGTTCTTCATCCCAGCCGCCCTCGGCCCAGTCGGTAGCCGAAAATCTGACGAGGATCGGAACGTCGTCGCCCACGGCAGCACGGACCGCTGTCACGATCTCCACGAGGAGTCTGGCGCGGTTCTCGAGGCTTCCGCCGTACTCGTCGGTGCGCAGGTTCGACAGCGGCGACAGGAACTGGTGCACGAGGTAGCCGTGCGCGGCGTGGATCTCGAGCAACTGGAATCCGGCATCGATGGCGTTGACAGCAGCAGCTGCGAAGTCGGCGACGATTCCCGGGAGCTCAGCGGCGTCGAGCGCGCGCGGGGTGTCGTAGCCCTCGAAGGCGACAGCGGAGGGGGCGACGGTCGGCCATCCGCCGTCGTCGACCGACCAGGTGCCTCGGTGGTGGTCCCACTGGCGAGCGGTCGACGCCTTGCGGCCGGCGTGGGCGAGCTGCATACCGGCTACGGCACCCTGTGACCTGATGAAGCTCGTGACCGGCTTCCAGCCCTCACGCTGCTCGGCATTCCAGATGCCCGTGTCCTGCGGGGAGATGCGCCCCTCGGCGTTCACCGCCGTGGCTTCGGTCATCACAAGCCCGGCGCCGCCCAGTGCGAACGATCCGAGATGGACGAGATGCCAGTCGGTCGGCACGCCATCCCGCTTCTCGACCGAGTATTGGCACAGGGGCGCGACCCACAGCCGGTTGCGGAAGGTGGTGCCCCGAAGGGAGAGGGGGGAGAAGAGGGTGCTCATGCCTGGAGTGAACGCAGGAAGGCATCCAGGTGTTCCACACCGGTGAAATGATGTGTCGTCACCCCGAGTTCGGCCGCGGCATCGGTGTTGACGGACTTGTTGTCGATGAAGATCATCTCGCCGAGCTCGATTCCGAGCTCGCGCGCGACCTCGGAATAGATTGCGGGGTCTGGCTTGATCGCGTCCATCTCTGCGCTGACGAAGACGCGCTCGAAGAAGCTGCCCATCGGGGAGCGCCTGAATCCGCTGGAGAAGTCGAAGCCGGCGTTGGAGAGGATCGCGAGCCTCGTGCCGCCGTCGTGCAGCTCCTCGATCAGGTCGACGGTGCCCGGCTCTGCGCTCCACCAGCTGCGGAAGTCGGCGACCCAGAGTTCGTGCACGCGGGATGCGCGCCACGAGACACCGAGTTCCGCCGCGACCAGCGCCCAGTATTCGGGGATGCTGATGGTGCCCTGGTCGAGCCCGTCGCGGTTCGCCCAGTACGCGGCCCAAAACGGTTCGGCTTCGCACCCCGAGATCGCGAGCACGGCATCCGTGTCGTCCTTGCTGGGCGACCGGGAAATCACCTCGCCGTAATCGAAAACGACTGTGCGGTTCGGGATGCTGATGGCCATTGGTCCAAACTATCGCCATTCATTCGAACTAACGTGGGCCCATGAGCACCTACACCGTATGGACCGCCCGCGACTGCGCCGGACGGATCGCGGTGCCCCTGCAGCGCGACGACAAGTATTCGCGAGGCGTGCTGGGAATGATCACCGGCTCGAGCATGTACCCGGGAGCTGCCGTGATCGGGGTGGAATCCGCGCTCCGCACCGGCGTGGGGATGGTGCGCTATCTCGGACCGGAACGGGCGGCAGGGCTCGTATTGCAGCGCAGGCCTGAGGCCGTGACCAGCGATGGTCGCGTGCAGGCCTGGCTGATGGGCTCCGGCATGGACCACATCGAACGTGAGAGCCTCGCGCAGATGGTGGACGCACTCGCGCAACCGGTCCCGGTCGTGCTCGATGGGGGAGCCCTCGACCTCCACGACCGCGCCGCCGGTCCCGTCATCGTGACGCCGCACTTCCGCGAGCTGGCGAGGCTACTGGACGCCGACCGTGCTGACATCGCGGCCGACCCCGCCGGATGGGCGCGGCGCGCCGCCGACGACCTCGGGGTGACCGTGTTGCTCAAAGGCCACACCACCTACATCGCGGGGCCGGGCATCTCCCTGAGCGCTGCCTCAGCTCCGAGCTGGCTAGCGACGGCGGGTGCTGGGGATGCACTCGCGGGAATCCTCGGTGCGCTGGTCGCGACCCATTCCCGCCAGATTCAGGATGACCCCGCCGAACTCGCGCGGCTGGCAGCCAGCGCGGCGGTGGTGCACGGTCTCGCGGCGGAACGGGCATCCGGTGGCGGCCCGCTCACGATCCTGGATCTCGCCGCCGCCGTTCCCGCGACGATCGCCGCGCTGCTGCGGGACTGACCCTCTCAGTCGAGGAAGCGGGCGAGGAACTCGCGCGTGCGGGCCTCGCGGGGGCTGCCGAACACCTCGGCGGGGCTGCCACTCTCGGCGATCACCCCGTGGTCGAGGAAAACGATGGTGTCCGCGACATCCCGCGCGAAGGCCATCTCGTGGGTGGCCATGACGATCGTGGTGCCGTCGGCCGCCAACGATCGCACGAGATCGAGCACTTCGGTCACGAGTTCGGGGTCGAGCGCGCTCGTGATCTCGTCCAGCAGCAGCAGTTCGGGGTTGGTGGCGATGGCGCGCACGATCGCCACGCGCTGCTGCTGGCCGCCGGAGAGCCGGTCGGGGAAGGACGTCGCCTGCGCGGCCAGGCCGACGCGCTCGAGCAACTCCATTCCGCGCGCGTCGGCCTCGGCGGGGGGCATCCTGTGCACATGGCGGGACGAGAGCGTGACGTTGTCGAGCACGCTGAGGTGCGGGAACAGGTTGTAGCTCTGGAAGACGGCACCGATCCTCGCGCGAACGGCATCCGGTTTGACGGCGGGGTCGCTGATGTCGACGCCCCGCAGCCAGATCTGGCCGTCATCGACCTGTTCGAGCAGGTTGATGGTGCGAAGCAGGGTGGATTTGCCGGAGCCGCTGGCGCCGATGAGGGCGAGCACCTCGTGCGAGTCGATCGTGAGGTCGATTCCGCGGAGCACGTCGGTGTCTCCGAACGACTTGTGGATGTTCTCGAGCCGCAGCACGGTGTCGCTCATACGATGCCCCCGATCTGCTCGCGGCGTCGAAGCCGGGCCGAGACCCAGTCCGTGAGGCGGATAAGCGGCAGCGCGAGCAGCACGAAGAGCAGGCCGGCGACGACGTACGGGGTGAAGTTGAAGAACTGCGCGGTCTGGATCTGGGCGGCACGCACGGCGTCGATCGCTCCGAGCACCGAGATGAGCCCGACGTCTTTTTGCATGGCGACGAAGTCGTTCATCAGCGCCGGCGTCACTTTGCGCACGGCCTGGGGGAGCACGACGAGCCTCATCGTCTTGCCATGGCTGAGGCCGAGAGCGCGGGCGGCGAGCCGCTGGGATGGATGCACGGCCTCGATCCCCGCGCGGAACACTTCAGAAACGTAGGCCGAGTACGTGAGCACGAGCGCGACGGTCCCCAGCACCTCGGACGGGATGCGCGGACCGGTCGAGCCGAGCAGGCCCGGGATCCCGAAGCCGACGAGGTACAGGGTGATGATGAGCGGCATGCCGCGGAACAGGTCGGTGTATCCCGCCGCGATCGCGCGAAGCGGGAAGAACACGGGGCCTCGCAGGGTGCGGATCGCGGCGATGGCCATGCTCAGCACGAGCACCCCGACCGAGGCGAACAACAGCACCCTCAGGTTGAGCAGGAATCCATCCCACACGCGCGGTAACGACTCGAGCGCTACCACCGGATCGAAGAACGTCTGCTGCACGCGCGCCCAGCCGGGCGTGTTGACGATGGTGAGCCATGCGACCGTTGCCAGCACGATGGTGCTGAGGATGCTGATGCCGACCGATCGCAGCCCCTGGCGACGACGGAAGGCCCGGCGACCGAGTTCGATGGAACTCGGCTGCCGGGCCGGAGCGTTCGTGGTTGTCACGATCCCACGGTAGCCGAGCCGCGAGGGCTAGGAGAGCGGCGGGGCGTCAGCAGCGTCGGAGAGCCAGGTGTCGGCGAGCTCCTGCAGCTTTCCGCTCTCGCGCAGGGCGTCCACCGCAGCGGTGACCGATGCCGTGAGCGGGCTGTCCTTGGAAAGCACGAGGCCGAAAGCATCGCCATCACCCTCGGTCTGCGGCAGCTGGCCGACGATGAGTCCGTCGGTCAGCTCGACGCCCGTGAGGTAGAACGCGGTGGGAAGGTCGACGACAATCGCGTCGACTGTGCCGTTCTCCAGGGCGAGCTTCGCGTCGTCGTTGGTGTTGAACACCTGGGCTCCCGCGGTCGGCGCGATCTGCTGCTCCACGGCGTCGAAACTCGTGGTGCCGGTCTGGGCGCCGATCAGCAGTCCCTTGAGGTCGGCGATGGATGTGGCATCCGCTGCCTTCGATGCGGCCGTCGTGATGACCACCTGGGTGGTCTCGTAGTAGGGCGAGCTGAAGTCGACGTTGGCCTTGCGTTCTTCGGTTATCGAGAACTGCTGGATGTTGACGTCGAAGTCTTTGGCGCCGGGAGCGACGGCCTGCTCGAAGGTGGATCGCACCCAGACGACGTCGCTCTTATCGAAACCGAGTTCGTCGGCGACCGCATAGGCAACGGCCGCCTCGAATCCTTCACCGGACTCCGGGGCGTCATCGATGACCCAGGGGTAGTAGGCGGGCAGACCGGTGCCGATCGTGAGCTTTCCGTCGGTGACGTAGCCACTGTCGGAGGTGCCGGCCGAGTCGCCCGCTGGTGCGCAGGCTGCGAGGATCAGGGCGAGTGCCGCGGCACCGGCGGCGGCGACGATTCGTGGGGTAGTTCTGGGCATGGTGCTCCTTCGGGATGCTGTGTGCTCTCATCATCCCGCAGCCTCACCGGCCTTCGCGAACCCGAGTCGATTTGTTACCGGGATACGCTTGCGGGATGACGGATGCCACGCCTTCACCCCGCGTCGGCAACCGGATCCTCGCCAGCCGCACTGCCATCTGGCTGGCATTCGTGCTCGTGCACGGCTGGCTCGCGTGGTTGTGTCTCTACGGCCGCCATGACGGCATGAACGACGTTTCGGGGGTCTACCGCCAGTGGGTCGAGCAGGCGCTCGGGGGCGGCGTCGTCGTCGGTATCGACACGGCCTGGGTCTACCCGATCCTGGCGCTCGTTCCCATGCTCGCGGCGGCGGTGTTCGGCACGACCCAGTACGTCGCTGCGTGGGTCGGGCTCGTCGTCATCATCAATGCAGTGAGCTTCGCCTTCCTCGTCGCCGGCCCGCGGATTCGCGGGGCATGGTGGTGGCTCGCGTTCCTGCTGCTGCTCGGCCCGATCGCACTCGCCCGCATCGACGCCATCACCGTCTCCTTCGGCGTCATCGGTGTGTTGCTGCTTTCAACGCGTCCACGCGCGGCCGGCGCGGTGCTCGCGGTCGCGACGTGGGTGAAGGTGTGGCCCGCGGTGCTCATCGCGGCCGCGCTCGTCACCCTGCGCCACCGGAGCCGCATCCTCCTCTCCGGCGTAGTCGTCTCGGCGATCGTGGTCATCGTCGCCCTTGTTCTCGGCAGCGGGGCGAAGGTGTTCAGCTTCATCACCGAGCAGACCGGCAGGGGGTTGCAGATCGAGGCGCCCTTCACGACCTTCTGGCTGTGGGCGGCCTTCTCCGGCCAGCCCGGCGCCAGCGTGTACTTCGACCGCCAGATCATCACCTACCAGGTGACGGGCGTGGGAGTGGATGTCGCTTCAGCGGTGATGACTCCGCTGCTGGTGATCGTGGTCGCCGTTGTTCTCGTGCTCGGCATCAGGGCGGTGCGAGGTGGAGCGCTGGCGACCGACGTTCTGCCCGTGCTGTCGCTCGCCCTGGTGGTGGCGCTCATCGCGTTCAATAAGGTCGGATCACCCCAGTTCATCGGCTGGATCGCGGTGCCGATCGTGCTCGGACTGGTTACCGCCGGCGTCGCGTTCCGCACCCCCGCCGCGCTCGCGCTCGTGATCGCGGGCCTCACGCAGATCATCTACCCGTACCTCTACGGATACCTCATCGAGTTGCATCCCGCCATGCTGCTCGCTTTGACCGCACGCAACGTGCTCGAGTTCGTGCTGCTCGGCTGGGCCGTCACGGCACTGGTCTGGCTGCGGCATCCTACACAGCAGGACGCACGATCACGGCTTACTCCATCGACGGTCGACCAGTAAAGGAGTCATCATGCTCGTAGCTTTTTCGGTAGCGCCCAGCGGAGGATCGGGCGAGGGCGACTCGGTTCACGCGGCGGTCGCCGCCGCCGTGACGGTGGTGCGCGATTCCGGCCTGCCCAACAGCACGGACTCGATGTTCACGACGATCGAGGGGGAGTGGGATGAGGTGTTCGACGTGATCCGTCGTGCCACCGAGGCCGTCGGCGCATTCGGTACCAGGGTCTCGCTCGTGCTGAAGGCCGACATCCGCCCCGGGCACAGCGGAGAGATCACGGGCAAGGTCGAGAGGCTCGAGCGAGCCATCGCCGACGCCAATCTCGACTGAATCGAATCGTTTCGATTCTTCCGGATCGGTCGTATGATGAGGAGGGCTCGACGGAGAGCGCACCACAGGAACCTCGTCGATCGGCCTCTCTCGTGACTCTCTCACCCCCCACCGCCACGCCTCTCAGCGCGAACCGCACCCGGCTCGCCCTGCTTGCGCTGGCGCTCGGCGGATTCGGGATCGGGCTCACCGAGTTCGTAGCGATGGGCCTGCTCCCGAACCTGGCGGCAGACCTGCTTCCCGGGCTCTGGGCGCAATCACACGAGCTGGCCAACGCGAAGGCCGGCTGGCTGATCTCGGCTTATGCCCTCGGCGTCGTCGTCGGTGCACCGACCATAGCGGCGTTGGCGGCTCGGTTTCCGCGCAAGCAGTTGCTGCTCGCCTGCGTCGGAGTGTTCGTGCTCGGCACCATCGCCTCGGCCCTGCTTCCCACCTTCGAACTCGTGCTCGTCGCCCGTTTCGTCTCAGCTCTCCCGCACGGCGCGTACTTCGGGATCGCGGCCCTCGTCGCAGCGTCCCTCATGGGGCCGGGAAAGCGTGGCCGGGGGGTCGCACTCGTCCTCTCCGGTCTGACCATCGCGAACGTCATCGGCGTACCGGCCATCACTTACCTCGGCCAGCAGGCCGGCTGGCGCGTGGCGTACTTCGCGGTCGCCGCCGTCTTCGCGCTGACCTTCGTCGCCGTGGCGCTCGTCGTTCCCCTGCAGCAGGGTGACCCTCGAGCCACGATGAAACGCGAACTCACGGCCTTCGCACGACCCCAGGTATGGCTTGCGCTGCTCATCGGGTCGGTCGGTTTCGGCGGATTCTTCGCCGTGTACACCTATATCTCGCCCCTGGCCACGAACGTGACGGGGCTGGAGCCGGGCGTGGTGCCATTCGTCCTTGTGGCCGTCGGCATCGGCATGACCATCGGCAACCTGATCGGGGGTCGGGCGGCCGATCACAGTGTGATGGGCACGCTGTTCGTCTGCTTCGGTATCTTCGCCGTTGCTCTCACCGGTCTCGCCCTCACCGGCCAGCACCCCGTCGGTCTGTTCGTGTTCGTGTTCCTCGTGGGCGGCGGCGCTGCAGCCCTGTCCCCAGCCATCCAGACCAGGCTGATGGATGTCGCGGGCGACAGCCAGACGCTCGCCGCGGCGATCAACCATTCGGCTCTCAACCTCGGCAACAGTATTGGCGCGTGGCTGGGCGGCGTTACCATTGCGGCCGGCTTCGGCTACCTGTCACCGGCCTGGGTGGGACTGCTCCTGTGTGTTCCCGGAGTCGCACTGGCACTCATCAGCCTCGCGATGCAGCGGGGCGCTGATCGGCACGAATCCCACCCCGATGTGCAGTCGGCATCGCTCGAAGCAGAGCCCGTCGCGGACGACGTCCGGGTCTAGTTCTACCGGGTCAGAGCTGGCTCCACCCGGTTAGAACTGGCGGGGCAGGTCTGCCTCGACGAGGATCCCGTCTTCGATGGCGCGCTTACGCAGGGCGACCTTGGTGCCCACGTCGAAGCCGGCGACGCGATACTTCTCTCGGATGCGCTTGAGGTAGCTCTTGGCCGTCTCCTCCGAGATGCTCAACTGGAACGCGACGGCCTTGACCGGCTCGCCGCCGCCATACAGCGCCATGACCCTGCGCTCCTGTGCGCTGAGCTTGGGGGATCCACCGATCTCGCCAGCGTTGAGCGCGAGGTCGAGTTCGGCCGAGACGAACGACTCACCTTTGGACGCCGCGCGGATCGCCTCGACGATCATGCCGGCGTCCTCGCTCTTCACGAGGTAGCCGAGGGCGCCGGCGCCGAGCGCCTCACGCACGACGTTCGGCTCGGAGTACGTGCTCATCAGCACGACCTTCACGCCGGTGGTGCGCAGGGTGTTGATCTTCAGCGATACCGGGATGTTGTCTTTGAGGTCGAGGTCGAGCAGCACCACATCGACGGGAAATTCTGGATGGGTTATCAGCTCCGGCCACGTCGGAACGGCCACCACCATGTCGATGTCGTCGGCAGCGTTGGTGATCCATTCGGTCAGGGCGCCGAGCAGCATCCTGTGGTCGTCGACGAGTGCGACGCGAATTCGATCGGTCTGGTCAGTCACGATGGGTCCTCTTATTTCGATTACTGGTCTGCTGGGTTGTCGACGAGGCAGGCAATCTGTACCTGCAGGCTGGAATTCTGCGTGGAGTCACTGTACTGGCCGATCTTGCGCAGCGCTTCCCACGTGGCGGGGTCTACCTTGCTTCGGCCCATGCCCGTGATGGTGAGAACGATCGGAATCGTGATCTTGCGACCATAACCCGTGTCGACCGATTCGGTCACGGGCCCCACCGCGATCTGCACGGTACGCGGTGCGCTCTTGGCCGAGTCGTTGATGAGAAGCCAGACAGATGACAGGAGTCCATCCCGTTGCTGCGGGTCGAGCAGACCGGCGAGGCTCCCCTTGTCGATGAGGGTGACGGCCTTTCCGAGCAGGTCGGATTCCGTGATGGCGTGATACAGCCAGGTCTCCCGGCGGCCCTCGATGAGGTGCAGCCTGAGTTCGGTGGCGAGGGATGCCGCGACAGAGGCGGTCTTCGGATCGAGGGGCAGTTTCGTGCGGCCCGTCGACACGGCATCGAGCAGTTCTTCTGCGGCGAGGTCGAGTCGCGCGAGCTCCTCCGATGCCATCATGCCCACGGCGAACCGGGGTGCAGACACCGTGCTCTGCACGAGCACCCTGTCGAGTTCGACCTGGACGAGCCTGCGGAAACCGCGCACGAGCACCACTCCGATGACGGCGGGCACCACGGCGAGAGCGAGAGTGGTGATCTGCGGAGCGATCGTCTCCGCCGTGATCGTCGAATTCAGCACTATGCAGACCGCGAACACCAGGCCGATCGCGATGGCTGACAGGAGGATGTCTGTGGCTCGTCTCACCACGACCACCACCAGGAGGGCGGCACCGGCCGCGACCGAGGCCGTGGCGCTCTGGCCGATGTCGTTCAGCGGCCAGATGGCGTAGAAGTCGAGGGCGATAGTGATGGCGAGCCCGAGAAGGAAGAGTGCGAACATCCAGTGGGGAAGCTCGCCGACGATGGATCGCGACACGAGAACGGCGGTGACACCGACGACGACCAGCACGACCCACGCCGCGAGGGCGATGAGTGGGTCGGGATAGTTGTTCCACTGCGCCACCATCCACACGATCCCGTAGACGGCGAGCAGGCCAGCGACGATGACGGCCCCGACCCCGATGAATCCGATTCCCAGGCTGGATCTGAGGGGAGTGGCTGCCCGGATGACCCGGCGCGTGGCGTCTGCCTCACGGCGCCGTCCGCGGCCGAGGATGACGCCGAGAGTGTTCTCCTCTGGAGGCGAATAGGTCATCTGGGCACCTCCAGCACCACTGTGGTGCCCGAACCCGGGGACGAGAACAACCGAGCGCGGCCGCCGACCTCTTTGAGCCGACCGACGACCGACTCTTTGAAGCCCAGCCGTGCCGAGTCGACGTCGTCGAGCAGGAACCCGACGCCGGCATCCGTGATCATCGCGCGCACCGTGGTCTCATCGTCGGTGATCGTGACGTGGGCTTCGGTCACGCCGGAGTGTCTTCGCACGTTTTCGAGACACTCGGCGAGGGCGAGCAGGAACGCGTCGAGCACTTCGCTGGGGAGGAGAACCTGGCCCGTCCCGTGCCAGCTCACTTCGAGGCCCATGCGGCCGAACCGTTGCTTCACCGATTCGAGAGTCGTGCCGAGAACTGTCTCTTCGACCTTCTCGAGGTTGTAGTTGCCCGAGGACTGGGGGATCGGCGTAGCACCGAGGCGCAACTGGCGAAGAAGACGTGCGTCATCGGCGGACTGCTGGCGCATGGCGGCAGGCGCTACTCCGACTCCGGAGTGCGCGAGCAGGGTGAGGGTGGCAAGTACGGTGTCGTGGAGCAGGCGGGCGCCCTGGCGGCGCTGGGCCTCAGTCTCGCTGGCCTGTCGCTCGGCCCGGTGTGCGCGGCCGATGCTCGCGATCCTGCGCGCGACCTGCGGCACTCCGGCGCTGACCCAGAAACCCACGAGTGACGCGAGCGTCCACCCGAGCACGATCAGTCCGAGGGTGCGGGAGATGGGCTGCGAGGTCAGGGTCACGAGCGCGGTCGTGAGGCTGACCACGACGAACCCGGCGACGAGCGCAACCCGCCGGGCGGCATCCGTCGTCAGCACGATCGCTGTCGCCCCGAGGGATCCGCCGGCCAGCTGGGTGACGGCGGAGATCGCCGATGGGGTGGGACTGGTGACGGGAAGAGCCGTCGCGAGGATGATGATGAGAAATCCGGTGAGGAATGCGCCAGTCACCCAGCCCAGGGATCGGCTACGGCCGATCATGAACTGGAGAGCCCCGAGGATCAGGTAGAGCGGCACGCAGATAGCCAGCGTCGTGAGGTCCACGGAACCGGGCAGGCTCAGGCAGATCACGGAGACGATGGTGAAGCTCAGGCCGAACACCCGGGCTGTGCGATGGAGCAGGCGGTCGCGCTCCTTGGCTATGAGGTCCATATATCGCTCATAGTTCCATAGTGTGACCCTAAAAAGGGGGTGGCGCTCCGCGGTTCAATGCCGAATTCGTGGGTGTGCCGACCAGTATCGGCGCGCCCGGCACTCAGGTGCCGAGCAATCGCTCTATCTGGGGGCCCACGAGTGCGTTTTCGATGAGGAATCCGTCGTGGCCGAACTGCGATGAAATGAGGTGAGGGACGGCTCCATCGATGTTGCCAGGGGCATTCGCCGCGATCTGGTTCTGGTCCGCCACGGGAAAGAGCCTGTCGCTGTCGATGGCGAGGATGAGGGCGGGCATGGTCACTTTCGAGAGGGCCGCGACGATGCCGCCCCTCCCGCGACCCACGTCATGGGAATTCATGGCCGCGAGCAGCGTCAGGTAGCTGTTGGCATCGAAGCGGCGCGTGAACTTGTTTCCGTGGAAGTCGAGGTAGCTCTCGACGGCGTACCGGCCGCCGTCGCCGAGAGGGCTGACCTCGCTCTGGGCACTGCGTTCGAACCGGTCATTGAGTTCGCTCGATGACCGGTAATTGAGCAGCGCCATCCGTCGTGCGAGCGCGAGCCCGCGGTGCGGTCCATCACCGTCTGCCGCCTCGTAGTACTCGCCCTCGGCGAACGCCGGATCGATTCTCACAGCCTCGATCTGCACCGAGTTGAGGGCGATCTGGTCTGCGCTCGACAGCGGAGGTGCTGCCAGCACCGCAACCCGTTCGAGGCGTTCCGGATAACTCGCCGCCCACTCGAGCGACTGCATGCCGCCCATCGAGCCGCCGATGACCGCGGCCCAGCGGTCGATGCCCAGAGCGTTCGTGAGCGCGAGCTGGACATCCACCTGGTCGCGGATGGTGACGAAGGGGAATCGTGGCCCCCATTCCGCGCCGTCGGGGGAGTATGAGGCGGGGCCCGTGGTTCCCTGGCAGCCGCCGAGCATATTAGGGGCGACGACGAACCATCGATCGGTGTCGATCGCTTTGCCCGGCCCGACCAGGTCGTTCCACCATCCGCCGGTTGCATGGCCGGGGCCGGGGCGCCCCGCCACGTGGCTGTCGCCGGTGAGCGCGTGGCAGATCAGGATCGCGTTGCTCGAATCCGCGTTCAGCGTGCCGATGGTCTCGAAGGCGACGCGGACGGACGGCAGCTCGCCGCCACGTTCCAGTGCCACATGCCCGATCGACAGGAAGTGCCGGTCGCCGGACGGATCACCTTCTCGCCAGGCCCCGGACGCAGGCGGTTTACCCAGCACTGAGCGCGCATTGGCTTCGGTGATGAAGGCCGAAGGAACCGTGTCTTCTGAGGTTTGCCAGTCCATGTCTCTTCAAGTATCGCGAACAAAGCGGGGCGCCGTCGTTTGTTACAACGACGGCGCCCCGATCGTGCGCTGTCGCTAGGCGGAGGCGCTCGCGGCCCTGGCGATGCTGCGGGCCGCGTCGAACCCGAGTTGCAGGTCGGCCTTGAGGTCGTCGACGTTCTCGATTCCGACCGACAGCCTGATCAGGCCAGGGGTGACCCCGGTCGTGAGCTGCTGCTCGGGGGTGAGCTGCGAGTGGGTGGTCGACGCGGGGTGGATGATCAGGCTGCGCACATCACCGATGTTCGCGAGGTGGCTGAACAGCTCGACGTTCTCGACCACGGCACGGCCGGCATCGACCCCACCCTTGAGCTCGAATGAGACGACGGCGCCGACGCCGCGGGGGGCGTACTTGTTGGCCGCGGCGTACCACGGGCTCGAGGGAAGGCCCGAATAGTTCACCGAGGCGACGTCATCGTGGTTCTCCAGCCATTCCGCGACCTCCTGCGCGTTCTGGACGTGTCGTTCGATGCGCAGGCTAAGCGTCTCGATCCCCTGGATGATGGCGAACGAGCTGTCCGGTGAGAGTGCTGCCCCGGTGTCGCGGAGGATGGTGACCCGCGCCTTGATGACAAAGGCGATCGCATCGCCGAGCACTGTCGTGTAGCTCGCACCGTGGTAGCTCGGGTCGGGCTCGGTGAGCCCGGGGAACTTCTCAGCGTTGGCCGCCCAGGGGAACTTTCCGCCGTCGACGATGACGCCGGCGATGACGGTTCCGTGCCCGCCGAGGAACTTGGTCGCGGAGTGGATGACGATGTCCGCACCGAACTCGATCGGGCGGATGAGGTACGGCGTCGCGATCGTGTTGTCGACGATGAGAGGCAGGTCGTGCTCGTGGGCGACGGCGGCAACGCGCTCGATGTCGAGGATGTTGATCTTCGGATTCCCGATCGTCTCGGCGAAGAACAGCTTGGTGTTCGGGCGGACGGCCGCGGCCCATTCCGCAGCGTCATCCTGATCCTCGACGAAGGTGACCTCGATGCCGAGTTTGCTGAGCGTGTACTTGAAGAGGTTGTAGGTGCCGCCGTAGATCGACGACGACGAGACGATATGGTCGCCGGCGCCCGCGATGTTCAGCACGGCGTAGGTCACGGCGGAGGATCCGGATGCCACCGCGAGGGCCGCAGTTCCGCCCTCGAGCGCGGCGACCCGCTGCTCCAGCACGTCGGTGGTGGGGTTCATCAGGCGCGTGTAGATGTTGCCGAACTCGGCGAGGGCGAACAGGTTCTGGGCGTGTTCCGTGCTGTTGAAGACGTATGAGGTCGTCTTGTAGATCGGCGTCGCTCGAGCATTCGTGGTCGGGTCCGGCTGCGCCCCGGAATGAACCTGCTTGGTCTCGAATTTCCAGTCACTCATCGGGTATCTCCTTCACACTGCTCGGTCGGGCCACCGATGCGGATCTGGCCTCGACAGCGAGCATACGGTCGAGCCCCAGCGGCAGCAATGGAGTCGCGACACAACTCGTAACGCACGATTTCCTTTTCGCGAGTACTCCTGCGAGACTAGTTGCGTGTCATCCATTCGATTATTCATTCTCGGTTCCCTCGCGGAGCGCGGCGAGATGCACGGCCACGCCATCCGGCTGCTCGCCGAAGAAGAGCGCATCGACAACTGGACCGATTTCGGACCCGGGGCTATTTACGGGGCGATCAAGCGACTCGCAGCGGATGACCTCATCGTCGAACGTCGCACGGAACGCGAAGGCAACTATCCTGAGCGCCAGATCTATGGCATCACCGAGTCCGGAAGTGCGATGCTCGCCGAGCTCCGTCGCGACGGCATCGAGCACATCGTCTACCGCCACGATCCGGTCGACCTGGCCATTGCCCGGTACGACTCTGACGATATGGATGGGCTCGTGGCGGCGCTGCGGGAGCGGCTGGCCGAGCTGAAGGCTCGGCGGGAATACGCGGAGCAGCACGGTGCACAGATCCGCCAGTACCTGACCCTCATGGAGAGCCATGTCATGCGGCACCAGTACCACCGACTGACGGGCGAGATCGCCTGGCACGAAGAACTTCTCGCGGCCATGCCCGAGATCATCACCGATGAAAACGTGAGAAAGAGCGCAAAGTCATGACCGACAGCACCCGAACTGCTCCACCATCCGGTCGTCCCCAGTGGACACCACCCGAAGGCGTCAGCGAGAAGCGCGCCTGGGCTTCGCTCGCGGTACTCATGGTCGGGCTCTTCATGTCCCTGCTCGACACCACCATCGTGAACGTCGCGCTGCCGACCATCCGGGACAGCATCAATGCCGACGAGGCGACCCTGGCGTGGATCATCTCCGGCTATGCCCTCGCCTTCGGTCTCGTACTCATCCCGGCCGGTCGCATCGGCGACAGCATCGGTCATAAGTGGGTGTTCTTCGCCGGGCTCGCCCTGTTCACGGCAGCAAGCCTTTTCGCCGGAGTCGCCCAGGATTCGACGCAGTTGATCGTGGCGAGAGTGCTGCAGGGTCTCGGTGGCGGAATCTTCTTCCCACCGGTGACCGCCTTCATCCAGCTGCTGTTCCCGCCCATGAAGCGGGGCAAGGCGTTCGCGATCCTCGGCGCTGTTCTGGGAGTATCGTCGGCGCTCGGCCCGATCGTGGGCGGTCTTCTCATCCAGGCGTTCGGCGAACAGAGCGGCTGGCGCTACATCTTCTTCGTGAACCTCCCCATCGGCGTCGCCGGACTCGTAGCAGCAGTGATCGTCCTGCCGAAACTCTCACAGGGTGCGAAGTTGTCCCTGGACGGTGTCGGGCTGGTGCTGCTCGCGGGCTCGCTCGTCGCACTGCTTGTGCCGCTCATCCAGGGCCAGGAAGAGGGATGGCCGCTCTGGACGTATCTCTCGATCGCCGGCGGAATCGTGCTCCTGGTGCTCTTCGCGTTCTGGGAGCGTCGCCTCGCTGCGCGCGGCATCTCTCCGCTCGTGCCCCCACGGCTGTTCTCGCATGCGGCCTTCACGGGAGGGACCATCCTCGCGCTCGTGTACTTCGCGGCCTTCACCAGCATCTTCTTCACCATCGCTCTGCTGTGGCAGGCCGGACTCGGAAATTCGGCGCTCGAATCCGGGCTCGTCACGATCCCCTTCGCCATCGGCAACATCATCGCGGCGTCGCAGAGCGACAGAATCGCCCAACAGCTCGGCAGGGGTGTGCTCGTCCTCGGCGCCGGGCTAGTGTTCCTCGGCCTCATCTCGCTGTGGGTCATCCTGCTCACCATTCCCGGCACTGATCTCACCAACTGGATGCTGCTCGGTCCACTGGCCATCGCCGGTGTCGGAAACGGTTTCTTCATCGCTCCGAACAGCCGATTCATCGTGGCGACAGTCGACCAGTCCGAGGCGGGCGCCGCGAGTGGGGTCATCGGAACCATGCAGCGCATCGGCAGCGCGATCGGCATCGCGGTCGTCTCGAGTGTGCTGTTCGCGGTGGCGAACCTCGGCGGCGTCGCCGACGAGATCAAGCAGAAGGTAGGCGAAGCGCTCAAGGCGGGCACCTATGCGACCCCCGAACTCGCCGGAGAAGCCATCTCTAAGATCGTGCTGGCCGCGCACTTCACCGAGGCGGCGACCGTGGCGATGTTCGTCAGCGCGTGCTTCGCGCTCGTGGCTCTGGCGCTCGTCTTCACCCTCCCGAAGCGCGTCCAGCTGCACTGATCAGGGCTGGCGCGGGGCCTTCAGCCCATCCCGGTCGTTAAACAGCCACGATGCTCGGGGCTCGACGATGGGCCTGAAGACTTTGCGCACGATCGGCGTTCCGAGGACGACCGCGATACCGATTCCCATGAGGATCATGAGCGGAAGCAGCCAGACGGGCGGATTGTCGCCCGTGAGGAGGCTGGATTCCCGGATCGGGTAGAGCACGAACGTGTGCAGCAGGTAGATGTACATCGTTGCCTGCCCCCACGCGGTGAGCGGGGTGTTGTTGCGGGGCACGAGCACGATGAATGCGGCGATCAGGGTGGTGGCGAGCAGGATGAAGCCGAGGCGGGCTGCCCCCGCCCACCAGACGCCGGCCCCCAACTCCGAGTACGGGTCGTCGTAGAAGAACCAGCGTTGCAGCGAGATGGCGCGGAATTGGTCGACGTTCACGATGACGATGGCGATCCACACGAGAACGACGGCAACGGCTCCTGCGCGGATCCAGAGGCTCGCACGCGCGGGCGCCTCGTTCCACCGGTCGATGAGCCCCCACCGCTTCAGCTGCCACCCGAGCACGAAGAACGGGAGGATGCCGAACGCGCGAGACAGCGAGAACGTGTTATCCACGTTGCTCCAGTACCCGACCGCGATCGACAGCACGACGGAGAGTGCCAGCGGGAAGCGGATGAGCGCGAGATAGGGGAGCACGAGCCTGAAGATGGCCAGCGCCAACAGGAACCACAGCGTCCAGCTGGCTTTCGTGGGGTTGAAGTCCTGGCTGCCGGTCGCCAGGAACTGCACGACTGTCCAGATGGCTTCCATGATGAAATACGGCAGCAGGATGTCGGTGAGCACCCTCTTCATCTGCGCCGCGTCCGGCGGCCCCGGCTTGGAGAAATAGCCGCTGATTACAGCGAAGGCCGGCATGTGGAACGAGTAGATCAGCAGGTAGACGATGTAGGCGCTGTCTGAGGCGCCGGTCATCCGCTGGATGCTGTGGCCGACCACGACGAGAGTCACGGCGAGGAATCGTGCGTTGTCCCACAGGGGAACGCGCTTTTTCGTCCCCGCTGCGGGGATCGTGGGTGCTGAGATCGTCACCCGCCCCAGAATAGCCGCGCTATTTTTGTCCTATGACTCTTCAGCCCGAATCCGTCGCATCCGCCACCCCAGCAAGCGCCACCACAGCAAGCGCCGCCACAGCAACAGCCGCCACCAGGCGGGCCGTCGTCACCGGAGCGAGCTCGGGCATCGGTGCCGCCACCGTCAGGCTGTTGCGCCAGCACGGTTGGGGGGTCGTCGGTGTCGCGCGTCGCGCCGACCGGCTGCAGGCGCTCGCCGCCGAGACCGGAGCCGAGGTCTTCGTCGCCGACGTGACGGTGCAGTCCGACGTGGATGCCCTGCGCGACTATCTCGAGACGCTCGGCCCAATCCATGCCCTCGTCAACAACGCGGGCGGGGCACTGGGGCTCGACAGCGTCGAGTCGAGCGATCCCGAGGACTGGATCCGGATGTTCGATGTGAACGTCGTCGGAGTGAAGAGGGTGACGAGTGCGTTGCTGCCGCTGCTGAGGGCCGGCGTCACGCCCGGCACGAGCGCCGACATCCTCACCGTCACGTCCATCGCCGGTCATGTCGCCTACGAGGGCGGCGGCGGATACGTCGCGGCCAAGCACGCCCTCGCGTCGATGGTCGGCGTGCTGCGGCTGGAGCTCGCGGGGGAGCCGATCCGGGTCACCGAGATCGCCCCGGGGATGGTGCACACCGATGAATTCTCGCTGGTGAGGTTCGGCGGCGACCAGGCCAAAGCCGATGCCGTCTACGACAACGTGCCGAATCCGCTGTACGCGGAAGACATCGCCACGGCTATCGTGCACATGCTCGAACTGCCGTTCTACGTGAACCTCGACCTCGTGACGATCAAGCCCGTCGCCCAGGCCGCGCCGCACAAGGTCATCAGGGGAGAGTTGACGACTCGCTGACCCCGCCGGGTTCGAGCACATCGTCGACGTCGGCGAACGCGAGTTTCGGCACCAGGAACAGCAGCACCGCGGCAACGAGTGCACCGATTCCGCAGATCGACCACACGGTCATGTAGCCGGAGAGGCTCGACGCCGTGCTTCCCGCCAGGCTCACGACTCCCATCGCCAGCACGATTCCGAAGATCGCCGAGGCGAACGATCCGCCGATGGTCTTCGTCGTGTTCGTGAGCGCTGCGGCGACCCCGGTCTGGCCCCGCGGCGCCGCAGCGGCCGCCGCAGCCGGCATGGCGCCGACGAGAGCGCCCGACCCGATGCCGGCGATGAACATGTTCAGGAACACCTGCCACGTCTCGAGGTGGAACGGGATGAACAGCAGGTATCCGGCTGCGACAAAGAATGCGGCGATGATGAGGGCGATCCTTGGGGGAGAGCCTCCGCGAGACGATCGGGAACAGCAGCGCCCCGCCGATCATCGAGATCAGGTACACCCCGATGAGCGTCGACCGGTCGGTCGAGTCGAGGCCGAGCCCGTATCCATTGGCCGGATCGGTGCCGGCGTAGGCGCTGAGCGGAGCCTGGGCCCCGAGGAGGCTGATACCGATCAGGAACGCCGTCAGCTGCACGGGCCACATGTTCGGCTGGGCAAGTACCCTGAGGTCGATCGCCGGGTCTTTCTGCCTTAACTCGTAGCGTGTGAAGGGGATGAACGTGGCGATACCCGCCGCGATCAGCAGGTACACCCACCATGCCTCGAGTCCGTTGAGCCTCAGGAAGGTGAGCCCCGAGGTGATGAGGAGCAGACCTATGGTGAGGATGCTGAACCCCACGAAGTCGAGTGAACGCCCCGGCAGCGGGGTCGACTCCGGCACACCGAACAGGATCGCGAAGAACACGAGAGTCACGGCGATCGCGGGGATCATGAGCGTGACCGGCACGTTCTCGCCGGTCCAGCCGAAGACGCGGCCGCCGAGGAGCGCGCCGATGATGGCGCCGGCCTCGAGGGCGACCACGAGGAATCCGGCAGCCTTGCGGGTCTGCGATGCGCCGCGCCCTGTCCGACGACCGCGATCGAAGATCAGGGCGACTTCCAGCGGCAGCCACACGACGTAGAACCCCTGCAGGGCCCACGCGATCAGGAAGGTCACGAAGTTGTCGGCGAGCACCAGCCCCCAGCTCGCCAGGGCGGTGAGCACCGTCGAGATCAGCAGGATTTTCTTGTGACCGTACATGTCGCCGAGCTTCGCCAACACGGGCACGACGAGAGCAGACAGCAGCAACTGGGCGGCTTCGAACCAGTTGAAGTCCGCGTCCCTGATGCCGAGGTAGGTCACGAGGTCGGTGATCAGTGGAACGTAGTACCCCTGCAGGATGCCGCTGACGATCTCGACGAGGAACAGGTAGCCGATCAGCCCGAAGGTGATGGCTCCAGCCTTACCGCGCAGCGCCGATTTCCCGGGAAGAAGACTCATGACGGGAGCGTAGTGCCTCACCGTGCCACTACCGTTGTGACATGGCTGATGATGCGCGCGAGATCCTGACCTGGAACGACTTCGGAACCGCGTCCCGGGCGCTCGCCACGCAGGTTGTGCGCAGCGGATTCGAGACAGACATCGTCGTCGCGATCGCTCGGGGCGGGCTGTTGCTGGCCGGCAGCATCGCGTATGCCCTCGGAGCCAAGAGTTGCGGCGCCGTCAACGCGGAGTTCTACACGGGCGTCGGAACCCGGCTGGAGGCACCCGTGATGATGCCGCCACTGCTGGACGAGGCATCCATCGTCGGCAAGAAGGTGCTGCTGGTGGATGACGTCTCGGACTCGGGCCGCACTCTCGCCATGGTCGTGCAACTGCTCGAGCTGGGCGGCGCCGAGGTGCGCACGGTGTGCCTGTATTCGAAGCCGGGCACCGTGCTCGAGCCCACCTACTACTGGAAATCGACGGATCGGTGGATCGACTTCCCCTGGTCGGCACGTCCCCCGGTCACCCCGGAGGAAGCGGCCGCCTGATGCCGGGGCCGCTCGCCGGACTGATCGACCCCGGCTGGTCTGCCGCCCTCGAACCGGTGGGCCCCCAGATCGCCGCCATGGGTGACTTCCAAAGGGGTGAGACCGCCGCGGGCCGCACGTACCTGCCCGCCGGGAACAGGGTGTTCCGCGCGTTCGCCGCGCCGCTTTCCGGGGTGAGGGTGCTCATCGTGGGGCAGGATCCCTATCCCACCCCTGGCCACGCCGTCGGGCTGTCATTCTCGGTGGACCGCGACGTGCGTCCCGTTCCGCGGAGCCTGCAGAACATCTACCGGGAACTGCACGATGACCTCGGTATCGAGGCTCCGACGCACGGTGACCTCACGTCGTGGTCCGAAAACGGTGTGATGTTGCTCAACCGGGTGCTGACCGTGGAGGCAGGGGCGTCTGGATCTCACCGCCGCAAGGGCTGGGAGGCGGTGACGGATGCCGCGATCCGCGCGCTCGTCGACCGGGGTGGCCCGCTCGTCGCGATCCTGTGGGGGAAGGATGCCGCGAGCCTCGGCCCGCTGCTCGGAAGCACCCCCACCGTCGTGAGTGCGCATCCGAGTCCGCTCTCCGCTCGCAATGGCTTCTTCGGCTCCAGGCCCTTCAGCCGCGCGAATGCTCTGCTGCAGGAGCAGGGCGCGGGCCCCGTCGACTGGTCATTGCGGTAATGAACTGGTTGCGATGACTAGGCTCAATTCATGCTCGAAGAGGAATACCAGCCGCGTCGCCAGCTGCCCCCTCATCTTCGGCCCGCGCCGGTTCCCGAGGCACCGTTCTCGTTCGAACTGCGCACGGCAGAGCTCGGGGACCTGCCGAGCATCCGCGAGATCTATAACCACTACGTGCTGAACTCGTCGATCACCTTCGATGCTGCGCCGTGGACCTTCCCGGTGATCCGCAAGAAGTTCGACGACGTGACGCAGCGCGGCTTCCCGTTCATCGTCGCGGTCAGCCCGAGTGGGCAACTGCTCGGATTCGCCTACGTCTACCCCTGGAAGGCGAAGGCCGCATACCGCGTGAGCGTCGAGAATCACATCTACCTGGGTCCGGCATCCACGGGCAAAGGGCTCGGCAAGGCGATGATGGTCGAGCTCATCAGCCGGTCCCGTGCGGCGGGGGTCCGCGAGATCATCGCGGTCATCGCCGATAAGAACGCCGATGCGTCGATCCGGATGCACGAGAAGCTCGGCTTCAAGGATGTGGGTCACATGGGCGGGGTCGGCTTCAAGTTCGACCGCTGGCTCGGCACCGTGACGATGAGGCTGGCGCTGCGGAAATAGTCGCTAGTGCTTTCCGCCCGACTCCAGGAGCTGGACACCGACCCCCGCCCAGACCGCCCGCTCGCGCCGGTTATCAGGTGCGGGGCGTCGCCCTGCGCAGGATGAAGAAGCCAGTGATGCCGGCAGCCGCGGTGACCACCAGGCTCCAGGCGAAGGAGCCGAGCCAGCCGGCTCCGGCAAAGAAGTCGCCGACGACCGCCCAGCCCGAGGTGAAGGTCAGCACAGCGAACGCGACGATGACGATCAGGCCGAGGATGACGAAGAAGGCAGTCAGTCCCATCGCCTTCCAGCGCACCCAGATCGTGGCGATAGCCGCTCCGACGAACAGGAAGAACAAGAACGCGGTGAAGAAGACGAAGAGGCGCTCGGGCCATCCTCCGTCGCCGAAGTAGACCGCGGTGAACATCCGACCGCCGAGCCCCCATCCGCCTGTCGCCTCTTCGATCACCGAGAGGACCGTCATCCCGGCGCTGTACATCGCGGCGAGAACCACGAAGGTCAGAGCGGAGCCGAGGTAGTAGTCGCGACGAGTCACGCCGTAGCCCAGCGCGAAGGGAAACGTCACGCTGATGGCCTGCACTGCGACGACCGTCATGTAGAAGAAGATGAACATGCTCGCGCCGCTGTATTGCAGCCCGTCGGCAACGTCCGAACGATCCGCCGAGGAGTCGAGGTTGGTGAGGATCAGCCACCACAGGGCCACGTTGGCGGCGAAAATGACACCGAGGATCATCCACGGCAGGATGATCGTCGTCCACGGGTTGGCGAAGTGCAGCCTCATCACATTCACGACGCGCTGAAGGGCGGTCGCGGGGGCGTGGGCGGTGGTGGTGGTGCTCATGCGAACTCCCTGTCGGTGGTGTTGGTCGTATGGATGATCAGCTGCTGCAGGGAGACGGGTGCCAGCTCGAGGCCGGAGGCCGCGGCATCCACTCGCTCCTGTGCGGAGAGACCCGTGACGGTCACCGAGGCGAGACCGCCGATACCGTCGCGGTGCAGCACCGTGCGAGAGCCGACGAACGAGTCGACGGCGGCCCGGGTGCCGACCACCGTCGTGGCGCTGCCGCGGAGTGTCTCGGCCTCCTCGTCGATGATGATGCGACCGTCATCGATCACGAGCACGTGCTCGAGAAGATTCGCGACCTCGTCGATGAGATGGGTCGAGAGCACGATCGTGCGAGGGTGCTCGGAATAGTCTTCGAGCAGTCGGTCATAGAAGATCTGCCTGGCGACGGCATCGAGGCCGAGGTAAGGCTCGTCGAAGAACGTGAGGGGCGCGCGCGAGGCGAGCCCGACTATCACGCCGATCGACGAGAGCTGGCCGCGGGAGAGTTTCTTGATTTTGCGGTCCAGGGGGAGCCGGAAGTCATCGACCAGCCGCTCTGCGAGGTCTGAATCCCAGTTCCTGAAGAACCACGGTGCGCTCTTCATGACATGCCTGGCGCGGAAATCGTCGGGGTAGCGCTGGCTCTCCTTGATGAACGAGATGTTGTGAAGCACCGACGCGTTCTCCACGGGGGACATGCCAAACACCCTGAGGTCGCCGTGGGTCGCAAAGTCCTGTCCGGTGAGAAGCTGCATGAGGGTGGTCTTTCCGGCGCCGTTGCGACCGAGAAGGCCGCAGATCCTGTTCTCTTCGATGGAGAACGAGATGTCGTTGACGGCGGCGAGGCTGCCGAAGCGCTTGGTGAGGCCCGATACCTCGACGATGGCGGTCATTCTGTGCCTTCCTGGGTGAGCATCGCGGTGAGTTGTGTCGTGGTGATGCCGAGCTTGCCTGCCTCGGCGATGAGTGGACGGATGAACTCCGCGGAGAAGCTGAGTCGACGTTTTTCCACGAGCCTGTGCTGGGCTCCGGTTGCGACGAACATCCCGATTCCTCGTTTCTTGTACAGGGCGCCCTCGTCGACCAGCACATTCACGCCTTTGAGAGCGGTGGCGGGATTGATGCGATAGAAGACGGCGATCTCGTTGATGGATGGTGCCTGGCTTTCCTCGGCCATGACCCCGGTGATGATGTCGTTCTCGATCTGCTCGGCGATCTGCGTGAAGATCGGTCTCGATTCGTCCAACGAAACCCCCTTCGGTTGTGTGGTTAGTTGGTGTAGTAACTAACCAACCAGCTAACGCGAGCTCTGTCAAGACGTAGGCTCGAAAAGTGTTCGAACTCCATCACCTCACCGCCCAGGAACAACTCGACTGGCTCCGCCGCGGCGATGTCACGCCCACCGAGCTCTCCACTCACTACCTCGAGCGCATAGAGCGACTCGACGCTGGTCTCGGCGCTTTTACGACTGTGACGCCGGATGCCGCACTCGAGCGAGCGCGCCACGTAGAGCAGCACGTGCCGAAGTCGGCCGCGCTCTGGGGGCTGCCGCTCGCGGACAAGGATTTGTGGCAGCGTGCGGGGGTGCGCACGACGTTCGGCTCGAGGCTCATGGAGAACTTCGTCCCGGCGGAATCCGACGACATCGTGGCTGCGCTGGACGAAGCGGGAGGAGTCAGTCTCGGCAAGTCGAGTGCCCCCGAGTTCGGCCTGTCGGCATATACCGAATCCCTGGTCGGGTCGCCCGCGCGCACCCCGTGGGACACAGCGTTCGGCGCCGGCGGCAGCAGCGGGGGAGCGGCCGTGGCCGTCGCCGCCGGGCTGCTTCCCGTCGCCCAGGGTTCTGATGGGGGCGGCTCCATCCGTATCCCGGCTGCGGCCACCGGCCTCGTCGGGCTCAAGCCGTCACGCGGCCGGGTGCCCACCGGATCCGGATTCCTCTCGCTCGGCGGGCTCGTGGCAGCCGGCCCTCTCGCCCGCACTGTCGCGGATGCCGCCCTGCTGCTCGATGCCGTCTCCGGGCCATCGCCGTGGTCGGTGGGCCCGCCATCGTGGGACGGTGGGGCTCTGCTGAACGCCGCCGTGCGCGGCGAGGGCCGCTTCCAGCTCGGCGTGACGACCACCTCGCCGTGGGACGACTCCTACGACATCACCGTCTCGCCGGAGGCCTCGGCCGCGCTCGAACGCGCGGTAACGGAATTGGATGCGCTCGGTCACGGATTAGAGCCGCTCAGGCTCGAGAGCAGCCCGGAGTATGCTCCGGCATTCCGCACGATCTGGCAGGCAGGAGCGGCGGACATCCCGGCGGAGGGCGAACAGCTCGAGCTCCTCGAGCCGCTCACGCGCTGGCTGGTCGCCCGAGGTCGGGAGTTGGATGCCCGTGGCCTGGCGACAGCGTTGCAGCAGCTCGCGCTGTTCGAGCGCAGCGTCATCCGGCAATTCGCGTCGTTCGATGCGATTCTCACGCCGTCCCTCGCCCTGACCCCGAGGCCTGTCGGCTGGTACAGCCAGGACGATCCGGAGCTGAATTTCGCCCAGCAGGTGCAGTACACACCGTGGACGAGTTTCGTGAACGTCAGCGGGTTGCCGGCGATCACGCTTCCGCTGTCGATGACGGATGCCGGTCTCCCCATGGGCGTGCAGCTCATCGGACGCCCGGGTCGCGAAGACGTGCTGCTCGCGATCGGCGCACAGCTGGAGCGGCGCATCGCCTGGCAGAAACGACACCCGCCGCAGTGGTGACCGAGGGCTCCGCTGTGAATCGCCTTAGGGTGCCCAACGTTAGGTAAGGCATGCCTATACTGAAGGGACATGTTCACCTCAGAGACCTTCGCTGCCGGCATCGCCTGGAACCCGTGCGACGCCGACAGGCTGCTGCTCGCGGGGGACGAGAACGCGCTCGAGACGATCAGGCTGATCCTCGCGACCCTGCCGGCAAAATCGCGCGGACAGGTGTTCATCGAGGTGCAGTCCGAGAGCGACATCGAGTCGATCGATGCGCCGGGCAGGTTCGCCGTCTGCTGGCTGGTGCGCGACCGCGGCCAGGCCATGCGCCGCTCGGTCGACGCGTGGCTCACCGAGATGCTGCCGGTGAGCGCGTTCGGCGAGAGCACCGTCTACGCGTGGATCGCGGCCGACGGCCAGGCCCGGCTGCTCAGCTCGAACTGACAGCGGTTCTTTCTACGGCTTGAGCCCGACGAGCAGTGCGCTCGCCGTCCACAGCGCTTCGGCAATGCCGGGCGTATGAACGCTCTTGTGGGTCTTGCCGTCGGGCTTCAGTCCATCGAAGTAGGTGCCGTTTGCGGCATCCACAGTCTCGACCGTCGCGAGGTGCACGAGGGGTGTCGCGCCTTGTTCTGCCGAGATCCCCATGGTGCCGCCGGAGACGAACCGGCCGAATTTCATCAACCCGGAATCGGCACCGAAACCGGTCGCCACGAATCCGGGATGGAAGCTGTAGGCATCCAGCCTCCGGGCGGCGAGGGACTGCGTGAACAGGATGGTGGCGATCTTCGAGGTGCCGTAGGCCTGCCAGCCGCCCAGCCACGCGCGCTTCTTCCACTGCAGGTCGTCGATCCGGAGGTTGCCGAAGGTATTGGCGAGGCTCGCCGTGCCGATCACGCGCGCGTTGCTCGCCACGAGCTTCGGCATCAAGAGGTTGGTCAGCAGGAACGGGGCGAGGTGATTGTGCTGGATGGTGCGCTCGAAGCCGTCGGCGGACAGCCCACGCTTGTTGATCAGCCCTCCGGCATTGTTGGCGAGCACATCGATGCGTTCGTAGCGCTCGAGCAACCTCTGCGCCAGCGCACGCACGTCACTCAACCGATCGAAGTCCGCAAGGAACGGGGTGCCCCCGATGTCGGCAGCAACCTTGCGGGTGCGCTCGGGGTTTCGGCCCACGACGGCAACTTCCCAGCCCTCGGCAGCAAGCCGGCCGGCCGCGTTGGCCCCGATTCCCGAGCTCGCCCCGGTGATCACCACAGTCTTCGTCATCGGCCGTAGCCCCCCTTTGCCAGCCCCGCTTCGATCTCGAAACGGTTGTGCCTCGCATCCTGCCCCGCGTCGATGTAGAGCGGGATGAATGCGAGACCGTATTTCTTCCACTGGGCGGCGTGCACGGCCTCATGTTCCAGCACCGATGGGCTCGTGTTGTCTGTCGTCAGATACACGGCGCCGATCGTCGTCCCCCCTCGACCGTACGCCCATTTCGGCAGACCGGATGCCACCACCAGCGGCCCCGCGCGTCGCAGCCTGAATCGCCCCAGTGCAGCCCCCCAGACCCATCCGCTTGCCGTGGCGAACCAGTAGCCCGGCCGTGCGATCGCGGGATGCAGCACCACGACGCGCAGCCAGCGCAGCCGCCTGGCACGACTGACGATGCCTCCGGCGGTCCGGACTGGGCGATCAGCGGTGGGGGATCCCTCGGTCGGCATGGTTCGCAGAATACAGTGGCGACATGGTCGCAGGCATCCAACGCGTGGCGATGATCTCCATGCATACCTCCCCGGTCGCCCAGGCGGGCACGGGGGACGCCGGCGGGCTGAACATCGCGGTGCTGGGAATCGCGGCGGAGCTGGCGATCAGGGATGTCGAAGTCGATCTGCTGACCCGCGCTGTCGGTGCACCGGGATCGAGCAGGTTGTTGCCGGGCGTCACCCTCCACGAACTCGAGGCCGGACCGCAGGGGCCGCTGCCCAAGGAACGGCTGCCGCAGGTGGCCGACGAGTTCGGTGAGGCCGTGGCGCGGCTCGCGCGTGCGCGCGACGGCGGGTGGGACCTGATGCACGCGCACTACTGGCTGAGTGGGATCGCGGTGCTGCCCGTGTCGCTGGAGCTTCAACTGCCGCTGGTGCAGAGCTTCCACACCATCGGGGCGATGAAGAATGCGATGGCGGCGTCGGATGCTGCCCCAGAGCCGGAGCAGCGGCTCCGCAGCGAGAGGTTCATCGCCAACCAGGCCGACGCGATCATCGCGGCATCGTCGGCAGAAGCGACGGCGCTCATCGACCTCGCGGGAGCCCCTGCTGACCGTACCTGGATCGTTCCCCCCGGGGTCGACCTCGGCCTGTTCAGCCCGCGGACGGAATCCAGTTGCGAAGCCATCCGGCTGGCCCTGGGCCTCGACCCGGATAAGCCGATCGTGGTGATCGCCGGGCGTGTGCAGCCCCTGAAGGGTCATGAACTGGCCATCCGCGCCCTCTCCGAGTTACGGGCGATGCGCGGCTGGACGCCACTTCTCGTCGTCGCGGGCGAGGTCACCCCCGGTGACGATACTTTCCTGGATGAACTCGTGCAGCTCGCGATGGAGCTCGGCGTGGCATCCGATGTCAGGTTCGTCGGGGCCCTGCACCGCGACGCGCTCGCCGATCTGCTTTCGGCCGCGGCCGTCACGATCATGCCGTCGTTCTCTGAGACGTTCGGACTCGTGGCGCTCGAGTCTGCTGCGGCGGGAACACCCGTCATCGCCTTCCGCACGGGAGGGCTCACTGAAGCGGTCAGCGAGGGTGTCTCCGGGCTGCTGCTCGGCACGCGCGAGCCGCGCTACTGGGCGTCGGAGATCGCCATCATGATCGAGGATCACGACCGACGCGCGGCGATGTCGCTGACGGCGCGGGCCCACGCGGAGCGGTTCACGTGGGGGACGGCCGCGGCCAGCCTCCTCGGGATCTACTCTGATGTGGCGCGCTGACGTGGTGCGCTGACGTGGTGCGCTGACGGTCAGCTTCCCGGGCGACCGTAGGTCTCGAGAAGGCGCAGCCAGATCTCGTTCATCGTGGGGTAGGCCGGCACCGCGTGCCACAGCCTGTCGATCGGCACTTCTCCGACGATGGCGATGGTGGCGGCCTGGATCAGTTCGCTGACGTCCTGGCCGACGAAGGTGACGCCCAGGATCACCCTGCGCTTCTCGTCGACGACCATGCGTGCCTTGCCCTTGTAGCCGTCAGCCTGCAGGCTTGCGCCGGCAACATAGCCGAGGTTGTAATCGATCACACGGGTCCGGTAGCCGGCCTTCTCGGCGGCCTGCGAGGTGAGCCCGACCGAGGCGACCTCGGGCTCGCTGAAGGTGACCTGCGGCACGACCTCGTGGTCGGCCGTCGCTACGTGCGCTCCCCAGCGGGCATCGTCCACGGGGTTTCCGAGGGCCCGCGCGACGATCACATCGCCGACGGCGCGCGCCTGGTACTTGCCCTGGTGGGTCAGGAGGGCCCGGTGGTTGACGTCGCCGGCGGCGTAGAGCCAGTCGCTTCCGATGACCTTCAGGGTGTCATCCACCTCGATCCAGTCGCCGGGTGTGAGGCCGACGACCTCCAGTCCGATGTCGGATGACCGCGGAGCCCGGCCCGTCGCTACGAGCAGTTTCTCGACGAGCAGCACCTCGCCGTCAACCGTGATCGCGAAGCCCTCCGTGGTCGACTCCACCCTCGTGGGGGAGGCCCTGCGGATATCGACACCGAGCTCCCGCAGGCTCGCCGAGACCATGTCGCCCGCGAAGTCCTCCTGGCCCTGCAGCAGGCCGCTACGCGCGAGGATCGTCACCTCGGTGCCGAAGCTCGCGTAGGCGGTCGCCATCTCGACGGCGACGACTCCGCCGCCGATGATGCCGAGGCTCGCCGGTGCTGACTGGGCGCTCGTCGCGTCGCGCGGGGTCCACGGTTGCGTATCCTTCAGGCCGTCGATCCCGGGAAGCAGCGGGTCTGAGCCCGTGCACACCACGACGGCATGCTTGGCGGTGAGCACGGTCGTGGAGTCGTCGCTCGAGGTGACGGTGACCTCTTTCGTGCCGCTCAGCCGCCCGTGGCCGCGCACGAGCGCAATGCCGGCGCCATCGAGCCAGTCCACCTGGCTCTGGTCGTCCCAGTCGTGGGTGAAACTGTTGCGACGGGCCAGCACCGCCGCGACATCCAGCTCGCCGGTGATGGCCTCGGCCGCCCCGCCCAGTCGCTTGGCTGCCCTGAGGGCCATGCCGCTGCGGATGAGCGCCTTGGACGGCATGCATGCCCAGTATGAGCAGTCTCCGCCAACGAGTTCGCTTTCCACGACGACAGCGGTCAGCCCGCCCTGCACGATCCTGTCGGCGACGTTCTCGGCCACCGCCCCTGCTCCGATGACTATGACGTCGACATGGGTGTCTGATGCGGTGGTCACGATCGGCTCCTCGGTTCGATGGGGTACTCCACCATTCTGCGCGAATCTGCTGGAGTTGGTGGCTACCTGCCGACGAAGTTCGCGGGGGTGCGGGACAGGAACGATTCCATGCCGATGCGGGCATCCTCCGACTGCACGAGTCGCACGAGCTCGGGCTGGAGGGCGGCCTCTGCCGCGGCATCCCCGTATCGCACGGCCTGCCGGGCGTTCGCCAGTGCCGCCTGGACGGCGAGAGGTGCCTGCGCGGCAATGCGGTGCGCGAGTTCGAGCCCCCTGGCATACTGCTCACCGTGCGGCACGACCTCCTGCACGAGACCGATGCGGTGAGCTTCGGCGACGGGGAAGGTGTCAGCCGTGAGCATCCATCGCATGGCGTTGCCCCAGCCGACCGCGCGAGGCAGCCTGATGGTGGCGCCGCCGAAGGGCAGGATGCCACGGGCGACCTCGATCTGGCCGAATACCGTGCTGTCGGCCGCGACCACGACGTCGCTCGCGAGCATCAGCTCGATGCCGAAAGTCAGGCAGGTGCCCTGCACGGCGATGACGACGGGCTTGGAGATCTGCTCGCCGGAGACCTGCCACGGGTTGACGCCGCCCTCGGGTACAGTGTCGAGCCCGTCCGGGCCGATGCGCGGGGAGACATCAGCGAGATCGAGACCTCCGGTGAAGTGGTCGCCATGGGCAAAAACGAACCCAGCGCGCAGCTCGGGATCGCGATCGAGCATTCCGTAGGCGAGCGCGAGTTCCTGGAGCATGTGCACGTCGGCGGCATTGCGCTTCTCGGGGCGGTTCAGGCCGATAAGCAGGGTGTGGCCATCCCGCTCGACCGTGACTCTGGGGGCGGAGGACTCGGCGGAAGGGGCTGTTTCGACATCATGGGCGGTCATACCACCACCATACGGGCCGGTCTGCTGCCGGCGTCGGGAGGGCAGGTCAGGCGCGAGCGGCGGAACTGAGCGCGCCGATGATCCTCAGGATCGTCGGCATGTCATCTGCCGCGGCGGCCACAGAGGCAGGAGCGAATTCGGTGACCCCTGCACCGACGAGTGGAAAGCGGGCGAGCAGTCCTTTGAGGATCTCGACCAGAGCGGTCGCGGTCACCCCGAACGGCTCTGGGTAACCGAGGCCGGTGAAGTCGGCCGAATCGATGACGTCGAGATCGATGTGGATGTAGACGGATGTCGCGCCGGTGGCCTCCACGGCGGCAACGAGCGTCTCGGTGTCGAGGTCGCCCGACTCGATGCAGCGGATGCTCTGTTCCGCGATGTACGAGTCTTCGGCGGGATCGAACGACCGTGCTCCCGCGAGGATGACCCGGCGCGGATCGACTGCGTCGGCCGGCACCAGTTGGTCCACGCCATCGCCGAGGAGAGTGCGCAGCACCATGCCGGTGAAAGCTCCGGACGGGCTCGACTCCGGTGTGTTGAGGTCGGGATGCGCGTCGAACCAGACGACCGCGACATCCGGGGACTCCATGGCATGGCTGATCGCGGCGAGCTCGACTCCGCAATCGCCTCCGATCACGATCGGAGTGCCCGTCGCTTCACGCAGCGCCTGGGCGAGCCGGTCGCGTACGAGCATGATCGAACTGAGCCGGTGAACACCCGTGCCCTGGGTGTCACCGGCCTCGAGAGGAATGTCGACCGCCACGGTCGACGACGATGGCAGGTCTCCCCGGATCGCCTCCGCTCCATCGACGAGGCGCATGGCGCGGGACGATCCGGAACCCTGCCACTGGGGCACGACGACGAAGGTGGCAGGCATGGGAGAACTTTAGCGCGTCGCCTTCGCGAGGTTCTCTTTCAGTTCGGCCTTTGTCTGGCGCTGTCCATATGCCGGACGGTCCCGCTCGACGCGCCATCTCTCCTCGAGCGAGCCGACGTCGACGGTGTCGAAACCGAACGCGTCATAGAGCTCGGTCACCGTGGCCTTCGCGGCGTCGTCGTCCCCGGCGATGGCCAGCGCCCGACGGTCGGGGTCGTCGGCGGGGGAGCCATCCGTGGTGATGTCGTCGGACGTGATGTGGTTGAACCCCTTCACGACGTAGCTCTGCGGGAGGTGCTCCTGAAGCAGGCCGGAGACTGTCGCCTCGCTGTTGTCGAGTGATGCGATGTGGCCATCGCGTTCGAAGTAGTAGTTGTTCGTGTCGATCACGATCTTCCCGGCGAGCTCGTCGACCGGGACGTCCCTGTAGTTCTTCAGCGGCACGGTGACCACGGCGATGTCTGCGGCCTCAGCGGCCTGCACGGCGGTGGCGGCACGAGCCTGCGGCCCGAGCTCCTGGATGAGGTCTGCGAGAGTCTCGGGCCCGCGCGAGTTGCTGAGAACCACGTCGTATCCGCTCTCGATCGCCTTGCGGGCGACCTGGCTGCCGATGTTGCCCGCTCCGATGAATCCGATAGTTGTCATGCGGGTTGAAAGGCCCGGAGCCTCCCGGGCATTCCCGGAGTCGAGGGCATTCTGAAAATCGATGGGGCGGCCGACCGAAGTCGACCGCCCTGTTCTTGTCGGGTTACTGCGTGATCGCCTGAGGCGCGGCGCCGCCGGCCTTGAGTGCGGCCAAACGGGCATCCACTTCGGCCTGCTCGCTGAGGTCTTCGAGGCCTTCGAACTGGGCATCGAGGCTGGATGCCGCGAGCTCCTGCTGCCCGGCGACCTTCGCCTCTTCGCGGCGGATCTTGTCTTCGAATCGACCCAGTTCGCTTGTGGGATCCATGAGGTCGATCGACTTGATCGCGTCGAGCACCTGGCCCTGCGCATCGGCCGTCTTCGACCGGGCGACGAGCTCATCACGCTTCGCGATGAGCTGCGACAGCTTGACGTGCATGCCGTCGAGGCCCTTCTTCAGGGCGTCGACTGTCGTGGTCTGTGAGGCGATGGTCGGCTCTGCCTGCTTCGCCTCGGTTTCTGAGGAGACCTGGCGCTGCAGGGCGATCCTCGCGAGGTTGTCGAACTTGTCCGCATCACCCGCGTTGCCTGCCGAGCGCAGCTCGTCTGCCTTGTTGCTGGCGGCGAGAGCCTTGCGGCCCCAGTCGGCGGCGGCAGCGACATCCTCGGCATGATCCTGCTCCATGAGGCGCAGGTTGCCGATGGTCTGGGCGACCGCACCCTCGGCTTCGGAGATGCTGTTCGTGAAGTCGCGCACGAGCTGGTCGAGCATCAGCTGCGGGTCTTCGGCCTGGTCGATCAGGTTGTTGACGTTGGCTCGAAGGAGCTGGGAGATGCGACCGAGGATTGTTTGCTTAGCCATTCAGGGTGCCTTTCGTGAGGGTGGAGTGGTCATGCGAAAGCCTGTCTAGAATCTACCGCCGCGGCTGCTGCGGCCACCACTGCTGCGGCCGCTGCTGCGACTCGAGCTGCGCGAACTGCCGCCGAACGATCCGGAGCGGGAACTGCGTGAACTGCCGGACCGGTAACTGCTGCTCGAGCCCCCACCGCCCCAACTGCCGCCTCCTCCGCCGCCGCCGCCGAGCAACCAACCGGTGAGGATGCCGCCGAGGTCGGCGCCGCCCGACCCGCGGTATCCGGAGTCGGCGTACGAACCGCCTCCGGCCTGGGACTGCGACTCGAATGACGAGACGTCGGCCCGTGCATAGTCGAGTGCCGCCGCCGCCAACTGGCTGGCCTGCTGCGCCTCGGCCAGGGCTGCGACGGGGTCCGTCGCCACGAGGGCCGTCGCCTGGGCGAGGTGGCGATCGGCCTCGCTCGCCCGGGTGCGAGCGGCGCTGCCGACGCCACCACGGCGGGTGGTGATGAACTCGTTCGCGCTCAGGGCCTGGGCGCGCGCACTGGCGAGCGTGGCATCCAGCTGGCTGCGCGCCCGGATGACCTGCTGCTGGGTGTCGCGAGCGCCGATGAACACCCCCTCCAGCGCCGCGTTCGCCTTCTCCAGCTCGGCGAGGCTGGCGATCGGGTCTGCCGTGGATGTGGCGGACAGCGCCGACTCGGCCGCGGCGATCTCGGGGGCGATCGCGGCACTCACCGTGTCGGCGGGGAGGGCCTTCGCTGCGGCTACGTCCTGGGTGGTGTCGGCGATGGCGGCGTCCAGGGCCGCCCCGGCCTCGGCCAGATTCACGCCCATGGTGTCGATGGCGGCGACCAGCTGGTTGGCCTGGCCGAGCGATGCCTGCGCCGATCGCACCGCGACCGCTGCCTCTCCGGGGCGTCCGGCGCCGAGCGCCTGCCGCGCCTGCGCCGCCGTGGTGTCGACGAATTCGAGCAGTGTTTCGGCCTGCTCCACGTTGCCGTTGACCGCGACTATGGCCGCCGGGGAGTACCTCTCGCCGAGCGCCGAGAGTGCTGCGCGTGCGGAGTCGACGCTGCCCGCGGTTGCCGAGCGATCCGCAGTGACTGAATCAAGGGCATGCGGGGCATTCTTCTCGAGTTCCCGCAGGGCGTCGAAGGCATCGGCCTGGGCGTCGAGCTCGGCATCGGCGGCCTCACACAACCGGATGATCGTGGTCGTCCATTCGCGCTTCTCGGCATCTGATTCGGGCTCGGAATCGTCGAGCTTCTGTCTGAGGGTGAACGCTTCGGCGACCTTGCCGCGCGCGCTGTCGAGGGCTGTGGTGAACTCGGCCGTCGCCGCGTCGCCGAACTGGGCGACGGCGAATCCGAGCTCCTGTTCGCTGGTCTTGAGTGAATCGTCGAGCTGCACGAGCAGGCTGCCCGCCCGGCTGTCGAGCTCCTTCTGGGTCACTCGGCCGGCGCCGCTGCCGTTGGTCGAGCCGTCGGCTGTCGAGCCGCGCTTGCGGAGGCGGGAGACCACGAACACGCCGACGCCGATGACCGCGATTCCGCCCACGATGGGCAGGGCGGGACTGATGGTCGCGCCGGTGTTGTCGTCCGTATTCTCGTCCACCGGAGCGCCGGGGGAGATCGGGCCGACCACCCCCGTCGCTTCCGCGGCGTAACCGTCCGCAGCCGCGATGGCGGCCTCGGCCCAGTTGTCGTCCCTGAGCTGTGGGATCAGGAACTCGGTCTCCACGGTCGCCAGCTGGCTGTCGTCGAGCACGAAGTCGTCGGCGACAGAGATTTCGAAGTTGCGGTCCTCGGTGGCGACGGCCAGCAGCACATCGCTGGAGCCGAGTCCGTTCTGCACTGCCGTCTCGTTCGCCCAGTCGCCGTCGGATGCACCGGTGAAGCTGTCCACGTAGACGACGAAGAGTTGGATGCGCGCACGCTCGTAGAGCGAGTCGATGGCAGCCTGCACCCTGGACTCGTCGCCCGGGATCGCGCCGACGGTGTCGAGCACGTACGCGCCATTCAGGTCGACCGGGTCTTCGGCATGGGCCGCGGGGCTCGCCAGCACGACGATCCCGACCGCAATCGCCAGAGAGGCACCCCATCGTCGCCACATCGCAGACTCCTCACCGTCGGTCACGCGCGCTGGACTTTCAGCCTAGCGAGACCCCGATCGAGACCGCGCCGTGACCCCCGTCATGGTGACACGGCGACCCGGTTTTCGGCTATAGTCGGGTCCCGAATGGATCGCCGACACAATGGAGTGCCGACGGTCCTTCTTCGTTTCCGTGGCAGGTCAGCCGATGGTGACCTGCGACAGCGGACCGCTCACGAGGTCGATCTCGGGGATGTCGGGTTGCGCCATCGACGCGTCGGCCGTGAAGTCGATAGCGGCCGAGAGGTCGTACACCCCGGCGGGAACGGCCGGCAATCCATCCCGGAATGACGATCCGAGGTCATCCTCGACCTCACATCGCACGGGGGTGAATGACGCCTGGTACTCCATGGATGCCCCTGGCTCGAGGTCCACGATCGCGAGAGACATGATCGTGGGACCGTTGCTGTGCCACAGCACGACGCCGTCCTGCGACAGGGTGATGGCGGGGGTGGCTCCCGTGGACCCGGTAACCCGGGTGCCGCTCGTGTTCGTGAGCCGCACGGTGCCGCTCACCGGATCGGTGCCGGCCGGCGCCTGGGCGGCGAACGCGACATCCAGCTGCAGCCCGTAGAAGCTGGGCGCGACCTCCGTGAGAGTGCCGGTGCAGAGATTGAGGCGATCCGCCGGCGCGCGCTTGAGCGTCGACTCGAACGTTTCGGTCAACGGCGCCTGCTCGGCTGTCGAGCCGCTGTCGGAGGCTTCCTGTGACGTCATCGTCGCCGGCGACGTGAATTGTGAGGTCTGCACGGCAACGGCGACGATCCCGACGACGGCAAGGGTGCTGACGGCGCCGGCTGCGATCTGCAGGGGGCGGCGGCGTCCGCGACTCCTGGAGATGACGCGGTCGGGGTCGATCGAGTTGCGCGGTCCGTCGTTCGCCGCGAACATCTCGCGCAGGTCCTGTTCACTGGGCATGGTGAGCCCCCGTCGTCGTTGTCGGTGATTCGTCCCGAAGCGATCTTTCGGTTTCGCTGGTCAGGGAGATGGCCATCTTCGCCAGCCCGTCGCTCAGGTATCGCTTGACTGCTCCCTGGCTGATGCGCAGTTCGTCGGCGATGGAAGCGACGGTGAGATCGTCGTAGTACCGCAGCACGACGCAGGCCCGTTCGCGAGGAGTGAGTCGCCTGAGTTGGTGCTGGAGGTCGACCGCGGTGTCGGTCGCGGCATCGGTGGCTTCCGCGACCTCCGGTGTGACCTGGAGGTGGGCCGTCCTCCGCCAGAGGCTTCGCCTGCGCCCTCCGTCGAGATAGGTGTTCAGGATGGCACGGCGCACGTACGCCTCGGCGCTCGCGATCGTGAAACCGTTGCGGAGCCGACCGAACGTCTTGACAAGCGCATCCTGCACGAGGTCAGACGCGTCATCCTGGTTGCCGGAGACGAGGTACGCATACCGGGTCAGGGCATCGCCACGCTCGGACACGAGCCTGCTGACGACCCCTTCCCACCCTGAGGCATCCACGGATTGAGCTGCCACATCCCGCCTCTCCGGTAAAGCCACCCCGAGAGGAGCGGTCGACTCGAATGTAGTGGTGGTCACACCTACTAAGACGACCGACCGGCGGAAAACGTTGTGGTCAGCCGAGCTTTTCGCGCAGGATCGCGAGTTGTTTCTGCACGGCGGCAGGGACGCGGCCGTCGAATGTCGCAAAGAATTCCTCGGTCGAATCCGCCTCGACGTTCCAGAGATCGCGATCGATGGCGAAGAGTTCCGCCATGTCGCTGTCGCTCACTTCGAGTCCATCGACGTTGAGCGCACCCTCGGTGGGAAGCAGGCCGATCGGGCTGTCTTTCGCCGCAACGCGGCCATCCACGCGATCGAGGATCCACTCGAGCACCCGTGAATTCTCACCGAAGCCTGGCCAGAGGAACGAGCCGTCTGCGCCCTTGCGGAACCAGTTCACCTGGAAGATCCGCGGCACGCTTCCGGTGCTGCGGAGCCCGGCACCGATCGTCAGCCAGTGAGCCCAGTGATCGGCCATGTTGTATCCGACGAAAGGCATCATCGCGAACGGGTCACGCCGTAGTTCGCCGATGGTGCCTTCGGCGGCCGCCGTCCGCTCGGATGAGATCGTGGCACCCAGGTAGACGCCATGCTCCCAATCCCGTGCCTCCACCACTAGCGGCACGTTGGTCGCGCGGCGACCGCCGAAGATTATCGCGTCGATGACGACGCCCTGGGGGTCTTCCCAGTCATCCGAGATGCTGGGGCACTGCCGCGCAGCAACGGTGAACCTCGAGTTGGGGTGTGCGGCAGGTCGACCCGAATCGGGGGTCCAGTCCTTGCCTTCCCAGTCCGTGAGATGGGCGGGAGCGGTGTCGCTCATTCCTTCCCACCACACGTCACCGTCGTCGCGCAGTGCGACATTTGTGAAGATGGTGTTGCCCCAGATGGTCTCCATCGCGGTGGGGTTGCTCTTCCACCCCGTGCCGGGAGCGACACCGAAGAACCCGGCTTCCGGGTTGATCGCGCGAAGTCGGCCATCGGCGCCTCGACCGAGCCAGGCGATGTCATCACCGATCGTTTCGACCGTCCACCCGGGAACGGTCGACTGGAGCATCGCCAGGTTCGTCTTGCCACAGGCGCTGGGGAATGCAGCGGCAACGTGGAACACCCGACCGCGGGGGTTGGTGACCTTGATGATGAGCATGTGCTCGGCGAGCCAGCCCTCGTCCCTGGCCATGACCGAGGCGATCCTGAGCGCGAATGACTTCTTCGCAAGCAGGGCATTTCCGCCGTAGGCCGAACCGAACGACCAGATCTCGCGGGTTTCGGGGAAGTGGGTGATGTACTTCACGTCGTTCGACGGCCACGGCACGTCGGTCTGGCCCGGTGCCAGCGGCGCTCCGACACTGTGGACGGCCCGCACCCACTCCGTGTCGTTTCCGATGAGCGAGAGCGCCTCTGCACCCATCCGGGTCATAATTCCCATGCTCGCGGCGACGTAGGGGGAGTCGGTGACCTGCACCCCCATGCGCGACAGCGGCGAACCGATGGGGCCCATCGAGAACGGAAGGATGTACATGGTGCGGCCGCGCATGCTGCCACGGAAGAGAGGCGTGAGAGTGGCGCGCATCTCGGTCGGGTCGCACCAGTTGTTCGTCGGGCCGGTGTCTGCGGGGTCTTCCGAGCAGATGAAGGTGCGTGACTCGACCCGAGCCACGTCCTGCGGGTCGCTGCGGGCGAGGAAGCTGTAGGGCCGGTGTTCGGCGTTGAGCTTCGTCAGGGTGCCTGTGGCGACCATGGCGCGGGTGAGGGAGTCGAACTCGGCTTTGGATCCGTCGCACCACACGATGTGGTCCGGCGTAGTGATTGCAGCGATGCCAGCGACCCAGTCGACGACAGACTCAGGGGCACCAACGGGGGCGGTGGATTCGATGGTGACCATTTCGGCGATGCTCATGGTGTGCCTTTCCGCTCAATAATGTGGTGTTCTTCAACTATGCGCCAACTCTTTGTGCCTTGGTCCCGATTATTTCTGGAAAGATCGCTAAATCTTTCGCTATTATGACTGTGTGAACGATCTTGTGACGCTCGGGCAGCGCATCCGCCATTTCCGGACGAACTCCGGAATGACCCTCGACCAGCTGGGGGAGAAGGTCGGCATCGCCGGCAGCCAGCTGTCGCTCATGGAGAATGGTCGTCGCGAGCCGCGGCTGTCACTGCTCTCCACCATTGCCTCGGTCGTCGGGGTGGAGCTCGCCGACCTGCTGGACGAGGCTCCGCCGAGCAAACGCGCGGCCCTCGAGATCGAGCTCGAACGTGCGCAGCACAGCAGCGTGTATGCGTCGCTCGGACTGCCGGGCATCCGTCCGTCCAAGGGCACGAGCGATGAAACTCTCGAGGCACTCGTGGGGCTTCACCGAGAACTCGCGCGTCGTGCGCGGGAAGCCATTGCGACCCCGGAGGAAGCCCGGCGCGCCAACACCGAGCTCCGGCAGTACATGCGCACCGTCGACAACTACCTGCCGGCGATCGAGGATGTCAGCGAAAAGCTACTCTCCGAGGTCGGGCACACCACAGGCGCCCTGACTCATCGATCGGTCAGCAGGATCGCCGAGATGCTCGGTTTCGAGCTCGTGCACGTGCACGACCTTCCGCACTCGGCGCGATCGGTCACCGATCTCGCGAACGGTCGCATCTACCTGCCGCCGGCCTCGATCCCCGGCGGGCACGGCCTGCGTGGCATGGCTCTGCAGGCGATGGGGCACAGGGTGCTCGGGCACGAGACGCCCAATACCTACGCCGACTTCCTGCTGCAGCGACTCGAGATCAACTACTTCGCTGCTGCGGTTCTGATGCCGCGACGCCAGTCTGTCGAGTTCCTCAGCCAAGCCAAGGCCGACCGCAACATCGCGGTCGAGGACTTCCGCGATGCCTTCGGCGTCACCCACGAGGCAGCCGCGCTGCGCTTCACCAACCTGGCAACCCGGCATCTCGACCTCGAAGTGCACTTTCTTCGCGTCAGCGACGATGGTGCGGTTGCGAAGGCTTATGAGAACGATTCACTGCGATTGCCGGTGGATGTCACGGGCTCGACCGAGGGTCAGTTCGTGTGCCGCAACTGGAGTGCCCGCACCGCGTTCACACGCACGAACCGCACGACCGAGTTCTACCAGTACACCGACACGCCGGAGGGCACGTTCTTCGAGTCGACCCAGACCGGGACCACCGATTCCGGGGAGTTCTCCATCTCCATCGGGGTGCCGTTCGCCCACTCGAAGTGGTTCCGAGGGCGCGAAACCACCAACCGGATGACCTCCACCTGCCCCGACGAGAACTGCTGCCGACGCCCCGATGCCAAACTCACCAGTCGCTGGTCCGGTAAGGCATGGTCGAGCGCCAAACTTCATGCGCACGTGTTGTCGCCGCTGCCCGCTGGGACATTTCCCGGAGTGGACGACCGCGAACTCTACGAGTTCCTCGAGTCACACGCCGACTAGGTCGCGGGCGGCCTGGGCTCCCGCGAGTCGCAGCCAGCGTCCGGGTTCCGTCATGGCAGCGTGAGACGAGCCCGCCAGGTCGGTGAGCGACACCGTCCAGACGTCGCTGGCGATGTCGACCTGGCCCGCGATGACTCCCACCCGCACGCCGGACGTCGCGGCCCTGCGGATCAACTGACCGACGACTTTGCCCCGAAGCGACTGGGCATCGAAGCGCCCTTCCCCAGTGAGCAGCAGGTCTGCTGTGGGGATGACCGCGCCCACTCCGCTGAGCTCGGCCACGTGGTCGGCCCCCGGCACGATCACCGCTCCCCACGCCGTCGCGAAGCCCCACGCCGAACCGCCGGCGGCTCCGGCGCCGGGAGCATCCGGATCGCCACCGAAGGCGGTGGCGAAGTGGGAGAGTGCGGCATCCAGCTCGACGACCTGCGCGGGAGTCGCGCCCTTCTGCGGGCCGAAGACCGCCGCCGCGCCACGCGGTCCGAGCAGTGGGGCGTCCACGTCGGTGAGCAGTGTGACGGCGCCCGGACTGAGCAGCGCCGAACGGTCGATACTGGCGATCGTGGCGAGTGCGCTGCCGCCATCCGCAATAGCTTCGCCGCGCTCGTCGAGCAGTCGCAGGCCCAGGGCCGTGAGGGCGCCGGATGCCGCATCCGTCGATGCCGAGCCGCCGAGGCCGATCACCACCGAGGTAGCGCCCGCGTCGAGCGCTGCCCGGATCACCTCGCCGAGCCCGCGGGTCGTCGCGCCCGCGGCATCCGGAACCGCCATGAGCGGCAGCCCACTGCACTGGGCCAGTTCGACGACGGCTACCCCGCCGGGGAGTTCGAGCCACTGGCCCGGTGTCGGCCTGCCGTCGGGACCCGTCACGTCGCCGACCGCATGCCGCACAGAGAGCGGGTTGCTCGCGGCGATGGCATCGAGCGTCCCTTCGCCGCCATCGGCCTGGGGGAGCAGCACGAGAGTGTCGTGGGATCGTTCCGTGCGCCATCCCGCGGCGATCGCCTCGGCCGCGTCGCGAGCGGGCAGCGATCCTTTGAAGGAGTCGGGGGCGATGACGACGGTCAGACTCACTTTTCGCTCGTGACCGGTGCCTCGCTCATGGCCCTGGCCGAGATGGTCTTGCCTTCCGCGATCTTCTCGTCGTCACCCTGCAGCACGCCAGCGGTTTCGACCAGCCTGCCGCGGAGCGCCTCGGCGACGCCGGGGATCGACACCTCTCGCGCTTCATCGGTCGAATCGCCGCCGGTCGCGAACCGCAGGGTGTCATCGTCGTCCTCGGTGCTCGCCGACTGGCGGGCATGCGCGACGCAGAGGTCGGCGACCTCTTCAGCGTGGGCGTACATGACAGAGTGGGCGGCTCCGGTGATCTCCCACAGCCGAGATGATGGCAGCAGGTCGCCGACGGTGCGCACCCACTCCCGGGGAGCGACGGCATCGTGTTCGCCCCTGATCACCAGAGTGTGAGCCCTGATCTCGGGCAAGGCGTCTTCGATGGGAAATGTCATCATTTTCGGCAGCACTCTCGCGAACCACCTGAACCCGCAGAAGAGGTAAGCGCTCACGGCCAGGACCTTCACCGTTCCTGGCTCGTGCCAGCTCGCCTTCAGGAACCGCACCGCCTGAGTGAACACCCGTCGCTGGGTCGGCTGGATGATCGGGCCGATGAGCACGAGCGTGGACAGTTCGGGCCGCCGCGCCGCGAGGTCGCTCACGATCTGGCTGCCCATCGAGTGACCGACGATGATCGGATCATCCAGTCCCATCTCATCGATGACGAGCCCGACGAGGTCGGCGTACTGCCGGATCGAGAGAGTGGAATCGGGGTGCGGAACGCCCGCGAACCCAGGAAGGTCGACGGCGTGCACGGGCCCGAATTCGTTGAGATGGGGCGCGAGCTTCTCGAAGTAGGTCGACGACACCCCGATGCCGGGAACCAGGATGAACGGGCGGGAGTCCCCGGCGCCGATCGAGTTGACCCGCACGTACATGTCGTCCGAGTAGACCCGAGAGACCTCGACGTCGGTCGAAACCCGACGGCGCTTCTCACGTCTGTCTCGCGGAGCCCTGACCATCGGAAAACTTTACCAGCGTGGCCGGGAGGGTTATCGGGCCCGCAGCAGTTCGAGGAATTCGTCGGCCATGGCCAGCTGCGTCCGCAGCGCTTCCCGGCGGGTGATGGTCTCCTCGATGAACGACGAGAGTCGGCCGCGGATCAGCTCGGAGTCGCCGCTGTCTGCCTCGGGGAGCGCATCGATGATCGTCAGAAGTTCTGCCATCTGCTCGAGACTGAATCCGAGGGGTTTCATGCGCCGGATCAGGATGAGGCGGTCGAAGTCGCTGTCCGTATACAGGCGAAAGCCGCCGTCGGTTCGTCCGGACGCCGACACGAGCCCGATGTCGTCGTAGTGCCGGAGGGTGCGCAGCGACAGCCCGCTCCGCTCGGCGAGTTCGCCGATGTGCATGGTCCCGTTGGATTCCGTCATGTCGTGCTCCGCTCGACTCAACCCTTACGTTAGGGTAGAGTTCAGGAGTTGCCTAATCAGGCGCTCCACCATTCTTCCCCACTCGAACACCGACCCCCTGCGTGCGGTCGTCCGGGTGCATGCGCGACGCTGCGCCGGATCGACACCACTCAACCGGTCCTCGCGCTGAGGGCCTCGACCTCCCAGGAGGCTTGTCATGGCTAGTGCCGGCACTTCGACCAGGAACGACCGTTACACCGCGGATCCGTCGGTGCTGACCGCGCTGCGCTCGCCCCGCATTCTGACCAGGGAAGTGCTCGCGGGCCTCGTCGTCGCCATGGCTCTGATTCCCGAGGCGATCTCCTTCTCCATCATTGCCGGCGTCGACCCCCGCGTCGGGCTCTTCTCGTCATTCGTGATGGCGGTGTCGATCGCGTTCCTCGGCGGCAGACCCGCCATGATCACGGCGGCGACCGGAGCTGTCGCCCTGGTGATAGCGCCGGTGATGCGCGACTACGGCATGGACTACTTCATTGCCACGGTGATCCTCGCGGGGATCTTCCAGGTCGCACTCGGTGTGCTGGGGGTGGCGAAACTCATGCGATTCATCCCTCGAAGTGTGATGGTCGGCTTCGTCAACTCCCTCGCCATCCTCATCTTCGTCGCACAGGTGCCGAATCTGCTCGGGGTGCCGTGGCTCGTCTACCCACTCGTCGCCGTCGGGATCATCATCATGGTCGTCATGCCACGCATGACGAAGGTCATTCCAGCCCCGCTGGTGGCCATCGTGCTCATCACCGTGGCAGTGGTCGTGATGGGGCTCAGCGTGCCCAACGTCGGTGGGCAGGGCGAGCTCCCCAGGAGCCTGCCCGAGCTGTTCGTGCCCAATGTTCCCCTGACCTGGGAGACGTTCGCGATCATCGCCCCCTTCTCCATCGCGATGGCGCTGGTCGGCCTGCTGGAATCGTTGATGACGGCAAAGCTCGTGGACGACATCACCGACACTCACTCGCATAAGACTCGCGAGTCGATCGGCCAGGGCATCTCGAACGTTCTGTCTGGGATCTTCGGCGGCATGGGCGGTTGCGCGATGATCGGACAAACCATGATCAACGTGAAGGCTTCGGGTGCGCGCACGCGCATCTCCACATTCCTCGCCGGGGTATTCCTGCTGATTCTCGTTCTCGTTCTCGGCGACATCGTGGCGATCATCCCGATGGCAGCTCTTGTCGCGGTGATGATCATGGTGTCGGTCGCGACATTCGACTGGCACAGCATCCGGCCATCGACCCTGAAGCGGATGCCGGTGGGCGAGACCATCGTCATGGTGGCCACCGTGGTCGTCGTGGTGCTCACCCATAACCTCGCGATCGGTGTTCTTGTGGGAGTGATTGCGGCGATGATCATCTTTGCGCGCCGCGTCGCCCACTTCGCGACAGTGACGAGAGCGATTGACCCCGAGGCGAATGTGCCCACCGTGAACTACACGGTGTCAGGCGAATTGTTCTTCGCCTCGAGCAACGACCTGACCACCCAGTTCGAGTACGCGGATGATCCTGACCGGGTCGTCATCGATATGTCTGATTCCCATATCTGGGATGCTTCCACGGTGGCCGCTCTCGACGCGATTGCCACCAAGTATGAGCGACATGGCAAGAGGGTCGTCATCGAGAGGATGAACGAAGCCAGCTCGAGAATGCACTCGCGCCTCGCCGGCAAGCTCGGGGGAGAGAGCAGCGGAGCGAGTCATTGAGCGCACACGGTCAGATAGCGGGCCCGAGCACTCCGGGTTCTGCGGACACTGCGCTGTTCTTCAGTTCGATCAGGATCGTGTGGGTCGGCGTGGTGCCGGTGTTCCTGCCGCTGTGGGTCTGGGTGGGCAGCCAGACGGCGGCGCCCGCAGGCAGGGTCACGTCGCGAGTGGTTCCGCCGATCGACAGCCGCCGGTCGAATCCGGTGAGCGTGACCATCACCGAGTTCGGATGGCCGTGGGCCGTGGTCTCGTCACCGGGGGTATCGACATACTCGAGCACGCGAACGTCGTCGTTCTCCCAGAGGGTCTTGTAGAACTCGGGGTTGGAGATAGTGGGATCTGTGTCATCCATAGGCGGATGCTACTCCCGGCTCCCTTCGTTGGATAGACCGTCAGGCGGCCATCGCGTCCCGGAAACCGGGGGTCGCCAGCATCGCACCGGAGCGGTCGATGGCGAGCACGTCGACCGGCCAGTGGTCCGTCACGTGGTCGAGGGCATCCTGGCCGCCAGCGACGATCGCCGTCGCGAGCACATCGGCCGTCACGATGTCGCCGGCGATCACGCTCACCTGCACGAACTGGGTGGGGGCGAGCTCTCCTCCGCGCCAGATGTGGTCGCCTCGCTGTGCCGACCCCGAGGTGGCGACGGCTCGCCGGGATCCGACCAGCGAGACCGAGCAGATCAGCGCCTGGTCGTCGGCAGGGTCGGCGATTCCGGTACGCCACGGCGCGTCGGGCGTGCGGACGAGGATGTCGCCGCCGACGTTGATCGTCCAGCGTGGGCATCCTGCGCCGTCGAGAAGAGCGCCCGCCCGTTCGATGGCCTCGGCTTTCACGATCCCGTTGAGGTCGATGACGCCATCCGGCCGGTTCGGAGAGAACAGGCCGGCGGTCTGGATGCGCCACTGGATGCTCCGCTCGTAGCTCTCCCGCACCGCGCTGCTCGACTGCGCGAGCGTGAGGGCGCCGCTCGCGATGCGGCTGAGTTCGGATTCCGGCTTGTAGAGGCTGAATCGCTGGTCTGCGGCAGTGAAGATCTCCCGCACCCCGTCGACGTCGGCGCTGAAGCCGTCTGGCACGTCGACCGAAGCGACGGTTCCCATCGTCTCGAACACCAGTCGCATCAGAATCCGGCCTGGTCGAGGGCGGACTGGACCGAAGCCAGGTAGGCCTGGGTCGTGTACGTGGCTCCGCCCACATTCGACACGTTCGCCGACTGCGAGGCGATCACCTCGTCGCGCAGGACTGGTGCGGCACGGTTGCTGATCTGCACGGACCGACCGTCGGCGTCCGTCAGTTGAAGGGGCGTGACCTCGGTGATCTGGCCGCCCGCGAGCGTCACCGAGACCTGCACACTCCCGAAGCGGGTGCTCACGCTCGAGCCCGTGTACGTGCCGTCGGCGGGGCCGGTCGGTACCGGCGCCGCGGCAGCGGGGGCTGCGGGCGCGGATGGCTGTGTCGTCGTGCCCGTCGACTGATCGGTCGTTGATGCCGGGGTGCTGGCCTGCGGCTGCGAGGTGGTCACCGCGGGCTGCGAGGTGAGCACGGCGCCGCCGGCTTGCCAGCCGACGACGAGCACGGCGATGGAAGCGAAGATGCTTCCGAGAGTGGAGCGAGTGTTCACCAGTCGAACCTTTCTGCGTGGATCTGATGGGATGGGATTCCGGTGGCTCGAGCTTCGGCTTCGACGGAGTCGAGCCAGGCGGTGGGCCCGCACAGGTAGAGGTCCGACTGAGCGAGATCGGGGAAGATGGTCTGCAGGGTGACGCCGCGTCGAACGTCGGAGTCCGACATCCAGCTCGGGCCGGTCAAGGACCGGTGGCCGACCATGACGTAGCAGTTCGCACCCTTGGCTTGCGCCAGGTCGCGGATCTCGTCCCAGAGGTAGGTCTCGTCCTGGCTGCCGGCACGCAGCAGTATGGTGGCATCCCCGGGAGCGAACTGCGCGTGTTCCAGCAGGGCGCGGATCGGCGTGACACCGATGCCGGCGGCGATGATGGCCAGTTTCGGTGACGTGCGCGCCGAATCCGAGAAGAGTCCGTATGGCCCCTCGATCGAGACCTTCGTACCCGGCCGCACCGCGCTGATGCGGGCGCTGCCGGCCCCCAGGTCGCGCACGGTGATGCGCGCCCTCGATCCGGTGGGCATCGCCGACAGCGAGATCGGGTGGGAGTGCCACCAGGTCTTGCCCGTCCAGAAACGCCAGATGAAAAACTGCCCGCCTTCGGCTCCCAGGTCGCGGAGGTTGCGACCGGCGAGGTGGATGGATGTCACACCCGGCGCAATCGTCGTCACCCCGGCGACCGTGATCCGGTGCCGGATGCTCGACACGACGGGTTCGATGAACCTGAAGGTCAGGATGGCGCCGAACGCCACCACATAGAGGGCGATCCAGTAGACGCGCTGGGCCGTGCCGTCGGCGAGCACGCCGCCGACGCTCAGCTGGTGGGGGAGCGCGAACGCGACCGAGAAGTAGCTCAGCAGGTGCACGATGTGCCAGCCCTCGTAGCTGAACCTGCGCCTGACCGCGACGAGGGAGGTCACGACGACGGCGATCATCAGACCCATGCCTATGAAGGCGAGAGGCATGTCCGGCAGGGCGAGCATCGGGCCGATCTCGGCGATCGGGTTGATTCCCTGGCTCATCCCGTATCCCGTGAGAAGCAGCAGGCCATGGCCGAGGAGCAGGTAGAGGGCGGGCTTGCCGAGCGATCGATGCACGGCGATGGCCCTGTCGTGACCGATGGTCCGGTCGATCAGGGGGATGCGGGCGGCGAGCACCAGCATCACGAGGATGAAATCGGTGCCGATCAGGCCGGCGACGATCCCGAGGCTCGTGACGATCGCGGCCGGGGAGGTGAACTGGCCGGCGCCGCCGGACGCAAGGAAGAGCGCTGCGGCCGCTGCGCCCGATGCCCACAGTGCGATGACGAGAAGGTCGGCGCGACGGGCACGTCGCTTGTAGTCGCGACCGGGATCGCGACGGGGCACCGTCGGAAGGTTCCGGGGCCTCACGGGTCGAGCCTGGGCTTGAGTGGTCATATGTTCACTGTGGTCGCGCAAGCTATGCGCAGCCTATGAACGCCCGGGTGTTCCGGTGTGAGTCCTCACATCTTCGGCAGCGACACCGTCATTCGGAGTCCGGGGTGCGTGTTCTCGGCCATCGCCTCGCCGCCGGCCTCGCGGGCAAGCGCGCGGACGAGGGCGAGCCCGAGTCCACTGCCGCCCGTGCTGGTCGCCCGCGAGGCGTCTGGTCGCGTGAAGCGTTCGAACGCGACGGGGACGAAATCGTCGGGCATTCCCGGGCCGTCATCCGACACCGCCAGACGCAGCCGGCCATCGGCCTGGCCGAGTGTCGCGTTCACTGTCCCAGCATTGGGCACAGCGTTGATCGCATTCGTGAGGAGGTTGTCGACGAGGCGGCCGAAGGCCTGAGCACCGATGCGGTATTCGGCGTCATCGTCGACGGGGGAGAGCGAGAACTCGACGGAGACGGATTTCGGCAGCGCAAGCATCCGCGCACGGTCCACGCTGCCCATGAACTCGTCGGTGAGCGCCGTCGCCGTCGCCGTCGACACTGCGGCTTCATGGGATTCGATGCGGCTCAGTTCGAGCAGGTTCGACGCGAGGGACGCGAGCCGGTCGACCGAGACTTCGGCGGCTCTCACCTGGCGCGCGAGAGCATCAGCATCGCCGAAGTCGTTGTGGGCGAGTTCGAGCTGGGTCCTGAGCACGGCCAGGGGTGTTCTCAACTCGTGTGCTGCATCGGAGACCATCTGCTTTTCGCGTGCGCTCGCGGCCTGAACTCTCGACAGGAAACTATTGAGTGTGGTGGCCAGCTCGGAGAGCTCGTCCTGGGTGCGTCCCACTGGGAGCTGGGTGTCGGTCGCTCCTTCGCCGAGTTGTTCGGCCCGTCGACGCATGGCGCTCACCGGTCGCAACGCTGCCGTCGCGAGCAGCCATGACGCCGCGCCGAAGCCCAGCAGCAGCACGAGGCCGCCCACGACCAGCACTCCGTCGAGACCGCGGAGGGCGACCTCGTTGGACGACGTGCTTCTCGCCGACCACATCGCCCAGGTGCCGGCCGAGGTCTGCACAGCGCGGCCAACGACCACGAAGGTCCGTTCCTCGTCATCGGTGGTCATGTACTGCTCGTCGGTCGCGTCCCGGCCCAGGATCTGCTCGAGGATGTCGCGTGGAAGGGTGTTCGCCTGCACGGTGCCGTCGGGTGACCGCACGTAGACGAGGATTCCCGAGCCCGGTTCATCCACGGTTTCGTCCGGATTGGCCGTCACGTCTTTCTCGAACGATTCGAGGTCGCTCTGCGCAAGGCTCGCGTCGGCGCTCGCGAGCACGGTCGAGACCTGCGCGCGCACCACGAGAAGCGCGGCCAGCAGCAGCACGACGGCGACCGCGAGACTGCCGAGGGTGATCCGCGACCGGATCGAGAGCCTGGACAGCATCAGGATGCCACGACCAGCCGGTACCCGACTCCGCGCACTGTCGCGATCGAGACCCCGGCGCCGAGCGGCTCGAGCTTGCGGCGGACGTAGCTCACGTACTGGTCGACGATCGTCGGATCGATGTGCTGAGTGGTGCCCCACACCTCCTGCAGGATCTCCTGGCGGCTCAGTGCCTCACCGGTGCGAGCGCCGAGGGTCCACAGCATGGCGAACTCTTTCGAGCTCAGTGGCAGGGCGGAGCCGTTGACGGTCGCCCTGACGGTCGCGGCATCCAGTGAGATGCCGCCCATTCTCAGGGTCGACTTGGGGGCTGCGGAATCGCGCCTGACCAGGGCCCTGATACGGGCGCTGAACTCGGCGAAGGAGAAGGGCTTGGTCAGGTAATCGTCCGCTCCGGAGTCGAGCCCGAGCACGCGGTCTTCGACGGCATCCCGTGCCGTGAGCAGCATCACCGGAAGGGTGTTTCCCTGGTTTCTCAGGTGCCGGCAGATCTCGAATCCCGACATCTCGGGGAGCATCACGTCGATGGCGGCGGCAGAGAAGTCGTCGTGCGCAACGGCGATCAGCGCATCGACTCCGGTCGTCACGAGGGTGACCTCGTAGCCGCCCTCTTCGAGCCCGTGCTTGACGAGCGCCCCCATGGCGACGTCATCCTCCACCACGAGGATCTTCACCATGGGCGTCAGACTACGCCGGTGGTGCCGAGAAGTGTCCCGATGAGGAATGTGGCAGCCAGCGCGATGGCTCCACCGATCACGACGCGGAGGGTGGGGCGCACCCAGTTACTGCCGCCAATGCGGGCGCTGGTGGCGCCGGTGACGGCGAGGGCCACGAGCACCGCGGCGAAGGTCACGGGCACCCTGATCGATTCCGGCGGCAGCAGAATGGCGAGAAGAGGCAGCACCGCTCCGATGAAGAAGGCGAGAGCCGAGGCGCCGGCGGCCTGCCACGGGCTCACCACGTCGGCCTCGTTGATCCCGAGCTCGGCTTCGAGGTGCGCGGTCAGTGCATCGTGGGCCGTGAGTTCTCTAGCCACCGTCATGGCGGTGCCCGACGACAGGCCCTTGGATTCGTAGATCGCCGCGAGTTCCCTGAGCTCCTCCTCCGGCATCTCCGCGAGCTCCCGGCGTTCCTTGGCGATGAGGGCGTGCTGGCTGTCCCGCTGGCTGCTGACCGAGACGTACTCGCCCAGCGCCATCGAGATGGCGCCACCGACCAGCCCGGCGATTCCGGCGGTCAGGATGGGGGCGACAGCGGAGGTCGCGCCCGCGACACCGACGACGATCGCGGCGACAGACACGATGCCATCGTTCGCCCCGAGCACACCGGCCCTCAGCCAGTTCAGCTTGCTGGCCATGCCCGCCCCGTGCGGCTCATTCGGGTGTGTGACGGCACTCTGGTCAGGGCTCATGCGCTCAGCAAAGCACTGCGGGGCCGCTAGAGCAATTCGTCGGCGGGCCGTGACCGCCTGGCGACGATGATCCTGACGGCGCGGTAGAGCAGTCCCAGCGCGAGCACGATGACCCCGCCCACGATGGAGCCCGGCGGCAGCGTGGCCGCCAGCACGAGGCATCCTGCAGCGCCGAGCACGAACAGCACGCGCGGAAAACGGCGCTGCGCAGAGACCTGGGTGAGGGCCGAAACGTTGGCGATCAGGTAGTAGAGCAGCACTCCGAACGATGAGAACCCGATGGCTCCGCGAAGGTCGACAGTGAGCACGAGGGCGCAGATGGCTATCGCGACGACCACCTCGGCGCGATGCGGCACCTGGAATCGTGGATGCACCGCCGAAAGCCAGCGCGGAAGATCCGCTTCGCGGGCCATCGCCAGGCTCGTGCGGCCGACGCCCGCGATGAGCGCGAGCAGCGCGCCCAGGGCGGCCAGCGCCGCGCCGATGGTGACGACGGGCCCGGCCCACGTCCACCCTCCGGCAACTGCAGCGTCGCGGAGAGGTGCAGTCGATTCGGCCAGCGCTGCCGGGCCGAGAGTCGCGAGCAGTGTCACGCCGACGACCGCGTAGACGGCGATCGCTATGGCGAGAGCGATGACGATGGCGCGCGGGATCGTGCGCGCGGGGTCGTGCACCTCTTCTCCCATGGTCGCGATGCGTGCGTACCCCGCGAACGCGAAGAACAGTAGCCCGGCGGATTGCAGGATTCCGTACGGCCCTGACGCGAAGATCGGCGTACTGACGGGGTTCTGAAGTCCCGAGGCCGCCGACGCGGCGACGGCGATGGCGAGCGCGACGAGCACCAGCACGACGATGATACGGGCCAACTTCGCCGTCCGCGTGACGCCGCGATAGTTGACCGCGGCGAGACCGATGACGGCGGCAACGGCGACAGGCTTCTGCCAACCCTCGGGTGCGGCGTAGGCCGCGAACGTGAGCGCCATCGCCGCGCAGCTCGCGGTCTTTCCCACGACGAAACTCCAGCCGGCGATGAATCCCCACCAGTGGCCGAGCTGCTCGCGACCATAGACGTAGGTGCCGCCAGACACCGGATGTGCTGCGGCCAGTTGCGCGGACGCCAGCGCGTTGCATCCTGCGACCAGTGCCGCCACCAGGAGTCCGACGAGCAGGCCGGCGCCCGCTGCCTGCGCTGCGGGGGAGAAGGCCGCGAACACCCCGGCGCCGATCATCGATCCGAGCCCGATGAATACGGCGTCGGCGGTGCCGAGGCTTCGGCGCAGGGGGATGGTGGGCGTCATAGGCGCAGGATAAACGGTCGGTGTGACCGGCAGGTGTCCGCCCATTGTCGCCGCCCCGTCATATTGCGATATGATGAAGTTATGAAATCACTAAGCGACGGAAGACTCTCGTGAGAACCACCGGTCGCCTGATGTGGGTTTTGGGTGGGTCGTTCCTGACGGTCGACCTTGCCTATTTCATCTGGAGCCAGCTCGCGGGCAACTTCGAGCTCGTCGGCCTCATGACCATCGGACTCTCGGGTGCGCTGTGCCTGCTCCTGGCCTTCTACTTCGGTCGGGTGGTTGCCGCCAACGGCGAATTCGAGTGGGCCGAAGACCGGCTTGACGCCAATATCGATGACGGCGACCCCGAGGTCGGTTTTTACAGCCCATGGAGCTGGTGGCCGATCCTGCTGGCCGCAGCAACTGCGCTGATCTTTACGGGCGTCGCCATCAGCCCCTGGATCGCACTCGTCGCCGCACCCTTTCTTGTCGTCTGCATCACGGGGTGGGTGTTCCAGTACTACCGCGGGTATTTCGCACGATGAGCACCGTCTCTGCCGTCCGCGAGTCGGTTGATGGCAATGTCAAACCATGGAATCGTGAACTCATGGATCAGTTCAGCGACGCCCAGCGCCCTCTTTACGAAGTCAAAGCCAACCTCTTCAAGGGGCTCGCCCACCCCGTGCGCGTGCGGGTGCTCGAGGTGCTGTCGGTGCATCCGGATATCTCGGTCGCCGAGTTACTCGCCGACACCGGGATGGAGCCGTCCCATCTCTCCCAGCACCTGGCCGTGCTGCGCCGCCATCACCTCGTCGTGGGGGAGCGACGCGGAAGCCAGGTCTTCTACAGCCTCGCCTACCCGCAGGTGGCAGACCTCCTCGCCGTGTCGCGTTCGCTGCTCATCGACATCCTTCAGACCACTCGACAACAACTCGAATCGACAGTGACCTCGTGAAAACAGTGACCTCGTGAAAACCGTGACCTCGTGAAAGCCCTCCGCTACGTCACGTCTCTGCTCCCCAGCTGGGCCGACTATCGCTCGGTGAAACGGACGTGGCGGGGAGACCTCCTGGCGGGGGTCACCGTCGGGATTGTCGCGCTCCCGCTGGCGCTCGCGTTCGGGGTTAGTTCAGGTGCGGGGGCGGAGGCCGGCCTGATCACGGCGATTGTGGCTGGGGTCGTCGCTGCGGTCTTCGGCGGTTCCAACATCCAGGTCTCAGGGCCGACGGGCGCAATGGTCGTGGTGCTCGGGCCGATCGTGGCGGCCCACGGAGTCGGGGCCGTTGCCGTGGTCAGCATCATGGCGGGAGTGGTGGTGCTCGTGGCCGGGGCGGCGAAGCTCGGTCGGGTCGTGTCGTACATTCCGTGGCCGGTGATCGAGGGGTTCACGCTCGGCATCGCTGTCATCATCTTCCTGCAGCAGGTTCCCGCGGCCATCGGATCGCGGCCCGGGCCCAGCAGCAATGCCTTCGTGGCGGCTGTGCAGTCGTTCGGGCAGGTTTCGTGGACGACCGTCGTCTGGCCACTCGCCGTCGTTGCGCTCGTCGCCGCGATTATGGTTGTCGCGCCGCGCATCCACAAGCAATTGCCGGGATCGATTATCGCGATCGTGCTCGTCTCCGTGGCGGCTTCGCTGCTGGGTCTTCCCCTCGCGGAGATCGGCGCACTGCCTGCGTCCCTGCCGGTTCCGGGCCTTCCGGATTTCGACCCCGCGCTGCTCCAGCAGCTCGTCGGTCCGGCGTTGACTGTGGCGGCTCTTGCCGCGATCGAGTCGCTGCTTTCGGCCCGGGTTGCGGCATCCATTTCAGACACCGGGCCGTACGACGCCGACCGTGAGCTCGTCGGCCAGGGGCTCGCGTCTGTGGCGTCAGGTTTCTTCGGCGGGATGCCCGCCACCGGCGCCATCGCGAGAACCGCCGTCAACCTCCGCTCGGGTGGGCGCACACGACTCGCCGCGATCACCCACTCCCTCGTGCTGCTGGCCCTCGTCTACCTCGCGACAGGGGTAATTTCGCAGGTGCCGCTCGCGGCACTCTCCGGAGTGCTCATGGTGACGGCGGTTCGCATGATCTCGCTGTCGACGGTGCGAGCGGTCGTCGGTTCGACGAGGTCAGACGCCGTGGTGTTCGTGGTCACCGCGATTGTCACGGTCTCGGTCGACCTCATCGTGGCCGTCGGCATCGGAATCGCCGTCGCCGCGTTCTTCGCCCTGCGCGCCCTGGCGAGGTCCGGGGGAGTGCACCGCGAAGAGCTGCCGTCGCCAGCGCAACCCGGAGACGAACACGTCGCGCTGTTCCGCCTCGATGGCGCCCTCTTTTTCGGTGCGGCCGACCGGGTGCTCGAGAGGGTCACGAGCGTCGACGACGTTCGGGTCGTCATCCTGCGCATGTCGCAACTGCAGGTGCTGGATGCCACGGGCGCACGTGTCATCACCGAGATGGTGCACGCGCTCGAGCGCCGTGGCGTGACGGTGTTGATCAAGGGAATCCAGCCCGGCCACCTGACGGTCGCGACGAAGGTCGGAGTCATCGCCTCCCTGCGCCACCAGAAGCACCTGTTCACGGAGCTGCCCGCCGCGGTCGAGCACGCCCGCAGCCACGACGGGCGGGATGCCGCGCCGCAGGTCTCGCACGACTGACCGGAGGTCACCTATGAAACTGCAAAGACTCATCGACAGGATGATCGACCAGGCCCAGGAATCGGATCCGGATGGGGCGTATGTGCTCATGCTCGGCAGGCGCCCGGCCACGGAGAAAGACTGGCCGAGCGGCAAGAAGATTTACCGCTGGTGTCCGGTGGCGCAGAGCAAGCTCGTGCCCAACTACCTCGTCGTGCTCGCGCCCTCGCCCGACAACCTCAGAGCCGCCGACCTCTTTGAGTACCACGGTCGCGTTCTCAGCGGTGCGGTGACCCGCCACACCGTGCGGCGGCAGTCGCCGGTGCGGGCGGTGCCAAACCCTCGGGATGCCGCGATCTGAGGTAGTTCGGGGTGGCGAGTGGCCCATGGCTCGGTTCCTTGGGCCCATCGTTCATCGTGCCGAGATCCCCAGGATGAACGCCTGCGCGCACGAGTTTGGAAAGTCGGCACGAATCCCGGAGGAGTCGTCGAACCGCATCGGCAAGATCACGTTTCGCGTCCAGCCTCCGCCGGGATCCCACTGGCTCAGGAACGGCTGTGCGCTCCACCATTCGAGCTGGTCGGCGGCGGCGACCTTTCGTTCGTCGGCGCCAGCGTCTTCCGCATCGACGTACTCGTCTTCCCAGGCGCAGAGCCAGGTGAAGCGAGCGACGTTTGTGCCCGCTCCGCTTTCGAGCATGCCTTCCGGCTGCGATCCAGCGTCTAGGCCGGCCGGTACGCCAATCGGCCATTCAGCGCCCTCGGGTAGTGGCTCCAGAGCATCAATCTCCGCGAGGTACTCCGCATACGCCTGGCCGTCGGACACGCGCTCTGGGCCGAGTGGCGTTTCCGAAACCACCGAGGTGACTTCGACCTCTGGTGACTCTTCACGGGTGGCCGAGGATGGACGCGACAGCATCGTGCCAGCGACGAGGGCGCTCACCACTAAGGCTGCGGCAACGCTGAGAACTATCGCTATCACGCCACGTCGATCACCACGTCTTTGTGGGCGAACGATCGATTGCTCCTGCTCCACGATCTCCCGAGGAGTGCCGAACTCGAGTATCGCCAACGACGCCTCCGCGTCGGTTGACGACGGAGGCGCGACCTCTGAAAGGTGCACCTCGATCTCATTTCTGAGTGTTTGGCGACGATGACTGGGTAGTGCGGACGAAAGTCGGTCGTACTCGGCCAAATACTGCTCGACCGCGGCATGCGTGCGGGTCATATCCCGGCACGCTCCCGTTGAGGTCTCAATAGGTCGTCCACCGACGTGGAGAACCGTGCCCAATCTTCACTGAATTGTTCCAATTCCGCCCGTCCGGACGTCGTGATTTCGTAATACCGTCGAGGACGCTCGCCGTCCTGAAGTTGCCAGTTCGACGACACAAGGCCAGCCTCACTGAGACGGTTCAACAGGGGATACACGGTGCCCTGGCTCGACAGCAACTGACCTGCCGCGTCAAGCTCCCTGACGAGCTCCAGGCCATAGCGAGGCTGGATCGCGAGAAGGGCCAGGATGCACGGGCCGATCACTCCACGTCGAAGTTGGGTCGAGGTAGTTGAGTCCATGCCGGAAACTATACCTTGCGAGACAAGATAAGCGAACAGAAATAGATCGCGAAGCTTTACAGGGTTCTTGATGATTCTTTGGCGCCCGTTGGTTCAATCTGCGGTCCCTGCGCCCGGAAAGAAAGGGGTCGTGGCGGGGGAGTTAGGTGCGCAAACTCGGCGTGCTCGCGGTGCTCGTTGTTGACTTCCGATCGGAACCGCGTTGGCTGCGCCTCGCCGACGTCTACCCCCAGCCAACCGCATTTCGAATTTCTATTGCCAGATCAACCGGGGTTCGGGCGGACGAGTCAAGCACAACGTCATCAAGCGCTTGCTCGCTCAGGATGCGTGCGAGTTGTGGCGCGCGAGCCAAATGCCAGGCGAGGTCGTCCGGCTCGGCCTGATGACGCCCTGCGAGCCGAGCACTGAGCACGTTCTCATTCGTTGTAAGGCGGCACACGAATAAGCCGCGAGAACCAAGCGCCGAGACGTATCGAGGGATCTCACTGGCCTGTTCGATCACGCCTGCGAGGACGAATCTCGCCGCGCCGGCTTTACGATAGTTTTCGGAAAGGCTCTTGAGGTTGGTGAGTTCCAATTCGTGGTTGAAAGGGTCTTCCGGCGACGAAGGTCCGAATGCGCGGATGGCGTCGAGGTCGACAACGGCGTGAGGACCGATCTCCATGGCGCCGATTGCACGCGCGACAGTGGTCTTGCCCGTGCCTACAGTCCCGTTGAGAAAGATCGCGTCGATTAGGCGGGCCATGCTGGAAGGGTACGCAAAAACACTGCGGACTTCAGACCAGTGTCAATCCGCGCACGTCTTGCTGGGCGCCGAGGATCTGTAGAGGCTGGACCCGCAGTCTCCGATCGTTGATGAGAGAATCTTGGGTATGAGAGAGGCGCTAGACGAGGAACTCCGTATCCTGCGTGCGCGAGCCTATGGACCTGGTGCCGATATCCACGCCGATCCTCTGGCGCTTGATCGACTTCAGCAGTTAGAGGGCGCGGGCCGCGAGTCGACCTCTGTGCTCGATGCAGATAAGCCGGAACTGGGGTTGGACCCTCTCCCCGTCGAATCACCAGAAGTGATCCAGCCGGACGTCGACCACCGCGAGCTCCAACGCGCAAGACTTGCAAGCTTAATGGGGTCCGTAGTTGCCTACCTCGGCTCGGTCCGACGCTCAACGTGGTTGATAGTCGCGGGAATTCTGGTAGTCGCGAGCATCCTCGCCACCGCCCTCACCATTGTCCAGCGAGTGCAGACCGACCCGCTCCAGACGGGCGCAACGCAGGTTGCGAGACTGTCGGTCGATCCGGGATTCGAGATTCCCGACGTCTTCGGTGTCCCTGCTGGCAGTGAGCAACTAGGGCAAGCGTTCCAGGATCTCCATGGGCTTCGGACGGTGGTCAACCCAACTGGTTTCTCAGGGTTCGAGTCAACGGACGATTGCATCGTCATTTACGCGCCTCTGGAGAGAGGCGGATTCTCAGGCCTATTTTTCAGCGGATGCGCGGCAGAGGAGTTTCCCGCCATGGCTCAGTTCCGTTCTAATGTTGACGGCTTCCCGGCAGAGCTGCGTGAGGCCTTTCCCGATTCGACTGGGCTCCAGTTCGTCTATGACCGCGAGAACAACGAGGTGGTCGTGTTTGCCTCCCGTGGGAAGTGAGTGTGCGAGGCGAACTGTCGACAACAACCTTCCAGCCGCAATCGTAAGTGCCTTGGCCGACGCGGCGAGCCAAAACCGAACACTGCAATCCTCGACGCGCGGGTAGCTGCGTACCGATAGTGGGTAACGCGTCGAAGTGACACTTGACTCACTTCGTGCGCGGACACCTCGCCGGTATTCGCGGCGGCACTAGGCAGTTGGGTGCCGGGGAGGGTATTCCGTGGCGCGTAGCTAGATGCAGCCGCGGCGATAATCGGTCAGGAGGGGCTCACGCAGTACGAGATGCTGCCTTACATGACGGCAATCATTTGTGAGCTGCCCAGACCCTCGTCGTGATGGCGAATTTACGGTAGAAGCTCGGCGAGCCAACGAAAACGGCCTCATTGCCGCGGCCAGTCTCGCGCAAACCGATACGCTCGAGAATTGATATCGAGCGTCTATTGGCGTCGGGCGCCTCGGCCCAAATTTCCTCAAGCTCAAGCGTCTCAAACCCGTAGTCGAGTGCTGCGGATGCAACTGCTGTCCCAATGCCTTTGCCCCATCGGGATATATCGCCAACTACAAATCCAAGCTCGCGTCTCACGGGGCCATCACCGTGCAAATCTGCATACCCAACCACCTCTGAGTTTTGAATAGCTGCCAGTCGGAGGAGCTCCTTCGGCGGCGAGATCAAGAGATCGCGGATGTGCTTTGCGCGCTCATTCACCGGCACGTTTGGCGTCCAATCGGCTTGCGCACAAAAAGTCGCATCTGTGCCCCACAGAGCGATGGTGAGAGCGTCTCCGGGTCGGAGGGGCCGAAGTTCAACCGCTAACGACGCCCATTCAGCCATTCCGCCACGATACGGCGTTTACGACTATAGGTTCGCGCGCGATGAAAGCAATTTAAGGTTTCGGTGGCCGCGATTCGAATCGCGGCCATTAGTACCAGCCAAGCGGAATTAACCGGGTCTTCTAGGTTGGACACCAGCACTCGCAGGCACCCCAGGTCGCTGGCGTTGAGGTTCAGGTCGAGGTTGCCGACCGAATCGACCGTTGCGAACAAGACCGCCGCCTCTTCCAAATGTCGTCCTCGATCCCGCTAGTTGACCAAGAATGCGGGCCCCTTCCCGATTAGCGCACCAAGCGCGTCCGGGGCCGCGATCGTGACCGCCCCGGTGGTTGAGTTGATGACGAAGGTGTCTAGACGGTTGAGCGCTTGCGCGCCGCCCTCGACCGCGAAGGCCGGGCGCTGTCTCAAGCGGGGTTTCAATCCCGACGGCAAATGGTCTGCAACCATGATGTCGACCTGCTCCACGCCTCGCGTGAAGCGGTAGATAGGCAAGGTCCGCGCTTCTGGCACCGTCACCTCGAAGCCAAGCTCAACAAGTGCGGATCCGATCGCGCCGAAGCATGAACTGTTGCTCTGAACGTCCGCAATCAGATCGACTTCTTTCGTTGCCCGGGCAGGGGAATGGATGCTCGACGCGCGTGGAGCTGAGCCATGAGCCCACCCACCAGAACCCAGTCCGAGACGCCGATCGCTCGCGCGACTTCGAAGACCGTTGTCCACGGCGGGAGGAGGTCGTCGTCGCCAATGTCTACCGCGTGTGTCTGACCAGCCATGCCTGCCGCATGTCCTCTAGCGCGGTGAGCCCGGCCGAGCGTTCGCGTGTTCTCACGCTGCGAGCGAGGTCCGCGGCGATGACTGCGCTCGATGCGTGCCGGCCTTTCCATAGTTGTGACTCGGGTGCCTCATAAACTGTCAGGTCACCCTCGTCGTCCAGCGTCAGCAAGTGGCGTCGCGCAAACTCTTCGACGTGGCCCTCGCGGACGTAACCCTCGATTCTTCGAGTCTCAGGTGTCAGTTTCCGATCGATGACCTCAGCGGCACTGGCCCCGGTCAAAATCAGATCCGTCGCGGTTCTTGCAAGCGAGTCCGCGGTGTAGCGCCGGGCTTTCGTGCGGGTGGCCACCTTGCGGGCGATCTCCTCTGCTGACGTCGTTCGGATGCGGCGCTTCATCCTGTCGTACGTGCTCTGCGATAGCCCCTCGGCGGCGCGACCCGATAGCTCATCTAAAAGTGCCCAGGATGACGACGCTGACCATGCACGTCCAGCGCCGGTGTGGAGTGCTCTGCGCTCGCCGATCGATCGGCGCGACACTAACCAGGTCCCGTCCTGGAGCTGCTCTCCGCCGAGTTTGCCAGCGCGCAACAGGTCTGTGACTTGACGTTGCGAGATACCTAGTGCCAATGCGGCATCTTTCGTCATTAAATCTCGCATGTCATATCAGCTCCTGACTCAGAGCAATTATGACACAAATCACGTATTTTGAGCAGAACAAATACCGGGTAGTTGGCAGTCTGGGTGGTCGTTTGGGTAGACATCCCACGCGACCACCCAAACGAACGATTTTGGTCCGTTTTGCCCTGTCCTACCGCCCCTGCCTGACAGAGCCAGCTTCCCAACCTCCCACACCCAACAAGTTGTGCGTGGGAGGTTGGGAAGTAAAGCAGGGGCGGTAGGACAGGGCAAGAAATAGTGAATGATTAGGTGCGTGCAGATGAGAAGAAGAGCTCGTATAGGCGCGTGCGTCGTTGCGTTTGGCTTGGTTCTTTCGATGACGGGGTGTGTGCACAAAGAAATGAAATCCGAAGTGCTGGCGGACGCTGCTGCAGCGAAGACGCTAGACGTTGCTGCGAAGCAATTTTGCAATGACCACATCCACGGCCCCGATCTCATTGCAGCGCTAGATTCAACGGCCGGGGAGATCCGGCAGATAGCTTCCGAGGTTGAGGTTCGCGGGCCTTGGCAGGACGGACTCCCGTCTGGTGATGACGAACCGGTATGGATCTGCGTATTTGATGTCGCGGGACTACCCGGTCTCGAAGACGGTCTGACGTACATGGCATATTGGGGCGTCATCAGCGCCTCGCAAAACCTCACCGCTTGGTAGACGAGTGCCACGTCAGAGGGTGGTCGTAGCGTCAACCTATGGGGAGCATTAGCGCATACACGACTGCGAGCGGCAAACGCTATCGAGTGATCTACCGTCGACCGGATCGTTTACAGACGCAGAAGCGCGGCTTCAAGACAAAGCGGGATGCTGAGCTCTTTCTGGCAAAGGCAGCCGATCCGGCTGGCGTCCGACCTCACGAGAACGGGCTCGCGGCATCGTAGAACTGCGCATCCAGCCGCAGGTCCCCACTGAACGGTCCACCTAGACGGAGCTGTTCGACGTGCCAAGCGATTCTGGGATCACTGACGCCTTTGCCAACGGTCGCGGGTAGTGCCCCGGGTTAAAGGGTAGCTGTGTCGAGATTAGTTCCCTGGGTAGCCACGGCGCGCGGGCTCTCCTCAGGAAGCCGACTGTCGGCAGCATCGCTCCAAGCGCATCTCTATCCATGGGTGCATCCGACCATGCATTGAAAAGCGCTTGGCCAGATTGCGCCTCGTTCTCCGACGCGACGTGCGGCAGGACCAAAGGTACATACTCTCGGCCGAATAATGCCCACCAGACAGGATAGGGAGGCAGGCCCATCCAGCCTGCACGGCCAGTCAGCGAATAGCGATACTCCTCCTTGCCGTCGTACCACACCGAGCGACCACTCCAGAGGACATTTCGGGTTACCTCGGCCGATGCAAAGAACGCATGGCCCTTGCGCCCGAACTCGACGAACAGCGACCGCAGCGCGTTGCGCCACTTTTCCTCCTCGAACGCCGACCGTTCCAAGGAGAGGCTGAAAGTAGGCAGCGCGCGAGGCGAACCGTCCCAATGTCGTGTTGCGAGGTTTCCGTCGGTAACGGGAAAGGATCCCTTCCAATTGAGCAGCCCCGTGGACTTATCGGCCGCGTCCGCGAAGCCAGAGTCGCCCAGTGTCTCAAGCTTGTGTTGCAGGGGCTCGAACTCCCCGAAGCGACGAGGTAGTGCTTCGGGCAGGTACTTTCGCGCGGTCCTCATATAGAGCGACGCGAGATCGCGGGCATCGTGCGGAAAGTGCCAGGTGATCTCGATGAGATCGATACGCTCGTTGACCTTGGGTCGTGTAACCGTCCGATTTGTCTTCCCCGACCACATCGCGCCAGTTTGTTGATCGATCATCGCGCCGTTAACACTCGCGGCGAGCCGCTTGGAGAAGCGGAGAGCGTGGGGGATTGATAGGTCTGCGCTGCCTTCAACAAGAACCTGATACATGACTGTCACCCCGATTGCGACGGTCGCGAGTTCCTCGGGCACATCCTCCGGCTCAACGTCGAACGGCCCGTCGACGGTGAAGCAATAGCTGGCTCGCTTACCCCGAGTGACGGCGATGTGCTGTTCGGCTTCCTCGGCGACATCCATATCCGGGGCCGCCTTGACGATGTCAGTCAGGTCGCCCCGAGACAAGGACCGATCGCCGTACACGGTCAGGTCATAGGACATACCGAGAAGTCTTCCACCTGTTGCTAAGGCTCTGGTTCGCCGGTGAGGTGCAGACCGGCTCGCCTCGCGTGGCCAGTTGTCTTACGAAGTGCCCCCACGCAGATTCGAACTGCGGCCCCTGCCTCCGGAGGGCAGTGCTCTATCCCCTGAGCTATGGGGGCCAGGAGTTCGAGGTCAAGGCTACCAGCGGTATTGCACCCCAGCGTTCCGCGAACCGGCATGGCAGTATCGAGGGATGCTGAGAACCGTCACCTCCCACCTCGAACTCGACATCCAAGGCAGCACCAACATGGTGTTCAGCATTGCCGCTGCCCAGGGTTCGGCCGTGAAATCCGGCCTGCTCAGTTTCATGCTCGATGGTGAGCCACAGCGCCCCACGGAACTCACCGACCGCCACGGAACCCGACTGCATACCTTTGTCGCGGGTCCGGGAAAGATGATCGTCGACTATTCGGCCGACATCGCGGGCCGCGCAGACCCTGCTGCACCGGTCGACCTCGACCTCGTCACCTACCTGCGCCCCAGCCGCTACTGCGAATCAGACAGTCTCACCCCCACGGCGCGATCCGAATTTGCCGGCATCAAGGGCTACGACCTCCTGCACGCCGTCACGCTCTGGGTCTGGAACAAGCTTCGCTACGTCCCCGGTTCCAGCCTTCCGACCGACGGCGCAGAGCAGACGCTGCTCGCGCGCCGCGGGGTGTGTCGCGACTACGCCCACCTCGTAATCGCGCTGCTGCGCGCCCTCGACGTGCCGGCGAGGATGGTCGCCGTCTACGCGCCAGGCCTCTCACCCATGGACTTCCACGCCGTCGCCGAGGCCTACGTCGACGGCGCATGGTGGGTCGTGGATGCCACGCGCCTGGCCCCACGCCAGAGCATGGTCCGCATCTCGACCGGCCGCGACGCCGCCGATACCGCGTTCCTCACCAACCACTGGGCCGACCTCATGCTCACCAACATGAGCGTGCTGGCGATCGTGGACGAACTGCCGGCAGACGACGGCACCGAGCTGGTGCAGCTCGGCTGAGCCCGGGCGAGGCTAGCCGACGGCTGCGGTCGCGTTCCCCATGATCGCGGCAGCATCCTCCGCGGTGAAAAAGGCGACGGATGCCGCGGTCACCCAGAATTCGCCGGGGAACGCCTGCGCTGCAGAACCCACGTCACCCTGGTCGAAGTATCCGTTCGGTCCAAAGTCAGACACCGACGTGCTGTTCGACGCCAGGAACTCTTTGCGGATCTCGTCCGAGCGCGCATCCAGATGTGCCACTGACACGTCGATGGTGGCACCGCTGGTCTGGTTCATCCACCGGCATGCCAGCCCATTCGCGGCGACGGCCTGGCCGGCGAGCGAACCACTCTCCGGCACGAAACCGTCGACGAGACCGAAGTTGGGGTTGTAGTCGTAGATCTGCTGCGGAGTCACCACGTCGTTGCACGAGAGTCCCACTGGCTCACCGGTCTCGACCTCGGGCTCAGCCGGGGTTTCGGGTGTCGCAGACGCGGTCGCCGTCCCGGTGGGGGTCGCACTGACGGTGGGCCGGGGTGACGCCGACGACGTCGGCTCTGAATCACCAGCAGGCACGCAGGCTGAGAGCAGCAGCACGGTGGCCATGAGAGGAGCGGAGATCAGAAGCGTGCGGCGAGCGGACATGGCCCCATTGTGCCCCAGCTAAACTTGATCCTCGTGAACCCCGCCGATCTCTCCTCAGCCTTGTTGACCGTCGTGACGGCAATCTCGGCCTCCCGCGGGGGCACCCGCGTGCTCACGGTCGACGACCTGCTGCTGGAACGCCCGCGCAACCGGGATCATGGCGACTGGGCATCCAACATCGCCATGAAACTGGCGAAGCCCCTCGGTGCGAATCCACGGGAACTCGCGGTTGAGATCGCGGACGAAGCAGCAAAGTTGCCGGGCGTAGCGTCGGTCGACGTCGCCGGCCCCGGCTTCATCAACATCACCCTGGATGCCGCCGCCGCCGGAGCCCTCGCGAAGACCATCGTGGAACAGGCCGATGCCTACGGTCGCGGCGACCTCTACAGCGGCGTCACCATCAACCTCGAATTCGTGTCCGCGAACCCGACAGGGCCGATCCACATCGGCGGCGTGCGCTGGGCCGCGGTCGGTGACAGCCTCGCGCGCATCTTCCAGTCTCAGGGTGGCCTCGTCACCCGCGAGTATTACTTCAACGACCACGGCGCCCAGATCGACAGGTTTGCGCGCAGCCTGCTCGCCTCATTCCTGGGGGAGCCAGCGCCGGAAGACGGCTACGGCGGCGCCTACATCTCCGACATCGCGGCCCGCGTCATCGCGCTGTACCCCGGCCCCCTCGAGGCGATCTCCCGGGATGAGCAGCAGGAGGTGTTCCGGTCCGTTGGCGTCGAGCTCATGTTCGGCGACATCAAGGCATCGCTGCACGAGTTCGGCGTGAAGTTCGACGTGTACTTCCACGAGAACGAGCTGCACGAATCGGGGGACGTCGAAAAGGCGATCGCGCGACTGAGCGACCTCGGCGCGATCTATGAGTCGGACGGCGCAACCTGGTTCCGCTCCACCGACTACGACGACGATAAAGACCGCGTCGTCATCAAGAGCGATGGTGAAGCGGGCTACATCTCGGGCGACCTCGCCTACTACCTCAATAAGCGCGAGCGTGGGTTCGAGCGCAACATCATCATGCTGGGCGCCGACCATCACGGGTACGTCAAGCGGCTGATGGCCATGACGAAGGCGTTCGGCGACGAGCCGTTCGTGAACCTCGAGATCCTCATCGGCCAGATGGTCAACCTGGTGCGTGACGGCGAGCCCATGCGCATGTCCAAGCGCGCCGGAACCGTCGTGACCCTCGAAGACCTCGTCGAAGCGGTGGGAGTGGATGCCGGTCGTTACGCCCTCGTACGCAGCTCCATCGACTCCCAGGTCGATATTGACCTCGATCTCTGGGGTCGCAAGACCAACGACAACCCCGTCTTCTACGTGCAGTACGCGCACGCGCGCACCAACTCCGTGGCCCGCAACGCCGCGGCATCCGGAGTCGACCGCAGCGCCTTCGACGCGAGCCTGCTGTCGCACGAAACCGAGAGCATCCTGCTGGGTGTGCTCGCCGAGTTCCCGCGGGTCGTGCGCCAGGCCGCCGAGTTGCGCGAGCCGCACCGCATCGCGCGGTACTGCGAAGAACTGGCCGGTGCGTATCACCGCTGGTACGACGCCTGCCGGGTGACCCCACTCTCTGATGACGAGGTCACCGACCTGCATCGCACCAGGCTGTGGCTCAACGATGCCGTCGGACAGGTGCTGCGCAACGGCCTCGGTCTGCTCGGTGTCAGCGCTCCGGAACGGATGTAGCCGATGGCCGAGCCGATCGTCCCGAAGAACGAACAGCCCACCGAGCAGTTCGAGCCGTCGCAGACCCTCGTGATCGAGGTTCCCCCGGAAAAGCCGGCCAAACGCCGACGACGATGGATGGGCCCGCTCATCGCCCTCGTGATCGTCATCATCCTGCTGCTCGTCGCGTTCTTCGTGGGTGATGCCCTCGCCCGGCAATACGCAACCGGGCTCGTCAAGGAGAAGATCGTCGCGGCACTCAAGCTCGACCCCGACTCCGAGATCGATGTCAACCTCGGCGACGGCTCCATCCTGCTGCAGGCTGCGACCGGCAGCCTTGATGACCTCCGCGTGCACATCCCGGAGTTCACCCTCGGCGAGGTGACGGGCGAGGCGGAGATCACGGCCTTGGGTGTTCCGATCGACACCGCGAAGCCGCTCGAGAAGATGAACATCGAGGTGACAGTCGATGAAGCGAACGTGCAGAAGCTGTCCGGGTACCTCAGCGGTCTCGACCTGACCTCGATCGCTCTTCAGGACCAGCTCATCAGGATCAGCACCGACATCGACGTTCTCTTCAGCACCATCCCCGTCTCAGTCGACCTGGAACCGTCGGCGACCGAGGGTGGCATCAGCTTCGAGCCCGTGACCGTGCTGCTGGGAGACCAGCAACTGTCGGTGGACGACCTGCGTGCGATCCCGGGAATCTCGGGCATCGTCGGAAACCTGCTCGGTTCGCGCACGGTGTGCGTCGCCAGCTACCTGCCGCAGGGGCTCGTGGTCGACGACGTCACGGTGGTCGGAAGCGACCTCGTCGTCTCGATCAACGGTGACGGAGTCGCTCTCGACGGCGTCGGTCTCTCGCAGCAGGGCACCTGCCCTCCGGCCTGAGCGACGTCATAAGCAGCCGCACTCAGGCCCGTCCCGATAAGCTCAGTGGGCCCCGCGGACACCCCGTGGCCGCGCCCGATCGCTCCCAGATTCCTCGTGAGGTTCAGTGACCAGCAATCCGCTCGCCCCCTCGTGGCTCGCCGTGCCCGCCGACGCGAACGAACTCGCCGCGTCGGTCTGGTCGAAGAACAGCGCGCGCGACGCATCGGGTGAACTCGTCATCGCGGGAGTGCCAGCCTCTGCCATCGCCGCCGAATTCGGAACCCCCGTCTACGTCGTCGATGAGGCTGACGCGCGTGGTCGCGCACTCGAGATCCGCCGGTGCTTCGACGATGAGTTCGCCAGCGTGGGCGGCTCCGTCAAGGTCTACTACGCCGGCAAGGCGTTCCTGTCGATCGAGGTGGCGAGGTGGATGAACGACGCCGGGCTCAATATCGACGTCGCCAGCGGGGGAGAGCTCGCCGTTGCCCTCGCCGCCGGTGTCGCGCCGGCCAGGCTCGGGTTACACGGCAACAACAAGTCCCTCGCCGAGATCGACCGCGCGGTCAGCATCGGCATCGGTGCCATCGTCATCGACAGCGAGGTGGAGATCTCGCGTATTGCGGAAGCGGCCACCCGCCACGGGGTGGTGCAGCCCGTGCGCCTGCGCATCAACAGCGGGGTGCATGCCTCCACCCATGAATATCTCGCCACTGCGCGCGAAGACCAGAAGTTCGGAATTCCGCTGGTGGATGCCGCGGCGCACGTCGCACTCATCCGCGCAGAGCCCTCCCTCAGCTTCCTCGGCCTGCACTCGCACATCGGCTCGCAGATCTTCGAGTCGAGCGGATTCGCCGAGGCCGCGCGCCGACTGTTCGCGCTGCATGCCGAGCTTCTCGCGGGTGGTCCGGTTCCGGAACTCAACCTCGGCGGAGGCTTCGGAATCGCCTACACGAGCGTCGACGAGCCACTGCCCATCGCCGAGATTGCCGCCAGGTTCGCGCAGATCGTGTCGGAGGGAGCCGCGGCGCTCGGCATCCCGATTCCGGTGGTCGCGATCGAGCCGGGTCGCTCCATCATCGGTCCGTCGACGACCACGCTCTACACGGTCGGGACGATCAAGGACGTGCTGGTGGACGGCACGGATGTCCGTAAGTACGTCAGCGTCGACGGGGGCATGAGCGACAACATCCGGCCGTCCCTCTATCGCGCCGATTATTCGGTGCGGCTCGCCAACCGGTCGTCGACGGCAGAACCGAGCCTCGTGCGCATCGCGGGCAAGCACTGCGAATCGGGAGACATCGTCGTGCACGCCGACTACCTGCCGGGTGATGTGACCCCGGGTGACCTGGTGGGGGTGCCGGCGACCGGAGCCTACGGCTGGGCGATGGCGAGCAACTACAACTACCTCGGTCGGCCTCCCGTCGTCGCCGTCCTGGATGGAGTCGCGCGGGTCATCGTGCGCGGCGAGACCGAGGAAGATCTTCTCAGCAGGGACGCAGGCGTCCGTGCCGAAGCAGCTACAGAAACACAGCCAGCCAAGGGAGCACAGTCGTGATCGAACAACGTAAGCTGCGGGTCGCCGTCCTCGGAGGTGGCAGCGTGGGTTCACAGGTCGCGAGCCTGCTGATCGCCCACGGCGACGAACTCGCCGCACGCGCGGGAGCTGTGCTCGAGGTCGTCGGTGTCGCCGTGCGCAACCTCGACGCTCCCCGCGATGGCGACATCCCGAAGGAATTGCTCACGACCGACGCCTCGGCACTGATCCTCCAGGCCGATATCGTCGTCGAGCTCATCGGCGGCCTGGAGCCCGCGCGCACCCTGATCCTCGAGGCCCTCAACTCGGGCGCCGACGTGATCACCGCCAATAAGGCGCTGCTCGCGACGCACGGCCCCGAACTCTTCGAGGCAGCAGAGCAGGTGGGCGCCCAGCTTCACTACGAGGCAGCCGTCGGCGGTGCGATTCCGATCATCCGGCCGTTGCGTGACAGCCTCGCAGGCGACCGCGTGAGCCGCATCCTCGGGATCGTGAATGGCACGACCAACTACATCCTCGATCGCATGGATGTCGAGGGCGACACTCTCGAGAACGCCCTCGCTGAAGCGACGAGGCTCGGCTACGCGGAAGCAGACCCGACGGCCGACATCGAAGGATTCGATGCCGCGCAGAAGGCCGCGATTCTCGCGAGCCTCGCTTTCCACACCACAGTGCCGCTCGAAGCCGTGCATCGCGAGGGGATGACCTCGGTCACGCTCGAGCAGGTCGTCTCAGCGCGCAAGGCCGGCTACGCCGTCAAGCTGCTGGCCATCTGCGAGCGGATCACGGATGCCTCCACCGGAGTCGAGGGAGTGACCGCCCGAGTGCATCCCGCCCTTGTGCCGCTCAGCCACCCGCTCGCGTCGGTGCACGGCGCCAACAACGCCGTGTTCGTCGAAGCCGAAGCAGCGGGCAGCCTCATGTTCTACGGGGCAGGGGCCGGAGGCATCCAGACCGCGTCTGCCGTCCTAGGGGATATCGTCTCCGCCGCCAGGCGTCATGTCGCCGGTGGGCCGGGAGTCGCAGAATCGACCCAGGCCAACCTGCCGGTGCTGCCGATGTCGAGCGTGACCACGAAATACCAGATTACGCTGACCGTCGTCGACGAGCCCGGAGTGCTCGCAGCCATCGCCACGCAGTTCAGCGACAGGGGAGTTTCCGTCGAAGCCGTGTCGCAGTCGGTGCGTGACGGCGGGGATGAGGCCCGTCCCACCGCTACCCTTGTCATAGTCACGCATCGCGCCGAAGAGTCATCTCTCGCCGCGACGGTGACCGCGCTCGCCGCGAGCCCCGTGGTGTCGAGTGTTGTCTCAGTTCTACGAGTTGAAGGACAGTAATCAGTGGCCCACCAGTGGCGCGGAGTTCTCCGCGAGTATGCCGACCGCCTCGACATCTCTGATGCGACCCCGATCATCACGCTCGGTGAGGGCGGAACTCCGCTGATTCCGGCCGACGCACTCTCGCACCGCACCGGTGCGAAGGTATGGGTCAAGTACGAGGGAATGAACCCGACAGGGTCGTTCAAAGACCGCGGCATGACGATGGCGGTCTCCAAGGCAGCAGAGCACGGCGCGAAGGCCGTCATCTGTGCCTCGACCGGAAACACCTCGGCCAGCGCCGCAGCCTATGCGACCCACGCCGGACTCACCGCAGCCGTGCTCGTGCCCGAGGGCAAGATCGCACTCGGCAAGCTCGCGCAGGCCATCGCCCATGGCGCAGAGCTCATCCAGGTGCAGGGCAACTTCGACGACTGCCTCGAGATGGCTCGCGAACTGGCGACCAACTACCCGGTCCATCTGGTCAACTCGGTGAACCCCGACCGCATCGAGGGCCAGAAGACCGCGGCCTTCGAGGTCATCGAGGTTCTGGGCGACGCTCCGGATTTCCACATCGTCCCCGTCGGCAACGCGGGCAACTACACCGCCTACCACCGCGGCTACACCGAAGACCTGGCCCGCAACGCGAGCACGAAGCTGCCGCGCATGTTCGGATTCCAGGCCGCCGGCAGCGCGCCGCTCGTGCTCGGTCACGTCGTCAAGAACCCCGAGACCCTCGCCAGTGCGATCCGCATCGGCAACCCCGCCTCGTGGGAGCTGGCCCTCGCCGCCCGTGAGAACAGCGACGGATACTTCGGCTCCATCACCGACGAGAAGATCCTCGAGGCGTACCGCATCCTGTCGGCAGAGGTCGGCATCTTCGTCGAGCCGGCATCGGCCATCAGCGTTGCGGGTCTGCTCGAACGCTCAGAGGCCGGGATGATCCCGAAGGGATCCACCGTCGTGCTGACCGTCACAGGGCACGGCCTGAAAGATCCACAGTGGGCACTGCGCACGGCCGAGGGTGACGAGATCACCCCGACCGTCGTCCCGGTCGATGTCGACGAGATCGCGAGCGTGCTCGGACTGGTGAAGGCACGCGCTTGACCCTCGGCTCAGCGGTTGCCGGGCGATCGGTGATCGTCCGCGTTCCTGCGACGTCAGCCAACCTCGGGCCCGGCTTCGACACCCTCGGTCTCGCTCTCGCGATCTACGACGAACTCGTGGTCACAGCGACTGACGAGAGAGGCGTCGTCGTAGACGTGACCGGAGTGGGCAAAGGCGAGGTCCCTACCGACGAGTCCAACCTCGTTGCCAGCTCCATCGCCTACACCTTCGCCCGCGTCGGCCAGCCCATCCCCGGCCTGCGCCTCAGCGCGAACAACGTCATCCCGCACGGGGGCGGCCTCGGATCATCCGCCGCTGCCATCGTCTCCGGCGTCATGGCCGCGAAAGGGTTGCTCGACGGCATCGTCGAGCTCGACATCGACCTGATGCTCGAGATCGCGACAGAGCTCGAAGGTCATCCAGACAACGTCGCCCCGGCGCTCTTCGGTGGGCTGACGATTGCGTGGACGGCGGATTCCGGGCCGCGCGCCAGAAAGCTCCTCGTGCACCGGGCAGTATCTCCGCTCGTCTTCGTGCCGGGTCATTCCGTGTCGACGGCCGTCGCGCGCAGCCTGCAGCCGGCGACCGTGCCGTTCGAGGATGCCGTCTTCAACCTGTCGCGGTCTGCACTGCTGATCGCCGCCCTTACCCAAAGCCCCGAGCTGCTGTTCGAGGCGACCGAAGACCGCCTCCACCAGGATTATCGTGCCAGTGCCATGCCGGAGACCAACGCGCTCGTGCACGTGCTGCGCGACCACGGCTTTGCTGCAGTGGTGTCCGGTGCAGGGCCGTCGATCCTCGTGCTCGCCGGCCAGCCCTCCGATCGTGCCGCGGCCGCCGCGCTCGTCACAGAACACGCCGAGAGCCCGTGGCGCGCCACGATGGCTGCCGTGGATTTCAAAGGTGCTACAGTGAAAGCGCACCAGGTAGAAGTGAAGCCCCAGCAGTAGCTTCCCGGTTGCACTTTCACCCTCATCTCGTGGCATCCGATTCCTGCGCACCCGCGCAGACAGCCCGGGGTGATCAGCTCTCCTGCGATCAGCAACTTTTCGGCAGGGGAAAGGACATCACCAGTGACGAACGTCAACTCAAGCTCGAACCTGAGCGCACTCAAACTTCCCGAGCTGCAGGCACTCGCCAGTTCGCTCGGCATCAGTGGCGCATCCAAACTTCGTAAGGGAGACCTTGTGGCCGCGATCAGCGATAAGCAGGGCGGCGACGCAGCCGTTCCGACAGCGTTGGTCGAGACTGCTGTAGCCGAGGCTGCTGCCGTCGAGGCGACCGCGGTCGAGGCATCCACCATCGACGACGCCCCTCAGGCGGCCCCTGCCGCCCGCAAACGCACCTCACGCCGCGTGACGAGCGCCGACACCGAGGCCATCGCCGCGGCGCCGACCCTCGCCGGCGCTCCCGTCGTCGACGAGTCGACCAGTGCGGCTCCCGACAGCGAGCCGAACGAGGCTCCCGCCGTCGCGGAGGAGCCGTCCACCCGGCCCGCCCGCCGCCCGTCACGTCGCGCCAGCTCGCACGTTGCAGGGGCAGAGTCCGGTCTCGACGACCCGACTCCGGCCGACGTCGCCGTCGAGGCGACCCGCGACGAGTCGACAGACTCCGCCGACAACGCCAACGACAACGCTTCGGACAATGACGGTTCGGACAATGACGGTTCGAACAATGACGGTTCGAACAATGACGGCGAGCAGGAGGGCGGCTCGAGCCGTTCCTCGCGCAACCGCAACCGGAACCGCAACTCCGACCGCAAGCAGGGCGGTGAGTCCGAAAGCCAGCAGAACAGCGGCCAGCAGAACAACGGCCAGCAGGGCGGTCGCCAGCAGAACGGTCGCCAGCAAGCTCAGCAGGGCGGGAACCAGCAGGGCAACGGCCAGCAGAACAATGGCCAGCAGAACGGTGGCCAGCAGAACAACGGCCAGAACCGTGACAACCAGCAGGCCGACCAGAACCGCAACAACCAGAACCGCGACAACCAGCGGGTTCAGGATGGCGACCTCGAGGGTGGAAACGGTCGCAGCCGCTACCGTGACCGCAAGCGTGGCCGCGGACCCGTCGGTGATGACTTCGAGCCCGAGATCACCGAGGATGACGTGCTCATCCCGGTCGCCGGCATCCTCGACGTGCTCGACAACTACGCATTCGTGCGCACCTCCGGCTACCTGCCGGGAAACAACGACGTGTACGTCTCGCTCGGCCAGGTCAAGAAGTACAACCTGCGCAAGGGAGACGCCGTCGTCGGCGCCATCCGCCAGCCGCGCGAGGGTGACAACAACCAGGGTCGCCAGAAGTACAACGCGATCGTGCGCATCGACTCGATCAACGGCCTGCCCGTCGACGAAGCCGCCGATCGCGTCGAATTCGGCAAGCTCACGCCGCTGTACCCGCAGGAGCGCCTCCGACTGGAGACCGAGCCCGGAAAGCTCTCGACCCGCATCATCGACCTCGTGTCGCCGATCGGCAAGGGCCAGCGCGGCCTGATCGTCTCGCCGCCCAAGGCGGGCAAGACCCTCGTGCTGCAGGCGATCGCCAACTCCATCGCGAAGAACAACCCAGAGGTTCACCTCATGGTCGTGCTCGTCGACGAGCGCCCCGAAGAAGTCACCGACATGCAGCGCACGGTCAAGGGTGAGGTCATCGCATCCACCTTCGATCGTCCGGCAGAAGACCACACCACGGTTGCCGAGCTCGCCATCGAGCGCGCGAAGCGACTCGTCGAACTCGGTCACGACGTCGTCGTGTTGCTCGACTCGATCACGCGCCTCGGACGGGCCTACAACCTGACTGCCCCGGCCTCGGGCCGCATCCTCTCCGGAGGCGTCGACTCGTCAGCGCTGTACCCGCCGAAGCGTTTCTTCGGTGCCGCCCGCAACATCGAAGAGGGCGGATCTCTCACCATCATTGCGACCGCGCTCGTCGAGACCGGCTCCAAGATGGATGAGGTCATCTTCGAGGAGTTCAAGGGCACCGGCAACATGGAACTGCGCCTGTCGCGCCACCTCGCCGACAAGCGGATCTTCCCTGCCGTCGATGTCAACGCATCCGGAACCCGCCGCGAAGAGATGCTGATGGGCACCGATGAGGTCAAGGTCTCCTGGAAGCTGCGTCGTGCCCTCGCCGGCCTCGACCAGCAGCAGGCCCTCGAGATCGTGCTGGGTCGCCTCAAAGAAACCCAGACCAACGTCGAGTTCCTGATGCAGGTGCAGAAGTCGATGCCGGGCGCCAACGGATCCACAGAGGACTAGTCATGTTCGAGTCAGTGCAGACGTTGCTGGCCGAACATGATGAGCTTCAGAATCAGCTTGCTGACCCTGAACTGCACTCAGATCCGGCCAGGAGCAAGAAGGTCAATCGACGCTACGCGGAACTCGCGCGCATCATTGCGGCCTATCACGAGTGGCGACAGCTGACGGATGATGTTGCTGCTGCGACCGAGATGGCGGCGGAGGACGAGTCGTTCGCGGCCGAGCTTCCCGGTCTCACCGAGTCGCTCGAGGCCGCCCAGGAGAAGCTGCGACGTCTGCTGATCCCGCGCGACCCCAACGATGCCCGCGATGTCATCATGGAGATCAAGATGGGTGAGGGTGGCGCGGAATCCGCCCTCTTCGCCGGGGATCTGCTGCGCATGTACCTGCACTACGCAGAGTCGAAGAAGTGGAAGACCGAGATCATCGAGCAGACCTCGAGCGACCTCGGCGGCATCAAGGATGTGCAGGTCGCATTCAAAGGCAACTCGAGCGATCCGGCCGAGGGCATCTGGGCACACTTCAAATACGAGGGCGGCGTGCACCGCGTGCAGCGCGTTCCCGCGACCGAGTCGCAGGGACGCATCCACACGTCGGCGGCCGGAGTGCTGGTCTTCCCCGAGGTCGATGAGCCTGAAGAGGTCGAGATCAGCCAGAACGACCTCAAGATCGACGTCTACCGCTCCAGTGGTCCTGGTGGCCAGTCCGTCAACACGACAGACTCCGCTGTGCGCATCACCCATCTTCCGACCGGAATCGTCGTAGCGATGCAGAACGAGAAATCGCAGCTGCAGAACCGCGAGGCCGGAATGCGCGTGCTTCGCGCCCGCATCCTTGCTCATAACCAGGAGATTGCGGATGCCGAGGCCTCCGTGTACCGCAAGAGCCAGATCCGCACCATGGACCGGTCCGAGCGCATCCGCACGTACAACTTCCCCGAGAACCGCATCGCCGACCATCGCACGGGCTACAAGGCGTACAACCTCGATGCCGTGATGAACGGTGCACTCGAGCCGGTCATCCAGTCGTGCATCATCGCTGACGAGGAATCCCGGCTCGATGCTCTCGGCGCCGACGACTGATCCATTCAGGGCCGCACCGCCCATCGACTCCATGATCTCCATCACAGAACTGCTCTCTCGGGCCATCGACACCCTGTCGAATGCCGGAATCTCGAATCCGACGGTCGACGCGGAGCTGCTCATCGGCCACGTTCTGGGGCTCAGTCGTGGGGGAGTGCAGGCCAGGGCCGTCACCGGGACGACCGTGCCCACCGATGATTCGGCGACGATCGAGCAACTGGTCGAACGTCGCGCCGCAAGGGAGCCGCTCCAGCACATCACGGGCAGGGCAGCGTTCCGCCAGCTCGAACTCGCCGTCGGGCCCGGGGTCTTCGTACCGCGACCGGAGACGGAGTTCGTGGCCCAGTTCGCCATCGATGCGCTTCGAGCCACGGCGTCACCCGAACCCGTCGGTGTGGATCTCGGCATGGGAAGCGGAGCAATCGCGCTCGCCATGGCAACCGAGGTCGCCCACGCGCGCATCTACGGTGTCGAGGTGTCGCCTCGAGCCTTCGTCTGGGCGCGCCAGAACTTCACGGCGGTGGACGCGCCCAACGCCACAGCGGTGTTCATCGACCTCGCGCATGCCCTCCCTGCCCTCGACGGCAGCGTCGATGTCGTCATCTCCAACCCGCCGTACATCCCGCTCGGTGCCATCCCGCGCGATCCCGAGGTGCGACTGTTCGACCCCGAGATCGCGCTGTATGGAGGCGACGATGGGCTGGATGTCGTGCGCCAGGTGTCGGCGACGGCACTGCGTCTGCTGCGCCAGGGTGGCTCGCTCATCCTCGAGCACGGCGAATTGCAGGCCGCGGAGATAGCCGCGCTTCTCAGCAACGACGGATGGACAGCAGTGGCCCACCACCGCGACCTCCTCGGTCGCGATCGCGCGACGACAGCGCTGCGCTAGCCGCCCGCGCCCGCGCCGCCCGACCCTACTGCCGCGAACTGCGCCAAATGTGCGGTCAGGGCGACGACACCCACGATGAGCCGCAGTTCGTGCTCGCGGCAAGCGCGGAGCGTCCTCTGGTCCATAGGTGGTTCACGCTGGCGATTTCCACGGGCTCGAGTTGCGCAGCCCATCGCTGGGGCCTCGGTGCCATCGTGAGCTGTGACGTCGCGGCCCGACCTGCCAGTCGAGCTCCGCGGCGTGCCCTTCACCCGCACGCTGGGCATGCTCCATGGCGTCTCACCGGGTCGGTTGCGCGCGAGTGACATCGACCACCCTTTCCACGGCGTGCATCGGGAGCGACAGTCTCCGGATTCCCTCGCCTGGGCCTGTCGCGCCTATCTGCTGCGCATGCCACGCGAGGCTGCCTTCAGCCACTCGACCGCAGCGGGCCTCTACAACCTGCCGCTCCCGGCGTACGCGAAATCCGCTCGCGTCCATGTGACCCGTCCTGCGGGCGGTCGCCCACCCGAGGGCCGAGGGGTAGCTGGCCACGAACTGTCGAGGGACCTGTGGATGACGCGACAGTTCGTCCAAGTCGATCATCAGAGTTTCGATCTCTTCGAACTGCCGGTGTTGGCTCCGTCGCTGGTGTGGGCGCAGTTGGCGACGGTCCTGGATGAGGATGACCTCGTGGCAGTCGCCGATGCGATGGTGACAGGCCCCGATCCGCTGTGCACGATCCCGATGCTGAGGGCGCAGGTTGCGGCGTGGAGAGACCGTCGAGGTGCCAAGAAACTGGCGCGGGCGATCGACCAGGTGCGAGTGGGATCCCTCAGTCGTCCTGAATCACTTCAGCGCCTTCAGCTGGTGAAGGCCGGAATTCCGGAACCCGAGCTCAACGTCACCGTCACCGATCGGAGTGGCAACGACATCGCGATGGCCGACGAGGTATGGGTCGAGTTCCGCACCATCGTCGAGTACGAGGGCGACTACCATCGAACATCCCGGGGCAAATTTCGGCGTGACATCACTCGTGTCGAGAGATTTGCTGATGGCGACTGGTTTGCCCTGAGGTCGCACGCCGACGACGTGTTCCGGGATCCGAACCCCTTCGTGGGTCGGCTGTGGCGGCGTCTCGTAGCGCGCGGATGGAGTCCCAGCCGCCGCGAACCGCGTCATGTTGTGGCTGCGAGACGCTGATCCTCGCCTTTGCCGCAGTTCGCGCTGCGCAGGCCGCCCGAGCGCTGCGCAGGCCGCCCGAGAGCGCTGCGCAGGCCGCCCGACAGCGCTGCGCTAGCCGCCCGCGCGAGCTTCCGCGAAGTCCTCGATCGCAGCGAGCATCCCGGATGCCGAGCCGTAGTGGTACGCGGTGATGCCGACCGAGCGCGCGCCATCGACGTTCTCCCGCATGTCGTCCGCGAAGAACGCGTCGGTCGCAGGGGTCTCGTAGGCCTCCAGCACCCGCTCGAAGACCAGCGGCTCGGGTTTGCGCGCCCGGTAGTGGCTCGAGGTCAGCAGGTGCTCGCCGAAGATCGGGACGAGTTCCGGCGCGAGTGTGTGCAGGTGTTTCGCGGTGAGGGCATTGTTGTTTGTCAGCAGGGTGATGGTTCCCAGCTCGGATGCCCGGCGAACCGCCGCGAGGGCATCGGGTCTTACGGTCATCGCCGAACCGCGCACACGCACCCATTCGTTTTCGTCGACGTCGACGCCGATCGACTCCGTGAAGGCGTTGAGGTAGGCCTCCGGGGTCTCGAACACTCCTGCCTCACCCGCCCATTCGCCGTCGTCGTGCCACCAGCGCTCGCGCAACTCGGAGAGGGAGAGGCCGGTGAGCTCCGTCATTCCGGCCATCCTGACGCGCCAGTCGTAGTCGTAGAGCACGTCGTCCATGTCGAAGATGAAGAGCAGGCTCATCGGGTGCGCCTCACGAGGGCCTGGTTGCCAGGCAACGGGCCAGCAGGTTGATCAAGAAAAGTATTCACGGCGCCGACCAGTCTTTCACGCCGCGATGGCGCCGTCGTACGGGAGTCGCAGGGCTTCCCCGGGTAGCATAGACGCGACATGGGACCCATCTACGATTGCTCCGTTGAGGCCGAACTGCTCACCGGCATGCGTCTCGCCCGGGTCGCGATCGGGCGCGGGGATCTCGTCGTGATGCCGACCGACACCGTCTACGGGCTCGCCGCCGATGCGTTCAACCCCGCCGCCGTGCAGAAGCTCATCGACGCGAAGGGCCGCACCCGGCAGTCGCCCCCGCCCGTGCTGATCCCGGGAATCCCCACCCTCGACGCCCTCGCCGAGAGCGTCCCCGACGAGGTGCGCCGGTTGGTTCAGGAGTTCTGGCCTGGCGCGCTGACGATCATCCTCGCCGCACAATCTTCTCTCCAGTGGGATCTCGGCGAAACGAGGGGAACCGTCGCCCTGCGCATGCCCTCCAACCGCATAGCGCTCGAACTCCTGTCGGAAACGGGCCCGCTGGCAGTGTCGAGCGCCAACCTCACGGGTGAGCCCGCAGCGACGACGGCGGCCGGTGCCGAAGCCATGCTGGGGGAGTCGGTCAGCATCTTCCTCGACGATGGCGAAGGAGGAACCGTGTCATCGACGATCGTGGATGCCACGTCCCTCTCACTCCCGGACGGCAAGCTGCGCATCGTGCGCGAGGGAGCCATCTCGACCGAGCGGATCCGCGCTGTCGTGGGGGCCGATCGATGCGAATAGTCTTCTACCTCCTCATCACCGGGGTCGCGGCCGCCGTGACCTACGCACTGGCGATCGTCATCTGGAAGCTCAGCACGAAGTATCGGCTGTACCCGAAGATCCGCGACCGTGACGTCCACACGAGTCCAACGCCTCGGCTGGGCGGCGTCGCGATGTTCTTTGGGATGGTCGTCGCTTTCGGCGTGGCATCCCAGATCGACAGTTTCAGCATCGTCTTCACCGAACCTGGGAAGGTCCTCGGGCTGCTCGGAGCGGCATCCATCATCGTCCTCATCGGAGTCGCGGACGATATCTGGGATCTGGACTGGGTCACGAAGCTGGCCGGGCAGTTCATCGCGGCTGGCCTGCTCGCCTGGCAGGGGGTGCAAATCATCACCGTCCCGATCTTCGGCCGCACGATCCTGTCGCCGTACGTCCTCCTGATCATCACCGTCTTCGCCATCGTGCTCGTCATGAACGCGATCAATTTCATCGACGGGCTGGACGGGCTGGTCACGGGCGTCGCCCTGATCGCCAACGGCGTCTTCTTCGTGTACACCTATGTGCTGCAGTCGAGCGCCCAGACCGAGTACTTCAACCTCGCCTCGCTCATCTCGGCCGTGCTGATCGGCGCGTGTATCGGGTTCCTTCCGCTGAACTTCCATCCGGCGAAACTGTTCATGGGTGACGCCGGGGCACTCCTCGTCGGCCTGTTGATGGCCGCATCGGCCATCTCGGTGACGGGACAGGTCGATCCGGATGCCCTCAACCAGCCCGACCAGTTCACCGCGTCGCTGCTACCGGCGTTCATCCCGATCCTGCTGCCGTTCGCAGTTCTGGTCATCCCGCTGCTCGACTTCGGTCTCGCGATCGTGAGACGGCTGCGGGCCGGCAAGTCGCCGTTCTCGGCCGACCGCAAGCACCTGCATCACCGCCTGCTCGACATGGGGCACTCGCACCTGCACGCCGTGCTGATCTTCTACGCGTGGACGTTCGTCGTCTCGGTCGGCGTGCTCGCCTACCGATTCGTGCCCTGGTACGTCGCGACACTGCTGATCGTCGTCGGTCTCATCATCTGCACCGTCGTCACCCTCTCACCGCTCAGCAAGCGCAAAGCACTCGAGGTGCGTGCCCAGTCCGCCGGCGATGACGTCGCAGACCCCCGCTTCGACGGCCTCGATGAAGCCGCAGACGAAGACCTTCTCAACGCCGCAGCATCGACCCCCGACCCGAAAGAATCGCCAGCATGAAGACAGCAACCATCCTCGCCAGGGCGATCGTCTACGGAGCGATCCTCACCGCAATCATCGCGATCGTGGGTTCGGTGATCGGATACCTCGTCGCCGGCAATCCCGGACTCATCAGCGCACTCGTGGGAGCCGGACTGACGGCGCTCTTCATGGGGTTCACGGCACTGAGCATCGTGCTCGCCGCGAAGGTGACCCATAACGAGCCGTCGAGCACCCTGTTCTTCGGCATCGTGCTCGGTGTCTGGCTGCTGAAGTTCGTCGTCTTCATCGCGATCCTGGTGATTCTGCGCAACCAGCCCTTCATCGAGCCGCTGGTGATGTTCTTCTCCATCCTCGCCGCCGTTATCGGCAGTCTCGCGGTGGACGTCGTTGCTTTCGTAGGTGCGCGAGTGCCCTATGTCGGCGATGTTTCGCTGAACGATAGTGCCGATGAGACGGCAAAAGGCTAGTTCGTGTTCTACACGGTGTCGAAGTCTTGGTAGAGTCTTAGAGATCGCCCCCCACCTTTCGTCGCCGCGTGTTCTCACGCCCCGATTCTGGAGCCAGCGCTGTTACACCACGCTCTCACCCTTCTCCCCTTCGTCACCGCTGCCGGTCCGGACGACGGTGAGTTCAAGGGACCCACGCTGGAAGACTTCTTCCCGCCTGTCCTGTTCTTCGAGGGCACGCCGTTTGAAATCAACCGCGTCATCCTGATCCGCTTCTTCGTCGTCGCGGTCATCCTCCTGGTCTTCTGGCTCGGAACCCGACGCATGAAGATGATTCCCGGCCGCGGCCAGTCGATCATCGAGTTCATCCTCGGCTTCGTGCAGTCGAACATCGTCGAGGGAAACCTCGGCAAGAAGGAAGGCGCTCGCTTCCTCCCGATCATCACGGCGATCTTCATCACCGTGCTCGGGATGAACATCACGGGAATCATCCCGGGCATCAACCTCACCGGTACGTCGGTGATCGGGCTCCCGCTCGTACTCGCGCTCGTGGCCTACGTCACCTTCATCTATGCGGGTGTGAAGAAGTCGGGCGGCGGATTCTTCAAGTCGGCGCTGTTCCCGTCAGGTGTTCCCGCAGCCCTTTATGTGATCGTGACTCCGATCGAGTTCCTCTCGACCTTCATCCTGCGACCGATCACACTCGCCCTTCGACTTCTGATGAACATGATCGCCGGGCACATGCTGCTGGTGCTCTGCTTCTCGGCCACCCAGTTCTTCTTCTTCAGTGCCGGCGGATTCTTCGCCCTCTTCGGCGCAGGAACTCTGGCCTTCGGTTTCATCTTCACCATCTTCGAGATCCTCGTCGCCGTGCTGCAGGCATACGTCTTCGCTTTTCTCACCGCCGCCTACATCCAGCTCGCGCTGGCTGAAGATCACTAAACGAGCCTGGCACTCGCCAGTTCGCCCCCCTGAAAGGAAACACACGTGGACCCCATCACGACCGTCGCCGAGATCAACGGCCACCTCGCGCCGATCGCCTTCGGCATCGCGACCATCGGCCCCGCCATCGGCGTGGGTATCGTCGTCGGAAAAACCGTCGAGTCGGTTGCGCGCCAGCCTGAACTGCAGGGACGCCTCACCGGCCTCATGTTCCTCGGTATCGCGTTCACCGAGGCCCTCGCGTTCGTCGCGATCGCCGTCGCGTTCATCCCGTTCCCGTAATAATCACCAGTCATAGAGGAGGCAGGAATGCTTAGCGCAATCCTGACTGCGGTAGCGGAAACCGAGGCAGCGCCTAACCCGCTTCTGCCCGAGCCGTACGACATCATCTGGTCGGCCGTCTGTTTCGCGATCATCCTGTTCGTCTTCTGGAGGAAGTTCCTTCCTTCGGTCAAGAAAACACTTGATGCGCGCTCCGAGGCCATCGAGGGCGGCATCAAGAAGGCCGAGATCGCCCAGGCTGAGGCCGCTGCCGCGCTGTCCCAGTACAAGGACCAGCTCGCTGAGGGTCGTGCCGAGGCCGCCAAGATCCGTGACCAGGCTCGCGCCGACGGTACGAAGATCATCGCGGAGCTCAGGGAGCAGGCTGCCGTGGAGGCTGCGCGCATCACCACGAACGCCCAGGCGACGATCGAGGCTGAGCGCCAGGGCGCACTCATCTCGCTGCGTGCCGAAGTCGGATCGCTCGCGATTGACCTCGCATCGGGTGTCATCGGCCAGAGCCTCAGCGACGACAAGCGAGCGTCGACCCTCGTCGACCAGTTCCTCGCCGAGCTCGAAACTGACGACAAGGCCAAGGCAGGCAAGTAATGGGATCGGCAACCAGGGTAGCGCTGGCGGAAGCCCGCACAGCGCTCGGCTCGCTCGACACAGGTAACGCACTCGAGGCAGGGCAGCAGCTCTTCAGCGCGGGTCGTGTCATCGGTGATTCGGCGCAGCTGCGTTCAATGCTCGCCGACCCGTCGGTTGCCGCCACCGAGAAGGGCGCGGTCATCGACAGCCTCTTCTCTTCGTTCGGTTCATCGGCGCGCGCGCTGCTCTCCGGCCTCGTCGCCTCTCGGTGGTCGACGCAGGACCAGCTGCTCGCCGGAATCGAGGAGATCGGCATTCGTGCGGTCGCCCGTTCCGCGCCGGGCGGCCTCTCGATCGAGAGCGAGCTTTTCGCCTTCGGTGCCGCCGTATCGTCCGATGCCGAGCTCGAGTTGGCCGTGGGCAGCAAGCTCGGATCGAACGCGGCGAAGTCCGCTCTCGTGGGTGCGCTGCTGAAGGGCAAGTCGAGCGAGCAGTCGCTGGCCATCCTGAACCACCTGGTGCAGCAGCCTCGCGGTCGTCGCATCGGTGGTCTCATCCGCACCGCGGCATCGATCGTGGCCGACGAGGCTGGCTTGGCCGTCGCCACCATCACCTCTGCGGCGCCGATCAGCGCAGCTCAGGTCGATCGACTCCGCGTCGGGCTCTCGAAGAGCTACGGTCGCGACCTCGAGGTCAACCTGGTGGTCGACCCGAGCATCGTCGGTGGAATCCGCGTGCAGGTCGGCGACGACGTCATCGACGGCAGCGTGTCCACTCGCATCAACGAACTCAGACTCAAACTCGCGTCCTAGTCCCTCAGGGCGCACCACCCCAGCACTACCCGTGTCGTGTCGGCGGCAGCAGCACAGCCGGCACAGGCACCAAACTTTTCCACTGAACAGGAAGACACAATGGCAGAACTCACGATCAGCCCGGACGAGATCCGTGACGCACTCAAGGATTTCGTCAAGGCGTATGAGCCCGGCAAGGCATCCAAGGCCGAGATCGGTCACGTCATCGACGCGGCCGACGGTATCGCTCACGTAGAGGGACTGCCGGGCGTGATGGCCAACGAGCTCATCACCTTCGCCGATGGCACGCTGGGCCTGGCCCAGAACCTCGACGAAGACGAGATCGGTGTCGTCGTGCTCGGTGAGTTCACTGGAATCGTCGAGGGCATGGAGGTCAGCCGTACCGGAGAGGTGCTGTCCGTCCCCGTCGGCGACGCGTTCCTCGGTCGCGTCGTCGACCCGCTCGGCGCCCCGATCGACGGCCTCGGAGAGATCGCGTCAGACACCCGTCGTGCGCTCGAGCTCCAGGCTCCCGGCGTCATGCAGCGCAAGAGCGTCCACGAGCCCATGCAGACCGGCATCAAGGCGATCGACGCCATGATCCCGATCGGCCGTGGACAGCGCCAGCTGATTATCGGTGACCGCCAGACCGGTAAGACCGCCATCGCGATCGACACGATCATCAACCAGAAGGCGAACTGGGAGTCGGGCGACACCAACAAGCAGGTCCGCTGCATCTACGTCGCCATCGGCCAGAAGGGCTCGACGATCGCTGCGGTCAAGGGCGCTCTCGAAGATGCCGGAGCGATGGAGTACACGACCATCGTCGCGGCACCCGCGTCCGACCCCGCCGGGTTCAAGTACCTCGCTCCGTACACCGGCTCGGCCATCGGCCAGCAGTGGATGTACGACGGCAAGCACGTCCTGATCATCTTCGACGACCTGTCCAAGCAGGCCGAGGCGTACCGCGCCGTATCCCTGCTGCTGCGTCGCCCGCCGGGACGTGAGGCGTACCCCGGTGACGTGTTCTACCTGCACTCCCGTCTGCTCGAGCGTTGTGCCAAGCTCTCCGACGAGCTCGGCGCTGGCTCGATGACCGGCCTGCCGATCATCGAGACCAAGGCGAACGACGTTTCCGCCTACATCCCGACCAACGTGATCTCGATCACCGACGGCCAGATCTTCCTGCAGTCCGACCTCTTCAACGCCAATCAGCGCCCCGCGGTCGACGTAGGCATCTCGGTGTCGCGAGTCGGTGGTGACGCCCAGGTCAAGTCGATCAAGAAGGTGTCGGGAACGCTCAAGCTCGAGCTTGCCCAGTACCGCTCGCTCGAGGCCTTCGCCATGTTCGCGTCTGACCTGGATGCCGCCAGCCGTCGCCAGCTTGCTCGCGGTGCCCGACTGACCGAGCTGCTCCGCCAGCCGCAGTATTCGCCCATGCCCGTCGAGAAGCAGGTCGTGTCGATCTGGGCCGGAACCAACGGCAAGCTCGACGAGGTGCCCGTCGAGGACGTGCTGCGTTTCGAGAGTGAACTCCACGACTACCTCGCCCGAAACACGAAGGTGCTCGACTCACTCCGCGAGACCAACGTGCTCTCCGACGAGACGGTCAGCGCCCTCGATGAGGCCGTCGATAGGTTCAAGCTCGAATTCCAGACCGGTGATGGCAAGTCGCTCTCCGGCCCGGGATCTGAGCAGTTCGTCGAGACGCCTGACGAAGACATCAACCAGGAAAAAATCGTCAAGGGCAAGCGCTAGCTCCGGGCGATAGTCACCCAGCCACTCTTCACACACGAAACCAGGGACACACCACATGGGAGCGCAACTTCGGGTCTACCGGCAGAAGATCAAGTCTGCCCAGACGACCAAGAAGATCACTCGGGCCATGGAGCTCATCTCCGCTTCGCGCATTCAGAAGGCGCAGCAGCGGGTTGCAGCATCCGGGCCGTATTCACGCGCAGTCACGCGCGCCGTGTCGGCGGTCGCCACGTTCTCGAACGTCGACCACATCCTCACGACCGAAGCGGAAAACCCCACCCGGGCCGCGGTGGTGCTGTTCACGTCCGACCGCGGACTGGCCGGGGCGTTCAGTTCGCAGATCATCCGTGAGATGGGCGAACTGCGCACGCGCCTCGAGGGCGAAGGCAAAGAGGTCGTCTACTATCTGGTCGGCCGCAAGGCCGTGGCGAACTTCGCCTTCCGCAAGCGTGAATCCGAAGCCCAGTGGATCGGTGGCACGGACCAGCCCGTGTTCGAAACCGCTCAGGAAATAGGCGAGGCTCTCGTCTCGAAGTTCGTGCAGCCGACGGCTGAGGGGGGAGTGGACGAGATCCACATCCTGTTCAACCGCTTCGTCAGCATGGTCACGCAGGTCCCCGAGGTCGTTCGCCTGTTGCCTCTGGAAGTGGTCGAGGGTGTCGAGAGCGCGGACAACTCCGAGTTGTTGCCGCTGTACGAGTTCGAACCCGAGGTCGACGACGTACTCGATGCGCTGCTTCCTGTCTACATCGAGAGCCGCATCTTCAACGCGATGCTGCAGTCCGCGGCGTCGGAGCATGCTGCGCGCCAGAAGGCCATGAAGTCGGCCAGCGACAACGCAGACAAGCTCATCAAAGACTTCACCCGGTTGGCGAACAACGCTCGCCAGTCTGAGATCACACAGCAGATTTCCGAGATCGTGGGCGGCGCAGACGCCCTGAGCTCGGCCAAGTAGTGAAAGACCATTTCGTGACTAGAGAAGAGAAGCCATGACAATTACAGCTCCTGACACGACGTCAGACGCTCAGAAGCCGGCCGGCGTCGGCCGCATCGCCCGGGTCACCGGTCCGGTCGTCGACATCGAGTTTCCGCATGACTCGATCCCGGGCATCTACAACGCCCTGAAGACCACGATCACCATCGGCGACGACTCGACCGTCATCACACTCGAGGTCGCACAGCACCTCGGTGACGACCTCGTTCGCGCCATCGCCCTGAACCCGACCGACGGACTCGTCCGCGGCCAGGAGGTGCGTGACACCGGCGAGCCGATCACGGTCCCCGTCGGAGACATCACCAAGGGCAAGGTCTTCAACGTCATCGGTGAGGTTCTCAACGCAGACGCCGACGGCACGATCGGTGGCGAGAAATTCGAGATCACCGAGCGCTGGCCGATCCACCGCAAGCCACCGCCCTTCGACCAGCTCGAGTCGAAGACCGAACTCTTCGAGACCGGTATCAAGGTCATCGACCTGCTGACGCCCTACGTGCTCGGTGGAAAGATCGGCCTCTTCGGTGGTGCAGGTGTCGGCAAGACGGTCCTCATCCAGGAGATGATCCAGCGCGTCGCCCAGGATCACGGTGGAGTGTCGGTGTTCGCCGGAGTCGGTGAGCGCACCCGTGAGGGCAACGACCTCATCGCCGAGATGGACGAGGCCGGCGTCTTCGACAAGACCGCGCTTGTGTTCGGCCAGATGGATGAGCCGCCGGGAACGCGACTTCGCGTGGCGCTCTCCGCCCTGACCATGGCTGAGTACTTCCGTGATGTGCAGAACCAGGATGTGCTGCTCTTCATCGACAACATCTTCAGGTTCACCCAGGCCGGTTCTGAGGTGTCGACCCTTCTCGGTCGTATGCCGTCCGCCGTGGGTTACCAGCCGAACCTCGCCGACGAGATGGGTGTGCTCCAGGAGCGCATCACCTCGACGCGTGGCCGCTCGATCACGTCCCTGCAGGCCATCTACGTGCCTGCCGATGACTACACCGACCCGGCTCCGGCGACGACCTTCGCGCACCTCGACGCAACGACCGAGCTCAGCCGTGAGATCGCGTCGAAGGGCCTCTACCCGGCCGTCGACCCGCTCACCTCGACGAGCCGCATCCTCGACCCCCGTTACCTGGGCGCCGACCACTACCGCGTCGCTACGAGCGTCAAGGCGATCCTCCAGAAGAACAAGGAACTCCAGGAGATCATCGCGATCCTCGGTGTCGATGAGCTTTCCGAGGAAGACCGCATCACCGTGTCGCGCGCACGCCGCATCCAGCAGTTCCTGTCGCAGAACACCTACATGGCGAAGAAGTTCACCGGTGTCGAGGGTTCGACGGTTCCGCTGAAGGACACAATCGAGTCGTTCGACGCGATCGTCAAGGGCGAATTCGACCACGTCGCGGAGCAGGCGTTCTTCAACGTCGGTTCAATCAACGACGTCGAAGAGCAGTGGGCGAAGATCCAGAAAGAGAACGGCTGATAATGGCCGAACTCAAGGTCAGCGTCGTCGCGGCCGATCACGAGGTGTGGTCGGGCAAGGCGAAGCAGATCATCGCGCGCACCACCGAAGGTGAGATCGGTATCCTGCCGGGCCATGAGCCTGTGCTGGCGATCCTCGCCCAGGGTGAGGTGCGTGTGACCACTGTCGAGGGAAACGTCATCACCGCTCAGGCTGACGACGGATTCCTCTCGGTCGAGAACAACACCGTGACTGTCGTCGCGCGAAACGCCGAACTGGTCTAATCGCCATGTTCGAGCCTTCATCATGCTGATCGCGATGGCTGGGCTTCCCGGATCCGGGAAGTCCACCATCGGGCAGGTTCTCGGTTCCCGTCTCGGGCTCCCCGTGATCTCCGTCGATCCGATCGAATCGGCCATCCTGAAGGCCGGGATCGACTCAGACCAGCCGACGGGCCTTGCCGCGTATCTCGTAGCCGAGATGCATGCTGAGACCACGCTGGCGGCCGGTCGAAGCGTGATCGTGGATGCCGTCAACGCGGTGAATCCCGCTCGTGAGCAGTGGATCAATCTCGCCCAGCGGCGAAGTGAGCCCCTGAAGTTCATCGAAGTGATCTGCTCGGATCCCGAGATCCACCGGGAGCGCATCGAGAATCGTGAACGGCAGCTGCCACACCTCCAGCTCACCTGGCACGCCGTCGAGCAGAGCCTCGAAGAGTACGCGGAGTGGTCGGGAGCCAGCGCCGCTGTCGGGCGCATCACGCTCGACTCCGTGGAGCCCCTCGGTGTGAACATCGACCGCGCCATGGCGTTCCTCGAGTCATAGGTGCTCGTTCTTCTCCCACCGTCTGAAACGAAACGGGACGGCGGGATGGATGCCGCGTCGCTCGACCTCGGCGGGCTCAGTTTCGCGAGCCTCGCCCGGCAGCGCGGCGAAGTGATGACCGAAATACGGCGGTTGTCCCGCTCGGTCAGCGGATCCATGGCCGCGCTGTCCCTCGGCCCCACCCAGCGTTTCGAGGTCGATCGCAACCGGACGGTGTCGACCTCTCCGGTCATGCCTGCGCTGGACCGCTATACGGGAGTGCTCTACGACGCACTCGACGTCGAGAGTCTCGACGCCGGTGCGCGCGAGTTCGCCGACGACCACCTCGTGATTCACTCGGCGCTGTTCGGCCTACTGAGGGGCAGTGACCCCATCCCGGCCTACAGGTTGTCGCATAATTCCCGGCTGCCGGGGTTGTCATTGCGCAGGCATTGGCGCCAGGCCGTCACGGAGGCGCTGGTGGCGACCGATTCGCTGGTGATCGACCTCCGTTCCGACTCCTACATCGCGCTCGGGCCCGCTCCGGCATCGGCGGTCACGGTGCGGGTGGTCTCCGAGGATGCCCGGGGGCGTCGCACCGCGCTGAGCCACTTCAACAAAGCTGGGAAGGGGCGCTTCGCGAGGTCGCTCGTGGAGTCGGGGATTGCGCACGCCGACGTCGACTCGCTGCTGGAGTGGGCGGCCAGCCGCGACATCCGGCTGGATCGTACGGAATCCGGGGTGGATCTCGTCGTCTGACCTGCCACAGTGGGAAGCTGGGTCAGTGCGTCCGCCAGCATGACTGCACGTGGTCGTCGACCATGCCCGAGGACTGCATGAGGGCATACATCGTGGTCGGTCCGACGAATTTAAAGCCGCGTCGTCGGAGTTCAGTGCTCAACGCTGTGGATTCGGGTGTGATGGCCGGAACTTCGGCCATCGAGACGAATTGCGTGGCGCGAGCGGGCGGTGCGAAGCTCCACATGAGTTCATCGAGGGCGCCGGGAGTCTCAGCGATGAGGTCGAGTGCACGCTGCGCGTTGTTGATCGTCGCGAGCACTTTCGCCCTGTTGCGGATGATGCGCTCGTCTCCCATCAGCCGGTCGACGTCCCCTGCGCCATAACCGGCCACGCGATGCGGATCGAACCCGTCGAACGCGTCACGGAATCCGGGACGCCTGCGCAGGATAGTGATCCATGACAGCCCGGCCTGGAACGCTTCGAGGCTGAGCTTCTCGAAGAGCGGAAGGTCACCGTGGAGGGGGTGGCCCCATTCCTCGTCGTGGTAGCGCTGGTATTCGAGGTCTGTGCCGACCCAACGGCAGCGTGCGATGCCATCGTCCCCGATGATCACGCCTCTGTCGAGTGTGGTGCCTGCCGAACTGCTCGAGTCCGTCACGACCGGTGCTCGATGCCCTCATGATCGAGGAGCCACGCCTTGGTGGCGATGCCTTCCCCGGCGCTGAACCCCGTGATGCGACCGTTGGCGGCGAGCACCCTGTGGCACGGCACAATGATGGGGACCGGATTCGCTCCCACCGCTCCGCCGACGGCCCGTCCTGCCGTTGCCCTGCCTGTGACCCCGCCCAGGAAGCCGTAAGAGACGACGGAACCGTACGGCAATCGCGAGAGCTCGGCCCAGATCTTCTTCTGGAAGTCTGTGCCGGTGACATCGACCGGTACGTCGAACTCGGTGCGCCTGCCATCGAAGTACTCGGCGAGTTGTGTCAGGGCGACCTCGAGCACAGGTGCGGTGTTCTCGGGACGATCGCCCCACGGCAGCGACCCGGCGCGCTCGATGGCCAGCGACGTGATGGACGTACCGTCGCTCAGAAGTTCGATGCGACCCAGGGGAGAGTTAGTCCGGCGGAGGAATACCGGGGCGCTCCCGCGTACGGTCGAGCGAGTGGTGCTCGAGTGCTGTGCTGTGGTCATGACACGACTGTAGCCGCGGAATTCGACAGGGCTCTGGCGCAAATCGGACATCGGGGTGAAGCGATCCGAGGCGACGACGGTGGAGGATAGGAGGATGGCTGACATTGAATTCCGTGCACTGGGTCTCGGTGGCCCCCGGGTCTCGACGATCGGGCTGGGCTGCAACAACTTCGGTAGGGCGGGCACGGCCACGGAACATCAGGACGGGACCAACGCCCTCATCTCCGAGGCGATCGAGCTCGGTGTCACCCTGTTCGACACGGCCGATATGTACGGAGGAGCGCCGGGAGTGAGTGAAACCCTCATGGGTATCGCCCTCGACGGTCATCGTGACAGCGTGTTCCTCGCCACGAAATTCGGGCACGACAGCTTCGACATGGGAATCGCACCCGGGGTACCGAAAGGATCGCGGACCTATATCCGGGAAGCGCTGGAAGGCTCCCTGCGCCGCCTGCAGACAGATCGCGTCGATCTGTACCAGATGCATACGCCGGACCCGCATACGCCGATCGAGGAGACGATCGCTGCCCTCGATGAGCTCGTGGAGGAGGGCAGGGTCATCCACTACGGCCATTCGAACTTCTCCGCGAACCAGATCGATGCTGCTGCCGCTGCGGGTGGGCGATTCGTGTCGTCCCAGAACGAATACAGCCTGCTGGCACGAGGCATCGAAAGAGACGTGTTGCCGGCCATCAACCGCCATCACCTCGGGCTGCTGCCGTACTTCCCGCTCCAGAACGGATTGCTCACCGGAAAATTCACGCGATCCGACTTCCCCGCGGATTCCCGGATCATGCGCCAGCGTCCCCACATTGCCGAGAACGCGCACTGGGACGTGCTCGAATCCTATGCGGCATTCTGTGAAGAGCGGGGAATCACGATGCTCGAGGCCACCTTCGGATGGCTGCTCGCCCAGCCCGGGCTGTCGAGCGTCATCGCCGGGACGACGAGGCCCGAACAACTGAGGCAGAACGCCGCGGCAGCGACGGCATGGACGCCGACACCGGCGGAGGTCGCGGAGGTCACAGCGATCTTCGAGTGACCGGCGTCAGGAATCACCCTCGCTGCGCGGTCTGATGTTGATGCTCTGGTTGAGCTCGGTGACTTCGGCGTTGAGCGCGTCGAGCTGCGCGACCAGGTCGTCATACTGCGTGACCCTGTCGGCAATGGATGAATACAGTGCGTCGAGATCCGCCTGCCGCGTGACCAGCTCATCGCGCTGATCGTCGAACTCCCGCTGAGTGAAATAGCCGCCTTCGTCAGCCTTCTGGTTGAATGCGGTGATGTCGGCGTTGAGCGTGTCGTAGCCCGAGTTGTACGACGCGTAGTCGGCATCGATGCTCGACTTCAGGGCGGTGGTCTGGTCGACGATGGTGGTGATGGCGGCCTGGCGCTCGGTGAACACCGCGTCGGACGCGAGGTGGAGCTGCACGAGTGCCTGCCGGTCGGCGAAGTAGGTGGCGTAGTGGGACTCGAGTTCGGGGCTCACGTCGGCGAACTCTGTGCCGACGATGGAATGGAGCTCGTTGAGCCGCTCCCCGGGCTCGGCTGTGGCGTAGTAGTCCAGGGTCTTGACGAATGCGGGATCATCGGCACGCTCGGTGGCCTCGGCTTCGAGCAGGGGAGTGATGGCGGCGCGCTCGGCGTCCGGCATCCGATCCCATGCCGCGTGGAGCATCTCGTGGGCGGCGACGACCTCTTCCAGGCCGTCCAGCCTGTCGTCGGTCACGTTGAACAGGAAGATCTTGCGCTCGCCGTGCACGTAGCATCCGAGAATTCCGACGTCTTCGGTCTCGCTGGCGCAGTGCGTGTCGAACGACTCAGTCGATTCGATGGTCGGACGGCTCGCGTAGAACAGGAACCGCCCTTCGTCAGTCATCGTCGAGCGCTCGGCATACGCCGCGATCGTTGCCGTGGGCTCGTACTGCCAGACGACGAGCTGGTCGCTGACCCGTTGCTGGTGAGTGAGCACCCAGATGCCGGCTCCGCCGAGGGCCAGCACGAGGATGACGCCGAGCGTCGTGAGCAGAATCCGTGCAAAACCGGGTCGAGCCCGCTCCCGCTGCACAGGCAGCGGTGCGGGCTCGAAATCTGTCACGGCAGCGACTCTATCTTGGCGCTGTCACGATCCGGTTACGGCTGGAGGACAACCTGAAGTTCGAAGTTGATCGTCACGTCGTCGCCGAGGGTGAGTCCGCCGGCTTCGAGGGCCGCGTTCCAGCTCACTCCGTAGTCGTGACGGTTGATAACGGTGGATGCGGTCGCGCCAGCCTTGGTCTGGCCGTATCCGTCGGTGACGATGCCGCCGAATTCGCCCGTGATGACCTCTGACTTGGTGACGCCACGCAGCGTGAGGTCGCCGGTCACGGCGAACTTTTCGCCAGAGACCTCGATGGACTTCGACACGAAGGTCATTGTCGGGAACTCGTCGGCAAGGAAGAAGTCGCTCGTGCGGAGGTGAGCGTCGCGGTCCTTCTGGTTGGTGTCGACGGAGGCGATCTCGACGGTGGCCTCGATGGTGGAATCTGCGGGATTCTCGGCGGTCACGATGGTGGCATCGAAGGTCTTGAACGAGCCGCGCACCTTGCTGATCTTGAGGTGCTTGACCGAGAACGAGATCTCGGAGTGGGTCGGGTCGAGCGTCCAGGTGCCTGCGACGTAGCCGGGGAATGTGTCAGTTGAAGTAGTCATAGGTACATGCAATCGCATCGAACCCGAAAGTATTCCCAAAAAGGGTGACGTGTCACATTAATTCTTCGAAAGTTAATCTGGCCGGGCTTAATGCCCCGTCAGAGGGCCCATCAGTCGTGCCGCGATGGACGCTCGACCCGTCACCTTCTCCTCCGCATCGGCGACCGTCATCGCGGTCAGTCCGGCGTTAGCCCCGAGGAAACGCCACGGCTCAGGTTCCCAGGACGGAGAGCGGTGGTTGACCCACGGCAGTGCGACGAGTGCCGTGTCAGCCCCGGTGATGAGGTCGGCGAGGGTGCGCCCCGCGAGGTTCGTCGTGCTCAGACCATCACCGACATATCCGCCGGCGCTGGCCAGGCCGCTGCTCGGGTCATAGTTCGCGCTGGCGTGCCAATCGCGTGCGACACCGAGCGGACCACCCCAGCGGTGGGTGACGCCGGCGTCTCCGATAGCGGGGAACATCTCACCCAGCGTGCGTCGGAGGTGGTCGAACACCGCAGGAACGCGGTCGTAGTCCGACCGGATCGAGCTGCCCCAGTGGTACCGGGCGCCGCGCCCGCCGAAAGCGAAGCGGTTGTCGGCCGTGCGCTGCCCGTACACGAGAAGATGCCGGAAGTCGGTGAAGGTCTGCCCGTGCTCGATACCGATCTCCTCCCAGAGCGTGTCCGGGAGCGGCTCTGTCGCGATCATCAGCGAGTAGAGAGGAAGTACGCGACGTCGGGTGGCGGGCAGCGTCGCGCCATAGCCTTCTGTCGCCACCACCACGTCCCTGCACCGCACAGTTCCGCGGGTCGTTCGCACCGTCCGTGACTCGTAGTCGACGACCTCGGTGCCTTCGACGATGGATACGCCTCTCGCTTCGAGCGCACGAGCCAGGCCCCTGACGAGTTTCGCCGGATGAAGTCGCGCGCAGGTGGGATCGAAGGTGGCTCCGAGTGCGCCGGCCGCCCTGACCCGATCCTGCCCCCAGAATTCGACGAGGTCGACGCCGAAACCTGCAGCCTCGGCCACCTCGGCCCTTGCTGCGTCGAGCTGCACGCCGGAACGCGCGAACGCGACGGTGCCACCCTTGACGAAGTCGATATCGAGACCGATGGATGCCGCAACCCGCCCGACCTCGTCGACGGTATCGATCATCGCCCGCCGCATCGCCAGGGCCGCCTCCCGGCCGTGTGCCCGTTCGAGTGATGCCGTCGATCGCGGAAACAGTGCGCTGCACCATCCGCCGTTGCGCCCTGAGGCGCCGAACCCGACAATCTCTTTCTCGAGAACGGCGATCGAGAGGCTCGGATCACGCTCGAGCAGATACCACGCCGTCCAGAGACCGGTCAGGCCCCCGCCCACGATCGCGACGTCGACCTCGCGATCCCCGTCGAGCGCAGGGCGGGGAGTGAGGTCATCCGGCACCGTGGCATGCCAGAAGCTCAAGTGGCGGAAGTCGGTCACAGGAGTATCTGGCTCAGAGCCGCGCCCATGCCTCGGTCAGCACGGAACGGAGGATCGCCTCGATCTCATCGAACTCAGCCGGCCCGATCGTGAGGGGCGGAGCGAGCTGGATGACGGGGTCGCCCCTGTCGTCGGCGCGGCAATACAGGCCGGCGTCGTAGAGCGCCTTCGACAGGAACCCGCGCAGCAGTCTCTCCGACTCATCGTCATCGAAGGTCTCCTTGGTCACCTTGTCTTTGACGAGCTCGATGCCGAAGAAGTAGCCGGCTCCGCGCACATTGCCCACGATGGGCAGGTCGAGCAACTTCTCGAGCGTCGCGCGGAAGACGGGGGAGTTCTCGCGCACGTGCGCGTTGAGGTTCTCCTCCTCGAAGATGTCGAGGTTCTCCATGGCGACGGCCGATGACACCGGATGCCCGCCGAACGTGTAGCCGTGGTAGAACGCCGTCGAACCGTGCTTGAACGGCTCGTAGATGCGGTCGGACACGATCGTGGCGCCGATGGGGGAGTAGCCACTGGTCATTCCCTTGGCGCACGTGATCATGTCGGGGACGTATCCGTACTCGTCGCAGGCGAACATGTGTCCGATGCGACCGAACGCGCAGATCACCTCGTCGCTGACCAGGAGCACGTCGTACTTGTCACAGATCTCGCGGACCCGTTGGAAGTAGCCGGGCGGTGGCGGGAAGCATCCACCCGAATTCTGGACAGGCTCGAGGAACACCGCGGCCACGGTCTCGGGCCCCTCGAACAGGATCATCTCCTCGATGCGGTTCGCTGCCCACACGCCGAATTCGGCCTCGATGTCGGTGGCGCCCGCCGATGCGACGAACCCCATCTCTTCAGCACGGTAGAAGTTCGTGTTCGGTACACGGAAGCCGCCGGGCACGACGGGTTCGAACATCTCCTTCATGGCGGGGATGCCCGTGATCGCAAGCGCGCCCTGCGGAGTGCCGTGGTACGCCACAGCACGAGAGATGACCTTGTGCTTGGTGGGGCGCCCCTGCAGCTTCCAGTAGTACTTGGCGAGCTTGAACGCGGTCTCCACGGCTTCGCCTCCGCCGGTCGAGAAGAAGACGCGATTGAGGTCTCCCGGCGCGTAGTGAGCGAGCCGGTCGGCCAGCTCGATCGCGTTCGGGTGGGCATACGACCAGAGGGGGAAGAAGGCGAGCTCCTCCGCCTGTTTCGCGGCGACCTGTGCGAGCCGCTTGCGACCGTGCCCGGCGTTGACGACGAACAGGCCGCTCAGCCCGTCGATGTACTTCTTTCCGTTCGAGTCCCAGATGTGGTGACCCTCGCCCTTGGTGATGATGGGAACGCCGTGACCGTCTTCCATGAGCGACTGTCGAGTGAAGTGCATCCAGAGGTGGTCTTTCGCCTTCTGTTGCAGCTCCGCGTCATTCCAGGTGTGACGCGATACCGTGGTCAGATCCGGTTCGGTGATAGTCATCGGTTTTACCTTGTTCCCCAGTTGTAGAACTGTTTTTGTAGTTTCAGGTACACGAACGTCTCGGTGGACGCCACGCCCTCGATGGAGCGGATCTGCTTGTTCAGCAGGTTGATCAGATCGTCGTCGTTCTCGCAGACGACCTCGGCGAGGATGTCGAAGCTTCCCGCGGTGAGCACCACGTAGTCGACAGCGCTGAGCGCGCTCAACTTCTCGGCGACGGCGGTCGTATCGCCGGCGACCCTTACGCCGATCATGGCCTGCCGGTAGAAGCCGAGCTGCATGGGGTCGGTCACGGCGACCACCTGCATCACTCCGGAGTCCGTGAGCTTCTGCACCCGCTGCCGCACGGCGGCTTCACTCAGGCCGACGGCTTTGCCGATTTCGGCGTACGAACGTCGACCGTCAGCCTGGAGTTGCTCGATGATGCCTTTCGACACGTCGTCGAGTTGGATCGGACGGGATCCCGGATGACGCGGCGAAGAGCTCATGAGACGATTCTCTCAGCGTGACGGTGTAGAAACAAGCGATTCCGAATGAGTTTCGGCCCATTTTCGACGAAATCGGTAGCCTGAGGCCGCCGGATCCTCGCATGCTGTGGCGGATGCCGCGCCCCATCAGCCCATAAAGTTAGGCGCATGACTGAGGAACGCGACGACACACGGCCAGCGCCGTTGCGGCGGGATTCCGGTGCATCCACTCCGCCCTCGGAGCGCGCAGACGAGGTAATGGCTGACACGGTGATGACATCGCGACGACCCGTGGCCGACCTCGTGGAACCCCAGCGTCAACAGGTGTCGCGACAGGTGATGGATGCCGCGCTCGGGCTGCCGTCGGGAGATGCGCAGCGCCCCAGCGGTCACTACAGCTTCAGGGTCGGCGAGTATGCCGAGCCCGTGATGCTCGACAGGCCGGCGAGAGTGGGACGTGATCCTCGCCTGTCCCGGATTCCGACCGGCGCAGAGCCCAGGCTCGTCCCGGTCTCGTCGCCCGGGCACGAGGTCTCTGGAACGCACGTCGAGCTGCGCCAGGTGGGGACATCCGTCATCGTCACCGACCTGCGTTCGACCAATGGATCCGTGGTGAAGCAGCCCGGAAGCGTTCCCCGAAAACTGCGTCAGGGTGAGTCGGTGGTCGTCTCACCGGGCGCGCTGGTGGATATTGGTGACGGGAACATTCTCCAGATCCTTCCGATGCAGCGCCTCGGCCAATCGATTGAGAAAGGCAGCCGTGACTGAAATCGGCTCGAATAATTCCGGAGTGGACGTGTCCATACCCGCGAGACCGGAGGCTGCCGTCAGGCTGGCGTGGGCATCTGCGACCGATGTCGGTCACCGGAGGCACGTCAACGAAGACAGCTATGTCGCCGCCGTGCCGCTGTTCGCCGTCGCCGATGGCATGGGCGGACACTCTGCGGGCGATCTCGCGAGCCAGGCTGTCGTCACTCGCCTCGCCGAGATCGACGGCGGGGAGTTCGTCGACCCCGAGCTCGTCGAAGAAGCACTGCTGCTGGCGACGGAGGACATCACGGTCATTGCGCTCGACAGTGAGCTGGGCGTAGGAACCACCGTCACGGGAGCCGTCCTGACGCTCCAGGGTGACGAACCGTACTTCGCCGTCTTCAATATCGGGGACAGCAGGGTCTACAAGTTCGAGGCGAACGAACTGAGCCAGGTCACCACCGACCATTCAGTGGTGCAGGAGCTTGTCGAATCCGGGGCTCTCTCGCGCGAGGAAGCCGAGAACCATCCCGACAGCAACATCATCACGCGGGCTGTCGGATTCAGTGCGCGACCGTACCCTGATTTCTGGATGCTGCCACTGCGCACGGGCCTGCGGCTGCTGATCTGCTCAGACGGCCTGACCAAGGAGGTCAGCGATGATCGCCTGCGCCTTCATCTGGCGGCGGGATTGAGTCCGCAGGAGACGGCGGGGGCACTCGTCGACGCAGCCCTCGCCGCGGGCGGACGGGACAACGTCACGGCGGTCGTGGTCGACGTTCTCGAGGCGCCGGATCAGGTCGACCTGGACGACACCGCACCCCGATTGCGTCGCCTGTAGCACGTTTGGGCGCTACTCGGAATGGGGGGCGCGCAGACGCCCCCCATTCGGGGGCTATAGCGGCTCTTGCCGCTATGGACCTGCCTACAATTGGGAATCCGACCAAAGTCCAGGAGGTGACCGTGGCCCGCCGACTGCCGTCGTCCCCTCCGATCCTGCCCGGATTTTCCCACATTCACGTGCTGGGATCGGGCGGATTCGCTGACGTTTTTCTCTACGAACAGAACATGCCGCGCCGCCAGGTCGCGGTCAAGGTGATGCTCAGCGAAGTCGTCAACGACCAGGTCAGGCAGATGTTCCAGGCCGAAGCGAACCTCATGGCCCAATTGAGTTCGCACCCCTCGATCCTCACGGTCTACCAGGCCAGTGTGTCATCCGATGGCCGGCCCTACCTCGTGATGGAACTGTGCTCATCGTCACTGAGCCAGCGCTACCGCACAGAGCGGCTGCCGGTTGCCGAAGTGCTCAGGATCGCCGTGAAGATCGGCAGTGCTCTCGACACCGCGAACCGTGCGGGAGTGCTCCATCGCGACGTGAAGCCGTCGAACATCCTCACCACGGCCTACGGAAATCCCGTGCTTTCTGATTTCGGTATCGCTGCCACGATCGGCGAGGCGGGGAATTTCGATGCAGTGGGGATGTCGATTCCCTGGTCTGCTCCCGAAGTGCTGATGGACGAGACGGCGGGCACCATCCAGTCGGAGGTCTGGGCGTACGCCGCGACCATCTATTCCCTTCTCGCTGGCCGGTCGCCGTTCGAGGTGCCGGGCGAGTCCAATAAGTCGACCGATCTCATCTCACGTATCAACCGCGCAAAGCCCCAGCCGATCGGGCGAAGTGACGTGCCGGTGGCACTCGAACGGGCCCTCGTACGCGGCATGTCCCGTAAGCCCGATGCGCGACAGGGATCCGTGATCGAGCTCGTGCATGAACTGCAGGCGATCGAATCCGACCTCGGGCTCCCGCAGACCGCGATCGAGACCGTTGTCGATGAATGGGCACTGGCGACGGTGTCGGATCTCGAGGACCGCACCAGGGTCAGGGGAGGCGACTCGCCCGCCGTCTCGGTGGGGGAGCGGCGGCGTCGCCGTCGTGGAGCGGCGGCCAGCACTCCATATACGGGCATCGACACCATCGGCCGCGGCTCACAGTCCGTGCCCAAAAGCTCGGTGGCTTCGGCCCCCAGAGATACGGGAAACAGGCGGGGGTGGATCTGGGTCGGCGTCGCCGGCGCTGCCCTGATCGTTGCGTTGATCACGACCCTCGTGGTCGTCTTCACGACAACCGGACAGAGTGACGTGCCGGTGGTGGCGAACATCCAGGTGACGGAGGCCGACGGTACTGTCACGTTCAGCTGGCAGGATCCGGGCATCAATGAGACAGACTCCTACCGCATCCTCACCGATGACGGACAGTCGAGCATCCAGCGCAGCCCCGAATTCACCTATGACGCTGAGCCGGGACAGCGCGTCTGCATCACGGTCACCGTGAACCGTGAGGGCAAAGACGGTCCGGCGAGCGGTGAAAAGTGCGCAGACACACCGGGATGATGAGTTCGTCATGCTGAGAAAGTGGCTTGCCGCCCACGGGTCCCTCGCCGTGAGTGTGACCAGTGGCGTCGTGATTGCCCCACTCGTCGCGACCATCGCCATCGTCTCCACCGGCTACACGGCGCAACGACTCGACCTCGGCGACGGCTCGGTGTGGGTCGCGAACAGCCAGCAGCAGGCCATCGGCAGGGCCAACCCCGAAGTACTCGAGCTGAACACCGTGGTGGCCACCAGCGGCAATGATGTCGACGTGCTGCAGCGCGGTAACACGGTGCTGCTGTTCGATCGTTCCGAGATCAAGATCGACATCGTCGACCCGGCGACGTCCCTGGTCACCGACAGCGTTCCGCTGCCCCCCGATCAGCCCGAGGTGTTCCTCGCCGGGGACAACGTGATCGTCTTCGCCGAGGGAACCGGTGAGTTGTGGATCGTCTCCACCGAAAGTTTCAGGAACTTCGACGCCGAGTCGGAATCCACTCTCAGCCTGGGTAAAGGGGCTGCCGTCAGCGTCGATCCTGACGGACTGCTCTTCGCATACTCGCCGGTGACTTCACTGGTCTATACGGTCGACGCCGCACAGTCGGGAGCAGTCGAATCGAGCCAGCAGGTGCGACTAGCCGCGGCCGATGCCTCGGTGGCACTGACATCAGTCGCCGGTCAGTGGGCGATCCTCGACCTCGATGCGAACTCTCTCTATCTGGATGGCAGGACGGTGGATCTCTCGGCTCTCGTCGGGGATTCCGGTTCGGTGACCGTGCAGTGGGCCAGCGCGACAGGTGACAGGGTGCTGGTTGGATATTCCGGGGGGCTCATCAGCGTTCCGCTCAGCGGCGCGGCGGCGGTGAATCTCGCCGACGGCCAGTCCGGTATCGCAGCGAGACCGCTCATGCTCGACGGCTGCGAGTTCGCTTCGTGGACCAACGGCACGAGCTGGCGACGATGCCTGGACGGCGGCGGTGACGGCACGACGGCCACTCTCGAATCCGTGACGGCAAACGCCCAGCTCGCGTTCGTCACCAACGGCGATAGTGCGGTGCTCAACGATCGGCGCACGGGCCGGACCTGGGCGGTTCAGCGAGAAGGCCAGCTGATCAATAACTGGGATGACCTCATCGCTACGGACGACCAGCAACCCGAGGAGCAGCAGAACGACGACTCACTCCAGCCGGAGGTCGAGAAGGTGCAGGAGCCGCCGGTCGCCATCGACGACGCCTTCGGCGCCCGCCCGGGCCGGGCCACTGTGCTGCCCGTGCTGCTCAACGACTACGACCCCAACGGTGATGTGCTCGTCGTCGGTGACCTCGCACCTATCGACGAATCGATCGGACGGATCGACCTCATCAACGAGCGCCAGCAGGTGCAGCTGACGCTCAATGCCAACGCGACCGGGCAGATCTCCTTCCCCTACTCGATCACGGACGGGCGCGGCGGCACGGCCTCGGCGACAGTAGTGGTGACGGTTCGCGCTGCGGGAGAGAACTCTCCTCCGGCGCAGGTCCGGTCGACGAAGACGGTCGTCGTCGAGGGCGGCCGGGTGACGACGCAGGTGCTCGCGGACTGGATCGACCCGGACGGCGATGCCTTCTATCTCACCAGCGCCAGTGTGGCGGCCCCCGCATCCGTGACTTACAAGCCCAACGGCACAGTGACGTACTCTGACGCAGGCTCGGGCAGCGACCTCGCGATCATCCCCCTGCTCGTCTCCGACGGTTCCGCGGAGGGCACCGGCTCATTGTCCGTGTCGATCAAGGCGTCAGGCGACGTCGACATCATCGCCGATCCCTTCGTCGTGCTCGTGTCGGCCGGTGAAGAGAAGACGATCTCACCGCTCGATCACGTGCGCGGAGGTTCAGGCATCCTGAGACTCAACAGCGTGCCCGCAAAACCCGATGTGACCATCACTCCGAGCTATGAGACCGGCACCTTCCGATTCACGAGCAGCCAGGTGCGCAGCCACTACCTGGAGTACGTGGTCACCGACGGGAAGCTCACGGTTACCGGGCTGGTGCGGGTCGATGTCGTCGCGCCGCCCGAGGCGAATACCAAGCCCATTACTGTGCCGAAAACAGTCTTTGTGAGAGCCCTGCAGAACGAGCGGATCGATGTGGCGTCCACGGATGTGGATCCTGCGGGCGGGGTGCTGCTCGTGACCGGGCTCATGAACCTGCCGAGCAACTCCGGCGTGCGGGCGGAGATCCTCGACCAGCGCGTGGTCAGGGTCAGCCTCGATCGACCTCTCGACAACGGTCCTGTGTCATTTAATTACCGGATCAGCAACGGCCTCGCCGAGGCCGAGGGCGTCATCACCGTGATCGAGATACCGGCGCTGACTCGCATCCAGCCCCCGATCGCCAACGATGACAACGTCACCGTGCGAGTGGGGGACGCGATCGACATCCCCGTGCTCACCAACGATGAGCATCCCGACGGTCTCCCGCTCGCTCTTCAGCCCGTGCTCGACCAGGCCCTCCCCGAGAACTCCGGATTGCTGTTCGCCTCGGATCGGGTGCTGCGGTACCTGGCTCCCAACAAGACCGGGAATTTCACCGCTGCCTATCGCGTGACAGGCCCCGATGGCCAGGCCGCGACGGGCCTCGTGCGCATCTCGGTGCGCGAGGCAGATGCGGCCACGAATAATGCCCCGGTGCCGACGACGGTCACGGCGCGGGCGATCGCCGGGGAGAGTGTTCGCGTGCGTATTCCGCTGAGCGGCATCGACCCCGACGGGGATTCGGTGCAGCTGTTGGGGCAGTCCACGAATCCCGATAAGGGATCGGTCTCCGCGGTCGAAGACGACACTTTCGTGTACGAGGCTGGCGATTATTCCGCCGGCACTGATTCGTTCACGTACACGGTGATCGATTCCCTGGGAGCCCGGGCAACAGGGATCGTACGGATCGGCATCAGCCCGAGGCTCGAGGGAGCACGGAACCCTGTCGCGATCGCGGACGAGGTCACGGTGCGCCCCGGTGTCACGGTGTCCGTCCAGGCGCTCGTCAACGATTCCGACCCTGACGGAAGCCCCCTGACCATCACCACGGTGCTCCCGAACGACGCGCTCACCACCGCCGTCATCGTGGGCACCGATGTCGTCGACATCACGCCCCCCAGTGTCCCTGGCAGCTATGGCGTGATCTACACGATCGAGAACGATAAGGGCGGCACGAGCCAGAACTTCATCAGGGTCATCGTCGATCCCGACGCCCCGCTCTCGTATCCGATCGCGACAGACAGCATCCTGACCCTGTCTGACGTGCTCGATCGCCCGAGGGTCACCGTCGATGTGTTGGCCAACGTGTTCTTCGCCGACGGCGATTCCCGGTCTCTCGGGCTGTCGGTGTACCCGGGTTACTCCGCCAACGCGAGGGTCACCTCGGATAAACGCATCGAGGTGACGGTCACCGCACAGAGCCAGATCATCCCGTTCAGGCTGACGCATCCCGACGACCCGAACATCTTCAGCTTCGCGTTTATCAGGGTGCCCGGTCTGGATGACGCCCTTCCCCAGCTCGATCGCCGCGCGCCCGCGCTCAGGGTGGTCAGCGAGTCCGAACTCACGATCGACATCAACGATTACGTGATCGCGGTAGGGGGAAAGCAGGTCAGGCTGACGGACTCGAGCACCGTGCAGGCAACCCATTCGAACGGGCGCAGCCTCGTGACCGACCAGTTCACCCTGCGGTTCACCTCGGCTGACAGGTACTTCGGGCCCGCGTCGATCTCGTTCGAGGTAACGGATGGAACATCCGCAAGCGATCCCAACGGTCGGAAGTCGATCCTCGTGCTGCCGATCACCGTATCGCCGCGGACCAACCAGCCTCCGGAATTCGGTGGAGCCGTCATCGAGTTCGAGCCCGGTGAGGAACGGGATATCGATCTCCTCAGGCTGACGAACTACCCGTATCCCGACGACATCGACGAGCTGGTGTATTCGATCCTGGCCCCGCAGCCTGAGGGGTTCCGCGCCGTTCTCAACGGGACGATCCTCACCCTGCGAGCGGCAGAGAACGCTCGAAAGGGCACGGTGAGCACAGTCGCTCTGGGAGTGCGCGACGACGTCACGCAGGGTGGCTCAGGTCGGATACAGCTCACCATCGTTCCGTCGACCCGACCACTTTTGGTCCCGGCTGCCGACAGGGGCGTCGCTCGCCGCGGTGCCACCACCACCGTGGATGTCCTGGCCAACGACGCCGCGACCAACCCGTTCCCCGGCACGCCGATCCGCGTCGTCAACATCAGGGGACTGGATGGCGCCTCCCTGCCTGCTGGCATCACCATCACCCCGAACGCAGACAACTCGAGGCTCGCCGTCACCGTCGCGAGGAGCGCACTCCCGGGAGATGTCACCCTGCAGTACCAGGTGGCGGATTCCACGAACGATTCGGATCGGTACGTCTGGGGATCGATCACCGTCTCAGTCCAGGACCGACCGGATCCGGTCGCGAATGTCGCGCCCACCGGCTTCGGTGACAGGTCCATCACGATGCGGTGGAACGCCGGTGCCTTCAATAACTCACCGATCACGGCATATCGGGTCACAGCATCATCGGGCGACAGCATCGTATCGTCGACGGACTGCTCCGGAACCACGTGTTCGATTCCCACAGCGGGTAACGGCCCGGCGAATGCCGTCACGGTGGCGGTGGTCGCCGTCAACGCGATCGGAGAATCCGACCCGACAGTGCTCGCGGATGCCGTCTGGTCTGACCTCATTCCCGAAGCTCCGACATCGTTCAGTTCGGTTGCCCTCGATCGTGGCCTGAGCATTTCGTGGAATGCGGTGTCGTCCCCGGCTGGCGCGTCACCGGTGGACCGGTACCGGCTGAACGTGGGCGGATTCACGGGAGACTTCTCACCGGCGGCGATCTGCGCCAACGGTACCTGCACCGTCAACACCCTGTCTGCCGGATGGACTCTCGACAACGGGGTTGCCGTCACCTACACGGTCAGTCCGCGCAATGCCGCGCTCACGGCCCTCTCGGTGTGGAACACGAGCGAGCCCCGCTCCGACATCCCTGCCGGTCCGCCGATTGCTGCAGGGTCGCCGCTGGCCACGGTGACCGGTGATGCGAGCGTGCGACTGGACTGGCCGGGGATCTTCGGCGACAACGGTCGACAGATCACGGGATATCGGGCTGCCGCCTACACGGGCGCGGCTCCCACGTGTGCGCCCGACGGCTCGGTGACAGCGAACGGCGCCATCGTGATCGATGCCGGGACCGGGACGTCCGCACAGTTCTCCGGATTGCAGGCCAATGCGACATACTCGCTGCTCGTGTTCGCCAGAAATGCGCAGGGTTGCACGGCGAGTCCCTCTGTGGTCGCCCGCACAGCTCCCGGCGTGATCACGGCCATCGATCGCGGGACGGGCCCCGTGGCCAACGGCGACGTGTTCGACTTCCAGCTCCTCGGCGGATCCATCGGGGCCGAACCGCTGACGAGCGACTATTCGATCATCTACAGGTTGATCGGACCGACGGTTCCCGCGACCGAATCCGGGAGGGTCCCGCTGGGTTCCTTCCTGGTCACCGACAACCTGCAGTACGGGCAGAACATCGCCGTACAGGTCCGGGCCTGCCGCAACTGGGATTCCGTTGCCCTGTGCCAGTCCTCGTGGTCGGAGCCGTTCGACCTCGGCACGCCGGTGGATCCGCGGGTGACGGGTCAACTGACATTCGTCCCCGACGATGCGGTGTTGTCGAAATCGGGCACGTTCCAGTGGGATGGGCTGCCGGTTGGTTACTCGCTCGTCGAATATGCCTGCGGAGCACCACCCCGCGAGTTCTTCCCGGCAGGAACGGCGACGACCTGTCATGCTGACGCGAACCCGGTCGAAGATCCGAAACTCATCATCCGGGTCGCGGCCAACGGCACGACATACTCGAAGACCTACAACGCGTCTGACTATGACTGACATGCCGTCGACCGTCACGTCGCGACTCGGGACGCAGGCCGAGCGTCCGAATCCAAGCAGGGGAGTTCCAGAATGACCATGACACCAGAACAGGCGACCTGGTTCTCCGGCATCTTCAACAGGCTCGTGGCCAATGTCGACCAGGTGCTGCTGGGCAAGACCTTCGTGATCAGGCTCGGGTTCACCGCGCTGCTCAGCGACGGCCACCTGCTGCTCGAAGACTTCCCCGGCACGGGCAAGACCTCGTTCGCACGCGCCATCGCGCAGAGCGTCGCTGGGTCGAGCAGCCGCATCCAGTTCACCCCCGACCTCCTGCCCGGGGACATCACCGGAGTGAGCATCTACAACCAGTCGGTCTCGGATTTCGAGTTCCATCGCGGACCGATCTTCGCCAACATCGTGCTCGCCGACGAGATCAACCGCGCGAGCCCCAAGACCCAGTCGGCGCTGCTGGAGGTCATGGAGGAGGGGCACGTGACGGTCGATGGTGTCACGCATCCCGTCGGCGCACCCTTCATGGTGATCGCGACGCAGAATCCGATCGAACAGGCGGGCACGTACCGACTGCCGGAGGCCCAGCTCGACCGGTTCATCATGAAGGCATCGATCGGATACCCGGACCACGCCTCGACGCTGCGCATCCTCGAGGGCGCCGGAGTGAAGGCCCACGAGACGACGGTGCCTGCGATCGTCACGGCCGATGTGGTCGCCGAGATGTCCCAACTGGCTCGCACTGTGCACGTCGACCCCACCATCAACGACTACGTCGGTCGACTGGTCGAGTCGACCAGGACGGTGCCGGAGGTGCGCCTGGGCGCCAGCGTGCGTGGTGCTCTCGCTCTCGTCCGCACCGCGAAGACTCTCGCGGCGGCGAGCGGAAGACACTATGTGATCCCGGATGACGTGAAGGCGCTCGCCGAACCCGTCCTCGCCCACAGGCTCGTGATCGACCCGGAGGCCGAGTTCGACGGAGTGACGGCACCGAGCATCATGAGCCAGATCCTCATGGAAACTCCGCCACCCAGCGAGCGGCAATCCGTGTAATGGCAGACCGCAGGACTGCACCGGACAGCACTCAGCCGAGCCGCACCTCGAGAAGCACCCAGAGGTCCGTGGTGTCGGCGACGCGCTTCGACTCCCAGTTCACAACGGGCACGGGGGGACTCACCAATACCCGAACGAGGATCGTCGGGGAGCGGACCGGCTTCCTGGCGGACACGATCATCGCAGCAGTGCGATTGGGTCGTGCGATCGCCGGTTTCCTGCGGCGCATCTTCCTACGGATGGCTGCGGTCGTCACGCCGCTCGGCTGGACCATGCTGGCGCTGGTGCCGACGGCGCTGATCGTCGGGTACCTGATCGGGTGGATCGAGCTCATCGTGGTGGGATTCGCTGGCGTCGCGCTCATGATCATCGCCGTGATCTATCTCGTCGGCCGAAACAGCATCCGCATCGACCTGAGCATTCCGCACCGCAGAGTGGTGGCGGGGGAGCGTGCCGTCGGAGACGTGGTAATCGCCAATACGGGTCGACGGCGCAACCTCGGTGTCACCGTCGAGATCCCCGTCGGAACGGCACTCGCGGAGGTCGCGCTGCCGAGTCTTCGCAAGGGCCGGTCATTCACCCACAGCTTTTCGATTCCCACGGCTCGTCGGGGAGTCGTGCCGGTCGGACCGGTTCGCACAGTCCGCGCGGACCCGGTGGGACTGGTCCGCCGGGAACTCCAGTGGACGGACGTGAGGGAGCTGTTCGTTCATCCGCGTACGGTCGGAATACCCAGTATGAGCACGGGCTTCATCCGGGATCTCGAGGGCAATCCGACGCGAGACCTTTCCAACAACGACGTGTCGTTCCACGCGCTGCGCGAATACATGCCGGGTGACGAGCGCCGCAACATCCATTGGAAATCGACGGCGAGAACCGGTACATACATGGTGCGCCAGTTCGAGGAAACCCGCCGCAGCCACCTCATGATCGCGTTGAGTCTCGCCAGCTCCGACTACGCCAACGACGAAGAATTCGAGCTGGCCGTGAGCGTCACGGGGTCGCTCGGCATCAGGGCCATCAGGGACACCCGCACCGTCACGGTCGTGGCGAGTGAAGATACGCCGGAGTTCGCCAAACGCAAGGTGTTCGCTGTGCGGTTGCTCTCGACCCTGACGAGAACCAGGCTTCTGGATGATCTCGCCGTCGTCGAGCACACCGAATCAGCCCTGACGATCACCGATGTCGCCCGCGTCGCAGCGGAGCAGGCGAGCGGTGTGTCCGTGGCGTTCCTCGTGTGCGGCTCGAGCGTGACGCGCCCGCAGTTGCGGGCGGCATCCACCAAATTCCCGCTCGGTGTCGAGGTGGTCGCGGTCGTGTGCGACCCCGAAAGCGCCCCGGGTCTGCGTCGGATCGCGGGATTGAGCGTGCTGACGATCGGGTACCTCGACGACCTGAAGCAATCCCTGGCGAGGGCGGCGGCGGCATGAGCAGGCGTCAGCGCAAGTCCCGGGCATTCCCGCAGGGAAACCCGCTGTTCATCGTGGTCAACGTCGCGATGTTCTGGGTCTCCATGGCGATCGCCGCCACGGCGCTGTGGCCGATCTACCGGAGCACCGCTCTGCTGATCCTGGTCGCCGGTGCGCTGGCGCTCGGCACGATCATCGCGGTCGTCGGCGCCTACTTCCGATGGCCGGCAGTCGTTACGATGCTCGTCACGACTGCGGGATTCCTGCTCGTCGGGGTTCCCCTCGCCGTTCCGTCACGGACGCAGTATGGGGTGCTGCCGACGCTCGGCGGGCTGACCGATCTCGTCACGGGGGTCGCTCTGGGCTGGAAGCAACTGCTCACCATCACCCTGCCTGTCGGAAGCTACCAGGCGCTGCTGGTACCCGCGCTCGTGCTGGTCCTTCTTGCGACAGTCATCGGCCTGAGCGTCGCGCTGAGATCGACGCGGGGCGAGATCGCCGCAGCCTTCCCGGTGCTGGTGTTCCTCGTCGCGACCGCCTTCGGGCCGAAGTTCCCCGATCGGCCGCTCGTTACGCCCATCGCACTGCTGGTGACCGTGCTGCTGTGGCTCGTGTGGCTGCGGTGGTACCGCCGACGTATCGCCGTCAACTCCCTGCTGGCACGATCGACGGACGCCGCGAGCACCGGTCGTGCGCTCGACGCCGGCGTGGCGGGACTTCGCACCGCTGTCAGCGCAGCCGTGATCCTCGCCGTCGCATCCACCGCGGCGATCGGGGCCGTGACGCTGGCGCCCCCGGCCGCCGACCGCACAGTGCTGCGCACAGCGATCGTGCAGCCGTTCGATCCGCGAGACTATGTGAGCCCTCTTTCTGCGTTTCGTAGCTACTGGCAGCCGGCCACCGTCGACTCCACCCTGTTCCAGGTCACGGGTCTTCCGCAGGGCGGTCGCATCAGGCTCGCTACCCTCGATACCTACAACGGGGTCGTCTACTCGGTCGGCAGCAGCCGGGTGACGAGCCAGTCAGGCTCGTTCACGCGAGTGCCGTCGACGTTCGACCAGTCGGCCGTCGACGGCACCCAGCAGGAGCTCGAGGTGACGATCCGCGAATATTCCGGCGTGTGGCTGCCGACCACCGGTCAGTTCGAAGCTGTCGATTTCACCGGTGCGGATGCCGCAACCCTGCGTGACGGCTTCTACTACAACAACGTCTCGGGTACTGCGGCAGTCGTGGAAGGGCTGGTCAGCGGGGATTCGTACACGCTCTCGGCGATCGCGCCGCGACAGCCTTCGGTGAGTGCACTGGCCGGGCTCGACCCTGGTTCCGCGATCGTACCGACCCCCCAGGATGTTCCGGATGAGCTCACCGCCAGTCTCGAAGAGTACACAGCGGGCATCTCCGGCGCAGGCAACAGGCTGGTGGCCGCTCTCGCCGGACTCACGACAGACGGCTACATCAGTCACGGAATCGATGCGGATGAACCAGCCAGCCGCTCTGGTCACGCCGCCGACCGCATCTCCCAGTTGTTCACAGACCCCCGGATGATCGGGGATGCCGAACAATACGCAGTATCGGCTGCGCTGATGGCCGACGACCTCGGCTTCCCCTCCCGGGTCGTGATGGGATTCCTGCCGAAGGGCGATCGGGTCACGGGAGCAGATGTGACGGCGTGGATCGAGATCAACACGGCCCAGTTCGGCTGGGTGACGATCGATCCGAACCCGCCGGTGCGCGACATCCCCGAGGAGATTCCGCAGGAGACGTCGCAGATCGCCAGGCCACAGACGATCGTGCCACCCCCGGTTCTGGAACCGGACAGGTTCGACCGCCAGCTCACCCCCGACACCGAGCAGCAGCGTACTCCGGATGTCAACCTCGCTCTCCAGATCGTTCTCGCGGTGCTGAGGGTGCTGGGGGTTGTCGCGATCGCCGCCGCGGTCGTGCTCGCGCCGTTCCTCGTGATCGTCGCGGCCAAGGTTCGACGGAGACAGCAGCGCCAGAATGCCTCGACTCCCATCCAGCGTGTCAGCGGGGGGTGGCAGGAGTTCGAGGATGCCGTCATCGACCACGGGCTGAGGCCTGAGGCGGCATCCACTCGTACCGAATTCGCGATGGTGGCCGGGGGAGTGCAGTCCGCGGTGCTTGCAGCCATTGCCGATCGTGCGACATTCGCTCCGGATGCGCCATCCGGCACGGATGCGGACAACGTCTGGCGTGCCGTCGACGAACTGCAGGCCTCGCTCGACGACGGCCTCACGAGGTGGCAGCGCATCAAGGCCAGAATCTCCCTGCGATCCCTCGGTGGATATAGTGTCAAGAAGTTCTTCTCACGATAGAAAGCGCGTGCCGTGACCTGTTTGTATTGCGGTACCGATCTTCCTGCCGGTGCCATGTTCTGCGGCGAATGCGGCCGATCGACCGGCGCGCGCCCCGCACACCCCCAGTCGACGGGGGTTGCGACCGTGGAGGACTCCGGAGTGGTTGTCGTCGACGAGGCGGTGGCGCCGCCCTTGTCGGAGCCGGAGCCGGAGCCGGAGCCGGAGCCCGAGCCCGAGCCCGAGCCCGAACCCGAACCCGAGCCCGACGCGCAGCCGGAGCTAGAGCCAAAGCCGGAGCCGGAGCCCGAACCCGAGCCCGACATCGAGCCCGACATCGAGGTCGACCTCGATCCCGAGACGCCCGACGCGGCTGGAGAGGGTGAACTCTGCGCCCAGTGTGGCAAGCGATTCGAGGAATCCGATATCTTCTGCGCCGAATGCGGGTTCGTTCGCCCTCGACCGGTGTCCGAGGTGCGCCCTCACGACACCGTGGCCTACGATCCCTTCCCCTGGGGACTGCCGCGGTCCACCGAATATGCGCCAGCCCACCGCGAGCCGTCGGCCTCGGCATCCGGCCCAGCACGCCCCGCCGAGACGGTGGATGAGGAGCCTCCGGCACCCGTCGTGGCGGCACTTCCGGACTCATTCCCCCCGGTCGAGTCGGATTTTTCCGATATGGAAGAGACGCGCATCGTAACCAGCTCATCGCGCAAAGACAGGTTCGTGCTGCAATTCAGCACGGGCGAGAGTGTCACGGTGTTCGGCACCGGAATGGTCGGCAGGCATCCACTGGCCGAACCAGGAGAATACTTCGATACCTTCGTGACGATCGTCGATCCGGGAAAATCTGTGTCGAAGACGCATGTCGAGTTCGGCCAGGAGGCCGGGAGCTTCTGGGTAAGCGACAGGTTCTCCGGCAACGGGACCGTCGTTCGAGAGCCCGATGCGCAGCCGAAACGGTGCGAACCGGGAAAGCGTTATCGGATAGCGCGGGGCACCAGGGTCGAGATCGGTGAGCAGTTCTTCATCGTGAGTTAGGGCCGGATCGCGGTCCAGCACCTCTCCTCTGGACCGTGCCGTCACGGTGAGAATCCACTGACCTGACCCATCGGGCGAGAGCCAGTGTCAACTCGTGGTTATCTGCAGTGATGCTGAACCCAGAACCCCGGCGAATTGCGGCTCCTCGACCTCCGGGCTCGTCACAACCCTTTCGATTTCCCGTCATCGCCAGTATCGCCCCGCTGGTCGCAGCACTCGTGTTGTGGTTCATCACGGGGTCGCCGTTCGCGCTGCTCTTCGCGTTCCTCGGGCCAGTCACGGCTCTCGCCAGTTTCGCCGATTCGACCTTCGGCTCGCGCAAGGTGCTCAAACGGGAACGGGCGAGGTTCGCCCAGGATCTCGCGAGCACCGTCTCAGCGATCCACGCGGCTCACGCCGCTGAAGTCTCAGATCTCGCGGAGGCGGGGCCCGGCGCGGAAGCGATAGCCAGCCGCGATGGTGCTGACCCCGATCGCTGGATCGCGACTGCGGCATCGCCGATCCTCGTGCGGGCTGGGATGGGGTCGGTTCCGAGCATGCTGCGGCTCGACTCTCCATCCCGCGCGGCACCGACTCCGGTCGATTCCGACCTCGACAGGATCGAGGCCATCGCCTCGATCCTCGACACTGCACCGGTGCTCGTGGATGCCCGATTCGGCATCGGTATCTGCGGATCGCGGGTGCTGGCGCTGGCAGTCGCGAGGGCCATCGTTCTCCAGCTCGCCTGGGCCCTCTCACCAGCCGATTACTGGGTTGCGGTGGCGGGCCACGCTGAATCCTGGCTCGGCCTGCTCCCGCACCGCCGGCTGCGTGAGACCCGGCAGGGATTCCTGGCCGAGTTCGGTGCGAATCCCGATGATCGAGTCGCAGCACTCGTCGCCGTGGCGCGGGAGGACAGGGAGCTGCCCGGTGACTGTCGCATCGTCATCAGGGTCGGATACGACAACGGGGCAGAGATCATCCGGCATCCTGACCGACGCCAGCGCCGGGTCGTCAGCCCAGCGCTGGTGTCGAAGGAATCTGCTCTCTCCTGGGCGGCACGGGTGGCCCGTGAGGCGACCAGGGATGGACTCGTCTCACTCGGTCTCGATGTCCCCGCGTTCGTGCCGCTCGCGACTCTGCTGCCCGCGACTCTGCTGCCCGCCACAGCGCGTCACGAGAGCAGCTCGACCCTCGCCGCCGATTTCGCCGTGGATGCTGCCGGTCCCGTCACCATCGATCTCGTCACCCACGGCCCGCACGCCGTCGTAGCGGGCACCACCGGCAGCGGCAAGAGCGAGCTCCTGATCTCCTGGGTGCTCGCGCTCGCAGCGCGGCACGCACCGACAGATGTCACTTTTCTCCTTCTCGATTTCAAAGGTGGCTCGGCTTTCGAATCCCTCGCCGCTCTTCCGCATTCGGTGGGAATCATCACCGACCTCGATGCCAGGGAGGCAGCAAGAGCGCTCGCGAGCCTGGGCGCCGAACTGAAGTATCGCGAGCGTGCTCTGGCCAGGGCAGGAGCGCGCGATATTGCAGACCTTCCCGCAGACGGCTCGCTCAGCCTGCCCAGGCTCGTGATCGTCGCCGACGAGTTTGCCGCGATGCTGGGAGAGCATCCCGACCTTCATCCCCTGTTTACAGACATCGCCTCCCGGGGACGGTCCCTCGGCGTGCACCTCATCCTGTGCACGCAGCGACCCGCGGGAATTGTGAGGGACGGGGTGCTGGCCAACGCCGATCTCCGCATCTCGCTGAGAGTCAACAATGCCTCAGACAGCTCTGCGGTGCTGGGGACAACCGCCGCTGCGGAGCTTGCGGCGGGGGAGGTGGGTCGTGGACTGGTCGGATTCGCCGGGGAGCGGCCCCGTACTGTGCAGTTCGCGATGGCAGGCGCAGGCGATGCTCGCGACATCGCCGAACGGTGGAAGGATGCCGCGACGCCGAGACGCCCGTGGTGCGACCCACTCCCCGCGACTCTCACTCAGCACGATCTCCCGGCGGGCGACCTCGATTCGGGCCGCGTACCGTTCGGGCTCGCGGATCTGCCGCACGAGCAACGCCACGCTGTCGTGCACTGGGATCCCGCCGTCGACGGCCACGTCCTTGTGCTCGGGATGGCCCGCAGCGGCAAGTCCACGGCGCTCGCGGCACTGGCACGCGGTGGTGTGCTCGTACCGGCAGACGTTCCCGGGGCCTGGGATGCCATCGCCGCTCTCGATCACGCTCGAGACGAGGTCGTCGCCATCGACGACGTGGACTCGCTCCTGGCGCGGTTTCCTGCCGAACATAAAGACGCCGTGATCGAGAGACTGATGCGGCTGCTCCGGGACGGCCCTCAGCGGGGACTGGTCCTGGTGCTGGCGGCGCAAAGGCTGACAGCAGATATCCATTCCCTCGCCGCTCTCGCCGCCGGGCGGCTCATGCTGAAGCACGCCAGCAAGTCCGAGTTCGTGCTCGCCGGAGCGGACGGTGCCGGTTTCGACTCGACACTTCCTCCCGGTGGCGGAAGCTGGCGGGGCGCGCGAGTGCAGGTACTGGGCGATCCTCTTCCCCTGCGATCCCCGGACACCCGGCCATCGGTGCACCCTTCGGCAGACAAGCCATGGGCGATCGTCAGTTCGCGCGTCTCAGCCGTCGGCAGGCAACTGCGGGGCGCCGGTCTCGAGGTGCTTCACCTCGCGACCCTGGCTCCGGGCGAATGGGAATCTACCATCGGGCCGGGGCAGGCGATCGTGGGTGATGCTGATGACTGGCAGTCGAGGTGGGGCCTGCTGCCGACCCTCCGACCGGTCGCCGAGGTCATGTACGACCGCTGTACGGTGGCCGACTTCCGGGCACTGACGCGATCCCGCGAACTGCCGCCGCCGCTCGGTGCCCTTGAGAACACGGTATGGCTCGAGGCAGAGGATGGGGCCGGCCGAGCGACGATTCCCGGCGGGGTCGCTTGAGGCGGGGAATCGCTGTGAACGGGGAATCGCTGTGAACCGTTGCGGGATCAGGCGAGAGCGACGGCCAATTCGGTGTGGGAGACCCCGTGGGCGGCAGCTACGGGTGAATTGACCACTGCGCCTCCGAAGGTATTGAGCCCGAGGCCGAGCGCGGGGTCGGCACGCAGCGCTGCCTTCCAGCCGAGATTCGCGATCGCACGCACGTACGGCATGGTGGCGTTCGTCAGGGCGTACGTCGAGGTGTTCGGCACAGCGCCCGGCATGTTAGCCACGCAGTAGAACAGCGAACCGTGCACTGTGAAAGTCGGGTCGGCGTGGGTGGTCGGGCGAGTGTCTGCGAAACAACCGCCCTGGTCGACCGCGATGTCCACCAGGACGCTGCCGGCCTTCATCCTCGACACCAGTTCGTTGCTGACGAGCTTGGGGGCCTTCGCGCCGGGCACCAGCACAGAACCGATCACCAGGTCTGCCGTGAGAAGCGCCCGTTCGATTTCGAAACCGTTCGACGCGATCGTCTTGACTCGACCCGCATACAGGGCGTCCAGTTCACGCAGTCTCTGGATGTTCGTATCGAGCACCGTCACGTCGGCGCCGAGACCCACAGCCACAGACACTGCGCTCGTGCCGGCGACTCCGCCGCCGAGCACGACGACCTGTGCAGGATGCGTTCCCGGAACCCCGGGAACGAGCAGTCCGGGGCCTCCGTTGGGCTTGAGCATGGCGTTGGCGCCCACGATCGGCGCGAGCTTGCCCGCGACCTCGCTCATGGGGGCGAGCAAAGGCAGTGCGCGGGACGGCAGCTGCACGGTCTCGTAGGCGATCGCGGTGACGGAAGCCCGGGTGAGGGCGTTGGTGAGCTCGGCCTCTGCGGCGAGGTGAAGGTATGTGAACAGCAGCAGATCATCGCGGAAATACTGGTATTCCGACTCCACCGGCTCCTTGACCTTGAGCAGGAGGTCGGCTGCGGCCCAGGTGGATGCGGCGTCGGGCGCAATGCTCGCGCCGGCGGCTACGTAGGCCGCGTCGGTGATGGATGACCCGAGACCGGCCCCGGTCTCGACAAGAACCTCATGGCCGTGCGACACGAGATCATGCACTCCCGAGGGGGTGATCGCGACGCGGAATTCGTTGTTTTTGATCTCCCGAGGGACAGCCACTCTCATGCGCCCCAGCGTAGTGGCGATGTGTCGTGATGAGTAGTCGTGACCGTGGAATCCGCAGAGATTCGCCCACTTCAATGCTGATTTCGTGAAATTCTTGTTACGAAATAGGCGCTTTGCACGTGAAAGCTGTGCGTGGCGCTGCTCGTGTGCAATTATCGACCAACGCGCGAAGGAGTTGCCCCCGATGTCATCACTGCCGAAATCGCTTCCCGAAGATCCGATCATCCGCCAGCTGGTAATGCAGGCCAGAAAGTCGCAACTGAGCAGGAGACATCTGCTTCAGGGAGCGGGGATTGGCGCTACGGCACTCGCACTGGCCGCGTGTGCCCCGGCTGGTGGAAGCGCTCCTCAGCCCGCGGCCGACGTCTCAGACACCGATAAGACTCTCACCTGGTCGAACTGGCCCGCCTACATCGACGAAGACGACGCCGGTGGATACCCCACACTCATCAATTTCGAGAGCAGCCTCGGCATCTCGGTCGAGTACAAGGTCGATATCGACGACAACAACACTTACTACGGCACCATCAAGGACCAGCTGGCGCTCGGCCAGGCGACCGGGGCCGATACGTTCTGCCTGACGGAATGGATGGTCGCACGACTCATCAGGTTCAAGTACGTGCAGGAGCTGGATGCTGCCAACATCCCCAATAAGAAGAACCTCGCCCCCGCGCTGCTGAACCCGGACTTCGATCCCGGCCGCAAGATGTCCCTGCCCTGGCAGAACGGTTTCGCCGGCATCGCGTGGAACACCGAAGAGCTGCCCGCAGGCCTCGAGAGCGTGGATGACCTGTGGGATCCGAGTCTCAAGGGCAAAGTCACCGTGCTCAGCGAAATGCGCGACACGATGGGCCTCATCATGCTGAGCCAGGGCGTCGACGTCTCCACCAGCGACTGGGGAACAGACGAGTACGCCAACGCCATCGAGGTGCTCGAGAAGCAGGTCACATCCGGCCAGATCTCGGGAATCAAGGGCAACGAGTACATGCAGGACTTCGTGTCGGGCGACGCGATCGCTGCCATCGCCTGGTCGGGCGACATCACCGTCCTCAACGCGGAAGCGGGCTTCGAGAAATGGAAGTTCGCGCTTCCTGACTCGGGGGGAACGCTCTGGGGTGACACCTTCGTCGTGCCGATGGGTTCTCCACGCAAGAAGAACGCCGAGGCGCTCATGAACTACTACTACGAGCCCGAAGTGGCAGCGGAGGTCGCGGCCTGGGTGAACTACATCACCCCCGTGGAGGGCGCGCAGGCGGTCGCCGCAGAGAAGTACCCGGAGGTGGCGGACAACCAGCTGATCTTCCCGAGTGAAGAGACACTGGCGAACTCCTACATCTTCCGCACGCTGGACTCCGCTGACGACCAGGCCTTCAACGCCGAGTTCCAGCGCGTCAAGCTGGGTGCGTGATGGCACAAAGCGCGTTCGCCGAGGAGGGCGCTGATCTCGAACTCGTCGCGATCACGAAGCGCTTCCCCGGTTTCACGGCGATCGACGACCTGGATCTGCGTATTCCTGCTGGGTCGTTCTTCGCGCTTCTCGGCCCGTCCGGCTGCGGCAAGACGACCACCCTTCGGTTGGTCGCGGGCCTGGAACAGCCGACGTCCGGCCGAATCCTGATCGGTGGCAACGACGTGACGGACACGAAGTCGTTTAAGCGACCCGTCAATACGGTTTTCCAGAGCTACGCGCTCTTTCCGCACATGACGGTGCTCGAAAATGTGGCGTTCGGCCTCCGGCGTCGCGGCATCAGTGACGCCATCACGAAGGCTCACGAAGCACTCAGGCTCGTAGAGCTGGATCACCTCGCGACGCGAAAGCCTCAGCAGCTCTCCGGTGGGCAGCAACAGCGCGTCGCGCTCGCGAGAGCTGTGGTGAATCGTCCGGCGCTCCTGTTGCTCGATGAACCCCTTGGCGCACTCGACCTCAAGTTGCGACGCCAGATGCAGCTCGAGCTGAAGTCGATCCAGACCGAGGTCGGGCTGACGTTCCTCCACGTCACGCATGACCAGGAAGAGGCCATGACGATGGCCGACACCGTTGCCGTGATGAACAAGGGCCGCATCGAACAGATGGGTGCCCCGGAGGAGCTCTACGAGTTGCCCAGAACCGCGTTTGTCGCGAATTTCCTGGGTCAGTCGAACCTTTTCACGGGGGATGTCACGTCCAGTAGTGGCACGTCGATCGTCGTCGACATCAGCGGGGTGAAGATCGAGGTTCCTCGCGAGCGCGCCCAGCGGCACACCGGCGAGGTGACCGTCGGTGTCCGTCCCGAGAAGCTCATCCTGCACACCCGGGCGCCGAAGAGCGTGCCGGGAACCAATGTGCTCGGCCCGGGTCGGGTGATGGATGTGTCGTTCAGCGGGGTGAGCACGCAGTACCAGATCGCCATTCCCGGGATCGGGATGATCACCGTGTTCGCGCAGAACATGGTCTTCGGCCCCGTGGCCCACGTGGGAGCCGAAGTGTGGGTCTCGTGGACTATCGACCACGGATTCGGGCTCGCCGACGAGCCTGGCGAGAACCCCAGATTCTCAGCCGACACCGACACCGCGACGATCGCGATGCAGACCAGGCACAACCTTCTTGCGGAGATCGAGGAAGGCTAGTGGCGTTCGCAGCCTTCGGGTCGAACTCGACCCAGACAGAACCGGCGCCACGGCGCAAATCCAAAGTGGCGCTGCTCCTGCTGCTTCCCGGGCTCGCCTACCTCGCGCTGTTCTTCCTGACGCCGCTGGTGTCGCTCGTCATGACCTCCCTCCAGGCTCCCGTCGAATTCGGTGATGTCGGCCAGTACCAGACGGCGTTCAGGATCGAGAACTACGCCATCGTGATCCAGGCGTACTGGCCGCACTTCCTGCGGGCCTTCGGCTACGCGCTCGCCGCCACCTTCTTCGCCCTCGTGATCAGTTACCCGCTCGCGTACTTCATCGGTGTGAAAGCGCGCCGCTGGCCACTGCTGCAGGCGCTCATGCTGACGCTGGTCATCGCCCCGTTCTTCATCTCCTTCCTGCTGCGCACCCTCGCCTGGAAGCAATTGATGTCGGATGATTCGGCCATCGTCTCCGCGTTGAAGGCGCTTACGATCCTCCCCGCAGACGGACACCTGACCGGCACAGCGTTCTCGGTGATCTTCGGCCTGACCTACAATTTCCTCCCCTTCATGACGCTGCCGATCTACACCACCCTCGAACGCCTCGACGTGCGCTATCTGGAAGCGGGGTCGGATCTCTATGCGAGCCCTGCGACCACGTTCTGGAGGGTGACACTGCCGCTGTCGCTGCCCGGGGTGGTGTCTGGCACCCTGCTCACGTTCATCCCGGCCTCGGGCGACTACATCAATGCGAGCGCGAGCTTCCTCGGCTCGGCGCAGACCCAGATGGTCGGCAATGTGATCGAGTCGCAGTTCATCTCGCTTCTGAACTATCCACAGGCTTCCGCTTTGTCGGTGATCCTGATGGGACTGATCCTGCTGATTGTGGGGCTCTACGTGCGACGCTCAGGAACTGAGGAGCTGCTGTGAGGCTCTCGCTCGGCAAGTGGCTTCTGCCGCTCTACAGCGCGCTCGCGCTGGTCTTCATCATGATCCCGATCGTCTACACCTTCGTGTTCTCGTTCAACGCATCGGTGAAATCGAACATCGTCTGGGTCGGGTTCACCCTCGACAACTGGACGAAGGTCTGCGAGGCGCAGGGTGTCTGCGCTGCGTTCGGCACGAGCATCCTGGTGGGAGTCGTCGCGACCCTGATCGCGACAGCCCTCGGCACGATGATCGCGATCGCTCTCGTGCGGTTCAAGTTCCGCGGGCGCTCGGCCATCAGCCTGCTGCTGTTCCTTCCGATGGCGACCCCCGAGGTCGTGCTCGGAGCAGGGCTCGCGGCACAGTTCCTCAACGCGGGAGTGCCGAAGGGGCTCGGCACGATCATCATCGCCCACGCTCTGTTCTGCCTCAGTTTTGTGGTGGTCACCGTGAAGGCGCGAGTGGCGAGCCTGGATCCGGCCCTCGAGGAGGCTGGTCGAGATCTCTACGGCTCATCGGCGCAGGTCTTCATGAAGATCACGCTGCCGTTGCTCATGCCCGGCATCATCGCGGCGGCCCTGCTGTCGTTCGCCCTCAGCTTCGACGACTTCATCATCACGAGATTCAACAACGGTGGCGTCGAGACGTTCCCGGTGTTCGTCTACACGGCGGCGGCCAAGGGAATGCCCCCCGAGGCGAACGTCATAGCCTCTGCGGTCTTCCTGTTCGCCCTCGTGCTCGTCGTCGTCACGCAGGTGACGGGGGCGGCGAGGCGCAAGCGACTCGCGAAGCTGGGCTAGTTCCGAGCCTCTCTATCGCGCGGTCACGATGTCGGTGACGTGAATGCCGCCGACGACGATGCCGCCGCCGAGCACGGGTTCGACGGTCGCGGCGATCGCGGACTGTGCCGCGGCGTCATCCACCGCACCCACCGAGGCGAGCAGCGACAGGCCGACAGCAATGGAGGCCCTGGTGCTGCCATCCATGGTCTTGAGTGCGACGGATGCGCCGTCCGGGGTCACGGCCACGAAGACGCCCTCCGCGCCGTTCTTGGCCACGAGCCCGAGCGAATCGATGATCGTGGCGACAGCGGGGGAGTCCAGTGCCCAGGAATCGGCACGGATCGCGGTCGCGAGTCGAGCACCATCCGGATCGGAGACCAGTCGCGACATGGCCAGGGCAAGCCCCCCGAGGCTGACGGCGAAGACCGGAGCGCCGCAGCCGTCGATGCCGCTGTGTACGACGGGTTCGCCGGTGAATTCCTCGACAGTGACCCGGATCGCCGCCTGTAGTGGATGATGCGGTTCGAGGTAGGACTCCGTCGGCCAGCCGTTGAGCACACAGGTCAGCAGGAAGGCGGCATGCTTTCCCGAGCAGTTCATGGTGAGGCGGCGCTTTCCTGCGGCCGCATACCTCGACGGCGCGTCGACCGGATAGTCCAGGGGGCACTGCAGCGCGTCCTCGCCGAGCCCTGCCCGCCCCAGGATCTCCTCGACGACGGCGAGGTGGCGTGGGGTTCCGGTGTGGCTGGCCGCCGCGAGCACGAGTTGCTCACCGTCGAGATCGAGACCCACCCGCATCATCGTGACGGCCTGCAGGAACTTGAGGGTCGAACGTCCGTAGACCAGCGCCGATCCGTCACCGAGCTCGCGCAGCACCGATCCATCCGCGCCGACCACGACCGCCGCTCCGGCATGCCGCGACTCGATCATCCCCGAGCGTTCAAGCCGGGCGAGCTCTACAGTTCCTTCAGCCGACAGGGCGCGATGCATCACAGTGACGCGAAGGCGTCATCGATCACGCCGATGGCGTCGGCCAGCAGCTCATCACTGATGGCGAGACTCGGCAGGAACCTGATCACATTGCCCAGCGTGCCGGCGGTCAGCAGGATCACTCCGTGCTGGGCAGCGTAGGCCGCCACCGCGGCGACGGCGGCGGGGTTCGGAGCGAGTGAACCGTGCTGCACGAGCTCGATGGCGATCATGGCGCCGATGCCGCGCACGTCACCGATGATCGGGTACTTCAGCGCGAGGGCGTGCAGTGCGGGCTTGAGAATCGATTCGATCCTGGATGCCTCGGCGAGGAGGTTTCTGCGCTCGATCTCGTCGAACACCGCGATGGCTGCGGCAGCGGCAACGGGGTTGCCCGCGAAGGTGCCCCCGAGGCCGCCCTTGTGGGGGGCGTCCATGATCTCGGCGCGACCGGTCACGGCGGAGATGGGCAGGCCGCCGGCGATGCCCTTGGCGGTGATGACCATGTCAGGCTCGAGGCCGAAGTGCTCGCTCGCGTAATACTTTCCTGTACGCGCCATGCCGCTCTGCACCTCGTCGGCGATGAACACCACCCCGTTGGCCGTGCACCACTCCTGGAGGGCGACGAGGTATCCCTCGGCCGGCACGATGAATCCACCCTCACCCTGCACGGGCTCTGCGACGACGCAGGCCAGGTCTGAGGCGCCGATCGACTTCTCCAGGTACGTGATCGTGCGGGCAGCGGCATCCGCTCCGCTGAGTCCGTCACGGTACGGGTACGAACCGGGTGCGTGGAACACCGACGGTGCCAGCGGCCCGAAGCCCGTCTTGTACGGCATGGCCTTGAAGGTCATCGCCATGGTGAGGTTAGTGCGCCCGTGGTACGCGTGGTCGAGCACGGCGACGCCGGAGCGCCGCGTGTAGGAGCGGGCGATCTTGACCCCGTTCTCGACGGCTTCTGCACCCGAGTTGAGCAGTACCGATTTCTTGGCGAAGGAGCCAGGCGTATGCTCGGCGAGTAGTTCAGCGACGCGCACATAAGACTCGTACGGTGTGATCGTGAACATGGCATGGGTCAGCTCGGTGAGCTGGTGGGAGGCCGCGGCAACAACCGCCGAGTCGGTGTGGCCGATGGTCATCACGCCGATGCCGGCGCCCAGGTCGATGAACTGGTTGCCGTCGACGTCGACGACGATGGCCCCATGGGCGCGTTCGGCAAAGATCGGCAGCGCCGAGGCGACTCCCGAGGCGACAACCGCCTCACGGCGCTTCTGGAGGGCGATCGAATTCGGGCCGGGAATGGCCGTCATGATCCTGCGCTCCTGAGCGATCGGTGAGACGTGGGCGGAGAGGATGTCAGTCATAATAACTAGAGCCTAGATGCAGTATTCGGGCCACGCGACGGAGGATTTCCCGTGAATCTCGATCATCGTTACGAGGTGCGGGTCGAGTGGACCGGCAACACCGGATCCGGTACAACCGGCTACCGGGATTACGGCAGGAACAATCTGGTGTCGGTCGCGGGAAATGCGCCCATCGAGGGCTCCGCAGACATCCCGTTCCGCGGTACACCGGGTCGCTGGAACCCCGAACAGCTGCTGCTCGCCTCCCTCAGCCAGTGCCACATGCTCAGCTACCTGCACGTGGCTGTGAGGAACGGAATCGTCGTGGAAGGCTATGTCGACGACGCCGTAGGGCAGATGCGACAGGTGGGGGAGGGCGGCCACTTCACCTCGGTGACGCTGCGTCCCGTCGTCACGATGTCTGCCGGCGATCCTGAGGTCGCCCGGGCCATTCACGCTGAGGCCAGCGCCCTGTGCTTCATCGCCAGTTCGGTAAACTTCCCCGTGGGCCACGAGCCGACCATCCGCCTCGTGCCATAGGCGTTCACAGTTCGTTCAGGAAAACTGCGTCAGTATTGCTCGGGACCTCCGATCAGAAAGGTGCCTCCTTGCGCATCGCTACAACCATGCTCGTCACCGCGGGACTCGTCGTCACGCTCGCCGCGTGTACGCCCACCTCAGGGGACGGCGCTGCGGCGGACTGTACCCCGACCCCCTCCGGATCCATCTCCGATGCCGTCAAGGCGACCGGGGACATCGGCACGCTTCCCATCGTGGTCTTCGATTCGCCGACAGCCGCGAAGGAGACAGAGCGGACCGTCGCGATCGAGGGAGATGGGGACGTTGCCCAGCAGGGTGACACGGTCAACGTGCAGTACTCGATCTTCAACGGCGCCACGGGCGTCAACATCGCGGGCACCGACTACACGGAGGCGACGCTCAGCGCGTTCCCTCTCAACGAGAACCTGCTGCCCGGCTTCGTGAAGACCCTGGAGTGCTCCGCGGTCGGGTCCCGCGTTGTCGGCGTCATCCCGCCGGTGGACGCTTTCGGTGAAGCCGGTTCGGCAGACCTCGGTATCGAGCCGGGGCAAGATGTCGTGTTCGTCGCGGATATCGTCTCGATCGAAGCTGCAGCACCCTCCGGTGAGCCCGTCGACCCGCCCCTGCCCAAGGCAGACGGTGTCGACCAGCTGGCCACTCCGGGATTCCCGACCGTCGTCCTGGCTGACGATGGCCGGCCCACCGTCACGATTCCCGACGAGGCGCCGCCCGCCGAGCTGAAGATCGCCGTGCTGAAGAAGGGTGACGGTCCCGAGGTTCCTGCAGCCTCTGATGTGATCGTGCACTACGAGGGCATCAACTGGAACACGAAGGAGATCTTCGACGAGAGCTGGGCTCGCGGCGAACCGTCTCCGTTCAATACAGCCCAGGTCATCGCGGGATTCACCAAGGCGATCGAGGGACAGACCGTCGGCTCACAGGTCATCGTGATCATCCCGCCGTCGGAAGGCTACGGTGAAGCCGGCCGCGCGCCGTCGATCGGCGGCACGGACACCCTCGTGTTCGTGGTCGACATCCTCGGCCTGGGCTAGACGTCCAATGCGCCGCGTCATCATCCTCGGCTCGACGGGCTCCATCGGAACCCAGGCGCTCGACGTGATCGCCGCCAACCCCCATCTCTTCGAGGTGGTGGGGCTTGCGGCCGGCAGCAATCGTGTCGAGATGATGGCGCAGGCGCACACGTTCGGCGTCGAACACACGGCGCTGGGTGCGGCCGAGGCCTGTGAACTGGTCAGGGATGTTGCGGCAGATGTGGTCCTCAACGGGATCACCGGCTCTGTGGGACTCGGTCCGACCCTCGCGGCGCTGAAGTCCGGAGCGACCCTTGCCCTGGCCAATAAAGAGAGCCTGATCGTCGGAGGCGACCTCGTGACCGCGGCAGCGGGACCCGGACAGATCGTGCCGGTCGACTCCGAACACTCCGCGATCGCCCAAGCGTTGCGCTCGGGCAGCCGTGCCGAGGTGCGGAGGCTCGTACTGACGGCTTCTGGTGGTCCGTTCCGTGGGCGCACCCGCGAGTCACTGCGGAATGTGACGCCGAGCGAAGCTCTGGCGCATCCGACCTGGGACATGGGGCTCGTCGTCACGACCAACTCGTCCACCCTCGTGAACAAGGGACTCGAGGTGATCGAGGCCCACATTCTGTTCGATGTGCCGTACGACAGCATCGACGTGACAGTGCATCCCCAGTCGATCGTGCATTCGATGGTGGAGTTCGTGGATGGTTCCACTATCGCGCAGGCAAGCCCTCCCGATATGCGCCTTCCCATCTCCCTCGGTCTCGACTGGCCGAATCGCGTGCCAGGGGTCGGGGCACCGCTGGACTGGACCACGGCAAGTCAGTGGACGTTCGAGCCCCTGGACACCGAGGTGTTCCCGGCCGTCGCGCTCGCGAAGCAGGTCGGCAAAGCCGGCTCGACCTTTCCCGCGGTGTTCAATGCCGCGAATGAGCAGGCCGTGCTGGCCTTCCACGCGGGTCGGATCGGGTACCTGGACATCCTGGATGTCGTGGCGGCCGTCGTCGACGCCCACGAACCGCGCGAAATCGACCTGGATGCGGTCCTGGAAGCCGAACGCTGGGCTCGAGAACACGCCGACGGACTTCTCGCCGCGCGAGGCTAGTCGTCTTTGTCGGGCTTCTCCGGCTTGTCGGGCTTATCTGAATTTCCGGGCTTGTCCGGAGCGTCGTCATCGTCGTCGTCATCGGTAACGACCTCCGCCGACTGGATCACGGCCAGTTCGAGATCTGCTCTGACGAGAGCGATGGCTGCGGTCATGTCGTCGAATCGGGATTGCGGCACGGAACCGGCATCGAAGGCGGTGAGCAGCGAATCCTGCAACTCATCGAGACGGGCCAGGGCCGACTGGGGATCACCGGCGGCCGAGGCTTCCGTCACCGCCATCACGCTCGACTGGAAAGAGCCGGCGATCTCGGTGGCGTACCTGTCCTCGGCGGAGGGCGCGCAGCCCGACAGCAGGATGCACGTTCCGAGCACGATCGCGGTCATCCGACGCATCACGGTGCCACACTCTCCTGCAGTTGTTCGAGATGGAGTCCGAGGTCACCCTCGACGGCCGGGTAGACGACGGGGGTGCTTGTCGATCCCGCGTCCGCCGGCTGGCCGGGTCGCGACACCCAGAGGCCGATACCGGTCGACACCACGACGACCGCCGCCACGGCAGCGCCGATGATGCGAACTCGGATGGGGATGCTGCCAGCGCGCTCCTGCGGAGCTGAGGACTGCGACATCGGCAGGGTCTCGGTGGGTGCCATCGTCATCGGTGTGGTCTGCTCGCCGTCGCCGGACGGTGCGGCCGGATTCAGCGGCAGCACGAGCGTGGCGTCGGCTGTCGCGAGCTCCTCGAGTTTCCGGGCGAATTCGATCGCACTGGGCCGCGCCGATGGTTCCCTGGCCGTTGCCGACTCCAGCAACTCGACCCAGGCAGATCCCAGGCGAACCGGGACGTCGGGGTCACGATGGAGTCGGGCAAACGTGGATTCGACCGCGGTGCCCGGAAACGCCCGATCGCCCGTCAGGCTCTCGAGGAGGGTCAGCGCGAGCGAGTAGACATCGCTGGCCCCTCCGATCTCTCCGCCTTCCGCCTGCTCGGGGCTGAGAAAACTCGCCGTGCCGATGAGGGAACCCGTTGCCGTGAGGTGGGTCGAGTCGATCAGCCGGGCTATCCCGAAATCCGCGAGCTTCGCATACGTGGGGTTCGACGCATCCACGTCGCGCGTGAGCAGGATGTTTGCGGGCTTCACGTCCCTGTGCACAACACCTTTGCCGTGGATGTAGGCCAGCGCCCTGGCGACATCCGCACCGATCAATGCTGTGGATCTCGAGTCGAGAGGCCCGGCCTGCATCCGGTGTTTGAGGTCGTCGCCATCGACGAATTCCATGACGAGGAACGCGACGTCGCCGTCTGTCGCCGCGTCGAACAGCGTGACGAGGCCCGGATGGTTGAGGCTCGCGAGCAGGCTCGTCTCTTCGCGCTGGCGACGGGCATCCTGAGCATGGGCCAGCCCCGCGTGGAACATCTTGACCGCGACGGTGCGCCCGAGGGATTCGTCGTCGGCGCGATAGACGGTCGCCATGCCGCCGCTGCCGAGCAGGTCACGAAGCCGATAACGCCCTGCGACGAGTCCACCCGCGGGGAAGTCGTCGCTCGTCGCGTATTCGGCTGTCGCGTCGTCGCCCCGGGTGTCCACCTGATACACAGTACCAAGGCGCAGGCGTCGCGTTATGGTTCGAACGCTGTGACCTCCCAGCGCGCGCACAGCGAGATCCCGAGATCGCGCCGCTAGCATGAGCCAGTGGAAACCGTCCTGCTCTACCTTCTCGGCATCGTGATCATCGTTGTCGGGCTCGCCCTGTCGATCGGTCTCCACGAGATCGGCCACCTCGTGCCCGCCAAACTCTTCGGCGTTCGGGTCAGCCAGTACATGATCGGGTTCGGACCCACGCTCTTCTCCCGAAAGCGCGGCGAGACCCAATACGGGCTCAAAGCCATTCCGCTCGGCGGATATATCTCGATGGCAGGGATGTTCCCTCCCGCCAAAGAGGGAGCGAGGTCGCGAACGGCGACGACCGGCATCATGCAGAGCCTGGTCCAGGATGCCCGCACCTCCAGTGCCGACACCATGGTGGCCATCGACGAGGCCACCGGCGAAGAAACCGTGATCGACGAGCGACGCGCCTTCTATCGTCTTCCCGTCTACAAGCGGGTCATCATCATGCTCGGTGGACCGTTCATGAACCTCGTCATCGCCGTGGTGCTCTACGCCGTGCTGCTCTGCGGATTCGGACTGGCCCAGCCCAGCACGACCGTCGGCAGCGTGTCGGAGTGCGTGCTCCCGGCGTCGAGCCAGCAGCAGGAGTGCGGACCGACCTCCAACCCCGCCCCTGGGCTTGCAGCCGGGCTGAAGCCCGGCGACCAGATCGTCAGCATGAACGGCACAGCGATCACGAGCTGGGCCCAGGCGACCTCCATCATCCGCGAGTCTGCGTCGGACGACCTGTCGATCGTCGTGAACCGTGACGGCTCGCCCCTCACGCTGACGGCATCGCCGCTGCTGACCGAACGCTATGTCTACGACGCACAGGGCACGATCCGGAAGGATGCCAGCGGTGCTTCGATCACGGAGGATGTCGGATTCCTCGGCATCGGTCCGGCCAGTGAGGTCGTGCAACAGCCCATCACCGCGGTGCTGCCCGCGGTCGGCGACAATATCTCGAGGGTGACCCACCTCATCCTGAATCTTCCGCAGCGCATGATCGACGTCGTCAACGCGGCGTTCGGCCCGAACGAACGAGACCCGAACGGTCCCATCAGCGTCGTCGGCGTCGGTCGGCTGGCCGGAGAGATCACGAGCCTCAACACCATTCCGATCGTGGAGCGGGCATCGGCTCTCGTCGGCCTCGTCGCCTCCCTCAACGTTGCACTCATGGTCTTCAACCTCGTGCCGCTGATGCCGCTCGATGGCGGCCACGTCGCGGGCGCACTGTTCGAGGGCATCCGACGATTCTTCGCGAAGCTCTTCGGCCGCAAGGATCCCGGTCCGGTCGACACGGCGAAGATCATTCCGCTGACCTTCGTCGTGGCGTCCCTGCTGATCGTGATGAGCGCCATCCTCATCTACGCCGACATCGTGAAGCCGATCTCGATCCTCTGACCCGCAGGTCATTTCGCCACCAGCGCACCTCGCGCGCGCTGACGCCATGCCCGCGTAAGCTGGACGATGTGCCAGCCATCAATCTCGGTATTCCCAAGGTTCCCGAAATACTCGCCCCGCGCCGCAAGACCCGCCAGATCAAGGTCGGCAAGGTCGGCGTCGGCAGCGAGTCGCAGGTGAGCGTCCAGTCCATGACGACCACCCAGACGACGAACATCAACGCAACCCTCCAGCAGATCGCCGAACTCACGGCGACAGGCTGTGACATCGTGCGCGTCGCAGTTCCCCATCAGGATGACGCTGACGTGCTGCACATCATCGCGGGCAAGAGCCAGTTGCCAGTGATCGCCGACATCCACTTCCAGCCCCGCTACGTCTTCACCGCGATCGACGCCGGCGTCGGTGCGGTGCGCGTGAACCCCGGAAACATCCGCAAATTCGATGACCAGGTGGGCAAAATCGCAGCCGCGGCCAAGGCGGCGGGCGTCAGCATCCGGATCGGTGTCAACGCAGGTTCACTCGAGCCGAGCATCCTGCAGAAGTACGGCAAGGCGACGGCCGAGGCTCTCGTCGAGAGTGCCGTGTGGGAGGCCGCGCTCTTCGAGGAGCACGACTTCCACGACTTCAAGATCTCCGTCAAGCACAATGACCCCATCGTCATGGTGAAGGCGTACCGCCAGCTGGCTGAGCGGGGCGACTGGCCGCTGCACCTCGGTGTCACCGAAGCCGGTCCCGAGTTCCAGGGCACCATCAAGAGCGCGACGGCGTTCGGCATCCTGCTGTCAGAGGGGATCGGAGACACGATCCGTGTTTCGCTTTCGGCTCCGCCGGCCCAGGAGGTCAAGGTCGGACTCCAGATCCTGCAGTCGCTCAACCTGCGTGAGCGAAAACTCGAGATCGTCTCGTGCCCGAGCTGCGGGCGCGCACAGGTCGACGTGTACCAACTGGCCAACGACGTGACAGCCGGTCTCGAGAAGATGACGGTTCCGCTGCGTGTCGCCGTGATGGGGTGCGTCGTGAACGGACCGGGCGAGGCTCGCGAAGCCGACCTCGGAGTCGCCAGCGGAAACGGCCGAGGCCAGATCTTCGTCAAGGGTGAGGTCATCAAGACCGTGCCTGAGGCCGACATCGTCGCCACTCTCATCGAGGAAGCCAACCGCCTGGCAGCCGAAATGCCGGCCGGCGCGGTCGGCTCGCCGCAGGTGCTCACGAGCTAGTCGGCACCGAAGGGCGGCCTCAGCCGCCGCCGGTAACATGGGCTGGTGTCTACTCGCCTCTCGCAGCTCTTTGTCCGCACCCTCCGCGAAGATCCCGTCGATGCGGAGGTCGCCAGCCATCGCCTGCTGGTGCGCGCCGGCTACATCCGGCGCCAGGCTCCCGGAGTGTTCGCGTGGCTGCCGCTGGGGCTGAAGGTCCGTCGCAGGATCGAGACGATCATCCGCGAGGAGCTCGAAGCGTTCGGCGCGCAGGAAGTGCTGTTCCCCGGCCTGTTGCCGCGGGAACCCTACGAGGTGACCAACCGCTGGACCGAATACGGTGACGGCATCTTCCGCCTGAAGGACCGCAAGGGCGCGGACTACCTGCTTGCCCCGACACATGAGGAGGTCTTCACGCTGCTCGTGAAAGACCTCTATTCGAGCTACAAAGACCTGCCGCTGTCGCTGTACCAGATCCAGGACAAGTACCGCGATGAGGCTCGCCCCCGCGCGGGACTGCTGCGCGGTCGCGAGTTCACCATGAAAGACAGCTACTCCTTCGACTACACGGATGCCGGCCTCGATGCCTCATACCAGCAGCATCGCGACGCCTACGAGCGCATCTTCACGAGGCTCGGCCTCGACTACGTGATCGTGAAGGCGGATGCCGGCGCCATGGGTGGATCGAGGAGCGAAGAGTTTCTGCACCCCACCCCCGTGGGTGAAGACACTTTCGTGCGCTCCGCGGGCGGATACGCCGCCAACGTCGAAGCGTTCACCACGGCCGCGCCGGAACCCCGCTCGTTCGACGGGCTCACCCCCGCCGAAGTGCTCGACACCCCGGACACCCCGACGATCGCGACCCTCGTGGATGTCGCGAACGAGAAGCATCCCCGGCCCGACGGCCGCGCGTGGACTGCCGCTGACACGCTCAAGAACATCGTGCTTGCCCTCACGGCCCTCGACGGAACCCGCGAACTCGTCATCGTCGGAATCCCCGGCGACCGCGATGTCGACCTCAAGCGCGCAGAGGTGGCCTTCGCACCTGCGGAGGTTGAGGCCGCGAACGAGGGTGATTTCACGAAGCACCCCGGGCTCGTCAAGGGCTACATCGGCCCATGGTCACCCGCCGGTGCCGTGCTGGGAGCCGCGCCCGAGGGCGACCCCGCGCGGTCGACCACCGGCATCCGCTTCCTGCTCGACCCGCGAGTGTCTGAGGGAACCGGCTGGATCACCGGAGCCAACGTGCACGGACAGCACGTGTTCGGCCTCGTCGCCGGGCGCGACTTCCAGGGCGACGGCATCGTCGAAGTCGGCTCCGTGGTCGCCGGCGATCCCGCTCCCGACGGATCGGGCCGGGTAGAACTCGCCCGCGGCATGGAAATCGGTCACGTCTTCCAGCTCGGTCGCAAGTACGCCGATGCCCTCGGCCTCAAGGTGCTGGACGAGAACGGAAAGCTCGTCACGGTCACGATGGGCTCATACGGCATCGGTGTCACGCGCATCCTCGCCGTCATCGCCGAGAGCAACAACGACGGCAAGGGACTCATCTGGCCGAAGAACGTGTCGCCCTTCGACGTCCACGTCGCGGTCGCCGGCAAGGATGCCAGCGTCATGGCGATCGGTGAGACCATCGTCGATTCGCTCGAAGCCAGCGGTTTCGATGTGCTGTTCGACGACAGGCCCAAGGTCTCACCCGGGGTCAAGTTCGGCGACGCCGAGCTTCTTGGAGTGCCTTTGATCGTCATCGTCGGCCGGGATGCCGCTGACGGCACTGTCGAGCTGTGGAACCGCCGCACGGGGGAGCGTTCGAGCATCGCGATCATCGAGCTGGGCGCGGCCCTCGTGGCCCAATCGTGATCGATGAGACCGGCACACTGCCCGCCGCGGACCTCGCTCGGGCCACGTCCATCCTTGCGACGATCGGTGATGCCTTCGGCTCCAAAGTGGTCGGCCAGGCGAGTCTCAAGCGGAGCCTGCTGATCGGGCTTCTGACGGGCGGCCATGTGCTGCTCGAGAGTGTGCCGGGGCTCGCCAAGACGACGGCGGCGCAGGCGATCGCCGATGCGGTCAACGGTTCGTTCAAGCGCATCCAATGCACGCCCGACCTGCTGCCGAGCGACATCATCGGAACGCAGATCTTCGACTACAACCGCCAGAGCTTCGAGACCCAGCTCGGCCCCGTGCACGCGAACTTCGTGCTGCTCGACGAGATCAACCGCTCCAGCGCGAAGACACAGAGCGCGATGCTCGAGGCGATGCAGGAACGCCAGACGAGCATCGGCGGCACCGTGTATCCGCTGCCGACGCCGTTCCTCGTGCTCGCGACGCAGAACCCCATCGAACAGGAGGGCACGTACCACCTGCCGGAGGCGCAGCTGGACCGGTTCCTGCTCAAGGAGGTGCTCGACTACCCCGAATTCGCTGAGGAAATCGAGATCATCCGGAGAATCGACTCGGGCGTCTACGACAGCGACGCACCCGAGTCGCCGACGGTATCCATCGAGGACGTGCTCTTCCTGCAGGATGCCGTCAAGAAGGTCTTCGTCGACGCATCGATCACGAACTACATAGTGTCTGCGGTGTACGTGACCCGCCATGCGTCGACCTACATCTCGCAGGAGCTGGCCGACGGCATCGAATACGGCGCGAGTCCCAGGGCGAGCATCGCGTTCAGCAGGGCCGCCAGGGCGCTCGCGCTGCTGGAGGGCCGCGACCACGTGATCCCTGAGGACGTCAAAGAGCTCAGGCACGTCGTGCTGAGGCACCGCATCATCCTGAACTTCGAGGCCATCGCCGACAACATCTCGCCGGAAACCGTCATCGACGCCATCTTCGAATCAGTGAAGGCCCCCTGACCGTTGCTCACCGGGGGACTGAGTCGATGACGGGTGGACGGGCCCATGGATAGCCTGCTGCGCCGCGTCAAGACGAAGCTGTCGATCCATGCGCACCGCAGGGTCCGCGGGTTGATCGAGGGGGAATACCGCTCGGTGTTCCATGGGCGGAGCATGGACTTCGACGACCTGCGGCCCTATGTGCCGGGGGACGAGTTCAAGGACATCGACTGGAAGGCCACGGCCAGGCACGGCTCGCCCCTGATCAAGCGCTACATCGCCTCGCGCAAGCACACCCTCATGCTCGTCGTCGACACCGGTCGGGACATGGCGGCTCTCGCCGAGAGCGGAGAGTCGAAGCGGGATCTCGCGATCCTCGCGGCAGGAACTGCGGGCTACATCGCCATCCGGCATGGCGACCAGGTCGGACTCGTCACGGGCACGGCGGAAGCGACTCACGTCATGCCGCCCGAACTCACGGAATCGCACCTCGAGAGGATGCTGCAGCGCATCCATTCCTCGACGAGCCTGTCGAGCGGGCCGAGCGACCTCTCCCGCCAGCTCGAGTACATCGCGCGCACATTTCGACGCAGGATGATCGTGATGGTGATCGCGGATGACCGGCAGCTCAGCCCCGTCGAGCAGCGCCTCGTGCGCAGGCTCTCGGTGCAGCACGAGATCCTCTGGCTCATGATCGGCGATGCCGACCTGATGCGCGAGGACTGGGCGGGGCGTGCCATGTACGACGTCGCAGACTCGGCCGCACTGCCGGAGTTTGTGCGAGACGACCCCCACCTGCGCGCGGAGTATGCCTCCACGGTGCTGACGTCGGCCACGTCGACCGAGGAGTTCTTCGAAAGCGTGACGGTCAGCAGCCGGCGCGTCACCTCCGGCGCCGCTGTCGTTCCCGGATTGTTCAGGCTCCTCGAGGCGCACAAGCATGCGAGGAGGTAGCCGTGCCAGGCGATAGCGAATTCTTCCCACCGGTGCAGTACCTGCCGTGGTGGGGCATCATCGGCTTCGTGCTGCTGGTGCTGGTGGCCGGGTGGTACGTGTTCCTGTTCGTCTCGACGAGGGCGAGTCGCGTTCCCGCCCCGGAGAGCGCGGACTATGTCTCCGGACCCCTGCGCACGGCGGAGACCGTGCGCACCGAGTACCTCGAGCTCATCGACCTGACACGCCGCGAACACGCCAGCGGGCGGGTGGATTCGCGGGAGGCTCACCACAGGTTGAGCCAGATCCTGCGATCGTATGTGGCCGAGCGTGAGGGCCAGCAGACCATGCAGATGACCCTGAAAGACCTCCGCGGCACGCGCTTCACGCCGCTCGCGCAGGCCGTCGAGAAGCTGTACCCCGGCGCCTTCGGCGTGCGCGCCGGCGTGAGCGTCGACCGGGCCGTCGACGAAGCCAAGAGGCTGGTGTCGACATGGCACTGATCGTCTGGTGGGCCCCGCTGGTCTGGATCGCCGCGGCCGCCGTCGTCATCGGAGCCGTGCTGTGGTATCGCCGTCGTCATCGCGCGAGCGGCGGGATTCCTGTCGCCCACCGGGAGCGGCTCACCGCCCTGCCGGCGTATCGGCGGGCCATGGGCAGGTACCGGATGCTGGTTGCCGGATTCGTGCTGTGCCTCGTCGCACTCATCGCGGGCGGAGCGGTTCTCACAGCCCGGCCGGCGACGGTCTCGCTTGTCACCCCCGACCTGAACAACCGGGATATCGTGCTGTGCCTGGATGTCTCAGGCTCGATGATCGACTACGACGCCGTCGTGCTCGACGTGTTCCAGGAACTGGCCACCGAGTTCACCGGAGAACGCATCAGCCTCGTGGTCTTCAATGCCTCGGCGGTCACCTACTTCCCGCTGACGGCGGACTACGACTACATCTCCAGCCAGCTCGAACGACTTTCCGGGGAGTTCGATGACCCTTCTGCGCCCTATTACGGCGGCACGCTCATCGGCAACGGATCGTCGCTCGTGGGCGATGGGCTGGCATCCTGTGTCGTCAGGTTCGACGAAGGGACCACAGACAGGTCGCGATCGGTGATCATGGTGACCGACAACTTCGTGGCGGGGGAGCAGATCTTCACCCTCGCCGAGGCAGCGCAGCTCGCCGCCGATCGCGGAGTACGGGTCTACGGGATCAACCCCGGCGACGCGACGGCGAGGGACTATCTCGCCGACCTCGCGACCGAGTTCGAGACTTCGGTGCTCACCACGGGAGGTGCGTATTTCGCGCTCGATGATCCCTCAGTGATTCCGGCCGTGGTCGAGCGGATCACGTCGGAGCAGGCATCCATCCTTCCCGGCCGACCCCAGGTGCAGGTGACCGAGCGACCGGAGCCGTGGATCTGGCTGTCGTTCGCCGGGGTGCTCGGGCTCTCGTTCTTCGGCTGGAGGGTGAAGCGATGACGCTGAATCCCGTGGCACCGATCTGGCTGCTCCTTCTCGTCGGTCTCGCCCTCGCTGCCCTGATGGTGTGGCAGCTCGTCGTGAATCGCGCTCGCCGTCGACTCGTGATCCTCTGGTCATCGAGACTGCTCATGGTCGCCCTGCTGCTCGTGATCGCCGTTCGCCCCACGATCCTCGGCGACGGCCAGGGGCCCAGCGCCTCCGGTGGGCTGGAGGTGTATCTCGTCGTCGACACCACCACGAGCATGGCGGCCGAGGACTGGGACGGCGAGGGATCCGGGAACACTGCCGCGGCGACCAGACTCGACGGCGTGAAGAGCGATATCGCCTTGATCGTGAGCGAGCTGAACGGCGCACAATTCTCCCTCGTGACCTTCGATGCGGTGGCGGTGCAGCGTGTGCCGCTCACGAGCGACAGCTCAGCGGTCCTGTCGGCCGCCTCGGTGCTTCGGCAGGAGGTCTCCGCGTACTCGAGGGGGAGCAGCATCGACGAGCCGCTCGACCTTATGTCGGGCATCCTGCTGGATGCCGCGACGCAGAACCCCGAGCAGCGGCGCGTGCTGTTCTACTTCGGTGACGGCGAGCAGACCTCGAGCGCTGAGCCACGACCCTTCGACCAGCTCGCGCCGTACCTGCAGGGCGGCGCGGTGCTCGGCTACGGCACGGCTGATGGCGGGAGGATGCAGGAGTTCAACGGAGTCGACGAGCGCTACTTCGGCGAAGAGCAGGCGCCGGTTCCTACGGAGGCGCTACCGCCGACGTACATCCAGGACTATTCGGGCGGAACGCCGGTCGAGGCGGTCTCCGTGATCGACGAGACTGCGCTCGGCCTGATCGCGGGTGAGCTCGGGATCGTCTACGAGAAACGCTCGGCCGCGACATCCACCGCCCTCGCGACGACGGGAATCGAGGTCGGCGACCTCTTCGCTGACGAGGGGGAGCCCGGAACCGTCACCGAGCTGTACTGGATCTTCGCGATTCCCTTCGGACTGCTTGCCCTGCTCCAGATCGCCGGCATCGCCGGAGCCATTGCCGAGTTACGACCCGCCAGGAGGACGCGATGAGCACGCTCACGGTCGAACGACTGCGCCGCCGCCGCATCCTGATGTTCTGGATCTCGCTGCCCGTCGTGCTCGTCGTGCTCGTCGCTGCCGTCAAGCTGCTGAGCCTCGCGCCGACCGCGCAACTGGCGATTGACGCCTACGACAACGGTCGGTTCACCTCGAGCCAGGAGATCTCGGAATCACTGCTCGAGCTCAACGTGGTCGAGCCCTACCTGCCCTACTTCAACCGCGGAGACGCGTTCGCCGCTGACCAGTACTACGGCCCGGCGACCGACGACTTCGAGAAAGCACTCGAGCTCGCGCCCGAGGATCGCAAGTGCGACGTGCGGCTCAACCTCGCCCTCACCTGGGAGCGGTTCGGCGACATCTACATGGCCAACGGCTTCTTCCAGGGCGCCGTGTTGCTCTACGATGCATCGCAGGCGGTGCTGGATGCCGCGGGGCCGGAGTGCGACCCGCCGGAGAAGCAGCAGCAACTGAACGACTCGACAGAGCGAGTGCAGCAGAAAATCGAGGACGCCGAGAACCTCCGGGATGCCCAGCAGCCCGACGAGGGTGACGGTGAGCCGAACAGCCAGGACCAGCAACTCCAGGACCTGCAGGACCAGCAGGGGCAGGCCGACCAGGAGAAAGCCGACGAGCAGGCTGAGGATCGCGGCAACTGGGGAGGGTTCTCCGTCGAGAAGCCGTGGTGACGCTCATCCGCCGGGAAGGCACTGGTCGCTCGCGCTAGACTGGGGTCATAACGACGCTGATCCGGCCATCACCGGGGAGTCTTCGGAAGAACAGGCGCGAGCCCCATTAGAACCGAACCGGCAGTTTGAGTGGTGCATCGAAGGGTGCACAAGCGGGGTGGTACCGCGGCAGGGCTTGCAGGAGCACCGTCGTCCTCGTGTTGACACACCCTCGTGACCCAACACCGGAGCCGCACATGTCGTACCCCCGCCACACCCCCGACGAGCCCGTAGCGCCCTCACCGCGCTTCCCGCAGATCGAACAGCGTGTGCTCGAATTCTGGAAACAGGATGCCACGTTCCAGGCGTCGATCGACCAGCGCGAGGGCGCACCGGAGTGGGTCTTCTACGACGGCCCCCCGTTCGCCAACGGTCTTCCGCACTACGGTCACCTCCTCACGGGATACGCGAAGGACCTGTTCCCCCGCTTCCAGACCATGCGCGGCAAGCAGGTGCACCGTCGCTTCGGCTGGGACACCCACGGGCTGCCGGCAGAACTCGAGGCCATGCGCCAGCTGGGCATCACCGAGAAGGCGCAGATCGAGGAGATGGGCATCGCGGTCTTTAACGCGAAGGCGCGGGAATCGGTGCTCGCGTACACGAAGGAGTGGGAGGAGTACGTCACCCGCCAGGCCCGCTGGGTCGACTTCGAGAACGACTACAAGACGCTCGACGTGAACTTCATGGAGTCGGTCATCTGGGCGTTCAAGCAGCTGTACACCAAGGACCTCGCGTACGAGGGCTTCAGGGTGTTGCCATACTGCTGGCACGACGAGACCCCGCTGTCGAACCACGAACTGCGCATGGACGACGACGTCTACAAGATGCGCCAGGACCAGTCGGTCACCGTGACGTTCGCGCTCGACGGTGTCACAGCCGAGAGCCTCGGGCTGACGGCCGTGCGGGCGCTTGCGTGGACGACGACGCCGTGGACGCTTCCGACGAACATGGCGCTCGCCGTCGGTCCGGACATCGACTATTCGGTCGTCCCGAGCGGTCCGCAGGGCGGCGGAGACGGCGCGGCCGAGGGCGTCGCGGATTACCTCCTGGCGACGGACACGATCGGCGCGTACGCGAAAGAGCTCGGATACGAGTCAGCCGAAGCCGCGGCATCCGCCATCACCCGCACGCTCAAGGGCCGCGAGCTCGACGGAGTGCGCTACGCCCGGCTCTGGGACTACTACGCGGATGAAGCGGAGTGGGGCACGGGCAACGCCTGGCAGATCCTGGTCGCGGAGTACGTGGCCACCGGCGAGGGCACCGGCATTGTGCACCAGGCGCCCGCCTACGGTGAAGACGACCAGCTGGTCTGTGCCGCCGCGGGAATCCCCGTGATCCTGTCCGTCGACGACGGCGGAAAGTTCCTGCCCATCATCGAGGATGTCGCTGGCCTGCAGGTCTTCGAGGCGAATAAGCCGCTCATCCGTAAGCTGCGCGACGACGGCCGCCTCTTCCGTGTCGCGAGCTACGAGCACAGCTACCCGCACTGCTGGCGCTGCCGCAACCCGCTGATCTACAAGGCTGTTTCGAGCTGGTTCGTGAAGGTGCCGGAGTTCCGCGGCCGCATGGGTGAGCTCAACCAGCAGATCAACTGGGTTCCCGACAACGTCAAGGACGGCCAGTTCGGCAAATGGGTGGCCAACGCCCGTGACTGGTCCATCAGCCGCAACCGCTACTGGGGCAGCCCGATCCCGGTATGGAAGAGCGACAACCCCGAGTACCCGCGCACCGACGTCTACGGCTCGCTCGACGAGCTCGAGGCCGACTTCGGCGTGCGACCGACCGACCTGCACCGCCCGTACATCGACGAGCTGACGAGGCCGAACCCTGACGACCCGACAGGCCAGTCGACCATGCGCCGCATCGAGGATGTGCTCGACGTCTGGTTCGACTCGGGCTCCATGCCGTTCGCGCAGGTGCACTACCCGTTCGAGAACCAGGAATTCTTCGAGGCCCACAACCCCGCAGACTTCATCGTCGAATACATCGGGCAGACCCGCGGCTGGTTCTACATGCTGCACGTGCTCTCGACGGCACTCTTCGATCGGCCGGCGTTCAAGAACGTCATCAGCCACGGCATCGTGCTCGGCAGCGACGGCCAGAAGATGTCGAAGAGCCTGCGCAATTACCCCGACGTCAACGAAGTCTTCGACCGCGATGGAGCCGACGCCATGCGGTGGTTCCTCATGTCGTCGTCGGTCATCCGTGGGGGAAACCTCGTCGTCACCGAGGAGGGCATCCGCGCCGGAGTCCGGGAACTCATGCTCCCGCTGTGGAGCACGTATTACTTCTTCGCGCTCTACGCCAATGCGAGCGACTACGAGGCCCGATGGCGCACGGATTCGACGAACCTGCTCGACCGCTACATCCTCGCGAAGACGGGTGAGCTGGTACGGGATGTCACGACCGACCTCGAGGCGCTCGACAGCCCCATTGCCGCCGCCAGGCTTCGTGACTTCGCCGACGTGCTGACGAACTGGTACGTCAGGCGCAGCCGCGACCGGTTCTGGCAGGGCGACCACGATGCGTTCGACACCCTGTTCACCGTGCTCGAGACCGTCACCAGAGTGGCTGCACCGCTCATCCCGCTCGTCGCCGAGGAGGCGTGGCGCGGGCTGACCGGCGGGCGCAGCGTGCACCTCACCGACTGGCCCGAAGCCTCGTCGTTTCCCGCCGATCACGAGCTCGTCGCCGAGATGGACTACGTGCGCGAGATCGCGTCCGCCGGGCTTGCCCTGCGCAAGAACCGTTCGCTTCGGGTGCGGCTGCCGCTCGCGAAGCTAACGATCGTCACGACGCGCAGCGAGTGGTTCGACGGGGTGCAGTCCATCCTGGCTGAAGAGTTAAACCTCAAGGCTGTCGCGTTCGAGCCGCTGGCCGCCGGTTCCCTCGAGTCGTTCGGCATCAGCCGCAAGCTCACGGTGAACGCTCGAACGCTCGGTCCCCGGCTCGGCAAGCAGGTTCAGCAGGTCATCCAGGCCGCGAAAGCGGGGGACTGGTCGGAAACGGCAGACGGTGGCGTGACCGCCGGAGCGGTCGAACTGCTCCCTGGCGAGTTCGAGCTGCAGCCCGAGGCGCTCGATGAGTCAAGCGCAATCGCGTTCCTTGCGGACGGTGGGTTCATCATCCTCGACACACAGTCGACTCCGGAGCTCGAGGCCGAAGGTCTCGCGCGCGACCTCATCCGGGCCATCCAGGACACCAGGAAGGCGGCGGGGCTCGACGTGAGCGACCGGATCACCCTGTCGATCGTCGGTTCGGCTGCAGCCGATATCGCCGCGATCGAGCAGTTCGGTGACACCATCGCCGCTGAGACTCTCGCCCTGAAGGTGGATCTCTCGGTCTCGCCCGAGCCCGAAATCTCTGCCGCGGACTCCGTGGCCGGCTCACAACGTGCGACGCTTAAGGCCGGGCAGTATGCGAACGAGGGCGTGCTGGTCATCGACGTCTGGAAATCTGGAGCAGTGAATGTCTGACAACCGCGGATCTGACAACGGCGGATCCGATAATGGTGGATCCGGTCGGGACGACCATGACGGATTCGACACGAGTTCTGAGCGCGACGACGAGTTCGACGAGACAGACCTCGGCGACGACAACGCGAACCCGCTCGCCGACCTCAGCCCGTTCGCCGAGGGCGACGAGGGCACGAACCTCGACGACGACTCCGATTTCGAGCTCGAAGACACCGAGTACCAGGATGACGCCGATCGGGTCTACGAAGAATTGCTGGCCCGCATCGGTGAAGCGGCGCCGCAGCCGCGGCTCGAGGCCACGCGTCGCGCCGTCGAGCTGCTGGGCGACCCCCAGCGCACCTTCCCGATCGTGCACGTCACCGGCACCAACGGAAAGACCTCGACGAGTCGCATCACGGAGAGCATCCTGCGGGCATACGGCCTGCGCACGGGCCTGATGACGAGCCCGCACCTGCGTCGCGTCAACGAACGCATAGTGATCGATGGGCAGCCGATCTCGAACCGGGCCCTGGCAGCGAACTGGGCCGACATCCGCCCGTTCCTCGACATGGTCGATGCCGAACTGATCGCGGGCTCCGAGGAGCCACTCACGTTCTTCGAGGCCCTGACGGTGCTTGCTTTCGCGAGCTTCGCCGACGCCCCCATCGATGTCGCCGTGATCGAGGTCGGCATGGGCGGGGAGTGGGATTCCACGAACGTCGGCGACGGCCAGGTGGCGGTGTTCACTCCGATCGCCCTCGACCACACCCAGCGACTCGGGTCGACGGTCGCTGAGATCGCGCGCACCAAATCCGGCATCATCAAGCCACTCGCGAATGTCGTGTCCGCCGTTCAGACCGATGACGCGCTGGCCGAGCTCGAGCGTGCCGTCGAGCTCACCGAATCGACCTTCGCCGTCGAAGGCACCGGGTTCGAGTTGCTGGGGTCGAGTGTTGCCGTGGGCGGGCAGGTGATCTCCGTCCGTGGCCTCGCCGGCACCTACAGCGACCTGTTCCTGCCGATGTTCGGCGACCACCAGGGTCACAATGCCGCGCTGGCGATCGCCGCCGTCGAGTCATTCCTCGGCGCTGGCAGCCAGGCTCTCGTGGGTGATGTGCTGGCAGAGGGGCTCGCGACCGCGACATCCCCGGGTCGACTGCAGATCATCGGCAACGAGCCGACGGTCATCGTGGATGCCGCGCACAACCCGCACGGCGCTGCCGCTCTCGCAGCCGCCCTCAAAACCTACTTCACCTTCGACGAGGTGGTGGTGGTGCTCGGCGTGCTGCAGGACAAGGACGCGCGCGGCATCATCGCCGCGCTCGCTCCCGTCACCGCTCGCTTCCATGTGACCCAGTCCCAGTCGGAGCGCGCGGTTGCCTACGACGATCTCGCCGAACTGGTGCTCGAAGCCACCCACGACGACGCGACCTTCCGGTTCGATACCTTCGAGCACGCGATGCAGGATGCCCGTGAGTGGGCCGCGGAAGCCCCCCGCCGCGCGGTCGTCGTCACCGGCTCCGTCACTCTCGTCGGTGAGGCGATCGACCTGGCCGCAGCCGAGAAGTGGAAGCAATGACCACGGCTGACGAGCCCACTCCGCCGCGCGTCAGGCGGGTGCGCTCGACCACAGAGTCCCTGCTGAGCATCGTGCTCGTGCTCGAGGCAGTGCTGATGTTCTTCGTCACCCTGACGGTGTTCGGGCTGAGGGCCCTGCCCGCGGGAACGGCGTTCATCGGCGGCGGCCTGCTGATCCTCGCTCTCATCGTCACGGGTCGCCTGCTGCGTCGACCGTGGGGACTGTGGGTCGGCTGGGCGCTGCAGGCTGTGCTCTTTGCAACTGGCGCACTGCTGACTCCGATGTACTTCGTGGCCACGGCCTTTATCGCCATCTGGGTCTACTGCTTCGTCAAGGGGCGCCAGATCGACCGCCAGCGGGCCTCGTTCACCGACCCGACCACGACCTGAATGACCAACCACACCAACCAACCAGGGAGACCCCATGTCCGTTGAAGAAACTCTCGTCCTCGTCAAGCCCGACGGCGTTGCCCGCAACCTCACCGGCGAGATCCTGCGCCGCATCGAGGCCAAGGGATACCAGCTCGTCGACGTCAAGCTCGTCGAAGCCGATCTCGACCTGCTCGCGGCGCACTACGAGGAGCACCAGGGCAAGCCGTTCTACGAGCCGCTCGTGGAATTCATGATGAGCGGGCCGGTTGTGGCGCTGCGCATCGCCGGCAATCGTTCGATCGAGGGATTCCGCGCGCTCGCCGGCACGACAGACCCGACGACCGCGGCCGCGGGCACCATTCGGGGCGACCTCGGTCGCGACTGGGGACTCAAGGTCCAGCAGAACCTCGTGCACGGCAGCGACTCCCCGGAGTCGGCGGCCCGCGAACTCGCGCTCTGGTTCTAACCCCCGCCGCTGAACTCCCGCCGAGTGTTCCGCTTCTGCTGGTGCAGGCGCGCCACACTCCACGCAACCGGAACACTCGGCGTGGCGGACCGTGGTACCTCTACAGCGTGGAGAGCACATCCAGTCGCGCCTGCGCGACGATGGCGATGACCAGATAGGTGCCTACGGTGATCGCCGGCACCCAGTTGAACAGGGCTGAGCCGACCCGCGTCATCCGCTCACCGAATATGCCCGCACGGGCATTGAAGAACGTCAGCGTCCAGAACATGGGGATCGTCGCCGACCAGACGACCATGCACCACGGGCACAGCGTGCTCAACGCGAAGATGCTCTGGAAAGCCAGCCACAGGCAGAAGGCGAAGGCGGCGAGCACCCCGACGTTGAAGCTGATCCAGAACCAGCGGGCGAAGCCTGCTCCGGCCAGAAGGGCCACACCGACGGCCATCGGGGCGACAAATCCTGCGACGCCGAGAATCGGGTTCGGGAACCCGAGGATGGCGCCCTGCCATGAACCGAGGTTCTTGCCGCACTGCACGATCACGCTCAGGTTGCAGTCGAGATCGGCCTGCGGGTTCACGAGTACCTCGAGTTTGTCGAGCACCAACCTGAATGCTGCGTACCAGCCGATCACTCCCGTGACGATGAGAACTATCGCGAGGGGTAACGGGCGGCGGGTGGCCAGTGCCTGAGTCATGTTCGGATTATCGCACGCGCCAAATAGCCTCTTGCTGCGAATGCATGCGATAATCGACTGCAGTTGCTCGAGCCGCGCTCGACGTGACACCAAATACAGATTTACCGGGCATGAAACCGGGCCAGGAATGCAGTTCGGCGCTATGGATGCGCAGAACCGCCCGAGGCGGATAGCAAGTTCCGTTCAGTAGTGACAACAGTTTCGATCCTGACGAACGTCGCAGTGGCAAGGTTCACAGTGGCAACAGTCGCAGTAACACAAGCCTTAGTGACACAAGCATTGATGCAGCGTGAGTAGCCCTCCAGGGGGCAGGCCCGCGGCATGACCTGAAGAATTGGCAGCAGTCTCCCGCACGAGTGGGAGATAGCGCACGAGAGAGTACCCGGTGAGCGGCGCGGTCGCCCACCCGGGATAGGAGTACGCCAGTAATGGTGAATACACACGACAACAACGCAGACGGCCCGAAGAAGAGAAGCCGCCTTTTCGGTGGCCGGAAGGCAGCTCGGGATGCCGCGGCTGCAGCTTCGACACCGGCAGAAGCTCCGGCGGCCGCCCAGTCTGAACCGACCAGGGTTGGGACCGAAGCAGTGCAGTCCCTGGGGGCGGAGCGAACGACACAGGCAGAAAAGCCCGTTGTCGAGAAGCCCGTCACCGAAACGCCAGTCACTGAAAAGCCAGTCACCGAAAAGCCAGTCGCCGAAAAACCAGTTGCCGAGAAGCGCATCAGCGACGAGGCTCCGTCGGAGCAGCCGCCAGCACGACGCACCCAGCAGCGACGCCCGGCCCAGGCTCCCGTCGAGGTCGTCGAGGCCGAGACCACCGAAGCTCCTGTTGCGGTGAAGAAGACCAGGGCACGCCCCAGCACGTCATTGCTGTTCCAGGCTCCGGATCTGCCCCCGATGCCGGAGCGTGCCCCGGGTCGCGAGAGCAATTCCCGACCGGAGCGTGAACCGCGTGACCAGAACCGCGATGGTGGAAACGCCCGCGGTGACCAGAACAACAACGACGCCCCCGACGAGACCGGAACCGTTCGTCGGCGCTCGCGCCGTCGTCCCGGCGAGGAGGCCCGCCCCGGAGACGAGGCGCCCAACACCGTCGTGCGCGTGCGCCAGCCCCGCCCCGAGCCCGTCGTCAGCAACGAGCCGACCCGAATCAAGGGATCGACACGGCTCGAGGCCAAGAAGCAGCGCCGTCGTGACGGCCGTGATGCCGGTCGACGCCGTCCCGTCGTCACCGAGAGCGAGTTCCTCGCCCGTCGCGAGAGTGTCGACCGCGTCATGGTGGTCCGTTCGAAGTTCGACCGCATCCAGATCGCCGTGCTCGAAGACAACGTGCTCGTCGAGCACTACGTGGCCAAGGCCGCCGACGCCAGCCTCATCGGCAACGTCTACCTCGGTCGCGTGCAGAACGTCCTGCCCAGCATGGAGGCGGCGTTCGTCGACATCGGTCGCGGCCGCAACGCCGTGCTCTACTCCGGCGAGGTCGACTGGGATGCCGCAGCGCTCGAGTCCGGCGAAGGAAAGACCCAGGCCCGCCGCATCGAGCTCGCGCTCAAGCCGGGCGACCGGGTGCTCGTGCAGGTCACCAAAGATCCCGTAGGCCACAAGGGCGCTCGACTGACCAGCCAGGTGAGCCTGCCGGGCCGTTACCTCGTCTATGTGCCCAACGGCTCAATGAGCGGCATCAGCCGCAAGCTCCCCGATACCGAGCGTGCGCGCCTCAAGAAGATCCTCAAAGAGGTGCTTCCCGAGAATGTCGGCGTCATCGTGCGCACAGCGGCCGAAGGTGCGACCGAAGAGCAGCTCACTCTCGACGTGCAGCGACTGACGAGCCAGTGGGCCGAAATCAGTCGCTTGGTCGAGACCCAGCAGGCTCCTGCCTTGCTGCACTCCGAACCGGACCTGCTCATCAAAATCGTCCGCGATGTCTTCAACGAAGACTTCCAGAAGCTCGTCGTCGATGGCATCGATGCCAAGGGCACGATCGAGGGTTACCTGAACGCGGTGGCCCCCGACCTGTCCGAGCGCGTCGAGAGCTACGACGACACGAACATCGACTCCTTCGATAAGTTCCGCATCACCGAGCAGATCGAGAAGGCGCTCGACCGCAAGGTCTGGCTGCCCTCCGGTGGCTCGCTCGTCATCGACCGCACCGAGGCCATGACGGTCGTGGACGTGAACACCGGCAAGTTCGTGGGCTCAGGGGGAAACCTCGAAGAGACAGTCACGAAGAACAACATCGAGGCTGCCGAGGAGATCGTCCGCCAGCTCAGGCTGCGCGACATCGGCGGAATCATCGTGGTCGACTTCATCGACATGGTGCTCGAGTCGAACCGCGACCTCGTGCTGCGTCGACTCGTGGAGTGCCTGAGCCGCGACCGCACCAAGCACCAGGTCGCCGAAGTCACGAGCCTCGGTCTCGTGCAGATGACCCGCAAGAAGCTCGGTCTCGGACTCCTGGAGACCTTCAGCGAAGCCTGTGAGGTCTGCGCGGGTCGCGGCGTCGTCGTCCATCACGACCCCGTCACCAAGCACCGCCAGCAGCAGCAGACCGCACAGCCCGCAGCCGACGGCAACAGCCGTCGTGGTCGCAACCGTAACGGCGGCGGGAACAACGGCGGTGGCTCGAACAGCGGCAACGGAAACAGCAACGGCAACGGGCAGTCCGCTCCGTCGAACGCCGTCAAGAACGGCATGGGCAGTGCTGGCACGCACGCCATCACCGAGGATGTCCGCAACGCGCTCGCACGGGTCGCTGCGAGCACCGTCACTCACACCACCGAGATCCCCGTGCAGCAGGCTGCCGCCTCCGAGGCGAAGGCCGCTCCCGAGCAGCCCAGGGCAGAAGAGCAGTCGAAAGCGGAAGAGGCGTCAGTCGCGGCCGCTGAAGCAGCCGTCGCGATCCTCGACATCCCCGTGAAGAAGAACTCGCGCTCGCCGCGCAAGATCTCGACGCACGACGCCGAACAGATCCTCGATTCTGTGCTGGATGCCCTGCCCGAGCCCAAGCAGGCGGGCCAGGGTCGCTCACGGGTGTCCCGGCGCGTCTCGTCGCCGGTGATCACGACCGAGAGCAGCGCGTCAGAGTAGAACGTCGCGATTCGCCGGGTGCGCTGTAGAGGCGCCCGGCGGACCGCAATTCACGCGAGGGTGAGAAACAGCTTCTCCAGCTCATCGGGGGTGACGGACTCGCTGTCGGGATCTGACAGGCAGTTGCGCATGGCCGACGACACGATGGTATAGCCGGCGCGATCCAGGGCTTTGGAGACGGCGGCGAGTTGCGTGACGACGTCACGACAGTCGTCACCACGATCCACGGCCGCGATGACAGCGGTGAGTTGCCCCTGTGCTCGCCGGAGCCGGTTCACGATCCTGCGCTGCTGGGCGGCACGGTCCGCCGAGGGATCGGTGCGGGCAAAGTCTGTCATCGGATTCGTCCTGTCGTCGTCGTTCCGGCCAACCAGGTGAGGTAACCGCCGTCGAGGTTGGTGACAGTGTGCCCGGTCTGGGTCAGGATGCGCGTCGCCGTGTTGCCTCGCTGGCCGACCTGGCAGTGCACGATCACCGGTCCCGCCGGTATCTCTGAGACTCGATCGCGGATCTCGTCCAGTGGGATGTTGATCGCGCCAGGAATCTGCCCGCGTTGGAACTCGGCGGCGGTGCGTACATCCAGGATGGTGGTCCCGGCGTCGGCGACGGCATCCACCTCGTGCCACTGCACCGTCGGCACGAGCCCGGAGGCGGTGTTCTCGGCCACGTAGCCGGCGATGTTGATGGGATCTTTGGCCGAGGCATACTGCGGCGCGTAGGCCAGTTCGAGGTTCTTCAGCTGCGATGCCGCGATACCGGCACTCATGGCGACGGCGAGCACGTCGATGCGCTTATCGACACCCTCACGCCCGACCACCTGCGCGCCCAGAATAAGGTCGGTCGCTGGATCGACCAGGAGCTTGATCGCCAGGGGAGACGCGCCGGGATAGTAGGTGGCGTGGGAGGCAGGATGCACGTGGATGATGCGGTGCGCCCGACCACTGGCGCGCAACCTGGACTCGTTCCACCCCGTCGAGGCCGCGGTGACGCCGAACACTCCGATGATGGAGGTGCCGAGCGACGGCACGGTGTCTTCTGGCGTGCCCGCGATCACATCGCCGACAGCGCGACCGTGGCGGTTCGCGAGGCCCGCGAGGGCGACCAGCGTCGCAGTGTCGGACACGAGATCGGTCTTCTCCGCGACATCGCCGACGGCGTAGACGAATGGATCGCTCGTGCGGTGCCGGGCGTCGACCCGGATGCCGCCGGTCTCGCCGATGCGCAGGCCGGCGGCGGCCGCAATGCTCGCGCTGGGTGTGACACCAGTGGAGTCGATGATCAGGTCGGCCCTGATCGTGCTGCCATCGCTCAGGGTCACGGTGTCGCCGTCGATCCCGCGCACCTGCGTGCCCGTGCGGATCGTGACCCCGTGCTCGGCCAGTTCGGCGACGAGGGGTGCGACCATCTCGGGGTCGAGCAGCGGGAACAGTTGGGGGCCGCGCTGGATGATCGTGGTGGCGAATCCGCGATGCCGGATGTTTTCTGCGGCCTCCAGCCCGATGAATCCGCCGCCCACGACCACCACCGACTCTGTGCCGGGGTCGCCCAGGATGGCGTGGATGCGGTCCATGTCGTCGATCGTTCGCAGGGTGTGGGTTCGCGGCGACTCGAGGGCTGCTGGGAGGTTGGCTGTCGCACCAGCGGCGATGATCAGCGTGTCGTAGTTATCGACGCTGTCGGTGCCAGCCTCGTGGTTGTGCACCGTCACCGTCTTCGCGGCTGGATCGATGGCCGTGACCTCGTGGTGGAGCTTCACGTCGATCTGGAACCGGTTACTGAACGATTCAGGGGAGTGGGAGATGAGGGCGTCGCGGTCGGTGATCACGTCGCCGACGAAGTAGGGGAGTCCGCAGTTGGCGAACGATACATACGGCCCGGCTTCGAACACGACGATCTCGGCCAGTTCATCCAGCCGTCGAAGTCGGGTTGCCGCAGCCATGCCGCCGGCAACCCCGCCGATGATGAGTGTTTTCATGTATGCCTCCGTCGAAGAGTATATACCCCGGGGGGTATAGCATTCGGATCAGCAACCAACCGAAGGAGACCCTATGTGCCGAGCTGTGACGTGTAAGAAGTGCGGAAAGACGACCTGGGCGGGATGCGGTGAACACGTCGACCAGGTCATGCGCGGAGTTGCCAGCGCGGATCGATGCCGCGGCCATGAGGCCGAGGAATCCGTAACGAAGCCGAGCCTCCTGACACGCCTTTTCAGACGGACCTAGGCTCGAACCACCCCCGATCTGCGGAGGTCAGGCGATTCACCCCCGACCCTGACATCTCGAGCAGTAGCATTCTCCCGTGGCAACGGGCGTACAGGAACTGGTGCACGATCACTCCCGGCACCGCAAGCCCAGCCGTAGACGATGGACCTGGCTGGCGGTGGGAACGGCAGGATTGGCGGGCCTGTTCCTGCTCAGGGGAATCATCGAGGGCTCCGGGTTTTCGCTCCCGAACGAGATTCAGGATCTGCTGACCCTCAGCATCAGTGTCGTCATCGAGTCGCTGCCGTTCGTGATCCTCGGCATCCTGTTGTCCATCATCGTGCAGGTGTGGCTACCCGACGGTGCCTTGATGAAGTACCTGCCCCGCCACCCCGTGCTGCGGCGCGCCTGCATCTCGATGTTCGGCATCTTCCTGCCGGTATGCGAGTGCGGGAACGTGCCGCTGGCTCGCGGCCTGATCGTCGGCGGATTCACGGTTCCCGAAGCCATGACCTTCCTGCTGGCTGCGCCTATCGTGAACCCCATCACGATCATCACGACCCATCAGGCCTTCGGTTTCGACGACGGCATTCTGGTGGCTCGAATCGCGGGAGGGCTCGCGATCGCGAACCTCGTCGGCTGGCTGTTCAGCAGGCATCCCAACCCGGTCGCCATGCTCACCCCCGGATTCGCCCTGCAGTGCAGCCGGCCGCCCGACGAACACTCGCACTCGCGCCGAAGCGGGAGCGTCGACATCTTCGTGCGCGAGGCGAGCGTGATCATGCCAGCCCTGTTCATCGGTTCGCTCGTGGCCGGGGCTATTCAGGTTCTCGTGCCTCGCGACGTACTGGTGACTCTCGGCGGAAATCCGCTCTGGTCGATCCTCGCCATGATGGTGCTGGCTTTCGTTATTGCGGTGTGTTCCAGCGTGGATGCGTTCTTCATCCTTCCGTTCGCGAGCACCTTCATGCCGGGATCCATCGCGACATTCCTCGTCTTCGGGCCGATCATCGATATCAAAATGCTCGCCATCCTGCGCACCACGTTCACCACGAAGGTGCTTGTCCAGCTCACGGTCATCGTGGCCCTGGTGAGCGCCCTGATCGGACTGGTGGTCAATTATGTGGCGTAGTGCAGCACCGTGGCGGGGTGTGGTTCTCATCGGAATCGCCGTCATCGCGACCCTGTGGTTGGCCGTGCGGAACGAGCTGGTGCTCTACATCCACCCTCGGTACATCGTCTTCACCGTGATCATGGGTGTATTCGCTCTCGCGTTGGTGGTTGCCAGCGTGCTGTCCCGGCCTCGACATGACGAGGATGAACCCCCGTCGCGTCGCACCGCGAAGACCCTCTCGATCGTCGCCGCGTCGGTTGCGGGCCTGCTGGCGGTCTCGATGGTCGTCATCCCACCCGCAACGCTGACGAGTGCGACGGCGAGCCAGCGTGATATCAACAGCACCTCGATCGGAACCGAGAAGCAGTCGGTGAGCGAGGCATCGACCGCGCCTACCGCGGTGTTCGCCACGTTCACCGTCGTCGACTGGTCGTCCCTGCTGCGCCAGTCCAGTGATCTCGCGTTCTATGACGCCAAACCGGTCGATGTGGTCGGTTTCGTCACGGCTGACCCGGACGACCCGAGGAACGTCTTCTACGTATCGCGATTCGTGGTCACGTGCTGTGCCGTCGATGCACAACCAGCAGGGATTCCCGTCTACCTCCCCAACTGGCCCGACACGCTCGCTGTCGACCAGTGGGTGCGGGTGACCGGCGAGTTCGAGGCAAACGGCAGCGCGAAGAGCATGCAGTCCATCGCGCTCGATCCCGAGACCGTCACACCTGTGGAGCGGCCGAGTGAGCCATACCTCTATTGACACGGGGGGCGGGCGGCGCTTCAGGATCACGTTCGGTGTCACGGCAGCCGCCCTCACCCTCCTGTGCGCGCTCTTTCTCGGGCTCGGATATCTCCAGGGTCCGAAACTGTCGAGCGCGCAGGTCGACACCAGCGGTGTCGTCACCCAGGGCAACCAGCAGTTGCGGCTGTTCGCGAACCAGGATGTCGCGCAGGTACGCGCCGATCAGGTGACGGTGTCACCTTCCGCCGACGTCAGCGTGACGACGACCGATGACGTGATCTCTGTCCAGTTCGATGAACGACTGGATTACGGCACGGAGTACACGGTGAGGGTGGAGGGGGTCTCCAGCGTCTACCTGTCGCAATCGTCCACCATCGAGTACAGCTTCATCACCGATTCGCCGACGATGCTGTTCCTCGATCGGGCCGACCCCGCGAGTGGATCTAGCGCGGCCGACCAGATCATCAGCACTGGACTGTCCGGGGCCGACCGTTCTGTCATCTACTCCGGCACCCAAATCCAGGACTTCCGACAGCTCCTCAATTCGCTTGCCGTGGTCTCGCTGGCGGACGATGACTCGAGCATGTTGGAACTGGTGAGCATCAGGGACGGGGTCACCGAGCAGGTGAGGTTGCCTGGGGCGGTCACGATCCGGGACCTGGACGCGGCATCATCCGGTACCGTCATCGGATTCACGCTCACGAGCACGGCGGACGGCGCCGATCCGGCCGAGGCGAACACCCTGTACACGCTCGACCTCGATTCCGGCCGCTCGGTGGAGGCCGTCGTCGGAATCGACGGCCAGCCGCTGCGGGTGCTCGGCTGGCAGTTCATTCCAGGGACGTCGACGCTGTTGGCGCTGTCGACCGACAAGAGCCTCGTGCTGGTCGACACCGTGGACCGCGCGGTCACGCCCCTCGGGCAGTTCTCGGAGTTCGGCAGGATCTCGGGCGATGGCAGCATCATCACGATGGTGGATACGGCAGGAGCGGTAGCCCTGACGATCGCCGATGGCTCGCAGGAGCGGCTGGTGGCGTCTCCCGTGCTCGGTGAGGCCGGTTTCCTGGGCGAGACAGCTGTAATGGCTAACGGCGATCGCATCGAGAAGGTGGTCGTGCCCGATGAGAGCGGCACCAGGTTCGCGAGCCTCCTCGTCTACGATGACGGCACTGAGTCGCGTGTTATTTATCAGACGCCAGAGGGGAAAGGGAGCATTACCGGCTTCACCGTCTCGCCTAATGACCAGTATGTCGGCATCGACGTCGTGTTGGACAACAGTTCGAGCGAGTCGGACGGCTATGCCGTCGATGCGCGGTCGACGACCGCGACGACCATCATCGTCGATATCGCGTCGGGTGCTCAGGTGCGCAGCTTCGAGGGTTTTGCGCTCGAATGGTGAGTGGCGCTACCGGTCCCGCTGGGGCACCCTGAGTCCGCTGGCCTCCAGCCTGCGGACGAATTCGCGGATGCTGACGGGCTCGGCACCCAGAGCGACGAGTTCGATCCACATTCTGGCCGGCACGTCGTAGTGGTCGAGGTCGAAGGCCCGGCGGGGGAGCCCAGCGGATGCCGCGAACTCATGCAGCTCGACCAGTGACGAGTCGCTCACGATGTGGGCCCAGACCGTGTCGTGCGCGGGCCAGATCGGCTGGTCGATCAACACGGTCATCCGAAAATACTAGGGGTTAGCATGGGGGCCATGACCATGACCATGAAGCAACTCGTCCGCAGGCACGGTGCCTTCGTCTCGGGGATCACGGGAATCGCGCTGGTCGTGGTGCTCGTCACCCAGGACATGGTTCAGACGGCGACCAATTACCTGTATGCGAGCGGGCAGGTCATGCCGAACATATTCCTGCTGACTGTCGGCTACTCGATCGTGCGAGCTATACCGTTCGGAATCGGGTTCTTCCTCAGCCTGTGGCTCGTCGCCCCGATCGCGGAGGAGCTCAGGGTGCCGCATGTGATAACCCGTGCGATCCTCGCCACGGGAATCGCGGCAACCCTGACGTTCGTCGTGATGGCGGTGATGGCCGTGATTGGCTCTTTCGACACCTCAGGCTCACTGTTCGGCAACTCATTCCCGCTCCCTACCTTCAGTGGCAGCAGTGCTGCAGCGGGGCTCCTGAACGCCCTGGCGGGGGCGATCAGCCTGTTCGTCATGCGACTGCCCCTGGGCGTGCTGGCGGGCATCCTGCTGTGGATCTGGCGCAAGGATCACCCACCGAAGCGCCCCCTCGAGGGCATCATCGACCTGTAGACTCGAGGCACGCCTTTCGGGGCGTATTGGGTTTGACCGCTCCGACACTCTCGGGTACTGTTGACCCTTGGTGTCTGCTGGGCCGAGCCCGCTCTGAACACCAACAGCTTCCAACAGGTTTGATTCATTGCATTGATTCGTTCGAGCGCTCCGGATTTCCGGTCGACTCGACAAAATAGGTAGGGAAACCAAGTGGTTTACGCAGTTGTGCGCGCCGGTGGGCGCCAGGAAAAGGTAGAGGTCGGCACGATCGTCGTCCTCGACCGCATCAAGGGTGACGAGAACGGCAACGTCGAACTCGTTCCCGTGCTGCTTGTCGACGGTGAGAAGATCACGCACGGCGCGAAGGACCTGGCCAAGGTCAAGGTCGTCGCCGAGGTGCTGAACGACCTCCGTGGCCCGAAGATCGTCATCCAGAAGTTCAAGAACAAGACCGGATACAAGAAGCGCCAGGGCCACCGCCAGGAGCAGACCCGTATCAAGATCACCAGCATCGCGTAGAGGAGTCGACTAATGGCACACAAAAAGGGCGCAAGCTCCACCCGTAACGGGCGCGACTCGAACGCGCAGTACCTCGGCGTCAAGCGCTTCGGCGGCCAGGTCGTCAAGTCGGGCGAGATCATCGTCCGCCAGCGCGGCACCCACTTCCACCCCGGCGTCAACGTCGGTCGTGGCAATGACGACACACTGTTCGCCCTCGCCGCCGGCGCGGTCGAGTTCGGCGCAAAGGGTGGCCGCAAGGTCATCAACATCGTCACTGCTGTCTAATTTCACGTTTCACCGCGATGGCGAGCTTCGGCTCGCCTTCGCTGTTTAAGACCAGAACCAAGCAAGAACGGAGAGTGCCATGGCGTCATTCGTCGACCAGGTCACGCTCCACCTCCGCGCCGGGCACGGCGGAAACGGCTGTGTGTCGGTCAAGCGCGAGAAGTTCAAGCCGCTCGCTGGCCCTGATGGCGGCAACGGTGGTGACGGCGGCAGCATCGTGCTCGTGAGCGACTCCGGCACGACGACGCTGCTGGGCTTCCACCGCGCGCCACACCGCAGGTCGGACCACGGCCAGCCCGGCCAGGGAGATCACAAGAGCGGAACATCCGGCGAGGAGATGATCCTGCCGGTTCCCGTCGGCACCGTCGTCAAAGACGCTGACGGCAACCAGCTTCTCGATATGGATGCCCCTGGCCTCAGGCTCGTCGTCGCCCAGGGAGGCCAGGGCGGCCTCGGCAATGCGGCCCTTGCGACCACGAAGCGTAAGGCGCCGGGATTCGCCCTTCTGGGCACCCCCGGTTTCGAAGGTGATGTCTTTCTCGAACTGAAGGTCGTGGCGGATGTCGCGCTCGTCGGGTACCCGTCAGCGGGCAAGTCGAGCCTGGTCGCCGCCATGAGCGCCGCGAAGCCCAAGATCGCCGACTACCCGTTCACGACCCTTCACCCCAACCTCGGAGTCGTCGAGTCCGGCGAGACGCGATACACGATCGCCGACGTTCCCGGCCTCATCGAGGGCGCGAGCGAAGGCAAGGGTCTCGGCCTCGAGTTCCTGCGGCACGTCGAGCGCTGTACCGCCCTGCTGCACGTGCTGGACTGTGCCACGCTCGACCCCGGCCGCGACCCGATCAGCGACCTCGAGATCATCCTCGCCGAGCTCGCCGCCTACCCGGTTCCCGAGGGCCAGTTGCCGCTGCTCGAACGTGAGCAGCTCATCGCCCTCAATAAGGTCGACGTGCCGGAGGGGCGCGAACTCGCCGACTTCGTGCGCGCAGAACTCGAGGGTCGCGGATACCGCGTCTTCGAAGTATCTGCCGTGTCGCGATCCGGACTGCGTGAGCTCTCTTTCGCCCTCGCGGCCCTGGTCGAGGCAGATCGCGCCGCTCGGATTCTCGAACCGGCCAAGCAGCGCATCGTCATCCGCCCCCGCGCCGTGGACGAGAAAGACTTCGTCGTCAAGGTCGAGGGTGGAACCTTCGGAAACATCTATCGCGTCATCGGAGCGAAGCCGGAACGCTGGGTCGCGCAGACCGACTTCGCGAACGAAGAGGCCGTGGGCTTCCTCGCAGACAGGCTCGCCAAGCTCGGGGTAGAAGACGACCTGTTCAAGGCCGGCGCCGTACCCGGGTCGACCGTCATGATCGGTGCCGGCGGCGGCGTCGTCTTCGACTGGGAGCCGACCCTGTCGTCAACGGCAGAGCTCATCACGAGCCCGCGCGGAACAGACTCCAGGCTCGACAATAACCAGCGGGACACCAACCGCAAGCGTCGCCAGACCTACCTCGAGCGGATGGATGCCAAGTCCGCCGCTCGCGCAGAACTCCAGGCCGAGCGCACCGCCGGCATCTGGGTCGACGACGAAGGATTCGCGATCGACAAGTCCGGCCGCGGCGCCAAGAAGACCGATGGCGACGACGACGGTTCCACGGTGTTCAGTGACTAGCGGTGTTCGGTGACCGGCGGCGTCCGGTCCCGATCTGATCTCTCCACCGCGCGACGCATCGTCGTCAAAGTGGGTTCATCATCGGTCAGCGGGCCGAACGTGGGTCAGATCGCGCCCCTTGTCGATGCACTGGCCGCGGCGCATGCCCGCGGTTGTGAAGTGATCCTCGTCTCGTCGGGGGCTATCGCCACGGGCATCCCGTTCCTGAAACTGGATGGCAGGCCCACCGACCTCGCGACCCAGCAGGCCGCGGCCGCCGTCGGCCAGAACGTGCTGATCTACCGCTACCAGGAGAGCCTCTCGCGCTACTCGATCGTCGCGGGACAGATCCTGCTCACGGCGGGAGACATGGAGAACGCCACGCACCGCAGCAACGCGCAGCGCGCGATGGAGCGCCTGCTCGGGCTGCGCATCCTTCCTATCGTGAATGAGAACGACACGGTCGCGACCCAGGAGATCCGGTTCGGGGACAATGACAGGCTCGCGGCGCTCGTGTCGATCCTGGTCAGCGCCGACGTGCTCGTGCTGCTCAGCGATATCGATGCGCTGTACTCCCGACCTCCCGGCGAACCCGGCGCGATGAAGATCGATCATGTGGAGTTCGCTGACGACCTCTCGGGGGTCACGTTCGGCGACATCGGCTCGGCCGGAGTGGGAACCGGGGGAGCGGGCACGAAGGTCGCCGCGGCGAGGCTCGCCGCTGCATCCGGAATCCCTGTGCTGCTCGCCGCCACGGGGAGCGTCTCCCAGGCTCTCGAAGGCGCAGATCTCGGCACGTGGTTCGCCCCGGCACTCCCGCACTGACAGCGCCGAGGTGAGGGTCTCGCGGATAAACTACGGCCATGGCCGACACCCTCACCCTGACCCTCACCGATAAGCTCACGGCCGCTCGCGAAGCGGCCAGGGCGCTGGCGACGGCGACGACGGCACAGAAGAACGCCGCGCTGCGGTCGATCGCCGAAGCAGTGGTGGCCGATGCCGCCCGAATCCTTGCGGCGAATGAGGAGGATCTCGTTCGCGGTCGAGAGTCCGGCATGCCCGCAGGGCTGCAGGATCGACTGCGGCTCGACGAGAAGAGGCTCGGGTCCCTGTCTGCCGCGGTGCTCGAGATCGTCGCCCTTCCCGATCCCGTCGGTGACGTCGTGCGGGGGTCTTCTCTGGAGAACGGGTTGAAACTCACCCAGGTGCGCGTGCCTTTCGGGGTGGTCGGCGCCATTTACGAGGCTCGACCGAATGTGACCATCGACATCGCCGCCCTCACGCTGAAGAGCGGCAACGCCGTCGTGCTGAGGGGCGGGTCGGCAGCCGAACGCACGAACACCGTACTCGTCGAGGTGATCCGCTCCGCGCTCGATGCGACGGGGATGCCGGTGGATGCCGTGCAGTCCATCGACGAGTTCGGCCGCGAGGGCGCGCAGCAGCTCATGCGTGCGCGTGGGTTCGTGGACGTGCTGATCCCTCGGGGAAGCGCTGACCTCATCAACACCGTGGTCGCGGAATCCACAGTTCCGGTGATCGAGACGGGTGCCGGAATCGTGCACGTGTATCTCGACGAGTCGGCCGATCTCGACCAGGCCGTCGACATCGTGCACAACTCCAAGGTGCAGCGACCGAGCGTCTGCAACGCCCTCGAGACTCTGCTGGTGCACGAGAGCGCGGCGGCGAGGCTGTTGCCGCCTGTCCTGGCCCGACTGCGCGAATCCGGAGTGACGATCCATGCCGACCAGCGCACGCTGGCCGTGTTCGGCGATGCGGTCGCTGCCACCGATGATGACTGGGCGACCGAGTACATGAGTCTCGACCTGGCGGTGCGGGTGGTGGATGACCTCGACGAGGCTCTCGACCACATCCGCCGATACTCCACCCATCACACCGAGTCGATCCTGACCAACGATGTCGGGCGGGCGGAACGGTTTCTCGCCGAGGTCGACTCCGCCGTGGTGATGGTGAACGCATCCACCCGATTCACCGATGGCGGTGAGTTCGGATTCGGAGCCGAAGTAGGCATCTCCACCCAGAAGCTGCATGCCCGCGGCCCGATGGGCCTGTCGGAACTGACCAGCACGAAGTGGGTCGTGCGCGGCTCAGGCCAGGTTCGCGGCTAGTATTTAAGAGCAACCCCGAATGGAGAAACATGTCGCTGCTCGTCGTCCTCGCTGAAAGCACCGAGGAACTCGCACCACTGCTCATGCCTCCGCTGGCGTTCGCTGGCATCGCGGCGGCCATTTTCATCGCTCTCGGGTTTGTCGTGTTCAGCTTTCGTGACGTCGCCAACCGGCAGGGACAGGGCGCTGGCAAGTCCAGTGATACCCACGGCGCTGGTCACTAGGGCTTTCGAGCTTCAATGGCCGAACTAGCTCCGGTGGCCGAGCCAGCGCTGGATTCGACCGCGCAGGAATCGGTTCCGCCGAGGCGGGCCCGCATCGGCGTGATGGGCGGCACGTTCGACCCGATCCATAATGGCCATCTCGTCGCCGCCAGTGAGGTGCAGCAGAAATTCGATCTCGACGAGGTCATCTTCGCTCCGACCGGCGAACCGTGGATGAAGAAGACCGTCACCGAGGGCGAGCATCGTTACCTGATGACCGTGATCGCCACCGCGGCGAACCCGAGGTTCACCGTCAGCCGAGTGGACATCGATCGCCAGGGCCCGACCTACACGATCGATACCCTTCGGGATATTCGCAGGGCCCGGCCCGAGGCCGACCTCTTCTTCATCACCGGGGCTGACGCGGTCGCTCAGATCATGGAGTGGAAAGACGTCGAAGAAGTCTGGTCCCTTGCTCATTTCGTCGCGGTGTCCCGACCGGGCCACCCCCTGACCATTAGCGGTTTACCAGAGCAGGGCGTAAGCTCGTTGGAAGTGCCCGCGCTCGCCATCTCCTCCACGGACTGCCGAAACCGGGTAAGCGGGGGCTTCCCGGTCTGGTATTTGGTTCCCGATGGTGTGGTTCAGTACATCGCCAAGCACCATTTGTATCGGAGTATTTCATGACGACATTCCAAGAATCGCAGCCCCAGTCGAGGCGGGCGGCTCGTCAGAGTGAGCGCGGAGAAAGCGCCGAGCAGGCTGACTTCACCGGAGAACAGCCCGACGCACCGCAGACCTACTCGCCCGACTCCGCGGCAGTGGGCGCCTGGAGCGCACCAGACGGTGCCGCAGAGTCAGCGCCCAAGGGCCGCCGCGCCGCCGCGCCGGCTGGACCACCCAGTGCTGTCACCGAGCAGATCGCCATCGTCGACCAGGCCGATGCCCTGGCCGCGGCCGAGCATCCCGTGGTCGAGCCCGGACTCGAGAACTTCCCTCCCACCCAGGCCATCCAGCAGACAGACCGCCCCGCGTACCGTGTCAGGGACTACAGCCCGGAGGGCCGTCGATCCTCGGTGCCGTCTGCGGCCGGATGGATGCCTGCTGCAGCCGACACCGCGCAGCCCAGCGCTGTGGACAATCCCCCCGCGGTGACGGCGTTCAGCCCTCCGGCTGCAAGCGCACTCGCCGGAGTTCGACCCCAGTTCTTCGTCCCTGAATCTGCGCTTCAGGACACCATCGTGCCGCCCGCGCCGGCGACATCGACTCCGAAATCCGAGGCCACGGCCGTCGACGAGATCGATGTTCCTCTCGCGCCTGCGCCGGCATTCGTTATTCCGGAACACACGATGACCCGTCGTGAGTTGCGTGCCCTAGAGGCCCAGCAGCTCGCGGCCCAGCAGCTAGAGGCCCAGCAGCTCGCGGCCCAGCAACTCGGCGAGCAGGCACCGCCGCGACTGCCGGAATTCGCGCCGGACGGATCACTCACTGGCGCGGCGGCTGCTGTGTTCGTCGAGACCACCTTCAACGATGACAACGAGGGCGATGCGGAGGCAGAGTCATTTCCCGCGGCGGAGTCACTTCCCGCGGCAGAGTCACCTCCCGCGGCAGAGTCGGCACCGGCGGAATCGGACGTCACCAGCACCCCGCCGCCACTCGTCGATCCGACCATTCCCGCTGGGAGCGCCGAAGAGATCGCGGCCGATGATGCTGCCGCTGTCGACGAGGTGGCCTTCACTGCTCCCGCTCTCTCGCCCTTCGACAGCCTGTTCCAGGTCCCTCCGGCCGCGCCTACGGTCGCGCCTGCCGACCTTCTGTCCCCGGTTCCGGCGGATTCCACCGACGCCGCCTCGCCGACGCCGCTGGTCGACCCGCTTCTGCCGCCCGTCGCGCCCGCGGCCGAGGAGAGTCCCGCTCTCTCTGACGCCTTGGCGGAGTTCGACGCTCTGACGAGAGTCCCCGCCGAGGATGGCTCCCGCGACGTCGAAAATGCTGCCGTCCCCGTTGCGCCGACCGAGTCTCACTGGACGCCCCCTACGGGCCACTGGTCGGCCCAGGACGACGTCGATGAGGATGGACCTGCTGAAGGCACCATCAGCCGCACGATCGGCAGTGGAATCTCCACCACCAATGCCCTGGTCCTGCCGTCCATTCCCGATGGTGCTGACATCCGCGGGCCGCTGACGGGCGCGGGTGAGATCATGCTCACCGGCTCCATCGATCTGCCTCGCAATCTCTCGTCGACCGGTCAGTCTGACCGCTTCGACGGCGAAAGCATGGATGCACTGTTCGACCTGAACGATGCCGAAGTCATCTCGACCGACTCGTCTCCGGTGCGCGCCATCCGTGCCGTCAGCACCCACGCCTCGGCTCATGGGGTCACCCACACCCAGAAGCCCAAGGGCACCAAGGCCCTGACCGGACTGCTCATCGCTGCGTCGTCGCTTGCCGTCGTTGTCGCCGGACTGTTGGTGGCGGCTTTCGCCTTCAACGTATTTTGATTCTCTTCCCTTGCTCAATTCCCTCCCACTAAGGATCTTGTGACTGCCACTTCGCGCGCCCGCGAACTTCTCACCGTTGCCGCTCTTGCCGCCGACGCCAAGCAGGGTGAAGATATCGTCGCGCTCGACGTATCCGGACCCCTCCCGCTGACCGACATCTTCCTTCTCGTGACGGGGCGTAACGAGCGCAACGTGCAGGCTATCGCCGGTGAGATCGAAGAAAAGATGCTCGAAGCCGGAGCAAAGACCCTGCGCCGTGAAGGTCGAGCGGAGGGCCGATGGATCCTGCTCGACTTCGGTGACATCATCGCGCACGTCTTCCACGAGGAAGACCGGCTGTACTACTCGCTTGAACGCCTGTGGAAAGACTGCCCGGCGATTCCCCTCGAACTCACTGCCGCCAAACCAGCGGAGTAGGCGCCGCAACACGGGGTAACGAATTCGCTGCGAGCAACGATCGCGGCGAGACTGAGTACTGAGCCTGTTGTTTTTTGTCGCCCGTTGTCGTGTGACCTTTCACCACGACCCCGGAAAGACGATGATTCAACTCCAGCATGTCACCAAGTTCTTTGGGCGCGCCGACAACTCCGTGCGTGCACTCGATAACGTGAGTCTGGATGTCGCGCCCGGCGAGATCTTCGGAGTCGTCGGGCAGAGCGGCGCAGGCAAGAGCACGCTCATCCGCACGATCAATATGCTCGAGCGGCCCGACTCAGGATCCATCGTGGTTGCCGATCGCGACCTCACCGCGCTCCCGGTCGGGCAACTGCGCGAGGCCCGCCGCAGCATCGGAATGATCTTCCAGCACTTCAACCTGCTGTCGAGCCGCACGGTGCGCGGCAACGTTGAGCTGGGGCTCGAGATCGCCGGCGTCGGGTCGAAGGAGCGCTCGAAGCGGTCATCCGAGATCCTGGATCTGGTGGGGCTGGGCGATAAGTCGGGCTCCTATCCCTCGCAGCTTTCCGGCGGCCAGAAGCAGCGAGTGGGTATCGCGAGAGCCCTTGCGTCGAAGCCCAGTGTTCTGCTGTCTGACGAGGCGACATCGGCGCTCGATCCGGAGACCACCCGTTCCATTCTCCAGCTCGTGAAGACGATCAATGCCGAACTCGGACTGACTGTGCTTCTCATCACGCACGAGATGGAGGTAGTCAAGTCGATCTGCAACTCCGCGACCCTGCTCGAGAACGGGCGGGTCGTGGAGACCGGCAAGCTCGTCGATCTCATCTCCACGACGGGCTCCCGCCTCGCCCGTGACCTGTTCCCTCTCGGTCCCGTGGAGCCACGATCCGGGGGGACGGTCATCGACATCACCTTCAGCGGGGGCACCGCCGACCGGCCCGTCATCTCGCAACTCTCCAGGACCCACGGTCTCGACGTCAGCATCCTCGGTGCCGTCATCGAGACGATCGACGGAAACCAGGCCGGCCGCACGCGACTGGAATTGCCCGGCTCGCCGGGGGAGAACGATGCTGCGATCGCTGACCTGAGATCCCAGAACCTGCTCGTGGAGGTGGTGACGTGATCGACCCTAATGCTCCGGGCTTCTGGGAGGGCCTCATCCAGGTGCTGCTCGTCGGCACCGGGCAGACGCTGTACATGGTCGGCGTCGCCCTGCTCGTGACCGTGATCGTGGGCCTTCCGCTCGGCGTCGTTCTCGTCGGGACCGAGGCAGGGGGAGTGTTCGCGCGCCCCTTCGGTTCGCGAACGGCCGGTGTGGTGATCAACCGCGTCCTCGACTTCCTGGTGAATCTCGGCCGTTCCGTGCCATTCATCATCCTCATGGTGGCGCTCATCCCGTTCACCCGTCTCGTCGTAGGAACGTTCATCGGCTCGACGGCGGCGATCGTTCCGTTGTCGGTGGTGGCGATCCCGTTCTTCGCGCGCATGGTCGAGATCTCGATCAAGGAGGTCGACTCTGGCCTCATCGAGGCCGCAGATTCCCTCGGAGCCACGCGCTGGCATGTGGTGTCGAAGGTGCTCGTTCCCGAGGCACTGTCGTCGATCATCCTGGGCCTGTCGACCACCGTCACGTCGATCATCAATTTCTCCGCGATGGTCGGTACGGTGGCCGGCGGTGGGCTGGGCGATGTCGCCATCCGCTACGGCTACCAGCGCTACAGCGTCATCCACATGACCGCCGTCATCGTCATCACCTTCGTGATCGTCATGATCCTGCAGGCAATCGCCACCCACTTCGCTCGTCGGTTCGCGAGGCGCTCATCGTCGACATCGAGAGTGGATGCCGCGTCCCGCTCGTTGCTGCGCAGCGTGCGCCCCGGCGCCTGACCCCCCAACCCTTCCCACCTCCGTCACCACTGCAGAAAGAGACTCCACCATGCGATTCACCTTCCCCCGCCGCGCCCGACTGGCCGTGGCAGCCTCCGCCGCCGTCGTTGCGCTCGGCCTGTCCGGCTGCGCCTCGACCCCTGCCGCCGACGACACCTCGGGCGCCGATGGCAGCCTCGGCTCGATCTCGGTCGGCGCTCTCGCGACCCCGGCGGGCGACATCCTGAACTTCGTACAGGAGAATCTGGCGGCGGATGCCGGCCTCGACATCACGTTCCAGGAGTTCACCGACTACAACACCCCCAACATCGCGCTCAGCGACGGGTCGATCGATGCGAACCTGTTCCAGAACTCGACCTTCCTGGAGACCTACAACGAGTCGACCGGCAGCGACCTCGTGAGCGTCGGCGAGGCCTACCTCCCGAGCGCGGCGTTCTACAGCGATTCGGTGTCGAGCCTCGACGACCTGAAGAATGGCGCGAAGATCGCCATTCCGAACGACCCGACGAACGAGGGTCGCGCTCTCGGCCTGCTCGCGAGCGAAGGGTTGATCGAGATCGCCGATGGCGCGACCACCCTGAATGACATCACCGACAACCCGAAGAAGTTCGAGTTCGTCGAGATCGAGAACGCGACGCTGCCGCAGGCGCTTCCGGACGTGGATGCCGCGTTCGTGACGATCTCGTTCGCCCTGCCCGCCGGCCTCAGCTCAGAACAGGCCATCCTGATTGAGGGCGATGACAGCCCGTACTTCAACATCCTCGCGACACGACCTGAACTGCAGGACGACCCGCGCATCCAGAAGCTCTTCGAACTGCTCACCTCGCCCGAGGTCGCACAGTTCGAGCAGGACACCTGGGGCGGCCTCGTCGTCCCCGTCTCCTAGGTTCTGTCGCAGCGTCCCTGGCGGCCCGCTCAGCGGGTCAGCCAGGGGCGCAGGGCCCTCGTGACGAGCGGCATGGCGAGGTAGGTCATGACCGGCGTGACCAGCACCACGGTGATGAGCACCCGGAAGACGAGTGGCCAGTCGTGGGTGAGGGGCGTCAGCGCCCAGTTGGCGAGCAGGCTCAGCGGGAAGAACGCCACGAAGATCGAGATCATCTGCTTCCAGCGCGGCGGAGTGGATGTCGCGGTGTCGATAATCTCGACAGTGGACGGTGTATCGAACCACCCTTCGATCCCGGTGCGATGTTCCTCGGCATCGTGCTCCACCATCCCGAGGGCGGAGGCAACCCACCACGCACGTTCGGGGGATTCCTGCCAGCGGGCGAGGGATGCGGCATCCGCGAACCTGAAGAGCATGTGCCACTCGGGGCTCGCGGGATCGGGTCTGACCCAGCCCGAGCCGAGATACCCGGGGGAGGTGCTGAGCAGATCCTGCCCGGCCCTGGCCCAGGCCGCGACCTCCTTCGCCCGCTCGGGGTCGACGTGGCGGGTGACAGAGACGGTGATCGGTTCCGGGGCCATGGTTCCATTGTCCCCGGGTTCGCGACCGCATCCGGATGTAGTATCCTTGACAAGTTGTCTTCGCGCTTGCGGGAAGGCTGGGGTCCATGGCGCAGCCCGGTAGCGCACCTGCATGGCATGCAGGGGGTCAGGGGTTCGAATCCCCTTGGATCCACCCAGGAAGCCCCGGAATCGAAAGGTTCCGGGGCTTTTTCCTTGCCCGGGCGGGTTCCGGCCCCGGTGAGAGCGCACCTTTCGCCCCCAACCGGTGCGCAAAAGGCGAAAACTGCGCTCTCAGCGCCGCCGGCCTCGACATCGCCACGAAACGTGATCGAGAGTGCAGTATCTGCGGGAATCCGGTCCCGGATAACGACACAAGCTGCACTCTCGATCCGCCGCGACGAGTCTGCGGCGAGTCTGGGACCGTGAAGATCCGCGAAGTCGAGCGGGTGAGAGCGCACTTTTCGCCCTCAAGCGATGCGTAGAAGGCGAAAACTGCGCTTTCAGTGCCGACGGCCGCCGGCGGGGGTGCGGCAGCAGCATCCTGTCTGCAGGTCCGGATATGGTTCTACGGGGCGCTGCGTGTGACCACGCCCCGAGTCGAGCGACATCCGAAAGGACCCTCCGATGCACGAGATCACGTGCCCGCACTGTGGCAAGGCCTTCACGATCGATGAGGCAGGATACGCCGACATCGTGAAGCAGGTTCGCGACAGCGAATTCGAACAGCAGTTGCACGACCGGCTGGAGCTGGCTGAGCAGGACAAGCGCAGCGCCGTCGAGCTCGCCGAGGCGCGACTCACCACCGAACTGCAGCGGGCGGCGGCCACGAAAGACGCCGAGATCCAGGCCCTGACATCGAAGCTCGAAGGCGGAGAGGTCGCGCGAAAGCTCGCGGTAGTCGAGGCCCTCAGTGAGGTCGAGAAGGAACGGGATGCCCTGCGATCCGAGCTGGATCAGGCCAGGCGGAGCTCGACTTCGGCGGAAGAGCTGGCCGAAGCGAAGCTGGCCAACGAGGTGCAGAAGATCGCCGCGGCGAAAGATTCGCTGATCCAGGACCTCGAGGCGAAGCTGCAGGCGGGAGAAGTATCGCAGCAGCTGGCCATCACCCAGGCGCTCGGCGCCGTGGAGAAGGAGCGCGACGAGCTGAAGAACGGTTTGGAGCGTGTCGAGCTGGAGAAGAAGCTGGCCGAGACGTCGCTCAGGGATAAGTACGAGACCCAGATCCGGGATCGCGACGACGCTATCGAGCGACTGCGCGACATGAAGGCGAGGCTGTCGACGAAGATGATCGGCGAGACCCTGGAGCAGCACTGCGAGGTCACGTTCAACCAGATCCGCGCGACGGCGTTCCCGCGGGCATACTTCGAGAAAGACAACGACGCTCGCACCGGCAGCAAGGGCGACTACATCTTCCGTGACTCCGACGACGCCGGCACGGAGATCGTCTCGATCATGTTCGAGATGAAGAACGAGAGCGACACGACCGCGACGAAGCACAAGAACGAGGACTTCCTCAAGGAGCTCGATAAAGACAGGATCGAGAAGGGCTGCGAGTACGCGGTGCTCGTCTCCCTTCTGGAGCCGGACAGCGAGCTCTACAACTCGGGAATCGTCGACGTCTCGCACCGCTTCCCGAAGATGTACGTGGTGCGCCCGCAGTTCTTCATCCCCATCATCACGGTGCTGCGTAACGCCGCCATGAACTCGCTCACGTACAAGTCCGAACTGGCGCTCGTGAAGGCGCAGAGCATCGATGTGACCCGCTTCGAGGAGGAACTCGAATCGTTCAAGGGCGGATTCGCGCGCAACTTCGACCTGGCATCGCGGCGGTTCCAGACTGCCGTGGACGAGATCGACAAATCCATCGATCACCTGCAGAAGACGAAAGAGGCCCTGCTCGGCACAAACCGCAACCTGCGGCTCGCCAATGACAAGGCTCAGGATGTCACGATCAAGAAGCTGACCCGCGGCAATCCGACCATGGCGGCCAAGTTCGTCGATCTCCGGGGAGAACAGCTCGGCGACTGAGCAGCTCGGCGACTGAACAGCACTGAGCCGTCAGGCGGCCTCGAGTTCCTTGCGCAACCTCGCCAGCCCGGTGCGGACTCGGGTCTTGACGGTGCCGAGCGGCACGGACAGCAGCTCGGCCGCCGCGGTCTGCGTCAGGCCCTGGAGGTGGGTGAGATCGATGGCCTGGCGTTGGAGTTCGGGAAGGGCATCCATCGCCTCTGCGATCTTCACGCTCTGGAGACGGAGTGAGACTACCTCGTCGGTCGAGTCCTGCGAGTTGTTGAGTTCCCGGATGCCCTGCCGCCAGTCACGCGCGGTGCTGGCCTCGGACGCCCTCACCCTGTCGACCGCGCGGTTGTGGGCTGTGCGCAACATCCATCCCACGGCGCTGCCACGTGCGGGATCGAACCGTGCCGCCTGCTGCCAGATCTCGAGGAAGACGTCCTGGGCGACCTCTTCGGACTGCGCGCGGTCGCGGAGTATCCGGACGATGAGCCCGAGGATGCGCGGGCTCATCCGGTTGTACAACTCGCTGAAGGCGGCAATATCGCCGGTTGCCGCACCCTGCAGGAGCCTGGCTTCAATCTCTGTGACAACAGCGTTGGCAGACATCTCTTCCGTTCGTCTCGACCGTGCACGCGGGTACGCGCGCGAGCAGGGGGTAGCTGCTCACGGGAAGAGACTGCGGATCGGCACCGCTATGACGCCGATCCACAAAGAAAATCAGGCCGCAGAAATCAGGCCGCAGAAATCAGGCCGCAGAAATTCAGGCTGCGACGTATCCGTACTTATTGCGAAGCGAGTTCTCGACGATGGTGAGCCCGTCGAGCCCCGGCATGCGGGAGATGTGCTCGTCGAGCTTGCGGATCTCGCGCAGCCCCTCGGGCCCGGCGAAGATGTGACCCATCACGTGGGTGACCTCGGCCGGCTCCATGACGCTCGAACCGACGGGGCCCCAGGCGTTCTTGAGCGCGAAGCGCGCGAGCACCTGTGCCTTCCTGCTCTTGCCGAGTCGCTCCCTCGCCTGCGTCGCGTAGAAGGCCACGTGACGCGCCTCCTGCTTGGCGATACGGCGCAGCAGCTCGGCCAGCACGGGGTGCTGCTCGAGCTCGGCCATGCGGTTGTAGGCGGCAACAGCCGACCATTCGTTGGCGGCGCCCCAGATCATGTGCACGGCGATGAAATCCTTGCCGACGATGTTGCCGAGCAGTGACTGCTTGATCGGATCGAGGCGGTCTTTCCAGCCCAGCTTCAGGCGCGTGGCCTTGAGCTGGTCGAAGTCGAGAGTCACACCGTGAGCGCCGAGGACAGCAGCGAGAGCCTCGCCGTGCCAGAACTCTTCGCGGTTCCACATGGTCATGAACGCACTGACATCGGCCTCCTTGTGGGAGGGAGTGACAAGCAGGTCCCGAAGGTAACAGACCGTGTGGTACTCGATATCTGCCATGTACCTGAGGCTCCGCAGCGTGCTTTCGGGCAGCGGGTTGGTGCGGAACTGGTCGAAATCGAGGTCACCCCAAACGACCTTCTTGGACGTGGAGGTGTACTTGTCGATATCAAATGCCATGGGATGCCGCGGACCGACCTAGGAGGTCTGCCCGACTCCTTCCGTGCTCTGTGGTGCTTCGGGTGCAGCGGTGTCTGATGCTGTTCTCTTGTTGTTCGTAGGCATCGGCAGGATGGGCTTGGATGTCGCGGAACCGCGTTTCCAGTCGAGCACGTTCCAGTGCTTTTCCATGGCGTGCCGGTAGAGGCTGATGTCGGGATTCACCACGCTCGGGTTTCCGAGCAGCTGGAGCCAGACGAGGTCGGCGTGGCTGTCCCCGTAGCCGTAGGAGTGCTCGAGATCGAACCCGTTCTTGGCCGCGTAGTGACGCAACCACGCTGCGCGGGCTTCATCGACCAGCGGCGGATCGGCGAGGAATCCGGTCAGGACGCCGTTGCGTTCGTGCATGCTTCCGGCAACGACCTCGTCGAAGTAGGGCAGGAACGGTTCGACCATGAGGTCGATGGTTCCCGTGACCAGCACGGTGCGGTGCCCGGCGTCGCGATGCGCCTGGACCCGGCGGAGGGCATCCGGCAGCGCCCGCCTGAGCATGGCGCGACCGAAACTGCCGCTGACGAGACCCTGGATCTCGCTGACCTTGAAGCCCTGGTAGCGGCGCATGAAGGTGCGGATGAACTCTCCACGGTCGCGACGCTCTGCCCTGAAGTATTTGGGCAGCGAGAATGCGAAGTTGCCGAGGTCGTGAGCGACCCGCTTGCGGGGAACGCTTCCCGACCACAACTGCAGGTACTGCTTGACGAGGTTCGACTCGAGCACCGTACCCTCGAGGTCGAAAATCGCGACGACATCGGACCGCTGGGGGAGGGCGCGGGTGGCGCGCTCCTTGGCGGCCGGTCGCTTGCCGAATGCGCGAGTGAGAGTGGTGACCGCGGGGAAGTGCACCTTTTGGAAGTAGTCTTCCCAGTCGATCTCGGTGACGTCGAATCCCTCGTTCTTCTGCACATCGTCCGGGAGGGAAAGGAACAGTGCCCTGGTGTTCGTGTCGTCGAAGATGATCTCCGTCTGCACGTATGCACGGTAGAGCTCGGTGAAGGCGCGGAGCTTCTGCAACCCGTGCTTGCCCTTGGTGACGGTATCGAGCCAGGTTCGAGTGCGCGGGGTCGTCGGAAGGTGCTCGATGAGCCGCTCGGCGGTCGCCGCCTGCTTCTCGCGGCGAGCCAGCGCGTTCTCGACGCGGACGCCGCCGGGGAATCGCCACAGCGGAACGGTGATGTGGCCGGTGCCATCGGGAAGCGGGTTCTCGGTGAAGTAACGGTTGACGTTCTCGTACATGCGGTGGAACGGCAGCGGATTGCTGGCTCCCGAGCTCACGTGGTAGTACTTCGGCTCGTTCGGCTTCGCGTCGCGAGCGGCGACAGCCAGCGCGGCGTTGACCACGAAGTCGACGGGGATCACGTCGAGGATCGAGTCCGGCAGACCCGGGAAATCCGGGAGCTGGCCGCGGCCGTAGGCGATGATGAGCGGGTCGGCGACCTTGTAGCCGTCGATCCAGCCCGGGAACGGGTGATGCAGCGAGCTCTCGATGATGGACGGACGCACGATCGACAGGCGGTGGCCGGACTGTGCCCACAGCTCTTCTGCCGCGCGCTCGGCGAATGCCTTGGTGAGCGTGTAGACGTCGGTCCAGCCCAGGCTCTCGGCGCGGGTGCGGCCATAGTCGACGAGGCGCTCGCGCACCCAGGCTGTGCGGGCGGCTTCGGCGAATCCTGCAACGGCCTGCGGGCCGGTCTTGCCGTGGCGAGCCTTCGCCGCGGTGAGTTGCGCGCGTAGGGCTTCCGGCTGGCGTGACTCAAGCTCGACCCTGATCCTGGCCGACTTCGCCGCTTCGTACTCCGCGCGCCAGTCGACGTTGTGGGTGAGGGATGCCTCGGGCGCGATGCCCTTGCGGATTCCGCCGACATACGCCGTGGAGATGTGCACGACGTGGGGGGTGCTCTTGCTGGCCAGCAGGGCGCCGTAGATGCCGTGCGCTCCGCCGACATTGGTGTCGAATGCTTCGTCGATCGGTGGATCGAATGAGACGGTCGAAGCGCTGTGGATCACGACGTCGATGTCATCCGGAAGCGTTCCGACGTTGCCGAGGCTGCCCTCGTGGGCGGTGACACGGGTCGAGAACTGGCGGTGCGCCTCATCCTCGCCCACGGTCTCGATCCAGTTCTTGAAGACCGGCTTGCGCAGCAGCCCGGCGAGTCGCGCCTGGCCCGTCAGGCTGCCCTTTCCGCGCACCAGCACGGTCATGCGGGTGTCAGGATGCGACGACAGCAGTCGTTCGAGCAGTGCCTGCCCGACGAACCCCGTCCCTCCCGTAATGAACACGTGCTCGTTGGTGAGCACGGTGTTCTTCGTGGCCGGAGCCCGTGCCGCAAGGGGTTTCTTGCGAACGGGCGTCTTGCGTGCAGGCTTTGCGCCTGCGGGAGTGTGGGGAGCGTCAGTCACAGCCTGGCGGCCTTTCCGATGAGGTTGAGCCCGGACTGGCCGGGAAGGGTATCGATGCGGGCGTCGAGCTCGCTGATGATCTCTTTCGCTGATCCGAAGAGCCGCTGGAAAAAGAATTCTGTTTCATGGGGCGGCTCGGCTTTCGCACCGACCGGCCATGGGGTCTTCTGAAGTCGTCGCTTCGTGATCTTTCGAGCCTGCGCCGACTCTGTGAGACGGTACCGGGACTGGAGTTCGAAGAACTCGAGCTGACGGTCTTTCAGCGCAAGGAACTTCTCGATAGTCCTGGTGAGCTGCGGGTGCGGCTCGATCTCGATGAGTCGACGGTAAGCCGCCTGGCTCAGCCAGGTGTCGATCGTGCCGAGCGTCATGTGCACTGCGATCATGGGGAGCCCCACGATGTTCGCGTAGATGGCTTCACGGATGGTGCGCTCCACGGGCGTGATGAACGGAGCACGGTCGACATCGGTGCCGTCCGGCTGATGCGCGAGACCGATCTGTTCGAAGGCGTCAGCGATCCAGTACTTCTCGAAGGCCCAGGTCGTCAGGAACGCCGTGATCCGAGCGTCCTTGTGGGTGGCCGTGACCAGGACACCACGCAGGTGTGTCATGGTGGCGCGTTCGATGATCTGCAGGTACCTGAGCAGGCGCAGGGCGTCTGCGCTGAGCGGAGCGCTCTTGTATTCGTCGAGCTCCAGTTCGTCGCGATGACTCGCTGCAGCGTCCCTCGCATACTCCCGGACATCGAAGTCGGGTGCGGGGAATCGCATGATGTCGACCTCCCTCTCCGCGGGAGCTTCTTTATGTTCCGGCATGCGAACTACCTCCAAAGCGCGGGACGAATCCCGTCAAGTGTACTAGCCAGTCGCTACGGGGCCCGTAGCGTAATGTAAGGGACATGGCAACGGCTCTCATCACGGGCGGCACATCCGGCATCGGAGCCGAATTCGCCCGGCAACTCGCTGCCCAGGGGTTCGATCTGGTGCTCGTCGCCCGCGATAAAGCGAGGCTGGACGCGATGGCGGCCGAGCTGTATGCCGCTTCAGGCATACAGGTAGAGACGATGGCCGCCGATCTCGCCGATCGGACGGATGTCGCGAGAGTGGTCGCCCGCATCGAGGACCCAGCTCGCCCCCTCGACGTGCTGGTCAACAACGCCGGCTTCGGACTGCGGGCACCGTTGACGTCCACCGACACGTCACCGCATGACCACGCGTTCGACGTCATGTGCCGCGCAGTCCTCGTGCTGGGCGGAGCAGCCGGACGCACGATGAAGGGGCGCGGCGGGAAGATCATCAACATCTCGAGCCTGCAGTCGTACCTCGCCACCGGCTCATACGGCGCCATCAAGGCGTGGGTGACAGCGTTCAGCGAGGGATTGTCCGTAGAACTCCGTGGCACCGGTGTGAGCGTCACCGCAGTGCTTCCGGGCTGGGTGCGCACGGAGTGGCACGAACGCTCAGGGGTGCGTCGGAGTTCGATTCCCGGGGTCCTGTGGACCGAGCCCGATACCGTCGTGCGCATAGCTTTGCGCGACGCACAGCGCGGCAGGGTCATCTCCATACCGACTCTTCGCTACCGTGTACTCGGGTGGTTTGCCCGGCACGCGCCTCGAGCCGCAATCCACTGGATCTCGTCCAAAATTTCGTCAAGCAGAACTGACACAGCCCAACCAGCGCAGGGCTCCGAACATAACGACATGAAGGCCGAAAACCAGTGAGCCCGTCGATGGATCGATTCACGTCTTCAGGGGTTGCGGGAGTCAGGTTCCTCGCCCAGCGCGGAATCCTGAAGCCCGTGGTCTGGCGGCTCGTGCGGGTGACGATCCGTGGCGAAGACGCGATCCGCAACCTCGACGCGCCCTACATCGCGGTCGCCAATCATTCGAGCCACCTGGATGCCCCGCTTGTGATCGGGGGACTGCCGAGGCGGCTCTCGCGGTACCTCGCTGCCGGGGCGGCCGCCGACTACTTCTTCGACGTGCAGTGGCGCAAATGGCTCACGACACTGTTCTTCAACGCCTTCGCCATCGAGCGGAACTCCGAGGGCAAGCGCACGGGATCCTCGCGCGCGCTGCTCGAGCGCAAGGTGCCCCTTCTCATCTTTCCCGAGGGCGGCCGGTCGAAGTACGGCGAGATGGGCCCGTTCAAGCCCGGCGCTGCAGCGCTCTCCATCACCACGGGAGCACCGTGTCTCCCCATCGCTCTGGTCGGGGCGAGTGAGGCCATGCCCCGGGGCGTGAACTGGCCCCTTCGCGGACGGTATCCGGTCACCATCGTGTTCGGTGCACCGATGCGACCTGACGAGGGCGAGACTGCCGAGCAGTTCTCGCGACGACTTTCAGGCGAGGTTCGTCGCCTGCATGAAACTGTGCGACCGATGCCGGCTCGCGCCCGGAAAGGAACGACATGACCAAGGCTATTGACCGCACCGCTGTGCACCACATGAAGTGGTGGGGCTGGGGCGTTGACGGTGTGGGGTTCCACCATGAAGACAAGCCGGGTTTCGCGCCCTTCGTCAAGTTCGCGGTCGGCCTCGACCTCGGCACCGCAGTGCGCGCGGGGGAGCCGTCGTTCGACGACCTCAACGTGCCATCCAGCAATGCCACCGAGGAGTTCACCGCGCGGTTGACGGAGATCGTCGGCGCCGAGAACGTCACGACAGACGACATGGCTCGCGTGGTCCACACCTACGGCAAGAGCATCCGCGACCTGATCCGCGTGCGAAGCAACGCGATCCTCCGTAGCCCCGACGTCGTGATCTACCCGGCCGACGAGGCCGAGATCCAGCAGATCGTGGATGCCGCGGTCGCAGCCAACGCCGTCATCATCCCGTTCGGCGGCGGCAGCAACATCGCCGGCAGCCTCGAGCCGATCCCCACTGAGACCCGCACGATCGTCTCCCTCGACCTCGGTCGCCTGCGGGCCGTGATCGACATCGACACGGATTCGGGACTCGCCCGCATCCAGGCCGGATCCCAGGGTCCCGATCTCGAGGAGCAGCTGAACAAGCTGGGCTGGACCATCGGTCACTTCCCCGACAGCTTCACCCACTCCACCGTCGGTGGCTGGGTCGCGACCCGGTCATCCGGAATGCAGTCTGACAAGTACGGCGACATCGCCGACATCGCGCGCGGCATGCGCGTGGTGCGCCCCGGCGGGGTGCTCGTGCTGCGACCGCTGCCGTCGACGTCGAGCGGCCCGAGTGTGCGCGAGATGATCCTCGGAAGCGAGGGGAAGCTCGGCGTTATCACCGAGGTGACCGTGCAGGTGCACCGCATCCCCGAGAAGCGCGATGTCTATGCCTACTTCTTCCCGAACTGGGCGTCGGGGATCGCCGCCATGCAGGCCATCAGCGAATCGGATGCCGCCCCCTCGATCACCAGGATCTCGGACTCGCGAGAGACCTCGTTCTCGCTCGCGACGTCGAAAGACCGCAAGGGCGTGTCGAAGTTCATGGCGGAGTCGGCGCTCCCGGGCATCATGAAAGCCAAGGGCTGGAACCTCGACGACATCTGCCTGTCGTTCATCGGATTCGAGGGCAGCGTCTCCCACGCGAAGCACCAGAAGTCGCTCGTCGATGACATCGTGAAGAAGCACGGTGGCATGGGCGTGGGCACCGGCCCCGGCATCCTGTACGACCAGAAGAAGTTCGACACCCCGTACCTGCGCGACTTCCTGCTCGACATGGGGGCGGCGGGCGACGTGTCAGAGACCGCGGCGCCGTGGTCGAAGCTCGTCGGTGTGCACAAGGCTGTTTACGAGGCGGCCCAGGGCGCCTACGACCAGCTCGGTAACGACGGCTGGATCATGAGCCACATGTCGCACTCCTACCACTCGGGGGCCTGCCTGTACTTCACGTTCGCCTTCACCTTCGGTGACGACCCGATCGCGGAGTACAACCTCGTCAAGAACGCCATCCAGCAGGCCTTCGTCGACAACCACGCCACGATCTCGCACCACCACGGTGTGGGCCTCGAGCACTCGCCGTGGATCACGCAGGATATCTCGGAGGAGGGCGTGAAGATCATGACGGGGCTGTTCGAAAGCGCAGACCCCGCTCAGAACTTCAACCCGGGCAAGATCCTCCCGCACTGAGCCCGATAACCCTCGTGGCCCGCCGGCTCAGACGCTGAAGGCGGGCCACAGCAGGGTGAGTACAGAGTCGACCCAGGCTTCGTCTGTCGCGCGGCCGCGGATCAGTTCGGCCACGACCACGCCGAGAAGGATGCTCATGGCCAGCTCGATATCGACGTCGCGGTTGATCTCCCCGGCGATCGCGCGTTCGCGCAGGTCGTCTCTGAGTGCCTTCGTGGAGCCCCGGATCATCCCGAGCAGCAGTTGCGTGAACTGCGGATCCTCGTTCATGATGATCGCGGCCACCGTGCCGCGACCGACCACGTTCTCGATGGTGTCGCTCGCGTGACGCAGCACCCACCTCAGCGAATCCTTCGCGGTGAGTCCTTCGGGAAAGCTGACCGAGGTGGCTGCGGTGGAGATCGCGGCGGTGAGCAGCGACTCACGATTCTCGAAGCGACGGTAGATGGTTGTCTTCGCGACCCCCGAGGCCGCAGCGACCGATTCGATGCTGACGGCGAGCGGGCCCCTGCCGCGCAGGATGTGGAGAGCAGCCTCGAAGATGCGGGCGTCGACATCGGGATGCCGCGGCGGGCGTGCCGGTGTCGCTTCGGTCACACGCCATCACCTCGCAGGGTCTCGGGCTCCCATGATATCGGCGACCCTCGCAGGTGCGGATGACTGTCGCTGACGGTACCCTGCGACGAGGTGACGTCGGGGTCGCCGCCGAAGGGGGAGCAGATGCCGTTCATCGATAGCGCGGGCCGGGAGTTGGCATCCATCGAACTGGGCCAGGTTCCGGTGACGGCGCCGACCTTCCAGCTCAGGGAGCGCATCGGTTATGTGGAGGCCGGCGCCTCCCCGGAACACATCACCTGGGCGGAGGCGCACATTCGCGCCACAGAGCCGTTGCCCGGCAATCGCACCGACCTGGCCTCTGTCCCGCTGATCTTCTGGAGCCTGATCGCGTCATACGGGAGGCAGACGGCCGCCGCGGTGGTGCACGACAGCGAATGCTGGAGGGTGCGGCAGTCTGTGCTTCCTGTCGTGGATGCACTTGCCGAGCGTGAGCGCATTGACCGGGCGTTCCGGCTCGGGCTCCGCGAGCTCGGAGTAGCTCCATTCAGGGCCTGGCTGATGTGGACCGTGGTGTCGTTCGAGCGCTACCAGAAGCACTCGACCTCCCGCTTCGTCGCAATGCTCGCGCTAGGCATCATCGGTCTCCTTCTCGTGGTGGCGGGCACCACTCTCGCCGTCACCGGAACTCCTGCCGCAGCGGCCCTCATCGCGCTTCCCCTGGCGTCGAGTACGATCGGCGGTCGCCACTGGAGGCTCCTCGTCTGGGCCAGCTACGCCGGAGCGCTCATGCTGCCGGTCGCCGTGCTCCAGGTCGCGGCCTATCTCCCGTATTTCGCGATCGAGAATATCGTGTGGGCGCTCGTCGACCTGCCCAGGAGACGGGGATCTCCCGTGCTGGGGCCGACCGACGTCCGCAACCTCCGCCGGGTGGGAAGCTAGCGGGGAGCGGGTGCCGGAGGCACTTCTTTGGCGGCGATCACGGTGTCGACCGCGATCCGTTCCACCCCGCGCTTGCCGTCGACTACGAGCGTCGATGCGTCTGCGCTGATCAGCATGCCGAGAGCATCCGTCGCCTGGCCCGACGGCAACCTGTACCGCACGACGACCCGCATTCCCGGGGTGGGGATGGCTACCATGACCCGGGTGCGTAGTCCTTGAGGAAGATGCCGAACAGGTCTTCGCCGGCCTCTCCACGCACGATCGGGTCGTAGACGCGAGCGGCTCCATCCACCAGGTCGAGTGGCGCGTGGAAGCCCTCCTCGGCGAGCCTCACCTTCGTCGGATGCGGTCGTTCGTCGGTGATCCAGCCGGTGTCGACACTCGTCATCAGGATCCGGTCGCTCTCGAACATCTCGCGCGCGCTCGTGCGGGTGAGCATGTTGACGGCGGCCTTGGCCATGTTGGTGTGGGGATGCCCCGGCCCCTTGTACCCGCGACCGAAGACACCCTCCATCGCGCTGACGTTCACCACGTATGTGCGGTGCGCGTCGCTCGACGCCATCGATGGCCGCAGTTTGGAGATCAGGATGAACGGCGCCGTGGTGTTCGCCAGCTGCACCTCGAGCATCTCGAGTGGGTCGACCTCGTCGACGTGCTGTGTCCACGAATTGACGGTGTCGAGGTCCGGAAGCAGCCCGCCGGCATCGATCGCCGTCCCTGCGGCGAGCCGCTCGAGCGAGCTCGAGCCCGGCGCCATGGCCTGCTCGGTGAGTTCGTCGGCCCTCGCGGCCGCTGCCGCCAGGATCGGGTGCGCGCTGACGGATCGCGCGAGAGCCTGGGGGTGCTGGTCGTTGGTGTGCCCGAAGGTCACCAGCTCGGGCCGCGGCCCATCCGGCAGCGGAGCGAGCTCGGCATCCACGAGCGGCTGGTAGGCGCCGGGGGAGCGCCGCACTGTCTGGGTTGCGTTATTGATCAGGATGTCGAGGGGTCCGGCGGCCGCGACATCGTCGGCGAGACCGATCACCTGGGCGGGGTCGCGCAGATCGATTCCGACGACCTTCAGCCTGTGCATCCACTCCGCCGAATCGGGAAGGCTCGTGAACCTGCGCACGGCGTCCCGGGGGAACCTGGTCGTGATCGTCGTGTGGGCGCCGTCTCGCAGCAGCCGCAGGGCGATGTACATCCCGATCTTTGCGCGACCGCCGGTCAGCAGCGCGCGCTTGCCGGTCAGGTCGGTGCGTGCGTCGCGCTTGGCGTGGCTCATCGCCGCACAGTCGGGGCAGAGCTGGTGATAGAACGCGTCGACATGCGTGTACGGCTTCTTGCAGATGTAGCAGGCGCGCGCCTTGATGAGTGTTCCGGCGGTGGGCGCGGTGGTGGTCGTCGAGATCGGGATGCCGCGGGTCTCGTCGTCGATTCGATCCGGCGCTCCGGTGGCGGTCGCGGCGATCACGCTGCGGTCGGCGTCGGCGATCACTGCGCGTTTCTCGAGCCTTCGTTCCTTCTTGACGGCCTTGAACATCTTCGCGGTCGCCCGGCGGACCGTGATGAAGTCAGGATGTTCCTCGTCGATATCCGCCATCTGCGACAGCACTTTCAGCACGACATCGAGATCGTCAGGGTCGATGCCGCTGGGCTCGTTCTTCTCGAAGGTCACACGAGATTCTACGGCGAACCCCGGGCGTGCCCGGCCCGCGGTCACCTATGGTGAGGGCATGAAGGTTGTCGCCGTGTACAGCACTAAGGGCGGGGTCGGTAAGACGACGGCCGCGGTGAACCTCGCGTGGGAAGCCGCCAAAGACCTGCGCGTGCTGCTATGGGATCTGGATCCGCAGGGTGCGGCGACGTTCCTGTTCGACGTCAAGCCGAAGGTCAAGGGCGGTGTCGATGCCCTGATCAGCGGCAGGACCGATGCGGGCAGCGCTGCCAGGCCCACAGCGTTCGAACGACTCGACGTGATTCCGGCCGACGACAGTTACCGTGACCTCGAACTCGTCATGGACGGGGCCAGAAAGTCGACTCAGCGCATCGCGAAAGTGCTGGATTCGATCAGGGGCGACTACGACGTCGTCATCCTGGACTGCCCACCCGGCGCATCGCTGGTCGCGGAGAACGCCATCCATGTCGCGGATGTTGTCGTGCTTCCCCTGGTGCCGTCACCGCTGGCGCTGCGCTCGCTCGAGCAGGTCGGCCGCCTCGTCGCAGACACGGATAAGAAGACACCGGTGCTGGCCTTCCTGTCGATGGTGGATCGACGCAAGACCGCTCACCGTGTCGCCCTCGAAACGTTGCCGACAGCCCACAGGGACGTCATCGATGTGTTCGTCCCCGCGACCGTGCTCATCGAGCGGATGGGAATGGAGCTCGCGCCCGTCGGTACCTTCGGGCCGACCTCAGAGGCCGCGCGATCGTTTGCCGCACTCTGGGGCGCTGTGCGGAAGGCCGCCGGGCTGAAAAGCGCCGGCACGAAAAAGTCCAGGCACTAGCCTTCAGCTATGCCGTACAAGCTGCTTCTCGACTGCGATCCAGGGCTCGATGACGCGCTGGCGCTGCTGCTCGCGCACGGTGATCCGGATATCGAGCTCGTCGCGGTGACGACGGTCGGCGGCAATGTCGCCCTGCAGAACACCACCAGGAACGCGCTCCAGCTGCGGGAGTACCTGAAGTTCCCGAAGGTTCCGATCTCCGCGGGCGCGGCCGGGCCGCTCACGAGGTCGTTCCGTGACGCGGCACACGTGCACGGGGCCGGCGGCCTCGGCGCCGTGACACTGCCCGAGGCGACTCTGGAGGTCACCGGCATCCACGCCGTCGACGCCATCATCGATGTGCTCAGGGCGACTCCCGGCAGCATCCACCTGGTGGCGACCGGCCCCCTGACCAATATCGCCCTGGCGCTTGAGAAGGAACCGGCCATCGCCCGCTGGGCTGCGTCGTTCACGATCATGGGTGGGTCATACACCCGCGGCAACGCGACAGTGGCCGCCGAGTTCAACATCTGGGCAGATCCAGAGGCCGCCCGGATCGTGTTCGACGCCGACTGGCGCGTCACCATGATCGGGCTCGACCTGACCCTCCAGGCGCAGGCCAATTCGATAGTTATCGAGCGGATGACGCGGCTGGGCGCGCTCGCCGACGAACTGATCGTGCCGCTGTCGACCTTCTACTTCAATCCGAACGTTCCAGACTGGGACGGCCAGGCCGTCCACGACGTCTGCGCTGTCGCCTACGTGGCGCGGCCCGACCTCTTCGACACCCGGCCCGCACGCGTCGACATCGAGACCACCGGTGAATTCACCACGGGGATGACCGTCGTCGACTTCGATTCGCCGTCGCCCAACGCCGTGGTGGCGACGACTCTCGACGTGAGCGGATTCTGGGCATACGTGGAGACCGTCTACGCGCGAGTGGCCGCCGAGCACTCGGCGTAGCGCCGCCGCTGAGCCGGACCGCCGCCGCGCATCCGTCCCCTCGCGCCCGTCCCCTCGCGCATCCTTTCCCTCGCGCCCGTCCCCTCGGATCCGTTCCCTCGCGCATCCGTCCATCTCGCGAACTGCGCCATATCGTGGAGGCGGCCTGAGCGCTCCCACGATATGCCGCAGTTCGCGGCAGGGTGAGCGCGGTAGTGACGCGAGAAAGGTAGTGGCGCGGCGGGCGGCGGGCAGCGCAGCGCGGCAGGCCGGGCAGCGGGCGGCGCGGCGCGGCGGGCGGCGCGGCGGGCGGCGGGCAGCGGCGGGCGGCGCGGCGGCCCCGGTGCGCGCAGCCGGATACGGTTGAGGGATGGCAGCCCTCCTCGACCTCGCGCCGAGTCCGTTCGATGCGGATGCCGCATACACCGCGTTCGCGGGTTGGGCCGAAAGCCGCGGACTCCCGTTGTACCCCGCGCAGGATGAAGCCCTCATCGAGATCGTCTCCGGCGCCAACATCATCCTGAGCACCCCGACCGGAACCGGGAAGTCCCTGGTCGCGATCGCGGCCCACTTCACGGCGCTCGCGCAGGGCAAACGCTCGTTCTACACGGCACCCATCAAGGCCCTCGTGAGCGAGAAGTTCTTCGCTCTCGTCGACATCTTCGGCGCCGAGAACGTGGGCATGGTCACAGGCGACTCGAGCGTCAACCCCGACGCCCCGATTATCTGCTGCACAGCGGAGATCCTGGCCAACATGGCCCTGCGGCAGGGCGCTGACGCCGAGGTCGACCAGGTCGTCATGGACGAGTTCCATTTTTACGCAGACCCGGATCGCGGCTGGGCGTGGCAGGTCCCTTTGCTGACACTGCCGCGCGTGCAGTTCATCCTGATGTCCGCGACTCTCGGCGACATGAAGCCGATCGCCGACGACCTGACGCGCCGCACGGGCCGCGAGACCGCGCTCATCACCGGTGTCGATCGTCCGGTGCCTTTGCACTATTCCTACGTGATGACTCCGGTGCATGAGACGGTCGAGGATCTGCTCGGGACCGGGCAGTCACCGATCTACATCGTCCACTTCTCCCAGGCTGCCGCGCTCGAGCGAGCGCAGGCCATGACGAGCATCAAGGTCATCAGCCGCGAGCAGCGCGACGAGATCGCGGAGGCGATCGGCGGATTCCGCTTCACCACGAGGTTCGGGCAGACCCTCAGCCGCCTGATCCGATCCGGAATCGGCGTGCACCACGCCGGCATGCTGCCCAAGTACCGCAGGCTCGTGGAGCAGCTCGCCCAGCGTGGCCTGCTGCGCGTGATCTGCGGCACAGACACGCTCGGCGTGGGCATCAACGTGCCCATCCGCACGGTGCTGCTGACCGCTCTCACCAAATACGACGGCGTCAGGATGCGCCAGCTGAGCGCTCGCGAATTCCACCAGATCGCGGGCAGGGCCGGGCGCGCCGGCTACGACACGGCCGGAACCGTCGTCGCCGAGGCTCCGGACCACGAGGCCGAGAACGCGAGACTCGTCGCCAAGGCGGGGGACGACCCCAAGAAGGTGCGCAAGATCGTGCGCAAGAAAGCGCCGGAGGGCTTCGTGTCGTGGGGTCAACCCAGCTTCGAGCGGATGATCGCCGCGGAGCCCGAGCTGCTCACGAGCCACATGAAGGTCAGTCACTCGATGATCCTCAACGTGATCGCCCGCGGTGGTGACGCGTTCGCGAACATGCGGGACCTGATCTTCGACAGCCACGAAAGCTGGAACGGCAAGCTGGCCCTGGCGCGCCAGGCGCTCGCGATCTACCGCACCCTGCGTGCCGCCGGTGTCGTCGAGCAGATCACCGTGCCCGTGATGGCGCTGTACGACGGCGAACTCGTCGAGACCTTCGAGGAGAACATCGAGATCAGGCTGACCGTCGACCTCCAGCCGAACTTCGCGCTCAACCAGCCGCTCTCGCCGTTCGCGCTCGCCGTGTTCGAGCTCCTCGACCCGGAGTCGCCGACCTACCCGCTCGACATGATCTCGATCCTCGAATCGACCCTCGACGACCCCCGCCCGGTTCTCCAGCAGCAGCAGTTCATGGCTCGGGGCGAGGCCGTCGCCGCGATGAAGGCCGAGGGCATCGAGTACGACCAGCGCATGGAACTGCTCGAGCAGGTCACGTGGCCTAAACCGCTCGAAGAGCTGCTGGATGCCGCGTTCGAGCAGTATTCCGCGACCCAGCCGTGGATCGGAGACTTCGCTCTCAGCCCCAAATCGGTCGTGCGCGACATGTTCGAGCGTGCAATGACGTTCGCCGACTTCACCGGCTTCTACCAGCTCGCGCCCCGGGAGGGGCTTGTGCTGCGCTACCTCTCGGATGCCTACCGGGCGGCTCGCCAGACCATCCCTGACGAGGCCAAGACCGAGGGGCTGCTCGACGTCATCGAGTGGCTGGGCGAGCTCGTGCGCCAGGTCGACTCGAGCCTGCTCGACGAATGGGAGGCGATGATCAACCCGTCGGCCGACCCGACCGCGCCAGTGGTGCCCCCCGCGCCACCCAGCGTGCTGGGGAATCCTCGGGCGTTCCGCGTGCTCGTGCGCAACGAGATGTTCCGCCGCGTGCAACTCGCGGCGCTCGAGAACTGGGAGGCGCTCGGGGAGCTGGATGCGGCATCCGGATTCACGGCCGACGCCTGGGCCGACGCGATGGACCTGTACTTCGACGAACACGACACGCTCGGCACCGGCGGCGACGCTCGCGGCCCCTCGATGATCGTGATCGAGGAGGGCGCCCGGCAGTGGACCGTCCGGCAGATCTTCGACGATCCGGCGGGCGATCACGACTGGGGGATCAGCGCGACTATCGACCTCGCCGAATCCGCCGAGCTGGGTCTCGCGGTGGTGCGCCTCACCGCCGTAGGAATGATCTAGAAGACGTTGCGCTGCAGGTAGTCGTTGCGGAACTTGCCCGTCGGGTCCAATTCTTCGGCCAGGGAGACGAACTCGCCGAGCTTCGGATACAGCTCACGGCGCACCGCGTGGAACAGCTTGCCCCAGTGCGGTCTGGCGTCGAACGGCGCCAGGGCATCCTCGATCACGGGCAACAGGGCGAGCACAGCGTCTGGCTCGAACTTCCAGGTGAAGTGGATGCCCACCGCGTCGGTCTCGTATGCGCCGCTCAGCCACAGCGAATCCGCCGCCATCGTCCGCAGTTCTGAGACGTAGAGGTGGGGCGCGATGCGGTCGCCCAGCCCCCGGATCGCGGAGATGGCAGCGACCGCGTGCCGGCGCGGCACGAGGTACTCGGTCTGAAGCTCGTCCCCGTTGCTCGGGGTGAACCCCATCCTGAAGTGGGGGAGCCTGTCGATCCACGGTCCGGGGATTCCGCCCTGGGTGGTGGTGCTGCTGGACGAGGCGTCGGGCAGCGGATGCAGGTCGGTCGCAGCGCGGGCGGCACCGTAGAGCTCCTGCGGGGGCTTGCGGTCGCCGATCCTGGATTTCAGCCACACGTCGCCGACCGCGTCATCCACCCAGCGGGTGAAGATGCTCGTGCTGTAGGCGCGCGTCACGATGCCGTCGTAGTTCTCGAGCAGCGAGTTCCAGCTGAGGCCCGAGAAGACATCCTGTCTCACGTCGAAGGTCGGCTCGATATCGAGGGTGATCCTGGAGACGATCCCGAGTGCCCCCAGGGAGACGACGGCGCCGTCGAATTCGGGATCGACCGGTCCGATGGTCCGCAACTCTCCGCTCGCCGTGACGATCTCCAGCCCGGAGACGGCGCGCGCGAGGGTGCCGTTGGTGACACCGGAACCGTGGGTGCCGGTCGCGATCGCCCCGGCCACCGAGATGTGCGGTAACGACGCCAGGTTGCGAAGGGCCCAGCCAGCGCCCTGCAGTACTACGCCGAGTTCGCCGTAGGTGAGCCCGGCCGAGAACGACACGGTCTCGGTCTCCTCGTCGATGACGATGTTCGGATCCATCGCCGCGAGGCTGACGAGTTCGGTGGAATCGGCCAGGTCGTTGAACGAGTGCCTGCTGCCGAGAGCCCGGATGGTGCTGGCCGCTGAGACGAGCTGCTGGAGCTCATCGATCGTTCCCGGCTGGTGGAGGGTGCTGGCGCGATATTCGTGGTATTTCGCCCAGTTCGTTCCTATGCTCACCTGCCCATTCTGCTCCAGCGGCAGGCTCAACCCTGCATTCGTCGCTGCCCGCGCGCCCGATGCAGTGCTCGCCGCCGCGGTTGCCGGGGGATCGGTGCGCTCGGGTGTTGAATGAACCAGTGACTTCAGAAACCTCCCAGCAGGCGGGGATGACGCGCGAACAGCGCCTCATTCTCGTGATCGCCATACTCGCGTCGTTCGTGGCATTCCTCGACGGTTCGGTGATCAACGTCGCGCTGCCGAAGATCAGCGAAGAACTCGGCGGAGGGCTCACGACCCAGCAGTGGGTGGTGGATGCGTACCTCATCACGCTCGGCTCGCTCATCCTGCTCGCGGGCTCACTGTCTGATGTGTTCGGTCGCATCGTGGTGTTGCGCACCGGGCTCATCGCCTTCGGCGTGGCCTCCGTGCTCATCGTGATCGCACCCACCGCCGAGCTCGTCATCATCCTGCGGGCCGTGCAGGGGATCGCGGGAGCCCTGCTCGTGCCGAGTTCGCTCGCGCTGATCATCTCGACGTTCCGCGGAGCGGCCCAGGCGAAAGCCATCGGCACGTGGACGGCGTGGACGAGTGCCTCGTTCCTGGCCGGTCCGCTCGTCGGAGGTCTCTTCGTCGACTATCTCTCCTGGCGACTGGTGTTCGCGATCAACGTGATCCCGATCGGCCTGACCCTCGTGCTGCTGTTCGTGCTCAGGCACAAGGACACCAGGGCCGAAGGGGTGAAGCTCGACTTCGTCGGCGCAGCGCTCGGGATTGTCGGTCTCGGCGGCCCGGTCTTCGCGCTCATCGAGCAGGCGAATTTCGGTTGGGGAGACCCCAGGATCTTCCTCCCGTTCGGTCTGGGACTGCTGTCGTTCGCGGCATTCATCTGGTGGGAATCACGCGTGAAAGCTCCCATGCTGCCGCTCGGCATCTTTCGCAACCGCAACTTCGCGTGGGGCAACCTCGCGACCCTGTTCATCTATGCGGCGCTCTCCATCGGTGGGTTCATCGTGGTGATCTTCCTGCAGCAGGTGGCCGGATATCCCGCGACCATCGCCGCGCTCGCGTTCCTGCCGGTCTCCCTCGGCAACGTGTTCCTGTCGGGAATCTTCGGCTCGCTCAGCGGCAGATACGGTCCACGGCTCTTCATGACGGTGGGCCCGATCATGGCGGGATTCGGCTATCTGCTGCTGCTCACGATGGGGGAGAACGTGAACTACTGGTGGAACGTGCTGCCGGGCATCCTCGTGTTCGCCGTCGGCATCTCGATCACGGTGGCCCCGCTGACCTCCGCCATCCTCGGCTCCATCCCGTCGAAACAGGCGGGAATCGGCTCGGCGACGAACAACGCCGTGGCGCGGGTCGCCGGTCTTGTCGCCATCGCTTTCATCGGGGTGATCGTGGCCGGCCAGCTCGACGTGGCGAGCTTCCACCGCGTGCTCATCGTCACGGCCGCACTGCTGTTCCTCGGGGGGATCGTGTCCTTCGTCGGCATCCGCAATCCGACCGCCCCTGTCGCCGAGGATGCACAGGTCTAGGCGAGCAGCCTGGCGCCGGACAGCGCCAGCATCACGACGTCGATAAGGGCGCCGAGGATGATGATCCTGAACACCAGGCGGGTGGGTTGCCCCCGCACGATGAGCACGGCACTCGTGATGGCGAGGATAAGGCTGAGTGCGAGCCCCGCCAGCAGATAGGCGGGTGCCGGTCCCGGCATGACCACGATGCTGATGGATGCCGCCGCCAGCGCTCCCGCAACGACGAGTCCGCTTGACCGCGGTCCGAGCCGGTGCGGCAGCCCTCTCACGCCGGTGGCCCTGTCGTCGTCCAGGTCCGGGAGCACGTTGGCGAAGTGTGCGGACACCCCCAGCAATGCCCCAGCGAGCATCGCCCAGGGGGATGCGACGGCAGGCTCGCTGCGCGACAGCGTGACGATGAGGGGCAGCAGGCCGAAGCTCACGATGTAGGGAGCGACCGAGAGCGCAGTGGATTTCACCCCGAGGTTGTAGGCCCAGGCCGATGCGATGAAGACCGAGTGGGCCACCGTCGCCGCCCAGCCGAGGGGAACCGTGAGAGCGATCGCTGCCGCCGCAGCGATGATCGCGGCGTTTCGGGCCGTGGTGCCGCTCAGCAGGCCGGCCGCGACGGGCTTATCGGTGCGACCGACGGCGCGATCCCGTCCAGCGTCGATCCAGTCGTTCGACAGTCCCACCGATGCCTGGCCCAGCAGGAACGCGGCCCCGAGCGTTGCCCATTGCCATGGGTCCAGCCCGATGCCGACGCCGAGGATGACCGTAATGGCCGTCACTGCGACGGTCGGGCCGGGGTGGGTCGACCGCGCCAGCGCGCTCGCTGTGCGAAGCATCCTGTCATCGTATGTGCCGACACGCAGGTCGGCTGTCACTATCGAGGGTAGTTTGGTCGGATGCACGTGCCACTCGATGACCAGGCCCTGGCCGACCTGCTGCCCGGCAGCTGGATCGTGGCTGCGACGAACTTTCCGATGTGGTTATCGGGGGAACGGCGCGAGCCACGCTTCAACTACGGCCTGATCTCGCGCGACCCACTGGTGCTCTCCGACGATGTGACCTTTGTGGCGGCGCACGGGAAGCGCTCGGGAGCTCATCGGCACATCCTCGGTAAGGACACCTATACCGACGGCGGCTTCGTCTGGCGTGGCACCGGGATGCTGAAGCTGTTCACCAGCCGCTGGCGCGTCGGTGGCCTGAGCGACGACGGTTCGATCGCCGCTATCCACTTCACGAAGACCCTCGGCACCCCGGCCGGTGTCGACATCATCGTTCGGGAGGGGACGGCGGTGCCCGAGCTTCGCGCCATCATCGCCCATTCGACCGAGGATTACGGTCTCACCCCCGAGCAGTTCGCCTCTCTCACCTGGCTCGGCTCCGGCGTCACAGTCTGAGTGACCTGATGCCAGCCCTGCGATGGAGCACCGCGACGGTCTCGCTCGCGCTGCTGGTGGGAACCTCAGCGCTCGTTGGCTGCACGGCGCCCGCTGCTCGCCCGTCGCCACCGTCGGCCTCGCCATCCGCGTCGAGGCCAACGCCGCCCCCGGTCGACCCTGTCCAGCACTACGCGGACGACCGGCTCAGCGTCATGACTCTCGACGAGAAGATCCGCTCGATGATCATGGCCCACCAGCCCGGTCTCGACGCGGAGGCACTGGGCCGATACGCCTCGGAAAACGGTCTCGGCGGGCTGATCCTCATGGGCGACAATATTCCAGGCAGTGTCGATGAACTGCGGGCCATGACGGGAACGATGGCCGGGGAGGCGGGGCTGCCCGTGCTCGTTGCGACAGACCAGGAGGGCGGGGTCGTGCGTCGCATCCCGTCCGACGAGTTGCCCTCTGCCCTCCAGCTACGGAACCTCCCAGCGACGGCTGCCGACAGCGCATTCACACAGCGCGGGTCGCTGCTCGAGTCGGCGGGAATCACCGTCAATTTCGGGATCGTCGCCGACGTCGTCCCCGATGCATCGTCGTTCCTCTACGACCGTTCGCTGGGGTCGACGGCGCAGGATGCCGCGGCCAGGGTTGCGGCGGCGGTCGCCGGTGAGCGTGGCGAGGTGCTCTCGACGCTCAAGCATTTCCCCGGCCACGGTGCGGCCCCCGGCGATTCGCACTCGAGTGTGCCGCAGACGGCGCTGACTCTTCCGCAGTGGCGTGCGGACCACGCGCCCCCGTTCGAAGCGGGGATCGACGCCGGCGCTGAGCTCGTCATGTTCGGGCGCCTCCAGTTCGATGCCGTCGACCCGGTTCCGGCGACCCTCTCAGCGCGCTGGCACGAGATCCTGAGCGACGAACTCGGTTTCGATGGCATCACCATCACCGACGATATGAACATGCTCGAGAATTCGGGCAGGCCCGAATACCTGTCACAGGGCCAGAACGCGGTGCTCGCCATCGCCGCGGGGAACACGATGCTGTTGTACGTGCAGCAGGTCGACATCGCCGCCGTCGTCGCGGCCGTGCACGCTGCCGTCGAGGCCGGGACCATACCGATGGCGACGATCGACGACGCCGCTCATGCGCTGCTGGTGGCCCGACGCACGATCTCGGGGGAGACGGGCAGGTTCGTGCACTGCTTCGACGAGTGCCTCGCGGTTATCGACTGAGGGCGCCGACGAGCTGCATCGCGTCGAGCACGGCATCCGGTCGCTCGATATTCGCGAAGTGACCACAATCGGCGACGACCACGGTTCGGGATGCCGGGAGCAGCCCCCGGAGCCGCTCGAGGTCGGAGTCCCGCACGAGCGCATCCCGGTCTCCCTTCAGGGCGGTGACGGGGCAGATGATGCCAGCCCACACCGCATCGGGGTCGTAGCCGCGCGTGATGTCGACAGCGGCCAGGAACGACGGCGGACGGATCTCGCGGGCCAGCGCATCGACGACGCTGGCGCTGATGCGGAACGGGTGTCGAAACAGTGGAACAACCGCGGGGCGAAGCAATCGGGCGGACTGCATCCAGTTCACGAGCGCACGGCCCGCGGGGCCGAGCGCGGACAGCAGGGCCATGATGCGCCAGAGGGCGATGAAGTTCGGTAGCACTGAGAAATTCCGCACGGGGTGCGCGACACTCTCGACGAGCGACCACGTCGTGCCCGAGACGGTGACGACCGACTGCACCTCGTCGGGCCAGCGAGCGGCCAGATGCATCGCGATGAATCCACCCATCGAGTGCCCGACCACATCCCAGCTCGCATAGCCGAGCTTCAGGGCCGCGGCCCGCACGAGTTCGCACACGGTGTCGATGGTGGGCCCGCCCGCCAGGGGGTCGAGAGCTGCCTCACCCCACCCTGGCAGGTCGAGAAACACGGGATCGGTGAGCGCGGATCCCGAGTCGGCAGCAGCACGCATCAGGGGAGTCCAGGTGCTCCACGAGCCTGCGGCGCCATGCAGGAACAACGTCGCACGGTCCGACCGACGCTCGGGCAGGTGGTGTGCGACGGTCGAGCCAGCGAACCCCGACACTGTCGTGCTGACGAGCCCCAGGGCCGCGTCCTCGAGCCCATTGGGCGCATACAGGCGAGTGCGGGTAGGGCGGTTGGAAAGCATGACAGGTATTCGTCACCACAGCTCCGGGTGATGGGTCTGCCGGCGGCCCGACTGATCCCCGTTCAGCGCTGATCCTCGTCGGCGGAGGCACATGGCGGGCGGGTAGGCGACCCACCAGGTGCTATCTCGTCGACGAGGATCACTAGCGCTGTCACCGCACTGAGTCCCGCCGTGAAGCGGCTCAGCAGAGCGTCGGTCGCACACGCGGCCGAGTTCGGGGTGAACAATTGCTGCGTTCCGTCGGGGGAGGAACCAGGTCCGTCGGGTGCGGACCTGAAGCACCGATGTCCCCCGTTAGGAGGACACCGGCCAGCTCTCAAAAAGTAGCAGCGCGCTCCGCCGGCGTCAAGTCAATGTTTGAGTTTAGTTCAACCCTGTCGACCGGGTCACTGCCGTGGAGATCGCGTCAGCCGCCCGCACGAGTGTCAGGTGGGTCAGAGCCTGCGGCGTATTCCCGGCCTGACGGGAGTTTCCGACGTCGTATTCCTCGCTCAACAGGCCGACATCGTTGGCATAGCCGACAAGCCGGTCCATGAGCTCCCTGGCATCATCCAGTCGTTCCGACATCGCATACTGCTCGACCAGCCAGAACGAACACGCGAGGAACGGATTCTCGCCGGCCGGCAGTCCGTCGACTCCTGACTCGCTGCGGTACCTGAGCAGCAATCCCCCCTCGAGCAGTTCGGCTTCGATCGCTGCCACGGTGCCGAGCATGCGGGGATCATCGGCAGCGATATAGCCGACGTGGGAGAGCTGCAGCAACGAGGCATCCACCCCATCGCTGCCGTAGTACTGGGTGTAGGTATTGCGCTTCTGGTCGAATCCCTTCGCCTCGATCTCGTCGCGGAGCTGCTCGCGGAGTTTCTCCCAGCGTTCGACCGGCCCTGCGAGCCCGAAGTCTCGCACGGCAGAGATTGCGCAATCCAGCGCGGCCCACAGCATCACCTTCGAGTGGGTGAAGTGGCGCTCCGGTCCCCGGATCTCCCAGATGCCGCGATCGGGTCGCTGCCAGTTCTCTTCGACGAAGCTCATGAGAGCCCTCTGGACGGGCCAGGAGAAATCGGGCTCCTCGGTGCCCCGTTGCCGTGCGGCGCGCAACGCGATCATCACCTCACCGAAGACGTCACCCTGGTACTGGGTGTACGCCGCGTTTCCCACCCTCACCGGGCTGGCGCCCTGGTAACCGGGAAGGCTCGGGACGTCCCATTCCTCGAGCCGTCGCTCGCCCGCGAGCCCGTACATGATCTGCACGTCTGCGGGGTCCCCTGCGATCGCACGCAACAACCAGTTGCGCCAGGAATCGGCCTCACCGACGAATCCGTGATCGAGCAGGACATGGAGGGTCAGGGATGCGTCCCTGAGCCACACGAAACGGTAATCCCAGTTGCGGGATCCCCCGAAATCCTCGGGGAGGCTCGTCGTAGCTGCAGCCACGATGCCGCCGGTGTCTTCGTGCGTGAGTGCTCGCAACACCAGCAGCGACCTGCGCACCACGTCGGAGTATTCGGGGGAGACGGAACCCGCTGACGCCCAGCGCTGCCACCACTTCGTCGTCTCCCTGATCCGCTTGGTGACTTTGATGGGCACAGGAGGTTCGCGGTGCGACGAGTACCACGCCATGGTCTGGTCGACCGTCTCTCCCGCGCTGACGGTGAACTCGGCAGTGTGGTTGTGATCTTCTGCGTGCAGCCTGGGTCCGCGCACGACCACCGCATCCGGCCCGGCGACCGCGATGAGCTCATGGTGGCCTTTTCCGGGCATCTGCCGGATCCACGGCATGGCATTGGCGTAGTCGAACCTGAATCTGAGATCGACGTGCATGACGACGGTCCCCGTGATCCCGCGGACACGCCTGACGATGTCTGCCCGCCGGTCTCCGACGGGCATGACGTCGGTGACCTCGACTTCTCCTGTGGGGGTCACCCACCGCGTGACAAGGGTGAAGGTGTTCGGGATATAGCTTCGCGTGGACGTGACGCCATGATGGCCGTGTACTGACGCTTCGGGCGCGAGCAGCCAGCGACCGTGATTCTCATCGCCCAGTAGTGCACCGAACATCGACGCGGAATCGAACCTGGGAAGGCACAACCAGTCGATGCTGCCGTCGCTGCCGACGAGCGCGGCAGTATGGGTATCGCCGATGACGGCGTATTCCTCGATGTTCAGGGGCATTCATCCATCATGACAGTCCTGAATCGTGCGGAGCCCGGCGGTGCTCAGATCGATCTGGACCTGTGTTTGACTCTGTTATGGCCAACACCGCAGTCGCCCTCACCGAGATCGTCATCGACCAGAAGCCGGATGGTGCGAGCCCTGTGCTGCGTGGGCTTCTCGGTATTCCGGCAGGGAGCGGTCCGTGGCCCGCTGTGGTGATCGTGCACGAGGTGTTCGGGATCGAAGAGCAGATGCGCAAGCAGGTTGAGCATCTCGCATCGCTCGGCTACCTGGCGGTCATGCCGGACCTCTACAGCGACGGCGGCGCACGCCGATGTCTCGTCGCGACCATGAAAGCCATGCGCAGCGGAACCGGGCGGGCCTACCTCGATATCGAGGCAGCGCGGCAGTGGGTCCTCGCGCGACCGGAAGCCAACGGCGCCGTGGGTGTGATCGGATTCTGCATGGGTGGCGGATTCGCGCTCATGACGGCAGCGTCGGGTTTCGATGCTGCCGCGAGCAACTACGGCATGCTCCCGCAGGATCCGGATGACGCACTGGGGCAGGCCTGCCCGGTCATCGGGAGCTATGGCGCCACTGACTCGAGCCTCAAGGGGGCCGCCGCGACCCTCGAGAAGTCGCTCACGCGCCAGAACATCGTGCACGACGTCAAGGAGTACCCGAATACCGGCCACGCCTTCATGAACGAGGGTCCGGCGGGTCCCGTGTGGTTCAGGCCGCTCGCCAGAGTGATGAAGATGGGGCCGAATCCGGATGCCGCGGCCGACGCCTGGCAGCGGGTGGACGCGTTCTTCCGCGAGCACCTTCAGCCACCGAAGCTCTAGGGCCGGGTCGGCTCATCCACCAACAGGCCGGCAGCGGATAATTCGGCTGCGAGCTCAGCGCCGTTCTGCCCGTAGAACCACCGCACGTTCGAGGTGCGTTCGCGCTCGGCCGCCGTGCTCCGACCACCGGCCAGCACCGCCTCGCCGTTCGAGAGCTGCCTGATGGCGATCCCGGCGACGTTCTCTGGATGAGCTGCGGCGAACTCGCCGTAGAGCGATTCGTCGTGCTGCCCGTCGTCGCCGATGAGCAGCCACTTCATGTCGGGAAACTCATCGGCCAGCCGCGCGAGACTGGAGCGTTTGTGTTCCTGACCGCTGCGGAACCAGCGGTCGTGGGTCGGCCCCCAGTCGGTCAGCAGCAGCGGACCCGCGGGGTAGAGATTCCTGCCGAGGAACCTGGTCAGGGTGGGCGCCACGTTCCATGCGCCGGTCGAGAGATAAATGACCGGCGGAGTCGGTGCAGCACGGGTGAGGCGCTCGTAGAGCACGGCCATTCCGGCGACGGGGGTTCGCGCGTGCTCATCCAGCACGAAAGTGTTCCATGCTGCGAGGAGCGGTCGCGGCAGGGCCGTGACCATCACCGTGTCATCGATATCGGAGATGATCCCGAAACCAGCGCCGGGGTCGAGCGCGAAGATCGGTGCCGTCACGGACTCCGTGTCGGCGGCTCCGATGGTCACCTCCTGCCATCCGAGATCGAGCGGGGCGTCCAGTCTCACGTCGACGATGCCGCCTCGGGTGGGCCGCACTCGATGTTCGATCCCTCCGACCGTCACCGTGACATCCACGTCCTCGACGGGGATGCTGAAAAAGCTGCGCCAGCCCCGGACTTTATCGGCACGTTGGGTGGGAGCTTCGGTCGGTTGGGCCAGCACGACACGACAGAGAACCCGCGCCCAGGTTGTCGTGCCATACCCGGCATAGGGCACGATCGTCGTGACGAGTCCGCGCTTGCGGCCCCGTCGTTCGCGCCAGCGATGGAAGCTGTCCTCGATGCGCGCTGCCCTGTGGGACAGTCGCTCGGAAGGCTCCGACCCTGCTGTCGTCGCGTCGGTTACCATTGCTCAAGCCTACGGGCGACCGGGCCTGCCAGCTCTCAGGCGGAGCCGACGGGCTCGATCAGGGACGGTCCAGAGCTCCGGACATTGCCGACGCCACTGTCTACCTCGTGGAATTCGGTGTACTCGGCGACCTCCACGCCGCCGGCCGAGATCTCGTCGAGTAGCTCGGTGCTGCCCTCTGTGTGCGGATCGAGCCACTCGTCGAGCAACCCGGGGGAGAGGAACACCGGCATCCTGTCGTGGATGCCGGCAAGCGCGCCGGTCGAATCGCGGGTCAGAATCGAGGTCGACAACAGCCATTTATCGGCAGAGTCGTCTGCCTCTGCGGGGTTGCGCCACCATTCGTACAGCGCAGCGAACACCATCGGCTGGCCGTCGGGCATGTGGATGAAGTGCGGGCGTTTGACGCCGTCCGTCACCGTCCACTCGTAATAGCCGGTCGCGGGGATGATGGCGCGGCGCTTCTTCACCGCCGTCGCGAACGTCGATTTCTCCGCAGCGGTCTCGATGCGCGCGTTGATCGCACTGGCTCCCGATTTCGGGTCTTTCGACCAGACCGGCACGAGCCCCCAGCGCGCGGCTTCGATCCTCCGCACCGGTTCATCGTCCTCGGCGGCATCCTTGCCGATCGTGTCGAGAATGATACTGACGCGGTCTGTCGGGGCGACATTGAACGAGGGGCCGGGAAGGCCGGGAGCCACCAGATCGATGTCGAACATCTCGACCAGGTCGGCTGTCGCACCGGCAACGACGAATCTTCCACACATGCTCCCATTGTGCCAGCGGACGATCTCCCGCGTGGGGATTGCGCCCTCGCGCGAAACTTGCTGTATAACCGAGAAGCGAGGTGGGGCGCGCAGTAATGTTTGGACAGAAGAAACGAGGCACACTGTGGCACTTCAAGAGATCCCGATCCCGAGTGATCCGGTCGCTTCATTGCGCAACGAGCCGGTCCAGGCCCGCAGCACCGCGCGCCTGACCGCGTTGCTCGATGCCGCCGCGGCTGTTGTCGACGAGATCGGCTTCGAACGGATGACCACAGCCATGGTCGCGGAGCGGGCTGGTGCATCCATCGGCACCGTCTACCGCTACTTTCCGGACCGCATAGCGGTGTTGCAGGCGCTGTCCACCCGCAATCTCAATCGTGTTCTGACGAGGGTGAGCGACGAGATCCTTGATGAGCGTCACACCAACTGGGCCGATGCGTTCGCCTCAGCGTTCGGCGTCTTCACCGAGGCGTACAGGTCGGAGCCGTCGTTCCGCGGCCTTCGATTCGGTGACGTTCTCGACATGCGCCCGGCCCCGCAGGAGGCCACGTTCAATTCGATCGTCGCGAATCGACTGCTCGACAACATGCTCTCGCGGTTCGGGCTCGCCGACGGCCCCGACGTGCGCTTCACGTTCGAGACGGTCGTAGAAGTATCGGATGCGCTCGCGACACGCGCCTTCGCTCGGGACTCGAACGGGGACCAGGCCTTCCTGGACGCCGGTCGGGAGCTCGTGTTCGGCATGCTGGCCCGACATTTCGGCAGCGCGCAGCCGACAACCTAGCGCCGCACGGCGCATTGTCAAGGGTTCGTAATACTTAGACGCTGATGTATGTCTGCGGCCCCGCATAGGGTTAAGTGGATGTACTGGCAAGTGTCGATCCGTGTCCGCACGAGGAATGAGCCCCGCTGATGATCGAGTTCCGTGGTGTGTCCAAGCGCTTCCCCGACGGGACAGTCGCTGTAGAGGACTTCAACCTCGTCATACCATCCCGCAAGACGACCGTGCTCGTCGGTTCGTCCGGCAGCGGCAAGACGACGCTCCTGAGGATGATCAACCGCATGGTCGACCCGACTTCCGGTTCCATCGAGATCGATGGCGACAGCATCCTCGATAGCAACCCCGTAGCACTGCGTCGCAGCATCGGTTACGTGATGCAGAACTCGGGCCTTCTTCCCCATCTCAAGGTCATCGACAATGTCGCGACAGTGCCCGTGCTCAACGGGGTTCCCCGGAAGAAGGCTCGACAGGACGGTCTGGAGCTGCTCGACACCGTCGGTCTCGAGAGGTCGGTCGCCAACCGCTACCCGAGCCAGCTCTCCGGCGGGCAGCAGCAGCGAGTGGGGGTGGCGCGCGGCCTTGCTGCGAACCCCAACATCCTGCTCATGGATGAACCGTTCGGCGCTGTCGATCCGATCGTGCGTGCAGAACTGCAGCAGGAGACCATCCGGTTGCAGCGGGATCTCGACAAGACTGTGGTCTTCGTCACTCACGACATCGATGAGGCGTTCCTCCTCGGCGACCAGGTCGTGATCCTCGAAAAGGGTGCGAGGGTTGCGCAGATCGGCAGTCCGCGGGAAATCCTCGCGAACCCGGCCAACGACTTCGTCGCGAGCTTCATCGGCGCAGACAAGGGCAAGCGGTCGCTCACGATCCAGCAGACCGAGCACGGCTCGATCCTCGTCGACAGTGAGGGCAGGCCGCAGGGCGTCCTGGCAGAAGGACCGGCGGCGTGAATTGGGTCACCAACAACCTTGACCTGATCGCCCAGCTGACCCTCGAGCACCTGAGGCTGAGCATCCCGCCGATCCTCATCGGCTTCATCATCGCGCTCCCGCTCGGCTACCTCGCGTATCGCTTCAAGCTCACCCGGGGCCTGCTGCTGACACTGGCGGGCCTGCTGTATACGATCCCGTCGCTCGCGCTGCTGCCGATCCTGCCGACGATCTTCGGAACGAGCTTCCTAAGCCCGCTCAACCTCACCATCGCGCTGACGATCTACGCCGTCGCGATCATGGCCAGGTCGATCGCGGACGCCCTGCAATCGGTCGACCCGGCGATCCGCCAGGCCGCCACCGCCATGGGGTACGGGTCATGGCGTCGATTCTGGACTGTCGAGTTCCCCCTCGCCGGACCCGTCATCCTCGCCGGGCTGAGGGTCACCGCCGTCAGCACGATCAGCCTCGCGACAGTCGGCATCCTGATCGGCGTCCAGAGCCTCGGGTATCTCTTCACGAACGGCCTCCAGCGCCGCATCGTGCCCGAGATCCTCGCTGGCCTCGTGATGGTCGTCGTCATCGCGCTGCTGGTGGATCTGCTGCTCGCACGCGTCGGCAGGGCCCTCATGCCGTGGGCGCCGACCCAGGCGGTGCGGCCGAAGCTCGAGCGACTGCCTCTTGTTCCCATGGCGGGACGCGGAGCATGAACCTTCTCGCCGAGGCGTTCGCCTGGATCTTCTCGCCTGACAGGCTGTCAGGCTCGTCGCCGCTGCCGGCAGCCATTGCTCTGCATCTGTACTACACCTTCATTTCGGTGGTGCTGGCCGCGATCATTGCCGTCCCGCTCGGGTACTTCATCGGCCACACCGGCAAGGGCCGTAATGCCGCGATCGCGATCTCCGGTGCGGCGAGGGCAGTGCCGTCCTTCGGTCTCATCCTGCTGCTCGTGCTCGTCATGGGCGTCACTCAAAAGCCGCTGGCAGCGACCATCGCCTTCGTGCTGTTGGGAATCCCTTCGATCCTCGCCGGCGCGTACTCCGGGCTCGAGGCGGTTGACCGCCGAGTCATCGATGCCGCACGGGCGGTCGGAATGACGGAATGGCAGATCCTCACCAGGGTGGAGATTCCGCTCGGCCTTCCGTTGCTCATCGGGGGAATCCGTGCCGGTGCGCTCCAGATCGTGGCGACTGTCGTGCTCGCGGCCTATGTCACGCTCGGCGGCCTCGGCACGTACATCATCCAGGGCATCCCGCTCAGCCGCTACGACATGATTCTCGGTTCCGCGATCGTCATCGTCGCGCTCGCCCTCGTGCTCGACGGCCTTTTTGCGCTGCTGCAGCGCATCGTCGTGCCCCGTGGAGTTGCCGCTGGGCGCACTCAAGACATCCGCACGGCGTCACCCCGACGCCGCGCGGTGGTGGGAACTCCCCTCCAAGAAGGAAAAGGATAAGAAATGTTCACAGCGAAGAACAAGGGCCGGCTCGCCATTGGCGCAGTCGCGGTCGGGGCGGCATTGGCCCTGTCAGGGTGCGCGTCGGGTGATCCACTGGACACCGGATCGGATGCGCCGAGCGACAGCAGCACGATCACCGTCGGCTCGCAGGCGTACTACTCCAACGAGATCATCGCCGAGATCTACTCGCAGGCCCTCGAAGATGCCGGATTCACGGTCGAGCGCCAGTTCAACATCGGCCAGCGCGACGCGTACCTGCCGTCGCTCGAAAACGGTGACGTCGATCTCTTCCCGGAATACACCGGAAACCTCCTCCAGTTCTATAACGCCGAGACGACGGCCACCACGTCTGACGACGTCTACGCCGCCCTCGCCGACGCGCTTCCCGACGGCCTGACTGTGCTCGACCAGGCCGAGGCCACCGACGAGGACTCCTACAATGTCACGTCCCAGTTCGCCGAAGACAACAACCTGGAGAGCCTCGCCGACCTAGCGAACGTGACCACGCCTCTCACCCTCGGCGGCAACGCCGAGCTCGAGGAGCGCCCATACGGCCCCGCCGGGCTGCTCGCCACCTACGGTGCGACCGTCGGGTTCTCGGCCACCGGTGACACCACGGTCGAAGACCTCGTCGCGGGAACTGTCAACATCGCCAACGTCTACAGCGCGGACCCCCGCATCCAGACGGAGAACCTCGTCACGCTCGACGACCCCGAGGGACTGTTCCTCGCGTCGAACGTCGTTCCGCTCGTGAACGCCGACATCGCCGACGAGATCGCTGACGTCATCAACGCCGTCCAGGCCAAGCTGACGGCAAAGGGCCTTGTCGCCCTGAACGTGGAATCCACGGTCGACCAGCAGTCGCCGGCCGACATCGCCACCAAGTGGCTGACGGACAACGACCTGCTGTCGTAGTACCGAGTTCGGAAGGGGGCGGATGCTGCGGCATCCGCCCTCTTTGTCGTTAGGGTCTCGGCGTTAGGTGTCGCTGCTCTCGATGGTGTTCGCGTCACCGTCGCCGCGGCGGCTCATGTGTCGCGCTTCCCTGCGTTCGATGAGCTTCTTGGCGACGAGCACGACGATCGAGAAGACCAGGATGATGCCGACGAACAGGTATCCGGCGTAGTGCAGGCGGTCGATCGAGGCGGTGAAGCTGTCGGCGGCAAGACTTCCCACCGAGACGTAGGCGAAGCTCCAGATCACGCAGGCCGGCAGCGTCCAGGCCATGAACTTGCGATAGCTCATGGTGCTCATGCCGACAGTGACGGGAATCAGCGCATGAAGCACGGGAAGAAACCGTGAGATGAACACGGCGATACCACCACGCCGGTCGATGTAATTCTCGGCGCGGATCCAGTTCTTCTCGCCCAGCCGGCGGCCGAGGCGCGAGGCGCGGATTCTCGGTCCGAAGAAGCGGCCGAGCAGGAATCCGATGCTCTCACCACACAACGCCCCGATGATCACGGTGATGGCGAGGGCGAAGTACTCCAGCGGCCCGTCGACCGCGGTGGCAGCGACGACCACGATCGTATCCCCCGGGATCACGAGTCCGATGAAGATCGAGGTCTCGAGCAGAATGCCGACTCCGGCAAGAATGGTGCGGAGCACGGGATCCACCGATTGCACGATGGCCAGGATCCACGCGAGCCCGCCACTGAGCAGCTCGCCCAGCCATTCGACCGGATTGGCGACCTGTGCGACGAGCTCGAGCACGGTCAGATCTCCCTGCGCAGCGCGTCTAGTCGCGCCCGCCAGGTCGCCAGCCGGCCCGGCTGTTCTGCGAGTTCCGGCCCATCGACCCAGGCCGTGGCGATGCGGATGCCGTGCAGGGCGCTCAGCGCCCAGAGCTCGGTGCCGTCCAGTTCCTCCGGGGTCACAGCTTCTTCGTGCGTGTCGAGACCGAGAGCAGCAGCGAGGGTGAGCGCACTCCGGCTCGTCACACTGTTCACTCGCGCGAGGTCAGCGGGAGGGCCGCACAGGATGTCGCCGCGCCACCACAGCAGCCCGGAATATGCGCCCTCCACCACGAACCCGTCCTCGGAGAGGATCACGGCCTCTGAGGCACCAAGCGGCTGGACGGCGGTGCGGATGCGCAGCATGGCATCGAGATCAGGGCCCTTCACGGACGGCCGGGTGCGCGGATCCGGGCCCGTCCAGGTGGCGAGCACGGCGGCGCGCTGGCGTTCCGGGGCGGTACGCAGCCTGAACAGCAGCCGTCCATTCGCGTGCTTCTCGACCCGGGGAAACCAGTCGCCCTGCGACGGAATGGCGGCGATCGAGGCATCCCAGAACGACTCGGCCTCAGGTGCGTTCTCCAGGAATCGTTCGCGGTGCAGCCCGATCGCGAGCGCGCGACCGTCACTGACGAACCAGGAGTCCGCGGCCACCATCGACGTGTCGATCATGTCGCAGTACTCGAGCGGCACGAGGGCGTCCTCATGCCACCGGGAGATCGACGTGACACTCATAGTCTTAGGGTATGCCCCGCGTGCTGTGTGCTCCCCTTGGTCGCTGGGTCGATCCCGCTGTCGCCTTCCGCGCCATCTGCGGTAACGCGGATGCCGCATTCTGGCTCGACAGCGGCCCCGGTGCCACCACCGGCATGAGCTACCTCGGTCTCGCCTCAGAGGTCGTGTCGGGCTTCGACCGACCGGTGCTGGACTGGCTGCGTGAATCACTGGCGGCGGAGCAGGTGGACGCGTCGGATGCCCCACCCGGATTCTCCCTGGGCTGGGTCGGCTGGCTGGGGTACGAACTGCGCGGGGAGACCATGTCGTTGCCGGTGCAGCGAGAGTCGCGGTATCCGGATGCCACATGGCTGAGGATCGAGCGCGCGCTCGCCTTCGACCACTCGACGGGGGTGGTCACGGCCATGGCCCTCGACGACGCCGAAGCCTGGCGTGCCGAGGTGCTGGTCGCACTCTCGCAGGATGCTCAGCCTCTGCCTGCGCCGGGCGCCCTGGGCGAACCGGCCTGGGCGTATCCGGACGATGAGTATCTGGAGCTGATCGCGCGGTGCCAGCACGCGATCGTGGAGGGTGACGCCTACCTGCTGTGCCTCACGACCGAGGTTCGCGTCGATGGCAGCCCCGACCCGTTCGCAACCTACCTCGCGCTGCGGGAGTCGAGCCCCACCCACCACGGCGCTCTGCTGCAGGCCGGCGGCATCTCGCTGCTCAGCGCGAGCCCTGAACAGTTCCTGGCGGTGAGCCCGGATGGCGTCGTGACGACGAGTCCCATCAAGGGAACCCGTCCCAGGGGGAGCACCGAGGCGGGGGACTGGCGACTCAGGCGCGAGCTCGAGGCCAGCGTGAAGGAACGCGCGGAGAACGTGATGATCGTCGACCTGATGCGTAACGACATCGGGAGGGTGTCGAAGCCGGGCACGGTCGGCGTGACCGGCCTGCTCGCCGTCGAGAGTTACGCCCAGGTGCACCAGTTGGTGAGCACAGTGCGCGGAGAGCTCGAGGATGGCCTCACCGGCGTCGATGCGATCGCAGCGTGCTTCCCCGCCGGGTCCATGACAGGCGCGCCCAAGCTGTCGGCGACCACGATCCTCGATCGGCTCGAGCAGAGACCCCGGGGGATCTACTCCGGGGCCTTCGGCTACCTCGGCTTCGACGGCACGGTCGACCTCGCCATGGTCATCCGGTCGATCATCATCGACCAGGATGGCGCGACCATCGGGACCGGCGGCGGAATCACCGCGCTGTCTGTGCCCGCGGAGGAGCTCGCCGAGACGAAACTGAAGGCGGCGGCGCTGCTCGCAGCCCTCGGAGTGGTCACTCCCTGACGAGAACGAGAGGACCGCACGCGTAACCGGTAGCCTTGACGGGGTCGTTCGCGCTGCCGCGACCGTCCGCGATCAACGGCGATCGTCACCAGCCCCAACCTGAAGTGAGAACCAAGTGACCGAGCCCCGTGATCCAGACCACCGCGACGAGCGTGACGACACCCACGGCTACGACATCGCGGCGATCCAGGCGAAGTGGCAGCCGATCTGGGACGAGCTGAAGCCGTTCGCGACCGACGACCCCGCCGACAAGCGCCCGCGCAAGTACATCCTCGACATGTTCCCCTACCCCTCGGGCGACCTCCACATGGGTCACGCCGAGGCGTACGCCTTCGGCGATATCGCCGCACGCTACTGGCGCCAGCGCGGATTCAACGTGCTGCACCCCATCGGTTGGGACTCATTCGGGCTCCCGGCCGAAAACGCCGCGATCGAACGCGGCATCGATCCCGTCGGCTGGACCTATGACAACATCGCGCAGCAGAAGGCGAGCATGCGCCGCTATGGCGTCTCGTTCGACTGGAGCCGTGTGCTGCATACGAGCGACCCCGAGTACTACAAATGGAACCAGTGGCTGTTCCTCAAGCTGTACGAGAGGGGTCTCGCCTACCGCAAGGAGAGCTGGGTCAACTGGGACCCGAAAGACCAGACCGTGCTAGCCAATGAGCAGGTGCTGCCGGATGGCACCTCTGAGCGTTCAGGGGCGATGGTCGTCAAAAAGAAGCTCACCCAGTGGTACTTCCGCATCACCGAGTACGCCGACCGGCTGCTCGACGACCTGAACCAGCTCGAGGGTTCGTGGCCGGCCAAGGTGCTGTCGATGCAACGCAACTGGATCGGTCGATCCATCGGTGCCGACGTCGACTTCGAGATCGAGGGCAGGGACGGAAAGCTCACCGTCTTCACGACCCGACCCGACACGCTCTACGGCGTCACGTTCATGGTCGTCGCCCCCGACTCCGACCTGGCGGCAGAACTCGTCGCGGGATCCACCCCGGCGGTACAGGAGGCCTTCGCGGGCTACCTCGCCTCGGCCCAGAAGAACACCGAGATCGAACGCCAGGACGCCAACCGGGAGAAGACGGGCATCCCGCTCGAGCGATTCGCGATCAACCCGGTGACCGGTGAGCGCATCCCGATCTGGACCTCGGATTACGTCCTCGCGGACTACGGCCATGGCGCCGTGATGTCGGTGCCGGCCCACGACCAGCGCGACCTCGACTTCGCCATCACGTTCGACCTGCCCGTGCGCGTCGTGCTCGACGTCAACGCGCCGATGACCGGAGCGATCCCGGTGCTCGAACTCGACGAGAACGGCATGGCGATCCTGCCGGATGACCTGCCTCCGCTCGACCCGAAGAACACAGGCAAGGCCCTCATCGGCGACGGTCGCATGATCAACTCGGGCCCGCTCGACGGGCTCAGCAAGAACAACGCCATCAAGAAGGTCATCGAGCAGCTGGAGACCGCTGGCACGGGTCGCGCAGCCAAGACCTACCGGCTGCGTGACTGGCTGATCTCGCGCCAGCGCTTCTGGGGCACGCCCATCCCGATCATCCACGGTGATGACGGCGAGCTCATGACCGTTCCGTTCGACCAGCTGCCCGTCGTGCTTCCCCCGACTGATGGTCTCGACCTCAAGCCGAAGGGGCAGTCGCCGCTGGCCGCCGCGACCGACTGGATCACCGTCGCGGACCCGCGCGATGGACGCCCGGCGCTGCGCGATGCCGACACGATGGACACCTTCGTCGACAGCTCCTGGTACTTCCTGCGCTTCCTGTCGCCGAACGATCTCGATAAAGCCTTCGACGTCGCTGAGGCTGAGAAGTGGGCTCCGGTCGACCAGTACGTCGGAGGGGTCGAGCACGCCATCCTGCACCTGCTGTATGCGCGCTTCATTACCAAGGTGCTCTTCGACCTCGGGTACGTGAGCTTCACCGAGCCGTTCAGCGCGCTGCTGAACCAGGGCATGGTGCTCTCTGAGGGCAAAAAGATGTCCAAGCGCAGCCCGAAAGGTACGACGTTCACCGCCGAGGTCGATAAGCATGGTGCAGACGCACTGCGCCTGACGCTCGCCTTCGCCGGGCCGCCGGAAGACAACATCAACTGGGAGGATGTCTCGCCCGCCGCGTCGGCGAAATTCCTCGCCCGCGCGTTCAGGCTCGCCATCGACGTCACGAGCGTTCCCGAGATCGAGTGGAAGACCGGGGATGTGGCGCTGCGCCGCCAGACCCACCGCTTCCTCGCGGATGGGCCTGCCCTCGCCGAGACCCTCAAGTTCAATGTGCTCGTCGCCCGCATGATGGAACTCACCAACGCCACCCGCAAGGTCATCGACTCCGGCGCCGGCGGAGGCGATGCCGCCGTGCGTGAAGCCGTCGAGGTCATCACGATCGCGCTCAGTATGTTCGCTCCGTTCACCGCGGAAGAGATGTGGGAGCGGCTCGGTTACCAGCCGACGGTGGCTCTAGCGGGCTGGCGCAAAGCGGATCCGACGCTCCTGGTCGAGGAGTCCGTCACCGCCATCGTGCAGGTCGACGGCAAGGTGCGCGACCGCATCGAGGTGGCGCCGAAGATCTCGAGCGACGACCTCGAAGCGCTGGCACGGGCATCCGGTGCCGTCGCTCGGGCCACCGCTGGCAGGGAGATCGTCAACGTGATTGTCCGAGCCCCTCGACTCGTCAACATCGCGACGAAGCCCGCGTAGTCCACCAGGCGTCGCAGGAGGTCAGAGACGGGTCGAGGTCCACGTAGCGTTCGTGCGTGGATGACGTTCCAGACCCGCGGCGACAGCGACGTCGCGTCAGGGTCGGCGCCGTCGTGGTGCTTCTGCTGGTTGCTCTCGCCTGCGCGGTGCTCGTTGCCGCGCTCGGAGACCACGGCACGGCCGCGAACGTCGTCAGGACGCCACCGACGAGCGCCGCGGGGGAGCCAGGCGCAGCGGCATCGGGGTCGGGCGGCACGATCCTCGTGCACATCCTCGGTGCGGTCGAGCGCCCGGGGTTGTACGAACTGGCCGAAGGCGACCGGGCGATCGATGCGGTGGCGGCTGCTGGCGGATTTCTCGACACAGCAGACCAGCGCCAGTTGAACCTGGCCCGGTTCGTCGTCGATGGCGAGCAGATTGCGGTTCCGGCCATCGGCGAGATACCCGATGCAGTCCCCGGTGTTCCCGGGTCGGCTGCCGGGGGCAAGGTGAACATCAATACCGCCGACGAAGCGGCACTCGATACCCTGCCGAGAGTCGGCCCGGCCATGGCGGCCCGCATCATCGCCTACCGCGAAACCAATGGCCGGTTCACGACGATCGAAGACCTGATGAACGTGACAGGGGTCGGCGACAAGACGTTCGAGGGTCTCCGCGACCTGGTCACCGTGTGAGCGTCGACCTCAGGCTCGCTATCCCGGCGGCAGCGGGGTGGCTGGCGGCCGGCGTGATCATCGGCTGGCCCGGCGCGGCGGTTCCCGCCCTCGTGGTGGCGTGGGTCGCCGCGGGCTGCCTGGTCCTCCTCAGGCCTCAGCTGGCTCTTGTGTGTGCGGCGATGGCACTGTGCTGCACGTCTGTCGCACTCCAGGCGCCAGCTCGCGCGCCCGCCGTGCTGGTGGATGCCGCTGCGCACCATGAGCGGATCGACGCGGTCGCCACGGCCACCCAGACCGTGCGGCCGGGCCGTGGCTCTTTCGAGGTGCAGCTGGAGTTCGCGGATGGGGTGCCGGTCTCCGTTCCTGTGCTCGTGTTCGGTGAGGGTCCCGCGAACCGCCTCGGCATCGGAACCGTCATCGGCGTCGAGGGCACCGTCGTGCGAGCCGAACCCGGGGATGATCGTGCGTTCCTCCTGTTCCCCGATGACGCTCCTGTGGTCATCGAATCGCCACCGTGGTACCTCGACTGGGCGAACGGGCTGCGCAGCGGGTTCCTCGCGGCCACTGAGCAACTACCGGGAAACGGAGGAGACCTGCTTCCCGGCCTTGCCATCGGCGACACCTCTGCGGTGTCCACGGAGCTGGACAACTCGATGCGATCGAGTTCGCTCAGCCACCTGACCGCGGTATCGGGAGCGAACTGCGCGATAGTGATCGGGCTGGTGATGCTCGCGGGCGGGGCACTGGGGCTTCCGAGATGGCTCAGGATCGGGGCATCCATGCTGATGTTGCTCGCCTTTGTCGTGCTCGTCACCCCCGAGCCGAGCGTGCTGCGCGCCGCGCTGATGGCCACGCTCGTGCTGCTGGCACTGCTGGGCGGTCGGCCAGCGAGAGGGCTGCCGATCCTGTCTCTCGCCACGCTCGCGCTGCTGGTGATGGATCCCTGGCTGGCCAGGAACTTCGGCTTCGTGCTCTCGGTGCTCGCGACCGCGGGGCTCCTTCTGCTCGCGGGCCCGCTCGCCGGTGTACTGGGGCGCTGGCTGCCGCGCTGGCTGGCCCTGATCATCGCGGTGCCGCTCGCCGCACAACTCGCGTGCCAGCCCGTGATCGTGCTGCTCAACGCCTCACTGCCCACCTACGGAATCGTCGCGAACATTCTCGCTGCTCCCGCGGCACCGATCGCCACGGTTGTGGGCCTGGCCGCGTGCGTCGCGCTGGTGATCCTGCCGCCGCTGGGCACGATCCTGAGCCAGCTCGCCTGGGTACCGTCGGCATGGATCGCCGCGGTAGCGACCTTCTGTGCGGCGGCGCCCGGCGCACAGTTGCCGTGGCCACCAGGAGCGGCTGGGTTGGCACTGCTGGTCTGTGCGAGCGCCTGCGCCGTCGTCGCCGTTCTTGGCCGGGGCCGGTGGCGGCGATGGTCGAAGAAGGCGATCGTCGTGGCGACCGTGCTGTACCTCGCGGCAGTTACCGGCCTGCGAATCGGCGAACAATGGGGCCGTCCCGACGACTGGCAGATGGCCGGGTGTGACGTCGGCCAGGGGGATGCATTCGTCGTCCGAAGTGCGGGAGCGGTTGCCCTCATCGACACGGGTCCTGACCCCGCCCCACTCGCCGCCTGCCTGAAAGACCTCGGCATCGACCGCATCGACCTGCTCGTTCTCACCCACTACGACCTGGACCACATCGGTGGTGTCGATGCCGTGGTCGGCCGAGTCGATGTCGCGATGATCGGTCCCATCGGGGAGCCGGACGACGACGGCATCGCAGCCGCCCTGAGGGCGGGAGGGGCCGAGGTGCAGCAGGTATCGAAAGGTCCGAGCGGGCTGCTCGGCGAACTGCGGTGGCATGTGTTGTGGCCACCGGCACGGCTGTCGGGAATAGAGCCCGGCAATCCGGCCAGTGTGACAGTGGAGTTCGACCCGGTGGGAGAGTGTTTCCCCGGCTGCCTCAGCTCGATGTTCCTCGGTGACCTCGGCGAGGAAGCTCAGAATCGGGTCCTCGCCGCGAATACTGTGCGTCCGGTCGACGTCGTGAAGGTGAGCCACCACGGCTCTGCCGACCAGAGCACACGGATGTACGAGCGGCTCACAGCGCTGGTGGGGATGATCGGTGTCGGCGCAGACAACGGATACGGGCATCCGACTGAGAAGATGCTCGACATCCTTGAGAGCACAGGAACTGCGGCGCTTCGCACTGACCTGCACGGGCTCATCCTGCTCTCACCGGGAAGTAAGCCCGGCTCCGTTGCCGTGTGGAGCGAACGTTAGTCGGCACTGAAGTGTCGGGCCCGCGCAATAGGCTTAGCCGGTGGCAGCCTCCAAAGTCGTGATCCCTCAGCTCGCCTTCAACAAGGTCAGGCCCGCTCCGGTCGTTCTCGTCAGCGGCACGGAGGGTTTTCTGGCGGATCGCGCCATCAGAGCGCTTCGCGAGTTGCTGAAGGCCGAGGATCCGAGTCTCGAGATCCACGATCTCGAAGCCGACCAGTACTCGCCGGGCGAGCTGATCACTCTCGCGAGCCCGTCGCTGTTCAACGAGCCTCGCCTGATCAGGGTCGTGAACGTTGAGAAGTGCACCGATGCGTTCATCACGGAGACGATCGCGTATCTGGCGCATCCCGCGGACGACACGTACGTCATGCTCCGCCATGCAGGGGGAGTGCGCGGAAAGAAGCTGCTCGATGCGATCCGCGGTGGCGCCGGTGGCGGCATCGAGATCATGTGCCTCGAGCTCAAGAAGGACTCAGAAAAGACGGATTTTGCAGCCTCAGAGTTCGCGACGGCCGGTCGCCGCGTGACCGGGGGAGCGCTCCGTTCCCTCGTGTCGGCGTTCTCCGATGACCTCGCTGAGCTCGCGTCTGCCTGCCAGCAGTTGCTCGCCGACGACAGCGACGAGATCACTGAGATCACCGTCGAGCGGTACTATTCCGGCCGGGTGGAGACCAATGCGTTCAAGGTAGCCGACGCGGCCATTGCTGGGCGCACGGGTGAGGCGCTGGTGCTGCTGCGCCACGCCCTGTCGTCAGGGGCGGATCCCGTTCCGATCGTGGCGGCGTTCGCCTCGAAGATCCGCACGATGGCGAAGATCTCGGGTACGAACGCCCCGTCGGGCCAACTCGCGTCGAAGCTCGGTCTCGCGCCGTGGCAGATCGACCGCGGCCGTCGCGACCTTCAGGGCTGGAACGATGAGGGCCTCGGGCACTGCATCGAGGCCATCGCGTCGACCGATGCGCAGATCAAAGGACTCGGTCGCGATCCGGTCTTCGCTCTCGAGCGAATGGTCACCGTCATCGCCGGTCGCGGGTACTAGAGGTTCGACTCGACCCGGATCTGGATTGCCGATCGAATCGTCTTGGCGTTGTCACACTCCGGTGTTCGTAACTCCTGCACGTGTCGGTCCGACGCGTTCGGATCGAGGAGTTTCCGGGAGTCGCAGCCGTAGTGAGCGCGTGCTGCAGGAGTTATGAACCGCGCGGGAGGCACGCGGGCCTCAACGCAGAATGCCCCCGCCGTAAGGCGAGGGCATTCTGTCGAAGACGGTGGTTACAGCGATGCAACCTGCTTGGCGATGGCCGACTTGCGGTTCGCAGCCTGGTTCTTGTGGATGACGCCCTTGGCGGCAGCCTTGTCGAGCTTCTTGCCAGCGACGACGAGCGACGCTGCAGCTGCGGCTTTGTCGCCCGTGGCGATCGCGGTGCGGGCGGCGCGGACGGCGGTCTTGACCTCGCTCTTGACGGCGCGGTTGCGGTCCTGCGACTTCTTGTTGGTCAGGATTCGCTTGATCTGCGACTTGATGTTTGCCACGTTGTTGTACCTTCTCGTTCGTTGAGTGATTATGGGCAGCCGAGGGAATCGTTGTCCTGAGACGACCGATCCTGCTCGATCCCGGCTGCATTCGCATGATCAAAAACCACGCGCAAGCCAAATAGCAACAATACCAGCGCGGTGGAGCTATGGCAATTGCGCCAGCAATTGTGCGACCCCAGCGCCGAACGAGCTTGCGAGCGCGGTGGAGCTATGGCAATTGCGTCAGAGCCTCGAACAGCGCCCGAGTGAATTCCGCTGACCGGGTCACCGACACCATGTGGGTGGCGCCGCTGATGTGCACGAGCGTTGCGCGGGGCGCTGCGGCAAGGTAGGCACGTTCCTGAAGCCTGAAGTGGTCCAGCGTTCCGTTGACGAGGGTGACGGGAACGTCGATGCGTCGCAGCGAGGCGACAGGATGCAGCTGCCTCAGCTCGCGGAGCGCATCATCCATCACCTCCAGCGCCACCCCGCCCCGCAGTACGTCATCGGCGAGCCTCGGGTCCTTCACCGCTGCACGCACGGCCCAGTTGTTGAGTACGAGACCGCGGTCGGGCAGACGGTGGATCGCTTTCGCCGCAATCCGCCAGGAGTCGAGGACGACCCGGTGGGGCTGGGTTCCGCAGCTCGCGGCGAGCAGTCCGGCGATCGGCCGGGCGCCGCGTCCCGCGTAGTGGATGGCGGTGTACCCGCCGAGCGAGAATCCGCACAGCATCACGGGGTGGGCAGCCGAGTCCACGGCCTCTGCGATCGTGGCGACAGCGCCGTCGAGGGTGAAGCGCCCTCCGATCCTCGAGCCGTGCCCGGGGAGGTCGACGGCGATGGCCTCGTGCCCGGCCGCTTCGAGCGCTTCGACCTGGGCGCGCCACATCGTTGCCGAGGTGCGCAGTCCATGAACGAGCACAACGCTGAAGGTCATCGTCCGAGAGTAATAGCCTGTGATCATGCCTTCGATCGCCGCCCACATCGCTGCAGTTCCCGGTAGCGGCATCCGTCGCATCCACGAGATCGCGCTGACGATGGATGACGTGATCTCGCTGGCTGTGGGGGAGCCGGATGTCGCGGTCGCCCCGCACATCGGCGAAGCCGCTGCCGGCGCGTGGCACCGTGACGCCACCAACTACACGGCCAACGGGGGAATAGCACCGCTGCGGCGGGCCATCGTGGACAAACTCGCGCGCGACAACGACGTCCACGTCGACACTGAGCAGGTGTGGGTCACTGTCGGTGCGACTCAGGGGCTGCACCAGGCCATGGCGATCACCCTGGCGCCGGGAGACGAGGTGCTGCTCCCCGATCCCGGTTACACCACCTTCACCATGAACGCCCATATGCTCGGAGCAACGCCAGTGCCGTATCCGCTGCGCGCCGATGCCGGCTTCATGCCCGATGTGGATGACCTCGAAAGACTCGTCACGTCGCAGTCCCGCGCCATCATCGTGAACTCGCCGTCCAACCCGCTCGGCACGGTCTTTCCGCGAGAGCTGCTGCAGCGGCTGCTGGACTTCGCGAGGCGCCACGACCTCTGGGTGATCAGCGACGAGGTCTACGAGGTCTTCACCTGGGACCAGCCCCATGTCAGCATCGCGAGCCTTGACTCGGATGACAGGGTCTTCTCCGTATTCTCACTGTCGAAGACCTACGCGATGACGGGCGCCAGGATCGGGTATCTCGTGACCCCGCCCGGGCTCGCCCATACCCTTCGCACGGTCCAGGAGGCGACCATCAGTTGTGCGAGCGAGCCGGGCCAGTTCGCGGCCCTCGCGGCGATCAGCGGCTCGCAGCAAGCCGTTGTGGAGGCTCGCGAGCACTATCGGGCCAACCTCGCGGCCGCGACGGAACTGCTCGACTCGCGCGGAATCGCATTTCTGCAGCCGGGCGGCACGTTCTATCTCTGGATCGACATGGGCCACGCCTCGGAGGGGGACGTTGCCGGCTGGGCCGAGACCTTCCTCATGAGGGACCGGGTCTCGGTGGCTCCGGGCAGCGCGTTCGGGCGGTCGGGCGAGGGCTGGATCCGCGTCAGCCTCGCGGCCGATCGCGACACTTTGCTGGAGGGTCTCGGGCGGTTGCCCTCCCCGAGACCCGGGGGTTAGCCGGATACCGGGCCGCTGCGCCGATTCTTATCGTTGGGGTATGACAACGACAGCCCCCACCACTTCGATCCACACACCCGCCACCACGTCCGCAGACCGCGCTCTCGGTATCCTCGCGATCGTCTTCGGCATCGCGTCTATCGCTCTCGGTTTCCAGTTCGTTTTCGCTGTAGCCGGACTGGTGCTGGGAATCCTCTCCCTGCGGCGTGAACAGGTCACCAGAGGCCTCGCCATCACCGGCATCATCACGAGCTCGGTAACACTCGCGGGAAGTCTGTTCGGCGCCGCTATCGCGCTCGCCGTATTCCCGTTCATCGCGCTCGCGGCACTCTGGAGCTGACCCGCTCCAGCACATACAACAGGGGCATGGGGCCAGCTGGCCCCACGCCCCTGTTGTCGGTTCTAGCTAGGCCTTGGCGAGAGCCTTGCGTCGCATCGAGTACAGGAGGAATCCTGCGCCGGACACGAGGAGCACAACGGCCCCGATCGTGGCAGTCGACGGGTCGACGCCGGTATTGGGGAGTGTGGGCGCTGCTGGGGTGACGACGGCGTCAGCGACGACGGAGAACGTCGTGGTCGCCTGGAACAGGGCGCTGACATCGGAGAACGTGAAGCTGTAGTCGCCGATTTCTCCGGGCGCACCGGTGAAAGCGATGATGGCATTTCCGTCGGCGTCGGCCACGACCTCCTCAGTGCCACCTGAACTCGGTGCTGACACACCGATGATCACAGTCTCACCCGGCGCGAAACCGGAGCCGATGATGGTGACCGCGGTGGTCGTGTCCGACACGGCAACGCTGGATGGCGTCGCCGTTGCGGTCGGAGCAGCGGCAAACAGGAAGTTATCGCCATTCCAGCCGATCGCGCGGACTGTGACGGTCTCGCCAGCGTTCACGAACACTCCGTAGGCGAGGACCTGGGCGGGTTCCCCAGCGTCGAGAAGCGCTACGTGGGTGTCCAGGGGGGCCTCGGTGCCGGCCGGCGTGGCACCGATAGCGCGACTGTTGACCCAGTTGCCCGCCAGATCGCCAGCGACGACAGGGCGGAGGGTGGTGAACTGCTTGTCGCCATCGGAGGTCGGCTCTCCGAACACCGAGACCTGGTAGAACGCGTCCCCTCCGGTGGTGCTGACACCCAGGCCGGTCGCCGCTGCAAGGGTGACAGTGCCGGCGACAGCCGGATCTCCATTGAGCAACTGGTAGCCCGCAGCGCCCCCGACGATCTCGAGTCCCGCGGCAGACTGGGTGGCGGAGCCGTTGCCTCCAGAGACATCACCAGCGAACCAGCCACCGGAATACGGACTCGTTTCCGCCGGAACAGGGGTGGGGACCGTCGTGACGATGGTCTCCGCGCTGGCGGGCGCAGCTCCCAGTAGCACCGAACCGGCGACAAGCGCCACTCCTGCGAATGCGGCTCCAGTTGATCTGAGCTTCATATCTGTGTTCCATTCCATGGCCGATTAATGTCTGCAAAAGTCGTGCAATTATCAACATAACGAATTCTCAGGAAATTCCTAGCACAAGCTCGAATTTCCTGCGAAAAACTCACAATCGTGATGTGGTTGCAGTTACTGCAGGCATGAACCGGGTGTGTGACCCCATCGGGTTCGGCGTACCCGTCCTCGTCTCGTAAACTTGGTGCTCGACCCTGCGTCGCCAGGGCCGTTACGAGAGGCACGCGTTGAGTCCCAGAGCCACCACGGCATTACAGCCGGCCTCCACCGACCCCGCGTTCATCCGCAATTTCTGCATCATCGCCCACATCGACCACGGCAAGTCGACGCTGGCAGACCGGATGCTCGGCATCACCGGTGTGGTCTCGGATCGCGACATGCGCGCGCAGTACCTCGACCGCATGGACATCGAGCGCGAGCGCGGCATCACCATCAAGAGCCAGGCCGTCCGCATGCCGTGGGCGCTCGAGGGACAGTCGTTCGCCCTCAACATGATCGACACACCCGGTCACGTCGACTTCACCTACGAGGTATCCCGCAGCCTCGCCGCCTGCGAGGGCGCGATCCTGCTGGTGGATGCCGCCCAGGGCATCGAGGCGCAAACTCTCGCCAACCTGTACCTGGCTCTCGATAACGACCTCACGATCATCCCGGTGCTCAACAAGATCGACCTGCCGGCGGCCGACCCGGATAAGTACGCGAAGGAACTGGCCAGCCTCATCGGTGGCAAGCCCGAAGACGTACTGCGGGTGAGTGGCAAGACCGGCATGGGTGTCGAGCAACTGCTCGACCGCGTCGTCGAGCTTATTCCGGCGCCGAAGGGTGACCCGAACGCTCCGAGCCGGGCGATGATCTTCGACTCCGTCTACGACTCCTACCGTGGTGTCATCACCTATGTGCGCATGATCGACGGGCACCTGAGCCCGCGCGAGCGCATCCAGATGATGTCGACGCGAGCTGTGCACGAGTTGCTCGAGATCGGTGTGTCCAGCCCGGAACCGACTCCCACCAAGGGGCTCGGCGTCGGCGAGGTCGGCTACCTGATCACGGGCGTGAAGGATGTGCGCCAGTCGAAGGTCGGCGACACCGTCACGAACGCCCAGCGTCCCTCGACGACGGCGCTCGCGGGCTACACGGACCCAAAGCCGATGGTGTTCTCGGGGCTGTACCCGATCGACGGCAGCGACTATCCGGTGTTGCGTGAAGCGCTTGACAAGCTGAAGCTCTCCGACGCCTCCCTCAACTACGAACCGGAGACCTCTGTGGCACTCGGATTCGGGTTCCGCTGCGGATTCCTCGGACTGCTGCACCTCGAGATCGTCACCGAGCGCCTCGAGCGCGAGTTCGGCCTCGACCTCATCTCCACGGCTCCGAGCGTGACGTACGAGGTGATGACAGAAGACAAGAAGCAGTTCACCGTCACCAACCCGAGCGAGTTTCCCTCGGGCACGAAGATCGCACACGTCAGCGAGCCGATGGTGCGGGCCGCCATCCTCGCCCCCAAGGATTACGTCGGCACGATCATGGAATTGTGCCAGTCCCGGCGCGGCACCCTCATCGGCATGGATTACCTCGGCGAAGACCGGGTCGAGATCAAATACACGATCCCGCTCGGCGAGATCGTCTTCGACTTCTTCGACCAGCTGAAGAGCAAAACCGCGGGCTACGCGAGCCTGGATTACGAGCCATCCGGTGAGGCCGAGGCCGACCTGGTGAAGGTCGACATCCTGCTCCAGGGCGAGGCCGTCGATGCTTTCAGCGCCATCGTGCATCGCGACAAGGCCTATGCCTATGGCGTGCTCATGACGGAGCGCCTGAAGAAACTGATTCCTCGCCAGCAGTTCGAGGTGCCGATCCAGGCCGCGATCGGCGCGCGCATCATCGCGCGTGAGTCGATCAGTGCGATCCGTAAAGACGTGCTCGCCAAGTGCTACGGAGGTGACATCACCCGTAAGCGCAAACTCCTCGAGAAGCAGAAGGAGGGCAAAAAGCGTATGAAGATGGTGGGTCGCGTCGAGGTTCCGCAGGAGGCGTTCGTCGCAGCGCTCACCGGGGACACCGAGAAGAAGGACAAGAAGTAGCGCTGTTTCGCGGATACGCTGGCTCAGGTGAGCTCACTCGACGACCTCGAACTGACCTACCGTGCGGTGGGCGCTACGGCTGATCCGTTCGCGGCATCCTCGCCTCCCGATGGGTACCGCGGGATCGAGCGGACCGCCCGGATCGGCACCGGTTCCGCCCACTTCGCCGCGGCGTCCAAAGCGGTGCTCGAGTGGGGCGTGCAGCGGGGCAGCGGCTTCGGCATCCGGGGTTCGCAGGTCGTGACCGAGGGCAGCACCGTCACACTCCTCATTCCGTTCGGTCCATTCAGGGTGCCCGCGGCTGCCAGGGTCGTGTTCGTCGTACGGGAGCCGCGCAGGGTCGGTTTCGCGTACGGCACCCTGCCGGGGCATCCGGAGAATGGTGAAGAAGCGTTCATCGTCGAACACCGCGACGATGACTCGGTGTGGATCGACATCCGCGCGTTCTCGCGCCCGGCGAACCGCTTCTGGTGGCTCGTCTCGCCCGTGTTGCGCCTGACGCAGGAGTTCTACACCCGCCGGTATCTCCGCTCGCTCGCCTGACCGGGTCGGGAGAGCTGTTCCCTTGCCGGCATGGTGATGGCGCAACCCGTCACCTGCGAGAATTGACGGATGACCCGGAACCGTCGGCATGCCTAGCGCCCTGCCGATCGCCGACCCCGCTCCGCTGGACGGACTGCTGCCGGCGAGCGTGAGCATTGGCGCTTCCTCGCGCAACTTCGGGGTCTACCTGCACGTGCCCTTCTGCCGGGTGCGCTGCGGGTACTGCGACTTCAACACCTATACGAGCGACGAACTCCGCGGAGCGAAGCGTGGCGACTTCGCGAGCCAGGCGATCGCGGAGATCGCGCTGGCACAGGGCGTGCTGCGCACCTCGACGGTGCCGGAACGGCCGGCATCCACGGTGTTCTTCGGGGGAGGGACCCCGACCATCCTTCCCGTCACCGATCTCGCCGACATGCTTGCCGCCGTGGTCGACACCTGGGGGCTCGCCGAGGGTGCAGAGGTGACGACCGAAGCGAATCCGGACTCCGTCGACCGTGACTACCTGTTCGCGCTCCGCGCCGCAGGATTCACGAGAGTTTCGTTCGGGATGCAGTCCGCCGTGCCCCACGTGCTCGCCACCCTCGAACGCACTCACGATCCCGAGCGGATTCCGCTCGTCGTCCAGTGGGCTCGGGAGGCCGGGCTGCAGGTCAGCCTCGACCTGATCTACGGCACGCCGGGGGAGTCTCTCGCTGATTGGGAGGCGTCTGTCTCGCAGGCGCTCGCGCAGCATCCCGACCACATTTCGGCTTATGCGCTGATCATCGAAGACGGCACGAAACTCGCCGGCCAGATTCGTCGGGGGCAGGTCGAAATGCCCGATGACGACCTGCAGGCCGACATGTACGAGCTCGCCGAGTCACGATTCTCCGCGGCTGGATTCCAGTGGTACGAGGTATCGAACTGGGCCAGGGCTGACGGCTTCCGGTCGGCACACAACCTCGGATACTGGGTCGGCCACGACTGGTGGGGCGTCGGGCCGGGAGCACACAGCCATGTCGGCGGGGTGCGCTGGTGGAATGTCAAGCATCCCGCGGCGTACGCCGATCGCATGGCTGTGGGAGCGTCACCCGCTGCGGGCAGGGAGACTCTCGACGACGAGACGCGCAGGGTCGAAGCCGTGCTGCTCCAGACCAGGGTGCGGGACGGCCTGCCAGTCGCCCGGCTCGACGCCGCCGGCCGCACCGCCGTGGCCGGGCTCATCGCCGATGAACTGGTGGATGCGCGCGCGGCCCTCAGCGGCCGCGTCGAGCTGACGATGCGCGGCAGGTTGCTCGCGGATGCGGTCGTGCGACGACTGCTCGACGACCCGACGCCCTAGCTTACAAACTTGATCGCGAGCGGGTACTGGTAGGCCTGCCCGTTATTCGCAGCGATCGCGGCCATGATGCCGAACACGATGGACAGCACCCAGGCTGCGAGCAGGATGAGCAGTCCGATCCCGATGAGGGACGTGATGGTTCCCGCGATGTACGCGATCATCAGCGTGATCTGGAAGTTCAGGGCGGTGGCGGAGTGGGCGCGGATGAACGGGCCGCGATCCTTCAGCACGATGTATCCGATCAGGGCGGGCAGGAACGAGAGGATGATCCCGCCGACGTGGATCAGCGTCGCCCAGAGTTTCTCGTCGCTCGGGCTCAACGGCTGAACTGTTGCATACGGGCTGGTGGGAGGCGTGGAATCTGACATGGCCCCATTAAAGCAGCAGGGGCGGCGATAGTCGCCGCTTAACGACAACGGGCCCGCGAGCACGTGCTCACGGGCCCGATGTCGGGCGGGATTACTTGATGAGGCGCAGCGCGAACGGGTAACGGTACGCGATGCCGTCCTTCGCCTTGAGGAAGCCCATGATGGAGAAGATGACCGAGATGATGATGATCACCCACGACAACCCACTGAGGAGGAAGCCGATACCGAAAGTGATCACGGCGAGCACCGCAGCGAGAATCTGAACCGCGACCTGGCCGATCGCAAGTGTGATCTGGAAGTTCAGGGCCTCCTTTGCCTCGGTGTTCGTGAACGATCCGCGATCCTTGAAAACGAGCCAGATGATGAGGGACGGGAGGAATCCGATGATGCCGCCGAGGTGAGCGAACGACGCCCACTGGCGGTCTTCGGTCTCGGTAAGGGGAGCTGACGGTGCTGCCTGCTGGTGGGAATCGGTCATGGTGATGTGCCTTTCGAGGGTGACGTTCGGCGTGGTGCCTGGGTCGGTGCTGGGAGAACGGTGCGGCTGAGCTAGGAATCGTCGCTCTGTCTCAGCACAGGGAACAAGGTAGTGCCTACCGCGCAGCGCGTGCAACGATCGTTGCGCGGTGTGTCACGGTACAATTGGCAGTCCACATGGTGGAGTGCCAATGGCGAGAGGCGGACGGGGCATGGTTTCAGATCGTGGACTCGAAGTCCTGCGTGTCATCGTGCAGGATTACGTCGCCTCCCGGGAGCCCGTCGGCTCCAAATCGATAGTCGAGCGACACTCCTTCGGTGTCTCGGCCGCCACCATCCGCAACGACATGGCGCTCCTCGAAGACGAGGAACTGATTACAGCCCCGCACACGTCGTCCGGCCGGGTGCCGACGGATAAGGGCTACCGTGTCTTCGTCGACCAGCTCGCTGATCTCCGGCCGCTGACCGTCGCTCAGCGTGGTGCGATCGAGGCCTTCCTCGGCCAGTCCGTCGACCTCGATGACGTGCTTGCGCGTACCGTCAGGCTGCTCTCCCAGCTCACCCACCAGGTCGCACTCGTCCAATACCCATCGTTGTCCACGGCCCGTGTCCGGCATGTGGAACTCGTCCCACTCGCGGAAACGCGGTTGATGACGGTGTTCATCACGGACTCCGGTCACGTGGAGCAGCGCGTGCTCGATGTCGCGTCACCCATCGACGACGTGCTCATCGGCGAACTCCGCGCGAAACTGAACGCCTCGCTCGGTGGGCTCGGACTGCAGGATGCCGCCGCAAAACTGGCCACGTTCGTGGACGGTTTCGCACCGGAGCGACACCCCGTGGTGCAGCAGATCGTGGCGAGCCTGTCTGAGCAGGTGCTCGCCAATAAGCAGGACCGGCTGATCATGGCCGGTACGGCGAACCTCGCCCGCACCGAGGACGATTTCAGCGGAAGCATCTTCCCGGTGCTCGAAGCGATCGAAGAGCAGGTGACCCTGCTCAGGCTCTTCGGTGAAATGGAGATCCAGCCCGGCGGGGTGCTCGCGAGGATCGGCCGCGAGAATGCGGGATACGGCCTCGGCGAGACATCCGTTGTGACCAGCGGATATTCGTCGTCGGGGGGAAGTGTGGCGCGACTCGGGGTGTTGGGCCCGACGCGCATGGACTATTCGAACAACATGGCCGCGGTGCGAGCAGTCGCCCGCTATCTCTCGCGGCTTCTCGGCACGGAATAACTGAGGAATATCGACTCTTGGCAGACCATTACGAGGTACTCGGCGTAGAACGCAGTGCCACTCCAGAAGAAATCAAGAAGGCCTACCGCCGTTTGGCGCGCGAACTTCACCCCGACGTGAACCCGAGCGCTGATGCCTCGGAACGCTTCAAGTCGGTCACGCACGCCTACGACGTGCTGAGCGATGCGCAGCAGCGCCAGCAGTACGACATGGGCCCGCAGGCGGGATTCGGCGCCGGCGGTGCCAATTTCGGATTCGGCGACATCTTCGAGACGTTCTTCGGCGGCGGCGGGGGTGGCGGCCGCTCGACGGGACCGCGATCACGCAGCGAACGCGGGCAGGATGCGCTCGTTCGTGTCGAGGTGGACCTCGACGAGGTCATCTTCGGCACCAAGCGCGACCTCGAGGTCAACACAGCTGTGCTGTGCGAGACCTGCCACGGTTCGTGCACGGCACCGGGAACCTCTCCGGTCACGTGTGACATCTGCCACGGTTCAGGCCAGATCCAGCGCACGATGCGCAGCCTGCTGGGCAACGTCATGACGTCGAACCCGTGCGGAACCTGCCGCGGCTACGGTTCGATCATCCTGAACCCGTGCGCGACGTGCGCCGGGCAGGGTCGCGTACGTGCATCGCGCACCATCCCGGTCGACATCCCGGCCGGCGTCGAGACCGGACTGCGCCTGCAGATGCCGGAGCAGGGAGAGGTCGGGCCCGCGGGCGGACCGAACGGCGACCTGTTCCTCGAGATCAAGGTGCGCCACCATGAAACGTTCAGCCGCAACGGCGACGACCTGCTCGCGACGGTCGAGGTCGCCATGACCGACGCGATCCTCGGCACGCGCACGACCGTGAAGGGGCTCGACGGCGACATCTCGATCGAGATCAAGCCGGGTATCCAGAGCGCGGAGGTCATCACGATCCGCGATCGCGGCATCACCCACCTTCGCGGAGCGGGCCGCGGTGACCTGAAGATCGGCGTGCAGGTCATGACCCCGACGAAGCTCAACCATAAGGAGCAGGAGCTCATCAAGCAGCTGGCCGGAGCCCGCAAGGCCACGCCGCCGCACTTCGCGCACTTCCAGCAGGGACTGTTCACGAAGCTGCGCGATCGGTTCCTGAACCTGTAACCGTGGCCCACTTCTACATCGATGAGACCCTGGAGTCGGCCGCGGTCGGCGACAGGGTCTCGATTGTGGGCTCTGAAGCTCGGCACGCCGTGACCGTGTCGCGCCTCGCGGTGGGGGAATCCATCGCTATCGGCAACGGCTCGGGTCTCGTCGTCACCGGCGCCGTCGTCACGGCCGAACACACCGAACTCGCGATCGAGGTCGACACTGTCGACAACGATGAGCGACGCACTCCTGCCGTCTTCCTCGCTCAGGCGCTTGCCAAGGGCGATCGCGACGAACTGGCGGTGCAGGCAGCGACCGAGCTCGGTGTCGACGGGGTCATCCCGTGGACGGCGGCGCGCAGCATCTCCCGCTGGGAGGGCGCGAAAGTGGCCAAGGGTCGTGATCGCTGGACGGCAGTGGTGCGCGAGGCATCCAAGCAGTCCCTTCGATCCTGGATTCCCGACGTGCTCGACCTGGTCAGCACCCGCCAGCTCGTCAAGCTCGCCGAGGGGGCCAGGATGCTCGTGCTCGAGCCGACCGCCGAGCTGACCCTGAGCGCGCTGGAACTCGACGATCGCGACCTCATCCTCGTCGTCGGTCCGGAGGGTGGCATCGCCCCCCACGAGCTCGACGCCCTTGCAGCGGCGGGAGCCTCCGTCGTCCGGCTCGGCAGCGAGGTGCTGCGCACCTCGACCGCGGGGCCCGCAGCCCTCGCCGTCCTGAACGCGAAGCTGGGGCGCTGGTAGGCGCGCTGTCAGCTATCGCGCCTTAAGCTGTATTCATGTCGAATTCGCCGAGCATCTTCTCCCGCATCATCGCGCGCGAGATCCCGGCCGACGTCGTCTTCGAGAGCGATACCCTCATCGCGATCCGCGATATCGCGCCGAAGGCGCCCGTGCACATTCTCGTCATCCCGAAGACCGAGGAATTCAGCAACGTCGCCGAGCTCGCTGCCGGAGACCCCACCCTGCTGTCCGAACTGGTCGCGGTCACCCAACAGATCGCCGATGAGCACTGCGGCGGCCAATACCGCCTGATCTTCAATACCGGTGAGAACGCCGGACAAACCGTCTTTCACGTGCACGCACACGTGCTGGGCGGAACCCTCACGGAAGGCTCCCTTGGGCTCTAGCGACACATCCACAGCACGCGGCCGCGACGACGACGGCCAGCTCGAGAACAGGGTCGACCTTGAGGTGGACGGGGTCGCCATGGTGCGACTGCTCGGCCCTCAGGATCGACTGCTGCTCACCATAGAGAAGCAGTATCCGCTCGTCGTGGTCGCCGTCAGGGGCAACAGGATCACCCTCAGCGGCGACGCCGACCAGGTACATTCCGCGCGCGTCCTCGTCGACGAGCTCGTGCACATGGTGAGAGAGGGAGTCGATCTCGGCCCCGTCGAGGTCACGTCATCGGCGCGCATCCTCGAGTCGAAGTCAGGCAGCCCGGCCGAACTGCTCAGCCAGTCGATCCTCACCTCGCGAGGCAGGAGCATCAGGCCGAAGACCCTTGGGCAGAAAGAGTATGTCGACGCGATCGACACCAACACGATAGTTTTCGGTATCGGCCCCGCCGGCACCGGCAAGACGTACCTCGCGATGGCCAAGGCCGTGCAGGCCCTGCAGCGCAAAGAGGTCGAGCGCATCATCCTGAGCCGGCCGGCGATCGAGGCGGGCGAGCGGCTGGGGTTCCTGCCGGGTTCGCTCACCGACAAGATCGACCCGTACCTGCGGCCGCTCTACGATGCGCTCAACGAGATGATGGATCCCGAGCTCGTGCCCAAGCTGCTCGCCGCGGGAACCGTCGAGGTGGCGCCTCTCGCGTACATGCGCGGCCGCACGCTCAACAACGCCTTCGTGGTGCTCGATGAAGCGCAGAACACCACGCCTGAGCAGATGAAGATGTTCCTCACCCGACTCGGGTTCGGCTCCAAGATGGTCGTCACGGGCGACGTCACCCAGGTCGACCTGCCGGCCGGGGCATCCGGACTCCAGTTGGTGACGACGATCCTCGACGAGATCGATGAGATCCACTTCGCTCGGTTGACCAGCGCCGATGTCGTGCGTCACAGCCTCGTCGGGCAGATCGTCGACGCGTACACCGAATACGACGCCGGGAAGCAGCTCGAAAAGTTCGAGCGCGACGAGCGCCGCTCCAGGAAGGCCACTCCGTGAGCATCGAGATCAACAACGAATCGGGCGTCGAGGTCGACGAGCAGGCGATCCAGCGACTGTCCGTGTTCGCTCTCGACCAGATGCACGTGCATCCGGACGCCGAGCTCGCTATTGTCTTCGTCGACGAAGCCGCCATGGAACAACTCCATGTGCAGTGGATGGACGAGCCAGGGCCCACGGACGTGCTGAGCTTCCCGATGGACGAGCTGCGACCCGGCAGTGAAGAGGCCCCGACACCGGCTGGGCTCCTCGGAGACATCGTCGTGTGCCCCCAGGTCGCGATCGCGCAGGCAGAGACCGCCGGGCACAGCCCCATCGAGGAGATGCTGCTGTTAACGACCCACGGCATCCTGCACCTGCTCGGTTTCGACCACGCGGAGCCGGATGAGGAGAAGGAGATGTTCGGGCTGCAGCGCGATATTCTCGTCGGTTTCGCCCTTGCCGAACAGCGGAAGTAGCCTGTCATGCTGATCGGAATCTTCATCAGCGTCGCGGTTCTGCTCGTCGTGTTCGGCGGCCTGCTCGCGGCAGCCGACGCGGCGCTCAGCGTGCTGAGCCGCACCGACCTGTCGGATCTCGCAGCGACGAGCCGGTCACGATTGTCCCTCCTCGCGATAGCGCGGGATCCCGGCGCCCATATCAACGCCCTCAATTTCATGAGGATCGTCTCGGAGACGACCGCGGCAGTGCTGGTGACCCTCGCCTTCGCGTACTCCATCTCGCAGTGGTGGATCAGCCTTCTGCTGTCAGCGCTCATCATGACCGGGGCATCGTTCGTGCTCGTCGGCTCCAGCCCTCGCAGCGTCGGCCGGGCCAACGCCAGGCCGATCATGAAGTTCGCGGCCCCGATCGTGCACGCCGTCAGGGTCGTGCTCGGCCCGATCGCCGCCGCCCTCGTCGCCCTCGGCAACAGGGTTACTCCGGGCCGGCCCCCGAGCGCCACCTTCTCCAGCGAGGAACAACTGCTCAGCATGGTGGATGAGGCGACGGAACTCGAGGTGCTCGAGGAAGACGACCGCGAGCTCATCCACTCCATCTTCGAATTCAACGACACTGTCGTGCGCGAAGTGATGCTCCCGCGAACCGACATGATCACCATCGACGACGACGAGACGATGGGCGCGGCCATGGGGCTGTTCCTGAGCAAGGGCGTCTCGAGGATGCCCGTGCTCGGCGGCAACATCGACGAGGTGCTCGGCATCATCTACCTCCGAGATGTGTCACGGGTCGTGTACGAGCAGACCCTGGATGCGGAGACCCTGACCGCCGCTGAACTCGCGCGACCGGCCCTGTTCGTTCCCGAATCGCAGAAGGCAGACAGCCTGTTGCGCCAGATGCAGCTCGAATCGAACCACCTCGCCATGGTGGTCGACGAGTACGGCGGAATTGCCGGGCTCGTCACGCTCGAAGACCTCATCGAAGAGCTCGTCGGCGACATCTCCGACGAGTACGACAACGACGTTGCCGAAGTGGAAGACCTCGGCAACGGGCGGTACCGCGTCAGCGCGCGTCTCGCCATCGACGAACTCGGCGACCTGTTCGGTCTCGAACTCGAAGACGACGAAGTCGACTCCGTCGGCGGACTCATCACCAAGGTGCTCGGCAAACTGCCCGTCGCCGGATCCAGTGCAGAATTCTCGGGGCTCGTGCTCACCGCCGACCGCACAGAGGGGCGCCGCAAGCGCCTCAGCACCGTGCTGGTCGAACGTGACCAGGCCCTCATCGACGCCGTCGAGGCGTTCTCTCACGAAAAGGCGGACTAACCGTGGCCCAGACCGATGGCGCACCATTCCGGGCGGGGTTCGTTTCCTTCGTCGGGCGACCCAATGTGGGAAAGTCGACGCTCACCAACGCGCTGGTGGGGGAGAAGGTGGCGATCACCTCGTCGAAGCCGCAGACCACCCGCCGCGCCATCCGGGGCATCGTGCATCACCACGATGGCCAGCTCGTCATCGTAGATACCCCCGGAATGCACAGGCCGCGTACGCTGCTCGGCGAGCGACTGAACAGCATCGTGCAGGAGACGCTCGGCGAGGTCGACGTCATCGGGCTGTGCCTGCCGGCCAACGAGAAGATCGGCCCCGGCGACCGCTACATCAACGAGCAGCTCGACTCCTTCCCGCGCGCGAAGAAGGTGGCGATCGTCACCAAGATCGATGCGTCGTCGCGACCGGGCGTGGCCGAGCAGTTGCAGGCCGTCAGCGAACTGCGCGACTGGGATGCGATCATCCCGATCTCGTCGTTCGACAAGATCCAGCTCGACATTCTCGCCACGGAACTCGTGAAGCTCATGCCCGCGTCACAGGCCCTGTACCCGGATGACGCGGTCACCGACGAGTCGACAGAATCGCGGATCAGCGAACTCATCCGCGAGGCCGCGCTCGAGGGTGTCACGGATGAGCTGCCGCACTCGATCGCCGTCACCATCGACGACATGATCGAGAGCGAGTCGAAGGACCTGCTCGAGATCTACGCGAACCTCTTCGTCGAGCGCGATAGCCAGAAGGGCATCATCATCGGCCACCAGGGGCAGCGGCTCCAGGAGGTCGGCGCAAGGGCGCGCACCCAGATCGAGAAGCTGCTCGGTCGCCAGGTGTTCCTGTCGATGCGGGTGAAGGTCGCCAAGGAGTGGCAGCGCGACGCGAAGCAGCTCGGCCGGCTCGGGTTCTAGGCCGCGAGTCAGCCCCGTTCGGTCGCCTGTCGCGCCCGAAACTCCACTTTTTGCGTCGTCGGGCCTCTATTCCGCAACAACTGGAGTTTCGGCGCCGGTGTCGACCGTTTTGGGGAGCGGCATCAGGGGCTCACGGGTGCAGCGCATGCTCACGTCATGTCAACACCTGCGCCCCTTCCCCCTGAGCTTCGATACGGCCCGTTCTCGGTGGCCGAGGCGCGATCGCTGGGAGTGCCGGATGCGCGCTTGCGACGCAGGGACCTGGTCACCCCGTTCCGCGGTGTGCGGACCATCGGTCAGCCGACATCCGTCGTCGAACGGGCGCACTCGTTCGCCCCGATTCTCGGATCGGACCAGTTCTTCAGCCATTCGACGGCGGCAGCCCTCTGGGGCATGTGGCTTCCCCGGCGGTTGTCCGGCAGTGATATCGACGTGTCGGCGATCCATCCCCGGCGAGAGCCCAGGATGACCGGAGTTCGCGGACACAGGCTCGGCGGTGCTTCAGTGCGGCTGATGCTGCGTGACGGCATCCCGCTGAGTGCTCCCGTGGACACCTGGCGACTGTTGGGCAGCCAACTGTCGCTCGACGAGCTGGTGGCGTCGGGCGACAGTCTGGTGCGCCGGCAGAATCCGCTCGCCACGCTCGACGAGCTCGTCGCCGAGCTCGACAGTCACCCTGCTGTACCGGGGATCGTCCGGCTGAGGCGAGCACTGTCATGGGTTCGGGCTGGAACTGATTCACCGCGCGAGACCGACCTGCGGCTGCTCATCGCGCGAGCCGGTCTTCCGGAGCCCACGGTCAACGAGCGCGTCTCCGCGGATGGGGCACCCGTTCGATTCGGCGACCTGGTTTTTCGGAAGTGGCGCACCATCGTCGAATACGACGGGCGTCACCATCGGGCGGATGCTCGGACGTTCGCCAGCGACGTGCTCAGGCTCGAACAACTCGCAGCAGACGACTGGAGTGTGATCCGTGTGTTGAACGAGCACATGAGCGATCCGCGGGCCGTCGCGCGGCGGATTGCGGCCGCGCTGGCGCGAAACGGATGGCGCCCACCGCGGTCGAAACTCCACTTATTGCGATCATCCTGACGGAAACCGCAATAGCTGGAGTTTCGGGAAGGGTCAGCGACGGCCGCATACCTCGGGAGGATGATTCACTGCGTCGAGAGGATGATCATCCGCTGTCCACTGCAGTATTCGGCATAGCGTGGGGGAATGATCAGAGCCATCACTTCGCGGCAGCTTGCTTTTGACGTGTGCTGTGGGCTGGCTTTCACGGTCTTGCGCTTGTTGTTCGGAGTGGACAACACAGCGTTCGCCCTCGCGGTCGGCCTTCTGGGGATTTCGCTTGCGCTGAGGCGGGTGAGTCCAGCACTCGCACTGGCAGTCGCCTGGCTTGCCGCCATTCTCCAGATGCACTCCGGAACAACACCCGACTTAGCGGATGTCGCCATTCTGGTCGTGCTCTTTTCGACAGCCAGGTACGGCAACCCTGTCGTGAAATGGCTCGGTCTCGCCTCGGCAGTAGTCGGTGCTTTCGTCGCAACCCTCTACCTCCTCTTTCGCCGACCTCCGACGGTCAACGCCACTGAGTACCTGGATTTCGTCTCTAGCATGCTCAGTCCCTCGTTTTTCGTCGCCCTGATCGGGTATTTCGTAGCGCTTTTAGCGGTACTCGTCCTCAGCTGGACGGCCGGTCTGCTGGTGAGAACAAGAGCAACTGCCAGAGACAGCCGACGCGACCAGCTGCTGGCCGAGCAGGCAGTCGCGGTGGAGCAGGAGCGCAACCGCATAGCCCGCGATATGCACGACGTCGTGGCGCACAGCCTCGCCGTGGTCATCGCGCAGGCTGACGGCGCGCGGTATGCCCGCGAGGCCGATCCTTCGGCCGTCGATGTCGCCCTGACGACCATCTCATCCACGGCTCGAGAGGCGCTCGCCGATGTGCGGATCCTGCTCGGCCAGTTGCGACATAGCCAGGACGCGGGCCCCCAACCTGCGCTCGTCGACCTCGAGCGGCTGGTCGACCAGTTGCGGGCATCCGGGCTGCTGGTGTCGCTCGAGCAGAACGGCGACCCCCTCTCCATCCCGGCCGGTCGCCAGCTCGCGCTGTATCGCATCGTGCAGGAAGGGCTGACGAATGCTCTGCGACACGGCGACATCGAGCGGGAGGTCGTTGCCGCCATCGACTGGTCGCCGGATGCCGCGAGCCTGACCATCAGGAACGCCGTGGCCGAGCACGCCTCCGTGGATCACGTGGGGCACGGCCTCGTCGGCATGCGTGAGCGTGCGCTGCTCGCGGGCGGCACGTTCTCGGCGGGCCCGGAGGGCGGCGATTTCGTCGTGAGGGCGAGCATTCCCGTGCTGGTGGCGTCGTGAAGAAGATCCGCGTCGCCCTCGTCGATGACCAGTCGCTGTTCCGGGCCGGCATCCGGATGCTCGTCTCCTCCCAGCCCGATCTCGAGTTCGTGGGCGAGGCGGGCGACGGCCGGGAGAGCATCGGCATGGCCGCCTCCACCCGGCCCGACGTCATCCTGATGGATATCCGGATGCCCATCATGGACGGCATCGACGCGACCTCCGCGATCCTGGCCGCAGCCGGACCGGTGCCGCGCATCATCGTGCTCACGACGTTCGACCTCGACGAGGCGGCGGCGCGGGCCATCAGGGCTGGGGCGAGTGGCTTCGTGCTGAAGGACGCAGACCCCGAGTTCCTGCTCGCGGCGATCAGGGCCGTCCACACCGGCAATTCGGTTATTGCGGCCTCCGCGACGAGAGAGCTGTTCGAACACTTCGGCGCCTCGCGGATCCCCGTGCCGGCGGCGTTCGAGTCGCTCACGGCGCGAGAGAAGGAGATCTTCCTGCTGGCGGCCAGGGGGCTCAGCAACGCCGAGATCGCGGCGGGGGAGTTTCTCAGCGAGGCGACGGTCAAGACTCACATCAGTCGGGTCCTCGGCAAGCTCGGTCTTCGCGACCGGGTGCAGCTCGTGGTGTTCGCCTACGAGAACGGCCTCACGTAGATCATCCTTCCGATGTAGTTGAGGGAGACTCCAGACCGATTCGGCGGATGCGGCTTCTGCGGGAGGCTGGGACCATGGACAACACCGCGCAGGACAGCGACATCGTCGCTCGGGTCTCTGACCTCACCAAATCGTACGGATCGGGATCGACCAGCGTGACGGCGCTCGACTCGGTATCGGTCGAGCTTCGCCGCGGTGAATTCACGGCGATCATGGGCCCGAGCGGTTCGGGCAAGTCGACCCTCATGCACATCATGGCTGGACTGGATTCCGCCACCTCGGGCGGGGTGTTCATCGGGGACACCGACATCTCGAACCTGGATGACACCGAGCTCACCCTGGTCCGTCGGCGCCGGGTCGGGTTCGTCTTCCAGTCGTACAACCTCGTGCCGACACTCGACATCCGCTCGAACATCATGCTGCCGTTCGAACTCGACGGTCGGGAACCCGGCGTCGAGGATCACCGGTGGATCGATGAGCTCGTCATCACGCTCGGGCTCGCGCCGAGGCTGGGTCATCGGCCCCACGAGTTGTCAGGCGGGCAACAGCAGCGCGTCGCCATCGCCCGCGCCCTGGGTGCCAGGCCCGAGCTCGTGTTCGCCGATGAGCCGACCGGAAACCTCGACTCCCGCACCAGCCGCGAAGTGTTGGGATTGCTCGCCTCGGCCAGCGCCGACTATGGACAGAGCATCGCGATGGTCACTCATGATCCCATCGCAGCGAGTTATGCCGACCGGGTGATCTTCCTTGCCGACGGCAGGATCGTGGCAGATCGCGGCAGGTCGAACGCCTCGGAGATCAGCCAGTTCATGCTCAGGATGGATCACGTCTCATGAACACGTTCAACGTGCGCGAGCATGCCCCGAGCATCCTTGTCGCCACCCTCAGCACGGCTTTCGGGGTCTCCCTGCTGCAGGTGACGACCAACCTGTCGATCATGATCGCGGCCGACGATGTCGTGGGCTCCAGCGGGACTGTCGGCGTCATCCTCGCCATCATCGCCGCCGTGTTCATCGTGATCGCGACCTACGTCGGAGCCGTCGTCACGACGAACACCTTCTCCACGATCATCGCCGGACGCACCCGCTCCATCGCACTCATGCGATTGATCGGCGCCACGGCCCGGTCGCAGAGAAACGCCGTCACCGTCGAGGGATTGTTGGTCGGCATCGTGGGCGCGATCTCCGGACTGGTCATCGGCACTATCGTGTCTACCGCGCTCGTGCTCATCGCCGTACGCACCGCCCTCATCCCCGACCTGGGATACATCTTCCTTGAGCCCATAGTGCTCGCCCCCATGGCGGCGGTGCTGGCGACGACCTGGCTCGCCTCGTGGGCGGGGTCACGGCGGGTGCTCACGGTCAGCCCGATGCAGGCCACAGGGGCGGTCGTCGAAGAGAGCCGGGCCGAAGCCGCCGGTCATCGCGGGCGCAACCTGGCAGCGGTCATCCTGTTCTCGGCGGGCTCACTCCTGCTCGCACTGGGGGTCGTCGCCGGACTCGTGAGCCCCGTCGGCATCCTCATCGGCGTCGTGGGCGGAGTGCTGTCGTTCTCGGGCGTGGTGCTCGGGTCAGAACTCGTGATGCCACCGGCCCTGAAGCTGGTCGGCAGGATGCTCGGCTCGCGCGCCCCGGCGAGACTCGCTGCCGAGAACGCCGTGCGGTACCCACAACGCAGCTCACGCACGACCATCGGACTCGTGATCGGGGTCACGCTCGTGACGATGTTCGCCGTGGCGACAGCGAGCTTCCAGCGACTGATCGACGCGGCACGGGTTGCGGAGCCCGAGGTCTACGAGGGCATCGAACCGATCATGCAGACGACCGTCGGTGTCTTCTCCGTGCTCGTCGGATTCAGTGCGCTGATCGCCGCCGTCGGTCTCGTCAACACGATGTCGCTCAGCATCCTGCAGCGCACCCGCGAATTCGGCCTGCTGCGCGCCCTCGGCTTCAGCGCCAGCCAACTCCGGGCGATGATCCGGGCCGAGAGCGCCCAACTGGTGATCGCCTCGATGCTCGTCGGTGTCGTGCTCGGGATCGGCTATGGCTGGGCGGGAGCGCAGTCGATGCTCGGGTCGATCAACGGATCACCCGGGCTCATCTTCCCGGTGGTGCCACCGTGGCTGCTGGCCGTGATCGCCGGTTCCGCCGTCGTGCTCACGGTCGCGGCATCCACTCTTCCGGCCCGCAGAGCGAGCAGGATCTCACCCGTGGTCGCGCTCGCGGTGGACTAGTCGTGCCTCAGCGCTCGGTGAGGTCCTGCAGGGCAGATCGCACCGCGACGACATCCGGCCCGTAGGTCTGGTCGGCCCACGCCTGGACTGATCCGTCGTCGTGCACGACCTGCACGAACAGGTAACCGTTCTGCGGAAAGCTCGAGAGCACTTCGACCGGAGCTGTGTCGGATATCTCGGCCTGGATGTCGGCGAGCTGCTGCTCGCTCGACGCTCCGGCGTTAGCCTCATCGAGCTGGGGATCGACAACGGGGACGGTGTCATAGAGGGCGAGCATGATGGCGCTGTCGACGGCGAGGGCAGCGCCGTCCCAGCTGCCGAAGACCGCATACGTGCCCCAGGTCACGTCGCTCGCGGTCTCCGAGCCCTCGTTCGCCGCCCAGTCCCAGCCGACGAGCTCAGGGCCGGAGCACTGCGGCGGGTACGACTCGGCCACGGCACCCAGGCAGAACTCGGGAGCGGCATCGCCGACCTGGATGACGGTGCCCTGCCCGACGACGTCGACGGGAGCCGCTATTCCGCCGTCGCTGGGAGAGGCGGAGGGCGTGGCACACGCGCTCAGGAGGAGAGCTGCAGCGACGATAGCGGGGAGCAGGGCGACACGGGTGCGGGGCGACATGAGTCAATTGTTCGCGGTGGCAGCGGCATCCACCACCCAACGTTTTGGGCCATTCACACGTCAGCTTCTTGGCAGTGCTACCCTGAATTCGTGCTGTTCGGTCTGCTCCTTCTTAGCTGCCGCGACGAGTCCTAACTTCAGGCCTCACTCGTCGCGGTGTTTCTGCGTTCTCACACGCAGTGGCTGACCACATCCAACACGAGAGACTACAGAGACCATGAAGAACACACAGTCGGCTTCTGCAATGCCGATCCACAAGTACCGCCCGTACCACGAGACATTCGCCGTCGACCTGCCCGACCGCACCTGGCCGACGAAACACATCACCGAGGCGCCGCGCTGGTGCGCGGTCGACCTGCGCGACGGCAACCAGGCGCTCATCGACCCGATGAGCCCCGAGCGCAAGCGCATCATGTTCGACCTGCTCGTGAAGATGGGCTACAAAGAGATCGAGGTGGGGTTCCCGTCGGCGTCGCAGACGGACTTCGACTTCGTCCGCTCGCTCATCGACGGCAACCTGATCCCGGATGACGTGCGCATCCAGGTGCTCACGCAGGCCCGTGGTGAGCTCATCAACCGCACCTACGAATCGCTCATCGGGGCGAAGCAGGCCATCGTGCACCTGTACAACTCCACGAGCGTGCTGCAGCGCGATGTGGTGTTCCGCACCGATAAGCAGGGCATCATCGACATCGCCCTGAACGGTGCCCGCCTCTGCAAGGCCGCGGAATCCATCGCCACGGGCACCGAGATCTTCTACGAGTATTCGCCGGAGAGCTTTACCGGCACCGAACTCGAATTCGCGCTCGAGGTCTGTAACGAGGTGCTCGAAGTGCTCGAGCCGACCCCCGATCGCAAGGTCATCATCAACCTGCCGTCGACTGTCGAGATGGCGTCGCCGAACGTCTACGCCGACTCCATCGAGTGGATGTCGCGCAACATCAACCACCGCGAGAACGTGCTCATCTCGCTGCACCCGCACAACGACCGCGGCACAGCGGTCGCCGCCGCCGAGCTCGGATACCTGGCCGGAGCCGACCGCATCGAAGGCTGCCTGTTCGGCAATGGCGAGCGCACCGGGAACGTGGACCTCGTCGCCCTCGGCATCAACATGTTCACACAGGGCGTCGACCCGCAGATCGACTTCAGCGACCTCGACGAGGTCAAGCGCACCGCCGAATACTGCAACCAGCTTCCCGTACACGAACGCAGCCCGTGGGCCGGTGACCTCGTGTACACCGCGTTCAGCGGATCGCACCAGGACGCCATCAAGAAGGGCTTCGAGGCGATGCAGGCGGATGCCACGGCCAAGGGCGTCTCGGTCGACGAGCTGCTCTGGGCCGTGCCGTACCTGCCGATCGACCCCAAGGACCTCGGCCGCGGGTACGAGGCCGTGGTGCGCGTCAACTCGCAGAGTGGCAAGGGAGGCGTGGCCTACCTGCTCAAGGCCGACCACGCGCTCGACCTGCCGCGCAAGCTCCAGATCGAGTTCAGCGGAGTCGTTCAGGCCAAGACCGATGCCGAGGGTGGCGAGGTCACGAGCGACCAGATCTGGGAGATCTTCCACGACGAGTACCTGCCGGCCCACCACGTCGACAACAAGTGGGGGCGGTTCGAGCTGCACTCCACGGCGACGGCGAGCGATCTCGCGGGATCGACCAGGCTCGATGTCACTCTCCGCGTCGGGGACACCTCGGCTCCGGCCGCCGGCACGGGCAACGGTCCGATCGCGGCGTTCCTCGGCATCATGGCCGAGCAGGGCGTCGAAGTGAAGCTCTACGACTACGTGGAGCACGCGCTGTCTGCCGGAGGTGACGCCCTGGCGGCCGCCTATGTGGAGCTGAACGTCAACGGCAAGCGCCTCTGGGGCGTCGGTATCGATGCCGACATCTCGACGGCATCCCTCAAGGCTGTCGTCTCCGCGGTGAACCGCGCGGTGCGCCTCGAGGCCGGCGACCGAGACCTCGTCAGCGCCTAGCTGCCTGTGGGATCGGCTTTCACGGCGCCTGCTTTCGGAAATTCAGGAAGTCCGGCGCGGAACGGCATCATTCGCCGAGTTCCGCGACGGAATCGTGCTGAGTTCCTGAATTTCCGAAAGAGGGTGCGCGGCCGGGGCCGTCAGCGACGACGGATGCGCGGCATCTTCTCGATGGCGCGCTGCTCCGGCAGCGTCCAGTTGAACAGCACTGCGAGGATCCGCACCCCGAACGTCAGTGCGACGCAGGTGGATGCGGCAAGGAAGACCTCGACGTCGAGCCGCAGCAGCAGTGTGAGAGTGCCTGTGCCCGCCACCGCGGCCAGGGCGTAGAGCGAACCGACGTGCATGAGCGCGATCGGCCGGTTCAGCAGCAGATCGCGCAGGATGGAGCCGCCCACGGCCGACAGTACGCCGACGAAGATCGCGGGCACTTCCGGCAGGCCGATCGCCAGCGCCTTCGTCGTACCGATGGCGCCGAACAGCCCGATGGTGAGCGCATCGAGAACGGTGACGAGCGGCCCGAGCCGCGAGATCAGTCTCTCGAGCAGCATGCCCATGAGGGCGGCGCCGGTCGCCACGATCAGATACCAGTTGCTTGTGAGTGCCGCCGGCACCTGTGCCAGCAGCACATCGCGCAGAATTCCGCCGCCGAAACCCGTCGCGATACCGATGATCGCCACGCCGAGCAGGTCGAGCCTGCGGTCGCGGAACTGGGCAGCGAATAGCGCGCCCTGAGCCGCTCCGATACCGATGGCAAGAAGGTCCGCCCACAGGGGGATCACAAACGTGGGAGTCACGCCCTATTCGTACCATGACGAGCGAGACCTCTTGTCGCGGCCCCACCGTTTCGCCGCGGATGTCGCGCAGATCCGCCGAGGCTGTCGGCCGGGCATCCAGACAGTGACGGTGGAGGAGAGGATAATCGAGGTGTGCCGACCTACCGTGACGAAGCCGTTGTGCTGCGGACCCACAAGCTGGGTGAAGCCGACCGCATCGTGACGATGCTCTCCCGGCAGCACGGCAAGATCCGCGCCGTGGCCAAAGGAGTTCGCCGCACGGCGTCGAAATTCGGCGCCAGGCTGGAGCCGATGATGGTCGCCGACGTGCAGTGCTACATCGGGCGGAGCCTCGACATCATCCAGCAGGCGGAGTCCCTCGGATCGTACGGAGCCGAAATCGCTGACGACTACGCGAGCTACACGGCGGCCAGCGCCATGATCGAAACGGCCGACAAGATCACGGATGATGACGGCAGCCTCCAGCAATACCTCCTGCTGGTGGGCGCCCTGCGGTCGCTCTCGCGGCGCGAGCATCATCCGAGCCTCACACTCGACTCGTACCTGTTGCGGTCGCTGTCGATCGCGGGATGGGCGCCCAGTTTCGAGGACTGCGCCGTGACCGGCGCCCCCGGACCGCACACCGTCTTCGTCGCTCAGCTGGGTGGAGTTGTCGCGGATGAGGTTGCTCCTCCCGGTGCCCCGCGGCTGGACCCAGACACCCTCGACCTTCTCGGGGCTCTCATCGAGGGCCGCTGGGAGGTCGCTGAGGCCGCGGACGACCGCTCGCGTAACCAGGCGAGTGGCGTGGTGGCGGCGTACACGCAGTTCCACCTCGAGCGATCGCTCCGATCGCTGCAGCACGTCGATCGCTCCACCGAGGCGGGGCCCGCCCGGATGGGACGCACGGCATGAGTCCGGTCGGTAAGACGCATAAGGATGCCGTCGAGTTCCGCCCGATCGACTGGACGGGCATCCACCCTCCACCCACGCCTCGTAAAGCTGTGCCCGAGCATGTCGCCATCGTCATGGATGGCAACGGCCGCTGGGCCAATGCCCGCGGCCTGACCCGCGTCGAGGGGCACAAGGCGGGTGAGGCGAGTCTTCTCGACGTCGTGGCCGGCGCCATCCAGATCGGTGTGAAGCACCTGAGCGTGTATGCGTTCTCCACGGAGAACTGGAAGCGTTCGCCCGACGAGGTGCGGTTCCTGATGGGGTACAACCGCGACGTGCTGCACCGCAGGCGGGATCAACTCAACGACTGGGGCGTGCGGATCCGCTGGGCGGGCCGGCGACCGCGGCTGTGGGGCTCCGTCATCAATGAGCTGCAGTTCGCCGAGAGGCTCACCGCGCACAACTCGACCCTGACGCTCACCATGTGTGTGAATTATGGCGGGCGCAACGAGATCACCGACGCTGTGCGGGCGCTTGCGGAAGAGGTCGCGGCCGGGCGGCTGAAGCCGTCCGGCATCTCGGAGAAGAGCATCCAGAAGCACCTGTACGTGCCCGACCTGCCCGATGTCGACTTGTTTCTGCGCAGCTCGGGGGAGCAGCGGACGAGCAACTTCATGCTCTGGCAGAGTGCCTATGCCGAGATGGTGTTTCTCGACACTCTGTGGCCCGACTTCACGCGCGAGGACCTGTGGCAGGGGATCACCACCTACGCGAACCGCAACCGGCGCTTCGGTGGAGCGATCGACGCGCCCACCGCCTGACGGCAGCGCCGACAGAGTGTTCACGCTCGCGTCATGTTGGAAATTCAGGAAATCGCGCATGCCCGCTGATTGCACGCCCGGCTTCTGGCGGGGTGCGTCACGGCACGGCCGCGCAGTTCCTGAATTTCCGAAAGGGGAGGGGGCGGAACCCGGCATTCCGGCGTTTAGGTCACGCTGACCTGAAGTGATACACTCGCTTCAGGTCACAATGACCTTTACTGATCGGATGCAGATGTCGGCTTCACCGCGAGACGGAATCCCGCTGGCCGTATCCACCGTGATCTTCGCGCTGCGCGCCGATGCCGAGTCCGGTCTCGGCGCGCTGTGGATCCCGTTGGTGCGCCGCATCACCGAGCCGTTCGGCGGTCGCTGGGCACTGCCCGGTGGCTGGGTGCGCGCCGAGGAGGGGCTCGCGGATGCCGCATCCAGGAACCTGCTCGAGACCACAGCTCTCGAGCCGAGCTACCTCGAACAGCTGTATGCGTTCGGTGATGTGGACCGCTCGCCCTCCGGTCGCGTCGTCTCCATCGTGTACTGGGCGCTCGTGCGGGCCGACCAGGCCGCTCAGGCGAACGAGGGCGAGAACGTGCGCTGGTTCCCGGCCGATGACCTCCCCGAACTCGCGTTCGACCACAACGTGATCATCGACTACGCGCTGTGGCGCCTGCGGACCAAGCTCGAGTACAGCCGAATCGCGCAGGCGTTCCTCGGCGAGACTTTCACGCTGACCGACCTGCGCGAGGTGCACGAGGCCGTGCTGCGTCGACCGCTGGATCCCGCGAACTTCCGGCGCCAGGTCGAATCGACCCTCGTCCCGACGGGTGCAGTCGTCTCCGGCGGCAGGCACCGCCCACCCAAGCTCTACCGCTACAACCAGACCATCGAACTGGTCGACAATGGCCCACTCGGTGATCAGAAAACACTCGGTGATCAGAAAACACTCGGTGAGAAGAAAACTCTGGGTGATCAGAAAGCACTCGGCCCGGAAAGAACAGGGAGCACCCATGTCATCAGTTGACGCCATCATCCGCAGCGCCCCGGGGGAGAGTTGCGCCCCGGCACTCGCCGACGGCCCGTGGACATTCGACCTCGGAACGCCGGGCTACGGCCCGGGTTCGTCGATGGGTGACGTGATCCCGACGGGATCCCCGCGCCAGGGGCAGTTGCCGCTCGAGTACCAGAACGCGTCCAACGAGGAGCTGCACGAGCGCATCCGGGCGGCCAAAGCGCGCCTCGGAAGCCGCGCCATCGTGCTCGGACACTTTTACCAGCGTGACGAGGTCGTGCAGCACGCCGACTTCCTCGGTGATTCGTTCCAGCTCGCCAACGCCGCGCAGACCGTGCCTGATGCCGAGGCGATCATCTTCTGCGGCGTGCACTTCATGGCAGAGACAGCGGACATCCTCGCTAAGCCGGGCCAGGCGGTCATCCTCCCGAATCTCGCCGCGGGCTGTTCGATGGCCGATATGGCCGACATCGATTCGGTCGAGGAGTGCTGGGAGCAGCTCACCGAGGTGTACGGCACAGCGCCGGATGCCGCGGGCCGGGTTCCGGTCATCCCTGTCACCTACATGAATTCCTCGGCGGCGCTCAAAGACTTCTGCGGCCGCAACGGAGGCATCGTCTGCACGAGTTCGAATGCGGCGAGCGTGCTGGAGTGGGCCTTCGAGCGCGGGCAGCGCGTGCTGTTTTTCCCCGACCAGCACCTCGGACGCAATACGGCGAAGGCCATGGGGATTCCGGTCGAGCTCATGCCGATGTGGAACCCGCACAAGCCGCTCGGCGGTAACGCCGAGAGCGACGTACTCGACGCGAAGGTCATCCTGTGGCACGGATTCTGCAGCGTCCATAAGCGATTCACGGTGGCGCAGATCGAGGCGGCGCGAGCCGAGCACCCCGGTGTCAGGGTGATCGTGCACCCGGAATGTCCGATGGCCGTCGTCGATGCGGCAGACGAGGCGGGGTCGACCGACTACATCCGCACGGCGGTTGCCGCGGCGACCGAGCCGACGACCTTCGCCATCGGTACCGAAATCAACATGGTCAACCGGCTTGCGGCGGAGTATCCACAGCACCGGATCTTCTGCCTCGACCCCGTGATCTGCCCGTGCTCGACGATGTACCGCATCCATCCCGGCTACCTGGCCTGGGTGCTCGAGGGGCTCGTACGCGGGGAGGTCATCAACCGCATTTCCGTGTCGGAGGATGTCGCCACCGGCACCCGCGTGGCGCTCGAGCGCATGCTCGCTGTGCGGCCGTCACCCCCTCGGGTCGTGGCCTGATGGCAAGGATCGTCATCGTCGGCACCGGAATCGCCGGGCTGATCGCCGCCTATAGGGCCAGCGCCGAGCACGACGTGGTGCTGGTGACCAAGGCGGACCTCGGCGAGAGCAACACGAAATATGCCCAGGGCGGCATTGCGGCGGCGCTCTTCCCCGACGACAGCCCTCGGGCTCATGCCGCAGACACCGTACGCGCGGGTGACGGGCTGTGTGACGCGGCCATGGTCGACATCCTGTGCACGGAAGGCCCTGGCCGGGTTCGCGACCTGATCGCGCTCGGTGTGGAATTCGACCGCGTCAACGGAGAACTCGAGCGCGGCCACGAGGCTGCTCATTCGGCGCGGCGCGTCATTCATGCCGGAGGGGACGCCACGGGGCTCGCGATCGAGACGGCCCTGGTCGCCGCAGTGCGTTACCTCGCTCTCGAGGTGCACGAGAACACGTTCATGCGCGACCTCGTGATCGACGACAGCGATGTCGACCAGATCGGCGACCGGCGCCGGGTGTGCGGCATCGAGGTCGTGCACGGGGATGGCGGCTCACGGGTGATCGACGCTGACATCGTGATCCTCGCGAGCGGCGGTGCCGGCCAGTTGTACACTCACACGACCAACCCGCTCGTGGCAACGGGTGATGGCACGGCGGCGGCGCTGCGCGCGGGAGTCGAGCTCGCCGATCTCGAGTTCTACCAGTTCCACCCGACGGCGCTTGCCGTTCCCGGCACACCGCTGGTCTCCGAGGCCGTGCGCGGCGAGGGCGCAGTGCTGCTGGACGAGGCGGGTCACCGTTTCATGATGGACGTTCACCCGGATGGCGAGCTCGCACCGCGCGATGTCGTAGCCCGCGGGATCGCGGCGGCGATGGCGAGGCAGGGCGGTCGACCCGTACTGCTGGATGCCACGACCCTCGGCCGCGAATTCCTCGAGCAGCGCTTCCCCGGTATAGACAGGTCATGCGCCGCCCACGGTTTCGACTGGGCGACTACCCCGATCCCCGTGACGCCGGCGGCGCACTACTGGATGGGCGGAATCCGCACCGATGCCCACGGCCGAACGTCGCTTCCCGGGCTGTTCGCGGTCGGCGAGGTCGCGTGCACGGGTGTTCATGGCGCAAATAGGCTCGCATCCAATTCGCTGCTCGAATCTCTTGTGTTCGCGTGGCGCGCCACCGACGTGCTGGGAGATCCATGGTCCACGCCCGGTCGACGCGACGTGACTGTCATCGAGCCGACCTCCGGCACCCAGCCCGTGGAGCGTGGACAGCTGCAGCAGCTGATGTGGGACCTCGTGGGTATCGAGCGCACCGCGGACGGCCTGGGGGCGGCGGCCGCCCAGCTCGCACGATGGACGGTGCCGGGCGAGTCGATCCATGACCTCGAAACCCGCAACCTGCTCGATCTCGCGCGATTCGTGGTCTTCGCGGCGCTGCGGCGCGAGGAATCCCGGGGCGCCCACTCGCGCACTGACTTCCCGGAGATGTCAGAAGATTTCGCCAGCTCGTTCGACTGTGCCGGCGCCGTGAATGTGAGACAGAAGGCTGAGGCACTCCAGTGAATCCCGACGTTGTGGATGACATCATCCGTCGCGCCCTCGAGGAGGATGCGCCGTGGGGCGACATCACCTCCGAGGCATTCCTTCCTGAGTCGGCGGTAGCGCAGGCGAGCCTGGTCGCACGCGAGCCGGGCGTGCTGAGCGGCATCGGGGTCTTCTCGAGGGTGTTCGAGCTGGTCGACGCCGGTGCTGCGATCGAGGTGCTCGTCGAGGACGGTGCCGTGTTCGAGCCAGGGGACGTTCTTGCTCGCGTCGACGGCAGCGCTCGCGGAGTGCTGCGGGCTGAGCGGATCGCACTCAATCTCTGCCAGCGCATGTCAGGCATTGCCACTCTCACGGCCAGCTACGTGCAGTCCGTGGCCGGCACCTCGGCGCGCATCGTCGACACCCGCAAGACGACTCCGGGGCTCAGGATGCTCGAACGGAAAGCCGTGCGCGACGGGGGTGGCCACAACCACCGCTATTCGCTCTCCGATGCCGTGCTCGCCAAAGACAACCACCTCGCGATCCTCCAGCAGGCTGGCATCCCGCTCGAGGACGCGATCCGCGCAGCCCGGCAGCGACTCGGGCACACGACCCATCTCGAGGTCGAGGTCGACCGCATCGACCAGATCGAGGCCGTGGTCGCGGCGGGCGTCGACACGATCATGCTCGACAACTTCACCCCCGCCCAGCTGCGCGAGGGCATCGCCATCGTGGCCGGCCGCGCCCTCGTGGAGGCCAGCGGCGGCGTGAATCTCGCTACCGTCGGCGAGATCGCCCGGTGCGGCGTCGATGTGATCTCTGTAGGAGCGCTGACCCACAGCGTGCGGGCTCTCGACCTCGGCCTCGACATGGCCATCTCGTGATCTACCTCGATGCGGCAGCCACGACCGCGGTGCGCCGAGAGGTGCTCGAAGCGATGTGGCCGTACCTCACCGGGGACTTCGGTAATCCGTCCAGCCATCACGAACTGGGCGAGACGGCATCCGCTGGGGTGATGGATGCCAGGGCCACCGTCGCCGATCTCTTCGGGGCGAGGCCATCCGAGGTCGTCTTCACGTCAGGAGGAACCGAATCCGACAACCTCGCGATCACGGGTCTCGCGCTCGGCAACCCCAGGGGCAGGCACCTCGTCATCTCGGCGGTGGAGCACGAGGCCGTGCAGGAGTCGTGTGCGTATCTCGAACGGTTCCACGGATTCGACACCACCGTGGTCGGGGTAGACGAGTTCGGGGTCGTCGACCCGGCAGCGGTGGCCGCAGTCCTGAGGCCCGATACGACGCTCGTCAGCGTCATGCTCGCCAATAACGAAGTGGGCGCAGTCCAGCCCGTCCGGGAGATCGCTGCTCTCACGCACGGAGTCGGAGCCGTCATGCACACCGACGCCGTGCAGGGCGCGGGGTGGATCGACCTGCGTGAGCTCGACGCCGACGCGATCAGCATCTCCGGGCACAAGCTCGGCGCTCCCAAGGGGATCGGCGCGCTCTACGTCCGGCGTCGACTCCCGCTGGAGCCGCTCATCCACGGCGGCGGCCAGGAGCGGGGTCGCCGCTCCGGCACCGAGAACGTGCCGGGAATCGTGGCGCTCGCGGCGGCCATCCGCCTCAGTGAGGGCTCCCGCGCGGCCGGTGCCGCCCGAGTCTCTGCGCTTCGGGACGACTTCATCACCGAGGTGCTCGACACAGTGGTCGGCGCACAGTTGACCGGTCCGCGGCAGGGGCGGCTGGCATCCAACGCCTCGTTCTGCTTCCCGGGCACGAGCGGCGAGTCGATCCTGCTCGAACTCGGCCGGCGCGGGGTGATCTGCTCAGCGGGCTCGGCCTGTGCCGTCGGCAGCGACGAGCCATCGCACGTGCTGCTCGCGATGGGTATCCAGCCGGAGGTCGCGCAAACAGCCGTGCGGTTCAGCCTGGACTCGACCGTCACCGCGGAACAGCTTCGGGAGGCCGCGGGGCATCTGGCTGAGGCATCCCTCGCCGTGCGCACTCTCGGCTCATCCCTCTTTGGCTAGGCTTGCGGGATGCCCACCACGCAGAACTCCAGCCCCATCCGCACCGGCATCATCGGCTTCGGCCTGTCGGGCCGGGTGTTCCATGCTCCGTTCATCGCCACGAACCCGGCGTTCAGGCTCGACCTGATCTCGACCGGCAGTCCCGATCGCGCAGCCCAGGCCGCGGCCCAGCACCCCGGCGCCGAGATCGTCGGGAGCCCCGAGGAGCTGCTCGCGCGCGCCGGCGACCTCGACCTCGTGATCCTCGCCTCGCCGGCGCACGTGCACCTGGAGCAGGGGCTTGCCGCTTTCGAAGCGGGCGCCAACGTCGTGATCGACAAGCCTTTCGTCCCCACGGTCACCGATGCGAAGCAGCTCATCGCCGCGGCCGAGGACGCCGGGAAGCTGCTCGCTGTGTTCCAGAACCGCCGGTGGGACGGGGACTTCCTGACGATCAGGAGGCTGCTCGCCGAGGGTGCGCTGGGGGACATCCACCGCTTCGAATCGACCTTCGAACGCTGGGGCGGCGCACTTCGCGACCGCTGGCAGGACTCGACCACCCCGGAGCAGGGTGCCGGAATCACGTACGACCTCGGCAGCCACCTGATCGACCAGGCTCTTCAGCTGTTCGGCCCGGCGACCGTCGACGCAGCAGAGCTCACAATCGTGCGTGACGGGGGAGTGAGCGACGACGACGCGTTCATCTCGCTGCTGCACGACAGCGGAGTCCGCTCGCACCTGACCATGAGCCGTGCCGCCGGTCAGACCGGGCCCCGCTTCAGGGTGCTCGGCTCGGAATCCTCATACTCGGTGAACGGCCTCGACAACCAGGAGCCTTTCCTCAAAGAGCAGCGCTGGCCGGGATCCGACGGCTACGGCGTCACGCCCGAGGCCGAATGGGGACTCGTCGGTGTGGCCGATGCCCTCGAGTCGGTCCCGACCGAGCCCGGCGCCTATCCCGACTTCTACGCGGGCGTCGCCGCGAGCATCCTCGACGGCGCGCCGTCACCGGTCGACCCCAAGGATGCGCTCGAAGTCGTCCGCATCATCGAGCGCGCCCACGCGCTCTCCGCCGCGGTCTCGGCCTAGTCCCGGTTGATCAAGAGGTTTTGTGGCCGTGTCGGTGATTCTTGATGTGTGACGCGTGCGGAGATCTCGGATGAGGTGTGGGCTGTTCTTGAGCCGCTGATGCCCGTGCCCGCGGGTCGTTCGCGGCCGTGGGCGGATCATCGACTCACGGTTGAGGGGATGGCCTGGAAGTACCGTACGGGTGCGCCGTGGCGCGACTTGCCCGAGCGGTTCGGGAAGTGGAACTCGGTCTATAAGAGGTTCACCCGGTGGGCGCACGATGGCACGTGGGACAAGTGCTCACCCGGGTGCATCAGCACGGCGCGACCCTGACCAGGGATACAGGGGCTCTGACGAATTACAAGAATCCGTGGCTCGAGCCGCCTGATCATGCGATCGGTCGTTCCCGAGGCGGTCTGACCTGCAAGATTCATCTGGTCGCCGCTGGCAAGGGTAGACCGCTGGGTTGAGTGCTCACTGGCGGCAACATCAACGACACCACGATGATGACGACCACGCTCGAGCACATCCGTGTTCCCCGCGCCGGAACCGGGACGCCGCGGACCAGGCCCGATCGGATACTCGCCGACAAGGGCTACCCGTCAAAGGCGAACCGAGCTTGGCTGCGTCAACGCGGGATCGCCGCGACCATCCCAGAGTGCAATGATCAAATCGCCCATCGTCGCAAGAAGCCTGATCGTCCCATCGACTTCGGCGACGATCAGAAGCTCCGCTGCCGCGGCCGCAACGTCGTCGAGCGCTCCTTCAACAACTCAAACAATGGCGCGGAATCGCCATGCGCTCCGACAAGACCGCCCGCAACTACCGAGCCGCCATCAGCCTCGCCACCACCCTAATCTGGATCAAGAGCGACTTGATCAAAACGGCCGTGGGCGCGCCTCCTTGTGGCGCAGCCAGGTAAGGGGCGCAGGCGACCTCCGCTGGGCTCTTCCCGTCCGCCTCGATGCAATTGATGCACTTGAGGCCGCGGGCGCGCCCGAACCGGACAACGACGTCGTGCACTCGCTGCTCGGGATGCTCCCGTCCGCAGATGGCCGTCGGGTCGAAGCTACGGAGCACTGGAAGCGGGCGGTCGAGCTCAGCCGGGCTGACGCCGTCTTTTCAGAACACGGCGCTTGCTGCGTACAACATCCCCAACGACAAGGGCCGGGCATGGGCGCGATACGCCGAGGGCCATCGAGCTCCGCCTGCAGACCCCACCTGCGCTTCGAGCAGGACCAGCTCGCGCTCCGGCTCAGGCACTCACCTCCCGCGCGCCTTGCGCGCCTACACGGCAGCGACAACCTCCTTCTGAAACGAGACGATTTCACAATCGATTTCGTTGCGCTGCTCGTCGCAGAGGCGCGGCGTCGGCGGCGCACCGCATCAAAGCGCGAGCTCTCTCACCTCACAACACGGTCGTGGGTTGCTGCTGGGCTTTGCGCCACGCTCCTGGCGCGGATCCGGTCTCGCGTTTAAATGCCGCACTGAAAGCGTAGGCAGATCCGTAGCCCACATCCAGCGCGATGAGGTGAAGAGGTTGGTCTGATTCGCGGAGCCGTTCCTTGGCGAGGCGCATCCTCCATGAGGTGAGATAGGCCAGGGGCGGCACGCCGACGAGCTCCGTGAAGCGCTGGGCTAGAGTCGCCCTGGAGACGTGCGAGAGTTGTGCCAACGATGCGACGGTCATTGGTTCGGCGGGTGATCCGTGCATCGCCTCGAGTGCCGTCTTCACGGCGGGATCACGCAGGGCCGTGTACCAGGTTGGTGCGTTGCGCGGCTGTGCAGCGAAGTGAGCGCGCAGCACGTTGATCAGCAGGACATCCAACAATCGATCCAGCACGGTTCGTTTACCCGCCGAAGAGTTTTCTAGTTCGTGCTCGATGAGCTGCACGACGCCGCTGATAGGGGTTCCAGGCTCGGATCGAACGATCATCACCTCCGGCAGCTTCTCTAGTAGTGCGCTGCACAAGTCACCGTCGAACAGGTAGGCGCCGCACAGGAAAGTGGTGACAGGTCCGTCACCGCGCACGACGAAGACGTCATCTGCCTGCTCGGTGTCCGGGCTCGCGATGAATTCCAGCAGGTCGACCATCCCGGTCGATAACTCTCCGGACAGGCTGTACGGCTGGGTTGTGTGAACCGCAGCGATGTCACCGGATCGCAGGATGTGCCTTCCCGCGCTGGTCGTGATGACCGCCTCACCGGCGATCACGACATGGATAGCGAGACGAGACGGAGGGAAGCGTAGCCCCCATTCCGTGCGCCAGATGGAGGTCGACGCAAACGCTGCCCCCCGCGCCCGGGCCCGGTCAAGCAGGTCAGCGAGCACGTCCATCCCTAGACTCTTGCACATTTAATCTGGCTAAACAAGTATCGTGCGTCTAGATTCAACAGTTTTGACTTACACCATGACCCGTTCTGATTCCTTGACCCTGATCCTCGGCGGCACCGGTAAGACCGGCCGTCGTATCGCCCGCATCCTTCGTGAAGCGAACACGCCGGTGCGCACGGCAGCCCGTTCCGGCGCCGATGTCTCCTTCGACTGGGACGACACCGCGACACACGCGAATGCTCTCCTCGGCGTTGACCGCATGTATGTCGTACCGCCGGCTTTCCAGACCGACTTCGCGTCGACGGTGATCGGATTCATCGAGCAAGCGAAGCGCGCGGGGGTCCAGCACTTCACGTACCTCAGCGCACGGGGCATCGAGCATGCCCCGGACAATGTCGCCCTCCGCGCGGTAGAGCTGCACCTCCTGAACGAGGACTCGCCCACATTCACGATCTTGCGACCGTCCTTCTTCATGCAGAACTTCACAGAAGGAGCCTTCGCCTCCGCACTCTCGACCGGAACGTTGGCGCTACCGGCGGGGGATGGTGCTGAGGCTTTCATCGACGCCTACGACATCGCGTCTGTCGCAGCAGCCACTCTGCGCGACCCCTCCAGTCACGCAGGCAGCCAGTACGAGCTGACGGGTCCGGCCGCCCTCACCCATGCCGAGGTGGCTCGTAATCTCAGCGCCTCCGGGCACCGCGTCGAGTATCAGCCTGTCTCGCCTGCTGACTGGATCCAGCAAGCGACGTCGCATGGATTGCCGGCCGACTACGCCGGCTTCCTGGCAGCCCTCCTGTCGGAGATCGGCGAAGGAAACGGCGCCCGACCGACCGGGGAGGTCGAACGCATACTCGGCCGGCCGGCGACTGCCCTCTCAGAAGTCGTCAAGCGCGAGATCACTGCTGCGGGCTAGACGATATGGGGTATTGAGCTGAGGCCTCCCGATCGCATAGACCGTGGGTTGCGGGCCCGGATGCTCTCGCACCTCGTCGATGATCACCGTGTCGACGCCCGCGAGCGTCTCGCCCGCCGTGCTGGTGAGCAGGAGATACAGCGACTCGCGCGTCGTGATGAGGATGTCGGGCGGACCGGCCACGAGCTTGCGGCGGTCGGACGACGTGGTGTCGCCGGAGCGGACGCCCACCGTCACCTGCGGGACCGGGATGCCGAGGCGGCGGGCGGACTGCCCGATCCCGACCAGCGGCGAGCGGACGTTGCGCTCCACGTCGAACCCGAGGGCCTTGAGCGGTGAGATGTACAGGATGCGCGTGGCCGGCGGGGGCGGCGGAGGCTTGGGTGCGGCGCCCAGGGGCGGGGTGTGGAGTTCGTCGGTCTTTGGCGCAGTTCTGTGATCGCTCCGTGTCGCAGTAGGTGAATCTTGCAGGTCAGACCGCCTCGGGACCGACCGATCGCATGATCAGGCTGCTCGAGCCACGGATTCTTGTAATTCGTCAGAGCCCCTGTATCCCTGGTCAGGGTCGCGCCGTGCTGATGCACCCGGGTGAGCACTTGTCCCACGTGCCATCGTGCGCCCACCGGGTGAACCTCTTATAGACCGAGTTCCACTTCCCGAACCGCTCGGGCAAGTCGCGCCACGGCGCACCCGTACGGTACTTCCAGGCCATCCCCTCAACCGTGAGTCGATGATCCGCCCACGGCCGCGAACGACCCGCGGGCACGGGCATCAGCGGCTCAAGAACAGCCCACACCTCATCCGAGATCTCCGCACGCGTTACACATCAAGAATCACCGACACGGCCACAAAACCTCTTGATCAACTCGGCCTAGTCCCGGTCCAGAGCAGGTCCAGTCCACATTCGTGAGGCGGCTCTTGCCTGCTGCTGGCTGCAGGCGGGATGCTGAGGCATGACCTCAGCATCCCTCCAGTCGGCGATCGACAGCTTCGGCGACCCGCGCGGCTACCTGGCCGTGGCATCCATCGGGCTGCCTCCCCGCCAGTCTGTCGACGCGCTCACCGCCGATCTCGCGGCCTGGAGCCGGGCCGACCGGGATCCACAGGGCTACGACGCGGTGATCGAACGCACCAGGGCGTCCTATGCCTCACTCGTGGGCGTGCATCCGGATCGCGTCGCCCAGGGATCGCAGACCTCCGTCCTCACATCCCTCATCGTCGCCGCCGTGCCAGCCGGTGCCGAGGTGCTGTCCGTGGACGGCGACTTCTCGTCGATCGTGTTCCCGTTCCTCCAACGGACCGACATCTCGGTGCGCACCGTGGCGCTCGAAGCCCTGGCCGACTCGATCACGGATGCTACGTGGCTGGTCGTCTTCTCCCTCGTGCAGTCGTCCAGGGGAGTCGTCGCCGACGTCGAATCGATCACCGCCGCGGCAGCCAGGCACGGCACGTACACGATGTGCGACACGACGCAGGGAGCTGGCGTGCTGCCGGTGGATGCCTCGCTGTTCGATGCGACCGTGTGCCACACCTACAAATGGTTATGCGCGCCGCGCGGAGTCGCCTTCCTCACGTTGTCCACCAGGTTCGATGCGCTCCTGACGCCGCTGCACGCCGGCTGGTACGCCGGCGACGACGTGTGGCAGAGCTGCTATGGGCCGTCCATGTCATTAGCGCCGACCGCGAGACGATTCGATGTATCGCCGGCATGGCAGGCCTGGATCGGTGCTGAGCAGTCCATCGCGCTCTTCGACGGGCTCGACATCCACGAGGTCTGGGATCACGCGAGTGGGCTCGGTGACACGTTGTGCGACGGTCTCGGGATCCCGCAGCAGCACCAGGCGATCGTCAGCTGGCCAGACGCCTCCGGGCGCGACCTGCAGAAGCTCGTCGGGGCGGGGATCAGGGCGTCAGGTCGGGCGGGCCGGCTGCGGGCATCCTTCCACCTCTGGAACACCGAAGGCGACGTCGATGCGGTGCTCGACGCCCTGCGGTAGCGGCACGCACCGGTAGGCTGGACGCTTCGCCGACCGGGCATCCAGCTCGGCTGACTGATGGCCTGCCCCGCGCGAGCGGACAGGCCGAAGGAGAGTGACACCGTGGCAACGCCCAGCAAGATCGACGCCGTTATCAACCTCGCCAAGCGACGGGGATTTGTTTTCCAGTCCGGAGAGATCTACGGTGGCTCCCGGTCAGCCTGGGACTACGGACCTCTCGGCACAGCCCTCAAAGAGAACATCAAGAAGCAGTGGTGGCAGACCGTCGTCCAGGGTCGCGACGATGTCGTCGGCATCGACTCCGCGGTGATCCTTCCCCGTCGGGTGTGGGAAGTCTCCGGCCACGTCGAGGTGTTCTCCGACCCGCTGGTCGAATCGCTGCACACGCACAAGCGGTACCGCGCCGACCACCTCCTCGAAGCGTATGAGGAAAAGCACGGGCATCCACCCGTCAACGGCCTTGCCGACATTCGCGACCCTGACACCGGCCAGCCCGGGTCGTGGACCGAGCCGCAGAACTTCTCGGGCATGCTCAAGACCTACCTCGGCCCTGTCGACAACGAGGAAGGGCTGCACTACCTGCGTCCAGAGACCGCGCAGGGGATCTTCACGAACTTCGCGAACGTGATGGGTGCCTCGCGCATGAAGCCGCCGTTCGGCATCGGGCAGGTCGGCAAGTCGTTCCGCAACGAGATCACGCCGGGAAACTTCATCTTCCGCACGCGCGAATTCGAGCAGATGGAGATGGAATTCTTCGTCGAGCCGGGCACGGACGAAAAGTGGCACCAGTACTGGATCGACGAATCGATGCGCTGGTACACCGATCTCGGGATCAACCCGGAGAACCTCAGGTTCTTCGAGCACCCGCAGGAGAAGCTCTCGCACTACTCCAAGCGCACGGTCGACATCGAGTATCGCTTCCGCTTCGCGGGAAGTGAATGGGGCGAACTGATGGGTGTCGCCAACCGCACCGACTACGACCTCCGCACCCACTCCGAAGGTTCCGGCGCCGACCTCTCCTACTTCGACCAGTCGAAGGACGAGCGGTGGATCCCCTACGTGATCGAGCCCGCGTTCGGCCTCACCCGGGCGCTCATGGCGTTCCTGATCGACGCGTACGCGGAAGATGAGGCACCCAACGCCAAGGGCGGCATCGACAAGCGCACGGTGCTGCGTCTCGACCGTCGACTGGCTCCCGTCAAGGTCGCGGTGCTCCCGTTGTCGCGCAACGAGCAGCTCTCGCCCCTCGCGCGCAGCGTCGCGGCCGATCTGCGCAAGCTGTGGAACGTCGACTTCGACGACGCCGGAGCAATCGGGCGCAGGTACCGTCGCCAGGACGAGATCGGAACTCCGTTCTGCGTCACGATCGACTTCGACTCGCTCGACGATAACGCGGTGACAGTGCGGGAACGCGACACCATGGCCCAGGAGCGCATCCCGCTCGAGGGCCTTCGCGCGTACCTCGCCGCGCAGCTCGTCGGGGCCTAGCCGCCCCGGTCCAGCCTCCGCCACCTCCGCCGCCCCGCCCCACGCCGGGGCCGCCCCGGTCCAGCCTCCGCCACCTCCGCCGCCCCACCCCGGGGCCGCCCCACCCCGGGGCCTCTTCTCGTGCGCCCCAGCTTCGGAAATTCAGGAAGTCGGACGCTTGCGAGCGGGAATCCCGCGTCCTGATGTGGACTGATATCGGCGCGACGTCCGTGTTCCTGAATTTCCGACATTAGCGGCTCCTCCACCGCGGCGGGATCCGGGGCGACTGCACAGTTGTTCGTGCTGCTTAAGCAGTCGCCAACGGCGCGGTGATGCTGGAGCGATGGTCGACATCGCACAACTCATTCATCGCCTTGGCGGGCTCGCGCAGAAGCAGCAACTCGTGTCGAGGGGCGCGCGCGATCTCGACCTCACACGCGCAGTCCGAGACGGTATCGCCGTGCGGGCGCGTCAGGGCTGGTACACAACAGTTGATGAGTCCGAGCCCCGCGTGCGTGCTGCACGCGTGGGCGGCAGACTGACCGGAATCTCCGCGATACAGGACTGGGGAGGCTGGGTTCTTTCGAACAGCACGTTGCACGTATCTGTCCCGCGAAACTCGGCCAGGCTTCGAAACCAATGGAACAGGAGACGTCGGCTCGGCGCGGCCAGAGGCGTCCATGTGCACTGGGACGCGCCGGGCGTGAGCGAACGAGGATCGTCGTGGAGTGTGTCTCTCGTTGACGCTCTCATTCGTGTGGGGCTCGACGAAGAGCCCGAGACGCTGATCGCCGCGCTCGATTGGGCCATCCACTCCGGATCGTTGGATGAGATCGACGTCCAGCGCGTGTTTCTCGGATTTCCGAAGAGTATGTCGTGGATGAACGATTGGGTGGATGGCGCCTGCGAGAGCCTCCCCGAAAGCATCGCTCGCACCCGGCTTCGGCTTGCGGGTTATGACGTCAGCATCCAGGTGCCGCTAGGCCCCCAGCGGATCGACATGGTGATCAACGGGACCGTAGCACTCGAGGTCGACGGCAAGGAGTTTCATGCAGAGACCTTCGAGAAAGACCACCTCAAGGCGATAGACATCACGATCGCGGGATTCCACGCCATGGCGGTGAGCGCCAACATGGTCTTCGCGAACTGGGGTCACTTCTTCCGTGCACTGGAACTCGCGGTGGCCTCCCATGCTCCGCCGTCTTTCGGAAATTCAGGAAATCCGGCTCCGGGTCGGAGCTCTGCCCAGCAACCGCGAGGCAGACGCCGTCCCTGGCGCGGCAGTTCCTGAATTTCCGAAAGGGGAGAGCGGGAATACCGGGGGCGGCTCGGTGTTGACCCCGGGGTGAGCAATCCCATTAAGGTAGACATCTGGTCAGACGTGCAGTGCCCCTGGTGCTACATCGGCAAGCGCAAGTTCGAGGCTGGCGCCGCCCAGTTCGGTGGCGACGTCGAGGTGGAATACCATTCCTTCGAGCTCGCGCCCGATACCCCGATCGACTTCGACGGGACGCCTACCGACTACCTCAGCCAGCGCAAGGGCATCCCCGCCGCGCAGGTCACGCACATGCTAGCGAATGTCACAGACATCGCCAAGAGCGTCGGCCTCGACTACGACTACGACCACGTTCACCAGACGAACACTGTCATCAGCCACGAGCTCATCCACTTCGCGAAGAGCAAGGGCCGCCAGATCGAGATGAAGGAGCGCCTCCTCGACGCGTACTTCGTGCGTGGCGAGCATGTCGGCCGCATCCCGGATCTTGTCGCGATCGCCGAAGACATCGGATTCGACGGCGCCGAGGTCACCGAGGCGCTCGAGAGCCACCGCTTCCTGGCCGACGTCAAGGCCGACGTCGCCCTCGCTCAGGAGTACGGCATCCAGGGCGTGCCGTTCTTCGTGATCGACGGCAAGTACGGGGTGTCCGGCGCGCAGGATGCCACGACCTTCGCTAACGTGCTGACACAGGTTCAGACAGAGCGGTCAATCGAGAAGAGCGAATAGTGGATGCCACGACGAAGCCCCAGCCCATCATCGCCCTTCAGCCACTGGGCGATGACAGCGCCGCATCCTGTGTCGGCGACTTCTGTGCTGTTCCCGAGCACCACACGCAGGCCATCGTCAACCGTCGGCTCGACGACGACGCGGTCTAGCTCCCGATCCTGCTCATGATCCACGCGAGCATGTAGCTGCGGCTGTTGCCGTCGTCGGTGCGGTCCTCGTTGAGGTTCGCGGTTTCCTCGAGCGCCGCGGCGGCATCCTCGTTCCCGCCGAGCGCCGAGTACATGAGCAGGTAGTCACCGAACAGCACATCAGACCCGTTGGGGGCTGCCTCGGCGATGTTGGTTCTCACCCGCTCGGGGTCGGCGCCGAGATAGCCGGCCACTGGGCTCATAGGCAATACGAGAATTCCGAGCATGGCGCTCGGCTCCGGGCTGAACCAGGTCGCGTAATCGCGCTTTCCTCCCCAGTTGATGGAGGCGACGTTGTGGTCGAAGCCTTCGTACACCGGCTCGGTCCTGTCGAAGTTCGTCCAGTAGGCGAGCGCTGAGTCCGCTTCGGCCGAGAGCATCCACCGGGCTTCTGCGGCGAGTTCAGGCTGGTTGCTGGCCGACGCCCACAGGGCAAGTCCGTTCCAGGCGTTCACTGCTTCCGAGCTGGATTCCTGGTTGTTGCCGTCGGCGAATGGGGACGTTCCGCTGGCCCAGGAGTGTCCGGCGTACGCGTCGAATGCTCGACGCTCCGGGAAGTACGTGCTCTCGCCCTGCGTGGCGATATCCGCCGCGAGGAGGTTCATGACGGGCGCCCATTTCTCCGCCAGGGCTGGATCGTCTTCGGCGAGCACGCCCGCTGCATAGAGGAAGTAGCCGTAGTGGAAGTGGTGGTCGTTGAACTCGTCAGAGCCGAACGATGCGGCAAGCCCGACGATGCCCCTGGCTTCGGTGTCGTAGACGAAACACCGCTCGGTGCCGGTGTCGCAGCCGGCGGGATCCATCCAGCCGTCCATGGCCTGCTGCAGCTGGGTCTTGATCGTGGCGGCGTGATCATCGGCACCGATCTGGCGTGCCACATCGAACATGGTGGCGAGCCGGTACATCCATTTGCCGCCGAAGTAGGTATCGGCGGGTTCGGGGAGCGTGGATGCCACGTCCACCGCCAGCTGGTCGGCCAACCGTGACGTGTCATCGGCCGTGAGCGTCGACAGGTCGAGTGATCCGGCCGGGTCGAGAGTGGGGACCGACCATGCGAGGTCGGTCGTTGCGCAGGCTTTCAGCTCGCCGTACACGCTCGGCCAGCTGCCGGCGTCGCAGGTTGTGGCGTCGTCCAGGTCGGCGTACTGGTGGGGCATGGCGGCGACGATCGTGGGGGATCCATCGCTCGTCCGGTAGGTGATGCTGGTCGTGGTCGATTCGTCTCCGACCGAATACAGGATGTCCGTCCCCACGATCGGGGACACCGCGGCTGCGACGAAGTCGGCCAGAGCTCCACTCGTGGACACGGTGAACCAGGTCGCGACCTGGCCGGGGGAAAGGGTCAGCTCGGCGCCCGAATCCGACATGCTGCCTGCGCTGACGAGTCCATACTGCATGCCGTCCACCTCGGTGGTCCAGACACCGTCACCGGGGTCGAGGGGCTGGCCGAGGGCAATGGTCACCGGTTGCGATGCCGTGAAACTCACGAAGGGTGACCCCTGAGCGATCACCGTCGTACCGAGTTCGGCATCTCCCGCGAGGCTCGCGACGGTCACAGAAGCTTCGTCGTACGCACTCACGGAGAAGGCGTCGGCTCCGACATCCGCTGTCAGCGCGGGGAGGAAACCTCCCATGATCACTTTTTCGCTCGCGACTACCTTGGGCACGCCGAACGCGAAGCCCTCATCCGTCATCTGGAACGAGAGCGGCATCGGGAACACGGGCATAGAGGTGTCGCCGAACACGAGGCCCGAGAACCAGCTGTTGGTCGGCGGAAGGAGTCCGTCATCGAGGCGTGCAGGGGGGAGCGGTGAGATCGTGCGTTCTGGCAGTGCCTCGACGAGCGGGGCGATCATGCTGTCGGGGAAGATGCCGTCCGCGCCGGATGGCGCCGGGGTGGTGGAAGTAGTTGAAGTGGTGCATCCGGTGACGACCGCGAGGGTCACCACCATGGCGGGGATGGAGAGGTATCGGGAAAATCGAGTCACTCGATTACAGGCCAATCTTTTGGAGGAAGTCGGAGACGCCATCGACGGCACCGGCCAGGATGCCGTCGTCCCGCAGGCTCAGGGTCGCCGTGATCGGGGTACCGGCCTTGACGAGGCCGTTGTACGCACCGTCAGTGAGGGCGTCGCTCGCCACGCGAATCGTGGTCTCTGCTTCGCCACTCACGGTCTGCACGTCGATGGTGGAGACGGTGCCGTCGAGGCTCGCGCCGTTCGGGAGGCGCAGCGTGACGGGTGCGCCGTCACCGATGCGCGAGTAGTCCCGCCCTGACAGCTCGTACTGGGCCACGACCGAAAGCGAGCCTGCCCGCTCGATGGTGGCGAGAACCTGTCCAGCCTGCACAAAGGATCCCGGTTTCGTCGTCACGTCCCTGACCGTGCCGGATACGGCGGCAGTCAGGGTGATGGTGCCGTCGTCCGCGACGGTGTACGCGACAGTTTCGGGCTTGAGCAGCCCTTCGGCGAGGTCGGACTGAAGGGACGGGCTCTGCAAGGTGAACAGCACGTCACCCTTGTTCACCCGCTGGTTCTCCTCGGTGATGAAACTCTGGATGAGAGTTCCGCCGTAGTCGATGCCGACCGGGTATCGCTCGGCTTCGATGGATGCGGACACGCTCGTGACCTGGCCCTGGCGCTGCGTGAACACCACGGTGAGGCCGAACACGAGCGCAAGAACGCCGATAAGTCCAATGAAGAGTTTGATGTTGCTGCGCCAGGTCATGCTGATACTCCAGTGGTCGGGGTGGCTCGTCGGGCGAGCCGGTATGCGCGGCCGAGGGAGATGTGCTCACGCATGGCGGCCGCGACGAAGCTGCCCATGATGATCGTGTTGGTGACGTTCCAGCCGGTGGCGAGCGTCAGCACGCCGTTGTCGAAGTCCCTGTAGATCGCCACGAATGAGGTGAGCAGCAGGAAGACGAAGAACAGCACTTGCGGAATCATGAAGTTGAACGGGGACGACACCCTCGATCGGTCACCGGTGGCGCTCCACGACTGCTCCTTGCCGGTGAGCACATTGATCAGCGCGGCGAGATAGATGGGCGCTGACACCGTGGCGAGCATCAGGGTCTCCCAGCGGAATGACCCCATCGTGTAGAACGCGAGCACGATCTGCATGACATAGAAGCCGGCGTAGTAGAGCACCCAGGTCACGACGGTGGTCGACAGGTTCATCGGGCGCAGGTCGAAGTAGATCTCGAGGGCGGGCACCACCATGAGCAGCAGTGGGCAGATCCCGGTGAGGTAGAAGGATGCCGTCACCAGGTACTGCAGCCGCTGGTCGAGGCTGAGCTTGCGTTTACGGCTGAGGGGATTGTGCTTGAACAGGATCTCGAATCCACCGGTGGCCCAGCGGAGCTGCTGCTTCGTGTACGACTCGACGGTGTCGGGCGCGTGGCCGACAGCGAGTGTCATCGGGATGAAGATGGTGTGCCATCCCCGCTCATGCAGCATGAGGGAGGTCCAGACGTCTTCCGACTTGGAATCGGTGTAGATACCGCCCACATCGTCGATGGCCGCCCGGCGGAAGATGACGTTGGTTCCGACGCAGAACGCGGCATTGAACCTGTTGCGGCCGGGCTGGATGAACCTGTAGAACACCGACTGCATGTAGCCGGCTCCCCGGGAGATCACGTTGTGAAGGTTGCCGTAGGTCTGCGGGGTCTGAACGAAGGCGACCTCTTCCCGTGAGAAGAACGGGATCGTCTCGACAAGGAACTCTGGCGAGGGAACGAAGTCAGCGTCGAAGATCGCAAAGAACCGGCCTTTCGACAGGCTGAGTGCGTGGTTGACGTTTCCGGCTTTGGCCCCGCCCGAACTGAGGCGCCGTACGTATCGCGCGCCGAGTTCGGCGGCCATGTCCCTGACCTCGTCGGACTTGCCGTCGTCGAGCACCCACGTGATGTGAGAGCCGCGCATCGCCATAGCGGCGGTGACGGTCTCCCGGATGATGTGCACGGGTTCGCCGTAGGTCGTGATGAACACGTCTGTCGTCGCCTGGGCCGCATCGAGATACATGTTCCAGCGTGAGGGTATGTTCGTCAGCCCGTCGCGCAGGATGTCGCGCTCCCGGAACAGCTTCGCTTTGGCGTCGTGGAATGCGAAGTCGCGAGGGTCCTGCGAGGCCGACAGGATGGTCCACATCGACAGCAGCGCCTGCAGTACGAGGATCGTCTCCGCGACGATGACGAGGGTGTACGGCAGCCAGTCGCCGCGGCTGGCCGGGTTCAGCAGGAACGACGCGTAGGCCAGGATCCCGAGCGTGGCGATGAGCACCAGGATCACGAGCGAGGGCGACTGTGCCTTCACCGGTACGGCTGCTCTGGGTTCCTCGGGAGTTTCGGGCTTAGGGCCAGGGTTGGTGATGAATCGGGATTGGAGGGTCGTCATGGCGGCTTCTTTCGGGAGAAGTTATGAACGACGCAGCGTGCCGCTGGTGGATGCTGCGAGCGTCCGGGTTCGCGAGGGTAACGAATGCGACCGGAACGTCACAGCGGCATCGTTGGCGAGCGCGGAGGTAAGCGACGGGGTGAGTCGCGGCGCCGAGCAGAGCGAGAAAGGGGAAGCGGGTGATTCAGGGGAAGCGGGTATTCGGGTACTGCGGGGGTAGAACTGTCTACGGTACGTCAGGATTGTGAGTTTGACAACGGGGGATCCAAAATTTCCCGAGGGATTGTCGGGATCAGGTTTTCGTGATATCGGAAATGTTCGCGGCTATTCGACGAAGCCCCTGCTCGACCATTCGATAACCTGCTCCGCCGTAGCATCAGCAGGCGCGGCCCTCGCCACGCGCGGGGGAACTCGCGTCAGGAGCACCGTCGTCGGTCGCTCAGGGAGCGACGCGTGCTGCCCTGTCGGATTGAATCTCTTGTTGACGAGGGCACCGAGCACGGCTCCTATGCCGAATCCGATCGGAAGCAGCAACAGGTACACCGCTGGAGCCAGGGCGGCCGCGTTCCCGAACGCGAGGGTAGCCCCAACGCCGACGATCGAGCCGATCGTGATGGCAACCCACCAGCGCTGCAGCTTCGCATTGGCGGCATCCCATTCCCGCTGAGACTGCAGTTGGGAGAGCGCGAGTTCCCGCGGTGCGAGACTCGCCCAGGTGCGCCCCTCGAAACGGAAGATGTTCGGATGATCGTCCAGCGCCATCAGTCGACCTCCGCCTCGACAGTGATGTCGGCGACAGTGGCCTGGAGTCCGGCCACGAGGTCGTCAGCGGCGACCCACGCGCTCGTGCCGCGGGCGCCCGCACCGATGGCGATCCGCCGACCGGGGATGCGTTCATCCACGAAGACCGGCCAGGCCGTGGTGCTCCCGAGCGGCGTGATCGTGCCGCGTTCGTACCCCGTCACTTCGAGAGCGAGTTCGGCTGTCGGCAGGGTCAGTTTGTTCACTCCGACGACCGCTCGCAGCTTGGGCCACGAGATCTGGCGGTCGCCGCCGACGAGAGCGAAAAGGAAACTTCCGTCGTGTCGCTTGACGACGAGGGACTTCACGAGCTCACCGGGAGTGACACCGAGCAGCGCAGCGGCCTCCGCGAGAGACCGGGCTTCTGGGCGCGACACGAGCTCGATCGGGATGCCCCGGCTGGCCGCATCCTGAAGCACCCGCTGGGTGCCGGCGCCTGTGCCAGCCCCTGTGCTGGCGCCCTGTTCTGAAAACTCTGGGAGAATTGCCACATGACCATTGTTGCCGACCCACGCACGGCCGCGGCGCCAGCGTCGACACCGGCGCTGAAGATCGGGCCTATCGCGCTCGACGTGCCCGTCGTGCTCGCGCCGATGGCTGGCATCACGAACACGGCGTTCCGCAGGTTGTGCCGCGAATACGGCGCAGGACTGTACGTCAGCGAGATGATCACCAGTCGCGCCCTGGTCGAGCGCACCCCGGAGAGCATGCGACTCATCCGCCACCACGAGTCTGAGACGACCCGAAGCATCCAGCTCTATGGGGTCGACCCGAAGACTGTCGCCGAGGCCGTCACGATGCTCGTCGCCGAAGACCGTGCAGATCACATCGACCTGAACTTCGGATGCCCCGTGCCGAAGGTCACCCGCAAGGGCGGAGGTGCTGCGCTGCCGTGGAAGCGCGACCTGTTCCGCGACATCGTGGAGGGCGCCGTGAAGGCTGCCGGCGCCGTCCCGCTCACGGTCAAGATGCGCAAGGGCATCGATTCAGATCACCTCACCTATCTCGAGGCCGCGAAAGCCGCCGAGGGGGCGGGTGTCGCAAGCATCGCGCTCCACGCACGAACCGCGGCCGAGTTCTACTCGGGCACGGCGGACTGGTCGGCGATCGAGAAACTCAAGAACACGATCACCGGCACCCCGATCCTCGGCAACGGCGATATCTGGAGCGCCCAGGATGCCCTGCGCATGGTCGACGAGACGGGCTGCGACGGCGTGGTCGTCGGTCGTGGATGCCTCGGTCGACCCTGGCTCTTCGGCGACCTGGCCGCTGCCTTCCGCGGTGAAGAGCTCAAAGCAGAGCCGAGCCTCGGCGAGGTCGCCCGTGCGTTCAAGCGCCACGCCGAACTGCTGACCGAGTTCTTCGAGGAAGAGGATCGCGCCTGCCGCGACATCCGCAAGCACGTCGCGTGGTACTTCAAAGGGTATGCGGTCGGCGGCGAATTGCGTGCGGCGATGGCGACGGTCAGGGATCTCGCACAGCTCGACGAACTTCTCGCGCAACTCGATGGGGACCAGCCCTATCCTGGCGCCGATGCGGAGGGCCAGCGGGGTCGAGCCGGAACTCCGAAGAGTCCGAGCCTGCCCCAGGGCTGGCTCGACAGCAGGGAGCTGCAGGAGACTCACCGCGCCGAGCTCACCGAAGCCGAACTGAACACCAGCGGTGGTTGACGGGTACACGGCGTTCGACGCCGAACGCTGGCTTCCTGAGGAGCACTCCAGCCGCCGCAGCGACTTCGCCAGGGACAGGGCACGGGTGCTGCATTCCAGTGCCCTGCGCAGGCTCGCCGCGAAGACCCAGGTGCTCAGCCCGACGACGGCGCTCGACTTCGCCCGCAACAGGCTGACCCATTCCCTGGAGGTCGCCCAGGTCGGCAGGGAGCTGGCAGACAGCCTCGGGCTCGATCCCGATGTCGTGGATACGGCCTGCCTCGCTCACGACCTCGGTCATCCGCCTTTCGGTCATAACGGCGAACGCGCTCTCAACGAGTGGGCCGACGACATCGGCGGCTTCGAGGGGAATGCGCAGACACTGCGCTTGCTGACCCGGATAGAACCGAAGGTCTTCGGAGCAGACGGCGCGAGCTACGGGCTCAACCTCACGCGCGCCTCCCTCGATGCGAGCTGCAAGTACCCCTGGCCGAGCGCACAGGGCGTCGCCGACCCCAGCGGGCGCAGCAAATACGGCTTCTACGACGACGACACCGCGGCATTCGAGTGGCTGCGCGCCGGGGCTCCGGATCGCCAGCGCTGCATCGAGGCCCAGGTCATGGACCTCTCCGACGACATCGGCTACTCGGTGCACGACTTCGAAGACGCGATAGTCAACGGGTATGTGGATGTCACGGCCCTCGGTGCACGTGTCGACCACGACGAGCTCGTCAACTCGATGTTCGCCTGGATCGGGGGAGAGGTCGATCACGACGAGCTCATCGCGGCGTTCGACAGGCTCGACAATCTCGATGTGTGGATCGACCGCTGGGACGGAAGCAGGCAGGCCCACGGCCGGCTGAAAAACCTGACGAGCCAGCTGATCGGTCGCTTCGCGGGCGCTGCGGTCCAGGCGACGAGGGAGTCGCACTCGGGCAGCCTCGCGCGGTTCGGGGCAGACCTCGTCGTTCCGCGGGAGATCCAGGCTGAGATCGCCGTGCTCAAGGGCATCGTCGCGGCGTTCGTGATGTCGACGAATGCCCGCCGGCCGATCTACGCCCAGCAGCGCGACATGCTGTCCGAACTCGCGGACGTGCTGTTGTGGACGGCTCCCAGAAACCTCGACGCCGGATTCGCGGCCGACTTCGACGCCGCCGACAGCGATGCCGGGCGCAAGCGGGCTGTCGTCGACCAGGTCGCTTCCCTCACCGACCAGTCCGCGGTGGTCTGGCACACCCGCCTCGTGGGCTGAGCTCGTCCGCAGCGCGGGCCCGCCCCGCGACCGTAGAATTGCACGGTGGCTGGACTGATCCGACGAAGCGATATCGACGAGGTACGGTCGCGGACGAACCTCGCTGACATCGTCGGCGATTACGTCACGCTCAAGAACGCGGGTGTCGGATCCATGAAGGGCCTGTGCCCATTCCATGAGGAACGCAGCCCCAGCTTCCACGTGCGCCCGACCGTGGGCTTCTACCACTGCTTCGGCTGCGGCGAAGGCGGCGATGTGTTCACCTTCCTACAGAAGATGGATCACGTCAGCTTTTCCGAGGCCGTCGAGCGGATGGCGGGTCGCCTCGGGTACGAGCTGCGCTATGAAGACGGCGGGGCAGCCACGGATCACGGCAACCGCGCCCGCATCCTCGCCGCCAACCAGGCCGCGGCCGACTTCTATGTGCAGCAACTGACGACGCCGGAGGCCCAGCCGGGGCGCACGTTCCTGGGCGAGCGGGGCTTCGATGCGTCGGCCGCCGAGCGGTTCGGAATCGGGTTTGCTCCGCGCGGCCAGGCCCTCGGAAAGCACCTCACGGCCAAAGGTTTCAGCGAAGACGAACTCGTCACGGCGGGACTGTTGGGCCGGGGCGAACGCGGTGACGTCTACGACAGGTTCCGCGGCAGGCTGGTCTGGCCGATCAGGGACGTCACCGGCGCCACCCTCGGTTTCGGCGCCCGCAAGCTCCTCGACGACGATAACGGGCCCAAATACCTCAATACCCCCGAGACGCCGGTGTACCACAAGAGCCAGGTGCTCTACGGCCTGGACCTGGCCAAGCGCGACATCGCCAGGGGAAAGCAGGTCGTGGTCGTCGAGGGCTACACCGACGTCATGGCGTGCCATCTCGCCGGCGTCACGACGGCGGTGGCGACCTGCGGCACCTCCTTCGGCGTGGATCACATCAAGATCGTGCGCAGGATCATCGGTGATACCGACAACCCGGACACGAGGGGCACCGGCGAGGTGATTTTCACCTTCGATCCGGATGAGGCCGGCCAGAAGGCGGCCAGCCGGGCCTTCGCCGAAGAGCAGCGCTTCGCGGCCCAGACCTTCGTCGCCGTCGCCCCTGACGGCCTCGACCCGTGCGACCTGCGGCTCAATAAGGGTGACGACGCTGTGCGGCGCCTGATCAAGACCCGCAAGCCGATGTTCGAGTTCATGGTGCGGAGAGTGCTGCGGGGCTTCGATCTCGAGACAGTGGAGGGCAGGGTGTCTGCCCTGCGGGCGGCCGCGCCGGTCGTGGCCGGCATCCGGGACCAGTCGATGAGCGTGGGCTATGTGCGCAACCTGGCCGGATGGCTCGGCCTCGACCCCAACGAAGTGCAGCGCGCGGTCTCGACGGCGCGCTCGGCGCTGGGTAACCAGTCCCAGCAGGAGAGCGCCAGGCCCTCGAGAGACGAAGCCCAGCAGGCGCCGTCGGCTCCCGCGGTCGATGAACCGTCCATCACGCGACTCGCGACCGATACCACGACGAGAACCGAGCGGGACGTGCTGATGGCGATCCTGCAGCATCCGGAGCTTGTCGGGCAGTCCCTGATGACGAAGGCCGCCTCCGTCGGCTTCGGTGACGCGTCGCTCGAGATCGTCAGGGATGCGGTTGCCGTGAGCATCGCGCACGCCGACAGCGCCGACTGGATCGCGCGAGTCTCAGCAGAGGTTCCACAGCGCTACGCGACGCTCGTCAACCAACTCGCCGTCGCTCCCATCCCGGCCAGGGAAGACAAGCTCGCGGTCTACTGCACGAGCATCGTGTCCGATTTCATCGACAGGGATCTCCTGCGCGAAAAACGGTCGGTCATGGGCACTATGCAGCGACTGGATGCCGCGGCAGAACCCGAGCGGTATGCCGAAGTGCAGCGCGAGCTCGTCCGGATCGAAACGGAACGGCGCGTCCTGCGCAACGAGTAGCGTGGTGTTGCGGCGCGAATAAGCCTGCATTTCTATTGCGTAAAGATCCTTCATTTTCAGGGTCATCGCGACCTCGCTGTTCGGCGACTGTGTTACTACTGGGATACAGCAACGCCGGGGCCTTCTTGTGCCCCGAGGCGTTCCTTGCCATGCAGTGCCTATTCAGGCATTCACATCAGGAAGAGGTAGACGGATATGACGTCCGCATCCAATAAGAAGCGCGCTCTCGCAGCGGTCGCAGGCTCGGCAGTGTTCGCACTCGCCCTTGCCGGTTGCGCCGCAGGCGGAGACTCCGGCAGTGGTTCGAGCGAATCACTCATTATCGGAACCACCGACAAGGTCACCTTCATCGACCCGGCAGGCTCGTACGACAACGGATCCTTCGCGATCATGAACCAGGTGTATCCCTTCCTCCTGAACTCGAAGGCGGGAACGGCCGACGTCGAGCCCGACATCGCGGTCTCCGCCGAGTACACGAGCGACACCGAATACACCGTCGTCCTCAAGGAGGGCCTGACGTTCGCCAACGGCAACGAACTCACCTCGTCCGACGTAAAGTTCTCGTTCGACCGCCAGCTCGCGATCGCCGACGAGAACGGCCCGTCAGTTCTGCTCGGCAACATCGCCAGCATCGACGCTCCGGATGACACGACCGTCGTCTTCACGCTGAACAATGGCAACGACCAGACGTTCGCCCAGATCCTCTCGAGCCCGGCAGCACCGATCGTCGATGAGGAAGTCTTTTCGGCTGACTCGGTGACTCCCGACGCCGACATCGTCGACGGGAACGCCTTCGCCGGCCAGTACGTGATCTCAAGCTACGACTTCAACAACCTCGTGTCGTTCGAAGCGAACCCCGACTACAAGGGTGTGCTCGGCGCAGCCGCGACGAAGAACATCGACCTCAAGTACTACACGGACGCTTCGAACCTGAAGCTCGACGTGCAGGAGGGCAACATCGATGTCGCGCACCGCAGCCTCTCGGCAACTGACGTTGCCGACCTCGAAGGCAACGACGCCGTCAATGTCGTAGTCGGCCCCGGTGGCGAGACCCGCTACATCGTCTTCAACTTCGACACCCAGCCCTTCGGTGCGACGACTCCGGAGGCCGATGAGGCCAAGGCGCTCGCCGTCCGGCAGGCTGCTGCCGACCTCATCGACCGCGAAGAGCTCGCAGACCAGGTCTACAAGGGCACATACCTGCCGCTCTACTCCTACGTTCCTGCCGGCCTGACCGGTGCCACAGAGGTGCTCAAGGACCTGTACGGCAAGGACGGCGGCCCGGATGCTGATGCAGCCGCCAAGGTTCTCTCTGACGCCGGAGTCACCACCCCGGTGGCGCTGAACCTGCAGTACAACCCGGATCATTACGGTGAGTCGTCGGGCGACGAGTACGCGCTGGTGAAGAGCCAGCTCGAAGCGACCGGCCTGTTCGCGGTCAACCTGCAGTCGACCGAGTGGGTCACATACGCGAAAGACCGTACCCAGGATCTCTACCCGGCTTACCAGCTCGGATGGTTCCCTGACTACTCCGACGCTGACAACTACCTGACGCCGTTCTTCGCCACGGAGAACTTCCTCGCCAACCACTACGACAACCCCGAGGTCAACCAGTTGATCCAGGACCAGGCTGTCGAGACGGATTCCGCCGCCCGCCAGGCGCTGATCGAAGAGATCCAGGCCAAGGTGGCCGCCGACCTGTCGACGCTTCCCCTGCTCCAGGGATCGCAGATCGCCGTGACCGGCTCGGCCGTGACCGGCGCGGTGCTGGACGGTTCGTTCAAGTTCCGCTACGGCAGCCTCGTCAAGGGCTGACCGACCGCACGTGAACCACGGCTAGAGTTTCTCTAGCGCAAGGAGAGGGGGCGACCCGCGTCGAGCGGGTCGCCCTCTTTCGTTCCCAGCATGATTGGTAGATATGACGACGACCGTCCCGGCTCCACTGTTACCAGTGGGGCCACCGCAGACCCCCCGACGATCCAGGGGCGGGGGAAGCCCGTTGCTGCGGTTCATCATCGTCCGCTTCCTGCTGATCTTCCCGACGATCTTCATCCTCGTCACCATGGTCTTCCTGCTCATGCGCACCATCGGCGATCCGATCACCGCGGCGCTGGGTGGCAGGCTCAATGCGCAACAGCTCGCTGAGCGCATCGAGGCTGCGGGCTACAACCGACCGCTGATCGTGCAGTACTTCGAATACATCGGGCAGGTCGCCACCGGCAACTTCGGCACGGCGATCAGTGACGGGCGCCCCGTCTCCGAGCTGCTCCTCACCTATGGTGGTGCCACCCTCGAACTCGCCTTCTACGCGCTTCTCGTGGCATTCATCGTGGGAATCCCGCTCGGCATGGTTGCTGCCTACCTGCGTGACCGCTGGCCGGATGCCGTTCTGCGCATCGTCGCCATCCTCTTCTACGCCACTCCCGTGTTCTTCGCCGGGCTGCTTCTGAAGCTCGTCTTCTCGGTCTGGCTGAACGTGCTGCCGGTGGCCGGTCGTGCCAGCACCCGCACCGAACTCCAGATGGCCCGTCTCGACAATCGCACGGGAATCTACCTGATCGACGCGATCCAGCTCGGAAGCCCGGCGGCCGTCGCCGACGTTCTCCAGCACGCCGTGCTCCCCGGCCTCGCGCTGGGCCTGCTCACCGCCGGAGTGTTCCTGAGGCTGGTGCGCACGAACGTCATCGGCACGCTGTCGATGGATTACGTGGACGCGGCGCGATCGCGTGGCGTCAGCGAATACCGGCTCGTGCGCCGACACGCGTACAAGCCGGCCCTCATCCCGATCATCACCGTCATCGGGCTCCAGATCGCGATGCTGCTCGGCGGTGCGGTGCTGACCGAGACGACCTTCGAATGGAAGGGCCTCGGCTTCAAGCTCGCCGAGTACCTCAGTGCCCGCGACTTCGTCGCTGTGCAGGGGATCGTGGCCTTGCTGGCGGTGATCGTGGCGCTGAGCAATTTCATCGTCGACATACTCGCGGCGATCATCGACCCGAGAGTGAGGTACTGACGTGACTGCTCCAGATACGACGTCGGACCTGGCAATGTCCGCTCCACGCACCCCTCGCTGGCATCGACTCCCCGTCGTGCGACAGTTGCGCCAGAGCGTCGGGCTTCAGCGCGGGATGCTCGTGGTCGGCCTCGTCATCACAGGGATCTTCATCCTGACCGCGATCTTCGCTCCGCTGCTCGCCCCGTATGGGTTCTCGCAGCTGCAGGATGAGAATGGCAATTTCGGTGCGCAGCAGCCCCCCGGTGGCGCGCACCTGCTGGGAACAACGGTCGGCGGATACGACGTGCTGTCCCGCGTGATCTGGGGAACCCAGACCGCGCTGGCGGTCATCGTGGTCGCCGTGGTGCTGTCCATCTTCGCCGGAGTGCTGCTCGGGCTCATCTCCGGATATCTCGGCGGGTGGCTCGACCGCGTGCTGGTCGTCATCGCAGACGCGGTATTCGCGTTCCCGACTCTCCTGCTCGCGATCGTGGCCGCCATCGTCATCAGCGGCGGCCAGTCGCAGGTGCTAGGCGGGATTCTCGCGGCGGCGCTCTCGATCACCGTTGTCTACATTCCGCAGTATTTCCGGGTTATCAGGGCCGAAACGGTCCGCATCAAGTCAGAGGCCTACGTCGAGTCGGCCAAGGTGATCGGCTCGAGCACCTCCCGCATCATGTTCCGCCACGTGCTGCGCAACGCCACACGCACGCTGCCGCTGATCTTCACCCTCAACAGCTCCGAGGCGATCCTGACGCTCGCCGGCCTGGGATTCCTGGGTTTCGGAATCCAGCCGACGTCGGCGGCCGAGTGGGGCTACGACCTCAACCGGTCGATTTCGGATGTCACGAGCGGCATCTGGTGGACATCACTGTTCCCGGGCCTCGCGATCGTGCTCGTGGTGCTCGGCATCACCCTCGTGGGGGAGAGCCTGAACGACCTGGCCGACCCGCGCCTGAGAACGAGGCGCAAAGCGGATTCTCCGACGGCGACTCCGCTGTCATCATCCGACATGGCCGCCACGTCAGCTACAGATTCGACGGGAGCGCCAGCATGACCCGCACGCCGGTATCAAAGGTGGTGGACATCACCAACCTCGAGGTCACCTTCGCGACAGACGGCGGCGATGTCGTCGCTGTGAACAACGTCACACTGTCGGTCGATGCCGGCGAGGTGCTGGCGATAGTGGGGGAGAGCGGCAGCGGAAAGACCGTCACAGCGAAGACGATCCTCGGCCTGCTCCCCGACACGGCCGTCACGCGCGGCGCCATCGTGCTGAACAACCGGGATGTTATCGGGATGACGGGTTCCCAGTTACGGGAGATCCGCGGAACCGACGTCGCCATGGTGTTCCAGGAGCCGTCGCTCGCCCTCAATCCGGTGTACACCGTCGGATGGCAGATCATCGAGGGCCTCAGGGCCCACAAAGGATTCGACGCGAAGCAGGCGCGGGCCAAAGCGATCGACATGCTCGGCAAGGTCGGGATCCCCGACCCCGAAATCCGGATCGACTACTACCCCCACCAGTTCTCCGGTGGGCAGAAGCAGCGCGTCGTCATCGCGATGGCACTCGTGCTCGATCCCGAGCTGATCGTCGCCGACGAGCCGACGACGGCGCTCGACGTGACGGTGCAGGCCGAGATCCTCGATCTGCTGCGCCGGTGCCGCGACGAGTTCGGCACCGCGATCATCCTGATCACCCACAACATGGGAATCGTCGCAGACCTCGCGGATCGCGTCGCGGTGATGTACCAGGGCGACGTCGTGGAGGAGGCCGGGGTCGAGCAATTGTTCTCGGCGCCGAAGCATCCATACACCCAGAAGCTGCTCGCCGCCGTTCCCCGCATCGGCATGGGCGGCGCCCTCGCCTCGGCCCGCACGGCAGAGCGGGTCGCAGCGGGAACCGTGAACACAGCGGCCCCCGTCGTGGTGGCGCGCGACCTTCAGATCGAATACGGCGGCAGGTTCGGACGCAACAACTTCCGCGCCGTCGACGGGGTGAGCTTCACGATCTCTCCGGGTGAAGTGCTCGGCCTCGTCGGCGAGAGTGGATCGGGAAAGACGACGATCGGTCGCGCGATCGGTGGACTGACGAAGATCACCGGCGGATCGCTCGAAGTGCTCGGCCACGAGATGCTCGGCATTCGGGAACGTACCTTCAGGCCCGTGCGCAGCGACATCGGATTTGTCTTCCAGGATCCGGCGTCCAGTTTCAACCCGCTGCTGACCATCGCGCAGTGTGTCGCCGAGCCGCTCATCGTGCATGGCAGGGCTCGGGATGCGGTCGAGGCGCGACCCCGAGTGAACGAATTGCTGGAGGCCGTGCAGTTGCCGAAGACCTTCGCCGACAGGTTCCCTCACGAACTCAGCGGCGGGCAGCGCCAGCGCGCCAGTCTCGCACGTTCCCTCGCGCTCAATCCCACACTCCTGATCGCTGACGAACCCACGAGCGCCCTCGACGTGTCGGTGCAGGCTCGGGTCCTCGAGCTCTTCGCCGAGTTGCAGAGGGAACTGGGTTTCGCCGCACTGTTCATCAGCCACGATCTCGCGGTCGTCGACATGCTGTCCGACCGCATCGCTGTTCTGTTCAAGGGCAAGCTCGTCGAGGAAGGCACGGGTGACGAGGTGCTAGGCGCTCCGAAACATCCTTATACCCAGCGGTTGCTCGCGTCGCTTCCCGTTCCCGACCCGATCGAGCAGGGCAGGCGCCGGTCGGCTCTCGCCGCGCTGAAGGCGGCTGACTGAGTCGTGGCCATACCATCGACAACCATTCCCGTGACCGGGGCGGCGGTGAGCGCTCGGGATCTCTCGGTGCGCTACAGCTCGAGCAGCCCCGAGACTCGGGCTGTCGCGCTCGACGGCGTCGATTTCGACCTCGCTCCCGGCGAAGTGCTCGCCGTCGTCGGGGAGTCGGGATCGGGCAAGAGCACCCTCGCACGTGCCGTTGCGCTCGACGTCGACCGGCTGGATGACTCGTCCCCCCGCATCAGCGGCGGCGAGCTCACCGTGCTCGGCACGCGCGTCCGCGGCGTCTCTCCGCGGCGTCGCAGCCGTGTCGGGCTCTATGTCGGCTACGTGCAGCAGGAGGCTGGCGACCGGCTCCAACCGCGACTGACGGTGGGCGAGAACGTCGCAGAACCTATCTACGCGCGCGACCGGCGGTTCAACCAGAACGATGCTGGCCAGGCCGTCGCCACCGTCATCGATGCCGTGCGGCTTCCGCTGACGATCATGAACAAATATCCCCACGAGCTGAGCAAGGGGCAGCGCCAGAGAGTGGCTATCGCGAGGGCGATGATCCTCGAGCCGAAACTGCTGGTAGCGGATGATCCGACGGCCGGAATCGACGTGACGGCCCGCCGCGCCATCCTCGACATCATCGTGTCGCTGCAACGCGAGCGTGGCTTCTCGACGCTGATCGTGACGGCCGACCTCGCCGAGGTGCGCCGGGTGAGCACCAGGGTGGCGATCATGCATCGTGGGGTGATGGTGGCGAGCGGCCAGCTCGACGACGTGCTTGCCACGGCCGAGCATCCCTATGTGAAGGGGCTCGCGAGATCGCTCGACGGCGGCGCGGGGTCGACTCGGTGAGCGACGTGGGGTCGACCCGCGCGCCCGGCCAGCATCGCGACCCTGTCGCCGCGCTCGCGCGACCGATCGACGGAACCCGTCCCGCGGCAGGGCCGGTTGCCATCCTGCCGTTCGATCACGACGGGTTTGCCGCGGCCGTGCGTGACGGCGGTGGAGCGGTCGGCCCGCTCGACGGCTGTACGCGTGGCATCGTCTGGCTCGACCTCGATGGCGACGCGCTCGGCGAGGTCCTGGCAGCGCATCCCGCCGTCGAATGGGTGCAGGTGCCGATGGCCGGCGTCGAACGATTCGCGCGGCTGTTCGAGGCCCAGGGTTCTCGTGACCTTCCCCTGTGGACCAGTGCCAAGGGCTCGTTTGCGGAGCCTGTGGCCGAGCATGCTGTAGCTCTCACTCTTGCCGTGCTGCGAGGCCTGCCGGAGAAGAGCCGCTCCACGAGCTGGGCGGATCCCAAGACCGGGATCTCGCTGTATGGCCGCAACGTGCTGATCGTCGGGGCAGGCGGTATCGCCCGTGAGATCATGCGTCTTCTCGCGCCCTTCGAGGTGTCTGTCACGATCGTGCGACGGACCGCCGGCGACGTTCCTGGCGCGCGGCGCACTGTTGCGGCATCCGGGCTCATGGAGGTGCTTCCTGACGCGGATGTCGTGATCCTCGCCGCCGCGGCCACCGACCAGACGGCACACCTGATCGGTCGTGACCAGCTCGCGGCCATGAAGCCCTCCGCGGCGCTTGTGAACATCGCCAGGGGGCATCTCATCGATCAGGATGCCCTCGCCGATGCCCTCGCCGGCGGGCACCTCGTCGGGGCTGGCCTCGACGTCACGACCCCCGAGCCGCTTCCGGACGGTCATCCGTTGTGGAGCTCACCGCGGATCGTGATCACGTCGCATTCCGCTGACACGCCCGAGATGACGGAGCCCCTGCTCGCGGAGCGCATCAGGGCCAACGTCGCCGCACTCGTGGGAGATGGCGCCTTCGTGGGCATCGTCGACCCCGTCGCGGGGTACTGATGGTTCAGCCGTTTTGTACCTCGATTTGGCGAACCCGCAACCTTTGGTAAAGTAGCCAAGCTAAATGCCAATCCTCGATAGCTCAATTGGCAGAGCAGCCGACTGTTAATCGGCAGGTTCTTGGTTCGAGTCCAAGTCGAGGAGCTAAGGCCCGGATCCTCCACGATCCGGGCCTTTTCTTTGCGCAGGCCATTTCTCTGCCACCGGGGTGCGCCGCCGACTACGCCCGGGGGAGTACTCGGGCGACACCACCGGGCCGATGACGGCGCAGTCGGCCGCAACTACGATCGACACATGCCATTGCCCGATTCCCTGCGTGCCGAGAGCAGGCGTGAGCGATGGCAACAGCACGCCATGCGCAAGCAGTGGATGCAGGATCAGTGGTCGTCCGACGGTAGCCGATCGGAACTGCGCCCGCCGCCGCCGTTCCACTTCTCCTCCAGGGCCAGGCTCGTCATCCCGGTGATCCTGTCCCTGTTCGTCCAGATTCCTCCCACCCTGTGGTGGCTCACCCAGTCGCGCGACCTCGCGTCGGTGATCACGATCGTGCTCGCCGTCGTGGGGCCATTGGCCCTGTTGTTGATCAGGCGCTTTCCCGGCCCCGTGGTCGCTTTCGTCTCGCTCGCTGCCTGTATCGACTTCGTCATGTCGGAGCAGATGCAGGGCGGCCCGTTCGTGGCACTCGCGTTCGCGATCATCGTCTCCATCGCCAGGGGCGCCCGTGTCTGGGCCTGGATCTCCGTCGGTGTCTGCTGGATCGGGACGATCACGCTGGGCCTTCTCACGGGAGTGGAGTGGCATCCCGGCCGGATCGCGGTGACCACGCTCGGCATTCTGGTGACCTTCGGCATCGGTGAGGCGTTCAGGACCCGCGCCGAGCACTTCGATGAGTTCCGCCGGGCTCAGAAGCAACGCCAGCAGACCGAGGTGCAGGCCGAACGGGTGCGGATCGCGCGCGAGTTGCACGATGTGCTTGCCCACTCGCTCAGCCAGATCAACGTCCAGGCCGGGGTCGGGCTGCACCTCATGGAGAAGCAGCCCGCCAAGGCCGCTGAGGCCCTCGCGAGCATCAAGGGGACGAGCAAGACCGCCCTCGACGAGGTGAGGTCGGTGCTCGGCCTGCTGCGGGCTGAGGATGGCCAGGATCCGAGTGCGCCGCTGATTCCCGAGCCCGACCTGTCGCGACTGGCGGGGCTGGTGGCATCCGTCACCTCGCAGGGTGTCGTGGTGACGATGGACTGCGAGGTCACCGACGCTCCGAAAGCAGCGCAATTGGCGATCTACCGGATCGTGCAGGAGTCCCTCACGAACGTTGTGCGCCACGCGCATGCGACCTCAGCCCACGTCAGCGTCACTGCTGACGACACCGGGTACGTCGTTGCGATCGCCGATGACGGCAGCGGCCTGTCCGAGGCTCCGGTCACCGGTCGCGGGCTGCTCGGGATGCGCGAGCGTGCCGAGCTGCTGGGCGGCACCCTCGCCGTCGGTGCCGCGCCCGGCGGCGGAACGATCATCACGGCGCGCATCCCACTGTCCGAGCGACACCCGGGAGGCCCCCAGTGATCCGTGTAGCCATTGCCGACGACCAGCAGTTGATCCGTGCCGGGTTCCGCAGCCTCCTCGAGGCCGAACCCGATATCGAGATCGTCGGTGAGGCCGGCACCGGTGCTGAGGCAGTCTCGCTCGTCGTAGCGACCCGTCCCGATGTCGTGCTGATGGACATCCGGATGCCCGATGGCGACGGCCTCTGGGCGACCGAACAGATCGCGAAGAGGCCGGATCTCGCTGGCACCCACATCGTCATCGTGACCACCTTCGAGCTCGACGAGTATGTTGGCCGGGCGATTCGCGCCGGAGCGAGCGGATTCCTCGTCAAAGACACGGAACCGGTCGAGCTGATCAGGGCCGTGCACGTGGTCGCCGGAGGGGACGCACTCCTGAGCCCCGGCGTCACGAGGAGGCTGCTCGAGCGCATCTCCACCGACCTCCGCGAACAACCCGACAGTTCGCAGCTCTCGGTCATCACCGAGCGTGAGCGCGAGGTGCTCGGCCTCGTCGGGCTCGGACTCACCAACGACGAGATCGGCGCACGGCTCTTCCTGAGCCCGCTCACGGCCAAGACACACGTATCCAGGATCATGTCGAAGCTGGCAGCCCGGGACCGGGTGCAGCTCGTGGTCATCGCGTACGAGACCGGACTCGTGCGCGCAGGGCACGGGGAGTAGCAGGCGGAGTAGTCCACAGCTCGAATCCTGCGTCTGCCGGAGTACGAGCAAGACACCTCAGGGCAGATTCGCGAAGGAGTCTCGACGACGAGGCTGGTGGTAACGGTTCATCCGCAACCGCCAACTCTCTCGTGATTGGACCTGTTATGTTCTCGACACTCGTTACATCTGCTCTCGCTGCGCCGACCCTCGCCGCCCACATGGGCGGCATCGGATTCGGCTTCGGAATCCTGTTCTTCCTCGTTCCGCTGTTCTTCATCGGACTGTTGTTCCTGGCCGGCGGTCTCGCTCGCCGCCGCTGGGCGCGCAACGGCTTCGAACCCGGTCACTTTGCGGGTGGTCACTTCGGCTACGCGCACAATGGCGCAGCTCGCGGTGCCGAGTCGACCCTCGCCGAGCGCTTCGCCCAGGGAGACATCGACGAGAAGGAGTATCGCGCACGACTGGAAGTGCTTCGCGCGAACAACCAGTTCACGCCCCCGGCGAAGTAAGCGCCGCGAACGCCACCGGATGTGCGGCACCAGCCCTGATCCCGTTGCAGATAGAGTCTCCCTTCGGAGCAGGATCGGTGCCACCGATGCCTCCCCGGAGGGAGATTCGTCGGTGGTCGATGATGCAGGCGCCGCCCAGGCGCAGGGCACAGCGGACCGCGCCGCTGCGATCCGCGCCAGTCTCGGTGTCGGGGTGGCGGTGTCGGCCTATGGCCTGTCGTTCGGGGCGCTGTCCGTGGCATCCGGTCTCGACGTGTGGCAGACCTGCGTGCTCAGCCTGGTGATGTTCTCCGGAGGCTCGCAATTCGCGCTTATCGGCGTGCTGGCGTCGGGTGGCACCGCAGCAGGCGGCGCCGCCATCGCCAGTGCCGCCCTTCTCGGCACCCGCAACGGTCTCTATGGACTGCGGATGGCTCCTATCGTCGGTGGAGGCTGGCCGAAGAAGCTTCTGGCCGCCCACTGGACCATCGACGAGAGCACCGCCGTCGGCTCGGCGCAGCCCACTGCCGAGAGCCAGCGCACGGGCTTCTGGTTCACCGGCGCGATCATCTACGTCGGCTGGAACCTCACGACGCTGATCGGCGCCCTGATCGGTGACCTGCTGGGTGATGTGAGCCAGTACGGGCTGGATGCCGCTGCCGCCGCCGCGTTCCTCGGGCTCCTGTGGCCCCGACTCAGGCGACTGCAGCCGATCGTGGTCGCCGTCGGGGCCGCTGTGGTCGCCGCTGTGCTCACGCCGTGGCTGCCGCCCGGAGTCCCCGTTCTGCTGGCTGCGGTCGTGGCGGTCGTGGTGGGCTTCACTAACTGGTGGGGGAGGAAGCCGTGAGCATCTGGCAGGTGGTGATCCTCGCATCCATCGCGGTGCTGGCGCTCAAAGTTCTGGGCTACCTCGTTCCGCCGTCCCTCATCGAGAGGCCGGTGCCCGCCCGCATCGCCGGTCTGCTGACCGTCGCGCTGCTCTCCGCGCTGATCGTGACTCAGACCATCGGCTCGGGCCAGGGGGTCACGCTCGATGCTCGAGTGCCCGCGCTGGTCGTCGCCGCCGGGCTGTTCGCTCTCCGGGTGCCGTTCATCATTGTGATCGTTGCCGCCGCCGCGACAGCCGCGCTGATCCGTGCGCTCACCTAGGCGCAGGGGCCTCAGCTTTCGAGGTCGTCCTCGCCGGGCATCCAGCTCTCGCCGGGAATGCCCCAGCCGCTCTTCCTGACAACTTTCGCCACGGCTTTCGACTGGGCGTGATCGAGGCGATCCGCATACAGGGTTCCGTCGAGGTGGTCGTACTCGTGCTGGAAGATCCTGGCAAGCCAGCCTTCGGCCTCGATCTCGAAGACCTTCTTGTCGAGGTCGGTCGCGCGCAGCCTGACCCTGTCGGCGCGCCTGAGGGCATACCGCGCACCGGGGATGGAGAGGCATCCTTCGGAATCCGCGTCCTCGTCGGGTTCGCCGGCCGGGATGGGTGAGAGCCACAGTTCCGGATTGATCGCGACTCCGCGCCACAGCACCTCGTCGTCATCGACCCAGTTGTAGACGAACAGGCGCAGCCCGATTCCGACCTGTGGTGCGGCGAGCCCGACTCCCGGCGCCTGCTCCATCGTCTCGAACATGTCTTCCACGAGGGTGCGCAGCGTCGCGTCGACGTCGACCACGGGCTCTGCGATCGAGTGGAGTACCGGTTCGCCGGTGATTCGGATGGGGAGCACGGCCATGCCTCCAGAATAACCGAGGCCGAAAGGGTAGATTCGTCGGGTGCAGCCGGACCTGACAGAAATCGCAGACAATCTCGGGGGTAACGCTCCCATCGGGATCGCCCTCGCCGTCATCGCCGCGGTATTGCTGGCGCTCGGCACCCAGTTCCAACATGGGGGAGTCGCTCTCGTCAACAAGAGATCCCGCCACGAGGGTAAGACCGGGCTCAGCCTCGGGCAGCTCAGATCCCTTCTGGCGCGACCGTCGTGGGTCATCGGCACAGTCTTCCTCGGCCTGGCCGTCGTGCTCCAGCTGACGAGCCTCACCCTCGCGCCCATCACTGTCGTGCAGCCACTCGGCGCTATCGCACTCGTCATTACGGCGATCGTCAATTCGCGCATCTCCGGGATTCCGCTCGACCGCATATCCATTCGCTCGATCATCATCTGCATCGGTGGTGTCGGTGTGTTCGTAACGATTGCGGCCCTCGTCACGAAGAAGCACCCGATCACGGCGACCCAGCTGTCGATCGTGCTGATCATCCTGACGGTGGTGCTCGCGGTGTTCATCACGCTCTTCGTGCTGATCCGCAGGCGCGCGCCCAGGCCGATCTTCTACGTCATCGCCGCTGGTGTGCTGTTCGGCTTCGTGGTCACGCTCGCCAACGTGGTGATCGGCCGCGTGCAGACCATCCTGCAGAAGGAGTTCGAGTTCAGCTCGGCCGACATCCTGACGCTGCTGTGTCTTGTCGGGTTGATCCTCGCTGCCCTGCTCGGAACCTACTTCGTGCAGACCGCCCACTCGTCCAACCCGCCGGACCTCGTCGTCGCCGGGCTCACCGTGATCGACCCGATCGTGGCCGTGGCCATCGGCATCATCGTGCTCGGCGAGGCCGCCGGTGCACCGCTGTGGGCTGTCTTCGCGTTCATCGCGGCCGGAGGATGTGCCGTGTGGGGTGTGACCTCACTCTCGAGGCATCACCCGCAGGCGCTCGCGAATACGCCACTCGCCGACGTGGTTGGAGATGGCACCTAGAGCCATTGGGGTACGGTGTACAGCGTGTCTGACGCCCCTCGAATATCTCCCCACGACGGCAAACCTCGACTGCGGATCCTCATGGGAGCAGACACCTTCTGGCCGGAGATCAATGGTGCCGCGAGCTTCATCGCGCGGTTGTCGGCAGGGCTGGCCGAGCGCGGGCACGACGTGCACGTCGCTGCACCGTCATACTCCAACAAGAAGCTGGGCGCCCAGGTCGAGGAGCACGAGGGCCAGAAGTTCACGGTTCATCGCATCTACTCCTGGCGCTGGTATCCGCACCCCTGGCTGAGGTTCTCGCTGCCGTGGCGCATCAGGCGCAACAGCGCAAGCATCATCGATGCAGTGAAGCCCGACGTCATCCATTTCCAGTCGCACATCGTGATCGGGCGGGGAATGACGATCGAGGGCAGCAAACGCGGCATCCGCATCATCGGTACCAACCACTTCATGCCCGAGAATCTTCTCGAGTACACGCTGATCATTCCGCCGTTCCTCACGGAGAAGGCGATCAAGGCTGCCTGGAAAGCCGCGAACCGCACGTTCGGTCGCGCCGAAAGGGTGACAACGCCGACCCGCAAAGCCGCCGAGTACCTCGAGGCCAACACCTCTGTGAAGAATGTGGTCGCGATCTCGTGCGGCATCGACGCCCACAACTACACGCCCACCATGGAGCCGAGAACAGACAACCTGATCGTCTTCCTCGGCCGGGTGGTGGAAGAGAAGCAGATCGACAAGCTGCTCAGGGCGTTCGCGACTCTCGATTCATCGCTGGATGCCCGGCTCGAGATCGTCGGAGGCGGCGACCAGGAGGCGAGGCTCAAGTCGCTGGCCGCGCAGCTCGGCGTCACCGATCGCGTGAAGTTCACCGGCTATGTGGATGAGGCCTACCTCCGCAACGCGCTCACCAGGGCTTCGGTGTTCGCGATGCCGTCCATCGCTGAGCTGCAGAGCATCTCGACCATGGAGGCGATGGCATCCGGACTGCCGATCGTGGCCGCCGATGCGATGGCCCTTCCCCATCTCGTGCACGACGGGGAGAACGGCTTCCTGTTCGAACCCGGCAACGTGGCGCAGCTCGCCGACAGGCTGACGAAGGTGCTCAGCATGCCGCACGAGGAGATCCTGAAGTTCAAGCAGGAGAGTCTCAAGATCGTCGCGGCTCACGATATCCAGCGCACCCTCGACACCTTCGAATCGCTGTACCGCGGTGAACTCGTCGAGGGTGATGTCACCGGCCAGAAGTCGGCCTGATTCCCGATCGGTTCGGCCGGGTGACCGGCTCTTTTATGGTCCACTGAGGCGCATCGAATGTCGGTGGCTACCTGTTCACTGACGGTATGGAAAGCCTCCACACGCTCCTCGATCCACGTCATCCCGACGTGCGGATCGAGTGCAGCATGGCGCGTGCCGAATACGCGCTGAGGGCGGCGACGATGGCGCAGGCCGAGCAGCTCGCCGCCATCCACGAGACGCTGGTGGAGGCCAGGGCCTTCCCCGAGATCTTCGTCGGCCCTTCGGCTGGGTCGACGCAGGATGCCGTCGCCTTCGCCGAGCGCGCTGCCGTGGCCGACCTCGCCGTCCGCCTCGGTCTCGCCGAGCAGACAGTTCGAGCACAGGCCGAGCAAGCGCGCGTGCTGCGGCTGTGCGCCCCGCGGGTGTGGAGTGCTTTCCGGGCCGGTGAGGTTCCCGCGGCGAACGCGAGGGTCGTGGCCGAGCTGGCTGCCACGCTGCCCGAGGCGGCGTGGAAGCCGTTCGAAGACGCGATTCTCGAGGCGGCCGCCGTGCTTGCTACGGCGCGCTTCCGTGCCAGGGCGAGATCGGCCCGGGAGCGGGTGCAGCCGCAGGAGGCAGCCGCACTCCATCGGATCACGGCGCAGGAACGCCGAGTCTGGGTCGACCACGATATCGATGGCATGTCGTGGCTTACGGCATACCTGCCGTCGGCTGTAGCACAGCGCGCAACGGCGCACATCGATCGTTCCGCTGCGTCCCTCTTGAGGGCGGCGGACGAGACCCGCACTCTTGCGCAGCTTCGGGCGGATGTCGCGGGCGACCTGCTCGCCGGCGTGCTGGGCAGCGCCGCACCACATGTCGGTGTCTCGGTCGGTGTGTTGGTTCCCGTGCTGACGCTGCTGGGCGGCGATCAGCCCGCGACCCTCGAAGGCTACGGCCCGATCGATGCCGCCACGGCTCGCGAGATGGCCGGCCACGCGCCGTCGTTCTTCCGCATCCTCACCGATCCGATCAGTGGCACCGTGCTCGACGTCGACCGCAGCACCTATCGGGTTCCGGCAGATCTCAAACGCTGGCTCGAGTTGCGCGACCAGACCTGTGCCTTCTCCGGTTGTGGCCGCAGGGCCCGGGACTGTGATGTCGACCACACCATCGACTGGGCTTTCGGTGGCACCACGAGCGCCGACAATCTCGCGCATCTCTGTCGCCACCATCATCGGCTGAAACACCACAGCCGCTGGACGGCAGAGCACGGAGCGGGCGGGATGACCTGGACCAGTCCTACTGGCGCGCAGGCTAGGCCGGATCCGCCGCCGCCGTTCTAGTCGGAGAGGTGTGGCGCCTGCGGCTCGGGGACCGGCTGGCTGGTCAGAAGAATGATCTCCATCTTCGCAATCACGCGCTCGCGTTCAGGGTTCATCTCCACACGCCGAGGGTCGCCCATGAAGTTGTTCATCATGTCTTCATTGGGAAATTCGAGGATGTGCACTTCGAGCGGCTGGTCATCAGACCCATCGCTCAACCCGCGATACTTCACCGTCCCCCCGTGTTCGATCTCGAGATCGACGACCGTGTCGATGTAACGGGAAAGATCGGATTCCAGCCCAGAATGGGCCCAGAACAGGACGCAGCAGGAGATCACCATGCCCCGAACATACCGCAGAGCGGGGTGGTCGGGCGGGTGGTAGACGGGTGATCCGCGGTGGGTCTCGTCGCCCTGTATCGTTGTATTCCGCCCGCGCTCGTCGGGCTCGGGGCGGTAGCTCAGCTGGTTAGAGCAGCGGACTCATAATCCGTCGGTCATGGGTTCAAGTCCCATCCGCCCTACTGTGCAATCACACCCAGCGGTTCACACACCCCGGCGTAGCCGCCAAGCGCGCCAGGCGCCGGTCGACCACAGTGCCCACGCGATGAGCACGGGCTGGAACGGCATCCTGATCCACCGCTTGAGGTCGCTGTCGAGACTGAGCGAGTCGACGCGGTTGACCAGCTGGGAAATGTTTCCGGGGTACACGGCGGCGAAGAACGCCGCTGCAACCCACCCGACCTTCGTGCGCTGCTGACGGCTGAGGATCAGGGCGCTGCCGAGCGCGATCTCCACGACACCGGATGCCACCACCACGAAGTCCGGATCGAGAGGTTGCCACTCCGGAACCTGTGCCTGGAAGTCTGTGCGAGCGAAGGTCAAATGGCCCACTCCAGCGAAGACGAGTGACGCCCCCAGCGCGATGCGCCCCACCCGTCGTCCGATCCGGCTGGTGCGGGAGAGTTCAGCGGTCGAGGTCGGATCGGTGAGTTCAGGAGTTCGCGACATGCCATCCATTGTGCTCCGGCTGGCTCGAGGTCGGCACCATCGGCGTGCGGGCTACGCCTTTTCTGGCTCCGGGATCGGGGTCAGTCCGTTGACGGTCGACGCCGCCTGGGACAGCTGCTCGAGCCATTCCCGGTTCATCTCCGGGGGAGTCGCGTCATCGAATTCGAATTCGAGCGGGATCTGCGCCGAGATCCAGACGCTCGATCGGCCACCGCCGTCACTCTCCGGCTTGTCCCACGAGAACGTGAACGCCTCATTGCGTCGCAGCTTGTTGACGATGACGAATTTGATGTGCGCGAGATCGCGGTCAGGCAAGGGAATGGCGACGCGCGTGGCATCGGCGTAGTACATGGTTCCCAACGGGGACTCCCAGACGGTCAACGGAAACAGGAACCTCAGGATACCCCGGGCGAGCAGCGAAACATGCATGCTGGGGCGCGGTGGATTCGCCCCGAGCGGTCCCCGCCACGCGGAGGGTAGCCCGTCCTGCCGGTCTTGACCAGTATCCGGGAAAGGATTGCTTATGGATGCCGACCACTGGACAGTGGAGACATGAAACGAATCCACTACTCTGGCGGCTCGGTTCTCACAGGGGATAACATCGCGCATTCCTTCGCCCTGTACGCGGCGTCACTGGCCATTGCCGGATCTGCCGACGCGGTCATCATCCCCGTCGTCAAGGATGGCGCGTTCGGCACGGCCGAGATCGTGATCGGTCCGGCCAGTCAGCTGATGGTCGAAGATGCCGGCATCGAATTCGATGCGGAATTCGACGAGGCTCCCTATCTCGCGCAGCTCGATGAGCGTCGGGGCAGGCTCGATTCGCCCGTAGGTGTGCAGCCCAGCGCGGCGGGTGAGGTCGCGTCGAGCATGATCGACGATTTTTGACGGTTCCTGGTGCTGGTGCCTAGGGTGTGTGGCCGAGACGGTCCTTGTCCGGACCATGGGTGATGAGTTGCGGCGCATCTTCCAGAATCGCGAGATCGGCCGATTCGAGCGTGGGGAAGTAGCCGATGAGCCGCCGCTCAGCCGACGCCGGTGCCCAGCTCACGGCCCTGAAGAAGGGTGGATACCCCGGATCCGCCTCCATGCGCCGGATCACTGCTTTGGGGCGGCTCGCGCTGTTGCGCATGACCACCCATTCCGTGTCGCTGATGCGGATCGGGGGCCAGGGCCATGCCGCCATGCTGAGTCTCTCCTCTGGTCGCGGTGAGTGCAGTGCCGGTGCCGTCCGGACGCGCACCGACCAATCCCAGAGACGATCGCACGCCGTCTCGAGCACCCAGGCGTAGCCGACGACAGCCTCGACGCCGGTGTGGGGGTCCGGTCGGGTCACGGAACGGAACGCGGGTCGCCGGGCGACCCGCCCGTACTGGATACGGCCGAGCTGGATGCCGCGGTGCACAAGCAGCCACTCGCTGCGCCCCGGGGCCCGTTCGAGCTGGTCGCTCGGCCTCCAGTGATGCGTCATAAATAGAACATACGTTCGAATGACGGGGCACGTCAATCGCGATTCGTGCGAGGTCTGGCGTCGGTTCAGGTCTTGGTAGTGTTCCAGTCGGACGCATTAGCAGCAGGAGAGGGGCCATCGTGGGAACGCTGTACTACGGAGACTCCCGATTCGCCATCCCCGTCGAGGATCGCACCCTCGCCCACCTCAAAGTGGTGATCATCAACAAGCTGCGCCGCGGTGAGTCGTTCACGTTCTCCTGGGCGAAATCGCGCAGTGAGGGTCACGGCCGATCGACGGTCTGGATCGCTCCGTCGCTTCCCCTGCACTTCGACTTCGACGGCAGCAAGTCGCCGTCCCTCAACCGACGGTGGCTCGAAGAACTCTCCCTCGTCGCGAGCAGCGGCTCCGGACTCGTCATCCTGGATGAACCGGCGGAAGCCCCAGAAGCGACAGCCTGAGATCCGAGCCCGGGAATTATCCCGCGGTTGTCGCGTTCTCTAGCGTGAGACCCGACCCCGGCCGAAGAGCAGCCAGAGGATCGATCCGAGCACCGACAGGAAGAACGCGACGAGGATCCACACGAACTTGCCGAGGGCACCGTGGTTGGGGTTTTTCACGATGGAGACGAGAGTAATGATGAAGATGACGAAGCCGATGAGGCCGCCGAAGGTAATGGTTACGGGATCCATGGGGCCAGCATAATGGAGAGCATGACCGACCAGACCGCTCCCTCCGCCGAGTCGCGACTCGCCACATTCCGCTCACGCCGCGAGGCTTCGGTGGTGCAGCCCAAGGGCAGTCTTGCGCTGGTCAACACGCAATGGATCGACTCCGAGCAGACCATCTGGGGCGTGCCGGGAACCTGGGCCCCGGCAGAAGGAGGGCTGCGGGTCACCGCGGCCGCATCCGACAACATCGTCGTCGATGGCGCTCTCGTCGATGGCGAGGCGATCGTGCGCGGCAAGGACAATGCGGAGCCGAGCGAGATCGTGTTCAGTGACACCGTCACCGGCTTCGTCATCGCGGGCGACGAGGGAAAGTATGCGCTTCGCGTGTGGGATTCGGCCTCGGAGGGTATCCAGGAATTCGGCAGCATCGATGGCTACGCCTACAACCCGGACTGGGTGATCACCGCCACGTTCACCGAGAATCCCGCCGGCACCACCATGGGGTTCGAGCACCTGAAAGACAACGGCAAGACCAAGGAACAGGTCATTCCCGGTGACATCTCGTTCACCAAAGACGGCGTGGACTACAACCTCGTCGCGTTCAAGTCGGGGCGCGCTCTCCAGCTCGTCTACGCGGACGCCACCAACGGCGTCGACACCTACAGCGTCGGCCGCTTCCTGTTCATTGCCCCGAATCCGGATGGCTCGATCACCCTCGACTTCAACCTCGCAGTGCTGCCACCCTGTGCTTTCAGCTATAACTTCAACTGCCCCATGCCGCCGAAGCAGAACCGCTTCAGCGTGGCCATCGAGGCTGGCGAGAAGAACGTGCTGAAGAAGGATGGATCGCTGCTTCACGAGGTGTGAGGCTTCGCGCTCAGGCGTTGTGGTGCTCGAGGAATTCGAAGACCTCTGTCGCGTCGACTCCTGGATACATCCCGGTGGGCATCGCCGCGAGCAGTGAGCTGTTCAGCCTCGCGCTCGGGAGGGAGAACTTCTCCCAGCGCTCGGCCAGGGATTCCGGAGCTCGTCGGCAACAGGATTCATCGGGGCAGGTGGAGGTTGCGCGGTTCGTCGTGTCCCGTCCACGGAACCATTTCGAGGTCGCGAACGGCGTGCCGACACTGACCGAGAAGTATCCGCGATTGCTCGACTGGATGCGGGAGGTGCACCAGTACGTCCCGCCGGGCTTGTCGGTGTACTGGTGATACGGGCTGAACCGGTCTGAGACGTCGAACACGCGGCGCGCACTCCAGTAGCGGCACACGATCTGGCCCTCGACGGCTCCGAGGGCATCCGTCGGGAAGGCAGCGCTGTCGTTCTCGTAGGCCTTCGAGATCGTGCCACCGTCATGCACCTTCAGGAAGTGCACGGGAATCCCGAGGTGCTGCGTCGCCAGGTTCGTGAATCGGTGCGCGGCGGTCTCGTAGCTGACCGCGAACGCATCGCGGAGGTCCTCGACGGAGAGCTCGCGCTTCGACTTGGCGGCGAGCAGGAACTCGACGGCGGTGTGCTCCGGCACCATGAGCGCGGCGGCGAGGTAGTTGGTCTCCACCCGCTGCCGGAGGAAGTCGGCGTAGTCCCGCGGTTCGCCGACCCCGAGCACATGGCCCGCCAGCGCCTGCAGGAGCGTGGATCGGGGGTCTGAACCATCGGCCTGACCGACGGGGAGGTAGATCCTGCCATTGCGAAGGTCGGTCACGCTCCGTGTGGACCCGGGAAGGTCCGGCACGAAGTGCAGCGAGAACCCGAGATGAGTCGCCAGGTCCGAGGCGACCCGCTGCGACAGCGGCCCTCCAGCGTGGCCGACGGCATCGAGCAGCTGCTTCGCCGTCGACTCCAGCTCGCCGAAATAGTTGTTTCGCGTCCTCATCGTTTTCCGCAGTTCGGTGTTGGCCCTGCGCGCTTCCTCCGGAGTGGCCGCGCGCTCCCGATGCAGTCGCTTCAATTCGTCATGGAGCCCGAGAATCGTCTCGATCGCTTCGTCACTGAGCGACTTGCGCACCGGGAGGCTCGGCAGCGTCAGGCTCGAGTAGAGCGGCCCGCGCTGGGCCCGCTCGAGGGCGATCTCGAGAGCGGCGCGACGGGAGGGAGCCTCAGGGCTGAGCAGCTGGTCCACCGTCACACCGAGAATGCGCGCGAGCTTCTGAAGTTCGCCGAGCTTGAGTTCGCGCTTGCCGTTCTCGATGACGGAGACCTGCGATGCCGCCCTGCCGAGTTCCGCACCGAGGTCGTCGAGGGTCAGGCCGCGATCGGTTCGAAGCTGCCGGATGCGACGGCCGACGGTGAGGGAATCGAGCATGTCTTCATCGTGCTCGGCGTTCGTGTCCTGTGCGTCCATGCGACGGCCCTCCAGCCCGGGGTTCTTCCAGTAACCAGAAGAATCACGTTTATTCTGCCGCAAAAGCGTGAGAAGAACCATGGATGACGCCGCAGAGTCGATGCAGGACAGCAACGACCAGGGAGTTTCACATGACGAACGACACCACCGCCCGTCCGGGCGACCAGACGCAGACAGCAGCACAGCTCGAGACCGAGTGGAAGACCGACTCACGCTGGAACGGCATCGAGCGCAACTACACCGCCGAGGATGTCATCGCCCTGCGCGGCAGCGTCAGCGAGGACCGCACGCTGGCCCGTCGTGGCGCCGAGAACCTGTGGAGGCTCATCCACTCAGAAGAATGGGTGCCGGCGCTCGGGGCACTCACCGGCAACCAGGCAGTTCAGCAGGTGCGGGCGGGCCTCAAGGCGATCTACCTCAGCGGCTGGCAGGTGGCGGCAGATGCGAACCTGTCAGGCCAGACCTACCCCGACCAGAGCCTCTACCCGGCGAACAGCGTTCCCGCCGTGGTGCGTCGAATCAATAACGCCCTGCTGCGCGCCGACCAGATCGAGGTCGCCGAGCACGGCAGCCCCCGCACAGACTGGCTCGCCCCGATCGTCGCGGACGCCGAGGCCGGCTTCGGCGGCCCGCTCAACGCCTACGAGCTCATGTCGTCGATGATCGAGGCGGGTGCGGCAGGGGTGCACTGGGAAGACCAGCTCGCCTCGGAAAAGAAGTGCGGGCACATGGGCGGCAAGGTGCTCATCCCCACCGCCCAGCATGTGCGCACCCTCAACGCCGCGCGACTCGCAGCGGACGTCGCCGGGGTGTCGACCCTTGTGATCGCTCGAACCGATTCGCTCGCCGCCGACCTGATCACGAGCGACATCGACGAGCGTGACCAGGAGTTCCTCACGGGGGAGCGCACCACAGAGGGCTTCTTCCGCACGACGCCTGGCATTGCGACCGTGTTGTCACGGGGTCACGCGTACGCCCCGTTCGCCGACCTGCTGTGGGTGGAGAGTGCCGAGCCGGATCTCGAGCTCGCGCGCACCTTCGCGGAGAGCATCCACAAGGAGTTCCCGGGCAAGAAGCTCGCCTACAACTGCTCGCCGTCGTTCAACTGGAAGAGCCACCTCGACGATGCGCAGATCGCCACCTTCCAGCGGGAGCTCGCGGCCATGGGGTACGCCTTCCAGTTCATCACCCTCGCGGGCTTCCACGCGCTCAACCATTCGATGTACACGCTCGCCCGCGATTACTCGCAACGCCACATGAGTGCGTACGTCGAACTGCAGGAAGCGGAATTCGCGTCAGAGCAGGACGGCTACACGGCGACACGCCACCAGCGTGAGGTCGGGACGGGATACTTCGACCGCATCGCGACCGCACTCAACCCCACGAGCGAAACGCTCGCCCTGGTCGGCAGCACCGAGACCGCCCAGTTCCACTAGACACCCACGATTTCACAAGGACATCTCATGAACCGCATGGATATCACCGGCGCTGACGGCGACCGTTTCGACGAGATACTGACTCCCCAGGCTCTGCAGTTCCTCACGAGGCTGCACGACCAGTTCGCGGGCCGCAGGCACGACAGGCTGGCCGCCCGGATGGAGTCGCGCAAGCACATCACCAACGGACGCAACCTGAGGTTCCTGCCGGAGACGGCGGCAATCCGCGAGGAGCCGACCTGGCGAGTGGCTGGAGCGGGCCCCGGCCTGGAAGACCGTCGCGTGGAGATCACCGGTCCGACCGACCGCAAGATGACGATCAACGCCATGAACTCCGGTGCCAAGGTGTGGCTGGCAGACCAGGAGGATGCCACCAGCCCGACCTGGGAGAACGTGATCGGTGGGCAGCTGAACCTCCACGACGCGATCCGGCGCCAGATCGACTTCACGAGCCCGGAGGGCAAGGAATACCGGCTGGGGGAGTCGACTCCCACGATTGTGATGCGACCGCGCGGCTGGCATCTCGTGGAGAAGCACGTCAGGTACACGGACCGCGCCGGCCAGCGCTCACCGGCATCCGGCTCGCTCGTCGACTTCGGGCTGTATGCGTTCCACAACGCGAGGGAGCTCATCGAGCGTGGCTCCGGGCCCTACTTCTACATCGCGAAGATCGAGAATCATCTCGAGGCGCGGCTCTGGGATGACGTGTTCACCTTCACCGAGAATGCGCTGGGGATCGAACACGGCACCATCAGGGCGACCGTTCTGATCGAGACGATTCCCGCGGCGTTCGAGATGGAGGAGATCCTGTACGAACTCCGCGAGCACTGCGCGGGCCTCAACGCCGGACGGTGGGACTACATCTTCTCCATCATCAAGAACTTCCGGGGGCGCGGTGCGAGCTTCGTGCTGCCGGACAGGTCTGACATCACGATGACCGTTCCCTTCATGAGGGCGTATACCGAGCTGCTCGTCGCCACCTGTCACAAGCGCGGCGCCCATGCCATCGGCGGCATGAGCGCGTTCATCCCGAACCGCAGGGACCCCGAGGTGACGGCTCGAGCGCTCGCCGCCGTGACGGCGGATAAGCGCCGGGAGGCGACCGATGGGTTCGACGGCACCTGGGTGGCGCATCCTGACCTCGTGTCGACGGCCCGCGCCGAGTTCGACGCCGTGCTCGGAGATCGGCCGAACCAGGTCGACCGACTGCGGCCCGACGTGCACGTCACGGCCGACGACCTGCTCGACCTTCGGATTGACGGGCAGGTGACGGATGCCGGTGTCGCCTCGAACGTCTCCATCGCTGTCAGGTACATCGAGAGCTGGCTGCGTGGAGTCGGTGCCGCCGCGATCGACAACCTCATGGAGGATGCCGCGACCGCGGAGATCAGCCGGAGCCAGTTGTGGCAGTGGATGCACCAGCGGGTCGTCACCGCCGAGGGCACCCTGATCACCAGGGGAGTCGTCGAGCGGGAGCTCGCGGCCGTGCTGGAGTCTGCGCCAGCGGGTGGGCGATTCCGAGAAGCAGCCGACGTCTTCAGGGCTGTGACGCTCGAGGAGGACTTCCCGACCTTCCTCACGCTCACCGCCTACAGCCGGTACCTCGTCGAGAACAGGGAGGCCGTCGCCGCATAGTTCTCCCACCGCACAATTCTGATCCTGCACAGGGGGTTTCACGGGCTGGCACGCGTACCATAAGTGCACTCGACCAACGTTGATCGGAGTGACAGTGTCCAGCCCGTGGAGTGTCCCGCCAGCCGATCCGGCGCGCGTTCGGCTGGAGCGGGCTCACGAAGCGGTCGTCGACCAGCGGATGCCCGTGGCCGGGGTTCGCAAACTGGTGCAGGAATCGTGGGAGCGTTCGCTGCAACTGCTGCTCGATCCGGACCAGCCGCTCGACGGCCGGCAGTTCGACGAATCGGACCTCAGGGACTATCGGGACGCGCATCCGCTCGCGCTCGCGCTGCCGACTATCCATCGCCTGTTGATCCGCCACACGTTCGACGCCGGACTGATCGTGGCGATCGGCGACCAGGATGGCCGGCTGCTGTGGATCGACGGGGATCGGAACCTGCGACGCAAGGCCGAGGGCATGTTGTTCGTCGAGGGCGCCGACTGGAGTGAGCGTGCCGTGGGTACGAGTGCGCCTGGCACCGCGCTCGCGCTCGATCGCGGCATCCAGATCCATGGCGCTGAGCACTTCAACCGGATTGCCCACCCGTGGAGCTGCACGGCGGTGCCGGTGCACGACCCCGTCACGGGTTCGATGCTCGGGGTGATCGACATCACCGGGGGAGATGACGCGGCGGCACCGGCGACGCTCCCGTTGCTGGAGGCAGCGGTGGCGGCCGTCGAATCCGAGTTGCGCATCCGCCGACTGGACGAACAGGCGTCGAGGCCGCGTCGCACAGTGCGCCGTGCCGTCGCTCGCCCCGATTCATCCCCGGCGCTGTCGGTGCTGGGCAGCGAGGGAGGCAGGCTCGAGAGCGGCGGACGGGCAACGGACCTCAGCACGCGGCACGGCGAGATCCTCACCCTGCTGGCGTGGCATCCCGCCGGCCTCACCGCCGAGGGGCTGGCTGCGCTGTTGGGCTGCTCGACGGAGACGCTCCGTCCCGAGATGGTGCGCTTGCGCAGGCAGCTGACCGGTTTCGATCCGACGCTCGTCCCGCTGTCGAGACCGTACAGGATGCCGCGGCGACTCGAACTCGACGCACACCGCGTGCTCGCTTTTCTCGACAGGGGTGCGCACAAGGTAGCGCTCGCGGGATACTCGGGCCAGCTGCTGCCGGCCTCGACAGCGCCGGGCGTGCTCGTGATCCGCTCAGAGGTCAGTCGCAGGCTGCGAGACGCGTTGCTGACCGATGCGGCCGTCGACACTCTGCTGACATACGCCCGCACCGATGAAGCCGCCTACGACGTGGAGGTGTGGCGCGTGTGCTTGCAGCTGCTGCCGGCGAGATCGCCGAAGCGGGCCGCGGTGGTGGCGCGCATCGAGCGGATCGAGGCGGAGCTGCGCTGAATCGGCTGCGAATTGATTCGAACATAGCTTCGAATGTGTGGTAGAATAACCCCATGACGATCACCACGGTGATTGTGCCGGATCACGTCGAACTCACTTCGCTGCCTGATGCAGCGCTTCTTGCGCTTCAGGTGGAGATTGCCACCTCCCGCCGCCGACTCGACTCCCTCAGCGCTCGTGTCGCGGCTGAGGTGGGCAGGCGATCCGCGCCCGATCTCGGGTACGCGGGACTGGCTCAGCGATCGGGTGCTCGCACTCCCGAAGCGCTGGTGCAGCAGCTCACCGGGGTCACTCGTTCGGAGGCACGCTCGCTCATCCGGATCGGATCGGTACTCGAAACCGGGTCACCCTGGTGTGCACCAGTGGCTGATGCGGTGAGTGATGGCAGTATCTCCATCGCTGCTGCTGACGGAATCGTGGCCGGTCTTGGTCCGCCATCATCCTGCGTGGCTGCCGATGACCTTCTCGACGCGGCCGTAAGGCTCGTGTCCGCTGCCGCGCATACATCGCCAGAGCGTATTGCCGCGGCTGCACGATACATCCGCGATGATCTCGATGCAGGAGGCGTGGATGACCGCGAAGCTGCACTGCGGGAGAAGCGATTCCTCAGGCTGATCCCACAACCGGATGGCATGACCAGAATCACTGGGCTGCTCGACCCTGAATCGGCTGCGATCGTGTCTGGTGCGGTCGATTCTGTCACTGCTCCGCGCCGTGGTGGACCTCGGTTTGTCGATCCCGCGCGGGCGGCCCGCGCAGAGCGGATCGTCGACGACGCACGCACTACCGATCAGATGACGGTCGACGCCCTTGTCGACATGGTGGTCGTTGCAGTCGGTGCAGACTCGGGGAGCCTATTCGGAGGTCGAAAGCCCGGGCTCCGAATCCATGTATCGATCGCCGACCTGGACACGGGGCGCGGTGGAGCTCAACTGGAGGGCCAGACCGCCCATGTAGGCATCTCTACAGTCCGGAGGATTGCGTGTGCCGACGGGATGGCGGGTGTATTTTCCCCGGCTGTGACCGGCCGCCAGGATGGTGCGAAGCCCACCACATCGAATTCTGGGCCAGGGATGACGGCCGTCAGCCGCTCGCAACGTCGGCGCAACCTCGGCGCAACGTAGTGGCTCGTAGCGTGGCCGACACCAGACAATGTCGTCGATAGGAGCCAACATGACTGTCTATGCAGCCCCGGGATCCCCGGATTCGAAAGTCACCTTCAAGCCTCGCTACGAGCATTGGATCGGGGGTGAATGGGTAGCGCCGGTCAAGGGCCAGTACTTCGAAGACATCTCGCCGGTGAACGGCAAACCCTTCGCCGAGGTCGCTCGAGGCACAGCCGAAGACATCGATGCGGCTCTCGACGCAGCACATAAGGCAGCCCCGGCCTGGGGCAAGACCTCGACCACGGAACGAGCCAACGTACTCAACCGCATCGCGGATGTGATCGACGCCAACCTCGAGCTGCTCGCCGTCGCCGAGACCTGGGACAACGGCAAGCCGATCCGCGAGCCACTCAACGCCGACCTGCCGCTGGCAGCCGACCACTTCCGCTACTTCGCGGCCGTGATCCGGGCGCAGGAGGGCAAGTTCGCCGAGATGGACGGCACCATGACGGCCTACCACTACAAGGAACCGCTCGGCGTCGTCGGGCAGATCATCCCGTGGAACTTCCCGATCCTGATGGCAGTGTGGAAGCTCGCTCCCGCACTTGCCGCCGGCAATGCGATCGTGCTGAAGCCGGCCGAGCAGACTCCCGTGTCCATCCTCGTGCTCATGGAGCTGATCGGCGACATCCTGCCCCCGGGCGTCGTGAACGTCGTCAACGGTTTCGGAGCAGAAGCCGGCAAGCCGCTTGCGTCGAGCCCACGCATTCGCAAGATCGCGTTCACGGGTGAGACCACGACGGGCCGCCTGATCCTCCAGTACGCGAGCGCGAACATCATTCCCGCGACGCTCGAGCTCGGTGGCAAGAGCCCCAACCTGTTCTTCGCCGATGTCGCCGACAAGGATGACGCGTTCTACGACAAGGCGCAGGAGGGCTTCGTGCTCTTCGCGTTCAACCAGGGCGAGGTCTGCACCTGCCCGTCGCGCGCGATCATCCAGAAGCCGATCTACGACTCGTTCCTCGGCGACGCGGTCGAGCGCACGAAGAAGGCGGTGCAGGGCAACCCGCTCGACACCGACACGCAGGTCGGAGCGCAGTCGTCGAACGACCAGCTCGAGAAGATCCTGAGCTACATCGACATCGGCAAGCAGGAGGGCGCGAAACTGCTGCTCGGGGGCGAAAAGGTCGACCTCGGCGGTGACCTGAGCGGTGGCTACTACGTGCAGCCGACCATCTTCGAGGGCCACAACAAGATGCGCATCTTCCAGGAAGAGATCTTCGGCCCCGTCGTTTCCGTCACCAGCTTCGACGACTACGACGACGGTATCGCGATCGCCAACGACACCCTCTACGGTCTCGGTGCCGGAGTGTGGTCGCGTAACGGCAACGTCGCGTACAAGGCAGGCCGTGACATCCAGGCGGGTCGCGTCTGGGTGAACAACTATCACGCATACCCCGCCGGTGCCGCGTTCGGTGGCTACAAGAGCTCGGGCATGGGTCGCGAGAACAACGTGCTCGCGCTCGACCACTACCAGCAGACCAAGAACCTGCTCGTGTCGTACTCGGAAGACAAGCTGGGCTTCTTCTAAACCGGCAGGGGAGAACAGCTTCCGGTGGTCATCCTGTGTCAGGATCGGATGACCACCGGAGGCACTCTGATCGCGCAGATCGCCAGGCAAAGGAGCATGGGAATGATCGAATCCACCGTCGTTATTCCGGGCGAGACGCTGCCCAGGGTCGCGCTCACCTCCGAGAGCGTCGACCTGCTGCGCAAGCTGTGGGACCAGCACGGGCCGCTGATGTTCCACCAATCCGGCGGGTGTTGTGACGGCAGCTCGCCTATGTGCTTCGGGGCCGGCGAGTTCTGGACGTCCGATAACGACATCCTGCTGGGCGTCTTTGATATCGCTCCGGCGGGTTCGGCGGCCCAGAACATCGATTTCTGGATGTCCAAAGAGCAGTTCGAATACTGGAGCCATACGTTCCTCACGATCGACGTGGTCAAGGGCAGGGGCAGCGGATTCTCCCTGGAGGGCCCTGAGGGCCTGCGCTTCCTGATCAGATCCAGGCTGATGGAGACCGCACAACCCTTCGCCTGAGCCTCGGCGACGGTGGCAAGGGGCAGACTGGTGCCGTGCACATAGTCCTCGCTCGCGTCCAGGGCACCGTGCAGGCCACGACCTTCGGCGACGACGGGGCGGTGGAGGCCCGGGAGCCGGTGGACGATCTGCCGGCGTTCGTCGCTGAGCGGGAGGCCGGGCATCCACGCTGGGTGTGGGATGACACCTCCCGCTGGTACCCGCCCCTGCTGGCCGCGGGAGTGCGGGTTGATCGGTGCTTCGACCTGAGGCTGTGTCACGCGATCCTGCGATCGTCATCCCTGACGTCGGATTCGGCGCTTGCGCGCTTACGCCGTGGCCCGTGGGATGCCGCGGCCCCGGTCGTCGGCCCGGGCCCCGCGGCGCCCTCCCACTCTGCCCTGTTCGAGTGGGATCAGGTCGCGGTACCCGAATCGTCCGGCGAACCGGATCCTGTGGCGGAGTTCGAACTCCAGCGCTTGGCCGTCGAGCATTGCCCAGAGCCGCCCCGACTCGGCAGGCTGCTCGCCGCAGAATCGGTCGGCGCGTTGATAGCCGCCGAGATGCACTTCGCCGGGCTCCCGTGGAGTGCTGATCGGCACGACGAGATCCTCTCGGGTGCACTCGGTCCTAGGCCGCCAGTGGACGGCGACAGGCCGGCGAAGTTGCAGGCACTGCTCGACATCGTGCGGGACCGCCTCGAAGCGCCTGAGCTGAATCCGGATTCACCGGCAGACCTGCTGCGGGCGCTCGGGCTTGCGGGGCTGATGGTCACCTCGACCCGATCCTGGGAACTCAGCAGGCTGAAGCACCCTGCAATCCCTCCGCTGCTGGAGTACAAGAAGCTCTCACGCCTCCTGGCATCCAACGGCTGGAGCTGGCTCGACACCTGGGTCGTCGACGGCCGGTTCCGTCCCGACTACGTGCCGGGTGGTGCGGCGACCGGGCGCTGGGCCACCAGCGGCGGGGGAGCGCTCCAACTGCCCAGGAACATCCGCGGAGCCGTGGTCGCCGACGCGGGATGGAAGCTGATCGTTGCCGACGCGTCGCAACTGGAGCCGCGCATCCTCGCCGCGATGGCCGTCGACCGTGGAATGATCGAGGCCGGTTCAGCGGGGGACCTGTATGCGGGGATCGTAGCGAGCGGTGCCGTAGAGACCCGGGACCAGGCCAAGGTCGCCATGCTCGGTGCCATGTACGGCGCCACCACCGGTGAAAGTGGACGGCTTATGCCGGCCCTCGCCCGCGCATACCCGCGAGCGATCGAGATGGTCGAGAATGCCGCTCGAGCCGGGGAGCGCGGGGAGGTCGTGACGACGAGGCTGGGTCGAAGTTCTCCACCAGGACGCGACACCGGCACGTGGAACGAGACTGTGTCATCGGCGGAGTCCACCCGAGCCCGGGAACGCGGACGTGCCTGGGGCCGGTTCACCCGCAACTTCATCGTTCAGGGTACGGCGGCCGAGTGGGCACTGTGCTGGATGGGGAGTATCCGCCGACGCTTGCTCGAATTGAACGGCGGTGGCGGCCTGCTCGACGGCCCGCACCTGGTGTTCTTCCTCCACGATGAGGTCGTCGTCCACGCCCCGGCTGCGCGAGCCGACCTGGTCGCCGAGGTGATCGCGCAGGCTGCTGTCGAGGCGGGCAGGCTGCTGTTCGGCCAGCTCCCTGCCCAATTTCCGGTCACGATCGCAACCGTGGACAACTATGGGCAGGCCAAGTAGGCACTCGACCTATACCGTGTATGCATGTCGATCCGCCAGAGCCTTCTCGCCATCCTCGACGAGGGCGATTGCTATGGGTATCAGCTCAGGGTCGAATTCGAGCGGAGGACGGGTCATTCCCGCTCACTCAACGTGGGCCAGGTCTACGCCACCCTCGACAGGCTCGAGCGGGACGGGCTGGTCTTGAAACTCGGAGCGAACTCCACGGGCCACGTCTACTACGCCATCACCGACGGCGGTCGCCTGGCCGTGCGCGACTGGTTCGGGATTGCCATGCCGTCGGCGGCGCTCGACGAACTCGCGCTCAAAGTAGCGCTCGCGCAGTCCCTTCCTCGGGTGGATGCCGCGGCAGTGGTGGCCCTGCAGCGTGAGTCGACCGCTGCTGAGGTGGATGCCCTCCGTCGCGAGGAGTCCGCGGGCGCGGTCGCGCGCCAGCTCGTGGGGGAGGCGCAGCTCGCGGCTGCCGAGGCCGAGCTGGGCTGGTTGCTCCGAGCCGAGGTGCTCGTGAGGGGATCGGAGTCCTTCGGGCTCGAGGCCGAGCCACCCCGTCGCGGCCGACCTGTGCGCGGCTGAGGCTGAGCCCGGGTCCGGCCATGCGCGGGTGAGGCAAGCCCGAGTGGTTTTTCACGCCCGGCCGAACTACATGCTTGTGATTTCCCGACATCATGGGCGATAATGACCGGAGTGGGCCTGCGAGAGCAGCCCTGCCCAACTGAATATTCGGTCACACCAGATTGCAACACACCGTTCCACGGGTCGATGGGGAAGTCGCACCCAACCGGAACGGAGTTATCGTGACTGCATCACACGCTCGCGGAGTGCTATTTGTGCACTCTTCGCCACGCGCACTGTGCCCTCACATCGAGTGGGCAGCAGGTCGCGCACTAGATCGCGCCGTAAATTTCGATTGGGATCAGCAGCCCGTGCTCAAGGGCTCGCAGCGCGCTGAGTTTTACTGGGAAGGCCCCAAGGGCACCGGAGCACGCCTTGCCTCGGCTCTTCGCGGTTGGGAACACCTCCGCTATGAGGTGACCGAGGATGCCGGTCTCGGCACCGACGGCGGCCGGTGGATGCACACCCCCGACCTCGGAATTTTCTATGCCCAGACCGACACGGCAGGCAACATGGTCATCCCCGAGGATCGGATCCGGTATGCGATGGATATCGCAGGAGCGAACACTATCGAGCTCCATCGCGAGTTGAGGCTCGCACTAGGGCAGGCTTGGGACGACGAACTCGAGGTCTTCCGTCACGCCAGCCAGGATTCGGCCGTCGTCTGGCTTCATAAGGTCGGCTGACAACGCTTCATCACTGCACTACAACGCCTGGAGGAATCATGGATACGCTGCACCGCGAATTGGAAGACCTCATCGGTGAGGTCGCGCCGACCTTCATCGATCTCGAGCAACTCGAGCGGCTCGTCACTGAAGACGACCTGCTCGCGTTCGAGGGCGAATGCGCGCTCCACGACGGTTGCCGGCAGATCGCCGCGTAACGGCGATACTTCCCGGCAGCGATACTGCCCGGCAGCGATACTGCCCGGCAGCGGTCGGATCAGTTGCTCTCGTAGCTCCTGAAGGCGACGACGGCATTGTGGCCACCGAAGCCGAACGAGTTGCTGAGGGCCAGCAGCGGGCCGTCACCCAGCGCGCGAGGCGACGTGACGACGTCGAGCGGAATCAGCGGATCCTGCTCGGTGAGGTTGATCGTCGGGGGCGCTATGCGGTGGTGGAGTGCGAGCACCGTGAAGATCGCCTCGAGTGCGCCGGTGCCGCCCAGGAGGTGACCGGTGGCCGCCTTCGTCGCTGACACGGGGATGTTCGGCAGCAGGTCTCCGAAGACCCGCAGCAGAGCCTTGTACTCGGCGATGTCGCCGACCGGGGTGCTCGTCGCGTGCGCGTTGACGTGCCGGACATCCTCGATGGATGCTCCGGCCTGCTCCAGCGCGCCGAGCATGGCACGCGCGGCCGCCGAACCTTCGGGATCCGGGGCCGTGATGTGGAAGGAGTCGCTCGTGACCGCTCCACCGGCGAGCTCGGCATAGATGCGTGCTCCACGAGCGAGAGCGTGCTCTTCGGTTTCGAGAATGAGTGTTGCCGCACCCTCGCCCAGCACGAATCCATCGCGGCTGACGTCGTATGGCCGCGATGCGGTCGCCGGGTCGTCGTTGCGCTTCGACAGAGCCTGCATCGAGGCGAACGCGGCGATCGGCAGAGGATGCACCACGGCTTCGGTGCCACCGGCGATGACGACGTCGGCCAGACCCTTTTGGAGGTGGTCGTAGGCGTTCGCCAGGGCCTCGGTGCTCGACGCGCAGGCCGAGACATCGGTGCGTGCGTATGCCCGCGACGGAATGGACATGCTGATCGCGGCGGCTGCCGCGTTGGGCATGAGCATCGGGATCGTCATCGGAAGCACCCGGCGCGGGCCCTTTTCCTTGAGCGTGTCCCAGGCGTCGAGCAGTGTCCACAGGCCACCGATGCCGGTCGAGTAGTCGACTCCCACGCGGATCGGATCGACATCGGGGGATCCGGCGTCGGCCCAGGCTTCTCGCGCAGAGATGAGAGCGAACTGGCTCGAAGGGTCGAGTCGCTTGTATTCGACGCGCTCGAGCACTTCCTCGGGCCGGACCTTCGCTTCTGCGGCGAACGTGACGGGGAGCCCGTGCTGCTCTACCCAGTCGTGTTTCATGCTCCTGGTGCCGGATTCTCCCCGAAGGAGAGCGTCCCACGATTCGGTGGCGGTCCCGCCGATGGGGGAGGTGGCGCCGATGCCGGTTACAACGATCTTCTTGGTCATGTCATTCCTTTGGGGCGTGGCACTGCCGTCGGAATGGCGACCCGTTGACCGGCTCGCCATTCCGTTGAGGGACTATCAGCCCTGTGCGCTGGTGATGAAGGTGACGGCGTCGCCCACGGTCTTGAGGTTCTTAACCTCTTCGTCCGGGATCTTCACATCGAACTTCTCTTCTGCGTTGACGACGATCGTCATCATCGAGATCGAGTCGATGTCGAGGTCGTCAGTGAACGACTTGTCCATCTCGACAGTGTCAGTCGCGATGCCGGTTTCATCGTTGATCAGTTCAGCCAGGCCGGCGAGGACTTCTTCGGTGGACAGTGCCATTGTTTTTCTCCTTGGGGGATGTGTTTTGACCGTGGGACAGTTTACGGGAGTACGACTACCTGCGCGCCAAACACGAGGCCAGCGCCGAAACCGATCTGGAGGCACAGGCCGCTACTCAGCTCAGGATGCTCGGCCAGGAGCCTGTGCGTTGCAAGCGGGATCGACGCAGCCGAGGTGTTCCCCGTCGTGGCGATGTCGCGCCCGATGGTGACGGTCTCCGGCAGTTTGAGCTGCTTGGCGAGTTCGTCGATAATGCGCATGTTCGCCTGGTGGGGTACGAACGCGGCGAGATCGGCGGCGGTGATGCCGGCGACCTCGAGGGCCTGCTTGGCCACCTTCGCCATCTCCCAGACGGCCCAGCGGAACACAACCTGGCCATCCTGGCGGAGGGTGGGCCACGAGGCAGTCCCATCGCGGAAGTCGACGAGGGTGTGGTCCATGCCGACGGCATCCGCTTTGGAGCCGTCCGAGCCCCACACGGGAGCGGCGATGCCGGGGAAGTCGCTAGGGCCGATGACGACGGCGCCGGCACCATCGCCGAGCAGGAACGAGATCGACCTGTCGGTGGGCGAGACGATGTCGGAGAGCTTCTCGGCCCCGACGACGAGGGCGTAGTGTGCTGCGCCCGACCTGATGAGCGCGTCAGCCTGCGTCACGCCGTAGCTGAATCCTGCGCAGGCTGCGTTGGTGTCGTAGGCGGCGGCCGGGTTCGAACCGACCCTGTCCGCCAGCACGGCCGCCAGCGAAGGGGTCTGCTGCACGTTGCCGATCGTGGCGACGATGACGAGGTCGATCTTGTCCGCGGAAATTCCGGACTTCTCGATGGCTTCCCTGGCCGCATCAGTGGCCAGGTCGACCGCGAGAATACCGGCGGAAGCGCGGGTTCTCGTGATGATGCCCGTGCGCTGCTGGATCCATTCGTCGCTCGAATCGATCGGGCCGATGAGGTCGCTGTTCGGGACGACGAGGTCGCCGCGAGCGGCTCCGTAGCTGTAAATGCGGGTGAACTCGACGCCTGTGGACTGGGTGAGGCTTGCTGTGGTCATGCTGTTCAGATCCCGTCGATCATGGCGAACGCTGCAGGCAGGTCGTCAGGGGTTTTCACGGCAACCGAAGGGATGCCCTTCAGGCCGCGTCGGGCGAGCCCGACCAGCGCTCCCGCTGGGGCGAGTTCGATGATCCCGGTCACTCCGGCTCCGGCAAGAGATGCCATGGACATGTCCCACCGTACCGGGGACGAGACCTGGCCGACCATCAGCTCGACGAAGTGGGTGCCGCTCTCGGTGCGTGAACCATCGCGGTTCGTCCAGATCGGAATGGTCGGATCGTGCTTTTCGAGCCCTGCCGCGAAGAGCTCGAGTCGGCCGACCGCGGGCTGCATGTAGCGGGTGTGGAAGGCTCCGGCCACCTGCAGGGGGATGACCCTGGCGCCGGCGATCGGATTCCCGGCGAACTCGGCGAGGGCTGACAGCGCTCCGGCGATGACGATCTGGCCGCCACCGTTGAAGTTGGCGGGCTGGAGCCCCAGCTCTGCGAGTCGCTCGAGCAGGGCGACCTCATCGCCGCCGAGAACGGCGGACATGCCCGTGGGCTCGAGCGCGGCGGCATCCGCCATCGCCTGGCCGCGTTCGCGCACGAAGGCGACGGCGTCGTGGTCACTCAGGATGCCGGAGACCGCAGCAGCTGTGACCTCGCCCACAGAGTGGCCGGCGACGCCGCCGACCCTGTCCCGACGGCCGTCCGCCAGCAGGGCCGAGGCAGTGAGAAGTCCGGCTGCAACAATGAGCGGCTGGGCCACCCTGGTGTCGCGGATGGTGTCCGCGTCGCTCGTGGTGCCGTGAGCCACGAGGTCGATTCCGACAGAGTCGGACATGGCGGCGAGTTCGTCGCGGAAGCGCTCCTCTGCCAGCCAGGGTTCGAGAAATCCGGGAGTTTGGGAGCCCTGTCCAGGCGCGACGATGACGATCACTGCTCTAGTCTGCCAAGATTCGGCAGCTTTGGACGTGTTGAACCTCCGAAGAAACTGAAGCAACGTTGTCGATCATGTTCAAAGACGGCCCGCAGGCTCGACGGGGCACGGCTGCGATCAGCGTCGCTTCGAGGTCAGCGTCGCTTAGAAGAATCGGGATCGGCGATCGAGCCGACGATGAGCGCGGCCTGCAGGATGAGCGCCTCCCGCGCACCGGTCGCATCCCAGCCGATCACATCACTGACACGCTTCAGGCGGTACCGCACAGTATTGGGATGAACGAACAGTTCTCGGGCGGTCGCCTCGAGGGAACGACCGTTGTCGAGGTAGCACCAGAGTGTCGCGAGAAGGTCGGTGGAGTGCGACTGCAGGGGCTTGTAAATGCGGTTGATGAGGGTCGATCTCGCGAGAGGATCACCGGCGAAAGCGCGCTCCGGCAGCAGGTCGTCCGCGAGCGTGGGCCTCGGGGCGTTGCGCCACGATCTCGCGACCGCGAACCCCGCCAGGGCGGCCTTCGCGCTCTTCGACGCGTCGACGAGACTCGGCACTTCGTGGCCGAGCACGAGATGACCGGGGCCGAACCCGGGCTCGAGCTGTTTGGCGATCTCGAGGAAGGGCATCGGTTCAGCGACATCCGGATCATCGGTTCTCGGGCTGGCCCGGCCGATGACGAGCACGAGCCTGCTGCCCTGCACGCCAATCAGGACGTCGGCACTCAGGTGGCGGGCTGTGCGGCGCAACTGGTCGACATCGAGCATTTTCGGCGCGGTTCCCACCAGCACGCAGACTTCGCCGTGTCCGTTCCACCCGAGGGCGGCGATGCGTGACGGCAGCTCGTTGTCGTATTCGCCGCTCAGGATCGAGTCGACGACGAGCGCCTCGAGCCTGGCGTCCCAGAGCCCGCGAGCCTCGGCCGCCCGGGCGTAGACGTCGGCCGCGGCGAAGGCGATCTCCCGCGAATACAGCAGGATGCCCTCCCGCAGCACATCGTCGTCATTCTTGATGCGATGCTCGACGACTTCCACGGTCAGCCTGATGAGCTGCAGGGTCTGGGTCAGGGAGACCGACCGCAGCAGTTCCCGCGGAGCGGCGCCGAACACATCGGCGGCGATCCACGGAGTGGACTTCGGATCGTCGAACCAACTGATGAAACTCGTGATGCCCGCCTGCGCGACCAACCCGACCGCGGAGCGCCGCCCCGGTGGCATGTCGCCATACCAGGGCAGCGTCTCCTCGAGTCGCTTCAGCGTCGCCGTGGACAGCTCACCGGTGATGGTGCGCAACCAGGCGAGCGTCTGCTCTTTGGTCTTCTGGACGGGGGGAATGTGCGTGCCTAGCTTTCCCCGCCGGCCGAGCCGGTCGTTCCTGCCGTGACGTCGAGCAGGCGGTACTTCTCGATCGCCTGCGCCGGCACGGACCTGTCCACCAGTCCGCGCTTCGCGAGAGACTCGAGCGTGCGCACGACGACGGACGGACCGTCGATCTTGAAGAATCGGCGAGCGGCGGCACGGGTATCCGAGAATCCGAAGTCATCGGCACCGAGGGTGGCGAAGTCTCCGGGCACGAACTGCCTGATCTGGTCGGGCACAGCGTGCATGAAGTCGGTCACCGCCACGAACGGACCGTCAGAGCCCGAAAGCTTCTGGGTGACGTACGGCACGCGTTCCTCAGCATCGGGGTTGAGGAAGTTGTGCGCCTCGGCGTCGAGCCCTTCGCGGCGGAGTTCCGTCCAGGACGTGACCGACCACACATCGGCTGATACGCCCCAATCGTCGGCCAGCAGCTGCTGGGCCTCGAGAGCCCAGGGAACCGACACCCCCGACGCCAGAATCTGCGCGCGGGGTCCCTCGATCGGCGAGGTCTTCAGGTGGTAGATGCCTCGCAGGATGCCGTCGACGTCGAGGTTCTCGGGTTCGGCCGGCTGCTGGATGGGCTCGTTGTACAGGGTCAGGTAGTACATGACGTTGGGGTCAGGATGCACCCCGCCGTACATGCGCTCGAGCCCGGCGCGCACGATGTGCGCGAGCTCGTATCCATAGGCCGCGTCGTAGCTGACGACGGCCGGGTTGGTCGATGCCAGCAGGATGGAGTGACCGTCAGCGTGCTGAAGCCCCTCACCCGTGAGCGTGGTACGGCCGGCTGTCGCGCCCATGATGAACCCGCGGGCCATCTGGTCGCCCGCAGCCCACATGGCGTCGCCGGTGCGCTGGAACCCGAACATCGAGTAGAAGACGTACACCGGGATGAGCGGCTCGCCCTGGGTCGCATACGACGTACCAGCGGCCGTGAACGCTGCGAACGCTCCGGCCTCGTTGATTCCCACGTGCACGATCTGGCCCTGCGGGCTCTCCTTGTACGCGAGCAGCAGCTCGCGGTCCACGGAGGTGTAGTGCTGCCCGTTGGGGTTGTAGATCTTCGCGGTGGGGAAATAGGCGTCCATTCCGAAGGTGCGAGCCTCGTCCGGGATGATCGGGACAATGCGGTTGCCGATGCCTTTATCGCGCAGCAGGTCCTTGAGCAGTCGCGCGAAGGCCATCGTGGTGGCGATCTCCTGCTTGCCGGAGCCTTTCTTCGCGAAGTCCCACACCGATTCTGCCGGCAGGTCGAACTGGGTGTACTTCGACCGGCGCTCCGGCACGAAGCCGCCGAGCTCGCGTCGACGTTCGTGCAGGTACTGGATGGCCTCGTCGTTCTCACCGGGGTGATAGAACGGCGGCAGGTACGGGTCAGCCTCGAGCGCCGCGTCCGTGATCGGAACACGCATCTCGTCACGGAATTGTTTGAGGTTGTCGAGCGTGAGCTTCTTCATCTGGTGAGTCGCATTGCGGCCCTCGAATGACGGGCCGAGGCCGTATCCCTTGACGGTCTTCGCAAGGATGACCGTGGGCTGGCCCTTGTGCTCCTGGGCGGCCTTGAAAGCCGCGTAGACCTTGCGATAGTCGTGGCCACCGCGCTTGAGGTTCCAGATCTGGTCGTCGGTGTAGTCCTTGACCATCTCGAGCGTGCGGGGATCGCGACCGAAGAAGTTCTCCCTGACGTATGCGCCGCTCTCGGCCTTGTACGTCTGGTAGTCGCCATCGGGGGTGCGGTTCATGAGATCACGCAGGGCGCCCTCGGTGTCGCCGGCGAGCAGGGAATCCCATTCGCGACCCCAGACCACCTTGATGACGTTCCAGCCGGCTCCACGGAAGAAGCTTTCGAGCTCCTGGATGATCTTGCCGTTGCCTCGCACAGGGCCGTCGAGGCGCTGCAGGTTGCAGTTGATGACGAAGTTGAGGTTGTCGAGGCCGTCGTTGGCAGCCCACTGCAGGGCACCACGGCTCTCGACCTCATCCATCTCGCCGTCGCCGAGGAAGGCCCAGACCTGCTGGTCGGACGCATCCTTGATGCCGCGATTGGTGAGGTACCGGTTCGACTGAGCCTGGTAGATCGCGTTGATCGGGCCGAGTCCCATCGAGACCGTCGGGAACTGCCAGAACTCGGGCATCAGGCGGGGGTGCGGGTAGCTCGAGAGCCCACCGGACGGGTGCGACTTCTCCTGGCGGAAACCGGTGAGCTGGTCCTCCGTCAGTCGCCCCTCGAGGTATGCCCTCGCGTACATCCCGGGGGAGGCGTGACCCTGGTAGAAGATCTGGTCGCCGCCGCCGGCGTGGTCGGCCCCGCGGAAGAAGTGGTTGTGGCCCACCTCGTAGAGCGCCGCAGACGAAGCGTACGTCGAGATGTGGCCGCCGACGCCGACGCCGGGGCGCTGCGCGCGGTGCACCGTGATGGCAGCGTTCCAACGGATCCACGCACGGTAGCGCCGCTCGATGTCTTCGTTGCCGGGGAACGCCGGCTCATCCTCCGCCGCGATCGTGTTGAGGTAGTCCGTGGTCGGAACCATCGGCACACCGAGATGGAGGTCTTTGGAGCGCTTCAGCAGGCTGAGCATGATCTCACGACCACGCTCATGTCCGTGAGTTGCGACGAGGCCGTCGAGTGACTCCTGCCACTCGGCCGTCTCCTCCGGATCCCTGTCGATGTTGTTCACCGAGTACGGGTCCTGGTCGTTCACCGTCACCGTTGACCTCTTTCTTATGAGATGTGGGGTTTGAGAACTCACGCCTCGATCGCCGGGTTGCGACTGCCGTGACCTGTGGTTCTGGATGAGCCGCGACAAAAGTTCTGTTGCGCCAATAGATTCTAGCGACCACCGCTGTGTGCGCTCGCACGAGCGTAGTATTGCCCTTCGTGCCTGCCCGACATGGGGACATGGCGCGAAAGGAACTGTTTCAATGACTCTCGCAAACGACACGACCGCGCCGGACTTCGAGCTGCCCAATCAATTCGGCGAGCACGTGCGGCTGCACGACTTCCGCGGCAGGAAGCCCGTCGCCCTCGTTTTCTTCCCTCTCGCGTTCTCGAGCACATGCACAACCGAGTTGTGCGACCTCCGGGACAACCTCGCGCTGTTCAAGGACGAGCAGGTCGAGCTCATCGGTATCTCGGTCGACTCGAAGGCGACGCTGCGGGCCTTCGCCGACGCAGAAGGCTACGATTTCACGCTGCTCGCCGACTTCTGGCCGCACGGCAGCGTCGCTAAGGAATACGGCGTCTTCCTCGAAGAAAAGGGATTCGCGACCCGAGCGACGTTCCTCATCGACATCGACGGCGTGATCCGCGCGACCTTCGTCACGGCTCCCGGCCAGGCGCGGTCCATGAGTGAATATACCGCCGCACTGGCAGAGCTCCACGCGGCACGAGTCTGAGTCAGGACGGAACGCACATGAACGAACGAGACCTCATCGAGCTGTGGGGGAAGACCCGCTGGCACGTGATCGTGTCGCAGCTGGCGCCCACCGGACTGCTCGGATTCACCGTCTGGCTGGGCATCCTGAACCTCGCAGATACGTCGCTTGCGCTCAGGATCTCCGCGGCTGGCATCCTGCTAGCCTCGGGAATTCTCGGGGCTCTCGCACAGTATTCGGCTGCCACCGAGGGTATGGCGATCGCTCGCGACCTGGCTTCACTGCCCGTCACGACCGCCGCTGGCCGACAGGTCGTCAGTCTTGCGCCGCTGCTGAACGTCGTGCGGTTCGTCACTCCCGCCATCTTCATCGTTGTGTTCGTGGCACTCATAATCGAGTTGTTCCTGCCGTAGCTTTCCCCGAGCTGTCACTTAGCCGAGCAGCGACACTGCCCTCGCGATGACCAGCGCGAGGATCACGAAGCCGGCAAACGACTGCAGCCCCATCAGGATTTTCGCCCGGTGCGACAGCGGCATCGTGTCCGCCGGGCTGAAGGCCATCGAATTCGACAGTGAGAAATACAGGTAGTCGATGAAACCGGCCGTCCAGTTGAGTCGGTGGGATGATCGGATGGCGACTTCTTCGACGGCATCATGATCTTCGTCCTGCGGAAAGCGGAAGTCCGCTGGCGGCAGGTCATCGCGGGCGCGCGTGGCGCGCGACACCGCGCCACCCCGGTCGATCTCCCAGTACAGCAGCGCGAAGACGATCACGTTGGTGACCCACACCTGCAGCGCCGCGAGCAACAGGGTAGGTCCGTCATCCTTACCCGGCGAGACGAGTTGCACGATGAGCTGGATGAGCGCGATCTGGTTCGCCACCAGCAGCAGCACCGTCTGCCCGACCGAGAGAGCCCTCGACCAGCGCGTTTGGCGATGCATCCGCAGCGGATTGACCGCGAGGACGGGGATCAGCAACAGCACACCGAGGGCGACCACGCCGTACCTCAGTGGCGGGAAGAATGAACTCGGCAGCAACGCGTACAAGGCGAGCGCCACGACCAGGGCTATGGCTGCCGGCCATCGATGCTCGGCTCGGCCGGACTTCTCGGAAGAACTCACTGTCCGAGTGTAGGAGCGCGCCGCCGTCAGGTCAGGATGTTGACAGCGCGGGAGATAACAAGGGCGAGTAACACGAACCCTGTCAGCGCCTGATACGCCATGAGAGCCTTCGCGGGCCGGCTGAGAGGCATCACATCCGTCGGGCTGAAGGCCATCATGTTCGACAGCGAGAAGTAGGCGTAGTCGAAGAACTCGGGAGTCCACGGCCGGGTCGGGTGGTCGTCCTGCTGGGGGAACCGGAAATCCTGCCTCGCGTCGTCCCGCATGCCGTCGATCCGCCGTGCAATGGGGCCGCCCCTGTCGAGCTCCCAGTAGACGAGCGAGAATGCCACCACATTGGTGCCCCACACCCCGAAAGCGGTGAGCAGGATCGCCGGCCCTGTCGCAACCCCGTTCACCAGTTCGCCGATGATCAGCACGATGTACACCTGGTTCACCGCGGCGAGTCCCACGGCGAATCCGATCCCGAGCCAGCGGGTAAGAGCCGTTTCACGATTGAGCCGTCGCGGATTGGACACCACAAGGGGCACCAGCACGACGGCTCCGATCGCGGGTATCACCCACGACGGCAGGAAGGTCACTTCGTTGGGAAGGAACAGGTAGATCACGAGCGCCCCGAGCGTGATCAACAGCACGGGAAACCTGTGCTCGGTGCGGTGGGTTGCCATGACGGGAGTGTATTCCCGCGGCTCCGGCCGCTGCGCTTTCCGTTGCGCGGGCGCGTGTTCGGGTCATCTGGCACTTGGGATTTTCCGGACGCCTGACTTACCGCTACCCTTGGAAATCTGCGGATCTTCGCCGCGGGCCTTTAGCTCAGTTGGTAGAGCGCCACGTTTACACCGTGGATGTCATCGGTTCGAGCCCGGTAGGGCCCACTCAGATTCCCACATTTTAGAAGCTGAAAACTTATATTCGATCTTTATAAGTTGTAGGCTTATTGAATGGTACAGTTTCGGGTAGCAGTCATCGCCGATCTCGTCGATTCGAAAAGTATCTCCGATCGCAGGTCTGCACAGGCGACCATCGCGGCGGCATTCGGGCGAGTGGATGCCGCAGTCCCGCACGACCAGCCCTTGCGTGCGACTGTCGGCGACGAGTTCCAGGCCGTATACACGACCATTGCGCGCGCACTCGAGGCGACGCTGCTGGCGCGACTCGCGCTGCCGGCTGGCCTCGATTGCCGCTTCGGGCTCGGGCTGGGGGAGGTCATCGACGTGGGCGATGGAGTTGCCGGCGCCGTGCAGGACGGATCCGGATGGTGGCGTGCCCGGGACGCGATCAACCAGGCCCACGCTCGGGAAGATTCCCGCACCCCCAGTGTCAGGGCGTGGTTCAGGGCCGGGGACGGTGACGTGGCAACCGAAGCTCTCGTGAACGCATACCTTCTTGCTCGTGACCACGTCGTGGGCAGCATGACCGAGCGCAGCCGTCGGCTGGTCTTCGGATCCATGCTCGGTTCGTCCCAGGGTGACCTCGCCGACGCGGAAGGGATCACGCAATCCGCCGTGTCGCAGTCCCTTCGCCGCTCCGGCGGTGCAAGCCTTATGGCGTCCATCGAACAACTGAGAGCGGGAGGCCTGTAATGCTCGGCGCTATCCTGCTCGTGCTGATCGGCAGTGCGGATCTCGCGAGATCGGGGATCTCCTCGACTCTCGGCCGCGTAGTCGCCATTGTCATTGCCTGGCTCGCGGTGATCCTGCTCGCCACCCTCGGGCTCGGTATCGCCGTGTGGTGGGTAGCGATTCCCGTGCTGTTGGCGGTGGCCTGGCTTGCCACGACGACCACGTCGATCGACCGGAGGACCGCTCCCGGCATCGTTCCTGCCGTCGGGGTGCTGCTGTCTCTACTCGCGTTCCTGGTCTGGGATCGCACGTCACTCGGGATGAGTGGATTCATCGTCGACTGGCACGCCGGCGTCGTTTCTGCAGTCATCAGCTCCTTGTCACTGGCCGCGCTAGCCGTTGCGGTGGGCGTCACGCTCTTCGCGGTCGAAAGCGCGAACCTGGTGGTTCGGGCCGCGCTCAGGCCCGCGACCGCGGCGTCGAAGCCGGTCATCATGCCGGGGTCGCGGTCACCGTGGTGGAAGCGCACTGCGGCGCCGGCCCTCGCTGTCGCAGACCTGCGCGGCGGGAGACTGATCGGGCCGGTCGAGCGTGTGCTCATCATCGCCCTAACTCTTGCGGGTGCCCTGCCGATCGTCGCCGGATTGATTGCGGCGAAAGGGATCGTGAGATTCCCGGAGATATCGAACGACGGCGCCGGGGGATCGAAGGCCGAGTACTTTCTGGTCGGCAGCCTGGTCAGCTGGGCGATCGCGGTCGCCGGGGCTGGCCTGATCTGGATAACAGTTGCTGGCTAATATCACGCCTATATTAGCTCAGAGCTACTGCTACAAGGCGAGCGCCTGCAGGATGCCGTGACCGGCGGCAATCGGCCAGCCGGAGCGTGGGCGCTCATCGTCGCGTCACTGCTGTGGGGCACGACCGGAACGGCCGCCAGCTTTCTGCCGGATGACGTCAGCCCGCTCGCGGTAGGGGCGGCGACGATGATGTTCGGCGGAGTCCTGCTGTTCGCTATTTCTGCGAGGAGCTCGATCGCGGCACTCAGGAATGCCGCGAGTCGCCGCTGGCTTGTGGTGGGCGCCCTGGGCGTCGTGGTGTATCCGCTTGCCTTCTACAGCTCCATGAGTCTCGCCGGAGTGGCGATTGGAAACGTCGTGTCACTCGGATCCGGCCCGGTCTTCGCTGCTCTGCTCGAGTGGGCGTTCGAGCGCCATCGACCCTCGGGAATCTGGGCAGCGTGCACGGCATCCGCCCTTGTCGGGATCATCCTGCTGGCGTGGGGGAGCGACCGGAGCCAAGGCGCACTCAACGGACAATCCAGCGGGGATGCCGCCGCGGGGATCGGTCTTGGCCTGCTCGCGGGACTGGCCTACGCGCTGTATACCTATAGTTCGAGCCGGGCAATCCGGGCGGGCGCCGGCTCCGGTGCGGCCATGGGCGGGATGTTCGGTGTCGGTGCCGTGGCGCTCGCACCGGTCCTCCTGGTGCTGGGCGGTCCCTTGCTCCATTCCACCGAAACGGTCGGGATAGCCGCTTACCTCGCCCTCGGTCCCATGTTTACGGCATACGTTTTCTTCGGGATTGCGATGCGGACGCTGCGGAGCAGTACTGCGACATCCATCACCCTGCTCGAACCCTTCGTCGCGACGCTGCTCGCCGTGGTGGTCGTGGGAGAGCGCCTTCTTCCGATCGGATGGCTCGGTCTGGCCGTGGTGCTCGCCTCCGTTGTTGCGCTCGCAACGGCTCGGCAGCAGCGATCGACCCCAGAGTCGCCGTAGGATTTCGGCATGGCACACGACGACGAGGCTCCTTACCCGGGCTCTATCGACCCGGCGGGCGCCAGGGGCACCACCTCCGGATCGACACCCGCTCGCGCCGGCAGTGACGAGGCTGACGACGTCCACGACGACGATGCCCTCGCCGATGCCCTCGCCGCCGAATACACCTGGTTGGCTACGGCCGCCATTCCGATCGTCACCCAGCCCACGACGGGTGCGGCGAGCGCCTCCGGGGAAGACTGGCTGTCGCGCATGGTCGACGAGCCCGAGTCCGAGTCCGATGGTGCACCTGCAGATGTGCAGGAGGCCGAGCCCACGGGGATTCCCGAAGACCTCCCGGTGGCACAGGATGAACCGACCTCTGCCAGTGAGCCCGAGGCGCCGGTCGAACCAGCCAACTTTGACGAGCCCGTTGCCACGGTCGAGTCCGGAGCCCGGGACACGCTCGCCGATGAGGTACCGCCCGTAGCGCCTGTGGAACCCGAGCAGTCCGTCGAGGTGCCGCCCACGCTGACTTTCGTGTCGCCATTCGACCCGCCCACCGCCTCCGCAGGTGTTCCCGATCCTGCCGCCGCCCCGTGGAGCCTGTTCCCTGCCCCTGATCCGTCTCAGGCTGTGGAACTCCCTGACGGGCCCCCACAGTTCACGACTCCCTCCGATGTGCGGGACTGGCCGGCCCCGACGTTCGACACGCCTCCGTCGCGTGAGCCCACAGTCGTTGAGTCGGCGCCTGACCCGGCTGCTGATTCAGGCCAGGCCGATCTGGCTCAGGCGAGCGAGGATGCGGTGCCCGAGATCGTGTCCTCGGTTCCCGCGTGGGAGCGACCGCAGAATGAGCCCACGGGCGACTTCCTCGATTCACCACCGATCGATTCACCACCCACGGACAACACCCCGGTCTGGCCATTCGACGAGATGGAATATCAGCCGGGCATCGAGGACGCGCCAACTGATGACGCCCCGGTCGATCAGATGGCTGATCTGGCTGAGGAAGCTCCGGTCGATCAGATGGCTGATCTGGCTGAGAAAGCGCCGGTCGATGCAGCGCCGATTGATGCAGAACCGATTGATGCAGAACCGGTCGATGCAGAACCGATTGATGTAGAACCGGTCGATGCCGAACCGGTCATCGAGCCAGGTGTTGCGCAACGCGAGGCTCCCAACGCCTGGACAGCGTGGGCACCGAGCGCGGTAGTGCCATCGGAGTGGGAAGCGGCCGCGCCAGCCGTGAGCAGTGACGCTCCCGAACCCGATCCCGCTACTGATGCGACTCCCGACATTCCCGCCGACATTCCCGCAGACTTCGACTCTGAACCGGTCGAGTCATCCCGGGATTCGATTCCGGATCCAGCACCCGAACAGTTCCCGTGGATCGTCGCTGCGGCCGCTGCGGCCGCAGCCCAGCCGCTGGTCCCGCCCGTGGATCGCGACCCGCTCAACTGGTCGATTACAGCAACCGGCAAGGTTTCATACCAGGATGACGAACCCCAGGCGCCTGCGGGCGTCGTTCCGGAATCCGATGCCACGCTCATCTTCCAGGAACCGGAGTTCGCCGAACCGGTGACCGCGGCGCCGGAAGACGAGCCTGAGACGACAGAGCCCGAGACGACAGAGCCCGAGTCATTCCAGCCCGAATCAGCAGAGCAGGTTCCGGTCGATGACGCGCCCCGGATGTTTGCGCCGCCGCCGCTCATCGAGCCGTTGTCGCCACCGCAGTACCCTGCGCCGACATCGGGACTCCCCACAGCGCCCCCCGCGTACTTCCCTGTCGACAGCGTGCAGGAGTCTGATGCCAGCGGCTCCGCGGACGAAGAGCTCCCCATCAGATCGATCGAGGATGACGCCGCGGTCCCGGCGCAATCGATGCCGATAGAGCCGAGCGCGTTCGACTCCCTGTTCGTGGTGCCCCTGCCGACGGCGTCAGGTAAGCCGGTTCCGACGACCAGTGGTTCCATCACCGTGATCGACCAGGCCTATGAGGAGGAGCTCGACGACGACGTCGACGACACCGACCGGGCATTCGGAGCGCTCCTCTCGGGCGGCGGGACTGCCGGCCCTGTCTCCGCGGTGACGCCACCATCCGGGCCGATCTCGACGGTGCGCCTCACCGAAGACGAACCGGTCTTCTTCGACGATCAGCCCAAGAACCCCGGCATGTTCAGCCTCGAACACAGTGGGCTCGAACCTACTCCCGTCGATATTCGTGCCGGCCGTGCCATCCGATTGTTCTGGTTGTGGTTCTCGGCGAATTCGTCGGTCATCAGCCTCGCGCTCGGGGCCGTGGTGCTCGCGACCGGAATGAGCCTGCGGCAGTCGATCGTGGGCATCCTGGGAGGCGTCGCCCTGTCGTTCTTCCCACTCGCGCTCACCACGCTCGCCGGCAAGTGGAGCGGCCAGCCCACCATGGTCGTCTCCCGGGCGACCTTCGGGGTGCTGGGGAATGTTCTTCCTGCTGTGCTGGCCGTGATCTCCCGGCTGTTCTGGGGAGCTGTGCTGTTGTGGCTGCTGTCAACCTCCGTGGCCGCCGCTCTGTCGACCGTGGGTGGGGGATCCGATCTCCAGCCGGCGTCCCTCGCGACGCTGGCAATTGCCGCCGTTATCTCTCTTCTCGTCGCCTTCGTCGGGTATCCGCTCCTGGCCCGAATCCAGTTGGTGCTCACTGTCGTGTCGGCCGTGCTGATCGTCGGTCTCATCGCCCTCACGGTGCAATACATCGATATTCCACGGGCCCTGACGGTCGGGGACGGTTCGTGGGTGCTTGCCGTCGGCGGTGCCGTGCTCGTGTTCAGTGTGGTGGGGCTCGTGTGGGCTTTCAGCGGAGCTGATCTCGCGCGGTACCAGCGTCCGACATCAGGGGGCGCCTCATCCATGCTCTCCGCCACGTTCGGAACGGCGATCCCCGCTTTCGTGCTCATCGCGTACGGCGCGATCCTTTCGGCATCGAGCCCCGCTATTGCTACGGGACTCGCGATGGAACCCGTGCAGACTCTCGCTGGCCTGCTTCCGGAGTGGTACCTGTTCCCCCTCCTGGCAGCCACGGCACTGAGCCTGCTGTCGGGTGTCGTGATCACCGTGTACTCGGGTGGACTCGCCCTGCAGAGCGCGGGAGTGAAACTGCCTCGGCAGTGGTCGGTCGTGATCGTCGGGCTCGTGCTGGCAGGACTGGCTGCGCTGATCGTCGTGTCGGCCACCGACGGCATCGGCGACGTCTTCAGGGATTTCGCGACCACCATGGCGGTGCCCACTGCAGCCTGGATCGGGATCTTCGGAACGGAAATGATGATCCGCAATCGTCGATTCGACGGTGAGTCGTTGCTCAGGCGCGGGGGTGTGTATCCCGACGTGCGATGGGTGAACCTTGCGGGGCTCGTGCTGATCAGCGTCCTCGGATTCGGGCTGACCACGGCGACCGTCGGTTGGTTGTCGTGGCAGGGCTTCGTCTTCTCGGGGCTGGGAGTTCCCCTCGGCAGCGAGCTGGCCAGCACCGACCTCGGAGTCGTCGTCGCCCTCGGACTCGGCATCATCCTGCCGCTCGTCTCAGGGGTGCCCACGATTCGCCGCCAGGAGTCACTGCGGGCCTGATCGCGGGGACAGCCGGCCGCGGTCGCACTCGCCGTAGACTGGAATCGTGTCTACGACAGTTGCCGATGTTGCCGCCGCCGCAGAACGGCTCTGGCCCGCTGCCGGCGCCGAGAGCTGGGATGCTGTCGGCCTGATCTCCGGCGATCTCGATGCTCCGGTCGACTCGATCCTTCTTGCCGTGGATGCCGTTCTCGATACCGCGGATGAGGCCGTCGACCGCGGTGTCGACATGCTTCTTGTCCATCATCCTCTGCTGCTGCGTGGCGTTACCTCGGTGTCGAGCGACCGCTACAAGGGTGCGACCCTGACCCGGCTCATCCGCGGGAATTGTGCGCTCCTGGCAGCCCATACGAACGCCGATGTGGTGGAGACCGGTACGTCAGCGGCGTTCGCCACCAGGCTCGGCCTGGTCGATCAGAGTCCGATCGTTCCCGCCGAGAATCCCGACCGCGGTATCGGGCGGGTCGGCACTCTGCCGCACCCGGTCACCCTCGGGACGCTGGCGCGTGCCCTCGGCGATATCCTGCCCGCCACGGCGAGTGGAATCCGGGTCGCGGGTGACTTCGACAGAGTGGTCTCCACTGTCGCCCTGTGCGGCGGTGCGGGTGACGCCTACCTTTCGGATGCTGCGGTGACCTCAGCAGACGTGTACATCACGAGCGACCTGCGCCATCATCCCGCGTCAGAAGCGAAGGAGAATGCCAGAGTGGGCGGTGGGCCTGCACTCATCGACGTGTCACACTGGGCCAGCGAGTGGCTGTGGCTCGAGAACGCCGCGATGGAGTTGCGTCGTGAACTACCCGGCGTCACCATTACCGTGAGCGAATTGCGCACCGATCCCTGGGACTTCGCGATAGTCCAGTGACCAGCACCGATATTCGAACAGCACGGCTGAGTTTGTACAGCACAACCGAGAGAGTGAACACATGGCGTTGAAAGCCAGCCCCAATGACCAGGCCCTGCTGCTCGAGCTGCAGGCGTTCGACACGAGACTCGCGCAGCTGGACCACCGCGCCAAAAGCCTCCCGGAGCTTGCCACCCTCGCTGGCTTCGAGAAGGACACCGCAGTGGTGCGCCAGAGGTTCGCCGAGCAGAAGGGCGGCCTGGAAGACATCGAGATCGAACTGAAGCGCATCGAATCCGACGTCGAGGTCGTGGAAGCGCGCATCAAGCGTGACGAATCCCGGGTGCAGTCGAGCTCATCGGTCAAGGATGTCGCCGCGCTGGAACAGGAGCTGACCGCTCTGCGCAAGCGGTTCAGAGATCTCGAAGAGATCGAACTGGCCGTCATGGAGCGAATGGAATCACAGCAGAAAGAGGTCGAGAAGACCACGGCGCAGCTCGATGCCCTCGCGCTCAGGACGGGCGAGATCGAGGCGGAGAAGTCGGCGTCGCTCAGCACGGTCACAGCCGAGCGCACTGTCGCTGCCTCGGGCCGCGACGCCATCGCCGCGAAAGTCCCTGCCGACCTCCTCGCACTCTATGAGAAGCAGCGAGCGCGCTACGGAACCGGCGCATCGATGCTGCGTGGAGGAGTTTCGCTGGCGTCCGGTGTGAAGCTTCTCGAGAATGAGATGCAGGCCATCCGAGCCGCCGCCCCCGACGACATCATCATGTGCGCGTCGAGTGAGGCCATCCTCGTGCGCACGGCAGAGTCCGGACTGTAGGCTTACACACCGAATGGGTCGGCAAGACGGCCGCGTGGGGCAGTAATGCCTCCCGAGGAACGTCCGGGCTCCGCAGAGCATGGCGGTGGGTAACACCCACCCGGGGCAACCCGCGAGACAGTGCAACAGAAAGCAGACCGCCACCGCGTGTTTCGACACACGGGGGTAAGGGTGAAACGGTGGTGTAAGAGACCACCAGCGGCCGGGGTGACCCGATCGGCTATGTAAACCTCGCCAGGAGCAAGGTCAGACAGGAAGCGTTCAAGGCTGCTCGCCCAGCTTCCGGGTAGACCGCTAGAGGCGTGCGGCAACGTACGTCGTAGATAGATGGCCGTCCATCGCCTTCGGGCGAAGACAGAACCCGGCGTATCAGCCGGCCCATTCCTCCTTCGGAAGCATCGGCGCACGACGCATCGGATCCCTAGCCCACATCCAGACATCGGGCATACAGTGTGGCCATGTCAGAACTCCCGGCGGGGCACAGCTTCGTCACTCCGGGCGGAATCCTCGCTGCGCTGTTCGGATTCCTGGTCGGTGGTGTATCCCTGGCCTTCAATCCGTTCTTCGCGCTGTCGGTCATTGCGCTGGCGCTGTCGTTGGTCGCGCTGCGCAGTGCCGCGAAGATCGAGAACATCGTCGTGCAGGGAATGCTCCGGATCTTCGCGATCATCGGGATCCTGGGTGCCGCGGGCGGGGTCGTCGTCATCCTGTTCCCCGGCCTCGGTGTTCAAAGCTGACGATGACAGCGCCGGCGTGACCTATTCTTGATGTGCATCGCCCCTGGCGCGATCCGGGAGGTGGACCATGTTCGAGCGCGTTTTTTCCAGTGACAACACCGCTGGCGTGTCGCCGGCGATCGTCGCGGCGATAGCCGGGCAGGCTGATGGCCGTTCCGCTCCCTATGGCGCAGATGCTGCTACCGAGCGAGTGACCGCGCGCTTGCGCGAGGTCTTCGAGTGCGACCTCGATGTGCTCATCGTGAGCACGGGATCTGCGGCGAACGGCCTCGCACTGGCGGCACTTACTCCGCCGTGGGGTTCGGTGCTGTGCCACGGGGACAGCCACATCAACAACGACGAGGCCGGGGCCCCTGAGTTCTTCACGAATGGCGCCAAGCTGGTACCTCTGCCGGGGGACGACGCCAAGCTCCACCCCGACATCCTCGCCAGCGCAGTGGACCGCGGGCGTGGTGACGTCCACTCGGTGCAGCCCTCAGTGATCAGCATCACTCAGGCGACCGAGACGGGAAGCGTGTATTCGCTGGCTGAACTCGGCGAACTATCCGGGATCGCGCGCAGTTCCGGGCTCGCCGTCCACATGGACGGGGCCCGGTTCACCAATGCTCTCGTGAGCATCGGTGCGGCCCCCGCCGACATGACCTGGCGCTCCGGGATCGACATTCTCTCCTTTGGCGCCACCAAGAACGGCACGATGAATGCAGAGGCCGTCGTCGTCTTCGATCGGTCGAAGACCGAGGAGCTCCGATTCCGCCAGAAGCGCGCTGGCCAGCTTTCGTCGAAAATGAGATTCCAGGCTGCGCAGCTCGATGCGTACCTCGCCGACGATCTCTGGCTCGAGAATGCGACCCATGCCAACAGGATGGCCGCCCACCTCGCCCACGGCCTCGCGTCGATCCCCGGGGTGGGTGTGCTCGGATCGCCGCGCGCAAACATGCTGTTCGCCACCCTCGCCGAGTCGACGATCTCGACCCTGCTCGCCGAGGGCTTCTCGTTCTACCACGACAGGTGGGAGCCGAATCGAGTCAGATTCGTGACCGCGTTCACCACCACCGAGGCCGATGTCGACGACCTGTTGTCGGCTATCGTGGCGTCGTCCCTGTCGCGCCTGAATTGAATCGGCATCCCACCGTCATGCCCGGGATCTAGGCGAGCAGCCCGCGCTCGATAGCGCGGGGCATGGCTTCCGCCACGGAAAGAGTCAACCGCCGGGATGCTGAGTTTCTGAGGTTCCTTACGGTTCCCTGACGCGGTTCGTCGAATTCCTCACGGTGGGCGAACACGCCACCCGTTCGGTTACGTCGTGGCGGTCGGTTGGGGCACCATCGTCGCCACCGGCTCCGTAGCGAGGGCTGCCGCTCCGAGAATGCCGGCGTTGTTGCGGTGCACGGCCGGCACAATCGTCGACTGCAGGTCGAGCAGCGGCAGAAACTCCTCGTAGTGCTTCGACACCCCGCCACCGACGACGAACAGGTCGGGGGAGAAGAGCAGCTCGAGGTGGGAGTAATACTTCTGCAGGCGCTTCGCCCAGTGTTTCCAGTCCAGGTCGTCCCGCTCTTTGGCCGCGTACGACGCCCTGGATTCTGCATCCTTGCCGTCGAGCTCGAGGTGCCCCAGCTCCGAGTTGGGAACGAGCACCCCGTTGTAGATCAGCGCGGTACCGATGCCGGTTCCGAGGGTCGTCAGCAACACCAGTCCTGCAACATCCTTCGCGGCACCGAAGCGCACCTCGGCATAGCCCGCAGCATCGGCATCATTGACGAAGTGGATGTCGCGACCGAGGGCTTTCTCGAACAGTGCCTCGGCCTCCAGCCCGATCCACTTCTTGGACACGTTCGCGGCAGACATCGTGCGCCCGTTGCGCACGACGGCGGGGAAGCAGAGCCCGACGGGAACGCCGTCATCCAGCCCACCGATCTTCTCGATGAGAGCGACGACGGTGTCGACGATGTCATCCGGGGCGCCACCCTCCGGAGTCGGCAGCTTGACCCTGTCAGTGATCAGCTGGCCGGTCTCGGTGTCGACGAGCGCTCCTTTGATACCTGTGCCGCCGATGTCGATGCCAAGCGCCTTTGCCATGCTGTTCTGCTTTCTCTGGGGGCCGTCAGGGGAGGGTCAGGATCTCGGCGCCACGTTCGGTGACGACGAGGGTGTGCTCGAATTGCGCGGTGATCGACTTGTCGCGCGTGGTGATGGTCCAGTCGTCGTCCCACTGGTCCCAGGCGACCGATCCTGGACTCTCGACGGTGCCGAGGGTGAGCATGGGCTCGATCGTAAACACCATGCCTACCTCGATCACATCGTCGAATGCCGGGGCTGCGTCGTAGTGGGGGATGATCAGCCCGGAATGGAAGGCCGAGCCGACGCCGTGCCCCGTGTAGTCGCGGATCACGCCGTAGCCGAACCTCCGGGCATAGGACTCGATCGCGCGCCCGATGACGTTGACCTGGCGGCCGGGGGCGACAGCCTTGATGCCGCGGGCGAGCGCTTCCCGGGTGTGGTCGACGAGGGCCGCGACATCCGGAGCCGCGTCGCCCACGATGAAGGTCTTGTTGAGGTCTCCGTGCACGCCATTCTTGAAGGCGGTGATGTCGATGTTGATGATGTCGCCGTCGACGAGCTCGGTGTCATCCGGGATGCCGTGACAGATCACCTCGTTGAGGCTCGTGCAGCTCGACTTGGGAAATCCCCGGTAGCCGAGGGTGGAGGGATATGCGCCGTTCGCCACCATGTAGTCGTGGGCTACGCCATCGAGTTCGTCGGTGGTGACGCCGGGCCGGATCGCAGCCCCCACGGCTTCAACAGCGCGAGCGGCGATGGTTCCGGATTCACGGATCAGTTCGACGTCAGACGCCGAGTACACGTCAGTCCCCGTGAAAGGCCGGGGAGCGGGGCGGCCGACGTATTCGGGGCGAGCGATGGATGCTGGCACTGCGCGAGCCGGTGAGATTCGCCCCGCGACGAGGTGTCCCTGTGAATCGCGAGGCATACAGTTGATCCTAGCTTCGATACGTGGGGCATGACTGGAGGTCGGCATGACCGAGTGGTGGTACAACAACAAGACCGGTGTCGTCGAGGAGGGCCCGCAGTCGCTGGGTGCCGATCGTGACGGGCCATACGCCACCGAGGCTGAGGCACAGCGCGCTCCACAGATCGCAGCAGAGCGCGCACGCCAGTGGGCGGCGGATGAGGCCGACGGCAACTAGCGTCACCGGTCCGTTCTTACGAGCGGTCGGTCGCCTGCCATGGTTCAGTCTTCGTAGGAGTGCTCCGGGCCGGGGTAGACGCCCTCGGCGACGTCGCCCCTGTACTCGGCCACGGCATCCGACAGCGTCTTACGCAGGTCGGCGTACTGCTTCACGAATTTCGGGAGGCGGCCCTTGGTGAATCCCGCCCAGTCCGTCCACACGAGCAACTGGCCATCGACGTGTGGGCCTGCGCCCACACCGATGGTCGGAATGGACAACTCTCTCGTCACCCTCGCGGCGGCCTCGGCGGGAACCATCTCCAGTACGACGGCAAACGCTCCTGCCTTCTCCACAGCGTGCGCGTCGGCGAGCAGCTGCTCGATGCCGTCTCCTCTGCCCTGGATGACGTGCCCACCCAGCCCGTGCTCGCTCTGGGGGGTGAAACCGATGTGCGCCATGAGCGGGATCCCCGCGCTGACTATGCGTTTGATCTGTTTCGCGCTGCGGACTCCACCCTCGAGTTTGACGGCGTGGGCGCCGGTCTCCTTCATGAAACGGAAGGCGGTGTGCAGCGCCTCGTCAGGGCCGGACTCATATGACCCGAACGGCATGTCTGCGACGACAAAGGCCCTGGTCACGGCTCCGGCGACGGCGCGAGCGAGCGGAATGAGGTCGTCGATGGTCACCGGGAGCGTCGTTTCATACCCGTAGACGTTGTTGCCCGCGGAATCCCCGACGAGCAGGAAGTCGATGCCGGCTTCGTCGAAAATCCCCGCTGTCAGCTGGTCGTAGCTGGTGAGTCCGGTGATCTTGATCCCGTTCTCTTTCGCGCTCTGGAAGTGTCTCGTCCTGATGCGCTTGAGATTGGCCTGTGCTGCGACAGCTGCTGGGTCATTCATAACTGGGAGTCTAGCCAGAGCGGTACTCTGGTAACGCTGCCCTCAGGCAGTCGAGTGGATTGACGTCCAGTGGATAAACAGGGAGCTTGATGGACAAGCAGCGCGACTTCGTTCTTCGCACTATCGAGGAGCGAGGCATCAAGTTCATCCGACTCTGGTTCACCGATGTGGTCGGCACGCTCAAGAGCGTCGCGATCGCTCCGGCCGAGGTCGAGGGTGCGTTCGCCGAGGGTCTCGGCTTCGACGGTTCTGCGATCGAAGGATTCACTCGTGCGTACGAAGCCGACATGCTCGCGCATCCGGATCCCACCACATTCCAGATCCTGCCCTGGCGCGGGGAGATCGATCCGACGGCGAGGATGTTCTGCGACATCACCACGCCGGACGGACAGCCGGCGGGTTCCGACCCGAGGAACGTGCTCAAGCGTTCGCTCGCGAGGGCTGCCGATCGTGGATTCACGTTCTACACGCATCCGGAGATCGAGTTCTACCTCCTGAAGTCGTCGAAGCTCAAAGGCGGCAAGCCGGAACCCGTCGACTCCGCGGGATTCTTCGACAACGTTCCCGGGGGCACGGCTCACGATTTCCGTCGTCGTTCGGTTCGCATGCTCGAAGACCTTGGGATCTCCGTCGAGTTCAGCCACCACGAGGCTGGTCCAGGGCAGAACGAGATCGACCTGCGGTACGCCGATGCGCTCACCACGGCAGACAACATCATGACGTTCCGCACGGTCATCAAAGAGGTGGCGATCGAGCAGGGCGTATACGCCACCTTCATGCCAAAGCCGATGTCCGGTCATCCTGGGTCAGGCATGCACACCCACATGTCGCTGTTCGAAGGTGACGCCAACGCGTTCTACGACGCGAGCGGCCACTACCAGCTCTCCAAGATCGGCAAGCAGTTTGTGGCGGGTCTGCTCAAGCACGCTCCGGAAATCACCGCAGTCACCAACCAGTTCGTCAACTCCTACAAGCGACTATGGGGTGGGGACGAAGCGCCGAGCTTCGTGACGTGGGGCCACAACAATCGCTCGGCCCTCGTGCGGGTTCCGCTGTACAAGCCGAACAAGGGCCAGAGTGCCCGCGTCGAGTACCGCGCGATCGACTCTGCCGCCAACCCGTACCTGTCGTACTCGCTGCTTCTGGCAGCGGGGTTGAAAGGTATCGAGGAGGGCTACGAGCTTCCTCCTGAGGCCGAGGACAACGTCTGGGAGCTCTCGGATTCAGAGCGCCGCGCACTCGGCTACAACCAGCTTCCGGCGTCGCTCGACCATGCCGTGTCGATCATGGAGGATTCCGAACTCGTCGCCGAGACGCTGGGCGAGCAGGTCTTCAACTACGTGCTGCTGAACAAGCGGCTCGAGTGGAAGGAATACCGGGCACAGGTCACGCCATACGAGCTGGAGTCCAACCTCGAGATGCTGTAGCTCGAGTCAGGACAACCGGGGGTTCCACCACGATGCAGAGGTCATTGGCGACACTGACGGAGCTTGCGCGGCTCGGATTTGCCGAGCTCGGCTCTGCGAGTGCCGGTCTCGAAGAACTCGACATGCCTGGCCTCCTTCCGCATTTCGCCGTCGCGGCGGATCCGGACCAGGCCTTGCGCGCCGTGCTGTCTCTTCGGGAGAATGCGCCGGAGCAGGTTCAGACCGTGCTCGACGACACGGATGCCGCGGGCAGGCTGATCCAGATCCTGGGGGCGTCGACGGGCCTGGGTGACTTCTTCGCGCGCAGGCCAGAGCAGCTCGAGGTGCTGCACACCGTGCTTACGTCACCACCCGGGTCCGATTCCTACGACTCCGACCTCCTGCAGAGCGTGGACGGGCTGGAGGGTGAGGCGGCGTGGGTCGCCATGCGGGTGCGCTATCGCCGACACCTCGCACAGCTCGCCGCGTGGGATCTTTGTCAGCCAGATCCTCTCGCCGCTGTCGACCGGGTTGCTGCCGCCCTCGCCGACCTCGCCGGCGCCGCACTCGACGCGGCGATTCTGGTCGCGCGCAACGAGGTAGGGTTCCCCGCCGCCGAGGTGGACAGGACGAAGTTTTCGATCATCGGCATGGGTAAAGCAGGGGCGAGGGAACTCAACTACCTCTCTGACGTCGACGTGATCTTCGTGGTTGAGGGCGGCGAAAGTCTCTCTGATGACAGGGCAGTACAGATCGGCACGCGCATCGCCATGGCGACGATGAAGGGGATCAACGACCTGGCGGCCGAACCCGGACTGTGGGAGGTGGACGCGAACCTGCGGCCCGAGGGCAAAGACGGTGCCCTCGTGCGCACCCTCGAGTCGCACGTCGCGTACTACGAGCGCTGGGCGAAGAGTTGGGAGTTCCAGGCGTTGCTCAAGGCGCGGCCGCTCGCGGGTGACCGCGAACTCGGCCAGCGCTATGTGGATGCTGTGGCCCCCATGGTGTGGTCCAGCGCGTCACGCGAGAACTTTGTCGAGTCTGTGCAGCGCATGCGTGAACGGGTGACGGCGAACATCCCGAGCGGTGAGCTGGATGTGCAGTTGAAACTGGGCCCTGGTGGATTGCGCGATGTCGAGTTCACGGTGCAGTTGTTGCAGCTCGTGCACGGTCAGACCGATGAGAATGTGCGGCAGGTGGCGTCGCTTCCGGCACTTGTCGCCCTCGCGGAACAGGGCTACATCGGCCGGGTCGAAGCTTCGGAATTCGCGCTCGATTACAGGTTCCTGAGGTTGCTCGAGCACCGACTCCAGTTGTCTCGACTGCGCAGGACCCACCTCATGCCGACCGACCCTGACGCACTGCGGGTTCTCGCCAGGTCGACGGGACTCGCGTCGACGGCAGACAAGCTCATCGAGCAGTGGCAGCGCACGAAGCAGGCAGTCCGGCGACTCCACGAGCGGCTGTTCTACCGCCCATTGCTGTCTGCGGTCGCTGCACTCCCCGACGGTGGTATCGCCCTGTCGACCGGGCAGGCCGAGGCGCGACTGGCTGCGATCGGTTTCAAGGATCCCCGGGGTGCACTCAAGCACATCGGTGCCCTGACCGGTGGCGTATCGCGGCGGGCGAGCATCCAGCGCGCGCTGCTGCCCGTGATGCTCGCCTGGCTGGCGGAAGGCGCAGACCCGGATAGAGGGCTGCTGTCGTTCAGGAAACTCAGCGAAGACCTGGGGGAGACATACTGGTTCCTCCGTATGCTGCGGGACTCTTCCGGCGCAGCCGAGCGACTCACCCAGGTGCTGTCCGCCTCGAAGTTCGTGGGCGATATCTTCGAGCGTATCCCCGAGGCCACGGCGTGGCTCGAGAACGACGAAGACCTCAAGCCCCGTCCGCTCGCGACGCTGCTCGAGGAGTCCCGCGCGATCGTCGCCCGGCACGATGGGGACGTGGATGCCGCGGCTCTCGCCCTGCGCACGGCGCGCCGCCGCGAGGTGCTCCGCACCGCGCTCGGCGCCATCCTCGGGATGACCTCTATCGAGGAGATCGGGTGTGCACTTTCCGACATCACCACCACTGTGCTCACGGGAGCCCTGTCCCTCGTCCATCATTACGGCGATGGAATCGAGTTCGGCATCATCGCGATGGGACGCTACGGGGGAGGCGAACTGGGGTTCGGGTCTGACGCCGACGTCATGTATGTGTACCGGGCCGCCGGTGCCTCAGCTGACGATGCGCAACGACGGGCCGAGCAGATCGTGCGGGGCCTCAGCAAGTACACCGAAGACCTCAGGATCCCGCTGGATCTCGACGTGGGGTTGCGGCCCGAGGGCAAGAACGGCGCGATCGTCAGGTCTCTCGATTCCTATCGCGCCTACTACGCCCGGTGGTCGCTCACGTGGGAGGCGCAGGCCCTCCTGCGCGCGCGCGGGGCCGTCGGCGACTCTGGCGTGCTCGAGGAATTCGAAGCACTCGCCAACGAGATGCGGTACCCCGTGAACATCGCCGAACAGGATGTCCGAGAGGTCAAGCGCATCAAGGCTCGCGTCGAAGCCGAGCGACTTCCCCAGGCGGCGGATCCCGCCCGCCACCTCAAGCTCGGCCGGGGCAGCCTGAGCGATGTCGAATGGTTCGTGCAGTTGCAGCAGCTCGAGCATGGCGCCACGGTCGCCGGGCTTCGCACCACCTCGACCCTCGAAGCGCTCATGGCAGCCGTGCACGAGAAACTCATCCCGGCCGAGGAAGCCCGCAAGCTCCGCGACGCATGGGTCCTGGCCTCCCGAGCGAGATCCGCGATGACCCTGTGGACGTCGAAGACGGCCGATGTCCTGCCGACCGATCGCCAGCAGCTCGATGGAATCGCGAGGCTGATGGAGTACCCACCAGGCTCAGCGAGCCAGCTGGAGGAGGACTACCTGCGCGTGACGCGCCTTGCAAGGCAGGTCTTCGAGAAGCGCTTCTACGGGCCTCCATCGCGCGGACCCACCACAGGCTGACCTGTCGAAGATGCGCCGGATGCCGTGTGCTCAGTGTCGCGGTATTCGAGCGGCCCCGCGCTCCTAATGTTACGAACGTGTTAACAAAGTTTGTGTAAATGGTGTGATTTCGGGGCTCATTCCGCGATGGAATTTTGTACCCCGTTCTGGGGAGGGTCACCCTGCACTCACCCTCCAAAATTCTGTGACTATTCATCAATAGACAATCTTGTCTACCCTCGTTCTGCGACTCCGACGATGGGCTAAAGGGCATCCGACGTGCATTTTTGTGCGCGCTCACAGGGAGAGCCGGACGCCGTCGACGAGCGAGGCCGATGAGGCGTCTCGGGCTCCAATTCGCATCTGTGACGACCATGATCCGCGTCAGCCGAAGTGCCCACACGGCTGGTCGTCGCTCGCCCGAATCCCCTCGTGACATCGAGGCTGGTCGGCCTAATGGCCGTCTTGCACGCAGCAAATTCATCCGGCAATAATCAAGCAACTCAATGCCGAGCCGCATCCTCAGCGTGGCGGATGATCATCCATCACAATGACAATGTCGGGGGCATTCGTGTTCATTTTCCTGCTTCAAGTGCGCCACATGATCGACGGGCATCCCGAGATCTACATGTTCGCGGTCTATTCGGCCCTCATCTGGCTGCTGTGGGTACTCAAGGTCGTCATCTCGTCGCGATACCGGCCGTTCACGGGCACCTTCGAGGGCACGACGAGTGTCGTCGTGCCGGTGCTCGACGAGCCGGAGGACCTGTTCCGCAGCGTGCTGGCGCGCATGGTGGAACAGAAGCCCTCCGAGATCATCGTGGTGATCAACGGAGCCCAGAACCCCACACTCGAGCGCATCAGCGAAGAATTTTCGCCACTCGTGCGCTGGGTGCACACGCCGATCCCGGGAAAGCGCAACGCGGTCATGATCGGCACCGAGCTGTCGACGGGTGACATCACCGTGCTCGTCGATTCGGACACCGTCTGGACCGACAACACGCTGTCGGAGCTCGTGCGGCCCTTCGCCGACCCTCAGGTCGGTGGCGTGACGACGCGGCAGCGCATCCTCGAACCAGAACGAAGCTGGATCACGCGCTGGGCCGACTGGCTGGAGAACTCCAGGGCGCTCTACTCGATGCCCGCCCAAAGTGTCATGGGCCAGGTCGGTTGCCTTCCCGGTCGCACCATCGCGTTTCGCCGGTCGATCATGACCAGGGTGATGGACAGGTTTATGACCCAGCGGTTCATGGGCGTCTTCATGGAGGTCAGCGATGACCGGACGCTCACCAACCTGACCCTCCAGGAGGGCTTCCGCACGGTCTACCAGCACACGTCGCTGGTCTACACCGACGCGCCTCTCGAGGTGAAGAAACTCTTCAAGCAGCAGCTTCGGTGGGCACGGGGCAGCCAGTACAACACGCTGAGAATGCTCCCGTGGATGCTCGGACACGCGCCAGTACTCGCGCTGTTCTTCATCATGGACATCATTCTTCCGTTCCTTCTCGCCGGGGTCATCGCGGGGTGGGTCTACCGTGCCGCAACCGGCCAGGGCTACAACTTCTATGAGGGAATCCTCTCGGAGTACGGCGTCCAGAGCGGGGTGCTGCTGGTGCTCGGTCTCATGGTCATCTCATCCGTGCTCAGCATGGCGATCCGCCAACTCAGGCACCTGTCTGAGAAGCCGACCGACTTCTTCAGGCTTCCTGTTTTCATCGTCGTCTCGACCGCGTTCCTGATGCCGATCCGGCTTCTCGGATTCTTCAGGATGGGCCATGCCAGCGGATGGGGAACCCGGGCAGGCGCCTATGCCGGCGGAAAGTCGAACGACCGGATAGTCGACCAGCTGGGGGAGTCCCAGGAGGTGGAGATCGAGCCGGAGGCGGCGATGAACCACTCGACCCGTCCGGGTGCCCTTCTCGAGGCGACCCGGCGCCGGTCCATGAATGTTGCGACAGTTGCGCCGCAGCGCCGTCAACTCAATCCCAAGGCCGCATGGCCGTATGTCATCGGATTCTCAATCTTCGCTCTGGAGGCGTTTTTCATTGTCAACTTCTCGTAGTCTCAAGGCCCGCCGCGGGCCCGCCGCATGGTGGGCCGTCAGCAGTACACGATCGCGCTGGACAGGTGTCGGTGCGGCCACGCTGGTCCTGGCCCTCGGAGCCACCAGCGTCTTCGTCTGGACCTCGCCGGGCAACACGGTCACGGAAGCGCTCGGCACGGCCGCGCGAAGCGTCATCGAAGCGGAGTCCCTCGCCGAGGAACGCGCTGCCTGGGAGAAGGAAAAGCGCACACTACAAAGCGAGATCAGGGTTCTCGAATCCTCGATGGTGCTCAGCAAGGCGAATCTCAAGGAGACCAACGCCAAGACCGCCGCACTCCAGCAGGCGCTGTGGAGCACCCAGGGAGCCCTTACCGCGCTGAAGGCGAGCAAGCCTGCGTCCACGCCTAAGTCCGCGCCTCCTGCCGCAGTGCAGGCGGGCGGCGCCCCGGCGGAGGATGTCATCACCGCACCGTCGAAAGCCGAGCTCGTCAACCCTGCCTCGTCCTATCTCGGGCTGTACACCGAACAGGCTCCCTTCAACTGGGCGACCTATGACGCCACGGCATCGAGACTGGGAACCACCCCGAGCGTCGTGGGCTACTTCGGAGGCTGGGATGAAGCATTCCGCGCCAACGCCGTGACTCGCGCCTGGGAGCGCGACACCCTCCCTATCCTGACGTGGGAGTCACGGCCGATCGGGTCGGCGAATGACCAGATCATCGAGCCCGACTACACATTGCCGGCCATCATCGGTGATCCTGAGGCCGGGGTTCCCGGAAGCTATGACGATTACCTCCGCCAGTACGCCCGCGACATCGTGTCGACGGGGCTGCCGATGGGAATCCGTCTGAATCATGAGATGAACGGTGTCTGGTATCCGTGGGCCGAGACCGACGGGCAGGGCAACTCGCTCAATTCCAACCGGGTCGGCGACTACGTGAAGATGTGGAAGCACGTCCACGACATCTTCGCCGAGGAGGGCGCGAACGATTTGGTGATCTGGATCTGGTCGCCCAACATCATCAACAACCTGCCGGCGACCCACAAGGCTGCAGGATTCCTCAACGGGCTGTATCCCGGTGACGACTATGTCGACTGGGTGGGTCTCTCCGGATACCTGCGACCGGCCTACAAGCCGGAAAACGACTTCTCCTTCGCTTACTCGTTCGACGCGAGTCTGGCCGAGCTTCGCAGGATCACCGCCAAGCCGATCTTCCTCGCTGAGATCGGGGCCTCGGAGATCGGAGGCCACAAGGCTGCCTGGGTCACGAGCCTGTTTGAAGCTCTGGCCAAGCCCGAGAACGACGACATCGTCGGTCTCTCCTGGTTCAACATGGCGATCACCACCTACGTCGAGGGAGAACGCGCGACCAACGACTGGCGCATCGACTCCCGTCCGGATTCCCTCGCAGCATTCGTCGATGGACTGGCGCGGCCAGACAGCGACTTCGCACTCACCGCACGCTGAACCGATGACTAAGGAGCACTCATGAACAGCACGGAAACATCAGGGCACGACAGCGAATCCGGTGGAACCGTTGTGCGGCCCCGACTGAGCGTCATCGGCACGGGATACCTGGGGGCGACCCACGCCGCAGCCATGGCCGAGATGGGTTTCGACGTGATCGGTGTCGACTCCGACCCGGCCAAGGTGCAGCAACTCAGCGAGGGAAAGGTCCCGTTCTACGAACCCGGACTCCCCGAGCTCATCCGTACCCACGTCGACAGTGGCCGGCTGCGCTTCACGACCGACCTGGCGGATGCCACGGCGAACTCCGACGTCCACTTCATCTGCGTCGGCACGCCGCAGCAGCGGGGGAGTAACGCTGCAAACCTGAGCTATGTCGAAGAGGCGACGCGCCAGGTTGCAACCCATCTGACTCACGATGGGCTTATCGTGGGGAAGTCGACAGTGCCCGTGGGGACGGGTGCGCGACTGCGGTCGATCATCGCCGACGCGGCACCCGACGGAGTCGACGTCGAACTGGTGTGGAACCCCGAGTTCCTGCGTGAGGGCAAGGCTGTCGATGACACCCTCGCTCCCGATCGCATCGTGATCGGAGGGGCAACGCCGCGCTCGGAGGCGACCCTCCGCGCGGTCTACGCCATCCCCATCGCTGCTGGTACTCCCGTGATCTCGTGTGACCTGCCCACGGCCGAGCTCGTGAAGGTCAGCGCGAACGCCTTCCTTGCGACGAAGATCTCGTTCATCAATGCCATTGCCGAAGTCTGCGACGCAGCTGGTGCCGACGTCGCCGTGCTCGCCGACGCGCTGGGCCACGATGTGAGGATCGGGCGCCAGTTCCTGAATGCGGGGCTGGGATTCGGCGGCGGATGCCTGCCGAAAGACATCAGGGCGCTCATCCATCGCTCCAGTGAACTCGGGGCCATGAAGGCGGCCGCGCTGCTCCAGCAGGTGGACGAGATCAACATGTCGCAGCGACTGCAGGTCATCGACCTCGCGATCGAGGCGTGCGGCGGATCCGTGCTCAATCGCCGAATCGGTATTCTCGGCGCCGCGTTCAAGCCGCTCACTGATGACGTGCGCGACTCGCCGGCGTTGAACGTAGCGGCGGCACTGCACCTCCGAGGTGCTCAGGTCGTGGTCTACGACCCCGAGGCCACGGCGACGGCCCAGCGCATGTTCCCCACCCTCACGTACGCAGACAGCCTTGAGGAGGCCGTGACGGGGGCCGACGCCATCCTCGTGCTGACGGAATGGGATGAATTCAGGTCAAGCGACCCGATCGAACTCGGAGCGATGGTCGAGAGCAGAGTCATGATCGATGCTCGCAACTGCCTGGACGCTGGCGCGTGGCGAGCGGCGGGCTGGTCGTTTACCGGGCTGGGCGCCTCATCGTCGCGGGCACCGATCATCGACGGTGTCGGCCAGGATCTGACTCGACGGATGCCACAGCTCATGGGCGCACATTGACCCGTCACGGTTAAAAAGAATGGCCCGACAGGGTAACCAATCCCGCCGGACCTGGCAGGAGTCCGATCAGGGAACGTTCTGCCGACATAAAGCTACGCATACTTGGCTCAGTATTCAAGCTCTTTGGGGTACAAAAATGTCCCCAATGTAGGGGACCGACAAAAATTGCGGTCGCACCCTCTTCAGGGTGCGACCGCAATCAATAGTTAAACGACTGACTACACCGAGTAGTACAGCTCGTACTCGAACGGAGTTGGTCGCTGCGCGGCCGGGATGATTTCCTTCTCGCGCTTGTACGCGATCCAGGTCTCGATCAGGTCAGGCGTGAACACGTTGCCTTCCGTCAGGAAGTCGTGGTCGGCCTCGAGGGCGCGCAGTGCCTCCTCGAGCGAGGCAGGAACCTGGGGGATGAGCTTGGCCTCTTCGGGAGGAAGCTCGTACAGGTCCTTGTCGACGGGCTCGTGCGGTTCGATCTTGTTCTTGATGCCATCGAGGCCGGCCATCATCTGAGCCGCGAATGCGAGATACGGGTTACCTGAGGCATCGGGCGCGCGGAACTCGATGCGCTTCGCCTTCGGGTTCGTGCCCGTGATCGGGATACGGATCGATGCGGAGCGGTTGCCGGCCGAGTACACCAGGTTGACGGGGGCTTCGAATCCGGGGATCAGTCGACGGTAGGAGTTCAGCGTCGGGTTGGTGAAGGCGAGCACGGCCGGAGCGTGCTTGAGCAATCCACCGATGTACCAGCGAGCGATGTCGCTGAGCCCGCCATAGCCCTTTTCGTCGTAGAACAGCGGCTTGCCGTCACTCCACAGCGACTGGTGGGTGTGCATGCCCGAGCCGTTGTCGCCGAAGAGCGGCTTCGGCATGAATGTGACGGTCTTGCCCCACTCGAGCGCGGTGTTCTTGATGATGTACTTGAACTTGAGCAGGTCATCCGCTGCGTGCACCATCGTGTCGAAACGGTAGTTGATCTCGGCCTGGCCGCCCGTTCCCACTTCGTGGTGAGCGCGCTCGAGCACAAGGCCGGCGTCGATGAGCTTGAGGCTCATGTCATCGCGGAGGTCGGCCTGCTTGTCGATCGGGCTGACGGGGAAGTAGCCACTCTTGAACGGAGTCTTGTTTCCGAGGTTGCCACCTTCTTCGGAGCGGCCCGAGTTCCACGCGCCCTCCTCTGAGTCGACCGACCAGAAGCTGCCGTTCTGCTTCACGTCGTAGCGCACGTCGTCGAAGATGTAGAACTCGGCTTCGGGAGCGAAGAAGGCGGTGTCGGCGATACCGGTCGAGACGAGGTACTTCTCGGCCTTCTTGGCGACCTGGCGCGGGTCGCGACCATAGATCTCACCGTTGCGGGGGTTGTAGATGTCGAAGATCATGATGAGCGTGCGCTCGGTGCGGAACGGATCGACGTATGCCGTCGAAACGTCCGGAATCAGCTGCATGTCCGATTCGTGGATCGATGCGAAGCCGCGGATCGATGATCCGTCGAACATCTGGCCGACCGAGAAGAACTCCTCGTCGACAGTGGACGCGGGGATGTTGAAATGCTGCTGTACACCGGGAAGGTCGGTGAAGCGGATATCAAGGAACTTGACGTCAGTGTCCTTGATGAACTTGAGCACTTCGGAGGAATCACTGAACATAGGTGGAACTCCAATGAACTTGGTGCTGAGAGGCAGCAAACGCAGCCACCCCCCGAGGCTACGGGTAAGTGGTTTCCCCGCGGTCACGCAAATGTTTCGGGCATGTTACGCATGTGGTGATCGATAGGCTTGAGCGGTGTCGAATGCATCCCCAACCCCGCCGACCTGGCCTGGTCGAAGGCTCGGCCTTCCGGAGTCGGGACCTCGCTCGATAGTGCGCCCCGGCAGGCGATTTGCGGCAATCGCCATCGACTGGGCGAGCGCCGTCCTGGCGTCTGTGCTGTTCTTCAGTTATGACGAGCTGGCTACACTCGCGATCTTCGCGATCCTTCAGTCGGTCTTTCTGCTGACGGCGAATGGCAGCATCGGGCACCTCGCCCTCGGGATGCGCGTGGTTCCGCTGGTCGGCGGATATCTCGGCATCTGGCGACCCCTGGTGCGAACCCTGCTGCTGTGCCTCGTGATCCCCGCCGTTATCTGGGATCTCGACCAGCGTGGAATGCACGACAGGGTCGCCGGAACCATCCTCGTCCGGCGCTAGTGACGCCGACGGTCGTCGGCCGAAAACTACGTGGCTCAGCGCGGACGCGGTGAGCGGACCTTCGAGGGATCCATCCCCTTCGGAATCGGCAGACCGTTTCGGCCCAGCGAGTTCAGGCGGTTCGACACTGCCAGGATCTCCGGCTTGCGAAGAGCCGACTTGATCGACCGTAGCTTCACGGGAAGCTTGTGCAGCGGGATCGACTCCGGATCCGGTCCGACATAGAGGAACGTCACGGGCACGTTGGGGAGGATACGCGTGATGTTGCGGCGTTCGCCCTCGAGCATGGACTGCGTGCGACTCTTCGGACCCTCGCCGATCAGAGCTACTCCGCCGCGACCCACGGCGCGATAGACGGCATCCTGCGTCTTCGGGCTCACAGCCACCGGCATCTCGCTTGCGGTCCACCCTCGTCGGAGGGAACTTTTCAACACGGCCCCGACGGCACCGGGCTGGCCAGCGATCTGGCCGTACGCGGCGCGCTCGGCACGGCGGCCCAGCACGATCAGGAAGACCAGGATTCCCCCGAGCACACCGGCGATGATGTACAGCACGAAACCGAGCACCTGGCCGCTGGAGAGCAGGAACGCCAGCAACAGCCCCACCAGCACGGGGCCGAGGAAGGCGAGCAGGAGGAACCAGATCGCGAGGTTGTCGTAGCGCCGGGTCATCTGGAAGACCTGGTACATCTGCTTCAGTCTGCCCGGCTCCTTGGGAGCCGCGGGCGCGGAGTTAGTGGTGCGTGCCATGATCCAAGGATACGGCCTTCCCGGTGGCTGCCTGGGCGAACCCGAGATCCTGATCCGCGAGGTGGTTCAACGATTCGGGCAGGTCACGGCCTTTCGCGCGCATCGACCTGGCCCAGAGACGACCGGCGCGATAGCTGGACCTCACGAGCGGACCGGCAAGCACACCGAGGAATCCGATCTGTTCGGCCGCCTCGCTGAATTCGACGAACTCCTGCGGCTTGACCCAGCGCGCTACGGGAAGGTGACGAGGTGTCGGTCGCAGGTATTGCGTGATTGTGATGATGTCAGTGCCGGCATCGTGGAGATCCTGAAGTGCCTGGATCACCTCCGACGGCTCTTCCCCCATGCCCAGGATCAGGTTCGACTTGGTGATCAGTCCGGCCTCGCGGGCCTGGCTGATCACTCCGAGGGAACGTTCGTAGGTGAAGGCCGGACGGATCCGCTTGAAGATCCGCGGGACGGTCTCGACGTTATGTGCGAATACCTCAGGCCGTGATGAGAAGACCTCGGCCAGGAGATCGGGGTTGCCCGAGAAGTCCGTGGCGAGGATCTCCACACCGATGCCCGGATTCTGCTGGTGGATCTGCCTCACGGTCTCAGCGTGAAGCCAGGCCCCCTCGTCGGGCAGGTCGTCTCGCGCGACACCCGTCACCGTCGCGTACCTGAGGTTCATCTTCGTGACGGACTCGGCGACCCGACGCGGTTCGTCTCGATCGTAGTCAGCGGGCTTTCCCGTGTCGATCTGGCAGAAATCGCACCGACGTGTGCACTGGCTGCCACCGATCAGGAACGTCGCCTCCCTGTCTTCCCAGCACTCGAAGATGTTGGGACATCCTGCCTCCTGGCAGACGGTATGGAGATTCTCGCCCTTGACCAGTTCCTGGAGCTGCTTGTACTCCGGACCCATCCTGGCGACCGTCTTGATCCATTCCGGCTTGCGCTCGATCGGTGTCTCGGCATTGCGGATTTCGAGCCGAAGCAGCTTGCGCGTGCCGTGCTGCTGGGGGGACGTGTCAATACTCATGCTGCAACCACCATGCTGTTGGAGAAGGCTTCGCGAACCAGCGGCAGCGCATCTTCTGTTGTCACCGTGCGCCCCAGTTCACGCGAGATCGACGTGACGCCGGCTCCCACGATTCCGCAGGCGATAATCCTGTCGTATGCCTCGAATGAGTTGTCGCAGTTGAGCGCGAACCCATGCATCGTGACCCCGCGAGAGACCCGGATGCCGATGGCGGCGATCTTCCTGTTCTCGCCGATCCAGACTCCGGAACGGCCATCGACCCTGTTCGACTCCAGCCCGAGAGCGGACAGCGCCTCGATGAGAATCCCCTCGAGCCTGCGCACGTATCCGACCACATCGATCGGCTCGGACAACCTGACGATCGGATAGCCGACCAGCTGGCCGGGTCCGTGCCAGGTGATCTTCCCGCCGCGGTCGACGTCGATGACGGGAGTGCCGTCCCGAGGTCTCTCGACGATCTCCGTGCGTTTTCCCGCGGTGTAGACCGACGGGTGCTCGAGGAAGATGACGGTATCGGGTGAACGCTCGTTCACCACATCATCGTGTGTTGCGCGTTGAAGCTCCAGAGCTTCTAAATACGGCACGGAGTTGGCGCTTAGCCCCGCGACGACGTAGTCGACCACGATACGAGTCTACGTGGCGCCGAGCCCACGACATCCCGTTCTGCACAGTGGACTTCGGTGCGCGGCATCCACGATTCGTGGTCGAAGCGCCACACCCATCCACCAGCGCAAGGACACTGGGGTCGTGGTGGTTGACTCTCTCGGCGGATACAGGCTGGTGCGAAAGGTCAGCGATGGTGAGAGGGCCGAGATCTTTCTGGCGCATCCTCTGCGGACTGAACCAGATGCATGTCCCGCCGCTATAAAGATCTTCCGGCCCGACGCCACCGAGCAGTCGATCATGGTCGAAATCGAGGCTCTGTCCAGAAGCAGCGGTGCGCACGTGATCGATCTACTCGATCTGACGACGGCACCGGATGGTCGGCCGGCCCTGATTCTCGCGCGATGTGCGGCTGGCACCCTGGGCAGGCTTCTCCGGGAGAGGGCGGAGTTCCGACCAGGGGAGGTCGCAACGATTCTTATTCCCGTGACGCTGGCACTCCGGCGATTGCACGACCGTGGAGTGGCCCATGGCGGGATCCGACCGGATGCCGTGCTGTTCGACGGCGCAGGATCTCCGACAGTCGGGTGCTTCGGACGTGCGAGGTTGTTTCCACCTGACCTTCCCACTGCGGCTCGCGACGCCGAGCCCGCATTCTCTGCAGATCTGGCTTCTTTACGGGAGCTCGCGGCCATCGTGCTCGGCAGGGTCCGCGACGATCGCACCCGTGCGGTGCTGGACTGGCTGCATCGGTCCAACACCACGGGTGCAGAGTGGCTCGATTCACTGGACGAGCAGCTGTTCAATCTCGGTGAACCGACCGCCATCGACCTGCGGCCCGACGACCCTTCACCGACCGAGGTCGTCCCGTCCAGGCTGGTCACGGCAGATCCGCTGGGGATCCCTGACGTGCCTATCCTCGTCGCTGGACTGGCCATACCGGAGGCGATTGCACGCTATCTTCCTCGCGCTTTACTGGAGATCGACCTCGAGGCGCGCGTGCGTCACTCCGTGTCTACCGTGAGACCACGGTTTTGGGTGGCCGGAGCAGCAGCGATCGCTCTCCTTCTGGTCGCCGTTGTGCTCGTCCCCGTGGGGGAGCCGGATGCTGTTCCATCGACTCCGAAGGCGGATTCGACATCGGCGGCCGATGCGCCGGATGCCGGGCCCATCGTCGGAGACGATCCCGCCGCAGCCGCCGGATCCCTGCTTGCGGCACGGGAATCGTGCATCAGGGAGATGTCGGTGTTGTGCCTCGATTCCGTCGTCCAGCCAGACTCCGCCGCGTCAATGGCAGATCAGGACCTCATTCGGGGAATTCAGAACGGAGACGAGGCGCCGACTGCGTGGACTGTGTCAACCGGAGAGGCAGTTCTCGATGAGCGTCTCGGAGACTCTGCGATAGTCAGCCTCGGTGATACCGCAGACAACGAACCGGCCTCGCTTCTTCTCATGAAGAGCGAGGCCGGTTGGCGCATCAGGGACTACCTGATGAAGTGACGGATGCCCCGTCGTGACGTCAGATGCCGAGGTTTCCTTCGAACGCTCCGGCCTCGAGACGGTTCTTGATCGTCACGAGGAAGCGCGCAGCGTCGGCGCCATCGACAATGCGGTGGTCGTAGCTCAGCGCCAGGTAGACCATCGAACGGATCGCAATGGCGTCTCCCGCAGCGTCGCTGACGACGACGGGCTTCTTGACGACGATGCCGGTGCCGAGGATGGCAGACTGCGGAAGGAACACGATCGGGGTGTCGAACAGGGCACCGCGAGAACCTGTGTTGGTCAGCGTGAACGTGCCGCCAGCGAGCTCGTCCGGCTTCAGCTTGTTCTCACGAGTGCGTGCGGCGAGATCGGCGATCTGCGCTGCGAAGCCCGCAAGGTCGAGCGAAGCGGCGTCCCGGATGACCGGAGTGAGCAGCCCGCGCTCGGTGTCGACCGCAATCGCCATGTTCTCCTGCGGCGGGTACACGATCGTGTCGCCGTCGATGGTGGCGTTGATGATCGGGTTCGTCGTGAGGGCTTCCGCAGCTGCCAGCGCGAAGAACGGCAGGAACGAGAGCTTCTGGCCGGTCTTGGCCTGGAAATCGGCCTTGACCCTGTTGCGAAGGTTCGCCACGAGGGTGACGTCGACCTCGACGACCGAGGTCAGCTGTGCCGACGACTGCATCGAGATGACGGCGCGCTCCGCGATGACCTTGCGGAGTCGCGACATCGGGACTGTGGTTCCCCTGAGCGGCGACACCTCTGGTGCCTCTGCGGCGGCTGGAGTTTCGGCAGACTCGGGGGCGCTTGTATCAGCGGCGCTCGAGGCTTCGAGAACATCCTGTTTGCGGATCCGCCCGCCGACTCCGGTCCCGGTGAGACCGTCGAGCGACACTCCGTGCTCGTTCGCGAGCTTGCGCACGAGGGGAGTGACGTAGCCGGCGTGTGCGTCGGGAGCGGTGACCGGGGCCTCAGCGGTCTCTGCTGAAGCGGTCGCAGCGGGCGCGGCCTGTTCTGCCGACACGGCGGGAGCGGGCGCTGCCTCGGGGGCTGGCGCAACTTCTGCCGCAGGCGCAACTTCTGCCACAGGCGCGGCGTCAGGCGCGGGAGCGGCCGGAGCTGCCTCTGCTTCAGCGGGTGCTGACTCAGTCGGTGCTGTTTCAGTTGGTGCTGCCTCAGTCGGTGCTTCTTCAGCCGGTGCTGGCGCATCGGTGGAGGGCACTTCGGCGACCGGAGCACTCTCAGCGGGGGCTGCAGCAACCTCTGCGGGCGTAACAGGAGACTCGACAGCCGGAGCCTGTTCCGCTGCGGGAGCGGGTGCTTCGGCGACGGGAGCCGCTTCTGGCACTGGCGCTTCTGCCGGTGCTTCCTCGGCTGCAGGTGCATCGGCTGCGGGTGCCTCGGCGGGTGCCTCGGCACCACTGCCGATCGTCACCAGCACGGTGCCGACCTCGACAGTTTCGTCCTCTGCGACCAGGATCTCCTCGATCACTCCCGCGACAGGGGAGGGGATCTCGGTGTCTACCTTGTCGGTGGAAACTTCGAGCAGTGGCTCATCCACCTCGACTCGGTCGCCGACCTGCTTCAGCCAGCGGGTGACCGTACCCTCGGTAACACTCTCGCCGAGTGCTGGAAGGCTGACGGATTCGCTCATCAGTGATGCTCCTTTGTAACGCTTCTACTCAATAGCTTAGTTTGGCGATCGGGTCGGTGGACTAGATCGCGTGGAGTGGTTTGCCAGCCAGGGCGAGGAATGCCTCGCCGAGAGCTTCGTTCTGCGTCGGGTGCGCGTGCAGCAGCGGTGCGATGTCTTCCGGGTACGCTTCCCAGTTGACAGCGAGCTGCGCTTCGCCGATGAGTTCACCGACGCGAGCGCCGATCATGTGCACTCCGATGACAGGGCCGTCATTGACGCGGATGACCTTGATGATGCCGGCCGTTCCGATGATGTGGCTCTTGCCGTTGCCCGCGAGGTTGTAGTCGTACGACGTGACCTTGTCTGCGCCGTACTTCTCCGCTGCCTTCGCTTCAGACAGTCCCACCGAGGCGACCTCGGGGTCACTGTAGGTGACCTTCGGGATGTTCAGATCGTCGATGACGACGGGGTTGAGCCCGGCGAGTTCTTCTGCGACGAAAATACCGTGCTGGAATCCGCGGTGCGCGAGCTGGAGCCCTGGCACGATGTCACCGACGGCGTAGACGCCGGGGATGTTGGTGGCGAGGCGCTCGTTCGTGAGCACGAATCCACGATCCATATTCACGCCGACCTCTTCGTAGCCGAGATTGGCGGTGACGGGGCCTCGGCCGACGGCGACGAGCATGAGCTCGGCCTCGAAGGTCTTGCCGTCCTCGAGAGTCACGACAACACCGTCATCGTTCTGCGTAACGCTCTGGAAGCGCGTGCCCAGGTTGAAGTTGATCCCGCGCTTGCGGAAGGCGCGCTCGAACTGCTTGCTGATGGCCTCGTCTTCGTTGGGCACGAGGTGGGGAAGCGCTTCGATGATCTGGACGTCGGTGCCCCAGCTCTTCCAGACACTGGCGAACTCGGCGCCGATGACTCCACCGCCGAGCACGATGACCTTTTTGGGCACGAAGTCGAGCTCGAGAGCCTGCTCCGAGGTGATGACGCGCCCGCCGATGTCGAGCCCGGGAAGCGACCGTGAGTACGAGCCGGTCGCGAGAATCACGTTCTTACCGGTCACGGTGTCGTCGCCGACCTGCACCGTCGTCGGGGAGATCAGCTTGCCTGCACCCTCGATGGTCGTGACGCCACGGGCCTTGAGGAGCCCCTGCAGTCCCTTGTACTTGCTGGCGACCACCTCCTGGCGATAGGCGGTCACCGCGGCGATGTCGACACCCTCGAAGGTCGAGGTGATGCCGTACTTCGCGGATTCGCGGGTGACATCGGCGACCTCGGCGGAGTGGAGCAACGCCTTCGTCGGAATACAACCGACGTGGAGGCAGGTGCCACCCACCTTGCTCTTCTCGATGAGTCCGACGGTCATTCCCAGTTGGCTTGCACGGAGCGCTGCGGCATAACCGCCGCTTCCGCCACCGAGAACAACAAGGTCAAAAGTGTGCTCTGACAATCCAGCAACTCCTCTGTAAGGATCTGTGCTCCGGCACGCCGATTAAGGTGGTGGGCGGCCGGGCTGGGCGGAAAAAGCCGCCTTAAGCACCTTACTACGATCGGGAAATTTCCTCGGCCAACTCGATGAGGGCGCGCACGGAAACTCCCGTGGGGCCCTTGCCCGTGAACCCCCATCCTGAGCCGCCATTATTGGCGGGACCGGCGATATCGAGGTGGGCCCAGGGGATGGATTTCTCGTCGGCACCTTCGCCGTTGGTTCCCACGAATTCACGCAGGAAGGCCGCAGCGATCATCATGCCGCCTGCGGTATTGCCTGGCTTGATGTTGGCGATGTCGGCAAGATCGGATGCCAGCAGCGGGCGGAGCTCCGCGGCGATGGGCATGTGCCACAGTGTCTCGCCCACCCGGTCTCCCGCGGCGACGAGCTGGCCGGCGAGCGCCGGGTCGCCCATCGTGCCGACATAGCGAGTGCCGAGAGCGACCATGGCGGCTCCGGTCAGGGTGGCGACGTCGATGATCGCATCGGGGTGTTCTTCGCTTGCTGCGGCGATTCCGTCGGCCAGCACCAGCCGTCCTTCGGCGTCGGTGTTCAACACCTCGATGGTCTTGCCGCCGCGAGCCGTGATGACATCGTTCGGTCGCATGGCCGAACCGGATGGCAGGTTCTCGGCCAGGCACAGCCATGCCGTGACCCGCACCGGCAGCGCCAGCCGTGCGATCGCGAGAGTAACGGCGAGCACCGTCGCCGCGCCGGTCATGTCGTACTTCATTCCGATCATGGATGCCGGTGGCTTGAGGGAGAGTCCGCCGGAGTCGAACGTGATGCCCTTGCCGACGAGGGCGATATGCCTGGCAGCCCCGGATGGCGCATAGCTGACCTTGACGAGCCGTGGACCGCGGGTCGACCCGAGCCCGACCCCGAGGATCCCCCCGAATCCACCCTCGGTGAGTTCCGCCACTCCCAGCACATCGACAGTCACATCGGCGTGTTCCGACAGCGAGAGCGCAGCGTCGGCGAATGTCTCGGGATAGAGGTCGTTGGGCGGCGAATTCACCAGGTCCCTGACGGTGTGGATGGCGTCGGCGATGGCGGTTGCCCGCTCGACCAGCGCGTCGTTCTCGGTCGCGGTGGCGACAGTGATGTGCGTGGCGGGAAGAGTGGTGCCCGCGAGTGAGCTCACCCGGTACGACGTATAGGCGTACGCGCCGATCCCGGCGCCCTCGAGCACGGCGAGCACGGCGTCGTCGTCGAGCGCGGGGAATCCGAACACGAGCGACTCGATGCCGCGTAGTTGCCTGGCCGCTGATCCTGCCGCATAGCGCAGGGTGTCGGGGGAGACTGTCGCAGAGCCGAGCCCTACCAGCGCGACACTGGCGATGGAGCGGAGGCCGCTCGGAACCCTCACAACCTCGTCCTGGGCACCTGTGACCCCGATGGCGATAAGTGACGCGTGCAGGTGCTGGAGCGCTGGGTCGTCGGTCTGGAGCTGTGGACCTTCCTTCGACTTGAGCACCCCGAGAACGAGGACATCGGCGGCAATGGTCGAAAGCGGCTGGGCGGAGACGGCGAGCGTGGCAACGGTCATCCTTCCATCGTATCGAGGCTCACGTGCGCGTCCCGACGGGCAACCGGGGCCCCGGGTGGGCCTGTTCGCTTTCGGCGCTATGGCTCAGAAGGCAACAGACCCGAATGCGCTGATCGACGCGATTAGTCTTGAAACATGCAAGATCCGGCTGGTCTCTACGACCTCACACCCGACGTCACTGTGCCCGTTGGCCTGAATCTGGTGGCAGCGCTCACGGGGTTCTCTGATGCTGGTTCTGCGGTGACCCAGCTGAGCGACTACCTGCTCGACACCATGAACCACTCGGTCGTCGCGCGGTTCGACAACGACGCGTTGCTCGACTACCGCGCCCGGCGTCCGACAATCTACTTCGATCAGGATCACATCGCGGAATTCACGCCTCTGGCACTGAACCTCTACCTGATGAAAGACGAGCTCGACCAGCCGTTCCTGCTTCTCACCGGCTATGAGCCGGATTTCCAGTGGGATCGGTTCACGGCCGCCGTGCTCCAGCTCATCTCGCGATACGAAGTGAAGGCTACGACCTGGGTGCACGCAATCCCCATGCCGGTGCCTCACACGCGGCCCGTCGGCACCACGGTCAGCGGAAATCGCACCGAGCTCATCGAATCGATGTCGATCTGGCGCCCGCGCACCCAGGCCCCGGCTAATGCCCTGCATCTCGTGGAATACCGCCTCAGTGAACTGGACCACCCCGTGGCCGGGTTCGTGCTTCTGATCCCGCACTACCTTGCGGACACCGAGTTCCCCCTCGCCGCCGTGTCGGCCCTGGAGAGTGTCAGTGCCGCGACCGGACTCATCTTCCCCACCGATCGCCTGCGTGAAGACGGCAGGGACTTCCTCGCGAAGATCGACGGCCAGGTTGAGAACAACCAGGAACTCGCGCGCCTCGTCGGCACCCTCGAGGAACGTCACGACAGCTATATCCAGGACAACCCCCTGCGTTCGCCGCTCACTGACGTCGACGGGGAACTTCCTACGGCAGACGAGATCGCGGCCGAACTGCAGAATTTCCTCGCGATCAGGCGCAATGGGGACAACCCGGATGGCGTGATCTGACCCCTGGGGTGATTCACCGGGGTGATTCGCTGGGACTGAGCGTGCGGTGACCATGCCGCGCGGGTGCCCATAGAGTTGACGCAATGAATTCGCGTCGGGCGTGGGTGATCTACGGGGTCGTCACTTTCGCGTACATCATCGCCTTCATGCAGCGGAGTTCGCTCGGCATCGCCGCCGTCGAGGCGACCCAGCGTTTCGAGGTGGCGGCAGCAGCGCTGTCGACACTGGCGGTGGTGCAACTCGCGGTGTACGCGGGGCTGCAGATCCCCGTCGGCGTGATGCTCGACCGCGTCGGCCCGAAATTCCTGCTCGTCGCCGGCGCGTCGCTCATGGCAGCCGGACAGGTGACCCTTGCGGTGTCACCCACACTCGGCGTGGCCATCGTGGGTCGGGTGCTGGTCGGCGCCGGTGACGCCATGACGTTTATTTCGGCCATCCGGCTGCTCGCGTCCTGGTTCTCGGGTCGCAGGCTCACGTTCGCGTCGCAGGTGTTCGGAACCCTGGGCCAGTTCGGCCAGCTGCTCTCGGCGTTCCCTCTTTCTCTGGCGCTCCACGCCTGGGGTTGGACGCCCACCTACCTGTCTGCAGCCTCTGTCTCCGTCATCGCCGTAGTGGCCCTGCTCGTCGTCGTCAGTAACGCACCGGTCGTCGCGACCGGCTCGCGGATCGAGGTTGCGGAGCGCCCGTCCTGGTCAGCCTCGCTACACCACCTCCGGGAAAGCATGGGAAGACCGGGCACCCAGTTGGGCTTCTGGTCGCACTTCGTGACGCAATCGTCCCTGACGACGTTCACGCTGCTGTGGGGCTTCCCGTTCCTCTCGGTCGGCCTCGGTTACGGTCCATCCGGAGCGGCGGTGCTCATTACTGTGACCGTGGCGAGCGCGCTGGTGAGCGGGCCGATCCTGGGCATCCTGACCGCCCGGTATCCGTTCCGCAGGAGCAACATCGTCATCGGCATCGTGGTGGCCATGGCGGTCGCGTGGGGGATTGTTCTCGCCTGGCCCGGAATCCCGCCGACCTGGGCGGTCATCGGGCTGTTGATCGTCATCGCGGTGGGCGGCCCCGGCTCCCTGATCGGATTCGACTTCGCCCGGAGCTTCAACCCGATGCGGGCATACGGTTCTGCGAGCGGCATCGTCAACGTCGGGGGATTCCTTGCGACCTTCGTCATGATGTTCCTCATCGGAGTCGTGCTCGATGTCATCGATAAGGCGACAGGGGGCTCGGGGCGCCCCGCGGACCTGTACGCGTTCGATTCATTCCGGATCGCGTTCCTCATGCAGTACGTCATCGTCGGAATCGGGGTGGGGATGCTGCTTCATGCCCGGCACCGTACCCGGCGACGGCTGCACGAAGAAGAGGGAATAGAAGTGGCGCCGCTCTGGGTTGCATTGGTACGGACCTGGCGCCGCGGAAAAGCCTGAGCCCGTCGTAAGCGCTTGTTATACGGGCAGTTACGCATATGTGTCAAGAGCAGGCTCCGACTCGTGCAATACTTGAGTACGAGACCCGGTCTGGTTCCGTGGTTCGTTGCATCCCCGAGATGCTTCGGCCCAGAACTTGACAAGGGTCTTAGTGCTGCCCGAAAAAGTGCTGCCCAAAAAAGTACTGCCCAAAAAACTGCTGTCCAAAAAACTGCTGTCCAAGCCAGCCTGGCCACACAGGCTGGCACAAACGAGCAGGTGCTGCAGAAGAGCAGCAAAACAGTGCCCCAAACTCCTGGAAGGTGTTTCGAATGGCAACCCGAGCGAAAACCGCGACAGTCGACGACGAGATCGTCGACACCGACGCCCCGGCGAAGAAGGCCCCTGCAGCCAAAGCTGCGGCAACCAAAGCTGCTGCGGCGAAAGCACCCACCAGGGCAGCAGCGGCAAAAGCGCCTACCAAAGCCGCAGCCGCGAAGGCCGCTGCGAAGAAGGCCAGTGCTTCGACCGACGACGATGGTGAGCCCGACGAGCCCGTAGACATCAAGGATGGCGATGACGTCGTCGTTCCCGTCGTCGAGACTGACTACTCGAAAGAAGACTCGGGCGACGACGAAGACGACGACGACGCTAAATCCACGAGCAAGGACGAGGCCCTGCCCACGGGCGCCCTGGTGCTCTCGCTGGTAGACGATGACGATGATGTCCCCGTCTACTCGGCCGCGATCACCGGTGCGACCGCTGACCCCGTCAAGGACTACCTGAAGCAGATCGGTAAGGTCGCCCTGCTCAACGCGGCCGAAGAGGTTGAACTGGCCATGCGTATCGAGGCCGGGCTGTTCGCCGAAGACAAGCTCTCCGGCATGTCGCCCACCGAACTGCGTTCTGCCGTCGGTCGCGAGCTCCAGTGGGTGGCGAAGGATGGCCAGCGCGCGAAGAGCCACCTCCTGGGCGCCAACCTTCGACTTGTCGTGTCCCTCGCCAAGCGTTACACCGGTCGTGGAATGCAGTTCCTCGACCTCATCCAGGAGGGCAACCTGGGCCTGATCCGTGCCGTCGAGAAATTCGACTACACCAAGGGGTTCAAATTCTCGACCTACGCGACCTGGTGGATCCGCCAGGCGATCACCCGCGCCATGGCAGACCAGGCGCGCACCATCCGTATTCCGGTGCACATGGTCGAGGTCATCAATAAACTCGCTCGCGTGCAGCGCCAGATGCTGCAGGACCTCGGTCGCGAACCCACGCCCGAGGAACTCTCGCGCGAACTCGATATGACACCGGAGAAGGTCATCGAGGTGCAGAAGTACGGCCGCGAGCCGATCTCGCTGCACACGCCGCTCGGTGAGGACGGCGACAGCGAATTCGGTGACCTCATCGAGGACACCGAGGCCGTCGTGCCCGCGGATGCCGTGGGCTTCACGATGCTGCAGAAGCAGCTCGAGAGCCTTCTCGACTCCCTCTCCGAACGCGAGGCGGGCGTGATCCGCATGCGATTCGGCCTCGGCGACGGCATGCCGAAGACTCTCGACCAGATCGGTGACACGTTCGGAGTGACGCGCGAGCGCATTCGTCAGATCGAGTCGAAGACTATGGCCAAGCTGCGTCATCCGTCACGATCGCAGTCGCTGCGCGACTACCTCGAGTAAACCGGTGACGTCGAATCCGATGGAACAGGCCAACGAAGGCAAACCGCTCACGGTCACAGTGGACGGGGTGGCGTATCACCGCATCCCCATCAAGACCCACGTGGTCATGCGGGACGATGTGCTGCTCGACGTGATCACCCGATACGCGAGCGACGTCGTGCGCGATGGAGATGTCTTCTTCGTGACGGAGAAGATCGTCGGGATCACGCAGGGTCGGGCTTTCCCGCTCGACGAGATCCAGCCGCGCAAGCTCGCCGTGACCCTCTCGAAGTACGTGACGAAGACCTCGCATGGCATCGGTCTCGGCATCCCGGAAACCATGGAGATGGCGTTGCGGGAGTGCGGTACACCGCGCATCCTGTTCGCCGCTGCCGTGGCGGCCGTGACCAAGGCGCTCGGTCGTCGGGGAGACTTCTACCGGATCGCCGGCCCCAAGGCGCGGGCGATCGACGGGCCGACGAAGAACACCATCCCTCCGTACGACTCCCAGGTCGTGCTCGGTCCCGACCGCCCCGATGGGGTGGCAGCCGACGTCAAGGCAGCGCTCGGGAAGTCGATCGACGTGCTCGTCGTCGATATCAACGACTTCGGGGGCAATATCCTCGGCTCGACCGCAGCACGGAGCGTCGACGACCTGATGGTCAGGGTGTTGAAAGACAACCCGCTCGGCCAGGATCGCCAGTCGACCCCGATGGGCGTCATCCGTCGAGCCTGATCTGCTCTGGCGTCGAGCCTGATCCGCTCGTGTCATTCGCTTCGGTTAGAAGTCGATGACCTCGCGGAAGCGGGGGAGCAGGCCGGTCTTGCTTCCGGTCAGGCTCGGTTTCATCTGGAACACCCCGGTGTTGTAGTTGCCTTCGATGATGATCGGTCCGAACTCGCCGATGGCGACATCCCAGCCGACGTACTGGATTTCGGGAACCACCCTGGCGATCTTGTCCAGGAGTTCGAGCACCTGCGGATACAGCGGAACCTGGAATCCGACGATCGGAGTGCCCGTCAACGGATGGGTGATGAACGTGTTGGCGTACTTGTCGAAGGCGCCGTAACGCGCCACCCCGGTCTTCTCATCGAGAACCGTGTACATGCCGCCTCGCGCATAGTTGTCCACTTCTGCGCCATTGCCCATGCGCAGGACCGCCTCCATCACGTGCACCGACCTTCCGTCGAAGAAGGTGATCATGCGCAGCGAGTTGACGCTGGCCGGTGACAGGGAGGCCATCGCAGGATGCTGCGTGATGAACGACTCGACGAGATACTGGCGCTGTTCGAGCAGCGTCATCCTGAACTTCTCGAAGTCCTGGATCTCGTCGGCGCGATGCTTGCTCATCCCCGCACCGCCCATCCCGTCGACCTGTTTCGCCATGACCGTGCCGTGGGTGGTGATGAAGTGCTCGAGTTGTGCAGCCGTGGACTCACGGACGTTGAGCCACGATCGGCCGAGGTACTGGTCGAACAGCGGATTGAAGGTCAGCTTGTCGGCGAACCGGCTACGGAAGGCACGCTGGTTATATCTGAGCACAATCGAATTCGCGTTGCCGCTGGTGATCCAGGTACGTCGCTCCTGACGCGTCAACGACCAGAATTCGAACTCCTGATAGTCGAGGTAGCCGGCCTGGTAGATAACCGAGCAATACGCCATATCGATCAGGATGAACACCCGGGGTCGACCGCTTTCCTGCGCCACCGCGGCGGAGACGGCAAAGAAGTTGCGGACGTCGAGGCTCTTCAAGCGGGAGAGATAGTGCCTGATGCGATTCACGATGCTCCTGCGTGCGTGCGTGGTGGTGCCGACAAAGAAATGAGGGTCGGCGTAAACGCCGACCCTCACGAACCTAGTGTGCGGGAGCTTAGACCGTGCGGTCTTCGAGCAGTCGGCTCGACTCGTCGTGCCAGTTCAGGGCCGTGGGGAACAGCTTCTCTTTGAACTGGTTTCCGTGGTGTGCGCAGAACAGCAGGTCGCCGCTGTTGAGGGTCACGCGAATGTACGCCTGCGCACCGCAGCTGTCGCAGCGGTCGAGAGCCGACAGGGTGTAGTCCGTTGCGGGGTTTAGCTCGGTGGTGATCTGAGACATGAGCGGCTCCATTCGGGTATTGCGTGAACTTTCGTTCCTCAATACAAACACGACTGTGTTACAGCGGTGCGACATTTGCCGGGTATTTCGCTGAACGCGTATCGAGCAAACCGATGGGGCCGTCACTACGGCGTTCATGGGTGTCGAAAGGGGGCCGTGGCAGTGGAAAACCGTATGGTTGATGTCGGCCGCCACCCAGAACGCCCCGCGACCGATCAACCTCATTCACCATCATCGTCACTCACCCCGGAGGCAGTCATGTCGAGCGCTGACTACACCGCCCGCCATCTCTCGGTGCTCGAGGGCCTCGAAGCCGTGCGCAAGAGGCCGGGTATGTACATCGGCACCACCGATTCGCGCGGGCTCATGCACTGCCTGTGGGAGGTCATCGACAACTCTGTCGATGAGGCGCTCGGTGGCCACGGCTCCGAGATCAGCGTCGTGCTCCACAAAGACGAGAGCGTGACCGTGCGTGACAAGGCGCGCGGTATCCCCGTCGACATCGAACCGAAGACGGGGCTCTCCGGTGTCGAGGTCGTGTTCACAAAGCTGCATGCCGGCGGCAAGTTCGGCTCAGGGTCGTATGCGGCATCCGGTGGACTCCATGGCGTCGGCGCGTCGGTCGTCAACGCTCTGTCCGAGCGGCTCGACGTCGAAGTCGACCGCAACGGGAAGACCTGGGCGATGTCGTTTCATCGCGGCGAGCCCGGCATCTTCGACGATCGGGGAGGAGAGCCCACCCCCGATGCGCCATTCACTCCGTTCGTCTCCAACAGCGAGCTGCGCGTCGTGGGCAAGGTGGCTAAGGGGGTCACGGGCACGCGCATCCGGTACTGGGCCGATCGCCAGATCTTTGCGAAGGGTGCGACCTTCCAGACCGATGAGTTGCTCGACCGTGTCAGGCAGACCGCGTTCCTGGTGTCCGGGCTCAGGATCGACATCAGGGATGAGCGGCCAGTCGAGCCGACACACGAGAGCTATCACTTCGACGGTGGCATCGGCGAGTTCGTGGAGCATCTCGCGACCGACGCACCCATCATGGACACCTGGCGCATGAGCGGCGAGGGCACGTTCACCGAGACGGTGCCGGTACTGCAGGACAACGGGCACATGACCCCCACGGAACTCACCCGCATCTGCCAGGTGGATGTCGCGCTGCGATGGGGCACCGGCTACGACACGGTCTTCAAGAGCTTCGTGAACATCATCTCGACGCCGAAGGGCGGCACTCACCAGGCAGGCTTCGAGCAGGGGATGCTCAAGTTCCTGCGAGCTGAGGCCGACAAGAATTCCCGCAGGCTGAAACTCGGCAACGACAAGCTCGAGAAGGATGACGTGCTGGCGGGGCTGACGGCCGTGCTGACGGTACGGGTGCCCGAGCCGCAGTTCGAAGGGCAGACCAAGGAGATTCTCGGCACGCCAGCGGTGCGCAACATCGTGGCGCAGGTGGTGAGCAAGGCGCTGGCCGAGCGCTTCACCTCGACGAAACGGGACGATAAGGCACAATGCGCCCTCGTGCTCGACAAGGTCGTCGCCGAGATGAAATCCAGGATCTCGGCTCGCGCCCACAAGGAGACCCAGCGCCGTAAGAATGCGCTCGAGAGCTCCTCCCTGCCGGCCAAGCTCGTCGACTGTCGTTCGAGCGACGTGGCCAACAGCGAGCTCTTCATCGTGGAGGGTGATTCGGCTCTCGGAACCGCAAAGCTCGGTCGCGACAGCGAGTACCAGGCACTGCTGCCGATCCGCGGCAAGATCCTCAATGTGCAGAAGGCTTCGGTGAGCGACATGCTCTCGAATGCCGAGTGCGCCTCGATCATCCAGGTGATCGGTGCCGGCTCGGGTCGAAGCTTCGATCTCGACGCGCGACGCTACGACAAGGTCATTATCATGGCCGACGCCGACGTCGACGGTGCACACATCCGCACGCTGCTCCTCACCCTCTTTTTCCGCTACATGCCCGAGATGATCGCAGCCGGGAAGGTCTATGCGGCCGTGCCGCCCCTGCACCGCGTCATCGTGATCAATCCCGGCTCCAAACCCAACGAGACGATCTACACATACTCCGAGAGTGAACTGAACGGGGTGCTCGCCGGGTTGAAGAAGGCCGGAAAGAAGTACCAGGACCCGATCCAGCGCTATAAGGGGCTCGGTGAGATGGATGCCGACCAGCTGGCCACGACGACGATGGACCGCCAGCATCGAACGCTTCGACGCGTCAATTCGCCCGATGCGGAGATGGCTGCGACGGTGTTCGAGCTGCTGATGGGAAACGATGTGGCCCCTCGCAAGGAGTTCATCATCGCCGGGAACGGCCTCGACAGGGACCGCATCGACGTCTAGAGCCGTGATCGACGTCGCCCGTCCACACTCGCTCCGTAGAATGCGCGGGTGAGGGTCCAGACAACCGGCGGCATCGTCGAAGGCGCGGTCAGGCGAGGGCTGAGGATGTGGCGGGGAATCCCGTACGCGGCACCTCCGGTCGGCGAACTCAGGTTCCGTGCCCCCGCGCCCGTCAGGCCGTGGGAGGGCGTCCTCGACGCCACGGACTTCGGCGCCGTGGCCCCGCAGGACCGCAATGGGCAGTTTCTCGGACCGGCATCCCACGTTCCCATCTCCGAGGACTGCCTGACGCTGAATGTCATAGCGCCTCCGCAGGGCGACGGGCTGCCGGTGATGGTCTGGGTGCATGGCGGCGCGTACAGTGTCGGCTCGTCACGCGAGATCCGTCACCAGGGCGAGGTGCTGGTCCGACGGGGCGTGGTCTTCGTGAGCATGAACTACAGGCTCGGTGCACTGGGATTTCTCGACGTCAGCAGTTTCTCGACACGGGAACGGCCGCTCGAATGCAACCTAGGGCTCAGGGACGTCGTGGCGTCCCTGGAGTGGGTGCGTGACAACATCCGACAATTCGGGGGAAACCCGGCGAATGTCACCCTGTTCGGAGAGTCGGCGGGAGCCAATGCGGTGACGACCCTCATGACGGTTCCGAGCGCCCGCGGCCTCTTTGCGAGGGCGATTGCGCAGAGTTCGCCCGCGAACGCCGTCTATCCGAGTGACGTGACGGCGCAGTGGGCCGGGGAGTTCCTGGAACTGCTGAGCGAGGTGGCCGATGATTCAAGCACAGACAGCACGTCGCCCGACGAGGCCGGCAGGCTCCTCTCCACCGCGAGCGTGGACGACATCGTGACGGCGACGACGAGGATGCAGTTGCTCGCTCCGGATCGGCACCCGGGGACCATTGCGCTGTGCCCGGTCATCGATGGTGAATTCCTGCCGGAACGACCCCTGGATGCGTTCAAGGCCGGGCGCGCCCATCAGGTTCCCCTCATCATCGGTACCAACGATCGCGAGGGTTCGCTCTTCACGGGCAGGCTCGACATTCTCGCCACAACCCCGCCGCGCATCCGGGCCATCTTCGCCAGGACGCGCAAACGCTCGCGCAAGGCGCTCAAGGCTCTCTATCCCGGCTTGCCGGCTCGTCGCGCGGCCGCAGATTTCGGCGGGGATTACGCGTTCTGGTTCCCCTCGGTGAAAGTGGCGGAGCGGCATGCCCGGTTCGCCCCCGTGCACTTCTATCGCTTCGACATCGCACCGAGACTCGTGCGGTGGGCCGGCTACGATGCGACTCATGGGCTGGACCTGTTCGCGCTCTTCGACAGGATGGACGGCACGTTCGGCCGGTTTATGGGCTCGCTGGGCGGCAGGAGGGCCTTCAAACGCGCGGGAGTGCGGATGCAGGATCACTGGGTGAGTTTCGCGCGCGACGGCGCCGTGGTGGACTGGCCGAAGTACACGTCACGCCGCCGCAGGACCCTGGTCATCGATGTCGTCGACGCGATCGAGCAGGATCCACGCGGGGACAGGCGCAGGGCCTGGCAGGAATTCGTGCCGCACGTCTGACCGGTGACGACCACGGTCGCTGCTGCTCCCGCAGACTGGGCTTCATGGGGATCTCGTGCTTTACTTAGGTAATGCTAACCTTCCCTGCGGCGCTGGATATCGATCGCGACAGCAGAGCCCCATACCGTCCGTATACGGCGGTGGTGTCCCGGATCGTCGAGCTCAGCCCGGGCTTCCGCAGGGTGACATTCGTCAGTTCCGACTTCAGGTTCTTCGCACCTCACGGGCTCGACCAGCGCATCAAGCTGATGTTCCCGCTCCCGGGTGCCGGTGCCTCAGACCTCGGTGCGGACGACGATCACTGCATGATGACCGGCGGCTGGTTCGAGAAGTGGCGAGCACTGCCCGATGCGAAGCGCAGCCCAATCCGTACCTTCACGGTCAGGGGGATCCGACCGGAACTGAACGAACTGGATGTCGATTTCCAGTGGCACGGCGACGGCGGTCCGGCCGCCCAGTGGCTCGCAACCGCATCCCTCGGTGACAACATCGTCATCGTCGGTCCGGATGCCCGCAGCGAGACATCGACAGCGGGTATCGATTGGCGGCCGGGGGCGGCCCGCGACCTTCTCCTGGTGGGGGACGGAACGTCAGCACCCGCGATCTGCTCGATTGTGGAGTCACTTCCGACGGGCGTGAGGGCTCAGGCGTTCATCCTGGTACCAACGGCCGCTGATGCGCAGGATGTCGTGTCGCGCGCCGATGCCGATGTCACCTGGATGACCGGTGACATCGATGGTGCAGTGCGTGCCTGGGGTGAGAGCACCCTCCACGGTGTGCGGACTCCCTCTGCCACCGATCTTCGATCCCTTTCTTCCGACGACGACGATGCTATGCCCTGGAGTTCGCCAGCATCGTCGGCCGGGGAGGTCTACGCCTGGGTGGCCGGGGAGTCAACACTTGTTAAGCGTCTCCGACGTCTGCTGGTGGGCGAACTGGGACTCGATCGCTCCAGCGTCGCGTTCATGGGGTACTGGCGCCGCGGTGCGTCCGAGGGCCAGGCCTGATCACGAAATCCGTTCGGCTCAGGCTGCCCTCCTAGAGGGCGGAGCCGATTGAGCCGATCACTCCGTCCAGCGGACTTCCCGATGCGTCACGCTTAGCCCCCGCTTCTGGCAGGTGGCGCACGGTGCCGTCGGCGGCCACGGCCAGCGCTGGTGCGGAACCAGCCCAGGCTATTGCGAGGGAATCTTCTCCCTTGAGGAAGCTGTGCGCTCGCACGCCTCCTGTCGCTCGGCCTTTCGCGGGGAATTCGCTCAGGGTCGATACCTTCGCGCGCCCCGGATCCGTACCAGCGATGGTGGCGGTCGACGTCGACACCGTGGCAACGACAGAGTCGCTGGAGGGATCAACGGATCCGAAGAAGATGACCGATGCCGTCTTCGAGAGGGTGATGCCGGCCATTCCGCCGGCCGCCACACCCTGTGGCCGCACGAGCGCCGATCCGAATCTGAGCAGTTGCGCGTCGGTGGTGACGAAGAGCAACTCGTCTGCGTCTGCCGAATGGGCGGCTCCGACCACCTGGTCGCCGGGCTTGAGTGCGATGATCTCCACATCTGGCCGGGAGGGCCACGACCCGGGAATCACCCGCTTGACCACGCCCTGGCGCGTTCCGAGCGCGATCGGTATCTCCGAGTCGAGGGACACGATCCCCACCACCGTCTCCTTGCCGCTGACAGCGAGGTAGTCGGTGATCTTCGTGCCGGCGGCAAGCTGGATCGAATTGGATGGCACGCTCGGGAGGTCGACGGCGGTGAACCGGATGAGTCGGCCGAGGTTTGTGATGGCGCCGATCTCCGTGCGGCTGGAGGTGATGAGCCGGGAGCGGATCGCATCGTGTTTCGACCTCCGCCTCGCGGGCTGCTCGGCCACCGGTTCGTCACCGGTGCCCGCTGCGACGTCGACCCGGATGGCGCGACCCGTCGTCGAGAGGATTACCTCACATGGGGCATCCGCTATTTCGAGGACGACGGGGTTCCGTCGCGACGCGGCTGTCGTGGCGATCGATGCCCTGGCTTCGGTGAGCAGAGTGCGCCGCGGCGTTCCGAAGCGCTCAGCGACTTCTTCGAGCTCGTCAGACACCAGCCGAGCTATGCGCGCCGGATCTGCCAGCAGCTCCTCGAGGTAGGCGATCTCGGCTCTGAGCTTCTCGGCTTCGGCTTCGAGTTCGATCCGGCTGAACTTGGTGAGTCGTCGGAGCCTGAGTTCGAGGATGTACTCGGCCTGGATCTCGCTGAGGTCGAAGACGTCGATGAGCCTCGCTCGAGCCTGTTCGCTGTCGTCGCTCTGCCTGATGACCTGGATCACTTCGTCGATGTCGACGATCGCGACGAGCAACCCTTCCACGAGGTGCAGCCGCTCCTTGCGCCGAGCGAGCCTGAAGAGGCTGCGGCGCCTGATCACACTGAGCCTGTGGTCGAGGTAGACCTGCAGCAGTTCCTTGAGTCCCAGGGTGCGCGGGCCGCCGTCGACGAGCGCGACGTTGTTGATGCTGAAACTGTCTTCGAGCGGGGTGAGTCGATACAGCTGCTCGAGCACGGCATCCGGGCTGAAACCGGTCTTGATCCCGATGACGAGCCTCATGCCGTGTTTGCGATCGGTGAGGTCCGTGACATCCGAGATGCCACTGATCTTCTTGGAGTTCACCCCGTCTTTGATCTTCTCGATCACTCGCTCGGTGCCGACGAGGAACGGGAGCTCGGTCACGACGAGGCCCATCTTGCGGGCGGTGATCGGCTCGACCGATACCCGCGCCCGCGTCTTGAAGGCTCCACGGCCGTTGGCATAGGCGTCTTTGATGCCGTCAAGGCCGACGATCGTGCCGCCCGTGGGAAGGTCGGGGCCGGGCACAAATGCCATGAGATCGTCGAGCGATGCTGCCGGGTTTTCCAGCAGGTACCGCGCAGCGGCCACGACCTCGATGAGGTTGTGCGGTGCCATGTTGGTGGCCATCCCGACGGCGATGCCGCTCGCGCCGTTGACGAGCAGGTTCGGGAATGCCGCAGACAGCACTTCGGGCTGGGTGAACTGGTTGTCGTAGTTCGGGATGAAGTCGACGACGTCCTCGTCGAGGTTCTCGGTCAGGGCGAGGGCCGTGGCGTGGAGCCTCGCCTCCGTGTACCGGGGAGCTGCCGGACCGTCGTCGAGCGTGCCGAAGTTTCCGTGTCCGTCGATCAGCGGCACGCGCAGCACGAAATCCTGCGTCAGACGCACCATCGCGTCATAGATGGATGCGTCGCCGTGAGGGTGCAGCTTTCCCATCACCTCGCCGACAACGCGCGATGACTTCACATGGCCACGGTCAGGGCGAAGCCCCATCTCCGACATCTGGTACAGGATCCTGCGCTGCACGGGTTTGAGACCATCGCGGGCATCGGGCAGCGCGCGGGAGTAGATGACCGAGTATGCGTACTCGAGGAATGAGCCCTGCATCTCGGTGGTGACATCGACGTCTTCGATGCGCTCGCCTGAGGCAGCGATGTTGGTGTGGTTTTCGGGAGTAGCCATAAGATTGCCCCCATGTTACCGGCGCCCAAACCTGATGGATTGAGCCTTGCCGATGTGTTGCGAAGTTGCCTCGATGCCGTCAACGGGCAGGAGAATCGCCTGGCCTTGCCCGCGGTCGGGAACGCGGTGGTCGTGCTGATCGATGGGCTGGGCGCCGACATCCTGAAAGCCAGCTCAGGGCACGCTCGAACTCTTGCCGGCGCCATGACATCGAAGTCCGTGATCGAGTCCGGATTCCCCACCACGACAGCCGCGGCTCTCGCCACGCTGACCACCGGCGTGAAGCCGGGCCAGCACGGAATGGTCGGATACAGCGTGCTGGATGCCGCGCATGACCGCGTCGTCAACCAGCTGTCGGGCTGGGACGCCCTGATCGATCCCGCGACGTGGCAACGGGTGCCCACCCTGTTCGAAACCGCCAGGGCCCAGGGGCGGGATCCCGTAGTGATCGGGCCCGCGAGATACCGCAACTCCGGCTTCACCGCTGCTGTCCTGCGGGGTGCGCGGTATGTGCCGGCCGCGTCGATAGCAGATCGGATGGCGGCGGCCTCGACCGAGATCGCCACCGTCGGCGCACCGAAGCTCATCTACGTGTACGTCCCCGAACTCGATCAGGCCGGCCACGCACACGGCTGGCAGTCGAGAGAGTGGACATCGGCACTCGAAACGGCGGATGCCGCTGTGCGTGACCTCGTGGTCTCTCTCGGGCCGAAGGACGGCCTGCTCGTCACAGCGGACCACGGACTCCTCGATATTCCGCCGCATGCCCACGTACTGGTGGACGGCGAGCTTCTCGACGGTGTGAGATTCATGGCGGGGGAGCCGCGCTGCCTCCAGCTCTACTTCGAGCCCGGCGCAACAGAGTCGCAGCGTGAGGCCACCATCGCACGCTGGCGTGAGGTTGAGGGCGGTCGCGCCTGGATCGCGACCCGCACGGAGGCAGTGGCGGCCGGGTGGTTCGGCGACGTCAGCGAGGAGGTGCTTCCGCGCATCGGGGACGTCCTGGTCGCAGCACGCAAGGGAATCGCGTACTACGACGGTCGCATCGACAATCCGTCCGGCCGCGGCATGGTCGCCCAGCACGGTTCGTGGTCACCCGCAGAGTCTCGAGTGCCTCTGCTCAGATTCGGCGCGTTCGCCTGACCAGCCCTCGCGTCATGCGGGGTCGTCGTCCGGCCTGGCGCCGAATACTATCTCGTCCCAGCTCGGCATCGACGCTCGTGACTTTCGGCGGACGGCCGGCTGGGGAGACGTGGTGCGCACCGGATCCTCAGACTCGTCATCGAACAGGTCCATCTGCACGTCGACGATCCTGATCGAGCCCGTCGACGGATGCGAGGCGCGGGACTGCGCATCATCGAAATTCGCGCTCTCCCGTTCGCCGCGTCGGCGTCGGAGGGCCTCGAGCAGGTCGGAGGTCTGGTTGCCCTGCACGGGCTCATCGGTGCGGCCCCTGCTGATGGACACGGGATCCTGAGCAGACGGCGTGGTCGTCGACAGTTGCTGCGACTCGCTGAGCGCGAACGCCCCACTGTCGAAGCGCGACGAATCCGAGTCAGCCGAATCGGGGGCGGGTTCGCTGACCGCCCTCAGTCGCGGCATCATGCTGCCGCTGGCGTCTCCCTGCTGGGAGAGGGTGACAGCCTCGCTGTTGGTCGGAGTGAGGGACTGCTTCTTCGGATCGAAGCCCCAGCGGGCGTCGTGATCGATCTCCTTGGCCGTGAACGAGAGCTTGACGACCCAGCCCGTCTCCGGGTCTTTCCAGCTCGCCCAGCGCTCGTCGCTTGCACCGAGTTCGTGCAGGCGTTCCCGGATGACGGTGCCGAAGTTGCGACCCAGGCTCATCGGATCGGTATCCGCTGTGGCCTTCACCGGCACGCCGAGTGCTGACTGCACGACGAATTCCCGCTCAGCGATGACCGGGCCCTCGAAGCGCTGGATGTACTCGAACGATGCTCCGGTGATGGACGCGACATCCTGTGCCGACATTCCCGAACGGATGTGTGCCTGGATCTCGCGCGGGGACAGTTTCGGCCCTGAGCCGGGGTCCGGCACGCTCTGACGCAGTTTCGACTGCATCAGCTCGTCGATGGGGATCCGGAATCTGGTTCCGTCGTCAGCGACGGCAAGCAGCGCGCCGCTCTCTACTCCGATTACTCGCAGGTCCTGCATGCTGAAGCCCTCCAGCCGTGGATATTTGCTGTCAGGATCGCACGGCATCGGGGTGATTCGTGGGAATAGAACGGGCGCGCCGCAAGTTGCACGCAGAGCGCGAAGCTCACGGGGGCCCAGTGGTTTGCTATTCCAGATTGTTTGTTGCACACTGTCCCCGCGATTTCGTTAAAGAACTTCAAAAACGAGACGCTGACAGAAGTGGATGGGCATGGCAACCGATTACGACGCACCCCGAAAGACCGACGACGATTCAGAATCGATCGAGGCACTGAAGGAGCGCGTTCCGGACAAGACGTCAGGGTCGATCGACTCGGACGACGCAGACAATCCCGGAAGTTTTGAGCTTGCCGGGGCCGATCTTTCAGACCTCGACCTCGACGTCGTGGTGCTCCCGGCCCAGGCCGACGAGTTCACCTGCGTCGAGTGCTTCCTGGTGAAGCACCGCTCGCAGGTCGATCACACGACCAAGCTCGGTGCGATTTGCCTGGAGTGTGCAGCCTAGGCAGTCGAGTTCGTCCTGGCCTGGTCGATCGCCTGGGAAACCTTTTCAGGATTCCTGGTCGAGACCAGCCAGTACGGCACCGGATCGTTCGGGTCGACGAGTTCGATCCGGACGACAGGATCCACCCATCCTCGAATCACCAGGAACGACCTCGCGTCGAGCCGCTGGCCCCTCTCGAGGGTTGCCTCGGCTCCGCGGAATCCGTCGACGGATCCGATGATCTCGATGGGAAGTCGGGCCTTACCGGCGATCAGTTCGGACTGCGTGACCTCGATCTTCGTGGCGGATAGCAGTAGCCCGGCGAGGCAGAGCAGGTAGAGCGCGATTGCTGAACCCACCCCGACGAAGATATTGATGGGGAGGAACACCAGCAGGCTGGCCGGTATCACCAGGGCCGTACTGATGAACAGCCAGGGAGCGGGCCACAACTTTTCGCGATAGATGGTCACCTCTCTATTAGACACCGCGGGGATGGGACGCTGCGCACGATCATGGGCCGCGCAGGGTTCTGCACTAGCCTCGACTCGTGGCCGAGAACATCGAAGTGCTCATCGCGAGCGGTGAGACTCCCGTGTATGCCCATCCCGGTGACGCCGGCGCAGACCTGCACTCCGCCGAGCAGCACATTCTGCAACCCGGAGCTCGAGCCACCGTGGGTACGGGTGTCAGCATTGCCCTTCCGAACGGATTCGCAGCGTTCGTCGTACCCCGTTCCGGTCTCGCTGCCCGCCATGGGATCACCATCGTCAACAGCCCTGGGACCGTGGATGCCGGCTACCGCGGTGAGATCAGGGTCACCATCCTCAATACCGACACCGAGCATCCTTTCGCCATCGAGGTGGGAGACCGGATCGCCCAGCTCATCGTCATGCCCGTGGCACGGGCGGAATTCACCAGGGTGGCCTCCCTTCCCGGAAGCCACCGCGGCGGATCGGGCTTCGGCTCGACCGGCGTGAGACCCACCACCGTCGTCGACGAATCAGACATCGACCCAACACGACCAGGAGCTACATCGTGAGTGATATCGCACCAGACCAGGGCGAAGCCCCATCAGAAGATCAGCCGAAGTCAGCTCCGGCTGATCGGGCGACCACGGGACCCCTCGACGAGAGCGAAGCCAACGCCGTCAGGCCCTACGTCGATCTCGGGGGAGTGAAAATCCTGCCACGGCCCGACCTGCACCTCAGACTCGAGGTGGAGGAGGGCAGCAAGCGGGTCGTGGCCGTCGGGCTGGACTACGCGGGTTCGACCCTCCAGGTGCAGCCGTTCGCGGCTCCGCGCTCTAGCGGCCTCTGGCACGAGATCCGTCAGCAGATCGTCGACCAGATCCATAAGCAGGGTGGGACGACGAAGGTTGCCGACGGCCCGTTCGGTCCCGAAGTCCAGGCGGAGATCCCGGTGGCAGCGGGCCAGCCCGGCGGCAGCCGAGTGGCGCGCTTCATCGGGGTCGACGGCCCCAGGTGGTTCCTTCGCGGGGTCATTGCCGGCGAGGGTGCAGCGGGTGGGGATGCCGCGGCACAGATCGAGGATCTCTTCCGTTCGATCGTGGTAGTGCGCGGCAACACACCCATGCCGCCTCGCGACCTGATTCCCCTGAGCATGCCGGCGACCGGGCCGGCTGCCGCCCAGGCATGACCGGAGACACGGGCATGACCGATGAACGCGGTCCGGGCGAAGCCCCGCGCGACAGCGAGAACGGCAGTACTAACGGCACCGACAGCGACACCGCCTCAGTAGCCGAGACGTTCGCCGCGGCCGCCCGTCGTTCTGGGCTCGGAGCAGTCTCGCCCGGTGAGACGCCGAGCGGCGGTGCACTGCTTACGGCGATGGGCGGAGTGCGGGGACTGGTGGAGTCCATTCTGCCCGGGCTCGCGTTTCTCGTCGTCTACACGATCACTCGCGACCTTCTCGTCTCTGTGCTGATTCCCCTCGGAATCGCGGTGTCGTTCGTCGTGGTGAGGATCGTGACGAGATCGCCGTTCACGTCGGCCATTGCCGGGGTGATCGGGCTCGCGCTCTCTGCCGGACTCGCGCTGATCACCGGCCGCGCCGAAGACAACTTCCTGCTCGGATTCTTCATCAACGGTGTATCCCTGGTCGCACTGGTGATCAGCATCGCGGTACGACGGCCACTGATCGGCGTGATCGCCTCTCTGATCGTCGGTGAGGGCGGAGGCTGGCGGGCGGACAAAGCGAAGTTCCGCGTGGCCCTCATCGCCACCTTCCTGTGGTGCGGGGTTTTCGGCCTGAGGCTCGGAATCGAAGTGCCGCTGTACTTCGCGGGCAACGTCGACGCTCTCGCCACCCTGAAGCTCATCCTCGGCGTTCCGCTCTATGCCGCCGCACTCTGGGTCACCTGGTTGCTCATGCGCACCGTCTATCGTCGACAGTCGAGCGAAGAAGCGCACTGACACGCGCACGCGGTGCTATATTTATCTCGATATCAACATAGTTTTGATCGCAACAGCATGGTTTCCAATGCTCGAGCGGTCTTAGGCTTGCCTTGGTGGTATTCGATGCCCCTGGCAGTAAAAATGGCAGGGCACCCGCGGACATCACGGGTTCAGCAAGGGAGACGACAGTGTCGGCAGTGAACAGCTTCGGATCAAAGGACACGCTCACAGTCGGTTCGACCGACTACGAGGTGTTCCGAGTCGATAGGGTCCCCGGTTTCGCCAAGCTACCGTTCAGCCTGAAGGTGCTGCTCGAAAACCTGCTGCGCACGGAAGACGGCAAAAACGTCACGAGGGCTCAGATCGAATCACTCGGATCGTGGGTCCCCACCGCGGAGCCCGACACCGAGATCCAGTTCACTCCCGCCAGGGTGATCATGCAGGACTTCACGGGCGTGCCGTGCATCGTCGACCTCGCCACGATGCGTGAGGCCGTGGGGGCGCTCGGTGGAGACCCCAACAAGATCAATCCGCTCGCCCCGGCCGAGCTCGTCATCGATCATTCGGTCATCGCAGACCTCTTCGGAAGCGAGAACGCCCTCGAACGCAACGTCGAGATCGAGTACGAGCGCAACGGCGAGCGCTATCAGTTCCTCCGCTGGGGACAGACCGCGTTCGATGACTTCAAGGTCGTTCCGCCGGGAACCGGCATCGTTCATCAGGTCAACATCGAATACCTCGCCCGCGTCACGTTCACCCGCTCTGTCGACGGAGCGCTGCGCGCCTACCCCGACACCTGCGTGGGCACCGACTCGCACACCACGATGGTCAATGGCCTCGGTGTGCTCGGCTGGGGCGTCGGCGGCATCGAAGCCGAGGCCGCAATGCTCGGCCAGCCTGTCTCGATGCTCATCCCGAAGGTCGTCGGATTCAAACTCAACGGGTCTATCCCGACCGGCGTGACCGCCACCGACGTCGTACTTACCATCACCCAGATGCTGCGCAAGCATGGCGTGGTCGGAAAGTTCGTGGAGTTCTACGGGGCCGGCGTGAGCGAAGTTCCCCTCGCCAACCGCGCCACCATCGGCAACATGAGCCCGGAGTTTGGTTCGACCGCCGCGATGTTCCCCATCGACGACGTAACGCTCGACTACCTTCGACTGACCGGTCGCACCGACGACCAGGTCGCTCTCGTCGAGGCGTACTCCAAGCTGCAGAAGCTGTGGCATGACCCTGAGGCCGAGCCCGACTTCAGCGAGTATCTCGAGCTGGATCTCGCCACCGTCGTGCCGTCGATCGCCGGACCCAAGCGCCCGCAGGATCGCGTGGAACTGACCAACGCGAAGTCGCAGTTTGCTATCGACCTCGGTGACTACACCACGCAGGACATGACCGTGGTGGATGCCGCCAATGACGGCAGCTTTCCTGCCTCTGATCCCATCAGCTTCACGCCGGAAGACGAAGGCAAGGCTCACGAGCACTCGCACAGCCACACCAGCCACGCGCCTGGCGACCTCTCGCGGCCCGTCAAGGTCACGACTGCGGGAGGGCTCAACTACACGCTCGACCACGGTGCTGTCGCCGTGGCCGCGATCACATCGTGCACGAACACCTCCAACCCCAGCGTGATGCTCGCCGCAGGACTTCTCGCCCGCAACGCTGTGAAGAAGGGCCTTACGTCGAAGCCGTGGGTCAAGACGACACTGGCGCCTGGCTCGAAGGTCGTCACCGATTACTACGCCAAGGCTGGACTCACCGACGATCTCGAAGCCCTCGGCTTCTATACCGTCGGCTACGGCTGCACGGTCTGCATCGGGAACACCGGTCCGCTGATCGACGAGGTGACGGCGGCCATCAACGAGAACGACCTCGCCGTGACCGCGGTGCTGTCCGGTAACCGCAACTTCGAGGGTCGTATCAGCCCCGACGTGAAGATGAACTATCTGGCCTCACCGCCGCTCGTCATCGCATACGCTCTCGCGGGTTCGATGAACTTCGACTTCGAGACCGATTCGCTCGGCACGGGAAGCGACGGCAACGAGGTCTACCTGAAGGACATCTGGCCAAACTCCGCAGAAGTGCAGCGCACGATCGACACGTCCATCGACACCGGGATGTTCCTCAAAGAATACGGAGAGGTCTTCGACGGTGACGAGCGCTGGCGTTCGCTGCCGACGCCGGACAGCGAGGTGTTCGAGTGGGACGACGCGTCCACGTATGTGCGCCGCCCACCGTATTTCGATGGCATGACGCTCGAGACGACCCCGGTATCCAGCATCACGGGTGCGAGGGTGCTTGCGAAGCTCGGCGACTCTGTCACGACCGACCACATCAGCCCCGCGGGAAACATCAAGGCCGACAGCCCTGCCGGCGCCTACCTCCAGGAGCACGGCGTCGCTCGAGGCGACTTCAACTCCTACGGCTCGCGCCGGGGCAACCACGAGGTGATGATCCGCGGAACCTTCGCGAACATCCGCCTCAGGAACCAGCTGCTGGATGGGGTCGAGGGCGGATACACCCGCGACTTCACGCAGGCGGATGCCCCGCAGTCGTTCATCTACGACGCTGCGCAGAACTATGCGGCGCAGTCCACGCCCCTCGTCATCTTCGGTGGCAAGGAGTACGGCTCGGGTTCGAGCCGCGACTGGGCAGCCAAGGGAACCTCGCTGCTCGGGGTCAAGGCTGTGATCACGGAGAGCTTCGAGCGCATCCACCGGTCCAACCTGATCGGCATGGGAGTGCTGCCCCTCCAGTTTCCCGCCGGTGAGAGCTGGGCTTCGCTCGGTCTGGACGGCACGGAGATCGTCGAGATCGCCGGTGTCGAAGAGCTCAACGAGGGCACCACTCCGAAGACGCTGCACGTCACGGCGACGCCGAGTGAGCACTCGGCTGCGGGCAAGTCCGTTATCGAATTCGACGCGGTGTTGCGAATCGACACCCCCGGCGAGGCCGACTACTACCGAAACGGCGGCATCCTGCAGTACGTGCTCAGGAGTCTCGTTTAGGCTGGCGTCATGACACTTCTCGAGGAAATCCGTGGCCCTCGTGACCTCGACAAACTTTCACCTGAGCAGCTTGTCGAGCTTGCGGCGGAGATCCGTGAGTTCCTGGTCCGTGAGGTCTCGAAAACAGGCGGTCACCTGGGCCCGAACCTCGGAGTCGTCGAACTGACGATCGCCATGCATACGGTGTTCAATTCGCCGCACGATGCGATGGTGTTCGACACCGGCCACCAGAGCTACGTACACAAGATCCTCACCGGGCGTCAGGACTTCAGCCACCTCCGGGAGGAGGGTGGACTCGCGGGCTACCCGCAGCGCGCCGAATCCGAGCACGACATCGTCGAGAGTTCGCACGCGTCGAGTTCGCTGTCGTGGGCCGATGGCATCTCCCGTGCGTTCACGATGACGGGGCAGTCAGACCGCCATGTCGTCGCTGTCGTCGGTGATGGCGCCCTCACCGGCGGTATGACCTGGGAAGCTCTGAACAACATCAGCGACGACAACAGTCGCAACCTCGTCATCATCGTCAACGACAACGGTCGCTCGTACGCGCCGACGATCGGTGGGATGGCGCACTTCCTCAACGACGTTCGCACAAGGCGCTCATACCGCAACCTGTACTCGACCACGAAGACGGCGTTCCACAAATTCGGGGCTCCAGGTCGGGCTCTCTATCGCGGCATCCGCGGTGGAACGCACGGCTTCCTGTCGCGCCTGACGAACAACGAGGCGCTCTACTCCAACCTCGATATCAAGTACCTCGGGCCCATCCATGGCCATGACATCAAGGCCCTGACCGAAGCCCTCCAGCAGGCGAAGAACTATGGCGCCCCCGTGATCGTGCACGCGATCACGGAGAAGGGCCGTGGTTACCAGCCAGCTCTGCTCGACACGGCAGACCAGTTCCACGCCGTCGGGCAGATCGATCCAGAGACCGGCGAGCCCATCGATGTGGCGAGCAAGCCATCGTGGACCTCCGTGTTCGCCGACGAGATCGTGAAGCTCGCCGACGGGAATCCGCGACTCGTGGGCATCACGGCCGCCATGCTCAGGCCTACGGGGCTGCATAAGTTCGCCGAGAAATACCCTGAACGCGTGCTCGATGTCGGCATCGCGGAGCAGCATGCCGTGACCTCGGCCGCTGGCCTGGCGTTCGGCGGGTTGCATCCTGTGGTCGCCATGTATGCCACGTTCGTCAACCGGGCGTTCGACCAGGTGCTGATGGATGTGGCGCTGCATGAGGCTGGCGTGACATTTGTGCTCGACAGGGCCGGTGTGACGGGCCCGGACGGCGCGAGTCACCACGGCATGTGGGACCTCGCGATTCTGCAGGTCGTTCCCAACATCATGATTGCGGCCCCCAGAGACGCTGTGCGCCTTCGTGAGGAGCTGGGAGAAGCCGTGCGGGTGGATGACCGCCCGACGGTTCTGCGCTTCTCCAAGGGCGTCGTGGGCACAGAGTTCGAGGCCATTCGTCGCACAGACGACGGCGTCGATGTACTGCGCGAGACCGAGAACAAAGACGTCCTGATCGTCACGGTCGGCCCCATGGCGAAGACCGGCCTCGAGGTGGCGGACAGGCTCGAAGCCCAGGGCATCGGAGCCACGGTCATCGATCCGCGCTGGGTCGTTCCCGTGGCCCAGGGCGTCATCGATCTCGCCGCCGAATACCGGCTCGTGATCACGATCGAAGACGGTGTTCGCGTCGGCGGCATCGGCACCCGCATCCGCCAGGATCTCAGGGCCGCCGGGGTCGATACCGCGGTGACCGAGCTCGGACTTCCCGACCAGTTCCTTCCGCACGGCAGCCGGGATTACATTCTCGAGCTCGTCGGGCTCACGCCCCAGGCGATCGCCAGGGGAGTCGTCGAGCAGGTGCTGGGGAGCAAGCTCCCGGTTGCTCGCCCCCTACCCGCCGAGTCCGACGTGGAGTCGCCGGTTCGCGGTGACTGAGTCACCGGTCTCATCCTCAGCCCGTTCAGCCCCTCGCAGCCGCAGGGTCAACCGTTCTTCACCCTGATGACGAAGCCCACCGAGCCGTCGACGTTGCCCGTATCGTCCCGTTGCACCACCACCACCTCGTAGTTACCGGTGGCTGTTTTCGGGGCGATGATGCCGCCGAGCACCAGAAGTGTCAGGCGGTCGGCGGGTGCGGGCACCGGCACCCGAACCCGCTTCACCGGATCGAGCAACACCACCTCTCGGCCGTCCAGGAAGCCCAGGGACCAGGCCTGTCGTCGTGTGAGCGTGATTCCCTTGATCGCGCGCTCGAGAACGAGGGTCCCCGAGCCGGTAGTGGGGCCGAATCGACGCGAGGTCTCGACGGGCTCCCGGGTCTGTCGCTCTGTCACTACGCGAATCCGTCGTCTCAACACGGGGTCCACAAGGTCGAGGTAGAGCTGCACCGACTCCGGAAGATCGCCGCGCTCGATATCCAGCCATAGGGATGCCGCACCGTTGAGTTCCTGGCCGATGACGAATCCCGCGGCGAAGTCGCCACCCCCGGCGTCGGCATCAACTATCGAGATGTTCTTCTGAGCCAGGTTGTTGTCGTCCCAGACATGGGTGCCCGTGGGCAGCGGTCCGTCGTGCGGGGTGAGTTCGGCCAGGAGGCAGGGGTGCCACTTCACCGGTGATCCGGAGATCGTCACCGAGTCGGGTGGGATGAGAGATGCCGGCCATTCGATCGATACTGTCTGCTCGGCACCGGGCGCCAGCGGGCCGACCTTCACCTCCCCGATGAAGTACGTGCCGTGGGCCATCGGCGACGGGATGGGGTCGCCTGGGCCGTTCGTCGGAATGAAGGAGTTCGGCCAGATGAATTCGGTGCCGGGCCAGTGTGTGACCGACAGGCGTACCCATGCCTCGTTCGAGGCAACGGGGCCGCGGTTCTTTACTCGGGCATAGATCCAGTTGGCCTGGCCGCGGATCGGGCTCTCGTGAGGGCCTTCGATCGCGTACGAGGCAGCGAGCGCCCCCGGGTCGGCCGCGGGTGCGGTCGTGCGGCACCATATATCCGGAGTGTTCCAGAACGCCGACGCCGACGGCACGTTGCCAGTGTCTGCGATGTTGTCACGCAGCACCATGTCGGGCAGGGCGCCGAAGCTGATGGCACCCTGGACAGCGGCGGCAGCGTTGATGCGACCATAGCCGTACCAGCCACTGCGGACAGCCGGCATTCCCGAACTCACCGACGGGTTGCCGGCGGCATCCAGCCACTGTCCGACCGGATCGGTGTTTGTCAGATCGAATCGCACGGCGGTATCTCTGAGCACCTGCCGCACCTGGACCCAGGTGAGATTCGGCCTGCCCGAGAGCACCAATGCGGCCACGCCGGCGGCGAGCGGGGTAGCCGACGACGTCCCGCCGAAGGCATTGGTGTGACCTGCTGGACCCTGGGTGACCGCGCTGCCGTTGGCGTGGGCGTTGAGGAGTCCGCCAGAGAATCCGCCGGAGAATCCGCGCACAGCGAGAGTCCCGGCGGCGACATTGACAGACACTATCTGCGCCGGTTCACTGCCGTTTGCGCCGATCTGACCCAGATGGATCACCTGGTTCGCGGCAAGACCCGTGACGCTGGCCACGGTGATGGTCGTCGCCCCGACAGCGCTGGCGGCGGTCATCGACGTCGTGATCTGCGCGTAGCTGGGCAGGTTGCCCTGCCCCGCATGTGACGCTCCCCACGTCATGTAGCCCGTCGGGGGGTTGTGGATGCCTGAGTAGTCCTCGGTGGGGGACGACAGTGCGATGCTTCCCCAGCCGGAAAGTGCCGCGCGCACCTCGGTCACCCCGTCGTCGGCAAGAGTCGTACCGCCAATGCCGAAGGCCTTCTCATAGGCACCCCAGGGGCGCGCCGTGACGTTGTTCTGGTTCTGGTTTCCCGTCGAGAAAAAGCACAGGGTGCCCCGCCCGCCACGACCGAAAGTCGTGACGAAGTCGAGCGCGGCCCGGGCCGTGCCGGAAAGCGGTGATCCTGCACCGGGCACGAGGCTGCAGGTGATTACATCGGCCCCGCGACTCAGGGGTGCCGGGAATCCGGTGAGCGGGCTGGCAGGGTCGAACCCGGCCATCCAAACGTACTGGTCGGACACCTCAAGGTCGACATGCGGTGTCCTGCCGACGATGCTCATCATCTGCACATTCGGTGCAGCGCCGGCGACCCCGAAACCGCCGCCAGAGGGCGCGACGTTATTCGCTCTCGCCACCGAGACTCCAGCGACGCCGGAGCCGTGATTACTCCACGGTGTGTTGTTGTTGGCGACCATGTTCTCGAAGTCGAACGATGCGAAAACTTTCGGCTGGCCGTTCGTCAGCGACCCGGTGAAGTCGGCATTGGTTGGCACGCCGCCGGATTCCTGCACCCCCGAGTCCCAGACGGCGAGCAGGATGTTGGGGTCGCCGAAGGTCTGGAGGCCGTTGTCCTGCAGGATCTGCCACGCATCAGGACAGCCGACGAGGATGCGATCCCAGGCGCCGGGAAAGAGAAAGTCCGTGGGATTGACCGAGTCGACCTGTGGCGACACCGCGAGGCTCGGCTCGGCCCATGCCACGTCATCGCGGGACGCAAGTTTCTCGACGATATCCAGGGAGTCCAGCGACGCTCCACGCTGCAGTTGGAACACGAAGGTGGTGCTCGCATAAGGAAGTTCGCGGGTCAGAACGCAGTCCAGCTCTCGCGCGATAGCTGCGGCCTTTTCTCGGCGAGGTCCCCTGAATTGCACGACGATGTCGCGGGTGAGGTGACTGAACCCTTCGTGGTCACGCACCACGACGGCGCCGGCGTGCTCGACCTCGTCGAGGTCGTCGAGCCTGCGCAGGATTTCGTGGAGGGGTTGCCCGGCGCGGTACAGCCTCATCCCGGCCCGATGGGCCAGTTCGGGAAGCGGCTCCTCGTCGAGTTGCAGGTCGGCAGCTCGAGCATCCAGCCCCTTCTCGCGGTGCGACCTCGCGAGGGTGACCCCAATGAGATCGGGCTCAGCGGTGACCGGCACCCGCACAGTCTCGCGGAAGAACGTGCGAGTGCCTGGCCGGGCCAACAGCACCAGCTGGGCGTTCTCTCCCTCTCCGAGAGTCACCTGTCTCGACTGATCGTCAAAATCCGGATGCCGGACAAGCAGCGTCGCAGAGCCGACAGGGAGTTTCTCACCGCGGTACACCCCTGACGTGCTGAGGAAGTCCAACGGCCGGGCGTCGCCGGAGTGGCGGAACCGCAATTCCACGCTGGCATCGGGAACGGGGATGTCGTCGAAGTACACATCGACGCGCAGCATTGCAGTCATGGGAGACCTCCAGGAGAGAGCGATTGTTGCTGGAAAGGAGGTTGTCCGTGGGTCGCGTGATACATCCACGTTCAGAATTGATGCTCAGCGACCCAGCCTCGATATCGAGGTTTGACTTAGAGCGCCCTCTAAGTTCTAGCCTGAAGTCATGACCATCATCGACCCAGGGCGCACCATCTCAGAAGCAGCTGAGGCGACCGGGCTGTCCAGCCACACGCTCAGGTATTACGAGCGCGTGGGCCTCATGCTCGTGCCCGTGGATCGGGCACCGTCGACCCATCGTCGCTACTCCGATCTGGATGTGAGGTGGGTTGGCTTTCTCACGAAGCTCCGCTCGACGGGGATGCCTATCGCGACGGTGCGGGAGTACGTCGAGCTGGCGAGAGCCGGTGACGGTACGTCGGAAGCGCGCATGGAGTTGTTGCTGCGCCATCGCGTCAGCGTGCTGGCTCAGCTCGATGAGATCACCCAGAGCCTCGCGGCCATCGACACCAAGATTTCGATCTATCGAGAGAAAGTTGACCCATCATGAAGCAGGTAGACCTCGGCACCACAGCACAGGAGATCGGCCGGATCGGGCTCGGCCTGATGGGCATGAGCGCGTTCTACACCGGAGCCGCTCTCGACGATGCGTCGTCGATCCGCACCATCCATCGCGCGATCGAACTCGGGGTGACGTTCTTCGACACGGCAGAGATCTATGGGCCATACATCAACGAAGAACTGCTCGCGAAGGCAATCGCAGGTCGACGTGATGAGATCGTCATCGCCACCAAGTTTGGCACGATACTGCACAGGGGCGACGGCAGTCGTGGTCTCGACGGGAGTGCGGAGAATGTGCGACTGTCGGTCGAGGGCTCGCTCATGCGGCTCGGCACCGACCACATCGACCTGTACTACCAGCACAGGATGGACCCTGGCACGCCGGTGGAGGAGACTGTCGGAGCGTTGACCGAGCTCATCGCCGAGGGAAAGATCGGCGGATACGGGCTGTCAGAGGCGGCACCAGCCACGATCCGTCGTGCGCATGCCGTGCATCCTGTGACGGCAGTGCAGACCGAGTACTCGTTGTGGAGCCGCGAGCCTGAGGCGGAAATCCTGCCGGCGGTACGCGAGCTCGGCATCACGTTCGTGCCGTATTCGCCCCTAGGTCGCGGGTTCCTGACCGGTACCATCAGGTCGCTCGACCAGCTCGATGACACAGACTTCCGGCGGAGCAACCCCCGATTCGAGGGTGACAATCTCGAAGCGAACATCCGGATCGTCGAGCAGGTGGATGCGGTAGCGAGAGAACTCGACGCCACCCCGGGCCAGGTCGCGCTCGCCTGGCTACTGGCCCAGGGCGACGACATCGTGCCGATTCCCGGCACCAAGCGCATCAGCTATCTCGAAGAGAACGTGGGAGCAGATGCTCTGACGCTCTCGGTCGAGCAGCTGGTCGCCCTCGGAAACCTTCAGGCTCCCGAGGGCGACCGCTACGCGGACATGTCGCCGCTCAATAAGTAGCGACGCGGCCGACGGCTACGTCATACCGTTACTTCACACCGACGATCTTGGGGGTGTGGAACGTGCCACCGAAGGCACGCTCCGACGCTCCGACCCGGTCGAGGTAGGGCGTTGCTCCACCCATCTGGAACGGGTAGCCCGCTCCGAGGATGAGGCACAGGTCGATGTCTTCGGCCGCTGCCACGACGTTGTCGTCGAGCATGCGGTGGATCTCGTCGGCGAGGCCGTCTTCGATGCGAACCTGGAGCTCGGAGGCGGTCATCGGTGTCGAGCCGCCCTTGACGATCTTGAGCGCGGCCTTGTCGATTCCCTTGATCTTGCCCTTGGAGTCGCGCTCGAAGATGTGGCCGAGTTCTGCGAGCCTGTGCAGGTTCGCGCTCTCGAAGAAGCGGTCCGGGAACGCCTTGTGGTGGGTGTCGAGCACGTGGGCGCCGACCTTCAGCCCGACGAGCTCCAGCAATTCGAACGGCGTCATCGGCAGCCCGAAGGGTCGCGTCGACTCTTCGACGACCTCGAACGGCGTGCCGGTGTCGACGGCATGCATGGCTTCACCCAGCACCTTGGCCAGGATGCGGTTGACCACGAAGCCGGGCGTGTCCCGGGTGATCACTGCATTCTTGCGCAGTGCCGCCGCTGTCACCATGGCGGTGGACAGGGACTCGTCGTTGGTGTGCGGCGTCTTCACGACCTCGATCAACGGCATCACCGCGACGGGGTTGAAGAAGTGGAAGCCCACGACACGCTCAGGATGCTCGAGCTTCGCGCCGATCTGCTCCACCGACAGGGATGACGTGTTCGTGGCCAGCACGGCCTCGGGGGAGATGAACTTCTCCACCTCCGCGAACACGTTCTGCTTGGCCTCGAGTTCTTCGTAGATCGCCTCGATCACCCAGTCGCAATCCGCGAAATCGGCCTTGTTCGTGGTGCCGGTGACGAGGGCAGTGAGCCGGTTGGACTCGTCGGGGGAGATGCGGCCTTTCTCGAGCAGGTCGTGGATCTCCTTGTGGATGGCGGCAACGCCGGCATCCGTCGCGCCCTGGTCCAGGTCGGTGATGACGACGGGCACCTGCAGCCTGCGCACGAACAACAGCGCGAACTGGCGCGCCATGAGCCCGGCGCCGATGACGCCGACCTTGGTCACCTTGCGAGCAATGGCCTTATCGGGGGCGCCGGCTGGTCGCTTCGCGCGTTTCTGCACGAGGTTGAATGCGTAGATGCTCGCGTGGAACTGGTCGCCGGAGATGAGATCGGCGAGAGCCTCATCTTCTGCAGCGAATCCGGTCTTCTTGTCCGTGTTCCTGGCGGCCTTCAGCAGCTCGAGAGCACGGTATGGCGATTGCGCGACCTTGCCGATCCGGCTTTCCAGCGTCTTCTGGGCGATCCCGATGGCGATGTCCCACTTGACGGCGCGCTCGATCTTGCCGGGCTCGTTCGGGCGCTTGACCTTCGTGGAGCCGTTGATGACGCCGTCGGCCCACGCGATCGAGTCCTCGATGAAGTTGGCCGGTCCGAACATCGCGTCGGCGATGCCGAGCTCGAAAGCCTGCGGGCCTTTGAGCATCCGGTTGCTCTTGAGGGGATTGGAGATCACTACCTCGAGCGCGTTCTCGATTCCGATCAGGTTGGGCAGCAGCCACGCGCCACCCCATCCGGGAATGATCCCGAGGAAGACCTCGGGAAGCGCGAGCGCCGGAACCGAGCTGTCGATGGTGCGGTAGTTCGAGTTGAGGGGAATCTCCACTCCGCCGCCGAGCGCGAGCCCGTTGATGAAGGTGAACGAGGGCACGCCCAGCTCGCTCAGCTTGCCGAGAGCCCAGTGGCCCAGTTGCGCCATCTGCTTGCCGGTCTCGCGGTCGGGCAGCTCGCTCACCTTCGAGAGGTCTGCGCCGGCGGCGAAAATGAAGGGCTTTCCGGTGACGGCGAGCCCGTGGATCTCGCCCCGTGCCGCGCGTGCTTTCTGCTCGTCGAGCACGCGAGCGAACTCCAGCAGCGTCTTCGGTCCAAGAGTATTCGGGCGGGTGTGGTCTTTTCCGTTGTCGAGGGTGAGCAGAGCCAGGGTCTTGCCCCCCGAGATCGGGATGTCCCTGACGAACGAATAGGTCATGACCTCGTCGGGATCGAGCGAGGCGATCTTCGCGAATGACTCGGCGGTCGTGGTGTCGGTGGTCACGGTCATTACTTCTTTCCCTTGTAGTTCGGGTTCTCCCAGATGACGGATCCACCCTGGCCGAGGCCGACGCACATGGCGGTGAGTCCGTAGCGCACCTCGGGGTGCTCGGCGAATTGTGCGGCGAGCTGGATCATCAGTCGAACACCGGATGATGCGAGCGGGTGCCCCATGGCGATGGCGCCGCCCCACTGGTTGACGCGGGGGTCATCGTCGTCGATGCCGAAGTGGTCGAGCAGCGACAGCACCTGGATGGCGAAGGCCTCGTTGAGTTCGAACAGCCCGATGTCGTTGATCGTCAGCCCCGCCTTGCGCAGCGCTTTCTCGGTCGACGGTACTGGGCCGATTCCCATGATTTCGGGCTCGACCCCGGCGAAGGCGAAGCTCACCATGCGCATCTTCGGCGTGAGGCCGAATTCTTTCGCAGCGTCGGCACTCGCGATGATGCTCGCGGTTGCGCCGTCATTGAGGCCGGAGGAGTTGCCCGCTGTCACCCTGCCGTGGGGGCGGAACGGCGTGCGAAGGGCCGCGAGTCCCTCGAGTGTGGTCTCGGGGCGGAGCGCCTCATCGCGCGTCGCCAGCCCCCATCCTGCCTCGCTCTTGATTGCCACAGGAACGAGGTCGGGCTGGAGTTTGCCGTTCTCGTAAGCGGCGAACGCTTTCTGCTGGCTGGCGAAGGCGAACCGGTCGGCGCGCTCCTTCGTCAGGTGTGGGAAACGGTCATGGATGCGCTCCGCGGTGTTTCCCATGTTCAGCGCTTCGCCGCTGACGAGCTTCTCCGAGAGGAACCTGGGGTTAGGGTCTGCGCCGAATCCCATGGGGTGTCGACCCATGTGCTCGACACCGCCGGCGATGCCGATATCGTACGCGCCGAAGGCGATACCGCCAGCGATCGCGGTCACGGAGGTCATGGCGCCGGCACACATGCGGTCGATCGCGAATCCAGGAACAGACTTCGGCAGGCCGGCCAGCAGTGCCGCCGTGCGGCCGATCGTCAGGCCCTGATCGCCCTGTTGTGTCGTCGCAGCGATGGCGACGTCGTCGAACCGGTCTTTCGGGATCGAGGGGTTGCGCTCGATCAGTCCGATCATGGCCTTCACGACCAGATCGTCCGCCCTGGTGTTCCAGTACATGCCCTTTTCGCCTGCCCGGCCGAACGGGGTTCTGACTCCATCGACGAATACAACTTCAGCTTGCTTGGCCACGATGCCTCCACTTTCCTTAGGTCGTTATCGATCCTAGGCTTGCGGATTTTCGGCCCGGAATCCTTTGACTGTTCCTACGACTCGGATTCGGGCGACTGCTCAGGCGTTTGGCTGGCTTCCACAAAGGCATCGGCGATTACCTGTGATGTTGCGTCAATTTGCCAGCGTCGCGCGCCCAGTTCGGTCAGTGTCTGCGCGATACCGGAGCGATCCGCCTCGGCCGGAGGATGCCAGGCCACGCGTCGCAGCAGCTCGGGGGTCAGCATGTTCTCGACGGGAATCGCCATCTCCGTGGCAACCTCGGTGATGCGGGCGCGAGCAGTCTTCAAGCGCCTATCGGCATCCGGATTCTTGTCGCTCCACACCCGCGGTGGCGGCAGTACATCGCTGGCCACGCGCAGTACGGGGAGGTCATCGCTGGCCATTCCTGCCTGGATGGCGTTCCACCAGCGGTCGATCTGGGAACGGCTGGCGCGACCGGTGAATTCCTTGAGTGCGGCGAGATCGCGTTTGGTTTCCGGCAGCATGCGTGCGGCTGCCACGAGAGCAGAATCCGGAACGAGTCGACCCGGTGCCGTGTCGATCTCGCGGGCGTACGCGTCTCTCGACTGCCACAGCTCGCGGGCAATGGCGAGATTGCGTCCGCCGCGAATGGCGTGCACCCCGCTCAACCGCCTCCACGGCTCCTGCCTGACGATCACGAAATCGCGAGTGAGAACCGACGAGAACTCCTCGTCGGCAATACCGGTCTTCCCGTCGCGTTCGAGCACCTTCGCGAGTTCTTCCCTCAGGTCGACCAGTAGCTCTACGTCGAGGGCCGCGTACACCAGCCAGGCCTGCGGCAGGGGGCGGGTCGACCAGTCGGCGGCAGAATGCTCCTTGGCCAGATGGATGCCCAGCAGGTCCTCCACAACAGCGCCGAGTCCGACTCGCGGGAGCCCGGCCAGTCTCGCAGCGAGTTCGGTGTCGAACAGGCGGGTGGGATCGAGGCCCACTTCCCTCAGGCAGGTCAGATCCTGGCTGGCCGCGTGCAGGATCCACTCCTCGCCGGCGATGACGTCGTTGAGCTCGCTGAACGATCCGATGGCGGGAGGGTCGAAGAGGAAGGTGCCGGCGCCACGGCGGAAGATCTGGATGAGGTACGCACGCTGTGAGTAGCGGTAGCCGGATGCCCGCTCTGCATCGATAGCGATGGGACCGTTGCCGGCAGCTAACGCGTCGACTGCCTCGAGGTATTCATCACGGGTCTCGATGACGTGCACCTCGACGTGCGCGGCCTGCTGCGGCGCAACGGTATCCGCCGCAGCCGAATCGGCTGGGGCGTCATCGTTCGCGCTACTCACGACCTGCTCGGCGTGCAGACAACAGACTTACTCCCTCGATCGCTGGCGGCAGGCCCGCGAGCATGCACAACAACTCACCCCAGCCTTCCACATGCGCGGCGATGTCATTGTCATCGGGCGTCCATGACGCGCGAAGCTCGATCTGTGCGCCGTCTCCCTGTGACTCGAGTTCGCCGAATCCTGTCGACAGGATGCGAGTCGCCGTCCCGCTGGCCGAGGTGTACCTGGCGCCGCGGGTGTCGAGCGCATCGACGAGCCATGACCACGCGACATCCGCGAGAAAAGGGTCGACACCCATCTCGGTCTCGAGCGGTGCCTGCGCGAAACAGATGACCCGATACTGCCCGCCCCAGGCCTCCGGGGACTCTGGGTCGTACAGGAGAACAAACCGGCCAGTGCCCAGCTCCGAATCATTTCCATGGCGAACAGGCGTGACATCGGCGGCGAGAGCGATGGACCATGGCGCGAGTGAACCTGGCGCGGGGATCTCGGACACCGATAGTTCCGAGCGCGAGGTTGCTGACCTCATCGATGCGATGGCGGCGGCGAAGTCTCGGGGGAGCTGCGGCTCTGCTGGCGTGTCGGGCACGAGTGAAGATTAGGCTTCGTGAGGGCTATCCCGGTCTAGGCACGCCGGGGTACACCACCCGTGGCCCATTGACAGCAGGAGCAGGATGACACGCAACGAGCGACCGACGTCGGTGGCCGCGCGGGTCGTGGCCGGCGTTGCGATCGCCGTGGGAAGTGCCCTGGCAGCCACCGCTATCGCGGGCGGTGCGCTCTCGGTGGTGTTCGCGCGAACGGTCCTCACCCCGCCAAAGAAGCGCGATGAAGACCTGAGGATCCTCGGCCACGACGCGACGACGGTCACCCTTTCTCCCTCCATCGACGCGATGACACCCGGCCTGTACAGCATGTGGTTTACGCAGGATGCGGGTCACGCCCGCATCGGCGAGATCGTCACATATTCTCCGACGGCCGTCACCCGCCAGTTGCTCGGTGTGGATCGCGGCACACTCGATGGCGTAAGCCGTGCTCGCGTCGGCGGGTGGTTTTATCTGCACCCCTCCGACCTCGGCGTGGAATGGGTCGATGTGGATATCGACACCGAACTGGGACCGGCGCCGGCCTGGCTGATCCCCGCGGCGGAGCCGTCGACCCGCTGGGTGATCGGGGTTCACGGCCGAGCAGTACGACGCGAAGAAGCGTTGCGGGCGGTTCCCGTGTTCAGGAAAGCGGGCTTCACGTCCCTGCTGGTGTCGTACCGCAACGACGGCGACGCGCCATCCAGTTCCGACTATCGGTACTCGCTCGGTGACACCGAATGGAGGGACATCGAGGCGGCCGTGCAGTACGCGGCAGATCACGGCGCCACACAGATCGTGCTCATGGGCTGGTCGATGGGCGGCGCCACGGTGCTGCAGGTAGTGACGAGGTCGACGCTGGCGCACCTTGTGGCCGGCCTCGTGCTCGAATCGCCCGTCGTCGACTGGATCACTGCCCTGCACTATCAGGGTCTCGCGCACCGCCTCCCGCGACCGGTGCGGGTGGCTGCGATGGACCTCGTGTCCCGGCGCTGGTCCCGGGCGCTGACCGGACAGGCCAGCCCCATCGACCTGAATCGGCTCGACCTCGTCACCCGTGCGCAGGAGCTCCGGATTCCCATCCTGTTGCTGCACAGCGATGACGACGGATTCATCCCGCCGACGGCATCGCGGGCGCTGGCCGCAGCACGGCCGGATATCGTCACCTTCGAGGAATTCGACACAGCACGCCACACGCGACTGTGGAACTACGATCCGGATCGCTGGAACTCAGCGATCCGTCGCTGGCTCGAGCGCCTCGCCCTCTGATCGTTCCGCGCTGCAATTCAGGCGGTTTTGGAGCGGATCTGCCGCTTCACGCGCGCGAGCATCCCGGTCATGCCCCTGATGCGCAGCGGACTCACGGCCTCCGTCAGTCCGATGCTGTTCGGGTAATCGTCGGGAACGGCGAGAACGGCCTCGGCGCTCAGTCCGCTGAGACCCTGCACGAGAATCGACGCGAAACCGCGGGTCGTCGGTGCTTCCCTCGGTGCCGTAGCGAACATCTGCACGACGCCGGCGTCATCCACGTCCACGAAGATGAAGACGGGGGACTGGCACTCGACCACCCGCTCGAGCAGATCGGGATGGTCGGCATACTGTGTGGGCAGCTCGGGCAACTCGTTCGAGAATTCGAGCAGCAGCTGGAGCCGGGTCTTCACTTCCAGGTCGAGGAAGTCATCCCGGATCTCGGCCAGTTGTTCGGGGAGTGCCTGTTCAGTCACCCGTCCAGCCTATCGAGCAGGTACCTCGCCGGGCTCTGCGCCCTGCACGATAGGCACGCGTACTGCCGATCCCCATTCCGTCCACGATCCGTCGTAGTTGCGCACGTTCTCGAAGCCCAGCAGGTGGGTGAGCACGAACCAGGTGTGGCTCGAACGCTCACCGATGCGGCAGTAGGCGACGACGTCATCGCCATCGGCGAGCCCGGCACCATCCCGGTAGATCGCGTCGAGTTCTGTCGTCGGCCTGAAGGTGCCGTCATCCGCAGCGGCTTTCGCCCACGGCACGTTCTGCGCGCTCGGGATGTGCCCAGCGCGAAGGGCACCCTCCTCGGGATACGCGGGAGCGGTAGTGCGTTGGCCGCTGAACTCCTCGGGGGACCGGACGTCGATGAGCGGCTTGCCGAGGTGGGCCAGAACGTCGTCTTTATAGGCCCGGATGCGCGAGTCATCCCGTTCGACGACGGGGTAGTCCACCGGGGTGGTGCTCTCGGGGGCCGTCGTGTAGGCGCGGCCGTCTGCCTCCCATTTGGCCCTGCCGCCGTCGAGCAACCTCACGTCTTCGTGGCCGAACAGCGTGAAGACCCAGAGGGCGTAGGCCGCCCACCAGTTGCTCTTGTCTCCGTAGATCACGATCGTTGTGTCGCGGGAGATGCCTTTGGAGCCCAGCAGCGCGGCGAACTGTTCGCCGTCGATGTAGTCGCGCTCCACAGGATCATTGAGGTCGGTGTGCCAGTCGATCTTCACCGCGCCCTCGATGTGGCCGGTCTCGTAGAGCAGCACATCCTCGTCTGATTCGACCACGACGAGCCCTGGCTCACCGAGGTGGGCTTCGAGCCACTCCCCGGAGATAAGCCGCTCGGGGTGGGCGAATGTCGCGAACTGCTCTGCTGGGTCATGTCCTACGGGCATGGGTTACCTCCGGTGGCGCTGTGGTGACGGGTGTCTGAATGCCGAGTGTGCGATCGAACCATCGTGGCGATCCGGCTAGGCTGACATTTCCCTGACGTCAAATCTACGCGCTGGACGATCGAGTCGTTGTAAGACTTCGACACAAACCGAGGCTGAACCCATGAGTGCCGAAGCAGTATCTTCGCCGGGTCGATTGGTCGACCGTATCCCCACCCTCGACGGGGCCGAAATGATCGCCCATCTGGTGCCTCCGCGCCAGTTCGCGACCGCCACGCTCGATTCGTACAGACCCGACCGCGATTACCCTTCCCAGGGTGGAGCGGTCGCAGCAATCCGGAACTTTGTCGCCGGCTGGCACTCCGGACGTTCCGGTGGACTTTTCTCGCGCCGCAAAGCGCCGGTCGAATTGCCCGGCATCTACCTCGACGGCGGATTCGGCGTGGGCAAGACCCACTTGCTCGCTGCGCTGTGGCATGCGGCCCCCGGCCGTAAATACTTCGGGACGTTCATCGAATACACCGCTCTCGTCGGTGCTCTCGGGTATGCGCCGGCCGTGAGGCTTTTCACCGGTGCTTCGCTTATCTGCATTGACGAATTCGAACTCGACGATCCCGGCGACACCCGGTTGATGTCACGGCTGCTCAATGAGCTGGCCTCCTCGGGCACCAGGATCGCCGCGACATCCAATACCCCTCCGAACGCGCTCGGCGAGGGGCGATTCGCGGCGCAGGACTTCCTTCGCGAGATCGACTCTCTTGCCGCACGGTTCACCACGATCAGGGTCGACGGTCTCGACTATCGCCGCCGCGATGTCGAGGCGCATGCCGTGACGTCGACGGATGTCGCGGCAGGGTTGTCAGCGATTTCCGGAGAATCGACTCTCGATTCGTTCGATGAGATGCTCAAGCATCTCGGAAGCGTTCACCCCTCCCGATACGTGAAGATCGTCGAGGGCCTGTCGGCCATCGGTCTGACCGGTGTTCATCCGTTCCTGAACCAGACCGATGCCCTGAGGTTCGTGGCATTCGTCGATCGGCTGTACGACGCGCAGGTGCGAATCGTCGCCGAAGGCACCCCGCTCGACGGCGTTTTCCCCGACGAGATGCTCGCAGGCGGGTACCGCAAGAAGTACCTCAGGGCCGTCTCTCGGCTCATCGCGCTGACCAACGGCGTCGACTAGACCCTCGGCCTCTGGGCGAAACACGATGTTTACGTGGGCCATTGCCACGTAACACGAATGAAACACGCAGACACACCCGGCGAAACCTCACATCGCCAAACTGTGTGCGTACCCGAGGTGAGACCCCTATCGCAGTGACCCAACGGTGCACCCTTCGCAATTCAGAGAGAGGTACACAATGGATCAGGGCAATACAGCCTTTATTTTGATCGCAGCAGCGCTCGTGCTGTTGATGACACCGGGCCTGGCGTTTTTCTACGGCGGCCTCGTCAAGGCCAAGAGCGTGATCAGCATGATGATGATGAGCTTCGGAGCCATCGGACTTATCGGTGTGCTCTGGGCGCTCTACGGCTACGCCATCGCCTTCCCCGCGGCCGAGGGCACTGTCGCTCCCTTCGCGATCGATGCCGGCGCTCTCGGGCTCAGCAACCTGCTGGAGACACCGGAAGGCGCCGCGTTCCCGCCGCTCGCCTTCGTGGCGTTCCAGGCCACCTTCGCCATCATCACCGTCGCGCTCGTGTCTGGTGCGATCGCCGACCGTGCGAAGTTCGGTGCGTGGATGATCTTCGCCGGCATCTGGGCGACAGTCGTGTACTTCCCGGTCGCCAGCTGGGTCTTCAACTTCGGCCTCGCAGAAGATGGAAGCTTCGCCTATGGCGGATGGCTGACCCACGGCCTGCAGGACGTCTTCGGTGTCGGAACCATCGACTTCGCCGGCGGAACCGCCGTCCACATCAATGCCGGTGCAGCCGCACTGGCACTGGCTCTCGTGCTCGGTAAGCGAGTCGGCTTCGCCAAGGGCATCAGTATTCCCCACAACCCGCCATTCGTGCTTCTGGGCGCTGGCCTCCTGTGGTTCGGCTGGTTCGGGTTCAACGCCGGTTCAGAGCTCGCCGCAGACAACACCGCGGCCCTCGCCTTCGTCAACACCATCGTCGCTCCGGCCGCTGCCCTGCTCGCCTGGCTCGTTGTCGAGAAAATCAGGGACGGCAAGCCCACCTCTGTCGGTGCAGCGTCGGGTGCCGTCGCCGGTCTCGTCGCCATCACCCCCGCGTGTGGTTCGCTTACCCCGTTCTTCGCGATCCTGCTCGGCGTCGTCGCTGGTGCGGTCTGTGCGCTCGCTATCGACCTGAAGTTCAAGCTCGGCTTCGACGACTCACTCGACGTCGTGGGCATCCACCTCGTCGGTGGACTGATCGGAACCCTGTACCTCGGCTTCTTCGCCAACGGCTCCGGACTCATCTACAGCGGCGAGCTCACCCAGTTGCTCGTGCAGGCCATCGCCGCCTTCTCGGTGCTGGCGTACTCGTTCGTGCTCGCCTTCGCCATCGGTTTCGCGATCGAGAAGACGATCGGGTTCCGCATCAAGAACGAAGACGAAATCGCCGGCATCGACTCGGTCGTGCACGGCGAAGAAGGCTACGTGCTCACCGACGCGAAAGCCTGATCTGCAGCATCACGGCATAATCGAATAATCACACAGCAAGGGGTGCCTCTCTTCGGAGTGGCACCCTTTCTGTGTCGTGAGAAGGAGCAGGGTGGGGAACTGGGAAGTGTCAGTCGGCTCGATGCTGGCGATCGCGCTCGTGCTCGTCTCGCTCGCCGTCGTCGACGCGCGCATGCTCCCGGCTGCGCCCTGGGTGCGGTCGATACTGCTGTCGCTGGCGTGCGCGGCGACAGGCATCGTGTCGTGGCTGATTCTCGGCTCACTACTGCTGCCGGATGTCACGGAGCCGCTGTTCCTGCCGGTGGCCGTGCTCGGCGGGGTCGGGTCCTACCTTGCCACCATCGCGGTGCGTGCCGCGGGTGGTGGCGTTGTCGTCACACTCGTCTTCGGTCTGCTGTGGAGCCTGCTGGTCTACGTGCCTACCGCTATCCGCACGTTCTCGTCGTTCGTGCCGAGCTGGAGCCTGGGCATCCTGCCCATCGACCACGGGGGATCGCTGCCCGTGAATGTCGCGGCAGGTGCTGCCGCGCTGGGCGTGCTGCTGTGCGGGGGGTCCAGAGTGAAAACCGCGACGATCAGCCGGACAACCGGCCTGCTCGGGGTGATCGGTCTGTGTTCGGGATGGATCGTGTGGCTCGCCGGGGCGGAGTTCGCGGTGGATGAGGTGAGCCCGAGCATCCTGGGCAACGGCGTGGTCGGCGCCGTGGGCGGAATGGTCGGATGGCTCGTGGTGCAGCGCATCCGTCATCGATCGGTGACTCTCAACTCGGTCGCGGCCGGGCTCATCTGCGGGCTCGTGGCCGTTACCGCCGGAGCTCCGCTTTTCACCCCGGTGTCTGCCGCGGCATCGGGCATTCTGGCGGGAGCCGCCGCATGTGTTTTCACCCTGGCCAGGGTCGGCAAAAGCAGGCGGCAGCAGTGGTATGTCGTCGGTACCCACCTGATCGCCGGTGCGGTCGGTGTCGTGCTTCTGGGGCTGCTCGCGACGAACATGGGATTCGTCTTCACGGGCTCTGTGGCGCTGATCCAGGACCAGGTCGTCGGCACTCTCATCGTCGCCGCATACTCCACCGCGGTCTCCGTGGGGCTCTGGCTGGCGCTCAGATCACTCGCAGGCGTGGTCAAGCGCAGGGGAGTAGCGTCACCAGCATGATCGAACCCATTCGCCAGATCGCACCGGAACTGACAGGTCGGGCCGTGGCAAGCCAGCGGTGGTCGAAGCTGGCATTCCTGCACTGGCGGGTTCCGGCATCCGCGCTGGCCGGTCTCATGCCGGAAGGGGTGCGCCCCGACGAACACGACGGTTCGAGCTGGGTGGGACTGATCGCCTTCTATCTCGATCGCGCGACGCTGTTCGGCAGCCCGCCCATTCCGTATCTCGGCTCGTTCGCCGAAATCAATGTGCGGCTCTATGGCGTGGATGAGCAGGGCAGGCGAGGGGTGATCTTCTGTTCGCTCGAGGCATCCCGGCTCGCCTCGGTGCTCGCGGCCAGGGCCGCGTTCTCCATCCCCTATTTTTGGGCGAAGACTGAACTCATCGAGCGCAGCGATACCGTCGAATACACCTCGAGCCGAATGGTCGGAGACGGCGAATTCAGGATGATCCTCCGGCCGGGATCCACGCCGGTGGCGGATGACCCGACCGCCGACTTCCTCACCGCCCGCTGGGGCCTGTTCACCCGCCGTTTCGGCCGGACCATCTTCCTGCCGAATCATCACGAGCCGTGGCCGCTCGTCGATGCCGAACTCCTGTCGCTTGACGACACTCTGCTCGAACGGGCCGGAATCCCCGGGGTCTCGAACCGGCCACCAGACTCCGTGTTGTACAGCGAGGGCGTTACGACGTGGTTCGGTCGAGCCCGGTAGCCGGTTTGGGCTCCGACGCCAGCACGGCGCGGCTGAGGGTCGCAGCACCCGCCACCGCCACCGGCATCATGATGACGGCGCCGAGAGGGATAAGGAACACCAGGTAGCTCGCGAGGCCGAAGCCGGTCACCATGGGTCGGTGGGCCCGCAGCACCCGTCGGCGTTCGGTGAGGGTCTTTCCCCGGGATTCGAAGGCCGGGCCGGTGAGTTCCACGGCGAGGAACCATCCGCCGGCGATCGCGCCGAGACTGGCGGCGAGAATGGTCCCCGCGACGGGGACGAAGCCGAGCAGGAACAGGGCGGCGGCCGTGAGCGCCGTCGGGATGAGCATCCGGATGCCGTCCGTTATGCCTCGAGCCAGACCGGCGAAAAATGTGACGTCCGGGGCATCGGGGACCCCGCCGCCGAGACTCTCGACATGCTGCCAGATGCGTTCGTACAGGGGCTGGCCGACGACGAGAGTGACAGCCGTGAATACATTGATGATGACCAGCACTGCGACGACCACGAGAGCGATACCGGCCAGGATGCGGAACCCTGCGCGCAGCGTTTCGTCCCACTCCGAGGCGAACGGAGTGATCGCGACAGTGATGGCCTCGAGGTTCAGGGCGAGAGCAACGACTCCGAATCCGAAGACGATGGCCACGATGACGGCGGGCAGGAGGCCGAGCATCATGAGTCCGGGGGCCGTGCGCCAGACGCCGAAACCCGCGCCGAGCATCCTGACTCCGGCCAGGAACTGGCGCAAGGATCCCGGGTTGTCCGCTGAACGAGCCACGCGAGAATCCTAGTGTTCCGAGACCAGCCAGCTGCCGCTGGACGCGGGGAACGAAGTGAATGGTGGGCGATACCGGACTCGAACCGATGACCTCTTCGGTGTGAACGAAGCGCGCTACCAACTGCGCCAATCGCCCGCGACTGCGGGTTTCTGCCATCAGTATCTTGCCACAGGTTCTCGGCGCTCTCGACACACGAATTGCAACACGGCTGTCACACGATTGGCTCTCGCCGCCGACTTCGGATACAGTCATCTAGCACGCAGCAATGCGGGCAGTGCGGATGTGGCGCAGTGGTAGCGCATCACCTTGCCAAGGTGAGGGTCGCGAGTTCGAATCTCGTCATCCGCTCGAGTGGGAAGTGTCAGGACCTACGAAATTTGTGCGTTCTGACCTTCCCGCATGCGGTGGCGTGGCCGAGAGGCGAGGCAACGGCCTGCAAAGCCGTGTACACGGGTTCAAATCCCGTCGTCACCTCGAAAGCCTGGGCGGCATGACAGCAGCCCGGTATAATTCAATAGCTTGAGCGATTGGCGCAGCGGTAGCGCGCTTCCCTGACACGGAAGAGGTCGCTGGTTCGATCCCAGTATCGCTCACTGATGAATGGCCCCGACTCTGTCGGGGCCATTCTTTTGTGCCCAGGGCGGTAGGCCCTCACGAACCGCGGACGCTCCGCTGCGCCACTAAAGTTGTGGGGTGAGTACAGGATTCGAACTTTTCACCGACCGGTCCGTTGTCGCCATGCGCGTCAATGGTGAGTTGAAAGATCTCGCGGCGTCGACGAGCGAGACCGACACGGTCGAGCCGGTCACGATCGAATCGCCTGACGGTCTCGCCATCCTGCGCCACTCTGCTGCGCATGTCGCGGCTCAGGCCCTTCAGTCGATCAACCCCGAGGCGAAACTCGGAATCGGCCCGCCCGTGACCGACGGGTTCTACTACGACTTCGATGTCGCCGAACCTCTCACTCCCGACGACCTCAAGGCCGTCACGAAGGCCATGGACCGGATCATCCGCCAGGGCCAGCGCTTCCAGCGCCGGGTGGTGACGGAGGCCGAAGCTCGCGCAGAGCTCGCCGACGAGCCCTACAAGCTCGAGCTCATCGGGCTCAAGGGCGGCGACGCCGAAGACGGCCAGGATGGTGAATCCGTCGAGGTGGGCGGCGCCGAGCTGACCATGTACGACAACGTCGACGGCAAGACAGGCGAGGTCTACTGGAAAGACCTGTGCCGCGGGCCGCACCTTCCCAATACCCGCATGATCGGCAACGGCTGGGCGCTGACCCGCACCGCCGCCGCATACTGGCGCGGCTCGGAGAAGAACAAACAGCTCCAGCGCGTTTATGGCACGGCCTGGGCATCCAAAGACGACCTGCGCACCTACCAGGCTCGCCAGGAGGAGGCGCTCAAGCGCGACCACCGCAAGCTCGGTGCCGAGCTGGATCTCTTCTCGTTCCCCGAGGAGATCGGCTCGGGGCTGGCTGTGTTCCACCCGAAGGGCGGCATCATCCGGCGCGAGATGGAGGACTACTCCCGCAAGCGCCACGAGGAGGAGGGGTACGACTTCGTCTACACCCCGCACATCACGAAGTCCCAGCTCTTCGAGACCTCTGGGCACCTCGGCTGGTACGCCGACGGCATGTTCCCTCCCATGCACCTCGATGAGGCTCGCAACGATGAGGGGGAGATCACGCGCCAGGGCGCCGACTACTACCTCAAGCCCATGAACTGCCCGTTCCATATCCTCGTGTATCGCTCCAGCGCGCGCTCGTACCGCGATCTGCCGCTGCGGTTCTTCGAGTTCGGCACCGTGTATCGCAACGAGAAGTCCGGCGTCATCCACGGCCTCACTCGCGTTCGCGGCCTGACGATGGACGACGCCCACATCTTCACCACGAAGGAGAGGATGAAGGAGGAGCTCACCAACACGCTCAACTTCGTGCTCTCCCTGCTGCGCGACTACGGTCTCACCGACTTCTACCTCGAACTGTCGACCAAGGACCCGGAGAAGTACGTGGGTGACGACGCGATCTGGGACGAAGCGACAGACACCCTGCGTGAGGTGGCCACGGAATCCGGCCTCGAACTCGTGCCGGATCCCGGTGGAGCGGCGTTCTACGGCCCCAAGATCTCGGTCCAGGCAAGGGATGCCATCGGCCGCACCTGGCAGATGTCCACCGTGCAGCTCGACTTCAACCTCCCCGAACGTTTCGATCTCGAGTACACGGCCGCCGACGGATCCCGCCAGCGACCGGTCATGATCCACCGCGCGCTGTTCGGCTCGATAGAGCGGTTCTTCGGGGTGCTCACCGAGCACTACGCCGGCGCATTCCCGGTCTGGCTGTCGCCGGTCCAGGTCGTCGGAATCCCGGTGGCAGAGGCGTACGAGGAGTATCTCGGCGATGTCATCTCGCGATTGAAGGCAGCCGGAGTCCGGGCCGAGCTCGATGCGTCGAGCGAGCGGATGCAGAAAAAGATCCGCACCCACACCAAGCTGAAGGTGCCGTTCCAGCTCATCGCGGGCGAGGAGGATGCCGCGAACGGATCGGTGAGCTTCAGGTTCCGCGACGGAAGCCAGGAGAATGGCGTGCCGATCGCAGACGCTATCGCGCGCATCACGGAATCCATCGCCACTCGCGCGCAGGTCTAGCGTGAAGGACTACGACGGCACAGAGCTCGGAGAGGGCGAACCTGCGAGCGGATTCGCGGCCGTCCCTGACGCCTTCCAGCGGTTGTGGACGCCGTACCGGATGGCCTACATCTCGAGCAATTCTGAGCAGGCGCCGCAGCAGCACGATTGCCCCTTCTGCGAGGCTCCCGGTCTCGACGACGAGAAAGCCCTGATCGTGGCGCGCGGAACCCTCGCGTACGTGCTGTTGAACCTGTATCCATACAACACCGGGCATCTGCTCGTATGCCCCTACCGGCATGTCGCGACGTATGACGAAGCCACCCCGGAAGAAATCGCCGAGATCGGCGAACTCACGCAGATCGCCATGCGGGTCTTGAGGCACACGGCGAAAGTCGACGGCTTCAACATCGGCATGAACCAGGGCAGGATCGCGGGGGCCGGCATCGCGGAACACCTGCACCAGCACGTGGTGCCGAGATGGGCCCTCGACTCCAATTTCTTCCCCATCATCGCCGGAACGAAGGCCGTTCCGAGACTCCTCGGCGAAGTGCGGGCAGAGATCGCCGACGCCTGGCCGCAGCACGGCTGACGACCTCAGCCGAGCAAGCCACGGCATGTCCATTGGCCGCAGCCGCGGCATCCACTCCAGACGTAGAATTGACCATCATGACTAACAGCACAGCGGACGAATCAGGACAGGGCCAGCTCGGTACGAGCCGGGTCAAGCGTGGACTTGCAGAAATGCTCAAGGGTGGCGTCATTATGGACGTTGTCAACGCCGACCAGGCGAAGATCGCCGAAGACGCCGGGGCCGTCGCGGTTATGGCACTCGAGCGTGTTCCGGCAGACATCCGATCGCAGGGTGGAGTGGCTCGCATGAGCGACCCCGACCTGATCGACGGCATCATCGAGGCCGTGTCCATCCCGGTCATGGCGAAGGCGCGCATCGGCCATTTCGTCGAGGCGCAGATCCTGCAGTCGCTCAAGGTCGACTACATCGACGAGTCCGAGGTGCTGAGCCCCGCCGACTACGTGAACCACATCGACAAGTGGAACTTTTCCGTGCCCTTCGTCTGTGGCGCCACCAACCTCGGTGAGGCTCTCAGGCGCATCACCGAAGGCGCGGCGATGATCCGCTCGAAGGGCGAGGCCGGCACCGGTGACGTCTCCGAGGCGACCAAGCACATCCGCACCATCCTCGGCGAGATCCGCGCGCTCAAGGGCAAGTCGAAAGATGAGCTCTATGTCGCGGCGAAGGAGCTGCAGGCGCCGTACGACCTCGTGCGCGAAGTCGCCGAGGCCGGCAGGCTTCCCGTGGTGCTGTTCACCGCAGGGGGAGTCGCTACTCCCGCCGATGCCGCGATGATGATGCAGCTCGGCGCCGACGGTGTGTTCGTCGGATCCGGTGTCTTCAAGTCGGGCAATCCGGTCGAGCGAGCGGCTGCGATCGTCAAGGCGACCACGTTCTACGACGATGCCGACGTCATTGCGCAGGCATCACGTGGGCTCGGCGAGGCCATGGTCGGCATCAACGTGTCTGACCTGCCAGCTCCTCACCGCCTGTCTGAGCGTGGCTGGTAACACGAGCCCGACGGTCGGAGTTCTCGCTCTCCAGGGCGACTTCCGTGAGCACATCGCTGTGTTGCGGTCCCTCGGGGCCGCCGCGATCCCGGTGAAGCGACCTGAAGAACTCGAGCGGGTCGACGGGCTCGTCATCCCCGGGGGCGAGTCGAGCGTGATGGACAAGCTCAGCCGGATGTTCGGGCTGGCCGAACCGCTGAAAGCCGCCATGGCATCCGGTCTGCCGGTGTACGGCACGTGTGCCGGGCTGATCATGCTGGCCGACACCCTGCTCGACTCGATCAACGGACAGCAGACTCTCGGGGGTTTCGACCTCGTGGTTCGACGGAACGCCTTCGGTTCGCAGCTCGACTCCTTCGAGACCGACCTGGATGTGCCCGTGCTCGGCAAACCTCCGATGCATGCGGTCTTCATCCGGGCGCCCGTGGTGGAGTCGGTCGGCGCGAAGGCCACCGCACTCGCGTCACTCTCCGACGGACGCGTGGTGGCCGTGGAGCAGGAGAACCTGCTCGGCACGTCCTTTCATCCCGAGATGACGGGGGACACCCGGTTCCACCGGTATTTCCTCGACAAGGTCGCGGCCGCGTAGCTCGCACGACAGGTGCTGCGGGATCATGGGTGGATGAACCTCTACTCGGATTTTGCTCCCCAACGCTCCCGGCAGGTCGTCGGGGACGTGCTTGCGCTTCTCGCGATCGGAGCCTGGGCCTGGCTCGGCGTGACGGTGTTCCAGCTGGTCTCGAACCTGTCGACCTTCGGCGCGCAGATGGAGGCCGCTGGTGCGGGGTTTACAGAGACGATGGTCGACATCGGCAGCACCCTGGGGGGAATTCCGCTGATCGGTGGCGGAATCAGGGTGCCCTTCGATGGAGCGAGCGATGCCGGACAGTCTCTCCAGGACGCCGGGCAGAGCCAGCAGGTGGCGGTGTCGCAGCTCGCGACCGGCCTGGGGGTCGGGATCGCGGTTCTGCCGATCCTGATGATTCTCATCCTGTGGCTGGTTCCCCGGGTGCGGTTCGCCCGGAATTCCGCACACGCCCGGACGATGCTGGATGCCAGCGCCGGAGTCGATCTGCTCGCGCTTCGGGCGTTGGCCAACCAGAAGATCTCCGCGCTCTCGACTGTGAGCCCGAACGCGATGGAGGCCTGGCGCAGGGGGGATGAGACCGTGATGATGGCTCTCGCGCGGCTCGAACTGAAGTCGGCCGGGGTCAGGCTCGACCGGTAGGGGAGCCGTGCATCCGGTGCTTGGTTAGGATGTTGTTCATGTCAGGCCACTCCAAATGGGCAACCACCAAGCACCAGAAGGCGATCAAGGATTCGCGTCGTGCAAAGTCGTTCGCCAAACTCATCAAGAACATCGAAGTCGCGGCAAAGATGGGCGGGGCCGATCTTTCGGGTAACCCCACCCTCGTCGACGCCATCCAAAAGGCGAAGAAGACCTCGGTTCCGAACTCGAACATCGACTCGGCGGTCAAGCGTGGTTCGGGCCAGCTCGGCGACGCTGTCGACTACATGACGATCATGTACGAGGGGTACGGACCCGGTGGAGTCGCACTCCTGGTCGAATGTCTCACGGACAACAAGAACCGTGCGGCAGCCGACGTACGCACGCTCATGAACCGCAACGGCGGAAACCTCGCCGACCCCGGGAGCGTCGCGTACAACTTCACTCGCAAGGGCGTCATCTCCATCACGAAGGTCGATGGCGTCACGGAAGACGACATCCTCGTCGCCGTGCTCGATGCTGGTGCCGAAGAAGTCAATGACCGTGGCGAGGGATTCGAGGTCGTCACCGACACCGCGCACCTCGTCGCCGCCCGCGAGGCACTGCAGGCTGCAGGCATCGACTACGACTCGTCAGAGGCCGAGTTCGTGCCCAACCTCACCGTCGACGTCGACGCCGACATCGCGCGCAGGGTGATGAAGCTCATCGACGCCCTCGAAGATTCCGACGATGTGCAGAACATATATTCGAATTACGACGTGTCGCCCGAGGTTCAGGCCGAATTGGACGAAGACTAGGGGCATGACGTTTTCGGTGCCCGAATGAGAGTGCTGGGCATCGACCCCGGGTTGACCCGGTGTGGAGTGGGAGTGGTGGATGTCTCATCCACCCGATCGGTCAGGCTCGTCTACGTCGGGGTGATCGAGACCGCTCCCGACCTTGCGCTCGAGCGGCGACTGCTCGCGATCTCGACAGGCATCGCCTGGGTTCTCGACGAATTCGAACCTGACGCAGTCGGACTGGAACGGATGTTCGCGCAACACAACCTGCGCACGGTCATGGGCACGGCCCAGGCGAGCGGTGTCGCCCTTCAGGTGGCGGCGTCGCGTGGCCTCGCCGTCGGCCTGCACACTCCGAGCGAAGTGAAGGCAGCGATCACCGGATACGGTTCGGCCGATAAGAAGCAAGTGGGCGCGATGGTGGCGAGGGTGCTCGGACTGGATGCCGTGCCGAAGCCCGCGGACGCAGCGGATGCGCTGGCCATCGCCATCTGTCACGCGTGGAAGGGGCCGGCGATCCTGACCGGAAGCGCGACTCTCACACCGGCTCAGCGGGCCTGGCGGGATGCCGAAAAGTCGGCGACTGCTCGTAGGGTGACCTCATGATTTCGTCTCTTCGCGGCACTGTGCTGTCGGCGATGGGCACGACGGTGGTGATCGAGGTCGGCGGTGTCGGCCTCGCGCTGCACGTCACGCCCCAGTTCGCCCTCTCGCTGAGGGTCGGAGCCGAGACATCGGTGCGTACCGCGCTCATCGTGAGGGAAGACGATCTTTCGCTCTACGGATTCTCCGAGACGGATGAACTCGCGGCCTTCGACCTGCTTCGTGGCGTCACCGGGGTCGGCCCGAAGAGCGCGATGGGAGTGCTCGCGGCGATGGGCCCAGCCGAGATCGCGCAGGCCGTCTCGCTCGAGGACGACGCGGCATTCCGCAAGGTCTCCGGAATCGGACCCAAGACCGCGAAACTCATAGTCCTCTCGCTCGCCGGCAAGCTCGAGGGCATGGTGTCGACTCGCGCCGCTGCGTCGTCGAGGCCATCGACCGTCAGCCAGAGCGTGACTGTCGCCCTGGTCGGGCTGGGGTGGCCTGAGCGCGTCGCTGTCCAGGCGACCGAGGACGCGCTGGCCCAGGCCACCGAAACCGAGCGGCAGGTCGTGTCGGCGTTGCTGCGCCTTGCGCTGGCCAACCTCGGTCCGCAGTTGGCGGGATCGTCCGCATGACCGATCCACTCGTCTGGCTCGCGCCCGAATCTGAAGCTGAGGTCGCCTTCGAGGGAGCGCTTCGCCCGAAATCCCTCGCGGAGTTCGTCGGCCAGTCCAAAGTGCGCGGACAGCTGCAGTTGTTGCTGCAGGCGGCCGGGATGCAGAACCGCACCCCGGATCACATCCTGCTGGCGGGCCCGCCCGGGCTCGGCAAGACCACACTCGCGATGATCGTCGCCCACGAGAGCAACCGGCCCTTGCGCATGTCCAGCGGGCCGGCGATCCAGCATGCCGGCGATCTGGCGGCCGTGCTGTCTTCTCTCGTGCCCGGGGAAGTGCTGTTCATCGATGAGATCCACCGCATGGCTCGTTCGGCGGAAGAGATGTTGTACCTCGCGATGGAGGATTTCCGCATCGACATCATGGTGGGCAAGGGTGCCGGCGCGACATCCATTCCTCTCGATCTCGCGCCGTTCACCCTGGTCGGCGCGACCACGAGGTCGGGACTGCTGCCGAATCCGCTCAGGGACAGGTTCGGATTCACCGCGCACCTCGAGTTCTACGACACCGCCGAGCTCGAACTCGTGCTCGAACGCGCGGCTGCGCTGCTGGAGCTGGACATCGATAGAGCGGCTCTCGCCGAGATCGCGGGACGGTGCCGGGGGACCCCGCGCATCGCCAACCGGCTGCTGCGTCGGGTTCGGGACTATGCCCTCGTCAAGGGCTCAGGCGCGGGCATCGACGCCGTTCACGCTGCACTGAACCTCTACGACGTGGATGAACTCGGTCTCGACCGACTCGACCGTGCGGTCATGCAGACCGTGCTGACGAGGTTCGACGGGGGACCGGTCGGGCTCAACACCCTGGCCGTCTCCGTCGGTGAGGAATCAGAGACTGTGGAGTCCGTCGTCGAGCCATTCCTGGTGCGGATCGGCCTCCTGACGCGCACCCCGCGAGGGAGGGTCGCGACGAGGGCTGCCTGGAAGCACTTCGGTCTCACTCCCACCGTCGAACCGCTCACCAAAACTCCCCTCTTCGGGGATGACCTATAATTCTGGGGTGGCCTCTCAGGCAGTCTGTTTAGACTTGCCGGCCTACAGACTCCCTTGGGAAGGTAATCATGGATCCGTTGACTATCGGAATGCTCGCCATCCTGGCGGTACTCATCTTCTTTATGTTCCGCAACTCGCGTAAGCGCAAAGCGCAGATGGAAGAACTTCGCACCCAGATCGTTCCCGGCGCCGAGGTGATGACCAACTTCGGTCTTTACGGCACGCTCGTCTCCATCGATGAGACCACCAAGGTCGCGGAGCTCGAGGTCGCGCCCGGAAACATCGTGCGCGTGCACAGCCAGACCATCGCCAAGGTCGTCGGCGATGAGGCTGGCACCCCCGGTGAGCCCCGTTCCGTCGAGGAGGCCATGGCCATCGCGAACCGTGAGGCAGCCGAGCGTGATGGCGTCGTGCGCGACGACAGTTCCTCAGATCTGACCGAGCCGGAATTCGGCGAGCGTGTCGATGGCGATGCGAAGTCGTCGACTGAGTCGGCAAAGAAGGCCTCAGAGTAGGCACTACTCTTGGTGCTGGCCCGCGTCACAGGACGTGTGGCCAGCACCTTTTTGGGTGCCTGCACTGTTTGCGGGCCACAGAGAAAGCTGAGTTCCACTGGTGGCAAGATCTACTCCCGTGAAGAAAGCGTGGCGCTCACTCGCGTGGCTGCTCGCCATCACTGCGGGACTCACCGGCATCCTCGCTTACGGGGTCATCTTCGACAACGCGTCGTGGGCTCCGAAGCTCGCCCTCGACCTCGAGGGTGGAACGCAGATCACCCTCGCGCCGAAGCTGGGCGAAGGCCAGGCCTCTCCGTCCGGTGAGCAGCTCGACCAGGCCGTGGCGATCATCCGCCAGCGCATCGACGCCAGCGGCGTGTCTGAAGCCGAAATCGCCACCCAGGGTGCTGCGAACATCGTCGTCTCCATTCCGGGAACACCGGATCAGGAGACACTGCGTCGCATCGAGTCGTCGGCCAAGCTCGAATTCCGTCCCGTGATCTTCACCGATGTCGCCGCGTCGAGCGCTGTCGGATCTACGGAGACCCCGGCGCCCACGGATGGTGCGACTCCGACTCCGACCCCATCGCTCGCAACGACGTCGACCGCAGAGCCCACCGACGCCAGTGACCCGAACTGGGTGAGCCCGGCGCTGTTCGACGAGTACACGAACTTCGATTGCGCGACGCTCGACGTCGCCGAAACCAACGTCGCACCGGAGGACGAGCCGCTCATCACCTGCGAGGCGGCTCCCGACGGTACGTACACCTACAAGTACATCCTCGGCCCGGTGGAGGTCTCAGGAGACACGATCTCCGACGCATCAAGCGGCCTCATCTCGAACAGCCAGGGTGCCAGCACCGGCACCTGGGGCGTGTTCATCACGTTCAACGACCAGGGGACCGGCCAGTTCGCGACCGTCACCCAGCGCCTCAGCGGATTCGACCCGAACAGCGATTCCCGCAACAGGTTCGCCATCGTGCTCGATGGCAAGGTCATCTCGGCTCCCACGACCCAGGCGATTATCACGGATGGAAAGCCGCAGATCAGCGGATCGTTCACCCAGGAGAGCGCGAAAACGCTCGCCGACCAGCTGAAGTTCGGTGCGCTGCCGATCAGCTTCGTGGTTCAGTCGAACGAGACGATCTCGGCGACTCTCGGAGCGTCACAGCTCAACAGCGGGATCATCGCCGGCCTGATCGGCCTCATTCTCGTCGTCATCTACTCGCTGTTCCAGTACCGGCTCCTGGGCATGGTGACCGTCGCCTCGCTCGTCGTAGCCGGTGTGCTTACCTACCTCATGATCGCCATCCTGTCGTGGCGCCAGGGCTACCGGCTGTCACTCGCCGGGGTCGCAGGACTCATCGTGGCCATCGGATTTACGGCCGACTCGTTCATCGTCTACTTCGAGAGAATTCGAGACGAGTTGCGTGACGGCCGTGGCCTTCCCGGCGCCGTCGAAGCCGGATGGAAGCGTGCTCTGCGCACCATCTTCGCTGCCAAGGCCGTGAACCTGCTGTCTGCCGTCGTGCTGTTCATTCTCGCGGTCGGTAACGTCAGGGGCTTCGCGCTGACACTCGGGCTTACGACGATCATCGACGTGCTCATCGTCATCCTGTTCACCCACCCGATCCTGCAGCTGCTCGCCTCGACGAAGTTCTTCGCGAGCGGACACCCCCTTAGCGGGCTCGACCCGAATGCCCTCGGCGCGGTCTATCGCGGTCGTGCCCAGTTCAGGGCCCCCGTGCTTCCCGCAGCGAAGTCGGGAGCCGGCCGTGAGGCCGCGAAGCGCCAGACGATCGCCGAGCGCAAGGCCGCCGCCCTCACGGGAGCGGATACGCGCACGAATACCAAACCCAGCACCGATGGGAAGGATTCCTGATGGCCAGTTTCGCGAAATTCGGAAACGACCTCTACACGGGCGAGCGCTCGATCAACTTTGTCGGTCGCCGCAAGCTCTGGTACGCCATAGCCGGCGTCATGGTCCTGCTGTCTGTGCTGTTGCCGCTGGCTCGCGGCGGCTTCGTCTTCGGTATCGAGTTCAGGGGCGGCTCGGAGTTCCAGGTCGCTGGCGTTGCCGACCTCAACCAGGATGGCCCGCGGGCAGATGCCCAGACCCTCGCCGCCGATACCGTCACGGGAATCGATGCCGAGGCGTCGCCTCGAGTGTCCATCGTCGGAGCCGACTCGGTGCGAGTGCAGACCGAGCAGTTGCTTCCGGAGGAGTCCAACCAGGTACGTGATGCACTCGCAACGGCGTTCGACGTCGACGTCACAAGCGTGACCGCGTCATTCATCGGCCCATCATGGGGTGCGGATATCACCGGTTCGGCCATCCGCGCACTTATCGTGTTCCTCGCGCTGGCAGCCATCCTGATGGCCCTCTACTTCCGGACATGGAAGATGTCAGTCGCGGCGATCGCGGCACTGGTGCATGACATCGTCATCACCGCCGGCGTCTACGGGGCCCTGGGCTTTGAGATCACACCGTCTGCCGTGATCGGATTCCTGACGATCCTCGGCTTCTCGCTCTATGACACCGTGGTGGTCTTCGACAAGATCCGCGAGAACACCACGGAGGACGCCAACTCGTCTCCGCGAACCTTCGCCGGCTCGGTGAACCTCGCGGTCAACCAGACGCTGGTGAGGTCGATCAACACCGGTGTGGTTGCGGCGCTGCCCGTCGCGGCCATCCTGTTCATCGGTGCCGTGGTGCTGGGTGCAGGGACTCTCAAGGACATCGCGCTGTCACTGTTCATCGGAATCATCGTGGGAACGTATTCCACGATCTTCATCGCCGCCCCGATCTATTCGCAGTTGCGTGAAAACGAGCCAGCGATTCTCGCCCACAGCAAGAAGCTCGAGGCTTCCAGGCTCGCAGCGAGCGAGAAGTAGCATCGTGAGCACTTCGGACTCAACCGAACTGCCCGGTGTCTCTGTCGAAGAGGCCATGAAGGAACTCTCCGAGGGTGTCGTTCTCGTCGATGTGCGTGAACAGGATGAATGGGATGCCGGGCATGCGCCCGGGGCCATCTTCCTTCCGCTCTCTGCCCTGCAGGAGCGCGTGACCGAGCTTCCCGTCGACACCAGGTTGCTGATCGTCTGTCACAGCGGCGGGCGTTCGCTGCGGGCGACGGGGTTCCTGCGCGCGCAGGGGCTCGATGCCGTGAACGTCGAGGGCGGAATGTCAGCCTGGAGCGCGGTGGGTGGCCAGATCGTCGTCGATTCGCACACAGCGAACGCGGACGAAGACTGAACCGCAGCGGCTTAGAGTTGCAGCAGGAGGTGGTCGTGTGACCGAGACAACGCAGAACACCGCCTCGCTGCGCACTCTGCTTCCCCGCATCTTCTCCCGGGCGCAGCCCACGGGTGCCGTCGACCGGCTTATCAAGACAGTCCGGGCGCACCATCCCAAAGCCGATATCGCGCTTCTCGAGCGCGCGTATGCGGCTGCGGAAAAGGCGCACCGTGGCCAGAAGCGTAAGAGCGGTGAGCCGTACATCACGCATCCGGTCGCTGTCGCGCAGATCCTGGCCGAGTTGGGGATCGGATCGAAGACCCTCGCCGCGGCGCTGCTCCATGACACCGTCGAGGATACCGAGTACAGCCTCGAGCAACTCCGCGAAGATTTCGGCGACGAGATCGCCATGCTCGTGGACGGGGTCACCAAGCTCGACAAGCTGAAATACGGCGACAGCGCGCAGGCCGAGACGGTCCGCAAGATGATCGTCGCGATGTCGAAAGACATCAGGGTGCTCGTGATCAAGCTCGCCGACCGTCTTCACAATGCGCGGACCTGGGGGTTTGTCGAGCAGTCGTCAGCGACTCGCAAGGCCAAAGAGACCCTCGAGATCTATGCGCCGCTCGCACACAGGCTCGGAATCCAGGCCATCAAGCTCGAGCTCGAAGACCTCTCTTTTGCCGTGCTGTATCCGAAGCTGTATGTCGAGATCGAGAGTCTCGTGCGCCAGCGCACCCCGCAGCGCGAGGGGTTCGTCCAGGAGGTCATCATTGCGGTCAAGGACGACCTCAAGGCCTCGAAGATCAAGGGCACCGTCGCCGGTCGACCCAAGCAGTACTACTCCATCTACCAGAAGATGATCGTGAGGGGCCGCGAGTTCGACGAGATCTACGACCTCGTCGGCATCCGTATCCTCGTCAACTCGGTGCGCGACTGCTATGCCGTGCTTGGTTCGATCCACGCGAGGTGGACGCCGATCCCCGGGCGTTTCAAGGATTACATCGCCACCCCGAAGTTCAATCTCTATCAGTCGCTTCACACAACAGTGATCGGCCCCCAGGGAAAGCCTGTCGAGCTGCAGATCCGCACTCCCGAAATGCACCAGCGGGCAGAGTTCGGTGTGGCCGCGCACTGGAAGTACAAGGCGCGCGTCAACGGCAGGGGCGACGGCGCAGGCGGGCATGACGACGCCGACATGGCGTGGTTGGCCCACATCAGCGACTGGCAGGCCGAAACCGAAGATCCGGGGGAGTTCCTCGACTCCCTCCGGTTCGAGATCGGTGCCAAAGAGGTCTACGTCTTCACGCCCCAGGGAAAGGTGATCGGATTGCCCGCGGGGGCGACTCCCGTGGACTTCGCGTACGCCGTACACACCGAAGTGGGCCACCGCACAATGGGGGCCAAGGTCAACGGCCGACTCGTTCCGCTCGAGAGCGAACTCAACAGCGGAGACTCCGTCGAGGTCTTCACCTCCAAGAATCCGGATGCCGCTCCGAGCCAGGACTGGCTCAGTTTCGTCAAGAGCACCCGAGCGCGCAATAAGATCCGTGCCTGGTTCACCAAGGAGCGCAGGGACGAGGCGATCGAACAGGGCAAGGATGCCATCGCCCGCGCCATGCGCAAGCAGAACCTGCCCCTGCAGAAGCTCATGAGCCAGGATTCGTTCGCCGAGGTCGCCTCCCAGATGCGCTACGAGGATGTCACTGCGCTGTACGCGGCCGTCGGCGAAGGCCACATCTCCACACAATCGGTGATCGAGAAGGTCCTGGCCTCGCTACACGCAGAGTCGGAGACAGACGACGCCGAGATCGAGTTCGCGCCGAAGGGCCGCACCCGGTCGACGAAGAACAGCGATTCCGGTGTTCTCGTGCGCGGCGCTCCGGACATCCTGGTCAAGCTCGCCAAATGCTGCACCCCGGTGCCGGGAGACGAGGTGGTGGGCTTCGTGACCCGAGGCGCCGGAGTCTCTGTGCACCGCACGGACTGTAACAACGTGAGCTCACTCATGCTGGAGCCTGAGCGCATGATCGACGTCGAATGGGCGCCGAGCTCGAAGTCACTCTTCCTGGTGCAGATCCAGATCGAGGCTCTCGACCGATCAGGGCTGCTGTCCGATGTCACTCGCGTTCTCACGGAGAACCACGTGAACATCCTGTCGGCGACGGTATCGACCTCGAGCGAGCGACTGGCGCTCAGCCGCTTCGTCTTCGAGATGGGTGACACGACGCACCTCGACCGGGTACTGAACGCCGTGCGCAGGATCGACGGCGTCTACGACGTCTATCGCGTCAGCAACGGCTGAGTCGCTGCAGGGCGCGCCGTTTGCCCGGAAGGTTTCTGCGACGGGTGATGTCTTGCTCGCAGCGTTCGAAACCGATGCCTGCTTGATTCATCAGTCTCGATACGGTGCTGGCGTCTGATCCTTCGAAGTCGTCGCTGAATCGTGCGAGATCGATGATGGTGCGAAGGGGAGTCGTCACCCGGAATCCACCGACTGTGGCGATCTCCTGGCCGCTGATCACGACTTCGCGCACGGAAACGGCCCGGGGGAGATCCCTGCCACCGCGCGAGTCGCTCACGACGCACAACTGCTGGTGAACGGGCGCGACATCCCGCGCTCCCCAGATCCACGCCGCCGACCGCTGCTCAGCGATCAGGCGATAGTCGGCGCCCCTCGACGTCGCGGCTACCGCGTGCACGGCCCGGGCGCGGTGGCTGGACTGCTCGATCTCGTCCACCGGGGCGAAGCCGTCCCCGATGCGGAAGAGTTGCCCGTCCAGTCGTGCCGCCCACAGTTCAGCGGCGGGAAGGTCTGACTCTGAGAGCACGGACGGCAGGCGCTGCGGCATCCAGCCATCGTCCACCGCCCGACCGCCGCGACACACTAACGATCACCATCTGTGGGCGGAGTGCCCCTGTGTAATCCGGACGCCGCTACCTGGCGATCGCGCCGAGCCACGCCTTGCGGGCGTCCAGTGCTTCCTGGGCCGTCGCGATGGCCCGCTTGTCGCCCGTCGCTTTCGCATCGTCGAGCTCCCGTTTGAGCTTGGCGATGGCATCGTTGAGCTGGCCGAGGAACCCGGACTCGCGCTCTTTGCGTTCGGGGTTGTTCTTCTGCCAGTGGTCCTCGTCGAGTTTACGCACCGCGTTCTCGACCTTGCGGAGTCGATCCTCGATGGTCTTGACCTTGTCGCGCGGGACCTTCCCGATCTTGTCCCATTTTGTTTGGATGCGAAGCAGCGCGTCTTTCGCTTTCGTGCGATCGGTCTCGGTGAGCAGCGGCTCGGCCTCGACCAGCAGCGCTTCCTTCACCTCGAGATTCGCTGTGAACTCGACATTGTCCTGGGCGTCGATCTCGCTCTTCGCGGAGTAGAGAGCGTCGCCAGCCTCCTTGAACTGCGCCCAAAGAGCGTCGTCGAATTTCTTGCCGGCGCGACCAGCAGCCTTCCACTGATCGAGGAGGGTGCGATAGGTGGGAATGCCCTCGGCACCCTTGCCGACGAGGGCTTCTGCCTTCTCGACGAGAGCCTGCTTGGCGGCTTTCGCGTCCTTGTGCACGCTGTCGAGCTCGGCGAAGAACGCCTTGCGATGTGTGTCGATGGTCGCGCGGGCGGCCCGGAATCGTTTCCACAGTTCGTTGGCTTCGTTCTTGGGGAGCCGTGGGCCGTCGGCCTGGTGCTTCTGCCAGCGGGCGAAGATCTCGTCCATCGACGCCGTGACCTGCTTCCACTGCGCCTTGGCTGGATCCTGTGCGGCAAGAGTCTCAGCCTCGACGACGAGACTTTCCCTCTCCACGAGTGCGGCTGCCACAACGGCCTTCGACTCTTCTGTCTGCTTCTCGGTCAGCTCGGTGACGGTGCCGCCGAGAGCTTCGATGCGCGACTGGAGCGCTGCCAGGTTTCCCACGGCGTTCGCTGTGGCGATGGTGGCGGCGAGAGCCTTGACGGCCTTCGAGACGTCGCTGGCGGGAGCGCCACGCTTCACGCGCTGCTCGAGCAGGGTTACCTGTCCGGCGAGTTCGCTGAACTTGCGCTGGAAGTAAGCCAGGGCCTCTTCCGGAGTGCCGTCGGGGTATTGGCCTACCGCGCGCTCACCCGTCGCTTCGCGAACGAAAACGGTACCGGTCTCGTCGACGCGGCCCCATGGAGCCTGATCGTCTGTTGCCACGTGAATCACCCTTGCAGTTCGTTCTGGATGGCCGGACACATTCGTGCCCCGCCCAGCGGCTCAAGCCTATGGCACCCCGGGAATCGCCCGCAGCGGTGTTATTGGATCGTGAAGGCTGTGATGGATGTCGGGACCACTGGTGCACCGTCGGCGGCACCGTCCGCGACTCCGGCATCAGCGATCGACGTCACGAACTGGTCGAGGCCGCTCGTGACGGATCCGACGATGGTGTAGCCACCGACGGAATCGTCCGGCAGCGTGGCATCCGCATAGACGATGAAGAACTGGCGACCGTTGCTGTAGGCATTGTCTCCGGCGCGAGCCATGGCAATGGTGCCGGCGGGGTAGATCCCGCCGGGCGCGGTGTTCTCGAGCGGTCCGAAGCTGTAGGTGGCGTCTGTCGCTCCCGTGCCGTCGGCAGACCCGCACTGCAGGAGGCCCGCCGTGGGGCTCGAGACGAGGCGGTGGCAGGACTTTCCCACGTAGTAGCCCGACGCCGCGTCGGTCACCAGTGACGCGACAGCCTGGGGCGCGAGGGCGCCGTCGAGCGAGACTCCCAGCTCGACATCGTTGAGGGTGAGATTCCCGGTCCAGGTCCGGCCTTCGGCGACGGCGGGGTCGGGCACGTCTCCGACGTTCTGCCCCTCAGGAGCAGGGGTTGCCGTGTCGGTCGGTGTCGCGGTGGGAACCGGTGTTGCCGTGCCCGGTCCGCCGTTGAAGTAGAAGATCTGCGCACCGGCGACGAGAGCCACAACGGCGAGCACCCCGATGATGGCAACGAGATTGTCACGGGAGCGTCGCTTGCGACCATTCTCGAAAACGGTCTGCCGTGCGTTGTACAGCCGCAGGCGCTCACGGGCCTCGCGGGCCGCGCGATCGGTGCTCTTATTCTGTGCCACGACTGACTCCTTTGTGGGCAAGACCCTGATTCGGCGCGGAGCCGCCGTCGGCCCGCCCCAGAGAACTTTACGATATTCATCCCCGTCGGTTGCCACGGTTAGCATTGACCAATGGATAGTGGCCCCGGTCTACGCAGCGGTGCCACACCTCTCGCGGTGCGCATGAGGCCCATGAGCCTCGATGAGGTCGCCGGGCAGCGTCATCTGCTCACTCCGGGTTCGCCGCTCGTGAGCCTCGCCTCCGACAAATCCGGGGAGCAGGGTTCGGTCTCGATCATCCTGTGGGGCCCGCCGGGCACGGGGAAGACCACGCTCGCCAAGGCCATCGCCCACAGCTCCGGTCGCAAGTTCGTCGAGCTGTCCGCGGTGACCGCCGGGGTGCGCGACGTCAGGCAGGTCATGGAGGAGGCCCTGTCGAGCCGGGACCTCTACGGACTGACCACCGTGTTGTTCCTCGACGAGATCCACCGCTTCACCAAGGCGCAGCAGGATGCACTGCTGCCCGGCGTCGAGAACGGCTGGGTCATCCTCATCGCCGCCACGACCGAGAATCCGTCGTTCTCGGTCATCTCCCCGCTCCTGTCCCGGTCGCTGCTGCTGACTCTCAAGCAACTCGACGAGACCGATCTCGGTGAACTCATCGACCGCGCCGTGGTGGATCCGCGCGGCCTCGACGGTGCCGTGGAACTGGCAGCGGAGGCCCGCGCGAGCATCATCCGGCTGTCCTCGGGCGATGCGCGACGCGCGCTGACCGCTCTCGAAGCCTCAGCCCTCGCCGCGAGTGCCTCGCACACAGCCCAGGGCAAGCCCGTCGTCACGACCGAGATCGTCGCCATGGCCGTCGACCGTGCGCTCCTGAGGTACGACCGCCAGGGGGACGAGCACTACGACGTGATCAGCGCCTTCATCAAGTCGGTGCGCGGTTCGGACGTCGATGCGGCACTGCACTACCTCGCCCGCATGATCGAGGCGGGGGAGGACCCCAGGTTCATCGCGCGCAGGGTCATCATCTCGGCCGCCGAAGACATCGGCATGGCGGACCCGCAGGCACTGCTCATAGCCATGGCCGCGGCAGACGCCGTGCAGCTGATCGGGATGCCGGAAGGGCGCATTCCGCTGGCCGAGGCTGTGGTCTACCTCGCGACAGCGCCGAAGTCGAATGCCGCCTACATGGCGCTGGATGCCGCGATCGCCGACGTGCGCGCCGGCAAGATCGGTCGCGTGCCCAAGCCGCTGCGCGATGCCCACTATCCTGGCGCGAAGCGGCTGGGGCACGGCAAGGGCTACAAATATTCGCACGATTCCGACTTCGGAGTGGTGCAGCAGCAGTACCTCCCTGACGAGCTCAAGGGCACCGATTACTACCAGCCCACGAACAACGGCAACGAACGCGACGTGGCTGCCCGGCTCGAGAAGCTCCGCGGGATCATTCGCGGCTCATGAGCCTCACTACATAGCTTCAGCGCGCGTGGTACTCTTATCTCTGCTCAAGACCTGATCTCTGCGCGCGGCTGCAACGAGATCGCTGGTCGAGGAACAACGGTCTGTAGCCGACCGGGTTCCGCAGGGCAATTCCCTCTACTTTCACGGCGTGCTTTTCGGGCACATGTTTTGCGTGCGCATGCGTGCGCGCGAGCAACCGTTTCCACTATTCACTGACAGTAAGGAACCCGTGTCTACTAAGTCACGTACCCGCAGCAAGACCCGTCTCTCGCGTGCCCTCGGCATCGCGCTGACCCCGAAGGCCGCCAAGTACCTCGAGAAGCGTCCGTACGCTCCGGGTGAGCACGGCCGCACCAAGCGCAAGCAGGACAGCGACTACGCCGTCCGTCTTCGCGAGAAGCAGCGCCTGCGTGCCCAGTACGGCATCCGTGAGGCTCAGCTCAAGATCCAGTTCGAAGAGGCGCGCAAGGCCGCCGGCCTGACCGGTGAGAACCTGGTCGAGCAGCTCGAGATGCGTCTCGACGCGATCCTCGTCCGCTCAGCCATCGCCCGCACCACGGCGCAGTCGCGCCAGATGGTCGTGCACCGCCACATCCTCGTCGACGGCCAGCTCGTCGACCGCCCGTCGTTCCGTGTCAAGCCGGGACAGCTCGTTCACGTGAAGGCACGCAGCGAAGGCATGGAGATCTTCCAGGTCGCCGCCGCCGGTGGACACGTCGACGTGCTCCCCAAGACCCCCGAGTACCTCGAGGTCGAGATTGACAAACTGCAGGCGCGCCTCGTGCGTCGCCCGAAGCGCGCAGAGGTCCCCGTGACCTGTGAAGTCCAGCTCGTCGTGGAGTACTACGCGGCTCGCTAACGCTGAGTGGTTCGGCAACTCTGAGCAGTTACTGTGGAAGCGGGTCATCTCAGGATGGCCCGCTTCTGACGTTAACGAAGGGGATCTGTCATGACTGGTGGAGACATTGTCGGGCTCATCGCGGCCGGAGTGTTCGCGATCCTGGTTGGCCTGTTCGCCATTCCGCTGATCAAGCTGGGTCGGGTATTCGACGAGACGAGTGCAGCGATCCGCAGCGCTAGCGACAACATCACCCCGATCCTCGAAGAGGCGACGACGACGATCAGCGAGACGAATAAGCAGATCGCTCGCGTCGACTCGATCACCGGCAGTGTCGATGAGGCGACGAAAAACCTGTCGTCGCTCGTCGCGCTGTTCGCCGCGAGCGTCGGTGGCCCGCTGATCAGGGTCGCGAGTTTCTCTGCAGGCGTTCGCGCGGCACTCGGCGGCTCACGGTCGCGCGCTGGCCGTGAGGCGTCGAAGAACTAAACTGTGAATCCACAGCACCGCTCGACCCCTCTCGCCCAAGGAGCACAATGAAGAATCTCGTTCTCGTAGTCGTCGGCGTCGCGATCGGATTCCTCGTTGCGCACACTGTGTCGAGGACTCCGCAGGGCCAGCGTTTCTTCGATGACGTCGATTCGCACGCTCGCGAGTTCGGCAGTGCAGTGGTCGACGGGTACAAGTCACGCGAGGCCGAATTGCGTGCCGCTGTCGACGCATCCTGACCCCAGCTCTCCACCGAAGCCGCTGAATCGCTGCGGCCCCATCGTGGGGCACTGCCGCACACCTACTGACCGGGAACTTCTATGTACACCGCTGACATCCAGAGCCGCTGGCTGAACTTCTTCGGGGACCGTGGGCACACCATCGTTCCCTCGGCCTCGCTGGTCAGCGATGACCCGACGCTGCTCTTCACCGTCGCAGGAATGGTGCCGTTCGTTCCGTACCTGACCGGGCTGGTTCCCGCACCGTACCCTCGCGCCACGAGTGTGCAGAAATGCATCAGGACGCTCGACATCGAGGAGGTCGGAAAGACTCCTCGGCACGGCACGTTCTTCCAGATGAACGGCAACTTCTCGTTCGGCGACTACTTCAAGGAGCAGGCGATCGAATACGCCTGGGAGCTGCTGACGAACACCGAACCCAACGGAGGATTCGGCTTCGACGAGAAGGACCTGTGGGTCACCGTCTACAAGGACGATGACGATGCCGTGAACTTCTGGAAGAAGACGGCCGGTCTGCCTGACGAGCGCATCCAGCGACTCGACATGGACACCAACTACTGGTCGACCGGGCAGCCGGGACCGGCGGGGCCCTGTTCGGAGATCTTCTTCGACCGCGGTCCCCAGTATGGAATCGACGGCGGACCGGCCACCGACGACGACCGCTATGTCGAGATCTGGAACCTCGTCTTCATGCAGTACCTCCGCGGCGACGGCAGCGGCAAGAACTTCGAGATCCTCGGTGAGCTTCCCAGCCAGAACATCGACACCGGCATGGGCATGGAACGCGTCGCATTCATCAAGCAGGGCGTCGAGAACATGTACGAGATCGACCAGGTGCGCCCCGTGCTCGACAGGGCGGCCGAGTTGTCGGGTCGCCGGTACGGTGCGAGCCACGATGATGACGTCAGGATGCGCGTCATCGCCGACCACGTACGCTCCAGCCTGATGCTGATGTCGGATGGCGTCACACCGGCGAATGAGGGTCGCGGCTACATCCTGCGCCGACTTCTCAGGCGCACCGTGCGATCGATGCGACTGCTCGGCGTCGAAGACCCGACCTTCGCCGAACTGTTCCCGGCGTCGCGGGACGCCATGAAGGCGCAGTATCCCGAGGTGTCCGCCGACTTCGACAGGATCTCCCGACTCGCCCTCGCCGAGGAAGAAACCTTCCTGCGCACTCTCGCGAGCGGCACGACGATCCTGGATGTCGCTGTCGCGCGCACCCAGCAGGCCGGAGCCGCGCAACTGCCCACCGACACGGCGTTCCTCCTGCACGACACGTACGGCTTCCCGATCGACCTGACGCTGGAGATCGCGGACGAAGCCGGACTCTCGATCGACCGCGCTGGATTCGACGCGCTCATGAACCACCAGCGAACCCTGGCCAAGGCCGATGCCAAGTCGAAGAAGCAGCACCTCGCCGACCTCTCGGTCTACAGCGCCTTCCGTGCCCAGGGGGAGACGACCTTCACGGGGTACGACTACCTCGACACCGAGTCGAGCGTGCTCGGACTGATCGTGGATGGGGCCTCCGTGATGAGCGCCACCGCGGGCCAGATCGCCGAGGTGATCCTCGGCGAGACCTCGCTGTATCCGGAATCCGGCGGCCAGGAGGCCGACTCCGGCACGATCGTCGGCAACGGCTTCGAACTCGAGGTGCTCGATGTGCAGCGCCCTGTAAAGGGGCTCGTCAGCCATAAGGTGCAGGTCACGTCCGGCGAGGTCGGGGTGGGGGATGCCGCGACCAGCGTCGTCGACCCCGAGTGGCGCCGCGGCGCAACCCAGGCCCACTCGGCAACCCACCTCATCCACGCCGCCCTTCGACAGATCCTCGGGCCGCAGGCGCACCAGTCCGGTTCGTACAACAAATCGGGCTACATGAGACTCGACTTCTCCTGGAACTCCGCGTTGTCCACGGCGACGAAGAGCGAGATCGAAGAGGTCGCCAACAACGCCGTGCGCGACAACCTCGAGGTGACGACGCGCATCCTTCCCATCGACGAAGCGAAAGCCCTCGGTGCGATGGCGCTGTTCAGCGAAAAATACGGCGATACCGTGCGCGTCGTGGAGATCGGCGGCCCATGGTCGCTCGAACTCTGTGCGGGAACCCACGTGTCGCGGTCGGCCGAGGTCGGCCTCATCAATCTCATTGGCGAATCGTCGGTCGGGTCATCCAACCGTCGCATCGAATCGCTCGTCGGTCTGGACGCCTTCCGTGACCTCGCTGCCGAGCGCGCCATAGTCTCCGAACTGACTTCGTCGCTCAAGACGCCGCGCGAGCAGCTGCCGCAGCGCATCAGCGCTCTCGTTGCCGAGTTGAAGGCAGCCGAGAAGAAGATCGCGGAGTTCGAGGCTGGCCAGCTGTCCCAGCGGATTCCCGCGATCGTAGCCAATGCCAGCACGCGCGGCGAGATTGCCCTTGTCGCGGAGAACGTGGGCAGCGTCCCCTCGGGCGACGACCTGCGTTCACTCGTCATGGGCGTGCGGGAGCGGCTCGGCTCCGGTGCCGCCGTCGTAGCGCTGGCGGCGGATGTCGCAGGAAAGCCCGCCGTGATCGTGGCCACCAATGAGGCGTCGCGCTCACTCGGCCTCAAGGCCGGGGCGATGGCGAAGGTCGCCGCCGGAGTGCTCGGCGGCGGTGGCGGTGGGAAAGACGATCTTGCCCAGGGCGGCGGTTCCGACCTCGCGGCCCTCGGAGCTGCCCTCGAGGCGATCACCGCGGCAGTGTCGCGATAGTGCGAACCGGCGTGCGGCTCGGCGTCGATGTGGGGAAGGTCCGCATCGGCGTGGCCCGCAGCGACCTGCACGGAATGCTGGCGACTCCGGTCGAGACAGTTCAGCGTGGCCGCGGCGACCTGGTTCGCATCGCTCAGCTGGCTGCCGAGATCGATGCGTTCGAGATCGTGGTCGGGTTGCCGATCGCGCTGTCCGGGCGGGACACACCGTCCACCGATGATGCGAGGGAATTCGCCGCGCAGATTGCTCGAGAACTTGCGATTCCGGTGCGCATGGTCGACGAGCGGCTCTCCACGGTGTCGGCGAATTCGGCCCTGCGGGCCTCGGGCAGAAACGCGAAGAACTCTCGCTCGGTGGTCGATCAGGTTGCCGCCGTTATAATTTTGCAACATGCCCTCGACTTCGAGCGCGCGGCTGGTTCACCCCCCGGTCTCATCGTCGACACCCCCGAAGGATCATAGAACCATGGCAGACGAGCCGAGCTGGGACGAGATCTTCACGCAGCGGGCGACAGGGGCGACCCCGGCAACACCGCCGAAGGCGTCAGAGCCCGAGCCGACGGAGCTCGATTCCTTTGCCCAGCTCTTCGGAGCGCCCGCGTCACAGGATGCACCGGTAGCGGCAGCCGCACCCGCGGCGGCGACCGAGCCGGCTCCGGGCAGCCGACGGGCGGCTCGAGTGCGTGAGCAGTCGTCAGGTGGCGACGGCTCAGGGTCAGGCGATCGCCCTCGCGGCGGAGGCCGTGGCGACCGCCCCAAAAAACGCAACCTGCTCTGGCTGAAGATCCTGCTCCCGATCGTGCTCGTTCTCGGTGCCGGTGGTGCCGTGGCTGCCTACGGCTGGTTCACCTACAACGAGCAGGTGCGTGAGCTTCTCGGAATTCCGCTGCCCACAGACTTTGACGGCTCTGGCAATGGCGAGGAAGCCATCGTCACGGTCCGGTCAGGGGATATCGGTTCGGATGTCGCGCGGGAACTGCACGAGGCCGGCGTCACGATGACCTACGACGCGGTCTACGACTACCTCGTCGAGAACCCCGACGTCGGTTTCCTGCCGGGAAACTGGCGGCTGCAGAAGATGATGAGCGCTGAGACCGCTGTTGCGGCGCTGCAGGACACCGCCAATAAGGTGACGGACAAGCTGCTGCTCCGGGAGGGGATCTCACTGGAGACCTCGCTCGAGGTCATCGCCGAGACGACCGGACTTCCTCTCGAGGAGGTGACGGCCGCCGCGGCCGACCCTCAGGCGTACGGGCTTCCCGAGCAGGCGCCGTCGCTCGAGGGCTACCTATTCCCGGCTACCTACGAGCTGCAGGGCGGAGAAACCGCCCAGCAGATACTCCAGATCCTCGTCGACACCACCGTCGGCAGGCTGGATGCCGCGGGGGTCGCCCCCGAAAACCGCTACACCACGCTCATCATGGCCTCGATCATCCAGCGCGAAGCCGGTGCCAACCCCGACGACTTCTACAAGATCTCCCGGGTCTTCCAGAACCGCATCGAACAGAGCATCAACCTGCAGTCCGACGCGACTGTCGCCTACGGCACCGGACGATTCGATTCGGTCTGGACCGAGCCGGAGGAGCGGGCAGATCCCTCGAACCTCTACAACACCTACGCGAACCCCGGCCTGCCGGTCGGCCCGATCGGCCTCCCCGGAGACCTCGCGATCGACGCAGCGCTGAATCCAGTCGATGGGCCCTGGTTGTTCTTCGTTCCGATCAACCTCGCCACGGGCGAAACCGTGTTCTCCGAGACGGCGGACGAGCACCAGGCGGCGGTCGACCGGCTGTTCGCGTGGTGTGACGAGAGCGCAGAGAACGCCACATACTGTGAGTGAGGTGGCCCGCCACCGGCTCGCGGTGCTGGGCTCGCCCATCTCGCATTCGTTGTCGCCCGCGATCCACCGGGCCGCATACGCGGTTCTGGGTCTGGACTGGAGCTACGGTTCGGCGGATGTCATGGGGGAGTCGCTCGCCGTCTACATCGGGTCCCGCGACTCGAGCTGGCGCGGCCTCTCGCTCACGATGCCGCTCAAGCGTGACGTGCTCCCGCTGCTGGATTCACGCGACGAACTGGTCGACGTGGTCGGAGCCGCCAACACCCTGCTCTGGACGGCCGACGGCTCAGTGCGCGGATTCAACACCGACGTGTACGGCGTCGAGCGCTCGTTCCGGGATGTCGGGGTGGATGCCCTGGCCCTCGTCCACGTGCTGGGCGCGGGCGCGACCGCAGCCTCCGTCATCGCCGGAGTCGCAAGGCTCGGCGCGACCGAAGTGCAGGTGCTCGCCCGGACGCCTGCGAAGGCGGAGTCTCTCGTCGCGCTGGGGCGGGTGCTCGGGGTCGCGGTGACCGTGGTGCCCTGGGGCGAGCGGCTGACCGGGCATCCGGATGCCGTCATCAGCACGGTGCCCGGCGGGGAGAGCCTGCCGGAGTTCTCACTCGACGTGCGTAGCTCAGCATTGCTGTTCGACGTCGCCTACGATCCATGGCCGAGCGACCTCGCGCGGACATGGACCGACGCGGGCGGTGCCGTGATCTCCGGACTGGACCTGCTGGTGAACCAGGCCGTGGGCCAGATCCGGATCTTCGTGGCCGGCGACCCCGCGGTCGAGCTCGAGAAGGAACGCGCAGTGATCGGCGCCATGCGGGCCGCCACAGTCGCTCACTGAGTGCCGAGCTGCTCCCGCGCTATGGGAGGATTGGCACATGCTGCGTTGGTTGACGGCTGGTGAGTCGCACGGTCCCGAACTCGTCGCCATACTCGAGGGACTTCCCGCTGGTGTTCCCGTGAGCCCCGAGGCGATCCAGGCGGATATGCACCGCCGGTCACTCGGTTACGGCCGTGGCGCCCGCATGAAATTCGAGCAGGATGAGCTGTCGATCAGTGGCGGCATCCGGTTCGGTACGAGCATGGGCAGCCCGATCGCCCTGCGCATCGGCAACACCGAATGGCCCCGCTGGGTCGACGTCATGAGCGCAGTGCCGGTGGACCTGGACGCGCTGCCGAAGGGACGGGGAGCCGCCCTGACCCGGCCGCGACCCGGCCACGCCGACCTCGTCGGCATGCAGAAATACGACTTCCCCGAAGCGCGCAACGTGCTGGAGCGTGCGAGCGCGAGGGAGACCGCGGCGCGCGTGGCTCTCGGTGCGGTCGCCAGGTCTTTTCTCTCCGAGCTCGGAATCCGGATCCTCAGCCACACGCTCGCGATCGGCACGGTTCGGGTTCCCGACGGCTCACCTCTGCCGGGCGCGGGCGACGTTGCCACGCTCGACGCCGACCCTCTGCGCTGCTTCGACCCCGAGACATCCGCCGCCATGGTCGTCGAGGTCGACAGGGCCCATGATGATGGTGACACCCTCGGCGGGGTCGTCGAGGTTCTCGCCTTCGGACTGCCGCCCGGGCTCGGTTCGTACACGCACTGGGACCGCAGGCTCGACTCGCAGCTCGCTGCCGCGATCATGGGCATCCAGGCGATCAAGGGCGTCGAGATCGGCGATGGATTCGAGACGTCGCGTCGTCGCGGTTCAGAAGCCCACGACGAACTGATCATCGGGCCTGACGGCATCACGAGGCTCAGCGATCGCGCCGGCGGTACGGAGGGCGGTATGAGCACAGGAACGCTCCTGCGGGTCAGGGCGGCGATGAAGCCCATCTCGACGGTTCCGCACGCCCTCAGGACGGTGGATGTCGCCACCGGAGCCGCGGCCGAAGCCCACCACCAGCGATCCGATGTCTGCGCGGTGCCAGCCTCGGGCGTCGTCGCCGAAGCCATGGTGGCTCTCGTGCTCGCGAATTCCGTGCTCGAGAAGTTCGGCGGCGACTCGGTCGGAGAGACCAAACGCAACCTCGACGCGTACCTCGCCGCCATTCCCGAGAACCTCGCGACGGCGACCTCCTCTCACAGTGAGTGACCTCTCATCGTGACTGACGGGGCCGCGGGCGCCGCCGTCGTGCTGATCGGCGCGCCCGGAGCGGGCAAGACGCGCACCGGCAAACGTCTGGCACGACTGCTGAACGTGCCGTTCATCGACACCGATAGGCGGATAGTCGAGCGGCACGGCACCATCGCCGAGATCTTCGCCGAGCATGGCGAGTCTCATTTCCGTTCGGTGGAGCGCGATGTCGTGGCCGAAGCACTGACTGAAAGAGCGGTGGTGACCCTGGGCGGGGGAGCCGTTCTCGATCCGAGAACCCAGGCCGATCTCGCCCAGTATCCGGTTGCGCAACTGACCGTCTCAGCGAAAGCCGTCGAGGCCCGCATCTCTGGCGGCAAACGCCCTCTCCTTGCCGACGGTATCGGTGCCTGGCAGGCACTCGTCGACGCCAGGCAGCCGATCTACGACAGGCTTTCCGGCTTCAGCGTCGACACCTCCAGCCAGCCGCTCGACCGCGTGGCCCGGCAGATTTTCCACTGGCTTGAAAGGCAACAGTCATGACTTCCACCGTCATCCCCGTCAAAGGCACAGACCCCTACGACGTGATCATCGGCAACGGGACGCTCGCCACGATCGCCGAGCACCTCGGATCCCGCGTGTCCAAGGTGCTGATCGTGCATCCGTCCACTCTCGGCGCGCGTGCCAACGCCCTTCGCGAGTCGCTGTCAGACCGCTATGAGGTGCTGCTGGCGGAGGTGCCTGATGCCGAGGATGCGAAGCGCGTCGAGGTCGCCGCCTTCTGCTGGGGCATCATGGGCCAGACCGACTTCACGCGCACCGACGCTGTCATCGGCTTCGGGGGAGGCGCAACGACAGACCTCGCCGGCTTCGTCGCGGCGACCTGGCTCCGCGGCGTGAAACTCATCCAGTGCCCGACGAGTGTCGCCGGGATGGTGGATGCGGCCGTCGGTGGCAAGACCGGCATCAACACGGCCGAGGGCAAGAACCTGGTCGGCTCGTTCTACGCACCCGCAGCGGTGATCGCCGACTTCGACGTGCTCGACGACCTTCCGCGCAACGAGATCCTCGCCGGATTCGCCGAGATCGTGAAGTGCGGATTCATCGGTGAACCCGAGATCCTCGACATCATCGAAGCGGATGTGGATCTGGTCACCGACCCGCACAGCGCCGAGTTCCGCCGCGTCGTCGAACTGTCGATCGGCCTGAAGGCCAGGGTCGTCGGCGAGGACTTCAAGGAGTCGGGGCTCAGGGAGATCCTGAACTACGGTCACACGCTGGGCCACGCCATCGAGCACGCCGAGCGGTACCGCTGGCGCCATGGCGCGGCCATCAGCGTCGGAATGGTGTTCGCCGCAGAGCTGGGCCGTCTCGCCGGTTCGCTCTCCGATGCCGTCGTCGATCGCCACCGCTCCATCCTCGAGTCGCTCACCCTGCCGATCGACTATTCGCTCGGTCGCTGGAACACGCTTCTCGCGACCATGCAGCGCGATAAGAAGGCGAGGGCCGGGATGATCCGGTTCATCGTGCTCGACGACGTGGGAAAGCCCTCGGTGCTCGCCGGGCCCGATGAAGCGATGCTGTACGCGGCCTACCAGGAAGTGGGCGTGTGAGCCGACTGCGGCGGGACTGTCGATCGATACACTCGAACCCGTGACCACAGTCCTCGTTCTCAACGGCCCCAACCTCGGCAGGCTCGGCACTCGGGAACCCGATGTGTACGGCAGTGGCACGCTCGACGATCTCAGGGCGCGACTCGAGTCTGAGGCATCCACAGGGGCATCCGCAGGGCTCACCATCGACCTGCGACAGACTGATGACGAAGCGACCCTGATCGGCTGGCTGCACGAGGCCGTGGATACCTCGAGCCCCGTCATCCTGAATCCCGCCGCCTTCACGCACTACTCCTACGCACTCAGCGATGCGGCGAAGCTCGTCACCTCGGCGGGGCTCATCCTCGTCGAAGTGCACCTCAGCAATCCGCACGCGCGGGAGCAGTTCAGGCACACGAGCGTGATCTCTGCGGTGGCCACGGGCGTGATCGCCGGATTCGGTTTCGACTCGTACAGCCTTGCGCTGAGCCTCGTCCGCTCCCGCCTCGTTCGCTAGAGGCGCCCCCAACACGTAGAATCGATGGTCGGTCTCGACCAGCATCGGGATGTCGGCCAACACGGACATCCCGACCAACACTGTCACCAACGAATGGAACATTCCCATGGCCTCTACCGCTGACATCAGGAACGGCGTCGTTCTCAACATGGACGGCCAGCTGTGGACCGTCATCGACTTCCAGCACGTCAAGCCCGGCAAGGGTGGCGCCTTCGTGCGCACCAAGGTCAAGAACGTCATGAGCGGCAAAGTCGTCGACCGCACGTTCAACGCCGGAGCGAAGATCGAGACCGAGGTCGTCGACCGCGCCGACTTCCAGTACCTGTACAAGGACGGCGAGAACTACGTCTTCATGGACATCGGCAACTACGACCAGATCACGCTGTCGCCCGCCAACGTCGGTGACGCGGCGAACTTCATGCTCGAGAACCAGAACGTGACCATCGCCCTGCACAACGGCGACCCGCTCTACGTCGAGCTGCCGGCATCCGTCACGCTGGAGATCACCTACACGGAGCCGGGCCTCCAGGGCGATCGTTCGACGGGTGGCACGAAGCCCGCGACAGTCGAGACCGGCTACCAGATCCAGGTACCGCTGTTCCTCGAACAGGGCACCAGGGTCAAGGTCGACACGCGCGACGGCTCGTACCTCGGTCGCGTCAATGACTGACATGCTCACGACACCGGAGGCGGCGGCCTGATGGGCGCTCGCACCAAGTCGCGCAAGCGTGCCCTCGACGTGCTCTACGGAGCCGACGTTCGCGAAGAATCGATCAACACCGTGCTGGCCGCCGAGCAGGCGCGAGCCGAGGGAGACACGAAGCGTGCATCCTCGTGGGCCTATGCCCGCGACATCGTCATCGGCATCACCGAGCACGGCGACGAGATCGACGAGCTCATCGAGACGAACGCCCAGGACTGGACTCTCGCGCGAATGCCGGCGGTCGACCGGGCACTGTTGCGCATCGGTGTCTGGGAAATCCTCTACAACACCGAAGTGCCCGACAGCGTCGCGATCTCAGAAGCCGTCGAGTCGGCGAAACTGCACAGCACAGACGACTCTGCGGGCTTCGTGAACGGGCTATTGGGCCGCATCGCCGCCAGCCGGAGCTGATCGTTCTGGCCGTTGCGCGCCCGAGCATGACGCAACGTTACGTCCGGGTTGTGGGGTGCCTGGCCCCAGCCCCTAACCTGCAGGGGTGACCTCAGCCCCAGCCACCCCCCACAGCAGTGCCGCCGCGCTCTCGGTGTCTCTCGTCGATGTGGAGCGCACCTTCCCCGGTGCGACATCGAAGGATGCGCCGCGCCGGGTGCTGCGGGAGGTCTCGCTCGAGATCGCCGCTGGCGACATCGTGGCGCTCATCGGCGCCTCGGGGAGCGGCAAGTCGACGCTGCTGCGCCAGGTCGGCGGGCTCGATGTTCCCGACAGCGGAACCGTCAGCATCGGGGGCACCGCCCTCAGCGGCATCGACCAGCGATCGGCCATCGCCTTCCAGGAACCACGGCTGCTTCCCTGGCGCTCGATCGAAGCCAATGTCGATCTCGGCCTCCCTCAGGCCACCCCGCGAAGCGAACGGCGGGAGAGGGTCGCCCAGCTTCTCGAGCTCGTGCAGTTGACGGATGCCGCGGCCCTCCGCCCGCGTCAGATCTCCGGCGGCATGGCCCAGCGCGCATCCCTCGCCCGTGCCCTCGCCCGTGGACCGGGAGTGCTGCTGCTCGACGAGCCGTTCGGCGCACTCGACGCGCTGACCCGGCTCACCATGCAGGACCTGCTGCTGGATATCCACGCGGCGGAACCCGCCACCATCCTGTTCGTCACCCATGACGTCGAGGAGGCGCTGTATCTCGCCGACCGCGTCGTGCTGCTCGGCGCCGAGCCCGGCTATGCGAGCAACTCCGGAGCGGTCATCCGTTCCGTCATCACCGTCCCGGGAACCCGACCGCGCGATCGCGGCGATTCATCCCTGGCGCACCTGCGTGCCGAGCTCCTGGAGGGGCTCGGCGTGTCAACCCACCACCCCGTCCACACATTCTGAGGAACACCATGAGCACGAAGAAGTTTCTGCCCCTGATCGCTATTGCCGCAACTGTAGCCATCGCCCTGTCGGCCTGCGCCGGTGAGGGTTCGGGCGTCGTCGCCGAGCCGGAGCCCGCGAGCACCCTCCCCGGGGAGTGGAGCGCCGATGTGCTGAACATCGACTTCGCCACCTACAACCCGCTCAGCCTGATCATCAAAGACCAGGGCTGGCTCGAGGATGCCACCGACGGCAAGGTCGCGATCAACTGGGTGCAGTCCGCCGGGTCGAACAAGGCCAACGAGGCACTGCGTGCCGGCGCCATCGACGTGGGGTCGACCGCGGGATCGGCGGCACTGCTCGCCCGCTCCAACGGATCACCGATCCAGACCATCGACATCTACTCGCAGCCGAACTGGGCGGCGATCCTGGTCCCCGCAGGCTCGACCATCACCGAGGTCTCCGAACTGAAGGGGAAGTCGATCGCCGCGACGAAAGGCACCGATCCCTACTTCTTCCTCCTGCAGGCGCTCGGTGAGGCCGGACTGACGCTGAACGACGTGACTGTGCAGAACCTGCAGCACGCCGACGGTAAAGCGGCTCTCGAGTCCGGTGCCGTCGACGCGTGGTCGGGACTGGATCCGCTGCTCTCGACGAGCGTCGCGACCGCCGGTTCGAAGATCATCTACGACAACATCGATTTCAACAGCTACGGGTTCCTGAACGCGACAGAGAGCTTCCTCGCGGCCTCGCCTGACCTCGCCCAGCTCGTCGTCGACGCCTACGAGAAGGCTCGTGAGTACGCCATCGCCAACCCGGAGGAGACGGCGGGAATCCTCGCCTCCGTGGCCGGGATCGACCCCGCTATCGCCACTTCGGTGATCACCGATCGGACCAACCTCGAGGTCGACCCGACGCCGGGGAAGAAGCAGAAGGATGTGCTCGCGGTCATCGGGCCGATCTTCGTCGAATCGGGAGACGTCGCGAGCCAGGATCTCATCGACTCCGCCCTCGACTCGCTCTTCAATACCGAGTTCATCGACCAGTCGGACCCGTCGGTCATTGGCTGACAACACCTTCCAGCGCAACCTCGCAGCCGACTCCGCCACGGAGCCGGCTGCGAGCCTTGTGCACTACGGTTCCGCGTACGGATACTCGGCCGCCGGCACGGCGACCGGCCAGAGACGACGGGGTGACCGTACGTCGAGGCCGTGGATGATCGCCCTCGGCTTCCTGCTGCCGGTGCTGCTGCTCGGCGGCTGGCAGTTCATCTCGGCCACGGGGCTCGTGCCCGCGTACCGGCTTCCCTCCCCGGCCAGCGTGTGGCTCGCGGCCATCGACCTCGCCGCGCGTGGTCAACTGGGCCCGTTCGTGGGTATCTCCGTGCAGCGCGTCGTGATTGGCTTCCTTGCCGGTGCCAGCATCGGCCTGGTCGTCGGATCGTTCGTGGGACTGTCGAGGGTCGCCAGCGCAGTGCTCGCCCCGACCATCGGGGCCTTCAGGGCTGTGCCATCGCTCGCCTGGGTGCCGCTGCTCATCCTGTACCTGGGAATCAACGAAGACTCGAAAGTCACCCTGATCGCCATCGGGGCACTGTTCCCGGTGTACACGACGGTGGCCGGGGCGCTCCGTCACGTGGATCCGCAGCTCGTCGAGCTCGGTCGCGCCTACGGGCTGGGACGGTTCCAGCTGCTGCGGCAGGTGCAGCTTCCCGCCGTCGTTCCGAGCATCGTCTCCGGGCTCAGGCTTGCACTCGCGCAGTCGTGGCTGTTTCTCGTCGCGGCCGAGCTGATCGCGGCATCCATGGGCCTCGGATTCCTGCTCAGCGATTCGGCGAACAATGGCAGACTCGATCGCACCTTCCTGGCGATCGTGCTGCTGGCCGTGCTCGGCAAGACGACGGATGCCCTGATCGGCCTGCTGGAGAGGTACCTGCTCAAGCGCTGGGCCTGATTGCACTACTGATCGAGCTGCGCGGTGGTGTTACTGCGGCAACGCGAGTCGCACGGCGAGCACGAGCATGACCACGGCGATGCCGAGATCGAGGATGCGCCACGCCATCGGCTTGGCGAAGAATCCCCTCAGCAGCCGGGCGCCGAAGCCGAGCGCGGTGAACCACACGAGGCTCGCGAGAATCGCCCCGCCCGCGAACCACCACCGGCCCTCCGGCCCGTGAGCAGTGGACAGCGACCCGAGCAAAAGCACGGTGTCGAGGTAGACGTGCGGATTCAGCCAGGTCAGGGCCAGGACCGTCGCGACCGCCGCCGTGCGGGTGATCGTGTCGCTCGTGCCGACCACGAGGGCGCTCGGACGGATGGCCCTGCGAGCGGCGAAAATCGCGTAGCCGACCAGGAAGGCAACGCCGGCCCACCGGATGATCTCGAGTACGACAGGTGCAGCGGTGACGAGCGTTCCGATCCCGGCAACGCCGAGCGCGATGAGGATCGCGTCAGACAGGGCGCACACGAGCACTATCGGCAGGACATGCTCACGCCGGATTCCCTGTCGGAGCACGAACGCATTCTGGGCGCCGATGGCGATAATAAGCGCAGCGCCAGAGAAGAAGCCGGCAACGGCGGCGGAGAAGATCACCCCCAGAATCTATTGCCTGCCGCTAAATTAGACCAACTAATGGTTCTTAGGCACCATTAGAATTCTTCAGTATGGAGCTCCCTACCGACCAACTCAAAGCGCTCACGGCAGTCATCGACGGTGGCAGTTTCGAGGCGGCAGCCCGATCACTGTCGATCACCGCCTCGGCCGTGAGCCAGCGGATCAAAGCACTCGAGAGCGACGTCGGCCGGGTGCTCGTGGTCAGGTCGAAACCGGTGAGGCTCACGCACTCCGGCACCATCGTCATGCGAATGGCGCGGCAGGTCGACCTGTTGGGTGTCGAGACGGCTGCGGCGCTCGAATCCGGAAATCAGGTGGCGACCACGATTCCGATCGTGGTCAACGCGGATTCCCTCGCCACGTGGTTCCTGGATGCCGTCGCCTCCGTCGAGGGCGTCATTTTCGACATCACGAGAGAAGACCAGGCACACTCCACGGCGCTGTTGCGGGAAGGCACAGTGATGGCGGCCGTCACCTCCGTCAGCGAGCCCGTGCAGGGATGCATCTCGACTCGCGTGGGCGGCATGACCTACCGCGCCACGGCCAGTTCGGACTTCGCCAGGATCTGGGACTGCGACGGGCCGGTTGCAACCTCGCTGGCTGACGCGCCGATGATCGCCTTCGATCGGAAAGACACGCTGCAGCACGAGTACCTGCTCTCTCGCGGAGTGGATCCCCATGTGCCGCCACGCCACTACGTGCCCGGATCCGCCGATTTCCTGAGGGCCGTGACCCTCGGCCTCGGCTGGGGGATGCTCCCCGATGAGCAGGCGGCCGACCTCGTGGCATCCGGAGCCCTCGTCGTGCTCGGGGGATCACCCATCGAGGTGCCGCTGTACTGGCAACAGTGGTCGTTCGACTCCAGTGCGCTGGCCGAGGTCGCGGTCGCGGTCGCCGCGGGCGCGCCGGGTCGGGCCGGGGGAAGCGCGCTATAGTGGGCGAAACAGACATCCTTTAAGTTCCGTCCAGAGAGACGGGGAAGGAGGTCAGAATGACTGCACGCCACGTGCTGCAGCAGGCTGATATCACCCGTGCGTTGACTCGCATCTCCCACGAGATCCTTGAGTCCAATCGGGGATCGGACGGTCTCGTCATTCTGGGTATCCCCACGCGCGGGGTCACGCTCGCCGCCAGAGTGGGCGGAATCCTGAACGGCATCGAGCCCGGCAGCGTGAGCGTCGGATCGCTCGACGTGACCATGTATCGCGACGATCTCGCAAAGAACCCAACACGAGCACCCAGCCCGACGACCATCCCGGCTGGCGGTATCGACGGCAAGACCGTCGTGCTCGTGGACGATGTGCTCTATTCAGGGCGGACAATCCGCTCGGCCCTCGATGCGCTGAGCGACCTCGGTCGACCCCGCACAGTCAGGCTTGCTGTGCTCGTCGACCGCGGCCACCGCGAGCTTCCGATCAGGGCCGACTTCGTGGGCAAGAACCTGCCAACGTCCACCTCGGAGCGCATCATGGTGCGGCTGGCCGAGATCGACGGCGTCGATGAGGTGTCGATCGAATGAGACACCTGCTGTCGACGAAAGACCTGTCCCGCGACGAGGCCGTCGCGATCCTGGACATCGCCGAGGACATGGCGGATGTCGCGAATCGTGAGGTGAAGAAGCTCCCGACCCTGCGGGGCAAGACCGTCGTCAACCTCTTCTTCGAAGATTCCACGCGCACGCGGGTGTCGTTCGAAGTCGCGGCCAAGCGCCTCAGCGCTGACGTCATCAACTTCAGTGCGAAAGGCTCGAGCGTGTCGAAGGGCGAGAGCCTGAAAGACACCGCCCAGACGCTCGCCGCGATGGGGGCGGATGCCGTGGTCATCCGGCACGGGGCATCCGGGGCTCCCAGGGTGCTGGCAGACAGCGGCTGGATCGACGCCGGCATCGTCAATGCGGGCGACGGCACCCACGAGCATCCGACGCAGGCACTGCTCGACGCGTTCACGATCCGCAAGCGGCTGCACGGATATGCTTCGCGCGGCAAGGCGCTCGACGGAGTGACGGTGGCCATCGTGGGCGACATCCTGCACTCACGGGTCGCACGATCGAACCTCTGGCTGCTCTCGACTCTCGGCGCGAGCGTGCAGCTCGTCGCCCCGGCGACCCTGCTGCCCGTCAGCACGGCGGGCTGGCCGGCCACCGTCACCTTCGATCTCGACGCAGCGGTGGATGCCGCACCGGACGTGGTGATGATGCTGCGCATCCAGGCCGAGCGTATGAGTGCGGCATTCTTCCCGAATGCGAGGGAGTACAGCCGCCAGTGGGGGCTGGACGACGAACGGGTCGCCCGTCTTCCTGCGGCTAGCATGGTGATGCACCCGGGGCCCATGAATCGCGGGCTCGAGATCTCTTCCGGCGCCGCCGACTCTGTGCAATCGACTGTGCTCGAGCAGGTCGCCAACGGGGTATCGATAAGGATGGCCGTGCTGTACCACCTGCTTTCTGGAACCGCGCCGTCACAAGCGCAGGAGGCCCGCACATGAGCATCAGGATTATCGGAGCACAGTTGCCCGACGGAACCTCGGCGGACCTGTTCGTCGAGAACGGGATATTCGTCGACGAAGCGCAGACGGGCTCGCACACGATCGACGCAGCCGGGCTCATCGCACTGCCCGGGCTCGTCGATCTGCACACGCACCTCAGGGAGCCGGGATTCGAGCAGAGCGAAACCGTGCTCACCGGTTCCCGTGCGGCGGCGATCGGTGGATTCACCGCGGTCTTCGCGATGGCCAACACGCTGCCGGTTCAGGACACCGCGAGCGTCGTCGAACAGGTGCAGTCTCTCGGCCAGCAGCACGGCTACGTGACAGTCCGCCCGATCGGTGCCGTCTCGGCCGGACTCGCGGGGGAGCAGCTCGCCGAGATCGGCGCGATGGCGCAGTCGCGCGCACAGGTCCGTGTGTTCTCCGATGACGGACACTGCGTCCACGACGCGCTGCTCATGCGTCGCGCCCTCGAGTACGTCACGACGTTCGGCGGCGTCGTGGCCCAGCACGCCCAGGATCCGAGACTTACCCTCGGCGCCCAGATGAACGAGGGCGCCCTCTCCAGCGAGCTCGGCCTGGCCGGCTGGCCTGCCGTTGCCGAGGAGTCGATCATCGCCCGTGACGTGCTTCTCGCACAGCATGTCGGTGCGCGACTGCACGTATGTCACGTCTCGACTGCGGGATCGGTCGACGTCATCCGCTGGGCGAAAGCCAGGGGAGTGGATGTCACGGCCGAGGTCACACCGCACCACCTGCTGCTCACCGAAGAGCTGGCGCGCAGCTACGATTCACGATTCAAGGTCAACCCGCCGCTGAGGCGGGACGAAGACGTACTGGCCCTGAGGGAAGCTCTCGCCGATGGCACCATCGACATCGTCGCCACCGATCATGCCCCGCATCCCGTCGAGGCCAAGGACTGTGCCTGGGACGAGGCGGCCAACGGCATGGTCGGGCTGGAGTCAGCCTTGAGCGTCGTGCACGCGGCGGTCGTGCAGGGTGGGCTGCTCGACTGGTCGGATGTCGCACGGGTCCTGTCGTCGAAGCCCGCCGAGATCGGTCGGCTCGACGGTTACGACGCGGCATTCTCCGTGGGGAGCCCTGCGAACCTCACGCTGTACGACCCCGCAGCCTCCCGCACTTTCGCCACGAGCGACCTGCGCGGCAAGGGCGTCAACTCCCCATACCTCGGTCGCCAGCTTCCCGGCCGGGTCATGACGACCATCCACGACGGCTACCTCACGGTCGCCGCCGGCGAGCTCGTCGATGCCGACACCGTATCCAGAAGCGGTGGTGCTCGTGGATAGGACGATCCTGCAGGCCATCGTCGTGGTCTTCCTCGCTCTCCTGCTGTTGCTCATGGTGCTCGGGTGGATGGCCCGCCGCCGTCGGCAGCGCGACATCGTGCCGCTGCAGCAGGCTCCCGCAGACCTCGGCACCGTCCTCACGACTCTCGACGGGAAGTACGTCGCAACGACCGCGAGCGGCGATCCCCTCGACCGCATCGCCGTACACGGGCTCGGGTTCCGCAGCAATGTGACAGCGGTCGTGGCTGCGAGCGGCATCCTGTTGCAATTGCCGGGCAAGGACCTGTTCATCCCGCTCGCTGATCTGCATGACGTCCGCAGGGCCACCTGGACCATCGACCGGGTCGTCGAAAAAGATGGCCTGCACCTCATCGAGTGGATGCTCGGTGACAGGGTCGTCGACAGTTACCTGCGCATGGCGCAGCCCACGGAATTCGAGCAGGCCGTCAAGAACCTGCTCGCCGAAAGGAATCCATCGTGAGTATAGATCCAGCAGTCCTGGTGCTCGAGGACGGCACTCGTTATCCGGGTCGAGCCTACGGCGCGACAGGTCGCACCCTCGGGGAAGTGGTCTTCGCGACCGGCATGACCGGCTACGAAGAGACGCTGACCGACCCGAGTTACGCGGGACAGATCGTCGTGATGACCGCGCCGCACATCGGCAACACGGGTGTCAACGGCGAAGACATGGAGTCGTCCCGCATCTGGGTGTCCGGATACGTGGTGCGCGATCCCAGTCGCGTCGTCTCCAACTACCGGGCGACGGGGTCGCTGGACGACCAGCTGGTCGCCGAAGCCGTGGTCGGAATCAGCGGGATCGACACGAGGGCGGTCACGAGGCGGCTTCGCGACGCGGGTTCGATGCGTGGCGGAATCTTCTCGGGAACCGATGCCGCACTCGACCCTGAATCCCAGCTCGCCATCGTGCGCGAGGCCGGGCTGATGTCCGGTCAGAATCTCTCCGCCCGGGTCTCGACCGAGGTCGCCTACGTCGTGGCATCGACGGCTGGCAGCATCGGTCGACTCGCCGTGCTCGACCTCGGGGTGAAGACCTCGACCGTCAACTACCTCGTCGCGCGCGGCTTCGACGTGCACGTGCTTCCCCAGTCGATCTCGATCGACGACCTTCTCGCGATCGACCCCGTGGCGGTGTTCTACTCGAACGGGCCCGGCGACCCCGCGGCATCCGACGACCATGTCGCCCTGCTCCAGGCTGTGCTGAAGCACGGCCTGCCGTTCTTCGGGATCTGCTTCGGCAACCAGCTTCTGGGTCGGGCGCTGGGGTTCGGCACCTACAAACTGCCCTTCGGTCACCGCGGCATCAACCAGCCCGTGATCGACGTGGCCACCGGCCGCACCGAGATCACCAGTCATAATCACGGGTTCGCCGTAGATGCCCCGATCGGGGTGATCTCGGACAGCCCCGCCGGTTTCGGTCGCGTCGAGGTCAGCCACGTCAACCTCAACGACAATGTCGTCGAGGGCCTCAACGCCCTCGACATCCCGGCCTTCTCCGTGCAGTACCACCCCGAGGCCGCGGCCGGCCCGCACGATGCCAACTATCTCTTCGATCGCTTCCGGGACATGGTCCTGAAGAGCAAGGACGGCAAGTAATGCCCAAGCGTTCCGATATCAACTCCGTCCTGGTGATCGGCTCCGGCCCGATCGTCATCGGCCAGGCGGCAGAGTTCGACTACTCGGGCACCCAGGCCTGCCGCGTGCTGCGAGAGGAGGGCGTGCGCGTCATCCTGGTCAACTCGAACCCGGCGACGATCATGACCGATCCCGATTTCGCCGACGCGACCTACATCGAGCCCATCACCTGGGAGGTCATCGAGACCATCATCGCGAAGGAGAAGCCTGATGCGATCCTGCCGACACTGGGTGGACAGACCGCGCTGAACGCCGCGATCGACCTGCATAAGCATGGGATCCTGGAGAAGTACGGCGTCGAGCTGATTGGCGCGAACTTCGAAGCGATCAACAAGGGCGAGGATCGCCAGATCTTCAAGCAGCTCGTGCTGGATTCCGGCGCGGACGTCGCGAAGAGCTACATCGCGCACACCGTCGCCGAGGCCGTCGACTTCGCCGAGGATCTCGGCTACCCGCTCGTCATCCGCCCCAGTTTCACGATGGGCGGGCTGGGCTCGGGATTCGCGTACGACCGTGGGGAGCTCATCCGCATGGTCACCGACGGACTGCACCAGAGCCCGACCACGGAGGTGCTGCTCGAGGAGTCGATCCTCGGGTGGAAGGAATACGAGCTCGAGCTCATGCGCGACACCGCGGACAACACCGTGGTCGTGTGTTCCATCGAGAACGTCGACCCCGTGGGCGTGCACACCGGAGACTCGATCACCGTGGCCCCCGCGCTCACTCTCACCGACCGTGAGTACCAGAACCTCCGCGACATCGGCATCGACATCATCCGCGCCGTCGGCGTCGATACCGGCGGATGCAACATCCAGTTCGCCATCGATCCTTCCAACGGTCGCGTGATCGTCATCGAGATGAACCCCCGTGTCTCGCGTTCGAGCGCCCTGGCATCCAAGGCCACGGGATTCCCGATCGCCAAGATCGCGGCGAAGCTGGCAATCGGCTACCGCCTCGACGAGATCCCCAACGACATCACGAAAGTCACGCCCGCATCCTTCGAGCCGACCCTCGACTATGTCGTGGTCAAGGTCCCACGATTCGCGTTCGAGAAGTTCCCGGCCGCCGATGTGCGACTGACCACGACGATGAAATCGGTCGGCGAGGCGATGGCTATCGGCCGCAACTACTCGACGGCCCTGCAGAAGGCGCTGCGATCGCTCGAGAAGCGGGGGAGCAGCTTCCACTGGGAGGGCGAACCCGGCGATAAGGCCGAACTGCTCGCCGTGTCATCCATCCCGACCGACGGCCGCATCGTCACGGTGCAGCAGGCCATGCGGGCGGGTGCGACGACGGCCGAAGTCTTCGACGCCACCGCGATCGACCCGTGGTTCATCGACCAGATCGCGCTGATCAACGAGGTCGCCGCAGACATCGCCGGTGCCGAGTCCCTCGACGAGGCGGTGCTGAGACTCGCGAAGGATCACGGCTTCAGCGACGTGCAGATCGCGCAATTGCGCGGGATTGCCGAGTCCGAGGTGCGGCAGCAGCGCTGGCAGCTGAACGTGCGCCCGGTCTTCAAGACCGTGGACACCTGCGCCGGCGAATTCCCGGCTCTCACGCCGTACCACTACTCGAGCTACGACCTCGAGACCGAGGTGACCCCGAGCGATCGACGCAAGGTCATCATCCTGGGTTCGGGCCCGAATCGCATCGGGCAGGGCATCGAGTTCGACTACTCCTGCGTGCACGCGTCATTCGCGCTGTCCGATGCCGGCTTCGAGACCATCATGATCAACTGCAACCCCGAGACGGTCTCGACCGACTACGACACGAGCGACAGGCTCTATTTCGAGCCGCTGACCCTCGAGGACGTGCTGGAGATCATCCACGCGGAGTCGCAGTCCGGCGAGCTCGTCGGCGTCGTCGTGCAGCTCGGCGGGCAGACCGCGCTGGGACTGGCGCAGGGCCTGAAGGATGCCGGTGTACCGATCCTCGGCACCACGCCGGAAGCCATCGACCTCGCCGAAGAGCGCGGGCTGTTCTCGAGAATCCTGTCCGATGCCGGCCTCATCGCCCCGAAGAACGGGACGGCCACGAATCGTGACGAGGCGATCACCATCGCGGAAGACATCGGATATCCGGTGCTCGTGCGCCCATCGCACGTGCTCGGCGGCCGCGGCATGGAGATCGTCTACGACACAGAGTCGATGGCCGACTACTTCGAACGTGTGAAGGACCAGGCGATCATCGCCCCCGGTTCCCCGCTGCTCGTCGACAGGTTCCTCGACGACGCCATCGAGATCGACATCGACGCGCTCTACGACGGCACCGAGCTCTACATCGGCGGCATCATGGAGCACATCGAGGAGGCGGGCATCCACTCCGGCGACTCAGCGTGCACCCTGCCGCCCGTGACGCTCGGGCGTGACGTGATCGACCGGGTCCGCGAAGCAACACGCGGGATCGCTGCCGGAATCGGCGTTCGCGGGCTCATCAACGTGCAGTTCGCCATCGGCCAGGGGATCCTGTACGTGCTCGAGGCGAACCCCAGGGCATCCAGGACGGTCCCGTTCGTCTCGAAGGCTCTCGGCATACCGCTCGCGAAGGCCGCGGCGCTGATCATGGTCGGCCGCGATATCCGCTCGCTGGTTGCCGACGGCATGCTGCCGGCACAGGACGGCTCGATCGTGCCGATGGATGCCCCGGTGTCGGTCAAGGAGGCGGTGTTGCCGTTCAAGCGCTTCCGCACGGTCGAGGGCCACGTCGTCGACTCGGTGCTGGGCCCGGAGATGCGCTCGACCGGCGAGGTCATGGGCATCGATTCGAACTTCCCCAAAGCGTTCGCGAAGAGCCAGGAGGCCGCCTATGGCGGACTGCCCTCGAGCGGAGCGGTCTTCGTGTCTGTCGCCGACCGCGACAAGCGCGCCATCGTGCTGCCTGTGCTCCGGCTCAGCCAGCTCGGCTTCAAGATCCTTGCCACCGAGGGCACGGCCGAGGTTCTCGCCCGCAATGGCATCGAGGCCAGGGTCGTGCGCAAGTACTTCATGGGCCAGGAGGTCGTCGACGGCGAGCCGTCGATCGTCGAGCTCATCAACCAGGGCGAGGTCGACGTGGTCATCAACACGCCGAGCGGTCGAAGCGCGAGAGCGGACGGATACGAGATCCGCACGGCCACGGTAGCCGCCGATAAGCCGCTCTTCACGACGATCGCCCAGCTCGGTGCGGCCGTCGCGTCATTCGAAGCGATCCGCGATGGATTCGACGTCAGGTCGCTGCAGGACTACGCGATCGATCGCGCAGAGCGATTGGCGCGGTCGGAAGCAGCACATGCTTAGTTTCGGGGAGCGACTGGACGCTGTCTTCACCGCGAAGGGTCGGTTGTGCCTCGGCATCGACCCGCACGCGTATCTCCTCGACGCCTGGGGCCTGCCGGATTCCGCCGATGGTGCCCGTGAATTCGGGCTCAGGTGCGTGGATGTCGCGGCAGGAGTCGTCGGAATCGTGAAGCCGCAGGTGGCGTTCTTCGAGCGTTTCGGCTCAGCGGGTTTCGTGGCGCTCGAGGCCGTGCTCGCCGCGGCACGTGGAGCTGAGTTGCTCGTGATCGCCGACGCCAAACGCGGCGATGTCGGTTCTACCGTCGCCGCTTACGGCGCGGCCTGGCTCACCCCGGGTTCTCCCCTCGAAGCCGACGCGATGACCCTCTCCGCCTATCAGGGCGTCGGCTCGCTCGCCGACGTCGTCGATCTCGCCCACACGGGCGGCAAGGGACTCTTCGTGCTCGCAGCTACGTCGAATCCCGAATCCGTCGACACTCAGACCGCGGTCCTGGACCGCGGTGAGCATCACGGTCGAACGGTCGCTGCGGGTATCGTCGATGAGGTGCAGTCTCTCAATTCTTCGGCGCAGGGTCTCGGCTCGATCGGAGTCGTGATCGGGGCCACTGTGCGGTCCGCTGACTACGGCATCGAGGCATCCAGTCTCTCGAACACGCCTGTGCTCGCCCCCGGCTTCGGTGAGCAGGGCGCGCTTCTCACCGACCTTCCCGCCCTGTTCGGTTCAGTCTCCGGCAATGTCATCGCCAACCTGGGGCGCAGTGTGTTGCGCGCCGGCCCCGACGGTGCTCGCGCCGAGCTCGTCGGCCAGGCAGAGGTTCTCATCGCCGGAGCAGGGCGATGACACCGAGACCGGCACCACCCGAGGTGGACAGGGCCGCGGCCGGTCGGGCAGCCATCGCCGCACGACGTGCCCGTGCCGCGGTCAAGCAGTCCATCGCCTCGAAAGAGAAGACCGCTCTCGCGGTCGCGCAGTCCGCCTGGGCGGATCCGGACAGCCCCGAGGCGACTCTTCGTGTGACCGAACTCCTCACAAGCGTGCCGACGCTCGGCCCTGCGCGAGTGGGCCGGGTGATGGCCGAGCTCGAAATTTCCGACAAGAAGCGGGTCGGCGGCCTTGGTATCCGCCAGCGAAGCAGACTTCGCGACTACCTCGTGTCCCGCCAGGGTGCCGAGCCCAGCCGACTCATCGTGCTTGCCGGGCCGACCGCGGTGGGCAAGGGCACCGTGTCTGCGCACATCCGGGAGAATTATCCAGACGTCATGCTGAGTGTGTCGGCGACGACGCGCACGCCACGCCCGGGCGAGATCGATGGCGTGCACTACTACTTCGTCGACGATGAGGAGTTCGATCGAAAGATCGCGGACGGCGAGTTGCTCGAGTGGGCGGTTGTGCACAATTCGTACCGTTACGGCACGCCGCGACCTCCCATCGATGAGGCGTTGGCCGCCGGAAAGCGGGTCATGCTCGAGATCGACCTGCAGGGCGCCCGCCAGGTCAGGGCCGTGATGCCGGAGGCACTTCTCGTGTTCCTGCTCCCGCCGACCTGGGAGGAACTGGTGCGGAGGCTCATCGGTCGTGGCACCGAAAAACCCGAGGAACAGCAGCGCAGACTCGATACCGCGAGGGTCGAATTGGCAGCGCAGGATGAGTTCGACGCGAAAGTCGTGAACCGAGAAGTCAGCCAGGCGGCTCAGGAAGTCGTAGAATTGATGGATGCGCCCATCGGCGCCCCGATTTCCCGCTGACTTCCGCGGCTACTCATCACTACTAACGCAAGGAGCCTTCATGGTTGACAAGCACTCAGGCATCATCGACCCGCCGATCGACGAACTGCTCTCGAAGGTCGACTCGAAGTACCAGTTGGTCATCTTCGCGTCGAAGCGCGCCCGCCAGATCAACGACTACTACGCCGACCTGCACGAGGGAAGCCTCTTCGACAACGTCGGACCGCTCGTCGACTCGACCATCGAAGACAAGCCTCTCTCGGTCGCGCTTCACGAGATCAACGAAGACAAGCTCGAGCTCAAGCGCCTGAGCTCAGAGTAACCACCGCCGACTGTCCGTTGTCGGTGTCGGAGATCGGGTCTGTGCCCGCTGGTAATACTGTGCCCGCTAGTACCGTGCCCGCTAACCCCGTGCCCTCTGACGCCGTGCCGAGGCGGCTCAACGTCGTCGTCGGCATCACCGGTGGCATCGCGGCGTATAAGGCCGTCGGAATCGTCAGGGCCTTCGTGCTGGCCGGTCATGACGTGCACGTCGTCGCGACAGAGAACGCCCTGAGATTCGTCGGCAGGCCCACGCTCGAGGCGATCAGCAGGAACCTCGTCCACTCAGACCTTTACGACGGAGTGGCCGAGGTCAGGCACGTCGCCATCGGCCAGGCTGCCGAGCTCATCGTCGTCGCTCCGGCGACGGCGAATTCCATAGCGAAGCTCGCGGGTGGTTTCGCCGACGACCTGCTCGGCAACACGATCCTGGCAAGCACCGCGCCCATCGTCATCGCCCCGGCCATGCATACCGAGATGTGGCAGAACCCGGCGACCGTTGCGAACGTGCAACTACTGAGGGACCGGGGAGTCACCGTCGTCGGGCCCGCGGTCGGCCAGCTCACCGGTGCGGATTCCGGCCCGGGTCGGATGTCGGAAGTCGACGACATCGTGGCAGCCGCGCTGTCGACGGTGACGCCCCAGGACCTGAAGGGCCGCCGCATCCTCGTCACCGCCGGTGGCACGAGGGAGCCGCTGGATCCCGTGCGGTTCATCGGCAACCGCTCGAGCGGTCGGCAGGGCGTCGCGATCGCCACCGCGGCAGCCGCCAGGGGGGCCGAGGTCACGCTCATCGCCGCGAACCTCGAGGTGGGGCATCCGCCGTCCATCCACGTCATCGCAGTGAGCACCACAGCAGAACTCGCCACGGCCGTTAGTTCAGCTGCCACTGAGAACGACGTCGTCATCATGGCTGCCGCCGTCGCCGACTACCGGCCGGAGCGGGTCGCAGAGTCGAAGATCAAAAAAGACAGCCAGGGAGACGTGCTCGACCTTCGGCTGATCCGCAATCCCGACATCCTGATGTCACTGGCCGAGCACAGGATCCCCGGGCAGTTGATCGTCGGATTCGCCGCCGAGACAGAACCGGACGACACGGCACTGCTCGCCATCGGTCGGGAGAAGATCGCCAGGAAAGGCTCTGACCTTCTCGTGATCAACAGGGTCGGCTGGACCGAGGGATTCGCTTCGGCCGATAACTCGGTCTCCGTTCTCGATGCAACGGGGGCCGTCGTGACCGCCACGAACGGAACCAAGCTGTCTGTGGCGAACCGTATCCTTGACCTCGTGTCCGCTCGCTAATCACCCCTGGAGTTTTGCAGTATGAGTTCACCGTTGCGCCTGTTCACGTCTGAGTCCGTCACAGAGGGTCATCCCGATAAGATCTGCGACCAGATCAGCGACAGCATCCTCGATGCGCTGCTGACCGTCGACAGGAATGCCCGCGTTGCGGTCGAGACCCTCGTCACGACCGGTCTTGTGCATGTTGCCGGTGAGGTGACGACGACCGGATACGTGGACATCCCGTCCATCGTGCGCAAGCGGATCTCCGACATCGGCTACATCTCCTCCGACGTGTGGTTCGACGGCCGTTCGTGCGGCGTCTCCGTGTCGATCGGGGGCCAGTCTCCCGATATCGCCCAGGGAGTCGACAACGCGATCGAAAGCCGCGAGCAGTCGAGCGAAGACGATGGTGACGTGCAAGGCGCGGGCGACCAGGGCCTGATGTTCGGCTACGCCACCAACGAGACTCCGGAGCTGATGCCGATTCCGATCTGGCTCGCGCACCGCATGGCGGAGAAGCTCGCGGCGGTGCGCCACGACGGCGCCGTCGACTACCTGCGGCCCGACGGCAAGACCCAGGTGACCGTCGGCTACGACGGAGTCGTGCCGCGCAGTGTCGATACCGTCGTACTCTCGACCCAGCATTCGCCCGATGTCTCGACCGAGCGGCTGCGCCGCGAGATCGAAGAACTCGTCGTGCGGCCCGTGCTCGCGACCTCGAACCTCGATTCGTCCAACCTCCGTGTGCTCATCAACCCCACGGGTCGATTCGAGATCGGTGGTCCGCAGGGTGACGCCGGGCTTACCGGTCGCAAGATCATTGTCGACACTTACGGAGGCGCTGCCCGCCACGGCGGGGGAGCATTCAGCGGAAAAGACCCGTCGAAGGTCGACCGCTCAGCTGCGTATGCGATGCGCTGGGTAGCCAAGAATGCGGTCGCTGCCGGTCTTGCCGATCGCCTCGAGGTTCAGGTGGCCTACGCCATCGGCAAGGCCTCCCCGGTGGGACTGTATGTCGAGACTTTCGGCACAGCGCACGTCGACGAAGATCGCATCATCGAGGCGATCAACAGTGTCTTCGACCTCAGGCCCGGTGCGATCATCCGGGATCTCGATCTGCTCCGCCCCATTTACGCAGCGACAGCCACCTACGGACACTTCGGTCGCGAATTGCCGGAGTTCACCTGGGAGCGCACGGATCGGGTCGACGCACTGCGCGCTGCCAGCGGACTGTAGTGCCAGCGGGCTTCAGTGACGGCGCAGTTCAGTGACTGAGGCGCTCGGCGCCGATCCGCCCGCCACCCCGGGTAGATCCGTCGCGAAAGTGCTGATCGACTCTCCGCTGCCACAGCTCGACCGACTCTTCGACTACGGCATTCCCGACGCCGTGGCCGACGCCGCAGTACCGGGAGTGCGCGTGCGGGTGCCCCTGCGCTCGGCGGGCCGCGTCGCGGACGGCATCATCGTCGAGCTAGCGCCCCGGGGCGAATACACGGGCACCCTCAGCGAACTGGATTCCGTGGTCTCCCCGATCAGGGTGCTCGCTCCGGAGGTGTGGGCGCTCGCGCGGAAAGCCGCAGACCGCGCGGCGGGCTCAGCGACAGACATCGTCAGGCTTGCCGTGCCTAAACGGCAGGTTCGCGTGGAGACCGCTTTTCTCGCCGCGGAGCAGCCCCCTGCACCAGCAATGCGTCCCACTATTCCGATCGAGTCGTATGGCCCGGGAGTGCTGGAGGCAGCCATCGCCGGCAACGAGCGACTGGCGGTAGATGCCGTTCCGCTGGTCCGCGAGGTGCATCCTGCCGATGCCGAGTCCACGTGGGTCGGGGGATGGGCCGTCACGATGGCCGCGGTGGCCGCCGCCACCATCGCGGGCGGCAGGAGCGCCATCCTGGCCGTACCCGATTATCGCGACCAGGAGCAATTGCTCGCGGCTCTGCTTGCGACCCTGCCAGCCTCCCTGGTCGTCAGGCTCGACGCGCGGCAGTCCAATCCCGATCGGTACCGGGCATTCCTGAGTTGTCTCGGTGACGATCCGAAGGTCATCATCGGAAACCGCTCGGTGATCTACGCGCCGGCACGCACCCTGGGCCTCATCGCACTCTGGGATGACGGGGATCCGCTCCACAGCGAACCACTCAGCCCCTACGTGCACGCCAGGGATGCCGCACTGGTGCGGCAGGAGCAGCAGTCCTGCTCGCTCATGTTCTTCGGCCACTCCCGCAGCACCGAGGTCGAGAGGCTCGTCGAGATCGGCTGGTTGAGATCGGTCTCGCCGCGGCCCCTGCAGTTGCCGAAGGTCATCCCCACGGCCCAGCAGTCCTCCGAGGATCGACTGGCGGCCCAGGCGCGCATTCCATCCTCGGCGTGGAAGATCGCACGCACCGCGCTCGAATCGGGTCCGGTGCTGGTCCAGGTGGCGCGCCCCGGCTATGCGCCGAGGCTCACGTGCGCCGATTGCCAGCAGACGGCGCGCTGCCTGCGGTGCGAGGGGCCGCTCTTGCAGAAGACGGCGCGATCGGTGCCGGCCTGTGCCTGGTGCGGGGCACTCGCCGCGAACTGGAAGTGCCAGCACTGCGAGGGCGAGAAGCTCAGGTTCGTCGGCGTTGGCACCATCCGCACGGCAGAGGACCTCGGCCGTGCGTTCCCCGGAATCCGCATCATCGTCGCCGACGGCGAGCACCAGGTGCAGTCCGTGAGCTCGGCTCCCGCGCTCGTGATCGCGACCCGAGGCGCCGAACCGATCGCCGCGGGTGGATACCGAGCTGTGTTGCTGCTGGACGGTGAGCGCATGGTCGCGCGCGAGAGCCTGAGGGTCGGAGAGGACTGCCTGCGCTGGTGGTCCAATGCTGTAGCGCTGGCGGCCGGGGGAGCGCCATCGGTGCTCGTCGGGGTCGGGGGCGCCCTCGCATCCACTCTCGTCACCTGGCGACACGCCGACTATGCGCGCGCCGAGCTCGCCGACCGACGCAGTCTGCGCTTCCCACCCGCGATCAGGGTGGCGACGGTCACGGGAACGGTGGAAGCCGTCGAGGCAGCGGTCGTGGCATCCGGAGTCTCGGGAATGGACGTGCTCGGCCCCGTCGACCTCGAACCACCGCTGGTGCGCACCATCCTCAGGTTCGATTACGCGCAGGGAACGGATGTCGCGGCCGCCCTGCGGTCCGAGCTCATAAGATCGGCGACCTCCCGCCGCAAGCGCCCGGGCTCCCGGCAGGGCTATGCCCCCGCCGCGCCGAGCCTCCGCATCCGCCTGGACGACGTGGAGCCCTTCCTCGACTCCTGAGCTGTGGCACCACCCTCCCGCGATTCGCGAGAGAATTGGCGGGATGTCTTCTTCACTGTCACCCTCCCTCCGCATCGTCTTCGCCGGCAGTCCGGCCGCGGCCGTGCCGAGTCTCTCGCTCCTGTCCGACTCATCCCACGATGTCGTGTCCGTCATCACCAGGGCCGATTCACCTCAGGGTCGGCGCGGCGTGCTGACCGCGACCCCTGTTGCGGTCGAAGCCGAGAGGCTCGGCATTCCCGTCATCAGGGCGAATCGGCTGGCGGGGGAGGCTACGGAGCTCGTGCAGCAGCTCCAGCCCGACCTCGGAGTGATCGTCGCCTACGGAGGCCTCGTCAGGGAGCCGCTGCTCTCGACCCCGCGGCTCGGCTGGATCAACCTGCACTTCTCCCTGCTGCCGCGCTGGCGTGGCGCCGCTCCGGTGCAACGCGCGATCATGGCCGGCGACGACGTCACGGGTGCCACGGTGTTCCAGCTCGTTCCCGAGCTCGACGCCGGTGACATCTACGGCAGGATGACCGCCACCATCGGTGCGAACCAGACCGCAGGGCACCTCCTCGAGTCGCTCTCCGATTCCGGTGCCGAGTTGCTGCTCGGGGTCGTCGACGCGCTTGCCGACGGTTCGGCCCGCGGAGAGGTGCAACTCGGCGATGTCACCCTCGCCCCCAAACTCGCTCTCGCTGACGGCGACATCGACTGGAACCAGCCGGCCTCGGCGGTGCATGCGGTCATCAGGGGTGTCACTCCCGAGCCCGGTGCCTTCACCACCGTGGATGGGGTGCGGCTCAAACTGCTCGACGTCGCCATCGCGAGGGACGCAGCTCGACGTGACCCCGGTGTCATCGATCTCGTCGGGTCCACCGTGATCATCGGCACGCAAACGGACCCGCTGCAGCTCGTGACGGTGCATCCCGCGGGTCGCAAGTCGATGGATGCGTCATCGTGGTGGCGGGGTCGCGATGGCGCGCCCGTCCTCGCCCGGACCTCAACGGAGACATCATCGTGAGCCAGCCCCAGCCCGCCCGCCGCATCGCCCTCGACGTGATCATGGCCGTGCGCGACTCAGACGCGTATGCCAACCTGCTGCTTCCCGTGCGCCTGGGCCGAGCGAAGCTGTCTGAAGCAGATGCCGGTCTCGCCACCGAACTCACCTACGGCACCCTGCGCATGCAGGGCTACTACGACCGCGTCATCGCGATGGTGGCTCGACGCGGCACCGACAGGATCGATCCTGCCGTGCTCGACGTCCTGCGGCTCGCCTGCCACCAGTTGCTCTCGATGCGGGTGGCCCAGCACGCGGCGGTCGACGAGTCGGTCGAACTCGCCAAAACCGTGGGCTCCAACTCCGCTGTCGGGTTCGTCAACGGGGTACTGCGCACCATCACCCGCACCGACGCCGACACCTGGCGCGAGAGGGTGGTGGCCGAGGCAGGATCGGGAGAAGAGGCCCTGGCATTCGAGTATTCGCATCCGCTCTGGGTGACACGTGCCTTCAGGCAGGTGCTCGTAGCGGAGGGTCGCGAGGCCGAACTCGAGAGCGCCCTCGCGGCAGACAACGTCGCACCTCGGGTGTCGATCGCTGCACTTCCGCAGGAGTCGACGGTCGAAGAACTGGATGCCTATCCCGCCGCCTTCTCGCCGGTCGGGGCAATTCTCGACCATGGTGATCCGCTCAACCTTCCCGCCGTGCGGGAGGGTCGCGCGCGCGTGCAGGACGAAGGATCCCAGCTCGCGGCGCTCACCCTCAGCCGGGCACGCCCGGTGCGGGCGGGGGAGCAATGGCTCGACCTCTGCGCCGGGCCCGGCGGGAAAGCCGCGCTGCTCGCCGCCGAGGCTCTCGCCGGTGGCGCCATCCTGACCGCCAACGAACTCGTTCCCGCGCGGGCCGAACTAGTGCGCAAAGCCCTCGCCGTGTTCGAGGCTCCCCCCGAGGTCTGGGAGCTCGACGGCACCGAGATCGGAGCGTTGTACCCTGCCGCGTTCGACCGCATTCTGCTGGATGCCCCATGCACCGGGCTCGGAGCACTCCGTCGCCGTCCCGAAGCCCGCTGGCGCAAGCAGCCGAGCGATGTGGCGGGACTCGGCAACCTGCAGGCGAAGCTGCTGAAGTCGGCGATTGCCGCGCTCAAGCCAGGCGGCCTTCTCGCGTACGTCACCTGCTCTCCGCACGCGGCGGAGACGAAAGCGATAGTCACTTCGGTGCTGCGCAAGGCGGTCGACATGGAGCGGATGGATACGCCAGCCGTGCTGCAGTCGATTGTCAAGGAGCCGCTCGACCTGCCGTCTGCCACCCATGTGCAGCTGTGGCCGCATCGCCACGGTACCGACGGCATGTTCATCCAGTTGCTGTCGAAGGCGTAGAAGGGCGCGCGCGCAACGCCAGCGACCTGCCAACTCTCAGGAGAGTTGGCTACAGTGTGCCGACAGGTCGTCTCGACGTATAGGAAAGGCGCTGACCCAGACCGTGGATCACTTAGCCGTGGCCTTCAGGGCCCACGACACCAGTAAGACCCTTCCCGCACGCGTCATGCTCACCTCACGTGCCGTTATTACGGTGACGGCGTGGTGATCGAAGCGATTGTGCTCCTGCTCATCGGCATCGTGGTGGTGCTGGCGATCATCGCCGTGAACGGCTACTTCGTCGCGCAGGAGTTCGCCTACATGTCAGTGGACAGAAACCGGCTCGGTGCCCAGGCCGCCGCGGGCGATGCTGCCGCGGCGCGCGCTCTCACCGTGACGAAGCGCACGTCGTTCATGCTGTCCGGAGCTCAACTCGGCATCACCGTCACAGGACTGCTGGTGGGGTTCGTCGCCGAGCCGCTCATCGGGGAATCCATCGGCACGCTCCTGGGTGGTGTCGGCATTCCCTCAGCCGTCAGCATCACCGCGGGTACCGTGCTCGCGCTCGTCATCGCGACGGTGGTGCAGATGATCTTCGGTGAGCTATATCCGAAGAATCTCGCGATCGCGAGCCCTGAGCCGTTGGCGCGCAGGCTCGCCAGGTCGACAACCATCTACCTCACGGTCTTCGGTTGGCTGATCGCGGTGTTCGACGTGGCCGCGAACGCATTGCTGCGCCTGCTGCGGATCGAACCGGTTCACGACGTCGACTCGAGTGCGACGGCCGAGGATCTGGAGCGCATAGTCTCGGATTCCCGGGACAGCGGGGATCTCTCCGCAGAACTGTCGTTGATGCTCGACCGCATCCTCGAATTCCCCGAACAGGATGTCGAGCATGCCATGATCCCGAGGTCACTCGTGAACACGGTCCGCCCCGAAACGACGATCGGGGAGGTGCGCTCCATGATGGCCCTGGCTCACACCCGCTATCCCGTCGTCGACGACGAGAGCCAGCCCCTCGGAGTCGTCCAGCTTGCGGATGTGCTCGGAACGTCAGTTCCTCTCGATTCACCGGTCACGGTGCTCATGCGCCCAGCGGTCGTGTTGCCGACCCTCATGAAGTTGCCAGAGGCTCTCACCGAGATACTGCGTACCCGAAACGAGCTGGCCTGCGTGATCGATGAATACGGTGGATTCGCGGGGATCGTGACCCTGGAGGATCTCGCCGAGGAAGTCGTCGGTGAGATCACCGACGAGCATGACCTTGACGCGGCGCCATCGGTGGCACCCGAGGGTGACCTGGTGTGGCGCATGGACGGCGACGTGCATGTCGATGAGGCGCAGCGAGCCATAGGCTTCGACCTGCCTGACGGAGATTTCGAGACCCTCGCGGGGCTCGTCATCGCCGAGCGCGGCGGACTGCCGGAGGTGGGGGAGATGATTCGTATCCCGCTGTCCGATGATCCCGCCGACCTCGTGCACGATGACGAAGTGCATCGTTGGCTCCACATCGACGTGCTCGAGGTTGAGCGCCATGTCCCGAGCCTGCTGCGGGTCGCCCTCGAGATACAGACGGGATCCGTTGCCGAGGGTGACACGACACGGGAGGTCGACCGATGAGTAACGGTGTCGTCGTAGCGATCATCACTATCGCTCTCATCGCGCTCAGCGCCTTCTTCGTCATCATCGAGTTCGCCCTGCTGGGTGCGCGTCGTCATCGCCTGGAAGCGACAGCCGCCGCCGATCGCTCGGCGCGCGCCGCTTTACGCGGGGTCAATGAACTGACTCTCATGCTCGCGGGGGCCCAATTGGGGATCACGGCGTGCACGTTCGCTCTGGGAGCCGTGACGAAACCAGCCCTGGACGGCTGGCTCGGTCCGATCTTTGCCGGCTGGGGGCTTCCCGAATGGAGCTCCGTCGCGCTCGCGTTCGCCCTGTCGCTGTTGATCGTGACGTTCCTGCACCTCGTCGTGGGCGAGATGGCACCGAAATCCTGGGCGATCGCGCATCCGGAAACAGCAGCAAAACTCATCGGAATTCCGTCACGGATCTTCATCTGGCCCTTTCGGCCGCTGCTGCACTGGGTCAATGGCATCGCGAACAGGCTGGTGAGCGCGTCCGGGGTGGTTCCCGTCGAGAGCGCGGCCGTCGGTGGCCAGAATGCCGAGACCATCCGGCACCTGGTCGAGCTGTCTGCGCAGACCGGTGCACTCGAACCGTCATTCCGTCGCCACCTCGATGGTGCACTCGAACTCGAGACACTCATGTTGCACGAGCTGGTCGATTCACGCCTCCGCCCGACCATGGTGGGACAGGATGCCACAGTGGCCGATGTGCAGCGCGCGGCCTCGACATCCGGACACATGCGGATCCTCGTGGGCGACCCCGCGCTGGACACCCCGCGCGTCATCCACGTGCGCGACACGATTCTCGAGCAGGCGGAGGCGCGTGCCGCACCGCTCGCGCGTCCTGCGCTGGTTCTCGCCGGGTCCACTCCCGTCTATGAGTCGATCGCTCGCATGCGGGCCACCAGCCAGCAGCTTGCCGTGGTGATGGACGACGAACGGTTCCTCGGAGTGGTCACCCTGTCTGATGTGCTGCCACGACTGCTTCCGCAGGGCCAGGAGAGCTGACCTCGCTAGGCTCGCAGCATGGTCCGCATCAACCCCAGCATTCTCGCCGCCGACTTCGCCAACCTCGAGCGGGATGTCGCCTCGATTTCGAATGCCGACCTCGTGCACGTCGACGTGATGGACAACCATTTCGTGCCCAACCTGACGTTCGGCCTGCAAATGGTCGGGCGGCTGCAGGAGGTCTCGGCGCGGCCCCTCGATGTCCACCTGATGATCGACGACCCGGATCGCTGGGCGCCCGGCTATGCCGAAACCGGCGCGTTCTCTGTCACGTTCCACGCGGAGGCGGCACAGGATGCCACGGCCCTCGCCCGGCGGCTGCGGGAGATCGGCGCCAGGGCCGGGATCGCGCTGAAGCCCGGCACCCCGGTGGAGCCGTACCTCGAGCTACTGCCCGAGTTCGACCAGGTCCTGGTGATGACGGTGGAGCCCGGATTCGGCGGACAGAGTTTCATGGAGTCGACCATGCCCAAGCTGCAGGCGCTGCGCGCGGCCGTGGGCGAGCGTGATATCTGGCTCCAGGTAGACGGTGGCATCGACGAGGACACCATCTCGATTGCCGCAGAAGCCGGCGCCGATACCTTTGTCGCTGGATCCGCGGTGTTCAGGTCGGACGACCCTGCCGCTCGTATCGACCTGTTGCGTTCGCTCGCGGCGCAGCATTCCCACTAGCGTGCGGGCGCCGCGGCATCCGGCATCTGCTTAGCTAGTCCCATGACAGATTCACCGAGAACCAAGCCAGAAGTCGAGTTCTATGAGGGCCCCGAGCCCACCGACCTCGTGATCATCGACATCGAGGAGGGCACCGGCGCCGAGGCGCAGGCCGGCTCGACCGTCGACGTGCACTACCTGGGCGTCGACTTCGAGAGCGGCGAGGAGTTCGACTCGAGCTGGAGCCGCGGCCAGTCGATCAACTTCCCCCTCGCTTCCCTCATCAAGGGATGGCAGGAGGGCATCCCCGGCATGAAGGTCGGCGGTCGCCGCCAGCTCATCGCGCCGCCGCACCTCGCGTACGGCCCCGCCGGCGGGGGACATCGGCTCTCGGGCCGCACCCTGACCTTCGTCATCGACCTGCTGGGCGTCAAGTAGTTGCTAAGACATCAGCGCGGGAGCTGCCGGTATCGTGCCGGCGGCTCCCGCGCTTCGTCGTTCAGCGAGACCAGGGCAGGCGCAGAGCCTCGAGCTCGTCTCCTGCCGATGCGCCCTCCGGCGGCACGATCAGCACGCCGTCGGCCGCTGCGAGTCCGCGCATCATCGCGGAGCCCGTCCACGCTGTCGGTGTCGCGAGGCCTTCGCTCACCGAGTATGGAAGAAGCCTGGTCGCTGCGGGGCTGCCCGAGACGTCGGTCGCCAGCCCGATTCGATGCGTGGATGCCTCTGACCACCCGGAGAGCGCGGCGAGCACGGGGGCGCCGAGACTGAACAGTCCCATCATGGCCGCGAGCGGATTGCCCGCGAGGCTGAGCACGAGCTGACCGCTCGGAAGTATCGCGAGCATCGTCGGCCCGCCGGGCCGCATCGCCAGGGCCGGGATCACGACCCTCGCGTCCAGCCGATGGAGGGACCGCCTCAGGTGGTCGGCGCTCGAGTGTCCGGTACCTCCGGTGGTGATCACCAGGCGCGCCTCGGCGGCTGCCGTCGAGAGGGCGGCGACCGTGGCATCCTCATCGTCACTGACGCTCGAGATCGAGGCCACGACACCGCCGAGCATGGCGACCAGCGCCGGAAGCTGCGGGCCGAAGCTGTCGCGCACCGATCCCGCCGCGGGTACTCCGGTCGCGGTCACCTCATCCCCGGTGGTGAGAATCGCCACGGCGGGTCGCGGTGGACACTCACTTCGTCGAGTCCGCAGGCCGCCGCGAGCGCGACGTGCGCCGGGTTGATCACTGCGCCGGCCTCGACCACGATCTCGCCCTGCGTGGCTTCGGTCGCGGGCAGGCGCACGTGCTGGCCCTGCCGCGGCTCGTCGTGCTTCGCGTGATCGTTGAGGTGGAGTGCGGCTCCGATCACCTCGCCGTGTTCGCTTCGTAGCACTCCCCGGACTCCGTCGGGGAGCTGCTGGCCCGTGACCACCGGCCACGCCATACCCGGTGTGACGCTTCCGGTCGGTGCGAGCATCCAGGGTCCATCCCCGACGACGGCCCAGCCGTCCATGGCTGACGAGGCGAAGTGCGGGATTGCCTGCTGCGCCGCCACAGCGCCAGCGAGCACGAGACCGATCGATTCCGCGAGGCCGACGACGGCAACGCCGGGACCGGATGCCGCAGCGGCGGCCACCCGTCTGGCCTCATGCCACTCGATGCCGGGCCCGCTCGCTCCGCCGCTCATTCGCGCCGGCTCGAGCCGCGCTCGGCCGCGAGGCGGCGCACGGTCTGCACAGCCTCGGCCAGCGCGACCTCCGACCCGCTCCCGGCCCGGCCGGCCACGTAGCCGAGCAGGTACGTCGTGAGCGGTGCGGCGGGGCGAAGCACGGAGTGGGCGGCGGTTCCCGCGATTCCGAGAATCTCGTCGATGTCGACGGGAGCGTCAGCGACCCCGAGTTCCCGAGCGAGTTCGTCGGCCCATTCGGCGAGGGTGCGCTGGGTCTGTTCCTCGTCACGGTCAGTCATGGTGATCTCCGGTTCGGTGGGGGATGTCGAAAAGGGCTGCATCAGCCCAGGTGTCGATATCGGTGGATGCGCCACCGGGAACCTGCACTCGGATGGTGTCGAGTCCCGCGATGAGCGCCCGCACCGATATGCCAGAGACAGCCGCGTGCCGCGCTGCACCGTGGAGAGCTTCACGGCGGTAGCACGCGAGCAGATACTGGCGGCGCCCGTCGTCATCCACTGCGAGCACGCCGTCACCGGCGGCCGTCGCGAGCAACAGCGGCACGGCACGTGCCACGAACGGCATGTCGCAGGCGAGCACCACGACCCACTCCGCGAGGGGGCCGGTGGCTGCGTCGAGCCCCGCTGCGATCGCGGCAGCGGGCCCGCCGAAGGCCGGAGTCTCCCGGGTGACGATGGTGGCGGGGGAGAGTTCTGCCGTGCCGGGTTCACCGACGAGCACGACCTGCCGGGCATCCTGCACCGCGTCGATGGTGCGCTGCAGCAGTGTCGAGCCGTCGAACTCCAGCTCGGATTTGGGATGCCCGTCGAGCCTGCTCGACCTGCCACCGGCGAGAACCACGGCGTCGAAAAGCATGCTCTCACTCTAGGAGTTTTCTGCCGATGCAGCCGGGCCGCGGGGATTCGGTTCCGGCATCACGCTGACAGTGCTAGGCATAGAGCATGGGCAGAATCACCGCACGCCGCAGGGTAACCAGGATCACGGTCGGCCGCGAGCCGGTGCCGCGAGACGATGTTTTGGCGGTCGAGGAGCCACTGGAGATTAGGGTGGCTGGCACGGCGCTGAGCATCACCATGCGCACGCCCGGACACGATTTCGACCTGGCCGCGGGCTTTCTCGTCTCTGAGGGCGTGATCTCCCGGGGCGACCAGCTCGGCGCCATCCGCTATTGCGCCGGGGCGACGGCGGATGGGCACAACACCTACAACGTGCTCGATGTGAGCCTCGCGCCCGGCGTTCCGAAGCCCGATCCGAGTCTCGAGCGCAACTTCTACATGACCAGTTCCTGTGGACTGTGCGGCAAGGCGAGCATCGATGCCGTGCGCACCCTCTCCACCTGGCCGGTCGACCACGATCACGTCTCGGTGACTCCCGAGTTCCTCGTCGCGCTGCCTGAGCGGTTGCGCGCCGGTCAGGACGTCTTCGAGAAGACCGGCGGTCTTCACGCCGCAGCGCTCTTCGACACGGTCACCGGCGAGTTGCTCGTGCTGCGCGAAGATGTCGGCAGGCATAACGCGGTGGACAAAGTGATCGGCTGGGCCGTGAAGGAAGACAGGCTGCCGCTGCGGAGAACGGTGCTGATGGTCTCTGGCCGGGCCAGTTTCGAGCTGACGCAGAAGGCGTCGATGGCGGGCATCCCCATCATGGCCGCCGTATCTGCCCCCTCGTCGCTCGCGATCGAACTCGCCTCGGAGCTCGGTATGACCGTGGTCGGATTCCTGAGGGGCGACTCCATGGTCGTGTACTCGGGCGAGGCACGCATCGCAGCAGATGCATCCAGCGAAACATCGAACAGAGAGAGCGTGGCAGCACAGTGAGCATTCGTGAAACCGGCGAGACCGGTGCCTACCCCGATCTCGAAATCGGACATCGGGAGACCTGGGCGGTCGGCATCCCCGCGATCCTGAAGTCGATGGGTCCTGCCCTCAGAGACATGGGACCGGTGCGCACAGCGCAACTGATGACCTCCATGAATCAGAAGGGCGGGTTCGACTGCATGAGCTGCGCCTGGCCCGATCCGGATCACCGCAGCCCCGCCGAGTTCTGCGAGAACGGCGCTAAGGCAGTCACGTGGGAGGCCACCCCCGTCACGGTGCCGAGGAGCTTCTTCGCCGAGAACTCAATCGACGACATGCTCGGCATCTCGGAATACGAGCTCGGCCTGCTGGGCCGGCTGACCGAGCCGATGTACCGGGCGAAGGGCGCGAGCCACTACGTGCGGGTCACCTGGGATAACGCGTTCTCCATCGTCGCCGATAAGCTCAGCGGCCTCGCCAGCCCGGACGAAGCGACGTTCTACACCAGCGGACGCACGGCCAATGAGACGGCCTTCGCCTACCAGCTCTTCGTTCGAGCGTTCGGCACCAACAACCTGCCTGACTGCTCGAACATGTGCCACGAGTCCACGAGTCTCGCCCTCAATGCGGTGATCGGCGTCGGAAAGTCGACCATCGCCTACGAGGACTTCGCCAGGAGCGACCTGATCATCGTCATGGGCCAGAACCCCGGCACGAACCATCCCCGGATGCTCACGGCACTGGAGGAGGCCAAGCGCAACGGCGCCACGATCATCGGGGTGAATCCGCTGCCGGAGGCCGGACTCATCCGCTACAAGAACCCGCAGAAGGTGCGGGGGATCGTCGGGCACGGCACCGAGCTGGCAGACCAGTTCCTGCAGATCCGCTCCGGTGGAGACATGGCGTTGATGCAGGCCACCTCGAAGCGCGTTCTCGATGCCGAGGCCGCCGCACCGGGCACCGTGCTCGATCACGCCTTCCTGGCCGACCACAGCGTCGGGCTCGAGGAGTTCAGCGCGCACATCGCGAAACTCGACGACGCTGCAGTCCTGGCGGCGACGGGGCTCACCACCGACGAGCTCGACGAATTCGCGGCCCGCTATCTCGCGGCCGACCGCGTCATCATCACCTGGGCGATGGGCCTCACGCAGCAGAAGAAGTCGGTGGAGACGCTCAAGGAGCTCATCAACCTGCTGTTACTGAGGGGCAACATCGGCAAGCCGGGCGCGGGAGCATCTCCGATCCGCGGCCACAGCAACGTGCAGGGCGACCGCACCATGGGCATCTGGGAGCAGATGAGTGACACCTTCATCGACGCACTCGGCAAGGAATTTTCGTTCGAACCACCGCGTGAGCACGGAGCCGACTCCGTGGCGACAGTCGAAGGGCTGCGCGACGGGGCCATCAAGGTGTTCTTCGCGCTCGGTGGCAACTTCGTCAGCGCCATCTCGGATACCGCGGTGGCCGAGGCGGCCATGCGCGGCGCCGAGATGACGGTGCAGGTGTCGACCAAGCTCAATCGCTCCCACGCTGTCATCGGTGATGAAGCGCTCATTCTCCCGACCCTCGGCCGCACCGAGATCGACCTGCAGGCCACGGGCCCGCAGTTCCTCTCGGTCGAAGACAGCGTCTGTGCCGTGCACGCGACCCACGGCAGGGTCGCCCCGGTGGCCCCCGGGTTGCTGTCGGAGGTCGCGATCGTGTCGAGGCTCGCGCAGGCCACCATCGGCGACAGGTACGGCATCGACTGGGTGGGGTTCGAACGGGACTACGACATCATTCGGGATCACATCTCGAGGGTCGTTCCCGGGTTCGAATCGTTCAACGACGACGTGCGGCGAAAGGGCGGATTCATCCTTCCCAACGGCCCCAGGGACGAACGACGATTCGACACAGCCGTGGGAAAGGCCATGATCACGGTCAACGAGCTGGAGCACCTCGAGCGGCCCGCCGGCAGACTCATCCTGCAGTCCATGCGATCCCACGACCAGTTCAACACCACGATCTACAGCCTCAACGACCGCTATCGCGGAGTGAAGAACGGCCGTGATGTCGTCTTCGTGAATCCGGATGACCTCACCGAACTCGGCCTCAGCGACGGGCAGCGCGTCGACATCGTCAGCGAATGGCCCGGAGAGCCGGATCGCGAACTGCGCAACGTCCGCGTGGTGTCGTACCCGACGGCGAAAGGATGCGCGGCGGCCTACTACCCCGAGGCCAACGTGCTCGTTCCACTGGCGAGCTCGGCCGACGAAAGCAAGACGCCGGTCTCGAAAGCGATCATCGTAAGGCTGGAGCCGGCACGGGTCGGTTCCGGGGCAGAGACTCCGGTGTGATGGTGATGGTGAGGGGCTTCAATCGTCGTCAGTAGGTCAGTGCTCGTCACCATCGAGCAGGAGGAAGCGGCCATGCGTCTTCACCATTCGGAACCGTTCGAACACCACTCCGTCGACCACGATGGTCGCATCTGCAGAAAATCCCCACCGCTTCATCACACCGGAACCCCGGCGGCTCACGGGCAGCATCGCCGTGATCGAGTTGATCTTCGGCGGGCAGGCGACGGGATCCTCGACGATGGCAGCCAGGATAACGCCACCCCATCCCCAAAAGTGTGGGCGGAGCACGAGAGCGAGATCGGCCTCACCGTCTTCATCCTGGAGTCCACACCATCCAGCGAACTCGTCATCGACATACAGCGCCACGGGACCATAGCCGTGGAGTTGCCAATTCGCTTCCTTTCCTTCGACCCAGTCTGCGCAACCCTCGGCGGTGAACGCGCCGCGGGCCAAAGGCATGTGTCGGAGAACCCGGGGGTCGTTGTTGAGCTCCACCAGGTCTGCCGTGAGCGCTTCGGGCAATCGCGAGAACCGAACGCGTGCGTTGTTCGATGTCGATTCCGGGCTCACCGTGCAAGATTAGCAAGGGGTCGTCGGGGCGTGAGAGCCGTCACTAGTACCCTTGGATGGTGAAGAACTTCGATCAACTGTTCGCTGAGCTGAGCGAGAAGTCAGTGTCGCGCCCTGAGGGCTCCGGCACGGTCGCCGAACTCGATGCCGGCGTGCACGCCATCGGCAAGAAGATCGTCGAGGAAGCCGCCGAGGTGTGGATGGCCGCCGAGTACCAGAGCGACGAAGAGACGGCCGAAGAGATCTCGCAACTGCTCTACCACCTTCAGGTCCTGATGATCGCAAAAGGCCTCACCCCGGCGGATGTCTGGCGACACTTGTAGCCGGCATCGCCTCCACACCCACTTCGATCGAAAGACCACCATGTTGAGAATTGCCATCCCGAACAAGGGATCGCTGAGCGAGACCGCTGCCGACATGCTCGCCGAGGCCGGCTACACGGGTCGTCGTGACCCGAGGGCCCTGAGCGTGCGCGACGAGCGCAACGACGTCGAGTTCTTCTACCTCCGCCCCCGCGACATCGCGACCTATGTGGGCTCCGGCGCCCTCGACGTCGGCATTACGGGCCGCGACCTGCTGCTCGATTCCCGCAGCCCCGCGCGCGAGATCACCACCCTCGACTTCGGCGCCTCCACCTTCAGGTTCGCCGCGGCGCCCGGCCGCTTCACCGACCTCGCCGGTCTCGAGGGACAGCGGGTGGCAACGAGCTACCCCGCCCTCGTCGGCGACTTCCTGGCACGACAGGGCGTGCAGGTCACCATCGTGTCACTCGACGGCGCCGTCGAATCCGCCGTCAAACTCGGGGTCGCGGATGCCGTCGCCGACGTGGTCTCGACCGGATCCACGTTGAGGGCCCAGGGCCTCGAGATCTTCGGACCGGTCATCCTCGACTCGACGGCTGTGCTCATCAGCGCCCAGGACGGACTTCCGGGGATCACCACGCTGCAGCGCCGGTTGCAGGGAGTGCTCGTCGCGAGACAGTACGTGCTCATGGACTACGACGTGAGGCTCGAGCACCTCGAGCGGGCCACTGCCGTGACTCCCGGGCTCGAGAGCCCGACGATCTCGCCGATGCAGGATCCGGAGTGGGTGGCCGTGCGAGCGATGGTTCCCCGTGCCGACACCAACCAGGTGATGGATGCCCTCTACGAGGTCGGGGCTCGCGCCATCCTCGTCAGTTCCATTCACGCCGCACGCATATGACGGTCGCGGTGCGGGTCATCGCCTGCCTGGACGTTTCTGCCGGCCGGGTCGTCAAGGGCGTTAATTTTCTCGACCTGAGGGATGCCGGTGACCCCGTCGAGCTCGCCCGCACCTATTACGAGCAGGGCGCAGACGAGATCACGTTCCTCGACGTCACGGCCACCGTCGATGCGCGCGCGACCATGTACGACGTCGTGCGGGCGACGGCAGAGCAGGTCTTCATCCCGCTGACCGTCGGCGGGGGAGTGCGGACCGCCGACGATGTCGCGAGGTTGCAGGCTCACGGTGCCGACAAGATCGGTGTCAACAGCGCCGCGATCGCACGACCGGAGCTTCTGGGCGAGATCGCCGACAGGTTCGGCGCGCAGGCTCTCGTGCTCTCCCTCGATGTGAAACGCAGTGGCGGACGGTTCGTCGTCACCACGCACGGCGGCCGCACAGAGACCAGTCTCGATGCCCTCGAGTGGGCTCGTGAAGCGATCGAGCGTGGTGCCGGCGAGCTGCTCGTCAATTCGATCGACGCCGACGGCACGAAACGCGGATTCGACCTCGAGCTGATCACGGCCATGCGTGAGATCAGCAGCGTCCCCGTCATCGCGAGCGGAGGCGCCGGGGCGCTTGAGCACTTCGCGCCCGCGATCGCTGCCGGCGCAGACGCTGTGCTCGCGGCATCCGTGTTCCACAATGGTGAATTGACGGTGGGCGAGATCAAGCACGCCCTCCACGGATCCGGGATGGTTGTGCGATGAGCGAATTGACCTCAGAGACGGTCGGCGCCGTGATCGAGCGTGCGACATTCGATCGTGACGGACTCCTGCCCGCCATCATCCAGCAGTGGGACAGCCGCGAGGTCCTCATGCTCGGCTATATGAACGCCGAAGCGCTGCGCCGAACTCTCACCGAGGGTCGGGTCACATTCTGGAGCCGCAGCCGAAGCGAGTTCTGGCGCAAGGGTGACACGAGTGGCAACGCGCAATTCGTGCGCGGGGCTGCGCTGGATTGCGACGCGGACACCCTCCTCGTCATGGTCGACCAGCACGGCCCGGCCTGCCACACCGGTGCACACGCCTGCTTCGACGTCGATCCGCTCGAACCCGCGGTAGGAGCACCCGATGCATAACTCGACGACGGCCGAAGACTTCACGCTCAGGCTGGAGGCTGGCCATCGCGTCGTTCCCGTGATCCGGGAGATTTTCGCCGACGGTGAGACGCCGGTGGGTGTCTATCGCAAGCTGGCCGAGGGAAAGCCGGGCACCTTCCTGCTCGAATCCGCCGAGCAGGGCGGAATCTGGTCGAGGTTCTCGTTCGTGGGTGTCTCGAGTTTCGGGGTGCTGACCCAGGATGGCGATTCGGCCACGTGGCTGGACTACGGCCTGCCCGTGGAGCGTGCGCTCGGAGCCGAGCACCCGACCGAGCCGCTCGCTGCGCTCGGACACCTCTATGAGCGCTGGAACACGCCGAAGGTCGACGGTCACCCGCCCCTGACGGGTGGACTCGTCGGATTCATCGGCTGGGAAGCGGTGCGTCAGCTCGAGCACCTGCCGAACATCCCGCCCGCCGAGTTCTCCGTCCCCGGGCAGGCGATGAGCTTCGTCTCCGAGCTCGTCGTGCTCGACCACCGGTTCGGTACCGTCATGCTCATCGCCGCCGCCCTCAATGACGGCACAGTCGAGCGTGACGTGCTGTGGGGCGACGCGCAGCGTCGACTCGACGCCATGCAGCACGCCATCTCGCAACCCACGAGTGCCTGGCTCGCCGACGTAGACCTGTCGATCGTGCCAGAACCGACTTCGCGCACCGAGCCTGCCGACTATCTCGCCGCGATCACGAGGTCGAAGACGTACATCAGGGACGGTGACGTCTTCCAGGTGGTCATTTCGCAGCGATTCGACCTGGAGGTGACAGCAGAGCCGATCGACGTGTACCGGGTGCTCCGCACGCTGAACCCGTCGCCATATATGTACCTGCTCACCCTGGTGGGGACCGACGGCGAACCGTATTCGATCGTCGGGGCAAGCCCTGAAGCGCTCGTCAAAGTGTCGGGCGAGCGGGTCTACATGCATCCGATTGCCGGATCCCGGCCGCGTGGGGACACCCCTGAGCGCGACAGCGAGCTGGCCGACGAGTTGCTGGCCGATCGTAAGGAGCAGGCCGAACATCTCATGCTCGTGGACCTGGCCCGGAACGATCTCCAGAAGGTCTGCACTCCCGGGACCGTAGAGGTCACCGAGTTCATGCAGGTGGAGCGATTCAGCCACATCATGCACCTGGTGTCATCGGTCGAAGGCGATCTGACCGCTGAAGCGAACTCCATCGATGTGTTCCGCGCGACGTTCCCCGCCGGAACACTCTCTGGTGCACCGAAGCCGAGGGCGCTGGAGATCATCGACGAGCTGGAGCCGGCGCAGCGCGGCGTGTACGGGGGAGTCGTCGGGTATTTCGACTTCGCCGGCGACGCGGATCTTGCGATCGCCATCCGCACCGCGACGATCGTGGGAGGCGTCGCTCACGTGCAGGCGGGTGCGGGGCTCGTTGCCGACTCCGACCCGGCCGCCGAAGACCAGGAGGCCCACAACAAAGCGGCTGCCCCGCTGCGGGCCGTCGCCGTGGCGAATGCGATGCGGCGCATCCCGTGACCTCCGCTCGCGCCAGGCTGCTACTCATCGTCGCCGGGGCGGCCCTGGGAGGCCTGCTCCTGCTGAGCTGGACCCAGTCGTGGTTCTCTCTCGTCCTCGAGGGTGGGCAACCGCTGGATGTCGACGGCCAGTCCGCCGCTCCCGGGTTGTCTGCACTCGGGCTGGCGTGCCTCGCGCTCGCTGGCGCACTGGCGATCGCGGGCCGAGTGCTCAGGATCGTGTTGGGCGTCGTCGAATCGCTCATCGGTGTCGTCGTGCTCGTCACGGCCATCTCTGCGATAGCAGCGCCGGTCGCTGCCTCGTCACCCGCCATCACCGAGGCCACCGCCGTCAGCGGCCCGGAGTCCATCGCCGCGATCGTCACATCAGTATCGATCGCGGCCTGGCCGTGGCTTGCCGTTCTGGCCGGCGCGCTCGTCGTGGTGAACGGCGCAGCCGTGGCCATCCTCTCGCCGCGCTGGCCCGGACCCAGCCGCAAATACGACGCGGTCGATGCCACCCCGGCCGACGACACCACGACGCCCCTCGGCGCCTGGGATTCGCTGAGTGGCGGCTCGGATCCCACGACCCGCTGACCGCGTCCGCGACCGCGGCGACCCCGGTCATCCGGCTAGAATTGACTACGTACCTCTAGGAAATGGAGCATGATGAGCATCGAGTCTGAGCCCGGCCACGGAAACTCACCGGCGGCCTGGACGGCCGTCATCATCATGCTGGTCGCGTTCGCGATCGGCACCCTCGCATTCTGGCTTAACATCGCATGGCTCGTCTTCGCATCGGCCGGCCTGTTGGTTGTCGGTGCGCTGACCGGTCTCGTCCTGGCACGACTCGGCTACGGGGTCGGTGGGGATAAGCTCACCCCGACTCCCCACGCCTAGTGCTAGCCGATCTGGTCGCAGGGGCTCTCGCCGACGCCGCGGTTCGCCGCTCGCTCCGCAGCCTCGCCGACCTCGAAGCCGAAGCCACGAGCCGCGCCCCCGCGCTCGATGTGCTCGAGGCGCTCGCGCCGCGAGACACGGTGCACATCATCGCCGAGATCAAGCGGGCGAGCCCGTCCCGCGGTGCTCTCGCCGAGATCCCCGATCCTGCGTCGCTCGCCGAGGCATACCAACTGGGCGGAGCCAGCGCGATCAGCGTGCTGACGGAGGGTCGCAAGTTCGGTGGATCCCTGGCCGACCTCGAAGCCGTCCGCGCAGTCACATCGCTTCCCGTCCTGCGTAAGGACTTCATCGCCGAGCCGTACCAGGTGCTGGAGGCGAGGGCTGCGGGCGCGGACCTCGTGTTGCTGATCGTGGCAGCACTCGACCAGCCGACGTTGTCGAGCCTCTTCAGGCTCGTCAATGAGCTGGGGATGACTCCTCTCGTCGAGGCACATTCGGCCGAAGAAGTCGACCGAGCGCTCGATCTCGGTGCAGACATCGTGGGCGTCAATGCGCGCGACCTCAGCACGTTCGAGCTCGACCAGGATCTCTTCGGTTCACTCGCGGACATGATCCCGAGCGGCGTGATCCGGGTCGCTGAATCCGCCGTCAAGCATCCTGCCGATGTCGCCCACTACCGCAGGGCCGGCGCCGATGTGGTGCTCGTGGGCGAAGCTCTTGTCACCCACGGTGACCCCGCACACACTCTCAGGGAGTTTTTGGCATCATGAACCTTCGCGATGAACTAGGCCCGTATTTCGGCGAATTCGGCGGACGGTTCGTCCCCGAATCGCTCATCGCCGCTCTGGACGATCTGGATGCCGCATACACGGCCGCGAAGGCGGATCCGTCCTTCGCCGCCGAGCTCACCGAGCTCCACAAGACCTACAGCGGCCGACCGTCGATCATCACGGAGGTACCGAGGTTCGCGGAGCACGCCGGCGGTGCTCGCATCATCCTGAAGCGTGAAGACCTCAACCACACGGGGTCGCACAAGATCAACAACGTGCTCGGCCAGGCGCTGCTCACCAAGCGCATCGGTAAGTCGCGGGTGATCGCCGAGACGGGAGCCGGGCAACACGGCGTCGCCACGGCCACGGCAGCCGCGCTCTTCGGGCTCGAGTGTGTCGTCTACATGGGGGAGGTCGATACCGAGCGCCAGGCCCTGAACGTCGCCAGGATGAGGCTGCTCGGAGCCGAGGTCATTCCGGTGACCACAGGCTCGCGCACCCTGAAAGACGCCATCAACGAGGCCTACCGGGAGTGGGTCACGAGCGTCGACACCACCAACTACATCTTCGGCACCGTGGCGGGCCCGCATCCGTTCCCGACCATGGTCAGGGACTTCCAGAAGATCATCGGCGAAGAAGCCAAGCGCCAGGTGCTCGAACTGACGGGAAAGCTTCCGGATGCTGTCACCGCCTGTGTCGGTGGCGGCAGCAACGCGATGGGTATCTTCCACGCGTTCCTCGACGACCCGGATGTCGCGCTCTATGGCTACGAGGCTGCCGGCGATGGGCACCTCACCGAACGTCACGCCGCCACGATCTCGCGCGGCCGCCCCGGTGTGCTGCACGGCGCACACAGCTACATGCTCCAGGATGCCGACGGTCAGACTGTGGAGTCCCACTCGATCTCCGCCGGCCTGGACTACCCCGGAATCGGCCCCGAGCACTCATGGCTCCACGACATCGGAAGGGCCACCTACCTTCCCGTGACCGACGACGAGGCCATGCAGGCGCTGCGGCTGCTCAGCAGGACCGAAGGCATCATCCCCGCGATCGAGTCCGCGCACGCCCTCGCTGGCACGCTCGAACTGGGGAAGCAGCTGGGTCCGGATGCCGTCATCCTCGTGAACCTCAGCGGTCGCGGCGATAAAGACATGGAGACCGCCGCGAAGTACTTCGACATCCTCGACACCGCGGCTCTCGTCGCCGAAGACGCCGCGTCCCTCGAATCCGCAGCCCCTGGGGTCGAGCGATGAGCACTGTCGAATCGACGATCGCCGCTCGCAAGGCCGCGGGATCCGGTGCACTCATCGGTTACCTGCCTGCGGGCTTCCCCGACCTGCAGTCGAGCATCGACGCCGCGGTCGCCCTCGTGGAGAACGGTGTCGACATCATCGAGCTCGGTATCCCGTATACCGATCCGGTGATGGATGGCCTGGTCATCCAGGAGGCGACACAACAGGCGCTGGAGAACGGCTTCAAGCTCGAGCACGCCTTCGAGGCAGTCTCGGCGATCACCGACCGGGTGTCGGCGCCAGTTCTCGTCATGACCTACTTCAACCCTGTGCTGCAGTACGGAGTCGAACGCTTTGCCGACGACCTCGTTGCTGCGGGTGGTGCCGGGCTCATCACTCCGGACCTCACCGCTGACAACGCGACGTCATGGCTGACGGCAGCCGAGCGCGCCGATCTCGATCACGTATTCCTGGCCGCCCCCTCGTCCTCCGGCGCGAGGCTCAGGCTCGCCGTGGAGAAGAGTCGCGGCTTCGTCTACGCCGTATCCACGATGGGCATCACGGGTGCGCGAGCGGATGTCGACAGCGCTGCGCGCAGTCTCGTGTCGCGCCTTCGCGAGGCTGGCTCGACGAGTGCCTGTGTCGGGGTGGGTATCTCGACTGCCGACCAGGTGCGCGAAGTACTCGACTACGCCGACGGTGCCATCGTCGGGTCGGTACTCGTGAAGGCGCTGGCCGACGGCGGAGTGCCAGCCGTTGCCCGAACCGCTGCAGCATTGTCAACGGGTACGCTTGCGTAGTTCGGAACGGCTCCCGTAGCCCTCGACTGCTTCAGCGCTCAGTTGACTCAGCTTCACCTCAGTCTCATCTCAGAAAGGCGACCGGTATGCCACTTATGCCGCTCAGCATTCCCAGCCCGCCCGAAGAGTGGCAGATCCCGATCACGATTCCGATCGGGTGGCTGCACGGCCTGATTCCGGCCATCGGTGAGACCCAGGTCATCGCGATCCACACCTATGCGCTCTGCATTCTCGCCGGCATCATTGCCGCGACGGTCCTGGTCAACAGCAGGCTCACGAGGCGCGGTGTCGAATCCGGGGTCGTTCTCGATGTGATCATCTGGGCCGTGCCGCTCGGTCTCGTCGGCGCTCGTGCCTATCACGTGCTGACGCATCCGGCAGATTATTTCTATGACGGTGCGGACCCGTGGGAGGTCGTCCGCATCTGGAACGGCGGAAACGCCCTCTTCGGTTCCCTGATCGGTGGTGCTGTCGGAGCATGGATCGGGTGCAGGCTGGCGGGGATCCGTTTCTGGACCTTCGCCGACGCCCTGGCTCCCGCGATGCTGCTCGCCCAGGCACTCGGCCGACTCGGCAACTACTTCAACCACGAACTCTTCGGCCAGCCGACCGACCTTCCCTGGGGTCTCGAGGTCGAGTCCACGAACCCCGCATTCCCGGTCGGGCTCGCCGAGGGCACGCTCTTCCATCCCACCTTCCTGTACGAGATGATCTGGAACGTCGTCGGCATCGTCTTCCTGCTGACGATGGAACGCCGATTCAGGCTCGTGACGAAGACTGTCGGCGGGCTGAAGCTTCCCGTTCCGGTGGGCGACGCGGTCACCCGACTGCAGTGGGGCAAAGTCTGGGCCCTCTACATGATCTGGTACGGCGTCGGTCGTGCCTGGTTCGAGTCGATAAGGGTCGATCCGAGTGAGGTCTTCTTCGGGATCCGTACGAATGTGTGGGGTGCGATCATTGCGATCGTGCTCGGAATCGCACTGTTCCTGTACCAGTCGCGCCGCCACCCCGGCGTCGAGCCGAGCCCGTACGTCCCGGGTCACGAGGGCAGAGGGGGAGGTGCTGTAGACTCGACAGAGACCTACTCAGACACTGACGAACCCGGCGATGAAGCCCTCGCAGAGTCTGACTCGCTCGCCACAAGCGGCACTGGTACGACTCGTCCCTAACATCCCGGGCGATCTTTCCCTTAGGGCCGCCGATGTCCCCCACCGCAAGTCAAGTTGTGTTCAGGCACATTCGTGAGGACGGTTGCCATGGCGGTCACGCCAGCTTTCGAGCGTTTCAGTTCAATACCCAGCGCGACGGGTCTCTACGACCCTCGGCGTGAACGGGATGCCTGCGGGCTCGCGATGGTCGCAACGCTGCGGGGCACCGCCGGGCACGACATCATCGATACAGCTCTCAGCGCGCTCAGAAACCTCGAACACCGGGGCGCCGTGGGTTCTGATGCTGGCACCGGCGATGGCGCCGGAATCGTCACCCAGATTCCCGACGAGTTCCTGCGCGCGGTGGCAGGATTCGAGCTTCCCGAGGTCGGCCGCTACATCGTCGGAATGGCGTTCCTGCCCACAGACGAGGTCGAGCGAGAGTCGATCAGATCCGCTATCGCGACGCTGGCGGAGGACGAGAACCTCAGCGTGCTGGGCTGGCGCGAGGTTCCTGTCGAGCCCGACAACCTCGGCAACCTCGCCCGCGAGGCCATGCCGTCATTCGAGCAGGTGTTCCTCCAGTCCACCCGCACCGACGACGCCGGACCCGTGGGTGGTATGGATCTCGAGCGCCAGGCATTCAGGCTGCGCAAGCGGGCCGAGCACGAACTCCATGCCTACTTCCCGTCGCTGTCGTCCCGCACCCTCGTCTACAAGGGCATGGTGACGACCCTCCAGCTCGAGCCGTTCTACCCGGACCTGTCCGACGAGCGATTCGCGTCGAAGCTGGCGCTGGTGCACTCGCGGTATTCGACGAACACATTCCCGTCCTGGCCGCTGGCCCAGCCGTTCAGGATGATCGCCCACAACGGCGAGATCAACACGGTGCAGGGCAACCGCAACTGGATGCGCGCCCGACAGTCACAGCTCGAGAGCGATGTGCTCGGCGACATCCGGTCGATCCTCCCCATCAACACCGATGGCGCGAGCGACTCCGCATCGTTCGACGAGGTCGTGGAACTGCTGAACCTCGCGGGGCGTTCGCTGCCGCACGCCATGATGATGATGGTGCCAGAGGCCTATGAGAACCAGACGGATGTCGATCCAGCCCGCCGCGCGTTCTACGAGTACCACTCCATGCTCATGGAGCCCTGGGACGGCCCTGCCGCTCTCGTCTTCACCGACGGATCGCTTGTGGGGGCCACCCTCGACCGCAACGGGCTGCGCCCCGGGCGTTACCTCGTCACCGACGAGGGTCTCGTCGTGCTGGCGAGCGAGATCGGCGTGCTCGACATCGAGCCGAGCCGCGTCGTGCGCAAGGGTCGGCTTCGCCCGGGCAAGATGTTCCTCGTCGACACCGAGCAGGGTCGCATCATCGAGGACGACGAAATCAAGGCAGAGCTCGCCGCAGCCGAGCCGTGGGCCGAATGGCTCGAGTCCGGTCGGATCGCGCTGAAGGATCTCCCACAGCGCGAGCACATCGTGCACACCCCGGCATCGGTGATCCGGCGCCAGCGCACCTTCGGTTACACCGAAGAAGAGCTGCGCATCCTGATCACGCCCATGGCGCAGAACGCCGCAGAGCCTCTCGGCGCGATGGGCTCGGACACCCCGATCGCGGTGCTGTCGGATCGGCCGCGGCTGCTGTTCGACTACTTCACCCAGCAGTTCGCGCAGGTGACCAACCCCCCGCTCGACTCGATTCGGGAAGAAGTCGTCACCTCGATGAAATCGGGCCTGGGGCCGGAGCGCAACCTCCTGACGGCTACTCCGGAGCACGCCAAGCAGATCTCGCTCGACTTCCCGGTAATCGACAACGACGAACTGGCGAAGATCCAGCATTTCGAGACCTCGAGCGGTCGGCGTCCGACCGTCACCCTGCGCGCCCTCTACCGCGTCGACAAGGGCGAGAAGGCCATGGAGAAGCGGCTCGCAAAGCTCTGCTCCGAGGTGGATGAGGCTATCCGCAGCGGGGCCCAGTTCATCGTGATCTCCGACCGCGACTCGAACAAGGATCTCGCACCGATCCCGTCACTGCTGTCCCTGGCGGCAGTGCACCACCACCTGATCCGCGAAGAGAATCGCATGAAGGTCGGGCTCATCGTCGAGGCCGGGGACGTTCGTGAGGTTCATCACGTCGCTCTCCTCGTGGGATACGGTGCGTCGGCGATCAACCCGTACCTAGCCATGGAAACAGCAGAAGAGCTCGTGCGCAGCGGGATGATCCAGGGGCTGACGACAGAGAAAGCTGTCGGCAACCTGATCAAGGGTCTCGGCAAAGGCGTGCTGAAGATCATGTCGAAGATGGGAATCTCCGTCGTCGGCTCCTACGCGGGAGCACAGGCCTTCGAGGCCGTCGGTCTCGGGCAGGCCTTCGTCGACCAGTACTTCACCGGCACATCGACACTGCTCGGCGGGGTGGGAATCGACGTGATCGCTGCGGAGAGCGCCGCCCGGCACGCTGCGGCATACCCGGAAGACGGGGCCACGAGCCCGCACGAGCGGCTCACCACTGGCGGCGAGTACCAGTGGCGTCGCGAGGGCCCGCCACATCTCTTCAACCCCGAGACGGTATTCAGACTTCAGCATGCCACGCGGTCCCGCCGGTACGACATCTTCCGCGAATACACGAAGCTCGTCGACGACCAGGCCGAGAACCTGATGACACTGCGCGGACTCTTCTCGATCAAGGAAGGCGTCCGGCCTGTCGTCCCCATCGACGAGGTGGAGCCCGTCGAGTCGATCGTCAAGCGCTTCAACACCGGTGCGATGAGCTACGGATCCATCAGCCAGGAAGCGCACGAGACCATGGCGATCGCCATGAACCAGCTCGGCGGCAGGTCCAACACGGGTGAGGGCGGAGAGGACGTCGAACGGCTCCTCGACCCCGAGCGTCGCAGTGCGATCAAGCAAGTCGCCTCCGGCCGGTTCGGTGTCACGAGCATGTATCTCACGCACGCCACAGACATCCAGATCAAGATGGCCCAGGGTGCAAAGCCCGGCGAGGGCGGCCAGCTGCCCGCCAACAAGGTCTATCCGTGGATCGCGCGGACCCGGCACGGCACCGCGGGAGTGGGGCTCATCTCGCCGCCGCCGCATCACGACATCTACTCGATCGAAGATCTCAAGCAGTTGATCTTCGACCTCAAGCGCGCCAACCCTGCGGCCCGGGTGCACGTCAAGCTCGTGAGCCAGTCCGGGATCGGTGCTGTAGCCGCCGGAGTCACGAAGGCTCTCGCCGACGTCGTGCTGGTATCCGGTCACGACGGTGGCACGGGCGCGAGCCCGCTGAACTCCCTCAAGCACGCGGGAACGCCGTGGGAGATCGGGCTGGCTGAGACGCAGCAGACCCTCATGCTCAACGGCATGCGTGACCGCGTCGTCGTGCAGGTCGACGGCCAGATGAAGACCGGTCGCGACGTCATCATCGGCGCGCTGCTCGGAGCCGAGGAATACGGATTCGCGACAGCTCCACTCGTGGTCTCTGGCTGCATCCTGATGCGGGTCTGTCACCTCGACACGTGCCCCGTGGGCGTCGCCACCCAGAACCCCGAGCTCCGGGCGCGCTTCACCGGCAAGCCGGAGTTCATCGTCAATTTCTTCGAGTTCCTGGCGCAGGAGGTACGCGAGTACCTGTCCGCTCTCGGATTCCGCAGTCTCGACGAGGCGATCGGTCACAGCGAACTGCTGGATGCCGCTCGCGCCGTCGAGCACTGGAAGGCCGATGGTCTCGACCTGAGCCCGGTGTTCGCCGGACCGGACTTCAGCGAGGACGAGCCACGGATCAACCGCGTAAGCCAGGATCACGAGCTCGAGAAGCACTTCGATCGCCAGCTGATCAGGCTCAGCGCCGACGCACTCGACCACGGCACACCCGTCGTCATCGAATTGCCCATCCGGAACACCGAACGCGCCGTGGGTACGATGCTCGGTCACGAAGTGACGGTGCGGCACGGCGAGAACGGCCTGCCCAACGGCACCATCGAGGTGCGCCTGACGGGGACCGCAGGCCAGTCGCTCGGGGCGTTCATGCCCGCGGGCATCTCCCTGCGCCTCGAGGGCGACAGCAACGACTATGTCGGTAAGGGGCTGTGCGGCGGGCAGATCGTCATCCGGCCGAGCGCGTCGAGCACGTTCCCCGCAGAGCAGAATGTGATCGCCGGCAACGTGATCGGCTACGGCGCCACGCAGGGCAGCATGTTCCTGCGCGGTATCGTGGGCGAACGGTTCCTGGTGCGAAACTCGGGAGCCACGGCGGTCGTCGAGGGTGTGGGAGACCATGCCCTGGAGTACATGACCGGTGGACTGGCCGTCATTCTCGGCGAGACAGGCCGCAACCTCGGCGCGGGAATGTCGGGTGGAACGGCGTATATCTACGACCTGGCGACCGAGCGCGTCAACGCGGATTCGCTGCGCACCGGCGAGCTCACCCTCGTGCCGCTCGGCAGCGCCGACGTGGAGATCCTGAGTGACCTGCTCCAGCGACACCTCGACGAGACGGGCTCAGCGGTCGCCGAGGCGATGCTGGCCGATCTGGATGCCGCGATCGACCGTTTCACCAAAGTTCTGCCGCGCGACTACGCTGCGGTACTGCAGACACGCCAGACGGCGATCGACGAGGGGCTCGACCCCGACGGCGATGTGACCTGGGCTCGAATCATGGAGGTGACCGGTGGCTGATCCCAAGGGATTCCTGAAGGTACAGCAGCGGGAGACTGCCAAACGCCGCCCCGTGGCGTTGCGGCTCATGGACTGGAAAGAAGTCTACGAGCAGCAGGATTCCTCCGAACTCAAGCGCCAGGCCGGCCGCTGCATGGATTGCGGCATCCCGTTCTGTCACCAGGGCTGCCCCCTCGGCAACCTGATCCCCGAATGGAACGACCTCACGTGGCGCGGAGAGGGTGCCCAGGCGATCGAACGCCTGCACGCGACCAATAACTTCCCAGAGTTCACAGGCAGGCTGTGCCCGGCTCCCTGCGAGAGTTCGTGCGTGCTGGGGATCAATCAGCCCGCTGTGACCATCAAGCAGGTCGAGGTCTCCATCATCGACCAGGCCTTCGCCAATGGGCTCGTCACCCCGCGTCCACCGGAACGGCTCACCGGCAAGACCGTCGCCGTCGTCGGTTCCGGACCCGCCGGTCTCGCTGCCGCCCAGCAGCTGACCAGGGCCGGTCACACCGTTGCCGTCTACGAGCGGGACGACCGCATCGGAGGGTTGCTGCGGTACGGCATCCCCGATTTCAAGATGGAGAAGAAGCACATCGAGCTTCGGATCTCCCAGATGCAGGCCGAGGGGACCCGTTTCCGGGCCGGAGTCGAGATCGGTGTCGACATCAGCTGGAGCGACCTGAAGTCCCGGTATGACGCGGTCATCGTCGCGACGGGCGCTACCGTGCCCCGTGATCTCCCCGTTCCAGGCCGGGACCTCATGGGAGTGCATTTCGCCATGGAATACCTCGTGCAGGCGAATAAGGTCGGCGCTGGCGACACCGTGTCCGAGCAGATTACGGCAGAGGGAAAGCACGTCGTCGTGCTCGGTGGTGGAGATACCGGAGCCGACTGCATCGGAACGTCGCACCGCCAGCGCGCCCTGTCCGTGACGAACCTTGCCATCGGCATCCAGCCGCCCGGTGAGCGCCCCGAGCACCAGCCGTGGCCGATGGCACCGACTCTGTTCGAAGTGTCGAGCGCCCATGAAGAGGGCGGCGAGCGTGTCTACCTCGCGTCCACCGTCGAATTCCTGTCGAACGACGCAGGGGAGGTCAGGGCGATCCGGGTTGCCGAAACCGAGTACATCGACGGTCGTCGCGTTCCGAAGTCGGGCACGGAGCGGGAGATCCCGGCAGACCTGGTTCTTCTCGCGCTGGGTTTCACCGGTCCTGAGTCCGGTTCCATCGATGCCCAGTTGCCCGTGCCTTTCGACAGCAAGGGCAACATCGAGCGCGACGGAATGTACGAGACCAGCGAGGCCGGCGTGTTCGTCGCCGGTGACGCCGGCCGCGGCCAGTCGCTCATCGTCTGGGCCATCGCCGAGGGCCGGGCAGCGGCATCCGCCGTCGATCGTTACCTTGAAGGTGACACACTGTTGCCGTTCCCGGTCAAACCGACCGACCACGGCCTCGCAATCTGACCATCCACCACCACCACCACCACCACCACCACTGCAGTACCCACAGAAGGAAGTTATGAGACGAGCTAAAATCGTCGCGACGCTCGGCCCAGCCACGTCGAGCTACGAGAACATCAGGGCCATCATCGATGCAGGTGTCGATGTCGCCCGCATGAACCTCAGTCACGGCTCATACGCCGTGCACGAAGAGGTCTACGCGAATGTGCGGAAGGCCGCCGAAGACTCCGGGCGCGCCGTCGCCGTCATGGTCGACCTCCAGGGTCCGAAGATCCGCCTGGGCAAGTTCGAGGCTGGCCCCTACGACCTCGCTGTCGGTGACATCTTCAAGATCACCACTGAGGACGTCGTGGGAACCAGGGAGCTGTCCGGCACGACCTTCAAGGGTCTTCCGGATGACGTGTCGCCCGGTGACTTCCTGCTGATCGACGATGGCAAGGTCAAGGTCAGGGTGACCGCGGTCGACGGACCCGTCGTCACGACCGAGGTCGTCGTCGGCGGATTCGTATCGAACAACAAGGGAATCAACCTCCCCGGTGTCGCCGTCAACGTCCCCGCACTCTCCGAGAAAGACGAAGACGATCTGCGCTGGGGCCTCAAGCTCGGTGCAGACCTCATCGCCCTCTCATTCGTGCGTAACGCCGACGACATCATCCGCGTGCACGAGATCATGGCGGAGGAGGGTCGCAAGATCCCGGTCATTGCGAAGATCGAGAAGCCCCAGGCTGTCGATCATCTCGAGGCCATCATCGACGCGTTCGACGCCATCATGGTCGCCCGCGGTGACCTGGGCGTCGAGCTGCCGCTCGAAGCCGTGCCGATCGTGCAGAAGCGCACTGTCGAGTTGGCGCGCCGCATGGCCAAGCCGGTCATCGTCGCGACCCAGATGCTCGAGTCGATGATCTCATCGCCGGTCCCCACTCGCGCCGAAACCTCCGACGTCGCCAACGCCATCCTCGATGGTGCCGACGCTGTCATGTTGTCGGGCGAGACGAGCGTCGGGGAGTACCCGGTCGTCACGGTGCAGACCATGGCTCGCATCGTGGAGTCCACCGAAGAGCACGGGCTGGAACGGATCCCTGAGCTGGGAACGAAACCTCGCACCCAGGGCGGGGCGATCACCCTCGCTGCGGCGGAGGTGGCCGACTTCGTCGATGCCAGGTATGTCTGTGTCTTTACGGAATCCGGCGATTCAGCCCGCCGGATGTCCCGGCTGAGGTTCCGCGTGCCGATGAAGGCGTTCACGCCCGATCCGGCCATCAGGCGCCGCATGTCGCTCATCTGGGGCATCGAGTCGTTCGTGGTGGAGCGCGTGACGCACACTGACGCGATGTACAGGCAGGTCGACGAAGTGCTGCTCGGTGAGGGTCTCGCTGACGTCGGTGACAAGGTCGTGGTCATCTCGGGTTCCCCTCCCGGAATTTCCGGATCCACGAACGACCTGCGGGTACACGTCATCGGCGATGCCGTCAACGCGGCGGCCCCGGTCTGGGAAAACGACGAAGACGACTGATAGTTTCCTGAACACATCGTCTCGGCGGTGCAAATAGCTTTACGCGGGCGCTCTTTCCTCTACAGAATGAACCAAGGGGGAAGAGCGTCCTTCGTTTCGCAGGGCGGGTCTCCCACAACCGGAGGGAATCCATCGTGTCCGAAACAGGGTCGACATCATCCACACCCAGTTCGAGTGGGCCCGAGGGCCGCACCATCCAGGACTGGACCGACATGGGCCGCGAAATGTGGTCATATCTCACCGGTCGCGGAGCGGCAGTAAACTACGAGCTCATCGACATGACGGTCGAGGTTCCCCGTGACATCGGCCCCGATGCACCGAGGGCCACCTGGAAGTTCAACGGCACACTCCGTGTCACCACCAACGATTCCGAGGGTGGCGGGGCTGCCCCCTCGAGCGGGCGATGACTCCCACCCGCCAGCCCAGGGTCACGCTCGACATCGACCTCACGTTCTCGGTCGAAACCGACACAGAGCTGGTCTCAGGCACGGTCCGGGCATCCGGGAGCACTGTAACGGTCTTCGTCGATAATCCGGCAGCGTTCCTGGCTGGCGGGTCCACGCTCCGGGGAGGGATTCCGGAGATCGTCGACAGCCTCGCCGATGAGGGCGTGACGGTGACAGTGGAGGGGCCCAAAGGAGTCGTGGCGTCGATCGGCGCCGTTCGACCGTCCGTACTGTCCCGGCTTGCCTCTGGCTCGACTCACGTCCGCCTCGGGGGAATCCCTGCGCTGATGGATGCCCTGCGGCGGTCGTCCGGATCGCCGGGAATCCCGATGCCTCCATCCACGGTGTTCCCGTTGGTTCCGACCATCAGTCGGCGAGTGAAGCGGCGCGTTACCACCACCCACTACCTGCGGGGGAGCGGGCGACCGCGCCTGATCTTCGTGGTCGGTTCGGAGGTGTGGGACGGCAAGCCTCCCCGCGAATTCGCACTGCTGGATGGCACCACCGTGATCGGATCGGGGGCGGGGGCCGACCTGCGACTCGAGGGACTGGCCCTTCGCCACGCCGAGATCCGACACGACGAGAACGACGACTACGTCTATCACCTGCTCACGCCGCCACCGGCGGGGGAGTTGATCGGTGACGTGCGGGAACTGACCCCCAAAGGTCGCATCCTGCGCACGGGCGCCCGGATCGAGCTCGGACAGTGGCGGATGGGATTCTTCCGCGAGGAGTTCGCGGATCACGGTCGACCATACGGTGGCCGGATCGGGGGAGAACTCGCCCGCCAGAAGCGCCAGCCGGGACCCCGCGGGGAGAGGGCATGACGGCGGCAACCGTCGATCTCCGTTGTGCCGGATGCGGGACTTGAACCCGCACGTCCTTACGAACAAAGCATTTTGAGTGCTCCGCGTCTGCCATTCCGCCAATCCGGCGCACAACAACGCTCAAAAGAATACCGTAGGGTGATATCCGTGACTGACCAGGACTCCACAACTTCAACTCCCAGGAGGGTGGTCGTCGCTGAAGACGAGTCCCTCATCCGCATGGATATCGTCGAGATCCTCAGGGACAACGGTTTCGAGGTCGTCGGCGAGGCAGCCGACGGTGAGACCGCGGTGGCACTCGCCACCGAGTTGCGACCCGATCTCGTCATCATGGATGTCAAGATGCCGCAACTCGATGGAATCTCCGCCGCAGAACGCCTCAGTAAGAACCACATCGCGCCCGTGGTGCTCCTGACGGCGTTCAGCCAGAAGGAGCTCGTGGAGCGGGCCTCGGAGGCGGGAGCCCTCGCCTATGTGGTGAAACCGTTCACTCCGAGCGACCTCCTGCCGGCGATCGAGATCGCGCTGAGCCGTTACACACAGATCATCACCCTCGAAGCCGAGGTCGCCGACCTCGTGGAGCGCTTCGAGACCCGCAAGCTCGTCGACAGGGCCAAGGGCCTTCTCAACGAGAAAATGGGTCTCTCAGAGCCCGAGGCGTTCCGCTGGATCCAGAAGGCCTCCATGGACCGCAGGCTCACCATGCACGACGTGGCCCAGGCCATCATCGAGCAGCTCTCAGCCAAGAAGTAGCTTCCCGCTTCTGACGACGCGTCCCGGCACGTCGTCACCCTGCCTCGAAACTCCAGTTTCGACGGCTCGTCGCCGAAAGCTCGCAACAACTGGAGTTTCGGCGCCCTGAGGCGACCCGCTACCGAAGCGGCCGCATCCTGATCTCGCGAACATGTTCGGATGCGGGGTCCCGAGTCGAGCTCTGTCGGCGTACGGTCAGCGGTCCCGCAGGAAGTTGGTCATGCGGACCGTCGACAGCCGACGACCCTCATCGTCGGTCATGACGATCTCGTGGGTTGCGAGGTTGCGACCGAGGGAGAGTGCAGTGCAGGTGCCAGTCACCCAGCCTGTGGTGACTGATCGGCTGTGCGACGCGTTGATCTCGATCCCCACGGCGAAGCGTCCAGCACCAGCGTGGATAGCGGATGAGATCGATCCGAGGGATTCCGCGAGCACGACGTGCGCACCGCCGTGCAGCAGGCCGATAACCTGCGTGTTGCCATCGACGGGCATTCTCGCGACCGACAACGCCGCTGACAGTTCCAGGTATTCGACGCCCATCTTCACCGATAACTCGCCACCATTGGTCCGTTCGATGATCTCCCGCATCACCGGATCGATGTCGTCGGGAAGCTTGGTCATAATGGTCATCCAGTCCATCCGAGCTGTCGGATGCCGCGGCTAGGCTGGGCACGTGTCGGACATCGAAAAGCCTACCCTCCTCATAATCGACGGTCACTCGCTCGCGTTCAGGGCGTTTTACGCGTTGCCTGTCGACAGTTTCCAGAACAGGGAGGGACAGCACACCAACGCGATCCATGGCTTCCTGTCGATGCTGATCGTGCTGCTGCAGAACGAGAAACCGACGCACCTTGCCGTCGCTTTCGACATCTCCCGCTACTCCTTCCGCACGAGGGAGTACCCGGAATACAAGGGCACGAGAGGCGAGACCCCTCCGGAGTTCGTAGGGCAGATCCCCCTGCTCGAGGAGGCGCTGAAGGCCATGGGGATCGTCACGATCTCGAAAGAGGATTACGAAGCAGACGACATCCTCGCGACCCTGGCGACCCAGGGCGCGGCTGAGGGCTACCGGGTCCTCGTCGTCTCGGGCGACCGCGACGCGATCCAGATGGTGACCCCGAACGTCACGCTGCTCTATCCGAATGCGCGCGGAGTCTCCGAGCTGAAGCGCTACGATCGCGACGCCGTCGTCGAACGGTACGGGATCGAACCCGAGCAGTATCCGGATGTCGCCGCCCTCGTGGGGGAGACCTCAGACAACCTGATCGGTATCGACAAGGTGGGCGAAAAGACCGCGGTCAAATGGATCACCGCTTACGGCAGCCTCGACGAGGTACTCGCCCACGCCGACGAGATCAAGGGCGTCGTCGGCGAGAAGTTGCGCGAGCAGAAGGACCGGGCCGTCCGCAACCGCAAACTCAACCATCTGCTGACCGACGTCGAGCTTCCGGTCGGCCCTACGCAACTGCTTCGCGCTCCGATCAACGTGCCAGCGGTGAGGGAGGTATTCGACAAACTCCAGTTCAAGACGCTTCTTGATCGCGTGCTCAAAATCGCCGGGGCCGAGAACGCCGACGGCACGGCGGACGAGCTCACGGCCAGCGCGCCGTCGAACTCGGTCCCGGTCATCCACACCATGGTCGACGAAGAGCTCGGAAAGTGGATTGCCACCGTGTCGAAGGCAGGAACCCTGCCGCTCGGTCTCCAGGTGGAGACCCAGGACGGGACCGTGACCGGTTTCGGACTCGCTGCCCGTACCGAAACGGCCTTCGTGCCCTGGGCTGCGGGCCGTCCGGATTACACGGCCCTCGAGTCATGGCTCGCCAGCGATGCGCCGAAGCACATGCACGGGTCGAAGGCGCAGCTGAAGATACTGAGGAACGCGGGGCTCGAACTCGAGGGGATCACCTTCGACACGATGCTGGCCGCCTGGCTCATCAAGCCGGGCAGCAAGCCCGAGTCGCTCGAGACCCAGGTGTACGACCACCTGGGCGAGACGCTGCAGCAGTCCGATCCCAACCAGTTGGTGCCGGAGACCGAGGCAGCCAGCCCCGCTACCCAGGCCTGGTACGTGCTGAGGGTCGCAGAATACCTCGCTGACAAGCTCGAGCCGGGTTCGCGCACGGTTCTGGACACCATCGAACTTCCGCTTGTGCCGGCGCTCGCGACGATGGAGCGCACCGGCATCACGATCAATCGTGGGATTCTCGGCGACCTGACTGCCGAACTGGGAGCGAAAGCGGCCGATGCCGCCGCGAAGGCGTACGCCGAGATCGGACGGGAGATCAACCTCGGCAGCCCCAAGCAATTGCAGGAGGTGTTGTTCGACCAACTGGGAATGCCCAAGACCCGCTCCAACAAGACGGGGTTCTCAACCGATGCCGCGAGTCTCGCCGATCTCCAGGAGCAAGCGCCGCATCCGTTCCTCGACCTCCTGCTCCAGCATCGTGACGCTACGAAGCTCATGCAGATCATCACCGGCATCGATAAAGCGGTGGATGCCGGCGGTCGGGTCCACACGACGTATGAGCAGGCCGGCTCCAGCACCGGTCGCATCGCTTCGAACGACCCGAACCTGCAGAACGTTCCGGTCAAGACCGAGGTGGGTCGCCGCATCCGCTCGGCGTTCGAGTCCGGCGCGGAATTCGACACGCTGCTCACCGCCGACTATTCGCAGATCGAGATGCGGATCATGGCTCACCTCTCGGGTGATGAGGGGCTGATCCTGGCGTTCAACGAGGGGGAGGACCTGCACCGCTTCGTCGGCGCGCGCATTTTCGGAGTCGATCCCGCCGACGTAACGCCGGTCATGCGTACCAAGGTGAAGGCGATGTCGTACGGGCTGGCCTACGGGCTCAGCGCGTTCGGGCTGAGCAAACAGCTGCGCATCGAGACCTCGGAAGCGAAGGAACTCATGACTGACTACTTCGCGAGGTTCGGGGCCGTGCGCGAGTATCTCCAGAATGTGGTGGAGCAGGCGCGCGCAGACGGCTACACGACGACAATCTACGGGCGCCGGCGGCCGTTCGGCGACCTCTCGTCGTCGAACCGGGTATTGCGGGAGAACGCGGCACGGCAGGCACTCAACTCTCCGATCCAGGGGACTGCCGCCGACATCCTGAAACTCGCGATGATCCGTATCGATGCGGATCTTACGGAGCAGGACCTGACGTCGAGGATGCTACTCCAGGTGCACGACGAACTGGTCTTCGAGGTCGCCGCCGGCGAGCTCGAGACGGTCACCGGCATCGTGCGCGCCAGGATGGAGGGCGCCGCAGATCTCCGGGTGCCACTCGATGTGCAGATCGGTACCGGCCCGAACTGGGATGCTGCCGCCCACTGATTGAGTCGCCTGGTCAGGGTGACGTCGGCAGGATGACTCTCCCGGGCAATTCGCCGCGGGTCGCGGTTGACATCCGGACATAAACGGACTTATATAAACCCAGAACCACATTTGGTTTGTCCGGATCGTTCGACAACGAGGTCAGTGTGTACGCACCCGAACGTCACCAACAGATCATGGACACCGCGCGTGCCCACGGTCGGGTGGATGTTGCCGGCCTCGCACGGGACCTCGCCGTCACTCCGGAAACCGTACGTCGCGACCTGACGGCCCTGGAACGCAGGGGAGTGCTCCGGAGAGTGCACGGCGGTGCGATTCCGGTCGAACGCCTCGGCAGCGAGCCCGGCATTCCCGACCGCGAGAGTTACTACGCCATCGAGAAGGAGCGCATCGCGCGGGCCGCACTCGATGAGCTGCCCGACGGAGGGTCGATCATCCTCGACGCCGGTACCACGACGGTGCGGCTGGCCGAACTGCTTCCCCTCGATCGCGAACTCACGGTCGTGACCCACTCGATCCCGGTCGCCAGCATCCTGGTGAACCGATCCAATGTGACTCTCCACCTGCTGGGCGGAGTCGTTCGCGGACGCACTCTGGCAGCCGTGGGGGACTGGACCCGCACGCAGATCGCCGACGTCTTCGCCGACGTCGCGTTCATGGGAACGAACGGTCTGAGCGTGGATCGCGGTCTCACCACTCCTGATCTCGCCGAGGCAAGCGTCAAGCGGGCTCTCATCGATGCATCCCGCCGCACCGTGGTGCTCGCGGACCACACCAAGTTCGGTCGTGAGGATTTCGCCCGCGTCGCGCCGCTCAGCGTGATCGACACCGTGATCAGCGACCTGGGTCTCGACGTCGAGCTCGCCGACGACATCGAGAATGCCGGACCGAGGGTGGTGATGGTGTGATCGTCAGCCTGACTCTCAATCCCAGCCTCGATCGCACGATCATTGTCGACAGGCTCGTTCCTGGCGCGGTTCTGCGCACGGGCGAACCCACGCTCGAGCCCGGAGGCAAGGGAGTCAACGTCACCAGGGCGCTGACCTCCAACCGCATCCCGAGCGTCGCCGTGCTGCCCGTCGGCGGACGCGAGGGGGCGGAACTCCAGGATCTTCTGGACGCGGCCCGCGTCGATTTCCGGGCACTGGCGGTGGCAGGTCGGACACGATCGAATATCTCCGTCGTCGATCACGACGGCGCTGTCACCAAGCTCAACGAGCCGGGTTCGGCCCTCCTCGATCACGAAGTGGCTGAATTGGCCGATCTCGTGGCGGAGTGTGTATCGGCAGGCGACTGGGTCGTCATGAGCGGCAGCGTTCCTCCGGGGTTTACGGGGAGGCAGTTGGGCGGATTGATGTCACGACTGACCGACCTCGGCATCCATCTCGCCGTCGACACCAGCGGCGATGCACTGTTAGCAGCGGTAGATGCGCAGCCTCGGCTAATCAAGCCGAACCGCGATGAGCTCGAGGAGATTGCTGGCACGAGTCTCGACTGCATCTCTGACGTCATTGCGGCCGCGACCGACGTGCGTAACCGGGGCGTCGAACTGGTCCTCGTGAGCCTGGGTGCTGACGGCGCGGTTCTCGTGGGGCCGACGGGAGTGCTCGTGGGCACCTCGCGGGTCGAACATCCTCGCAGTACCGTCGGGGCCGGGGACTGCTTCCTGGCAGGCTTTCTCTCCAAATTTTCCGTCGATGAGACGGATGTCGATGCGGCCATGCTCGAGGCACTCGCCTGGGGTGCCGCTGCAACGGCCCTGCCCGGAACCGCGATGCCGGCCAGCGATGCCATCGACTTCACCAACGTCCAGCTGGTGTGGCAGCCAGACCTGGATCGGCCGCTCCTGGCCAGCTGATGTTCTGCCGTCCATTCCCCTATCCCGTACAAAGGAGTACCCGCTCATGAGCGATTTCACCCCAACGCCCACCGGTACCGGTGCGCGCGCACGAGTCCAACGAGGAGGTGCATTCCTCGCCGGTATGGTGATGCCGAACCTCGGCGCCTTCATCGCGTTCGGCCTCATCACCGCACTGTTCATCCCGACGGGATGGATCAACCTCATCGCGGGCCGTGTGGTCGATGGCGAGTCCGTTGACCCGCTGCTGATCACGACACAGATCACCACGGTTGTCGGGCCGCTGATCAACATCCTCATCCCGATCCTGATCGGCTACACCGGTGGAAAGATGATCCACGGAACCCGCGGCGCGGTTGTCGGCGCTGTGGCTACCATCGGCGCAATGCTCGCTCCGGTCGCTCTGAAGCTCGCTCCTTCCGCATTGAACGGTGCAGAAGCGGCGACCCCGCCTACCAATATTTCGGAAATCGGTTCGGCGATCCTGGCGGCGCTCGTCATCGGGCCCATTGCCGGTCTTGCGATGAAGGGATGGGACCGTTTCATCGACGGCAAAGTCCGTGGCGGATTCGAGATGCTCGTCGACAACTTCTCCGCTGGCATCATCGGTGGGGTTTTCGCGGTCATCGGCCTCTACGTCATCGGCCCGCTCACGTTCCTGATCAGCCAGGGACTGGGTCTCGCTGTCAACGCGCTCGTTGAAGCACGACTGCTCCCGCTCGTGTCGATCATCATCGAGCCGGCGAAGGTGCTGTTCCTGAACAACGCTCTAAACCACGGCGTGCTCACGCCGATCGGCGCAGCCCAGGCTGGCGAGACCGGCCAGTCGATCATGTTCATGCTCGAGTCGAACCCCGGCCCCGGCCTCGGTATCCTCACGGCCATGCTCCTCTTCGGCCCGCGCGCCATCCGCCCGACCGTTCCGGCCGCCATGGTCGTGCACTTCCTCGGGGGAATCCACGAGATCTACTTCCCGTACGTCCTCATGAAGCCGATCCTCGTGATCGCCGCCATTCTCGGTGGAGCAGCCGGCGTCATGTGGGAAGTCATCTTCAACCTGGGCCTTGTCGCCCCGGCATCTCCTGGCAGCATCTTTGCCTGGATCCTGGTGTCGCCGCCCGACAAGCTCGCGCTGAACATGGTCGGTATCGTGATTGCTGCCGCAGTCGCTGCCATCGCCGGTTCGTTCCTTCTCGGATTCGGACGTAAGGAAAGTGCAACGGATGCTGCGATCGATCTCGAAGCAGCCAGGGAATCCAGCGCCGAAAACAAGCGTGCCGGCACAACCGCGCCGACTTCGGCGTAGCCTCAAAAAGACACGATAAAAGGAGTAAGACATGGCAACCATCGACGGATCAAGCATCAAAAAGCTGATCGTTGCATGCGACGCGGGGATGGGCAGCAGCGTCATGCTCGCCTCGACGCTCAAGAAGCAACTTGCGAAGAGTGGGATCACTGTCGAGCACTCGCCAGTGGCCAACATTCCCAGCGACGCCGATGTCGTCGTCACCCAGACTGGATTGGCCGACCGGGCCCGGGGCGTCGTCCCCAATATCCCGGTTGTGCCCTTCCAGCTCTTCCTGGGTGACCCGAAGATCGCCAAGCTCGTGAAGGCGATCCAGAACGGCGAGACGGTGGAACTCTGATGTCAGCCGAGAGCACTCCTCTCTCAGAACTGCTTGCGGAGGCGTCGATCACCCTCGATGCCTCCGCGAGCAGTCGCGACGACGCTATCCGCCAGGCCGGTGCAGGCCTCATGGCGGTGGGCGCGATCGATGAGTCGTACATCGACGCCATGATCGATCGTGAAAACTCGGTCTCGACGTTCATGGGCGAGGGAGTCGCTATTCCTCACGGAACTCTTGCAGCGAAGGATTCAGTGAAGTCGGACGCGCTGTCGCTCGTCCGATTCCCTGACGGCGTCGACTGGGACGGCAACGATGTCCGACTCGCTTTCGGTATCGCCGCGAAGGGCAACGGGCATATCGCCCTGCTGTCTCAGCTGGCGACCGTGCTGATGGATCCGGAAAAGGCAGCCGCGCTCCGCGCGGCCACCACGACCGAGCAGGTCTACGCGCTTTTGGAGTCCGAGGACGAGGACGACGAGAACACGTGAAGGTAGCGAGGTTCTACGCCCCGGGTGACATCCGCCTCGAGGACGCCGACGAGCCACAGGTGTCGGCGGGCGAGGTCAAGATCCGGGTGCGCAATTGCTCGACGTGTGGAACCGACGTCAAGATCTCGACGTCGGGCCATCCGAATATGAGTGCGCCCCAGATCATGGGTCATGAAATCGCGGGCGAGATCGTTGATGTCGGCGCTGGTGTCGACGGCTGGTCGGCGGGCGATCGCGTGCAGGTCATCGCCGCCATCCCGGACGGAAGCTGCGACGATTGTCTCGCCGGTCACGAGACCATCTGTCCCCACCAGCTCTCGATGGGCTATCAGTTCCCCGGTGGTTTCGCCGAGTTCATGATCGTGCCCCGCGAAGTGTTGGCGGTTGATGGGCTGAACCGGATTCCGGACGGACTGGGGTTCGCCGAGGCCTCCCTCGCCGAACCGCTCGCCTGCGTTCTCAACGGCCAGGAGCTGGCGCGGGTGGGGGCTGGCGACACGGTGGTGGTCATGGGATCTGGTCCGATCGGCTGCCTGCACGTTCGACTCGCGAGGTCGCGCGGCGCGGGCCGGGTCATCCTCATCGACATCAACGCGGCACGACTCGCCGAGGCCGCGGTGATCGTGAAGCCGGACCTGACTATCGTCTCGAGCGAAACCGATCCGGTCGAGGCGGTTCTGGCGGCGACGGATGGTCGTGGAGCAGACGTCGTGATCACGGCGGCGGCGTCGGGTGCGGCACAGGAGCAGGGGCTTCGGATGCTGGCGAGACGGGGTCGATTGAGCCTGTTCGGCGGCCTCCCTAGAGACCGTCCCACGATCACCGTCGACTCGAACCTCGTGCATTACCGCGAACTGACGATCGTCGGCGTCAATGGATCCAGCCCCGCTCATAACAAGCGGGCACTTCAGCTCATCGCCTCCGGCGACGTCGTGGTCAGCGACCTGATCACCCACACACTTCCCCTTGACAGGCTTCTCGACGCGATCGATATCGTGGCGAGAGGCGAAGCAATCAAAGTAACCATCGAACCGTAGGAGCAGTCATGGCAGAGAAAACAGTCACAGTAGCGTCGAGCGTCGGACTGCACGCCCGTCCGGCATCTCTTTTCGCCCAGGCCGCGGCCAAGGTCGGCGTCCCCGTGCAGTTGTCGTCGGCCGCGGGCAAGAGCGTCAATGCTGCGAGCATCCTCGGTGTGCTGTCGCTAGGTATAGGTCACGGCGAAAAGGTCACCCTCACCGCTGAGGGCGAAGGGGCAGAGGCTGCCCTCGACACCCTCGCAGCACTGCTGAACACCGATCTCGACAAGGAGTAACTACTCCAGGGGGTCGGTCGTGAGTAGTCTCGAATCATGACAGATTCTCCAGCAGACTCACGTCCGACCACCCCCGGTGCGCGCCCACAGACCGAGATCGACCGCATCGCGGAGCAATGGGTCGTCACCATGGCCGAGCTCGATCCGTCCATCGCGACGTGGATCGGTATGCCCGGAAAACTCGACGAGTACGAGGACCTGTCTCCCGCCGGTCACGGCAAGTACATCGACGAAGCGAAGAAGGTTCTTTCCCAGCTGGATGCAGCGACCGAGGTCGATGACGTCGACTGGGTGACCAGGACCGACCTCAGCAGCTCGATCCGCCTCGACATCGAGTCCAGTGATGCCGGGCTGTGGATGCGCGACGTGAACGTCATCGCGAGCCCCGCCCAGGGCATCCGGGACATCCTGGACCTGATGCCCACCGATACGGAGCAGAACTGGGTGGATATCACCGGTCGCCTCACCAACCTTCCCGTCGCCATCGAGGGATACATCGAGACGCTCAGGCTCGGCATCGAGAACGGGGTCACCCCCGCGAAGCGCCAGGTGCGTGAGGTCATCGACCAGGCTCGCAAACATGCGGCGGCTGATGGCTTCTTCCATGGCTTCGCCGCGGGAGCGACCCTTGGAGGCGCCGATCGGCTGCCGGAGTCCCTCGCCGCGGATCTCGGACGGGGAGCAGCAGTCTCCGCGGCCGCGTACGATGCGCTGGCCGACTTTTTGACCGACGAACTCCTGCCCGCTGCGCAGGAGCAGGACGCTGTGGGTCACGAGATCTATGCCCTGCAATCCCGGCACTTTCTCGGCGCCACCATCGACCTCGATGAAACCTATGAGTGGGGCATCGAAGAACTCGCCCGCATGGTCGACGAACAGGAATCCATCGCGCACGAGATCAAGCCCGGCGCGTCGGTGCTCGAAGCCATCGAGATCCTCGATGGGGACGTCTCTCGCAAGCTGCACGGCACGAAAGCGCTCCAGGAGTGGATGCAGCAACTCAGCGATAACGCTGTCGAAGAGCTGTCACGCAGCCACTTCGACATCCCGGATCCCGTCAAGCGACTCGAGTGCATGATCGCCCCCACCCAGGAGGGAGGCATCTACTACACCAGCCCGAGCGACGACTTCTCGAGAGCAGGTCGGATGTGGTGGTCAGTTCCCGAGGGTGTTACCGAGTTCGACACCTGGCGCGAGACCACCACGGTGTATCACGAGGGGGTTCCCGGCCATCACCTGCAGCTGGGCCAGGCCGTCTACAACCGCGCCAGGCTCAACACCTGGCGCCGCCAGCTGGCCGGCACCTCGGGTCACGCAGAGGGCTGGGCTCTGTACGCGGAACGGCTCATGCAGGATCTCGGGTACCTCGACGACCCCGGTGACAGGCTCGGAATGCTCGACGGCCAGCGGATGCGCGCCGCGAGGGTTGTGCTCGACATCGGTGTGCACCTCGGCAAGCCGCGACTCGACGGCACTGGCGTGTGGGACTGGGACTATGCGCTCGACTTCATGGGCAAGAACGTGAACATGAACGAACAGTTCGTGCGTTTCGAGGTCAACCGGTACTTCGGATGGCCGGGGCAGGCGCCCGCATACAAGGTAGGACAGCGCATCTGGGAGCAGATCCGTGACCAGTACAAGGCCGCGGAGGGGGAATCCTTCGACATCAAGGAGTTCCACCGCAAGGCACTCGACATCGGGGGAGTGGGGCTCGACACGCTTCGTGCGGCACTCAGCACGCCCGCAGGGGAGCGGTGAGCCGCCTCTCACCCTGGGAGCGAGTGCTCGGCAGCGAGATCGCCGAACTGGATCCGCCACTCCGGAGGTATTTCGGTGCCATTCCGCCGGGGAGCGTGGGGCGCGCGAGCGGTACCTTCGACACCGTCGGAACACCACGCCGCTGGCTCTGGCCTGTTCTGGCCCTGCTGGCCATGGATGGCGTGATGTTCCCTGTGTGGGAGCGATCCGTTGTGTTCTCCGTGGAGAACAGGTCCACCGAACATGGGTCGATCGTGGCGCGACGGACATTCCACTTCGACTCGGGCGACCGGGTCATGGTCGATGAGATCGGCGTGACGAGGAACGGGCTGGTCGATCGACTGGGTCGCCTCGGTGTGGTGACGGCGAGATTGACAGCAGAAGTCGAGGATGGCCGGCTGGAGCTGCGCTCGACTCTCGCGGCCCTGCGACTCGGTCCCGTCCGGCTGTCGCTGGGTCCACTCTCTCCGAGAGTGACCCTGGTCGAGCGGGCGATGGGTGGCCTGCAGCACGTGTCACTGATTCTCGATGCGCCATGGCTCGGGCGACTCTACGAATACAGGGGTTCGTTTACTTACGAGATCGAACCCGACGAGATACGGCCCGACGGGACAGAACATGGCTGAACGTATCGTCATCGCAGGGGCATCCGGGTTCATCGGCACTTATCTGGCCGATCGCTATCGCACACAGGGCGCCACCGTCAGCCTCATCGGCCGTCGCGGCGCCGATGCGCGATGGGGTGACACGGCCGCCATAACCGGTCTCATCGATGGCGCCTCGGTGCTGATCAATATGGCCGGCAAGAGCGTGAACTGCCGCTACACCGACGAGAATCGCGCTGAGATCATGCGATCGCGTGTCGAGACCACGCGCGAGCTGTCTGACGCGATCACCCGCTGTGTCGTTCCCCCGCCCCTCTGGATCAACTCATCGACGGCCACCATCTACCGACATGCGGAGGATCGGGCCATGACCGAGAGTACCGGCGAGATCGGCACGGGTTTCTCGGTGGGAATCGCGACGGCGTGGGAACGGGAGCTGATGGCTGCGGAGCTGCCGGGGACGCGTCGCGTCGCGCTGAGGATGGCGATCGTGCTCGGTGACGGCAGCGCGCTTGTACCGTTGATCCGGTTGGCCAGGTTCGGCCTCGGTGGGGCCCAACTCGACGGTCGGTGGTTCAGCACAAAGGCACGACAGGCCGCGGGAACGTTCCACGAATTCAGGGCCAAGGGTGGCAAACAGAAATTCAGCTGGATCCACATCGAGGATGTGTACGGCATCATCGAGTTCATCAGGGCCGACGAGAAGCTGAGCGGGCCTGTCAATGCCAGCGCACCACATCCCACAGACAACGTCTCGATGATGGCGACCCTGCGCCGGGTGCTCGGTGTCGGGATCGGCATCCCTGCGCCACGATTCCTGCTCGAGATCGGCACCGCACTGATCGGGACCGAGACCGAGCTCGTGCTCAAGAGCCGCTGGGTGGTGCCGGAGACGGTGCTCGACGCCGGCTACAGGTTCGAGCATCCTGAACTGGAGCCAGCACTGCGGCAGATCATCTCCGGGCGAGCGACACGGCATTAGCGACAAGAAACTGTCGGGTGGCACCGCAGACCCAGTCGCGATAGGCTGGAATGTCGCATTCGCGGCAATAATCCGCATGCCCTGGCTATTTCTCTACTGCACCACGAGCCAGCGGCCCAATCCAGTCCATACCGGAGCAACTACTACATGACAATCGTAACGACCGACAAGGCACCCAAGCAGGTCGCCATCAATGACATCGGATCTGCTGAAGACTTTCTCGCCGCGGTCGAAAAGACGCTGAAGTTTTTCAACGACGGAGACCTCATCGAGGGAACCGTCGTCAAGATCGACCGTGACGAGGTTCTCCTCGACGTCGGTTACAAGACCGAGGGTGTCATCCCCTCCCGCGAACTCTCGATCAAGCACGACGTGGACCCGACTGAGGTCGTCCAGGTCGGCGACACCGTCGAAGCACTCGTTCTCCAGAAGGAGGACAAAGAGGGCCGCCTCATCCTCTCCAAGAAGCGCGCGCAGTACGAGCGTGCGTGGGGCGATGTCGAGAAGATCAAGGAAGCCGATGGCGTCGTGACCGGTTCGGTCATCGAGGTCGTCAAGGGTGGACTTATCGTCGACATCGGACTCCGTGGATTCCTGCCGGCGTCGCTGATCGAGCTGCGCCGCGTCCGCGACCTCACGCCGTACCTCGGCCAGGAGATCGAGGCCAAGATCCTCGAACTCGACAAGAACCGCAACAACGTTGTGCTTTCGCGTCGCGCCCTCCTCGAGCAGACCCAGAGCGAGAGCCGTACGACCTTCCTCAACAACCTCGCCAAGGGCCAGGTTCGCAAGGGTGTCGTCTCCTCGATCGTCAACTTCGGTGCGTTCGTCGACCTCGGCGGAGTGGACGGACTCGTTCACGTGTCCGAGCTGTCGTGGAAGCACATCGAGCACGCCTCAGAGGTTGTCGAGGTTGGCCAGGAAGTCACAGTCGAGATCCTCGAGGTCGACCTCGAGCGCGAGCGCGTGTCGCTGTCGCTCAAGGCCACCCAGGAAGACCCGTGGCAGGTCTTCGCTCGCACGCACGCAATCGGCCAGGTTGCTCCCGGAAGGGTCACGAAGCTCGTCCCCTTCGGCGCGTTCGTTCGCGTTGCCGAAGGCATCGAGGGCCTCGTGCACATCTCCGAGCTGTCGGGCAAGCACGTCGAGCTCGCCGAGCAGGTCGTGTCGGTCAACGACGAGGTCTTCGTCAAGGTCATCGACATCGACCTCGAGCGTCGCCGCATTTCGCTGTCGCTCAAGCAGGCGAACGATGGCGTCGACCCCGAGGGCACAGAGTTCGACCCGGCACTCTACGGAATGCTCACCGAGTACGACGACCAGGGCAACTACAAGTACCCGGATGGTTTCGACCCGGAGACCAACGAGTGGAAAGAGGGCTTCGAGACCCAACGCGAGAAGTGGGAGCAGGACTACGCTGCAGCCCAGGAGCGTTGGGAGCAGCACAAGAAGCAGGTTGCCGCCGCCGCCCTCCAGGAGGACATGCCCAACACGGGCGTTCCCGCCGGGGCATCATCGTTCGGAAGCGACGAGACGCCTGCTGGCGCCGGAACGCTCGCCGACGACGAGGCGCTTGCCGCTCTTCGCGAGAAGCTGAGCAACAACTCCTAATCGAGTAGCCCACCAGGGCGCACCACGAATGGCCGGTCTCCTCGGAGGCCGGCCATTCGTCGTTTCGCGGCGTCCGAACTGGTGCCCAGGCCGGACGCTGCGCGCTAGATGCGTATGGCGCGGGACTCGGCTCGGCGACGTCGGGATCGCCTGAAGAGTGCGACGAATCCCACGAGAAGCCCGCCGAGCGCCGCGATCACGAGCACCGGCATCAGCAGGGCAAGCATGCTCAGGATGACGCTGCTCACGTCCTCGAGGGTGCTCACCACGGGTGCGGCGACTCCCGCGGTGGCCGCGTTCATTGCGGGCCTGACGACCATCTTCGTCGCGTGGACGGCGAGCGCGAGGAGGATTCCCGTGGCAATGGGAACCCACGCATTCGAACTGAAGAAGGTAGCGGGATCGGTGACGACCGTGGTTTCCGACGTAGACCCCGTGCCGAAGGCTATTCCACCCGCCGCTGGACGGACGATGGTCTGGATCCAGTCGTTGATCGAGTCGACCACGGGGATCTTGTCAGCGACGATCTCGATGACCAGCAGCACGGCGAGAATCACGAGTACCCAGTCGTTGGAGAGCCAGGCCCAGGCTGGAGGCAATTGCACGACCTCGATGAAGCGGCCGGCGAGTCCGAGGATGAGCAGCGGGATGTAGGCGTTGAGGCCCGCCGCAACAGCTAATCCGGTTCCCGTCAGGATCTCGAACATGAGCACCAACCCTCCACAGCAGACGTTATCAGTCCAGCCGCCGATAGCATGGGGTCGTGTATCTGATGGGGCTTACCGGGGGAATAGCATCCGGAAAATCCGTCGTCGCCCGACGGCTTGCCGAACACGGCGCCGTGGTCGTGGATGCCGACCAGGTTGCGCGTGAGGTGGTCGAGCCGGGCACTCCGGGCCTCGCCGCCATCGCCGCGGAGTTCGGTGACGATGTGATCGGCACTGACGGGTCGCTCGACCGCGCTGCTCTCGGCGCGCTGATCTTCGGTGACCCGGGAAAGCGTGCCATCCTCAATGGAATAACCCATCCAGCGGTCTACGCCGCTTCCCAGCAGCAGTTCGCCGCAGCAGCGGCCGCAGACCCTGGAGCGATCGTCGTCTACGACGTGCCGTTGCTGGCAGAAGGTACGCGGGCCGGGGACTTCGACCTCGTCGTCGTCGTCCAGGCCAGTGCAGAGACACGGACCCATCGCATGATCGAACTGCGGGGTTACTCCCGCGAGGACGCGCTCAGGCGAATCGGTGCGCAGGCATCGGATGCCGAGCGGCTGGCCATCGCAGATGTCGTCATCGACAGCAACGGAACGCTCGAAGAGACGATGGCGCAGGCGGATCGACTGTGGGCTGACGTCACCTCTTCCGCCGAGAGCAAACATCGGTAGGGATGTCGGTAGCCGTGCCTAAGCTTGAAGCATGGAACCCACACGCTCGGTGCGACCGTTCGAGGTCGTCAGCGAGTACATCCCGAGCGGCGACCAGCCGCAGGCGATCGCTGAACTCGCGCAGAGAATCAACGCTGGCGAGACCGACGTCGTGCTCCTCGGTGCCACAGGCACGGGCAAGTCGGCAACCACGGCCTGGCTGATAGAGCAGGTACAGCGACCCACCCTCGTGTTGTCGCACAATAAGACGCTCGCGGCCCAGCTCGCGAACGAATTCCGCGACCTGATGCCGAACAATGCCGTCGAGTACTTCGTGTCGTACTACGACTACTACCAGCCAGAGGCGTACATCCCGCAGACAGATACCTTCATCGAGAAGGACTCGTCGATCAACGCCGAAGTCGAGAGGCTGCGGCACTCGACGACGAACTCGCTGCTCAGTCGCCGCGACGTCGTGGTCGTGTCCACAGTGTCGTGCATCTATGGCCTGGGCGCGGCCGAGTCGTACCTCGAGGCCATGGTCGCGCTGCAGGTGGGCCAGAAGATCGACAGGGAGACGCTCATCCGGCGCTTCGTCTCGATGCAGTACCAGCGCAACGACTACGACTTCTCGCGCGGCACGTTCAGGGTGCGAGGCGACACCATCGAGATCATCCCGGTGTACGAAGAGCTCGCGATCCGCATCGAGATGTTCGGCAACGAGATCGAGGCGATCTATGCGCTGCATCCGCTCACCGGCGATGTCGTCAGGACGATGGATGCCGTCTCGGTCTTCCCCGGTACCCACTACGCGGCCAGCCCCGCCACCATCCAGCGCGCCATCGTGACGATCCAGGAGGAGCTCGCCGAACGCCTGCAGGAATTCGAGCGCCAGGGCAAGCTGCTCGAGGCGCAGCGGTTGCGAATGCGCACCACCTTCGACATCGAGATGATGGAGCAGATCGGATTCTGCAACGGCATCGAGAACTACTCGAGGCATATGGATGGTCGGCAGCCCGGCGAAGCGCCGCACTGCCTCCTCGACTATTTCGCGGAAGACTTCCTCGTCGTCATCGACGAATCCCACGTCACTGTGCCGCAGATCGGTGCGATGTACGAGGGGGATGCCTCCCGCAAACGCACTCTCGTCGAGCACGGTTTCAGGCTCCCGAGTGCCATGGACAATCGCCCGCTCAAATGGGAAGAATTCCTGAACCGGGTGGGCCAAAAGGTCTACCTCTCTGCGACACCGGGCAAGTACGAAATGGGCATCACGGATTCGGTGGTCGAGCAGGTCATCCGTCCGACCGGTCTCGTCGACCCGCAGATTCTCGTCAAACCCTCGAAGGGCCAGATCGATGACCTGCTCGAGCAGATTCGGTTGAGGGTCGACAGGAATGAGCGTGTGCTCGTCACTACCCTCACGAAAAAGATGGCCGAGGAGCTCACCGAGTTCCTCGGGGAGCACGGAGTCAGGGTCCGATACCTGCACTCCGATGTCGACACGCTCCGTCGCGTCGAGCTTCTGACCGAGTTGCGGCAGGGTGTGTATGACGTCCTCGTCGGCATCAACCTGCTCCGAGAAGGACTCGACCTGCCAGAGGTGTCTCTCGTCGCCATCCTCGATGCGGACAAGGAGGGGTTCCTGCGGTCGGGGACGTCCCTCATCCAGACCATCGGTCGAGCCGCCCGCAACGTCTCCGGTGAAGTGCACATGTATGCAGACCGCATCACCGATTCGATGGCCAAGGCCATCGATGAGACTACGCGTCGTCGCGACAAGCAGATCGCGTACAACCTCGAGAGAGGCATCGATCCTCAGCCCCTGCGCAAGAAGATCGCCGACATCACCGATCAGATCATGCGAGAGGCGAGCGATACCGCTGCGGTCCTCGCGGGCAAATCCGATTCGAGCCGTAAGCGCGCACCTACGCCGAATCTCAAGCGTGAGGGTCGTGCCGCGGCCGGTGGCAATGACCTCGAGAAGATCATCTTCGAACTCAACGAGCAGATGCTCCAGGCCGCCGGCGAGCTCAAGTTCGAGCTCGCGGGGAGGTTGCGCGACGAGATCCAGGACCTGAAAAAAGAACTGCGCCAGATGGAGCAGGCGGGCCACCTGACCTAGGCCGTCGCCGCAGCGAGCCCCGTGGAACGCCGTCAACCCCCATCGCCGTCACAGTCCGATGTCGGTGGCATCCGTAGAATGTAGAGAGTGTCAATTACTGAAATCGAAGAGCTTGATGAGAGCACGATGCTCGGTGCCACCGAGGCAAAGGGCGCGCCCAACGGCACGCTGAGCGTCCGCGGAGCGCGGGTGCACAACCTGCAGAACGTCGACCTCGAGATCCCGCGCGATTCGCTCGTGGTGTTCACAGGCCTGTCGGGTTCCGGCAAGTCGAGCCTCGCCTTCGACACGATCTTCGCCGAGGGGCAGCGCCGATACGTCGAGTCCCTCTCCGCCTACGCGCGGCAGTTTCTCGGCCAGGTCGACCGCCCGGATGTCGACTTCATCGAGGGGCTGAGCCCCGCGGTATCCATCGACCAGAAGTCCACCAACCGCAACCCCCGGTCGACGGTCGGAACCATCACCGAGATCTACGACTACATGCGACTGCTGTGGGCCAGAATCGGCGTTCCACACTGCCCCGAATGCGGGGAGCTCATTTCCCGGCAAAGCGTGCAGCAGATTGCCGACCAGCTGATGACCCTCGAGTCCGGCACGCGATACCAGATCGTGAGCCCGATCATCTCCCAGAAAAAGGGGGAGTTCGTCGACCTGTTCACCGAACTCGCGTCGACGGGATACTCGCGAGCTCTCGTCGACGGAGAGCAGATCCAGCTCAGCGATCCGCCGAAGCTCAAAAAGCAGTACAAGCACGACATCTCGGTCGTGGTCGACAGGCTCGTCGCCGGCGACGACATCCTCACCCGTCTTACCGACTCACTCGAAACCGCCCTTCGGCTCACCGACGGACTCGTCACGATCAACTATGTCGATCTCGAGGGCGACGGTGCCTGGCGCACCTTCTCCGAAAAGTTGTCGTGCCCGAATAACCACCCGCTGCAGCTCACGGAAATCGAGCCGCGCACGTTCTCGTTCAACGCGCCGTTCGGTGCCTGCCCGGAATGTTCAGGACTCGGCACCAGGATGTCCGTCGACGCAGACCTGTTGATCGCCGGAGACAGCGTAAGCCTCGCCGAAGGTGCCATCCTGCCCTGGACCAGCGCGGGCAAGGGGCTCTTCAACTATTTCGAGAAGTTGCTCGTCGGTCTCTCCCAGGATCTCGACTTCTCCCTGAACACCCCCTGGGGCGAACTGCCGGCGGAGACCCGCGAAGCGATCCTCCGAGGAAACAACTTCGAGGTCACGGTCAGGTGGAAGAACCGCTTCGGTCGTGAGATGAAGTACTCGACGGGCTTCGAGGGCGTCATCCCGTACATGGAGCGCAAGTATCTCGAGGCCGAAACCGACAGCCAGCGCCAGCGGGTTGCCGATTATCTCCGCGAAATCCCGTGCCCGGTCTGCGACGGCAAGCGCCTCAAGCCGGAAGTGCTCGCGGTGACCGTCGACGGTGTGAGCATCTCGGACATCTGCGAACTGAGCCTGCTCAACGCCTATGAGTTCATGAAGAACCTGCAGTTGTCTGCCAGGGACGCGAAGATCGCAGCTCAGGTGCTCCGCGAGATCCGCCTGCGGCTCGAGTTCCTGATCGAAGTGGGGCTCAGCTATCTCAACCTGATGCGCGCCGCGGCCACCCTCAGCGGTGGGGAAGCGCAGCGCATCCGTCTTGCAACCCAGATCGGTTCAGGGCTGACCGGCGTGCTGTATGTACTGGATGAGCCGAGCATCGGCCTTCACCAGCGCGACAACCGAAGGCTCATCGAGACGCTCGTCAAGCTGAAGAACCTCGGTAACACCCTCATCGTCGTAGAACACGATGAAGACACCATCAGAACCGCTGACTGGATCGTCGACATCGGTCCCGGCGCCGGCGAGCATGGCGGAATGGTCGTGCACTCGGGTTCGTACGAGGGGCTGCTAGCGAATCGCGAATCGATCACGGGGGACTACCTCGCAGGCCGCAGGTCCATCGAGACGCCGAAGAAGCGCAGGAAGATCGACAAGTCCCGCCAGGTCATCGTCGAAGGAGCCAGGGCTAACAACCTCAGAAACGTCACAGTCGCCTTCCCCCTCGGAGTACTGACCGCGGTCACAGGCGTCAGCGGGTCGGGCAAGTCGAGCCTGGTCAACGACATCCTGTACAAGGTTCTCGCCAACCAACTCAACGGTGCACGGCAGATCGCCGGTAAGCACACGAGGGTCACGGGCCTCGACAACCTCGACAAGGTCGTGCACGTCGACCAGGCACCGATCGGCCGTACGCCGCGATCGAACCCCGCAACGTATACGGGGGTGTTCGACAAGATCCGCACGCTGTTCTCCGAGACCGCCGATGCCAAGGCGCGGGGTTACCTTCCCGGCCGGTTCAGCTTCAACGTCAAGGGTGGCCGGTGCGAGAACTGCTCCGGTGACGGAACGATCAAGATCGAGATGAACTTCCTACCGGACGTCTACGTGGCGTGCGAGGTGTGCGGGGGAGCGAGGTACAACCGGGAGACCCTCGCTGTCAGGTACAAGAACAAGAACATCGCCGAAGTGCTCGATATGTCGATCAGCGAGGCTGCCGAGTTCTTCGAGGCGATCTCGTCCATCCACCGGTACCTCAGAACTCTGGAAGAGGTCGGGCTGGGTTATGTGCGGCTGGGCCAGAGTGCGACCACCCTGTCCGGAGGGGAGGCTCAGCGCGTGAAGCTCGCGACAGAACTTCAGCGACGTTCGATGGGGCGAAGCATCTACGTGCTGGACGAGCCGACCACCGGGCTCCATTTCGAGGATGTACGCAAGCTATTGATGGTGCTCAACGGGCTGGTCGACAAGGGCAATACGGTGATCGTCATCGAGCACAACCTCGACGTGATCAAGTCGGCGGACTGGTTGATCGACCTGGGTCCAGAGGGTGGCGCAGGTGGCGGCGAGGTGCTCTCGATCGGAACGCCGGAACAACTCGCGAAAGTGGAGGGCAGCCACACCGGCATGTTCCTCAAGGAGATGCTGGAAGGCAGTCGTGCTTAGTCCCTCCGGGGCCTGAGCGCGGTCGTCATGGCCACCACGGTCAGCTGGCGCCCCAAGGCCGGAGAGATACCCCAGCAACCCGGCGTGTACCGGTTCAGGGATGCCTCGTCGCGGGTGTTGTACGTCGGTAAGGCGAAGAACCTGCGGGCCAGGCTGAGCAACTATTTCGCCCCACTGAACTCGCTGCACGAACGCACGCGAAGGATGGTGCTGACGGCCTCGTCAGTGGAGTGGACAGTGGTCGGCAACGACTTCGAAGCGCTCCAACTCGAGTTCACCTGGATCAAGGAGTTCGATCCGCCGTTCAACGTGCAGTACAAGGACGATAAGTCCTACCCCTATTTGGCGATTACCCTCGGCGATCCCGTGCCTCGGGTGATGGTCACCCGCAATCGCTCCATCCCCAACGCTCGTTATTTCGGACCGTACAGCCGCGCGTGGGCGATCCGGGAAACCGTCGACATCATGCTCAAGGCGTTCCCGATGCGCAGTTGTTCTGAGACGACATTCAAACGGGCCCAGCAGACCGGACGACCGTGCCTGCTCGGAGACATCGGCAAGTGCGCCGCTCCCTGCGTGGGCCGCGTGACGCTCGAGGAACATAAGTCGATCTCACTGGATTTCGCGAGCTTCATGGGCGGGAACGACTCGAGGTACGTCACCACCATCACGAAGCGCATGAAAGAAGCGTCGGCGGCGATGGACTACGAATCTGCGGCTCGATACCGTGACCAGATCGGTGCGATGGAAACCGCCCTCGCGAAGAATGCCGTGGTGCTGGATGACGGGGTCGACGCCGATCTCTTCGGTATCGCACACGACGAACTCGCCGCGGCAGTGCAGCAGTTCATTGTGCGCGGAGGCCGCATCCGGGGTGTTCGAGGCTGGGTCGTCGATAAGGAGCTCGATGTCGAGCTGCCCGACCTCGTCGAATCGGTGCTCCAGAATGCCTACGAAGACGCCGTCCCTCCGCGAGACGTGTTCGTGCCGGCGCTTCCGGACGATGCTGCAGCGCTCGAGCGCTGGCTGGGGGAGTTGCGGGGCCCCGGATCCCGCGTGAAGATCGGTGTCGCGCGACGCGGGGACAAGGCGACGCTGTCGCAGACCGTGACCCAGAATGCGCAGAACGCCCTCATCCTCTATAAGACCCGACGCAGCGGTGACTTCGTGGCGCGGTCACAGGCGCTGGCCGACATCCAGGAAGCGCTTGGTATGGCGGATGCCCCGCTGCGCATGGAGTGCTACGACGTCTCGCACCTCAGCGGCACCAACATCGTCGCGTCGATGGTGGTCTTCGAAGACGGATTGCCTCGAAAAGACCAGTACAGGCGCTTCAGTATTCCCGAGTCGACCGACGACACCGAGTCGATCTACCAGACGCTGTCGAGGCGACTGGCGTACCTCAAAGAGCCAGAGAGCAGTCCTGTTGTCGAGGCCCTCGAGGACGCGGATGGCGTGGAGACGAAACGAAAGAAGTTTGCGTACCCACCCCAGCTTCTGATCGTGGATGGTGGGCAGCCACAGGTTGCCGCAGCGCAGAGGGCGCTCGATGATGCCGGCATCACGGGCATCCAGTTGTGCGGAATCGCGAAGCGACTGGAAGAGATCTGGCTGCCGGATTCGGATTTCCCGGTCATCCTTCCCCGCAACAGCGATGCGCTGTTCCTCATCCAGCGCATTCGCGACGAAGCCCACAGGTTCGCGATCAGCTACCAGAGGCAGAAGCGGCGAAACGATATCCAGTCCGTGCTCGCTGAGATTCCCGGTCTCGGTCCGGCACGAGTGCGCGAGATCCTGAAGCATTTCGGCTCGGTAGCGAAGCTGAAAGAAGCCGATGTGGACGAGGTGGCGCTCGTCAAAGGAATCGGCCCAGCGCTGGCAGCGATCGTGGTCGAGCGGCTCCAGTCGTGACGACCTGCCGCTAGTCTTGGTTCACGATGCCCCCCGCGCTTGATCACCAGGAGATGCTCATTGTCACCGGTATGTCCGGTGCAGGTCGATCGACTGTCGCCAATGCCCTGGAAGATCTGGGGTGGTACGTCGTTGATAATCTCCCTCCCCAGATGTTGGTGCCGCTGGCCGAACTCGCTCAGAAGGCCGGGGACTCCCTTCCTCGGATCGCAGCGGTCGTCGACGTTCGAGGCGGCCGACTGTTCGCCGATGCTCTCGATGCCTTCGAATCCCTACGTGACAGCATCGTCATGCGCGTGCTGTTCCTGGATGCCACGGATGCCGCACTCGTGCGTCGCTTCGAGCAGGTGCGGCGGCCGCACCCGTTGCAGGGGGATGGCACTCCGCTGGACGGAATCGCGGCAGAGCGTGAGCGGATGGCGGAACTCCGGTCCACCAGCGACATCGTCATCGACACATCCGAACTTAATATCCACCAGCTCACCACGATCATCGCCGAGCGATTCTCCACGGCCGACACTGCCGGACTGATGATCACTGTCGAGAGCTTCGGCTACAAGTACGGCCTCCCGGCTGACGCGGATCTTGTCGCGGACTGCCGGTTCCTGCCGAACCCTTTCTGGATTCCCGCACTGAAGACGCTCAATGGCCAGGACGCCGACGTGCGAGAATATGTTCTCGCGCAAGAAGGAGCGGCGGATTTCGTCGCCAACTACGCGAAAGCGATGGAACCGGTGTTTGCCGGTTTCCAACGCGAAAACAAACGGCATGCCACGATCGCCATCGGCTGCACCGGCGGCAAGCACCGCTCAGTCGCGGTTGCGGAAGAGCTCGCGGGGTTACTGAGAGGCTTCCCCGGGGTAGTCGTCAACGTCAAACATCGCGACCTCGGGCGCGAGTGACCAGGCCGCAACATCATCATGTTGCGAGCCCCATGAACGAAGGAGAAACCTGTGGCATTGACCGCCGAGGTTAAGGATGAACTGACCGGCATCACGTCGGGAAAGACGACGGTGCGTGCCGCCGAGTTGGCGACCATCCTGCGATTTTCCGGAGGATTGCACATGATCTCCGGGCGGATTGCCGTCGAGTCCGAGCTCGAGACAGAGCAATTGGCGAGGCGCGTCCGCAAAGACATTGCCGAGTTGTACGGTGTCCGATCCGACGCATCGGTGGTCTCGGCATCCGGAACCCGTCGTACCAGCCACTACCTGGTGAGGGTTCTCGACGGTGGGGAGACCCTGGCCCGTCAGACCGGGCTGCTCGACGCCCGCCGACGCCCGATCCGCGGACTGCCCAATCGCCTCACGACCGGCAGCATCGAAGAATTGTCGGCTGTCTGGCGCGGTGCGTTCCTGGCAGCGGGAAGCCTCACCGACCCCGGGCGCTCCGCGGCCCTCGAAGTGACCTGCCCGGGGAATGAAGCGGCCATGGCTCTCGTCGGCGCAGCGGGCCGGCTGAAGATCTCTGCGAAAGCTCGAGAGGTTCGCGGAGTCCATCGCGTCGTCATCCGCGATGGCGAGGCGATCAGCGCGATGCTCGTGCTCATGGGTGCAGACAAGAGCGTCGCGAACTGGAACGAGCTGAGGCAGCGTCGCGAGGTCAGGGCTACCGCGAACCGGCTTGTGAACTTCGACGACGCAAACCTGAGGCGATCGGCACAGGCTGCCGTGGCCGCGTGCGCGCGAGTCGAGAGGGCACTCGAGATCCTCGCGGACGACGTCCCGTTCCACCTTCAGTACGCGGGCCAGCTCCGGCTCAGGTTCCGCGACTCGAGTCTCGACGAGTTAGGTCACCACGCCGATCCGCCGATGACGAAGGATGCCGTTGCCGGCCGGATCCGCCGACTGCTCGCCATGGCCGATAAGAGGGCCTCCGATCTGGGCATTCCCGGTACAGATGCCAATCTGCCGCCGGACCTGGACGAGTAGTTTTCGATTACATCGCGCTCCGGGGAAACATCTGAAGGGGTGCATGGTTGACGTGAGTAGACTGGAAATGTCACCCCAACTCGATGTCGAATCGATTTTCGGGGCCTATTTGCTAGGAGATAACGTTGGCTGAATACACCCTTCCTGAACTCGCATATGACTACTCTGCGCTCGCGCCGAGCATCAGCGGTGCGATCATGGAGCTTCACCACAGCAAGCACCACCAGGCGTACGTCACTGGGGCTAACGCTGCACTCGCAGGGCTTGCTGCCGCCCGGGATTCCGGAGATCTCGCGAATGTGAACAAGCTCGAGAAAGACCTTTCCTTCAACCTCGGTGGTCATGTCAACCACTCGATCTTCTGGACGAACTTGTCACCGGACGGCGGCGACAAGCCCACCGGCGACCTCGCCAGCGCGATCGACGACCACTTCGGCTCGTTCGATAAGTTCACCGCACACTTCACCGCAACGGCCATGGGCGTCCAGGGTTCGGGATGGGCAGTGCTCGCCTGGGACTCGCTCGGCGAGAATCTCATCATCGTCCAGTTCTTCGACCAGCAGGGCAACCTGCCCGCTGGCATCGTCCCACTGCTGATGTTGGATGTCTGGGAGCACGCTTACTACCTGGACTACAAGAACGTGCGCGCCGATTACGTCAAGGCGTTCTGGAACATCGCTGACTGGGCCAACGTCCAGCAGCGCTTTACCGCGGCGCGCGAAAAGACCAACGGGCTGCTGCTACTGTCATAGCGGCATCGTGGCCGGGTGCTTTTGCACCCGGCCACACCTCATTCACCATCCACCACAAGCACGAAGCGTCCCAGACGCATGAGCAACAGGAGCATCAGTGACCGTCAAGATTGGCATCAACGGATTCGGCCGCATCGGCCGTAACTTCCTTCGCGCGGCTCTCGCCAAGGGAAGCGACATCGAGATTGTTGCGGTCAACGACCTCGACAATCCAGCGGCACTGGCACACCTGCTCAAGTACGACACCGTCGGCGGCCGCCTCGATGCCACCGTCGAGGTCGACGGCGACACGATCCTCGTCAACGGCAAGCCCATCAAGGTTCTTGCCGAGCGTGACCCTGCTGCTCTCCCCTGGGGAGAGCTCGGAGTCGACATCGTCATCGAGTCCACCGGTCGATTCACCAAGTCCGATGACGCGCGCAAGCACATCACCGCTGGCGCGAAGAAGGTCATCGTCTCGGCTCCCGCGTCGGGTTCGGATGTCGCGACGATCGTCCTGGGCGTCAACGAGAACACGTATGACGCGGCAGTCCACGACATCATTTCCAACGCATCGTGCACCACGAACTGCCTCGCACCGCTCGCGAAGGTGTTCATGGAGAACTTCGGCATCGAGCGCGGTCTCATGACCACGGTTCACGCGTACACCGCCGACCAGAACCTGCAGGACGGCCCACACGGCGACCTCCGTCGCGCCCGCGCCGCTGCCGCCAACATCATCCCGACCTCGACCGGTGCTGCCAAGGCACTCGGCATGGTCATCCCTGAGCTCGTCGGGAAGCTCGACGGATACGCCCTGCGCGTTCCCGTGATCACCGGCTCGATCACCGACCTCACGATCACGGCATCACGACCGGTCACCGTCGATGAGGTCAACGCTGCGTACAAGGCTGCCGCCGAGGGTCCCCTCAAGGGAATCCTGAAGTACACGGAAGACGAGATCGTCTCGAGCGACATCGTCGGCGACCCGCACTCGTCGATCTTCGACGCCGGCCTCACGAAGGTCATCGGCGACCAGGTCAAGGTCGCGTCCTGGTACGACAACGAGTGGGGATACTCCAACCGCCTCGTCGACGTCACCGAGTTCGTCGGCTCCAGCCTCTAAACATTCCACGCCCGATGTCTTTGCGAACGATTGACTCGCTGGGCGACCTCAAGGGAAGGAACGTTCTGGTCCGTTGTGACCTGAACGTTCCCTTGAAGGACGGCCAGATCACTGACGATGGACGCATCCGCGCGTCCCTGCCGACCCTCAACAGGTTGATCCAGGCCGGAGCACGGGTTGTCATCCTGTCCCACCTTGGTCGACCGGACGGGGAGCCGAACGCGAAGTTCAGTCTTGCGCCTGTCGCACAGAGGCTGTCGGAGTTGCTCGGCAAGCCTGTCGTCTTCGCGGCCGACACCGTCGGCTCCGCGGCACAGGATTCCGTCAGCGGCCTCGAGGACGGCGGCGTCGTGCTGCTGGAGAATCTCCGGTTCAACGCACAGGAGACCAGCAAGGATGCGGCGGAGCGCACTGAGTTCGCGTCGCAGCTCGCTTCGCTAGGCTCTGCATTCGTGTCCGATGGGTTCGGCGTCGTGCATCGCAAGCAGGCGAGTGTCTACGAACTCGCAGCCGCTCTTCCGAGTGCTGCAGGCCTGCTCATCGAGCAGGAGCTCGACGTTCTTGAACGATTGACTGTTACGCCGGAGAAACCGTACACGGTGGTTCTCGGCGGGTCGAAGGTCTCGGACAAGCTGGCCGTCATCGGGGCATTGCTGCCCAAGGTCGACAGGCTCCTGATCGGCGGTGGCATGCTCTTCACCTTCCTGGTGGCGCAGGGACATAGGGTCGGTGCGAGTCTTCTCGAAGCCGACCAGGTGGATGCCGTGACGGGGTATCTGGCCGAAGCCGAGAGACTGGGCGTGGAGATCATCCTCCCGACCGACATCGTCGTGGCATCCGGGTTCAGCGCGGATGCAGATCACGTCGTTACGTCGGCCGATGCCATCGAGGACACGGCGTTCGGTGCTGCCGGGCTTGGACTCGACATCGGTCCTGAGACTGCTGATCGGTTCGCACAGGCGATTTCGGATTCGAAAACTGTGTTCTGGAACGGCCCCATGGGCGTCTTCGAACTCGCACCCTTTGCCGCGGGCACCAAAGCCGTGGCATCAGCCCTGACGACATTCGACGGCTTCGGCGTTGTCGGTGGCGGAGACTCCGCGGCCGCCGTGCGCGCCCTCGGATTCGACGATGACCAGTTCGGTCACATTTCAACTGGCGGCGGCGCCAGCCTCGAGTTCCTCGAAGGCAAGTCGCTTCCCGGCCTGGAGGTTCTTGGATGGCAAAAGTAGCGCGTGTTCCCCTCATCGCAGGGAACTGGAAGCTCAATCTCGATCACCTCCAGGCGATTGCATTCGTGCAGAAGCTGGATTGGACGCTGAAGGATGCCCGCCACGAGTACGGCCTTGCCGGCTCAGAGGTTGCTGTGTTCCCGCCGTTCACCGATCTGCGTTCCGTGCAGAATCTCGTTGCCGCAGACAAGCTGAGCATCGTCTTCGGAGGCCAGGACCTCTCCGAGCATGATTCTGGTGCGTACACCGGGGAGATCTCAGGAGCCTTTCTCAAGGCGCTCGACTGCACCTACGTCATCATCGGTCATTCCGAGCGCCGCACCCTGCACCAGGAGTCCGACGAGCAGCTGGGCCGCAAGGTCGCTGCTGCGCTGAAGAGTGGCCTCGTTCCCGTGCTCTGCGTGGGTGAAACCGCCGAGGATCTCGAGACCCATGGTCCCAGCGCCGTTCCTGTCGCACAATTGCGAGCAGCACTGGCCGGGATCTCAGGAAGCCCCGACCTCGTCGTGGCGTACGAGCCTGTCTGGGCCATCGGTTCGGGACAGGCAGCCACGCCCGAGCAGGCTGAGCAGGTGGCGGCGACGCTGCGCGCGACGCTGGCCGAATTGCTCGGTGACGAGGTGGCCGACGCCACTCGCATCCTGTACGGCGGCTCGGTCAAATCCACCAACATTGCCGGATTCATGCGCCAGCCCAACGTGGACGGTGCCCTGGTAGGCGGTGCGAGCCTCGATGTGACCGAATTCGCCAGCATCGCGCGCTTCCAAAAGCACGTCGGAACCTGAGTAGCCCGGAATCAGCGGCGCGCAATTGTCGCCCCGCGCAGATATCCGGCCGCCGCGTTGTCGGCTAGAGTAGTCGAGGCTTTCGAAAGGTTTTATTCGTGGAAATTCTTCAAGTTGCGCTTCAGGTCGTTCTCGGCCTGACGAGCCTTTTGCTCACCCTGCTCATCCTGCTACACCGCGGGCGAGGAGGCGGGCTCTCCGACATGTTCGGCGGAGGAGTCACGTCGAACCTCGGCGCTTCCGGCGTTGCCGAGCGCAACCTGAACCGCATCACCGTCATTCTTGGCGTGATCTGGATCAGCAGCATCGTGTTCCTCGGACTCATCACCAAGTTCGACGGGTCTTAGGCGCAACAGCATGGGTCGTGGCCGTCAGGCTCGCGGCCAGCACCAACCACAGTAGATCGACATTAGGGGCATCGTGGCATCAGGCGGAAGTGCAATTCGAGGATCTCGCGTGGGCGCGGGCCCCATGGGTGAGCAGGATCGTGGATTCCACGCCGAGCGCATCCAGGTCTCATACTGGGACGAGATGGGTAATGAGACAGTTCGCAACTTTGCTGCGAACCTCCCCGAGGATGAGATCCCCGAGACGATCGATTCGCCGACGACCGGGCTCCCCGCCGGCCGTGACAAGGAGAATCCTCCGTCGGTAGCCAAGCTCGAGCCGTACAAGACACACCTCGCATACGTCAAGGAACGCCGTAGCGAAGAAGAGGCAGCCCAGCTTCTCGAAGAAGCGCTGGTTCAGCTCCGTGCACGTCGTGGGACTCTCACGAAGTAGCACGCTCGCCCCGCATCTCGGGACAGGCTCCCTCGCTTGAGTATGACCTAGAGCACGAGGCCGTGGTCGTCCGCGCCGGTCCAGAACTGGCCAGGAGCGATCAGGTGCTCCGGCACCTGGGCGGCGGCATCAGCGTCGACGAAGAACAGGGTTTTCCGTCGACCTTCGACTCCGGCCGCCGGTACCTCGTTGACGCTTGCGCCGGCCAGGGTCAGTCCGAGCGCCGAGGCTTTGTCGGCCCCCGCCACCACGAGCCAGACCCGCGCTGACGAGTTGATCGTAGGCAGCGTCAGAGACAGTCGTTCCGGCGGTGGCTTCGGCGATTTGCGTACGGAGATGACGGTCTTTTCCCGCTCCCGTACGCCGCCGCGTTCGGGGAAGAGCGAGGCGATGTGACCGTCGGGTCCCATGCCGAGAAAGGTGATGTCGAAATGCGGCATGGACGCGTTGTCGGGGGAGTGGGCAGCGATCTCAGCCGCGTAGGCATCTGACGCCTCATCCAGTTCCAGGCCACTGTCCGACGCCGCGAACGGATGAACTCGATCGGGATCCAGCGGCACGTGGTCAAGGAGCGCGATTCGAGCCTGCGTGTCGTTGCGTTCAGGATCGCCTGCCGGGAGCCATCGTTCATCGCCCCACCAGACATTGACCCGGCTCCAGTCCACTGTGTCGCGCGCGGGGGATGAATTGATGGCCGACAGCACCGCAGAACCCATGGTGCCACCGGTCAGGACGACTGATGCCTCGTCGAACTCGGAAATCAGGTCGGCGGCTTTGCTGATGAATCGTGCGGCAACCGCTGCCGCCAGGGACGCTTTGTCCGGATGCACGATGACCCTGCGCTCGTTGCTCATGCGTGTGCTCCTGTGCCTGTTGGCGACGTGCCCGGCTTTCCGAGTTGGCCGACGCCGCGTTTGACAACGTCGCCGAAGAGTTCGTCGGGGTCAAGCCTGCGAAGTTCTTCAGCGAGGCAGTCGCGGAGGCTTCGTCGGGGGAGGGAGATGTCGTGCGTCGGCTGGTTCGGCTGCACGAGGGTCGCGACATTCGCCATCGTACGTTCGAGCCCGATGTCGCCGGATTCCCGCGTCAGGGTGACGCCCTGGATTCCGCTGCTGCCGTGCGACTTGCTGCTCACGGTGAGCGTGACCTCGACCTCAAGCTGCAACTGCAGCCACGCGGCGAGGAGCACGGTCGAAGGAGAGTCGGCTGCGCCATGCACTTCGACGGCTGTCACAGGCTGGTAGGGCGGCTGGTCGAGTACGGCAGCCAGCTGCGCACGCCAGAGGGTCAGCCTCGTCCACGCGAAGTCGGTGTCCCCTGGCTGGTACGACGACGAGATGACCGTGATGGCGTCGAGCGGATTCGAGGAGGCAGCGGCGTCGGTGATCCGGCGTTGCGCAATTCGACCGATCGCGGACTCGGACACGACCTCAGGAGCGTTCCCCGGCCACCATGCGACTACGGGAGCGTCTGGCAGCAGCAGGCCTGTCACGAGGCTCTCCTGGTCGATCGCGGCATCGCCATAGGCTTTGACCACGACGACTTCGCTCGCCCCGGCGTCGCCACCGACGCGGATCTGGGCGTCGACACGAGCATCGCCGTCGTTGTGGCCGTTGCCCTGATCCGTGGAGACGACGATGACGCGCATGGGATGTTCACGCGACGCATCATTCGCGGCCTCGATCGCCTCCTCTTCTTCACCGAGCGTGGTGCTGATGACAAGCGTCAGGACACGCCCGAGAGCGACCGCACCACCCTCCTCCCTGATCTTGACGAGAGTCTTCGAGATCTTGCTCGAGGTTGTGTTGGGAAGGTCAACGATCATGGTCGTCTCCAGGTGCGGCCGTCACGGGCCATCAATTCGTCGGCGGATGATGGGCCCCAGGTGCCCGGCCTGTACTGTTCAGGCTGCCCCTGGGTCGCCCAGAACTCCTCGATCGGATCGAGGATCTTCCAACTGAGTTCGACCTCCTGGTGCCGGGGAAATAGGGGCGGGTCGCCGAGGAGCACGTCGAGAATCAGTCGCTCGTAGGCTTCGGGGCTCGCCTCGGTGAACGCGTGACCGTATCCGAAGTCCATGGTCACGTCACGGACCTGCATGCCGGCACCCGGCACCTTCGAGCCGAACCTGATGGTCACGCCTTCGTCTGGCTGCACCCGGATGACGAGGGCGTTCTGGCCGAGCGCGGATGTCTGGCTCTCGGCGAACAGGTACTGCGGGGCACGTTTGAACACCACGGCGATCTCGGTGACGCGTCGACCCAGCCGTTTTCCGGTGCGCAGGTAGAACGGCACACCGGCCCAGCGACGGGTGTCGATATCGAGTCGGATCGCGGCAAAGGTCTCCGTGGTGGATTCGGGGTTCATCCCGTCTTCCTCGAGAAAGCCGACGACCTTCTCGCCACCTGACCATCCACCCGTGTACTGCCCGCGAGCCGTGTGCTTGCCGATGTCTTCCGGGATCCGGACGGCGGAGAGCACCTTCTCCTTCTCAGCCCTGAGGTCCGCAGCATGGAAGGAGACAGGCTCCTCCATCGCCGTGAGCGCCAGCAACTGGAGAAGGTGGTTCTGGATGACATCGCGGGCGGCGCCGATTCCGTCGTAGTATCCCGCACGGCCGCCGACGCCGACATCCTCCGCCATGGTGATCTGCACGTGATCCACGTAGTTCGCATTCCAGATGGGTTCGTACAGCTGGTTGGCGAAACGCAGCGCCAGGATGTTCTGGACCGTCTCTTTGCCGAGGTAGTGGTCGATGCGGAAGACGCTGTCGGGCGGGAAGACCGATTCGACGACCGAGTTCAGCTCGCGGGCTGTCTTGAGATCGCTGCCGAACGGTTTTTCGATGACGACGCGACGCCATTCGCCATTCTTCTGCTCAGCCAGGCCCGAGTCCCGCAGCCGCTCGGTGACCTCGGGGAACGACTTCGGCGGGATCGACAGGTAGAACGCATGGTTGCCCATGGTGCCCCGATCCCTGTCCAGCGCCTCGATCGTCTCTGTGAGCCGGGCGAATGCCTCGGCATCATCGAATTCACCTTGCACGAACCTGATGCCTTGCGCGAGCTGGGTCCAGACATCCTCATCGAAGGGGGTGCGAGCATACTGCTTGACCGCGTCGTACACGACCTTCGCGAAGTCCTGGTCTTCCCAGTCCCGACGAGCGAATCCGACGAGGGCGAACCCGGGAGGAAGGAGTCCGCGGTTCGCAAGGTCGTACACGGCCGGCATGAGCTTCTTGCGCGACAGGTCCCCGGTGACGCCGAAGATCACGAGACCACTGGGGCCAGCGATCCGATTGAGTCGTCGATCGGACAGCAACCTCAACGGGTTGAAGTCGGCTGTGATGTTCACGGGCGACATTGTGCTCCTAAGGTGCTTGGTACCAGTGCCAGCGGCCTGAGCCGTTAGCCGAGTGCGCTGATGATGACGGGCAGCGACTCTGCTGGGCTGGCGAGGGTGAGGCTGAGCACGGGACGTCCGTGGTCGGCGAGCACGCTCGCGTCACCGTCGGCCTGTGCCCGAATGAGCTGGCCGAAGGTGAATGGACGATCGGGAATCTGCAGATCGGCCTGTTCAGCACTGGTGATCTGGAGGAACACCCCCACCGCAGGTCCACCCTTATGGAACTGCCCGGTCGAGTGGAGGAATCTCGGACCCCAGCCGAAGGTGACGGGGCGACCGGACCGCTTCGCGATCGCGTCACGCAGTGTCACGAGCTCGGGGTACGCGACACGGTCCACGTAGGCCTGGATTGCCACATATCCGTCTGACGGCAGGGACTCGACGAGCTTGTCGATGGCGCCGGAGAGATCACTGACACCGTCGACGACCGCCGACGTTCCGCGGACCTCGATGTCGCCGACCACGAAGGCAGGAGCCGCCGGGGACGAGGGGTTATCGATCAGGGCGCGGGTGGCGATCTTCGCCGATTCAACATCGGGCTGGTCGAAGGGGTTGATTCCGAGGAGTCGACCGGCAATCGCCGTCGCGTACTCCCAGACGAGGATCTGGGCACCGAGGCTTCCGGCGATCTCGATCTCTCCGTCCGCCACCTCTTTGGTGTCGTCCCAGTCGCCCACGAGCCGCACCACCTGCAGGTCAGCCAGGCCCGCGCTGAGTTCGGGGGAGTCGACGTCGAGCACGACGGGAAGGATGCCCTTGCCGAGCTTGCCCGTCGACTCGGCGATGAGCTGTTCTGCCCAGTCTCCGAAGCCGCGGATGTGGGTGCCATCGGTGACGATTCCGAGCTTGTCTTTGAGGGGTACGGTTCCCGCGATCGCGGCAGCGAGGACGAGGCCGGGGTTGTCGGGATGGTCGACTGCGAGTTCCAGCATGACGGCTTCCGACTCATCGAGCAGCTCGTCCAGATCGACCCCGGCGAGGCCGGAAGGAACGAGGCCGAAGGCGGTCAGGGCCGAATAACGGCCACCGACCGTGGGGTCGGCATTGAAGACGCGGTATCCGGCTTCGCGGGCCGCCCCGTCGAGCGGTGAGCCCGGGTCGGTCACGATGACGATGCGCTGAAGCGGGTCGATTCCCGCGTCGGTGAAGAACTGCTCGTAGATTCGCTTCTGGCTGTCTGTCTCGAGGGTCGAACCGGACTTCGAGGAGATCACCACGGCCGTTGTCGCAAGACGGTCGTGCAGTGCTGCCATGACCTGGCCGGGATCGGTCGAATCCAGCACCGTGAGCTCGACGCCGTATGTGCTGGTGATGACCTCGGGAGCCAGGGACGATCCACCCATCCCGCCGAGCACGATGTGATTCACGCCGGCCGAACGAAGGGCATCGCGCAGCTCGTAGATCTCCGGGATCAGGGGGCGAGAGACGGATACCGCCTGTACCCAGCCGAGTCGCTTCGACGACTCGTCTTCTGCGTCAGCACCCCACAGCGAAGCGTCTCCTCCGGTGAGCCTGCTCGCGACGAGATCGCTGACAAGCTGCGGTACGAGTCGCTCGACGGCCTCGGCCGCCGCTCCGGATACGGCGATCCTGACGCTCACTTCGCGGTCTCCAGGGCTGCTGCGACGGTGTCGAGCAGCTCGTTCCACGACACGATGAACTTCTCCACGCCCTCCTTTTCGAGCAGCGCGGTCACCTCGTCATAAGAAATTCCGAGCGCGGCCAGAGCATCGAGCGTGATGTTCGCCTTGGAGTAGTTGTGGGTCACGTTGTCGCCGGTGATGACGCCGTGATCGAACGTGGCCTCGAGCGTCTTCTCTGGCATCGTGTTGACGGTTTCGCCGACAGCCAGCTCGGTCACGTAGAGCGTGTCCGGGAGGCTGGGGTCCTTGACGCCGGTGGATGCCCACAGCGGTCGCTGCTTATTAGCCCCGGCAGCGAGCAGAACCCGGGCGCGCTCTGAACTGAACTCCTGCTCATAGACCTGGTAAGCAAGTCTCGCGTTGGCGATTCCGGCCTTGCTCTTCAGGGACCTGGCGTCATCGGTGCCCAGGGCATCGAGCCGCTTGTCGATCTCGGTGTCGACGCGGGATACGAAGAACGAGGCAACTGAATGGATGGTCGACAGGTCGTGACCTGCTGCCCTCGCCTGCTCGAGCCCGGTGAGGTACGCGTTGATGACCTCGCGGTGACGCGAGAGGCTGAAGATGAGCGTGACGTTGACGCTGATGCCTGCGCCGATCGTGGCCGTGATGGCCTCGAGACCCTCGACGGTGGCGGGGATCTTGATCATGGCGTTCGGACGGTCGACCTTGGCCCACAGTTCCTGGGCCTGCTGGATCGTGCCCGCCGCGTCATGCGCGAGTCCGGGTTCGACCTCGATGGACACGCGTCCATCCTGGCCACCCGTGGAGTCGTACACCGGACGGAAGATGTCGCTCGCGGCCGCCACGTCGTCAGTCGTGATCTCGAAGACCGCCTCGGTGACGGTCTTTCCCGCGGCGGCGAGCTCGGCGACCTGGGCGTCGTATGCCTCGCCCTTGGCCAAGGCCGTCGCGAAGATCGTGGGGTTGGTGGTGACGCCGACGACATTGCGCTCGGCGATCAGCTTCTGGAGTCCGCCCGAATTGATGCGCTCACGAGAGAGGTCGTCGAGCCAGATGCTGACTCCCACTGACGAAAGGGCTGTGGTGGGTGTTTCGGTGCTCATAATGCTTTCTCCTTTACCGGGGGCCTAGACGGCCGCCAGCGATTCCTTGGCTGCGGCCACGGCGGCCTCGGTGGTGATCCCGAACTCACGGAACAGGGTCTTGTAGTCGGCCGACGCGCCGAAATGCTCGATCGATACGCTACGGCCGGCATCTCCGACGTATCCACGCCAGGTCGAAGCGACCCCGGCTTCGATCGAGACGCGAGCCTTCACCGCGGCGGGGAAGACGGATTCGCGATACGCGGCATCCTGTTCCTCGAACCACTCGAGGCTCGGCACCGAGACGACGCGCGCATTCACGCCGTCGGCTTTGAGCACCTCGCGGGCTTCGACCGCAATCTGGACTTCGGATCCGGTCGCCATCAGGATGACGTCGGGCGTGCCGCCCGGAGCCTCGACGAGAACGTATGCGCCCCGTGCGACGTGCTTGGCCGAGGCGAAGGTCTCGCCGTGTGCGACGTCGTCGCCGCGCTCGAACACCGGGATGTTCTGGCGGGTCAGGGCGATACCGGCGGGTCCCTTGCGACGCTCGAGGATCGTCTTCCACGCCCATGCCGTCTCGTTCGCATCGCCGGGTCGCACGACATCCAGGTCGGGGATGGCGCGGAGCGAAGCAAGTTGCTCGATCGGCTGGTGGGTCGGGCCATCCTCGCCGAGCGCCACGGAGTCGTGGGTCCAGACGTAGATCGCCGGCGATTTCATCAGGGCCGCGAGTCGCACGGCCGGGCGCATGTAGTCGCTGAAGATCAGGAACGTTCCGCCATAGGGCCGCGTGTTTCCGTGGAGGACGATTCCGTTGAGGATCGACCCCATCGCGTGCTCACGGATGCCGAAGTGAAGGGTGCGGCCATAGGGATTACCGGTCCACTCGTGAGTGGAGTGCTCGCTCGGAATGAACGAGGTCGCTCCGTCGATCGTGGTGTTGTTGGACTCGGCCAGATCGGCCGAACCACCCCACAGTTCGGGGATGATGGCACCGAGTGCGCTGAGTACCTTGCCGCTGGCGGCACGGGTCGACACATCCTTGCCAGATTCGAATACGGGGAGGGCTTCTTCGACACCCTCCGGGAGGTCTCCGGAGAGGATACGGTCGAGCAGAACCTTCTTGTCAGGGTTCGCTGTGGCCCACTCTTCGAACTGTACATTCCACTCATCGTGGGCTGCCTTGCCGCGGTCGATGGCCTTGCGGGTGTGCTCGATGACCTCGGGGGCGACCTGGAAGGTCTGCTCAGGATCGAAGCCGAGCACCTCCTTGACCGCGGCGAGCTCGTCGCTTCCCAGGGCCGATCCATGGATCTTTCCGGTGTTCTGCTTCTTCGGGCTCGGCCAGCCAATGATGGTCTTCAGGATGATGAGCGACGGCTTGTCCGTCACGCCCTGTGCTGCTTCGATGGCGGCGTTCAGCTCGACGACGTCTTCTTCGTAGACGCCGGTCTTCTTCCAGTCGACGACCTGCACGTGCCAGTGGTATGCCTCGTAGCGAGCCCGGACATCCTCGGTGAAGGCGATGTTGGTGTCGTCTTCGATCGAGATCTGGTTCGAGTCGTAGATGCCGATGAGGTTGCCCAGTTGCTGGTGACCGGCCAGCGATGAGGCCTCGCTCGAGACACCTTCCTGGAGGTCGCCGTCGCCGGCGATGAAGTAGACGAAGTGATCGAAGGGGCTGGTGCCGGCATCGGCATCGGGATCGAAGAGACCACGCTCGAACCTGCTCGCATAGGCGAAACCGACCGCCGAAGCGATGCCCTGCCCGAGCGGACCCGTGGTGATTTCGACTCCATCGGTATGGCCGTACTCCGGGTGACCCGGAGTCTTCGAACCCCAGGTGCGCAGTGACTTCAGGTCATCGAGCTCGAGACCATAACCGCCGAAGTAAAGCTGTACGTACTGTGTGAGCGAGCTGTGGCCGACCGAGAGGATGAAGCGGTCACGGCCGATCCACTCGTTGTCTTTCGGGTCGCGGCGCATGACCTTCTGGAAGAGCAGGTACGCAGCAGGGGCCAGACTCATCGCGGTACCCGGATGGCCGTTGCCCACCTTCTCCACGGCATCGGCCGCGAGGATCTTTGCGGTGTCTACGGCTTTGTTGTCAATGGGATCCCACTGGAGAGTTACCACGAGGTACTGCACCCTTCTTCAAGCGTCGTACCGGGCGTGTCGCCCGGCGTACGGTTTTCTGGATCTGCTGAGGACGACAGTGTCTCCGCCGCGGCGCACCACAATCACCCGTGGGTGAACTTTGGATAGGGCCGCGAAGGGCAGGCGTGACCAAGTATAGAGAAGGCCGGAAGTTCACGCCGATACTTGCGAATCGTGCCGTACGGGAGTAGTCAGTCTCCCAGCATTGCGTCGTTTAGAATCGTCTATATGGATGTAGTGATCGAGAACCGTGCCCCCCGGGAACGACTTGGCATCCTCAGGAAGACGAAAGCATACGTCGCACTCACCAAGCCACGGGTGATCGAGCTTCTCCTCGTCACCACGGCTCCGGTGATGATCCTTGCGGCGGGCGGCATCCCTAATCTCTGGCTTGTACTCGGCACCCTCGTCGGGGGAATCATGAGCGCGAGTTCCGCCAACGCATTCAACTGCTACATCGACCGCGATATCGATCGCGTCATGGACAGAACCCGGAAACGACCTCTCGTCACCGGCGACCTGAGCGATCGTGAGGCTCTCGTATTCGCCTGGGCCTCCGGAATCGCCTCAGTGCTCTGGCTGGGCCTGCTCATCAACTGGCTCGCGGCGATGCTGTCGCTGGCCGCGATCCTTTTCTATGTTCTGGTCTACACGCTTGTGCTCAAGCGCCGCACGCCGCAGAACATCGTGTGGGGTGGCGCTGCGGGATGCATGCCCGTGCTCATCGGATGGGCTGCAGTCACCGGCGAACTGACCTGGGCCCCGGTCATCCTGTTCGGGATCGTGTTCCTCTGGACCCCGCCGCACTATTGGCCGCTGTCGATGAAGTATCGCGCCGACTACCAGTCGGTCAACGTCCCCATGCTCGCCGTCGTTCGTGGCCGCACTGTCGTCGGACTCCAGGTCGTGCTCTACGCCTGGGCCACCGTCGCCTGCTCGCTGCTGCTCATACCGGTGGCCGACATGGGCATCCTCTACACGGCCGTCGCCCTGGCCAGCGGAGCCTGGTTCATCATCGAATCCCACCGCTTGTACAGCACGGCTATCCGCCATGGGGATGTGCGACCAATGCGCGTCTTCCACAGTTCGATCACCTACCTGACGCTGGTGTTCCTCGCCGTGGGGATCGACCCGCTGCTTCCGTTCTAGCCGGGGTTTCGGCTCCGGAGCCGCAGGCGGTTAATTCGCGGTGACGCGATCCCGTATGTCGATCGGGACCACGGGATCGACAGCAGAACGCGGCCGCAGCGACAACATCACGGCAGTCATCGCGGCCACGAGCGCGGCGGCGAGCACCATGTGGATGCCCACCAGCAACTCGGGCAGTCCCAGGCGGGCCTGGGTGATGCCGACGATCACCTGAACTGCTTCGATACCCAGCAGTGCGAGAATCCATCGTCTCTCGACGGGGAATCGCATGATCAGGATGGCCAGCGCCACCGTGAGGGCGACGGTGATGTACGCGGGCCAGCTGTGGACGTGCTGCAGCAGTTCGGGGTCGAGACCGTTGCGCGGGGCCGGCCTGTCGGGGTTCGAGTTGTCTCCGGCGTGAGGCCCTGATCCTGTCGTGAGGATGCCGACCACGACAGTGAACGCCACGGAGACGGCGCTGAGCCTGGCCAGGGAGAGCACGCCGGCCGGGACGAGGAGACCCGGGTTGTGTGGGCCGTTGTACACCTTCCAGACCAGCATCGTCGTCGCCATGACCAGCACGATCGACACGGCGAAGTGCGCCCCGACGACGTAGGGGTTGAGGCCAGTGAGCACCGTGATACCACCGAGGACCGCCTGGAAGGGAATGCTCAGTCCCTGCAGCAGCGTGAGCCTGAAGAGGTCCCTGCGCTGGCGACGGAATCGGAAGACCGACAGGAATGCGGCAATCGTGACGGCAGCGAGTACGAAGGTGAGCAGTCGATTGCCGAATTCGATGACCCCATGCAGTCCCATCTCGGGGGTGTTGACGAAGGAGCCCTCGACGCACTGGGGCCAGGTGGGGCAGCCGAGTCCGGATGCGGTCAACCGCACGGCACCACCAGTGCCGATCAAGGCCACCTGGAACGCGAGGGAGAGCCACGCGGCTACCCGAACACGCCTGTCCACACTCGACGGCAACCACTGCACGAACCGGTCAATTACGCGACGCAACACTGAAATACTGTCCTCTCAAGAGACCCACCCCATGATAGGCATCCAGTGCTGGGGATTCCCGCCGAAGCAGTGTGCCGGAGTCTGGCTGTTTGCCCCCTAAACGGCTGGTGAGCATCCACGGCCTGTAAGATTAAGTGGTTCTACGAACGCAACCGCGCCGCACAGTCAATGTTGATGACGGGCATCGAACCCGTCCTGCCAGTACATCGACAGGCCGGAATTTGTGCCGTCATCCCGCAGCGTGATCCCGTTTAAAGGAATGCCGCGGCAGCCACCTCGGTTGGCCAAGGTAGGGAAAGAGGAAAGCTATGTCTGACGTACTGATTGACCGCCCGGAACTGAATGGTCTTGGGCAGTATGAATTCGGGTGGTCCGACTCTGACACCGCTGGAGCTTCAGCGCGGCGCGGAATCAATGAGGAGGTCGTCACCGACATCTCCCGGCTCAAGAACGAGCCAGAATCCATGTTGAAGATGCGACTCAAAGGGCTGGAACTGTTCCGTCGAAAGCCCATGCCGACGTGGGGCGCCGACCTGTCCGGCATCGACTTCGAGAACATCAAATACTTCGTGCGCTCTACTGAGAAGCAGGCGCAGACCTGGGAAGACCTTCCCGAGGACATCCGGAACACGTACGAGAAGCTCGGGATCCCCGAGGCGGAGCGCAAGCGGCTCGTGTCGGGTGTTGCAGCCCAGTACGAGTCAGAGGTTGTCTTCCATTCGATCAACGCCGAGCTCGAAGCCCAGGGCGTCATCTTCATGGACACGGATACCGCGCTCCGCGAGCACCCCGAATTCTTCGACGAGTACTTCGGCACCGTCATTCCGGCTGGCGACAACAAGTTCGCGGCTCTGAACACGGCCGTGTGGTCGGGCGGATCCTTCGTCTACGTCCCCAAGGGCGTGCATGTCGAGATCCCGCTGCAGGCCTACTTCCGCATCAACACGGAAAACATGGGCCAGTTCGAGCGCACGCTGATCATCGCCGACGAAGGTTCGTACGTCCACTACATCGAGGGTTGTACGGCTCCGATTTACAAGTCGGATTCCCTGCACTCCGCGGTCGTCGAGATCATCGTCAAGAAGAACGCCCGCGTTCGCTACACGACGATCCAGAACTGGTCGAACAACGTCTACAACCTCGTCACCAAGCGGGCCATCGCCCACGAGGGCGCAACCATGGAGTGGATCGACGGCAACATCGGTTCCAAGGTGACGATGAAGTACCCGTCGATCTACCTCGTGGGGGAGCACGCCAAGGGCGAGACGCTCTCCGTCGCATTCGCCGGCCCCGGCCAGCACCAGGATGCCGGAGCGAAGATGATCCACATGGCGCCGTACACGACGTCATCCATCGTGTCCAAGTCCATTGCCAGGGGAGGCGGCCGTGCCGGCTACCGCGGTGAAGTGCGCGTCGACGAGAAGGCTCACCACTCGGCGAATACCGTGCGCTGTGACGCCCTGCTTGTCGACACGATCTCACGGTCGGACACCTACCCGGCGATCGACATCCGCGTGGATGACGTGCAGCTCGGACACGAGGCGACAGTGTCGCGCGTCAGTGCCGAACAGCTGTTCTACCTGCAGTCTCGCGGCATGCCCGAAGACGAGGCCATGGCCATGATCGTGCGTGGATTCATCGAACCCATCGCTCGCGAACTGCCGATGGAGTACGCGCTCGAACTCAATAAGCTCATCGAGATGAGCATGGAAGGCAGTGTGGGATGACCTTCCTCGCAACGTCGAAAGGAACTGTCGGATAGTGACCGTAGTAACCACACCCGAGCAGCTCGGGGCGAAGGCCCACAGCGATGGCGGATGGGGAGAACCGGGATACGTTCCCGTGCAGACCCGCTCAGCACGTTTCTCATCGACCCACCACGACGACTTCCCGGCCGTTACCGGCCTCGAAGCCGACTGGAAACTCACCCCGGTGAAGCTCGTGCGGCCGCTCATCGATGGAGAGCTCGACGGCTCGATCTACGACTACGTCGCCGACATCCCCGCCGGTGTTTCCGTCGCCTGGGTCGACAGGGATGATGCGCTCATCGGTCGTGCGGGTACGCCCGAAGACCGTGCGTCAGCGAACGCTTGGTCGACCTTCGACAAGGCCCTCGCCATCACCGTGACCTCGGAAGATCACGTGGCCCTCACGATCTCCCGCTCGACACTTGGAGGCGCGGCTCGCGCGGCCCACATGGTGATCACCGCGAAAGCGAACAGCAATGCGACCGTCATCCTCGAGTCGACCGGTAAAGCGACGCTTGCCGAGAATGTCGAGATCGTCGTGGAGGATGGCGCGAAGCTGACTGTCGTTTCGCTGCAGGAATGGTCTGACGACTCCCTCCAGCTCTCCAGTCACTTCGCCACCGTCGGTCGCGACGCGTTCCTGAAACACATCGTCGTCTCACTGAGCGGAGCCGTCGTCAGGCTCAACCCGTCTGTGCACCTGGCGGGTGAGGGATCTGACACCGAGCTCTACGGGCTTTACTTCGCCGACGCGGGGCAGCACTTCGAACAGCGCGTGTACCTGCACCACCTTGGTGCGAACACGAGGGGTCGGGTCAACTACAAGGGTGCGCTCCAGGGCACCGGCGCGAGGACGGTCTGGGTCGGAGATGTACTGATCGGGCCCGACGCTTCGGGAACCGACAGCTACGAGCAGAACCGCAACCTCGTACTCACCGAGGGCACCAGGGCTGACTCCATCCCGAATCTCGAGATCGAGACCGGGGACATCCTCGGCGCCGGTCACGCGAGTGCGACCGGGCGATTCGACGACGAGCAGCTCTTCTACCTGCAGTCGCGCGGGATAAGCGAGGCGGAGGCCCGCCGACTCGTCGTCATCGGCTTCCTCTCGGAGATCATCCAGAAGATCGGAAGCCCGCAACTCGAAGCCCGGCTCCATTCGGCGATCGACGCCGAACTCTCCCTCACCGCGGCGGTGACGTCGTGACCGCCGAGCGGATCTGCACGACGGCAGAGCTCGAGACCGACAAGGCCTTCAGGGTCGTGCTCGAGGGGGAAGCGATCGTGGTGGTGAAGGATTCGACCGGAGCTGTGCATGCCATCGGCGACACCTGCACCCACGGCGACATCTCGCTGGCAGAAGGTTTCGTCGAAGACAACGCCATCGAGTGCTGGGCCCATGGGTCGCAGTTTTCGCTCGCCACCGGAAAGCCACTCAACCTCCCGGCTTACGAGCCCGTCCCTGTCTACAGCGTGAATGTCGACGAATCCGGTGTGGTCTATATCGACTCCGCCCTTAAGACACTGGCCTCCTGACCCAGCACGGTCACGGCCCCAACAGGAAACAGAGCAATGTCAGTACTTGAAGTCAAGGATCTCCACGTCAGTGTCGAGACCGAGCAGGGCACCAAGCAGATCTTGAAGGGCGTCGATCTCACGATCGCGCAGGGCGAGATCCACGCGATCATGGGCCCGAACGGATCGGGGAAGTCGACCCTGGCCTATTCGATTGCGGGTCATCCGAAGTATCACGTCGAAGGCGGCTCCGTGCTGCTCGATGGCGTCGAGGTGCTGACGATGAGCGTGGACGAGCGCGCCCGCGCCGGCCTGTTCCTCGCGATGCAGTATCCGGTCGAGATTCCGGGCGTCCGTATGGCCGACTTCCTGCGCACCGCCAAAACGGCGCTCGACGGAGAAGCCCCGGCCCTGCGCCCCTGGATCAAAGAGGTGTCAGGGGCGATGAAGAGCCTGCGGATGGAGAAGTCGTTCTCCGAGCGCAACGTCAACGAGGGATTCTCCGGTGGTGAGAAGAAGCGACATGAGATCCTGCAGCTCGAACTGCTGAAGCCGAAGTTCGCGATCCTCGACGAGACCGACTCCGGGCTCGACGTGGACGCATTGAAGATCGTTTCTGAGGGTGTCAACCGCGCCAAGGAGGCCAACAACCTCGGCGTGCTGCTCATCACGCACTACACGCGCATCCTGCGTTACATCACCCCTGACTTCGTGCACGTCTTCGTCGATGGTCGCGTCGCGGAAGAAGGCGGCGCAGAGCTGGCGGATCGCCTTGAGAACGAGGGCTACGATCGCTTTCTCACCGACTCGAGCGTAATCTAGGACTATGTCGACTGCTCTTGCTCCCGCCCTGTTCGACCAAGTCGAAGAGGGACTCAAAGACGTCATGGACCCTGAGCTCGGGGTCAATATCGTCGATCTCGGTCTCATCTACGACCTCAGCTGGGACCCGGAGAGCGACGCGCTGATCATCAGCATGACACTGACCTCCGCTGGCTGCCCGCTCACCGACATTATCGAGGAGCAAATCGCCCAGTCTCTCGATGGCATCGTCGACGCCTTCAGGATCAACTGGGTCTGGATGCCGCCGTGGGGTGCCGAGAAGATCACCGACGACGGCCGCGACATGATGCGCGCCCTCGGATTCTCGATCTAGACCTGAACCTATAGGCAAGAACGGCCCGTGCGATCAATTGCACGGGCCGTTCTCTCTTGGGCTGGGTGGTTACTGCTGAGTGTTCCTGTTGTCGCGACGGCCGACGGCGAGCCACGCGAGGGTAATGATTCCGGCGCCGAGGATGGATTTCACCACTCCACCGACGACGAACGGGTAAAGGCCGGCGGCCAGCACGGAGTTGAGGTCGTTCGGGGCTCCGACGGCGCCGAGGTAGGTTGCCAGCCACGGAAGGCCGAACGCGAAGGTCACGACGGATCCCACGAGGAACGCGACGAACGCACGAAGGAGCTTGCGGTCCCATTCGCGCTGGGCCAGCCATCCGGTCAGGATCGCGGCGAAGATGAAACCGATGATGTACCCACCGGTCGGGCCTGCGACAACGCTCCACCCCGACGACGACTCGCTGAACACCGGCACACCGACGATGCCCACGATCGCGTACAGGGCCATGGACAACCCGCCGCGCACTGCGCCGAGCGTGACACCGACGAGCAGCACCGCGAGGGTCTGGCCGGTGACGGGAACGGGCCACAACGGAACCGCGATCTGCGCCGACACGGCTGTCAGGGCGGCTCCAGCGGCAATGAGCGCGACGTCCGCCACGAGGCTGCGGCTCACGATTCGGTCAGCCAGGGTGGGGCGCCCAAGGGCCAGGGTCAGATTGCTCACAAATTGCTCCTCGACGGGGATGGAAAGGGATCGGGGCCGAGCGCACCGTTCCACGAAGTAGACTAGCTGGCTGGTGCGCTGTTGGACCGCACCCTTCCCCTCCAAAAGAACCGGCCGTTCTTTATCGCTGGAGCCGTTCTCGATTACCAAAGGATTACCGCTGTGCTCTCTGTGCACGATCTCGAGCTGCGTGTTGGCGCACGCCTCCTGATGGACGAGGTTTCGTTCAGGGTCGACCGCGGAGACAAGATCGGCCTGGTCGGTCGTAACGGCGCAGGAAAGACGACGCTGACGAAGACACTCGCGGGGGAGTTGCAGCCTGCCGCCGGCCGCATCGACCGGACAGGCGAGATCGGCTACCTGCCCCAGGACCCACGCTCGGGCAATCCCGAAGACCTCGCGCGCACCCGGATCCTCGATGCCCGGGGGCTCGGGTCGATCGTGTTGGGCATGGCCCAGTCGATGCAGGACATGGCGAGCCCGGATGACGCGGTCAGCACTGCAGCGATGAAGAAGTACGGCAGCCTCGAGGAACGGTTCACGGCGCTGGGTGGCTACGCCGCCGAGGCCGAGGCTGCCTCCATCGCGAGCAACCTGAGCCTGCCGGACCACATCCTCGACCAAAAGCTTTCGACCCTTTCGGGTGGCCAGCGCCGACGCATCGAACTCGCCCGCATCCTGTTCTCCGGAGCAGACACGATGCTTCTGGATGAGCCCACCAACCACCTCGACGCCGACTCCGTCGTATGGCTGCGCGAGTTTCTCAAAGGCTTCCAGGGCGGCCTGATCGTGATCACCCACGATGTGAACCTCGTGGAGGAAACCGTCAACAAGGTCTTCTACCTCGACGCGAACCGCCAGACGATCGACCAGTACAACATGGGCTGGAAGAACTACCACAAGCAGCGCGCTGCCGATGAGGAACGACGCAAAAAGGAACGCGTCAACGCCGAGAAGAAAGCCGGCGTGCTCACCACCCAGGCTGCGAAGTTCGGTGCCAAGGCATCGAAGGCCGCGGCCGCGCACCAGATGGTGGCGCGCGCGGAGAAGCTGCTCGCCGGCCTCGACGAGGTCAGGAGCGTCGACCGCGTCGCCAAGCTGCGATTCCCGGACCCCGCGCCGTGTGGTCGCACTCCGCTCATGGCATCCAATCTCAGCAAGAGTTACGGTTCGCTCGAGATCTTCACGGCGGTGGATCTCGCGATCGACCGCGGTTCGAAGGTCGTGATTCTCGGATTCAACGGTGCAGGAAAGACGACTCTTCTCCGGATGCTGGCTGGCGTCGACAAGCCGGATACCGGCCAGATCGAACCGGGACACGGGTTGCGCGTCGGTTATTACGCCCAGGAACACGAGACCATCGACGTCAAGCGCACAGTACTCGAAAACATGGTCTCGTCATCCCTCAGCATCACCGAGATGGAAGCGCGGCGGGTTCTCGGCTCCTTCCTCTTCACCGGCGACGACGGTCACAAGCTCGCCGGGGTTCTCTCCGGTGGCGAGAAGACGCGACTCGCCCTGGCGATGATCGTGGTCAGCGGCGCCAACGTGCTGCTGCTCGACGAACCCACGAACAACCTCGACCCTGCGAGCCGCGAGGAGATCCTGGGGGCTCTCGCGAGCTACAGTGGCGCCGTCGTACTCGTCAGCCACGACGAGGGTGCCGTGGAAGCACTCAACCCCGAGCGTGTGCTGATTCTCCCCGACGGGATCGAAGACCACTGGAACAAGGATTACGCCGAGCTGATCTCGCTCGCGTAGGCCCGGCTTCTGCCTCGGGGCCTAGCGGTCGGCATGATCGAGGATCGCATCCTCGATCTCGGCGTCGGTCGGGCCCTTCGCCTCCGCCTTGCGACGTCTCGCCTCTGCCCTCAGTCGTTCCTGCGGATCGTCGGCGTTTTTCGCGCGGAATTCCTGCCTGACGGCCCACCCGAGACCGATGAAGGCCATGATTCCGAACACGATCCATTGGAACGCATACGACAGGTGGGGCCCCTCGTCAGGGACCGGTTTCGTGACGGCAACCGGCATCTGTGCTGACGCGGGATCCTCACTCGCCAGGAGGCCATACGCGCTCGAATAGATCGGACGGTCGATGATGCCGGCGATAGTCTCCAGGTTGATCGTGGCGACCTGCCCCTCTGGAGCCGATCGGCCGGGGATCGTGGGCTCGCTTCCCTTGAGCCTGGCGACCACGGTGACCTCGCCGGAGGGAACCGCAGGGATGACCTCGGGGGTATCCTGCTCGTTTCCCGCCCTGATCCAGCCGCGATCGACGATGAATACCGAGCCGTCGGAAAGCTGGAATGGCACGAGTTGTTCGAATCCGGCATTACCGTCGAGCGGTCTCCCGCGGGCGAGGAGTTCATCCTCGTCGAGGTACCGCCCGGTGAGGATGACCGGGGTCCACTTGTCATCGGGATCGAACGAGTCTAGGGTCTGAAGCACTTCGTCGATGGGCCTCGGTGCTGCCGCCCAGTTCGTATCCACCCTGTCGATCTCTGCACGTGCTTCGTCGCGCCGGGCGATCTGCCAGTACGAGAGACCGGCGCAACCAATGGCAAAGATGATCACGAGCGCGAGATAGCCCAGCCAGCGGCGGGAGAATGCGAAACCCCAGCCCTTCACGATGGCACCGACTCGACCACCTGGTCGAGGCTCGTGGTGAGAACGGGGAAGCTCCGCGAGTACAGGTAGTCGTGCAGGAACTCGCTGTGGTCGTCGCAGGCCAACCATACCTTGACCCGATCGACCCCGTGGATTCGCGGGTTGCGCCAGTTCACTTTGGCCGTTGCCGGATTCGTGCACCCCGCACGGGAACACCGGTCGACGAGTGGACCATCCGCGCCGATCATCATTCAGTACCCGTCATTCGTCCCGGGACACCGGGGGTTGGTAGCGGACAGGGAGCATCGATACCGGTCGCTCCACAACGCCACCCTCCTTGTAGCCGACGTTCGCGATCACGACGGCGATATAGGGCAACAGGACGGCGCCAAGCACGCAGGCAAGAAGCCACCACCCCTGTACGAAGAAGCACGCGATGACACACGCTACGCGCACACTCATCGCTATTCCGTACCTCACCATGCGACGCTTCTGATCGTCTTTCGGCGATTCGGGAAGCGACGTGATCGACTGCTTCTGGTTCACTATGCCTGCTCTGCTGTGGCTCTGCCGCGAAGTCCCAGACGCGGACATCTGGGCGCCAGAATGGCGCCATCTACCAAGCCTACGACGCAATCGCACGACTATAAGCTGGAGCGCATGACCTCGGCAAAACTCACAGCAGACTTCACACCTCGGACCGTTCTCGTGACGGGAGGCAACCGGGGGATCGGCTGGGCGATCGCCGAGGAGTTCATCGCCGCGGGCCACAGGGTTGCGGTGACAGCGCGATCGGGACGTGGCCCAGAGGGTTCGCTTACCGTCATCGCGGACGTCACGGACGGGCCGAGTCTCGACGCTGCGTTCGCGGAGATCGAGTCGACACTCGGGGCCGTCGAGATCCTCGTCGCCAACGCGGGAATCACCAGGGACACCCTGCTCATGCGCATGTCTGACGACGATTTCACCGATGTCATCGACACCAACCTCAGCGGTGCCTTCCGCGTCGTCAAGCGCGCGACCAAGTCGATGATGAAGGCCCGCTTCGGTCGGATCATCCTCGTGTCGAGCGTCGTGGGCCTGCTCGGGTCAGCGGGGCAGGTGAACTACGCGGCATCGAAGAGCGGACTCGTCGGGCTCGCCCGATCGGTCACGCGCGAACTGGGCAGTCGGGGCATCACTGCGAACGTGGTCGCTCCGGGCTTTATAGAGACGGATATGACGGCTGCGCTCCCCGAGGAACAGCAGAAGGCATACCTCAAGCAGATTCCGGCGAACCGGTTCGCGAGTCCGCTCGAGGTAGCCCGAGTCATCACCTGGCTCGCTGGCGATGACGCCGGCTACGTCTCCGGAGCCGTCATCCCGGTGGATGGCGGCCTGGGCATGGGCCACTGATCCGTCGGGTTCAGCCGCGGAGCCCGAGTAACGGCAGCACCTGCGACAGGTCGCGCACGTCGAGAAGCACGCCGGCGAGGTCCCGCACCGGGGCTTTGGCATCGAAGCCCACCGCGAGGCCGGCAATCGCCATCATCTCGAGATCGTTGGCGCCGTCTCCGACGGCGACGGTGCGCGAGAGCGGCACACCGCTGTCCGCTGCCCAATCCCGCAACGTTGTGGCCTTCGCCGCGGCATCCACAATCCGACCCGTGAGGCTACCGGTGAGCACACCGTCCACGACCTCCAGTCGGTTCGCACGGCAGTAGTCGAGGCCGAGTTCGCTCGCGATGGGATCGACGATCTCGTGGAATCCGCCAGACACGACGCCGACCCGGCCCCCGGCTGCGTGGATTCCCGCGATCATCTCGGGCACCCCCCTGGTCACGGTCACCTGGGCGGCCACGGCGTCGAAGACAGTGTCAGGGAGCCCCCTCAGGGTCGAGACCCGTGCGCGGAGGCTCTCCTCGAAATCGAGCTCTCCATTCATCGCCTGGAACGTGATCGACTCGACTTCGGCGAGCGAGCCGGCGTGGCCAGCGAGAAGTTCGATCACCTCGTCTTCGATGAGGGTGGAATCGACATCGAGCACGACGAGGAAGCGGGGCATGGGGGTCGGACCTTCCTCGAAGTGCGCGATCAGGTGACGATAACGCCCTTACCGACGACGGTGATTCCCGTCTCCGTGACAGTGAAGCCGCGCGCACGGTCGGCATCATGGTCGACGCCGACCGAGGCGCCTTCGCTGATGACGACCTCTTTGTCGAGAATAGCGCGTCGGACCGTCGAGTTCGGCGCGATCCTGACCTTCTCGAAAATGACGGAGTCGACGACGCTCGCGCCGGATTCGACCACCACCCACGGCCCGATCATGCTCCGCTCGATGTGGGATCCGGAGATCACACACCCGAGCGACACGATCGAGTCGATCATGGTGCCCTGGTTTCCCTGGGCATCCCTGACGAACTTGGCCGGGGGAGAGTTGAGCTGCTGGCTGAAGATCGGCCATTCCGTGTTGTACAGGTTGAAAATCGGCAGCGCCGCGATCAGGTCCTGGTGGGCGTCGAAGAACGACTCGATCGTGCCGACATCCCGCCAGTAGAAGCGGTCACGCTCGGTGGAGCCAGGCACGACGTTGCGATTCAGGTCGTAGACGCCGGCGAGTCCCCGCGAGACGAAGTCCGGGACGATGTCGCCGCCCATGTCGTGGTTGGAGTCCGAGCGCTCCCCATCGCGCTGCACGGCATCCATCAGTACGTCGGCGTCGAAGATGTAGTTGCCCATCGAGGCGAGCACCTCGTCGGGGGAGTCGGCAAGCCCGATGGGCTTTTGCGGCTTCTCGTGGAATGCGGCGATCTTCGACGGGTTGTCTGCGTCGACTTCGATCACGCCGAACTGGTCGGCGAGGGAGATCGGCTGGCGGATCGCGGCCACGGTGACACCGAATCCCGACGCGATGTGGGCTTCGACCATCTGGCTGAAGTCCATGCGGTACACGTGGTCAGCGCCGACGACGATGACGATGTCGGGCTTCTCATCCCGAAGCAGGTTCAGACTCTGCAGGATGGCGTCGGCCGAACCACTGAACCAGCGCTTGCCCAGGCGCTGTTGGGCGGGAACAGAGGCGACGTACGAGTTCAGCATGCCGCTCAATCGCCAGGTCTGGGAAACGTGACGGTCGAGGCTGTGGGACTTGTACTGCGTGAGCACCACGATCTGGCGGAGGCCGGAGTTGATGAGGTTGCTCAGCGCGAAGTCGATCAATCGGTAGCCCCCCGCGAAGGGAACCGCGGGCTTGGCCCGGTCAGCTGTCAGGGGCATGAGGCGCTTGCCTTCACCGCCGGCGAGGACGATGCCGAAGATCTTCTTTGATGACATAGGCCAACAGTATTAGAGGCAGGCGAGGTTCGGTAACCGCTTGTCTATCGACCCGCCGGGTGCACTACCGTTTTGATATGCGCGTAGATCTGATCAGCCGTGAATATCCCCCGGAGGTGTACGGCGGTGCCGGCGTGCATGTCGCCGAACTCGTCAGGGCCCTGCGTGGCGACCTCGATGTCGTGGTGCGCTGCTTCGGTGCGCCACGCGAGGAACCCGGGGTGTTTGCTTACTCGGTTCCGAGTGAACTGGCAACGGCCAACCCCGCGCTGACAACGCTCGGGGTCGATCTCCAGATTGCGCAGGACGTGGCCGGAGCCGATCTCGTCCACTCCCACACCTGGTATGCCAACGGAGCGGGGCACCTCGCCTCGATGCTCCACGGCATCCCGCACGTCGTGACGGCGCACAGCCTCGAACCACTCCGCCCCTGGAAGGCCGAGCAACTCGGCGGCGGATACCGGGTGTCCAGCTGGATCGAGAGCACCGCGTTCACCGGAGCGGCCGCGATCATCGCCGTCAGCGACGGCATGCGCCGCGACATCCTGCGTTCATACCCCTGGCTCGACGAAGAGAAGGTCATCACCGTGCACAACGGCATCGACCTCGCCCAGTGGAAGCCGGTGGATGACCCCGCCCTCGTGCGCGAGCTGGGAATCGATCCCGAGCGCCCGTCCGTGGTGTTCGTGGGAAGGATCACCCGCCAGAAGGGTCTTCCCTACCTCCTTCGCGCCGCCGCGTTGCTGCCACCGGAGGTACAGCTCATCCTCTGCGCCGGAGCCCCGGACACTCCCGAGATCCTCGCCGAGGTAGAGGCCGGAGTGAAGGCGCTCCAGGCCCAGCGTTCTGGCGTCGTGTGGATCGACAGGCTGCTGAGCCAGCACGACCTGTCCGCGGTGCTGAGCCAGGCCACGACATTCGTCTGCCCTTCTGTGTATGAGCCGCTCGGAATCGTGAACCTCGAGGCCATGGCGTGCGGTGTTCCGGTCGTGGGTACAGCAACGGGAGGGATCCCCGAGGTCATCGTCGACGGCGTCACGGGCAGGCTCGTGCCCATCGACCAGGCCGATGATGGAACCGGAACGCCGACCGACCCCGAGAAGTTCGTGGCTGACCTTGCAGCGGCGCTCACGGATGTCGTCAGCGATCCGGCGAATGCCAGGAAGATGGGCGCGGCGGGTCGCCTTCGGGCCGAAACCGACTTCAGCTGGGTGACCATTGCCGCGAGAACGCGTGAGATCTACGCGAGTCTCACCTAGGTCGTGCGTCTCACGCCGTAGGGTGGAGTGATCATGGCAAGTGTGCTGCAATTCTCTGATGTGACCGTCGTCCGCGACGGCAACCCGATCCTCAAATCCGCGAACTGGACGGTGGATGCGGCCGATCGCTGGGTGATCCTCGGTCCCAATGGCGCCGGGAAGACCACGCTTTTGCAACTCGCCGCGGCGCAGATGCATCCGAGCTCTGGTCGGGTCCAGATCCTCGACGACAGGTTGGGGCGGGCCGACGTATTCGAGCTCCGGCCACGAATCGGATTCGCCTCGAGCGCGCTCGCGCGCAAGGTTCCCCGCGATGAGCGCGTCATCGACGTCGTGCTCACGGCCGCGTACTCGGTGACGGGTCGCTGGAACGAGTCATACGAAGAGGTCGACATCAAGCGCGCCCAACGGGTGCTCGCGGAGTGGAAACTCACGCACCTCGAAGACCGGCGATTCGGCGATCTCAGCGACGGTGAGCAAAAGCGGGTGCAGATCGCTCGGTCCGTGATGACGGACCCCGAACTCCTCCTGCTGGATGAGCCGGCAGCGAGCCTCGACCTCGGAGCGCGCGAAGAGCTCGTCGGACTCCTGGGCGGCTTTGCTTCGGCCGACAGTTCTCCCGCGATCGTTATGGTGACGCACCATGTCGAAGAGATTCCGCCGGGATTCACCCATGCCCTGCTGCTTGCCCACGGTGAGATCTCGGCGGCAGGCGCGATCGACGAGGTGATCACGTCGGAGAACCTGAGTGAGGCGTTCGGGCTGCCGCTCGTCGTCACTAACGAGAACCGCCGATTCACCGCGCGGGCTGCCTGAATATTTGGTAGTCTTTTATGTCGGCTCCGAGTGGGCCGCTCGAGCGCACGCCGCTCCCTCATTCATCCTGTACTCCCGGCGCAAGAACCTCTCGCGCACGATATCAATCTGAAGGAACGTTCATGAAGACCGACATCCACCCCACGTACAACGCGATCGTGTTCCGCGACCTCGCGTCGGGCGCCACGTTCCTCACGCGTTCGACCGCGACCAGCGACAAGACCATCGACCTCGACGGTGTCACGTACCCGGTCATCGACGTCGAGATCTCATCCGAGTCGCACCCGTTCTACACGGGCAAGCAGCGCATCATGGACTCCGCGGGTCGCGTCGAGAAGTTCAACTCACGCTACGCCGGCTTCGGTACCAAGAAGGACTAATTCCTTCAGGATTCAGCGAAAGGCGGCCCTCGGGCCGCCTTTCGTCGTTAACGGTGAAGAGGGATGCCGGCCGGTCAGATCCCGGTCGCGCGCCGCGTGACCCACAGCGGCAGGATCGTGTCCCGCGTCAGCGGGGCGAGCTGAACCCCGGCTGGCTCGTCAGTGTCGATCCACAGCAGTTCTTCAATCTCGTCTGATGCCACCAGGTCTGCAGTGGTGGTCAGCGCGAAGACCTCAGCGCGGATGACGGTATCGGGCTCGTTAGCAGCATCAGCCCTGAAGCTTCCGAGGTACTCGGTGGCGCCAAGGTCGAGTTCGAGACCGACCTCCTCGAGAAGCTCGCGCGACAGCGCATCGACGGCGCTCTCGCCGCGTTCGATCTTGCCGCCAGCCTGCATGAAGGTCGAACTCCCACGCTTGCGCACCACGAGGGTGCGACCCTCGGCGTCGTTGATGATGGCGGCCGCGACCCGCAGGACCGTGGGCCGCAGGGTCGGGCGCTCTGCCGGAGCTCCGTCGACTGGCGCGTCGTCGCCTGGCACGACGCTGTCTGGGACGACGCTGCCTGGCACGACGCTGTCTGGGACGACGCTGTCTGCCGTCACCGGTTCCGACGCGATGGTCTGCGTATCGATGGAGAATTCCACTGACTCGAATTCGGGCTCGGGCGCGGTGGTGTCGATGTCGAGATCGCCCCACAGCAACTCGGGCTGGGCTGCGGCATCCGCGTAGTCCTGAGCAGGCTGAGTGCCGTCCGGCTCGGCCGGTTCCCCGGACTCTTCAGGGAGTGGCTCGACGAGCGAGAGTGGCTCGAAGACCGGCTCTGAGTCTGCGTCAGCGACCGGGTTGACGACCGAGTCTGACAGCGACGGCTCGACGTCGTCGAACGTCACTTCTTCGATCTCGGACACGCTCTCGGAGGCGCGGACGGGAGGCGCCTCGAGCGCCGGGCGGTCGAGGACGAGAACACCGGTGTCGAAGTCGAGGTGAGGTACGCGATAGCTGGGCCGCGGTGACGGTGCGGGAATCGGCTGGGTGTCCTGGATGCTCGTCGGATGGTCGGTCGACCGGATCGGCCACTCCGTGTCTGCCACGAAGTCCTGGTCGCCTTTCACCCTCCGGATGTAGTCCGCGAAGCTCGCCGCCTGCTCGGCGTACCACGCGATCTGCCTCTGGTGCAGTTCGGCCAGCGGCAGATCGAGCTGCTGGGGGTACGCGGCGCCCAGGGCAAGAGCTACCCGGCCCGCGGCTATGGCGTCGGCGCCGGCATCGTGGGCGTCATCCAGTTCCACCCTGTACTGGGCTGCCGTCACTTCGAGAGTGCGCTTGCCCTTGCGGTATTTATCGACCACCTTGTCGAGCACCAGCGGATCGATGACGGGCGTCGCCGTAGTCACGGGGTCGATGCCATACCGGCGGCACTCCCGGTCGAGAAGGCTGAGGTCGTACGGCGCGTTGTAGACGACAAGCGGCACCCCGAGAGCGAAAAGCACTTTGAGGCTCTGCGTGATCTCGGCCACGACGTCTTTGGCCTGGCGACCCATGGCCTGGGCGCGTTCCGTCGTGATGCCGTGCACGGCTGAGGCGCCAGCGGGGATCTCTACCCCCGGGTCGGCCAGCCAGTCCCAGCGCGCCACGACCGAACCGTCCGGATCGAGGATCGCTACGCAGGCAGACACGATGCGTGCGGTGTCGACGTCGACGCCGGTGGTCTCAAGATCGAAGACGCCGAGCTGGCCCCAATTGTTCATGACTTCAGGCTACGGCTGGCGAGCGACCGAGGCGCGCAGGCTCGCTGCTCACCTCTGACGAGTCCCGGCTCAGACCCGGCCTCCCGCGAAGTGCGCGTCGCCCAGGTGCAGCCAGTAGAAGCTCTGTGTGCCGAGGGTGAGCGTGAGCGTGCCGTCCTCATTCACCGGGGGAAACTCGCCGCCGCCGAACAGGTCGAAGGATGTCGCGCCCGAATAACCCTCGACCTCGATCGTGACCGAGACCGGATTATGGGAAAAGCTGAACACGCACAGGATCGATTCGGGGGAGTCGCCGAACTGGGTTCCCGCACCCTCGTACTCGCGAACGAACGCGAGCACAGACTCGTGATTGGTCTTGAGCACGCGCAGCGACCCCAGACCGAAGGTCGGGTGTCCCTTTCGTACATGGATGACGTTGCGCACCCAGTGCAGCAGCGAGCGCGACTGCGCGAGTTGGGATTCGACGTTGACGAGGTTGTAGTTGTACACCAGTGACTGCACCACGGGAAGGAACAGCTTTCCCGGGTCCGCGTGTGAGAATCCGGCGTTGCGATCCGGAGTCCACTGCATCGGGGTCCTCGATGAGTCACGGTCGGGCAGCCAGATATTGTCACCCATGCCGATCTCGTCACCGTAGAAGAGAAACGGGCTTCCCTGCAGCGAGAACAGGAGCGCATGGGCGAGCTCGAGTTCGGCGCGGGAGTTGTCGAGCAGCGGTGCGAGCCTGCGACGGATTCCCACGTTCGACCGCATCCTCGGGTCGTAGGCGTACCAGCCGTACATGGCCTGGCGGTACTCCTCGCTCACCATCTCCAGCGTGAGTTCGTCGTGGTTTCTCAGGAAAACGCCCCACGCGGCTCCCGCCGGCATGTCCGTCGTCTCCGCGAGAACCCGCACGAGCTCCCCGGCGTTCTGGGACCGCAGCGAGTAGAAGATGCGGGGCATCACCGGGAAGTCGAAGGCCATGTGGCACTCCGGCTCCTCCTCGGTGCCGAAGAAGGCGACGACCTCCTGCGGCCACTGGTTGGCCTCGGCGATCAACACGCGACCGGGGTACTCCCGGTCGACCATGGCACGGATCTCCTTGATGAACTCGTGGGTCCTCGGCTCACCCTCGCCGTTACCGTCTTCGGATTCGAAGAGGTAGGGAATCGCATCGAGGCGCACGCCGTCGACTCCGAGATCCATCCAGTGCCTGATCGTGTCGAGCACGGCGTCGCGAACGGCGGGGTTCTCGAAGTTCAGGTCCGGCTGGTGTGAGAAGAACCGATGGAAGAAGAACTGGCGACGCACGGGATCGAACGTCCAGTTCGACTCTTCGGTGTCGACGAAGATGATGCGGATGTTCGGATACTTCTCGTCAGTGTCGCTCCACACGTAGTAGTCGCCGTAGGGGCCTTCGGGGTCTTCCCTCGACTGCTGGAACCACTCGTGGGCGTCAGAGGTGTGGTTGAGCGGATAGTCGATGACGACCCGCATGTTGCGCTCGTGAGCCTTGGTGACGAGTTCTTTGAACTCGTCGAGGGTGCCGAATTCCGGCAACACTGTCGTGAAATCCGAGACGTCGTAACCGCCGTCACGCAGCGGTGAGTTGAAGAACGGAGGGATCCACAGCGCGTCGACACCCAGCCACTGCAGGTAATCGAGCTTGGAAATGAGCCCGGCGATGTCGCCGGAACCGTCGCCGTTGCTGTCGTAGAACGACCTGACCATCACTTCGTAGAAGACCGCACGGCGGTACCACTGGGGGTCGAGGGCGAGTCCGGGCGTTTGGATGGGCGCGGTAAAAGTCACCACTCGAGTCTATGGCTGAGCCGTCGAGGCGTGTCCAGACCTTGCGCAAGGCCGGGCCGTGCCGATACGGGGGGCGGGCATCCTCGTAGAATCGGACCGATGTCTGTCGAATCCCCTTATGCAGCCCTGCTGGCCGAAATTCCGACCCGTGAGGTCGTGGTGGACGTGCTGGGGAGCAGCACCCACTACTGGGAATATGGCTCGCCGGATGCCGCAACCACCGTCGTGGTCGTGCACGGTTATCGGGGCGAACACCACGGTCTCGAGCCGGTAATCGCGCAACTCCGCGGAATCCGAATCATCAGCCCCGACCTCCCCGGCTTCGGAGAATCGACCCCGCTCATCGGCCATCGCCACGACATCGCGGGGTATTCGCGGTGGCTCGGAGAGTTTGTCGCACGAATCGGAGTCTCGGGAAGCGCGATCATTCTCGGCCATTCCTTCGGCTCGATCGTGGTCTCGGCCGCCGTCGCTGGCGGGCTCGTTACCCCGAAACTCATCCTCGTGAACCCGATCGCCGCGCCGGCTCTCGAAGGTCCCAACGGCCTCATGAGCCGCCTGACCCTCGTGTACTACCGCGCCGGCAGGGCGCTGCCCGAGAAGCTCGGCAAGAGCCTCCTCAGCAACTGGCTTGTGGTGCGGTTCATGAGCGTGTTCCTCGCCCAGTCCCGTGACCGAGCCCTGCGTCGATGGATTCATTCACAGCACCACGACTACTTCAGCAGGTATTCGGATCGCGACACCGTGGTCGAGGGTTTCGAGGCATCCATCTCCAGCGATGTGAGTATGTTCGCCGCGAAGATCGCCGTTCCGACCCTGCTGATCGGCGCCGACCGTGATCCCATCACGAGTGTCAGCGCCCAGAACACGCTCGCCACCCTGTTTCCCGATGCCGAGTTGCACATCCTCACTGGCGTCGGGCATCTCGTGCACTACGAGAAGCCCCGTGAGGCAGCGGCCCTCATCGTTTCGTTCGTCAACGACGGTTCCCTCGCATGAAAATCATCTTCGATTGCCGCTACACCCGGATCGGCCGCCACGACGGTATCAGCCGCTACGGCTCGAGACTCGTCGAAGAGTTGGCGAAGCTGCATCCGGTCACGATGCTCATCTCGGACGAGCGCCAGCTGGCCATGCTTCCCGATCTCCCATGGGTGTTGGGGTCGGATCCCACCGCCGCGCGTGAGCCCTGGATCTCGCGGCAGGTAAACAAGCATGCCCCGGATGTCGTATTCACCCCGATGCAGACCATGGGTCCGGGTGGTCGCAACTATGCGCTCGTGACGACCGTCCACGACCTGATCTACTACACGCACCGCACGCCGCCGCGCGACCTGAACCCCGCACTCAGGCTGCTGTGGCGCGGATACCACCTGTGGTGGGGCTTCCAGCGCAGCCTGCTCAACCGGGCGGATGCCCACCTCGTGGACTCGGAGACGACCCGCGACCTCATGGAGCGGCACAGGCTTACGCGCAACCCCATGCACGTCGTGCTTCTCGGAACCGAACAGCACGACGGCCGGGAGCCCCGCACGGCTCCCACATCGAAGAATCTCGTCTACATGGGCTCCTTCATGCCGTACAAGAACGTCGACCTCATCGTCAGGTCGCTGGCCGACCTGCCCGGCTACAGGCTGCAGCTCATGAGCCGCATCTCAGACGACGAGAAAGCCAGGCTCACCGCGCTTGCTCCGGCCGGGGCTCTCGAGTTCTTCAATGGCGCCAGCGATGACGATTACGAATCGGCAGTCCTGGGCGCCACCGCCCTGGTGTCGGCCTCCCGCGACGAAGGCTTCGGTCTGCCCGTGGTGGAGGCGCAGGCGCTCGGAACGCCTGTGCTTCTCAGCGATACACCGATCTTCCGCGAGATCGGTGGCGAACCAGCCGGCTTCTTCGACCTGTCGAGCACGTCGTCGTTCGTCGCCGCCGTGCGCGAACTCGAGGACGATGCCGAGTGGGCTCGTCGGTCGGCGGCATCCATCGAATGGGCGAAGCGCTATAACTGGCCGGATGCCGCGAAAGCCCTTCTCGCGGTGCTTACCGGCGCCGTGCAGAGGCGCCAGTCCCGGCGTTAGCGAGCCGCCCAGAGCTCAGAGCGCAGCCAGGGGAAGAACCAGCCGGTTGAAAGCGACGAGTGAGAGCACGTCGGAGTCGAAACCGAGGGTGTGAATTGAGCCGTTGGCAATGCGACCGTGAGCGCCGGAGGGCTCGAGTTCGGCAAGGATGGCGCGGATGACTCCTCCGTGGGCGACGATGACCGTCGCCTTGCCCTCACTCGACCGCGCAATGGCGTGCACCGCTCGCACGGACCGTGCGGCGAGCTGCGACTTATGTTCCTGGCCGGGGACCAGAGACCTGTCGGGGAACCGCTTCTCGATCTGGAGGTAGTTGAGCCCCTCTGCCTCGCCGTAGTGACGCTCGACAAGTCTGGGTGCCGGAATCGGTGCCGGCAGGCCCAGCGAGCGGGCGATGATCTCGCCGGTCTCGAACGCGCGCACCAGCGGACTCGCGAAGACCGTATGCGGTTCGACGCGGGCCAGAAGCTCGGCGGTGGCCAGCGCCTGCGCACGCCCGGTGTCGTTGAGGGGTATGTCCGTGCTGCCCTGGATGCGCTGCTGGCGGTTCCACTCGGTCTCGCCGTGGCGTACGAGGTAGAGCCGTGAACTCACGGGCTGAGCCTCAGCAGCAGCGCCTGCAGGGTTTCGGAGGTGCCGGCATCCACCTTCACCGTCGCCCGGTTGTCACCCTTGGTCACTCCGCGGTTCACGATGACGATGGGCAGCTTCCGGCGATTGGCCTGTTCGAGGAGACGGATTCCCGAATTGACGATGAGGGATGAGCCTGCGATCAGCAGGGCATCGGCCGACTGCATGAGCGCCGATGCTTCGGCGAACTTCTCCTTCGGCACGAACTCACCGAAGAAGACGACATCAGGCTTGAGCACGCCGCCGCAGACCGAACAGTGCGGAAGCACGAAAGAATCGACGTCGTGCACCTCGACGTCGCCGTCGGGGGAGAGGTCGAAAGCCTCATCGGTATCGATCCACGGGTTTGCCGCGGTGATCTGGTCTGCCACCCCCTGGCGCGCAAAGAACTGCCCACAGTCGAGGCAGCGCACCCGATCCATGGTGCCGTGGAGGTCGACCACCCGTTGCGATCCGGCACGCAGGTGCAGGCCATCGACATTCTGGGTGATGATGCCGTCCACGATTCCCGCCAGCTCGAGCTCGGCCAGGGCTGCGTGACCCGCGTTCGGCCTGGCCGCGGAGAAACGCTTCCACCCGAGGTGGCTACCCGCCCAGTACCGCTTGCGGTAGTCGACATCGGCGAGAAAGTGCTGGAACGTCATGGGCGCGCGCACCGGAGCGCCTGCGCCGCGATAATCGGGGATTCCCGAGTCAGTACTCACTCCGGCACCGGTGAGCACCGCAATGGTGTGATCCCTGAGTGCATCGACCGCGGCATCGAGCGAATCGCCAGCAGGAGCCTCGACGGAGATCGGTTCGGCGTTCGCCATTCGATCTCCTTGCGATTACGTATTCCCGGGTGCGGTAATGCCTGCTCCAAGACTAAACGCAGCAGCTTTCCGATATGTTTCCGAATGCCGCCAGAAACCTGCCGGCACCGTCCGGTCGACCATGGGGGCACTCATCCACGTCATTCGCATCGACGACCTCACCGACGACAGGCTCGGCGATTTCGCCAATCTCACCGATGTCGCGCTACGGCGTCGCACTGAACCCGCCGGTGGCCTGTACATCGCCGAATCGCCCAAGGTCATCGCCCGCGCGCTGGCGGCCGGTCACCGGCCACGTGCCGTACTCGTGCTCGAGCAGTGGCTGGCCGAACTCGAGCCGCTGCTCGAGACCATCGACGTGCCGGTCTTCGTGGGGGAGTCCGACCTTCTCGAGGGCCTCACGGGCTTCAACCTCCACCGGGGCGCGCTCGCGTCGATGCATCGTCCCGTACTTCCGCCAGTATCGGAACTGCTCAGGGATGCCCGGCGGGTCGTCGTGCTCGAAGACATCGTCGACCACACGAACGTCGGTGCCATCTTCCGCTCGGTCGCCGGCCTGGGAGCCGATGCCGTGCTCGTGACCCCGCGCTGTGCGGATCCCCTCTATCGCCGCAGCGTGCGGGTGAGCATGGGCACGGTGCTGCAAGTGCCGTGGACGCGGATCGCGGACTGGCCACAGGGCGCGGACGACCTGCGCGCCGCTGGGTTCCACATCGCCGCGCTAGCACTTGCCGACAACGCGATATCGCTCGACGACTTCGCGTCGGATGCGCCGGAGCGTGTGGCCATCGTGCTCGGCACCGAGGGGGACGGGCTCAGTCGTGCGGCGCTCGACGCTGCCGATACCGTCGTGACGATTCCGATGCTGCACGGTGTGGATTCGCTCAATGTGGCGTCCGCGAGCGCCGTGGCGCTGTACGCCCTCAGGGTTCGTTGATGGCGGGCTCGCCTGAGCGACGGGTGGAAGGCGATCGTCTAGCATGAGCGGGTGCCGCTGACTCGACGACAGGTCTATTTCAGGCGCCGACTCGCGGTCGTCGGCGGAGGGCTCGTCGCTCTCGCCACGGCCTTCTACCTGCCCCTGACGCTGCTCGCTCCGGTGCAGGAGGTGGCAGCACAGGTCGAGGCATTCGAGACCCGCGCGGTCGTGCAACCGGCGCTCACGTTTCCGGAGTACGGCGCATCAGCCATCGGCGCTGTCGGCTACGCGGGAGTGCTCGCCAGTGGCGGATCCGCGGATGCGCTGCCGATCGCATCCATCTCGAAGGTGATCACCGCGCTCGTCATTCTCGACGCGAAACCGCTCGCGGTGGGGGAGCCAGGACCGGATATCGCTTTCGGGGATGCCGATGTGGCGCTGTACGACGCCCAGGTCGCCCAGAACGGAAGCGTTGCTCCCGTCTACGCAGGACAGGTGCTGACACAGCGCGACGCGATGAACGTGATGCTCATCGTGTCGGCGAACAACTATGCGGAATCCCTCGCGAACTGGGCCTTCGGGTCTCAGGAGGCTTTCGTCGAGGCCGCGAAGGTCTGGCTGGCCGGGGCCGGGCTGCCCTCGACGGCGATCGTCGAGCCGACCGGCGTCTCACCGAGCAACATCAGCACGAGCACCGATCTCGTCGAGCTCGGCCGGATCGCTCTCTCCCATCCTGTGCTTGCCGAGATCGTGGGAACGCCGAGCATAGACATCCCCGAGCTGGGAACCATCGAGAACACCAACTCCCTGCTCGGCATCACGGGGATCGATGGAATCAAGACCGGCACGCTCGACGAGGCGGGATCCTGCCTGCTCTTTTCCCAGGACTACGTTGTCGGCGACACCACAGTGACTCTCGTCGGTGTCGTGCTCGGCGGACCTGACCGCCCCACGATCAACGCGGCCGTACAGTCCCTGCTGGCGCAGGCGGATGCCGGCTTCCAGTCCGTGACCCTGGTCGAGCAGGGCCAGCGACTGGCGACATACGACACCGAGTGGGGGGATGAATCGGCAGCTGTCGCGGCGTCGACCCTGAGTGTCGTGGTGTGGTCGGCCACCCCGATCACCGCTGCGTCGAGCCCCGAGGATGTGCAGCTGGCCGAGGCAGGTACCGACATCGGAACTCTCAGTTTCACCGTCGGCAACCGCACGCTGGATGTGCCTCTGGAGCTTTCGTCGACCATCGACGACCCCGGACCGTGGTGGCGTTTGACGCATCCGCTGGAACTCTTCTGAGAGTCGCACGTCGTTCACAGCCTTCACCACTACGGTGGAGATATCTCGAGCATCCGCTCCCTATGTGTGACTGTGAAGTCATCTGAACTTCTGAGGTCACGTGACTACTGCTGCCGAACCCTCCCGCGTCATCAAAACCGGGCCACGAGGCATCGGGAACCCCATTTCGGAGTTCTCCGCCCTGCTCCACACCGTCCGCGATGCCGGACTATTGCGACGCAGCAAGGCCTTTTATGCGCTGACCTTCGCCGGAATCACCCTCGCCATGGTCGGGGCCTGGTTCGGCTTCGCGCTGCTCAACGGCACCTGGTACCTGCTGATCATCGCTGCGGTGATGGGGATCCTGTTCACCCAGTACGCCTTCATCACCCACGAACTCTCGCATCGCCAGGTTTTCAGCTCTAACAAGTTCAACGATTTCGCCGGTCGCATCATGGCCGACCTGGTCGTCGGCATCAGCTACTCGTGGTGGATGAGCAAGCACTCGCGTCACCACGCGAACTCGAACACGATTGGTCGCGACCCCGACGTCGAGACCGACTTCATCGTCTTCCATGCTGAGGCTGCGGGTGGCCTCACGGGCATCTCGAAGTGGCTCGCCAAGCGCCAGGGATACATCTTCTTCCCCGTGCTGCTGCTCGAAGGCGTGAACCTCCACCGTCACGCCTTCCAGACCGTCTTCTCCAAGGGCAAGGTCGATAAGCGAGCGCTCGAGATCGTGTTGTTGACCATTCGCAACGTCGGCTACGTCGCCGTGCTGTTCACGTTCCTGCCGGTCGGAATGGCTTTCGCGTTCCTCGGCGTGCAGCTCGCCATCTTCGGCCTCTACATGGGTGCGTCCTTCGCCCCCAACCACATCGGCATGCCGGTGCTGCCGAGAGGCTCGAAGGTCGACTTCCTGCGCCGCCAGGTGCTGACCAGCCGCAACATCAAGGGTGGTCACGTCATGAACCACTTCATGGGCGGCTTGAACTACCAGATCGAGCACCACCTCTTCCCCAGCATGGCCCGCCCCCACCTTCGTCGTGCTGGCGAGATCGTCCGCGAGTACTGTGCGGCAAAGGGCATCCTCTACACCGAGGTTCACCTGCTGCCGGCTTATGGCGCCGTTGTGTCCTACCTCAATGAGGTCGGTCGCGGCGTGGATCCCTTCGACTGCCCGGGAGCCGCTCGCGGCGGGTACAGCGCAACCTGACCCGCTCGTACAACCCGACCGCTAGAAGTTCGGTCGTTTCGGCACCACGTTATCTCCGGATGACTGGTGCCGAACCCGTCTCAGCACCCAGGGGACGAGGTATTCGCGGGCCCAGCCGATGTCGCTCGCGCGGGCGTCCCGCCAGCGCGGTGACGTCAGCGGCTCGGGGCTGAATGGCTCAAGAGAATGTTCGACGGCGAGTGCATCGAGCACCATGGCCGCGATGGTGTTGTGTCCGACGGGGGAGAAGTGCAGCCGATCGGGCGCCCACATCCTCGGGTCTGATAACTCACGAAGAGCCCACATGTCGGCGACTATCGCATCGTGACGCTGGGCGATGGCCCTGAGGTTCTCGTTGTAGATCGCGACTTTTCCGCGCAGCCGATTGAGCACCGGAGTCATGCCGATATCGGGGCCGTTAAACATGATGATGGTGGCGCCGTCTGCACCCAGCCTCTCGATCATCGACTCGAAGCGAGCCGACAGTTCGTCAGCGTCGGTGCCGGGCCTGATGATGTCATTGCCGCCAGCAGAAATGCTGACCAGGTCTGGTTTCAGCTCGAGCGCCGCATCCACCTGCTGGTCTGAGATCTGCTGCAGGAGCCGCCCGCGTATCGCGAGGTTCGCGTAGGTGAAACCGTCGGTGCTCTCCGCGAGAACCTCTGCCACGCGGTCCGCCCAGCCGCGGTGCCCACCAGGGCTCAGCGGCTCCGGATCGCCGATCCCCTCCGTGAAGGAATCGCCGATCGCGACGTACCTGCTCCACGGGTGTTGCTGGGTCATCCTCACAGTGTGCCACCAATAGCAGGTCGGGCCACACGAACACAAGGGGCATCCCCCAAAAGGGGGACCGTGGTTAGATCGTTGACGGCCCTGAGACCCAGGGTAGAAAGAATGATCGACTGGGAGGTCATCATGGGAATCATCGGCTGGATCGTACTAGGCCTTCTTGCAGGAGCAATTGCAAAGGCAATCCTGCCCGGCTCGCAGGGCGGCGGATGGATCATCACGCTGGTCCTCGGCGTTGTTGGCGCACTGCTCGGTGGCTTCATCGGAAGCGCCATCTTCGGAGTTGGCCTCGAAGGCTTCTTCGACATCTCGACGTGGCTCCTGGCAATCGGCGGCTCGATCGTCGTGCTGCTGATCTACGGCCTCGTTACCCGCGGTAGCCGCAAGGCGTAAGTCTTGACGGGCTTCGGCCTCGACTTGTGGGCGGCATGCTTCGGCATGTCGCCCATCGGCGTTTAACGGCCACAATCGCAGGTCGGTGGCTACTGGGAGAATGACACCATGGGCAAACAGGATGGCACAGACCGCCAGGTCACCATCGGGCCCATCGACGACAGCACCGCCACGATCCTGCACGTCGACATGGACGCGTTCTTCGCCTCGGTGGAGTTGCTAGATCACCCCGAGCTCGTGGGCAAGCCCGTTATCGTCGGCCACAAGTCCGCGAGGTCGATCGTAACCGCCGCCACCTACGAGGCCCGGAAGTTCGGGGTCAACTCCGCGCTTCCGATGGGTATTGCGCTTCGCCGATGCCCCCAGGCGGTAGTTCTCGAACCGCACTTCGAGCGCTACCAACACTTCTCCCGTCAGGTCATGACCATCTTCGACGAGATCACGCCGAAAGTGGAGCGACTCGGAATCGACGAGGCGTTTCTCGACGTGGCCGGCGCACGCAATGTCTTCGGCTCTCCCGTGCAGGTGGCCCAGCTCATCCGGCGACGGGTCCGCAGCGAGACCGGGCTGAACTGCTCGGTCGGGGCGGCTGCCACGAAATTCGTGGCGAAACTGGCCTCTGGCCTGTGCAAGCCCGACGGGCTGCTCGTGGTTCCCGCAGACCGCAGCGTCGCTGTGCTCCATCCACTCCCGATCGCCAAGCTGTGGGGCGTCGGTGCCAAGACCGAGGAACTGTTGCGGGGGCGCGGGTACAACACGATCGGCGATCTCGCGGCTGCGAGCGTCGCCGACCTGCGCAGGGTGATCGGCGACGCCGGGGCCGAACGCCTGCATGAGCTCTCCTGGGGCAGGGATCCGCGCACCGTGCAGGCTCGCGCCGACGAGAAGAGCGCGGGGCACGAAATCACGTTCGAGACCGATGTGACAGATCCGCAGGTGATCCGGCGGGAGCTGCTGAGGATGTCGAACATGGTCGCCGTTCGACTCCGGTCCGGAGGTTTCGTGGCTCGCACCGTCGTGCTGAAGCTGCGGTTCTCGGACTTCACGACCATCACCCGCTCCCGCACCATCTCCGAGCCGACCGACCTCGGCCGCACGATCTACGAGGAGGTGCGCCAGGTCTACGAGGCTCTCGGTCACCAGAACTCGGCCATCCGTCTCGTCGGCGTGAGGGCCGAGCAGCTGCAGGATGCGGCAACCGCGCCGCAGGGGCTGTGGGACGACTCTGACGCCTGGCGCGAGGCAGAAGACGTGATGGATGCCGCCAGCGCGAGGTTCGGCAAGGGCGCCGTCAGGCAGGCGAGGCTCATCGGGCACACGCCGGATGAGCGGCCACGACTCGGCCAGCGCGACTGAGAGCTCTGGGGCCGGCGGTGGCTGACGTATGTTCCAGCAACGTCGGTGCCGTCGAGTAAAGTTTCGTTTAGTGAATAGCGCAGCGATAAACCCCGGGGGATTCACGCCCACGGTCGGAACCTTCGCCGCCGAGCACCTCTCACCATCGTTCCCTGATCGTGCGGCCCGCGGTACGGCGACCGCCCTTCGCGCCTGGCAGGCCGAAGCGCTCGACCTATACTTCGAGCGCCATCCGCGCGATTTCCTCGCGGCAGCAACACCGGGCGCAGGCAAGACGACCTTCGCCCTCAGGCTCGCGGTCGAGCTCATCGCACAGCGCGTGGTGGACCGCGTGACGGTGGTCGCCCCCACCGACCACCTCAAACGCCAGTGGGCAGATGCCGCTCACCGGGTGGGGCTGAGGCTCGACCCCGGCTATTCGAACGGCGACGCCTACGGTGGCAGGCGGTTCCACGGAATGGCCGTCACCTACGCACAGGTCGCCGTCCGGGCATCCCTGCACAAAGAGATCACAGAATCGGCCCGTACCCTGGTCATTCTCGACGAGGTCCATCACGGCGGCGACGCCCTGAGCTGGGGTGACGCGATCCGAGAGGCCTTCGAGCAGGCGACACGCCGGTTGTCGCTCACCGGGACGCCGTTCCGCAGCGACACCGCCCCCATCCCGTTCGTCACGTACGCGCCCGACAGTAAGGGCATCCGCACTTCAGTCACCGACTACTCCTACGGCTACGGTCGCGCTCTGGCCGACGGCGTCGTCCGGCCCGTCATGTTCATGTCGTACGCCGGCAAGATGCGCTGGCGCACCAAGATGGGCGATGAGATGGAGGCACGGCTCGGCGAGGGTGACACGAAGGATGTCACGGCGCAGGCCTGGCGCACCGCCCTCGACCCCGGCGGTGACTGGATGCAGGCCGTGCTGCGGGCTGCGGATCGCCGACTGACCGAGGTGCGCCACACCATCCCGGACGCAGGCGGCCTCGTCATCGCCACGGACCAGCAGACGGCCCGCGCCTACGCCCAGCTCCTGCACGACATCACGGGCCAGGTCGCCACTGTCGTCCTGTCGGATGAGAAGGAGTCGTCGTCACGTATCGAGGCCTTCTCCCAGGGAGACCAGCGGTGGATGGTGGCGGTGCGGATGGTGTCCGAAGGAGTCGACGTTCCGCGACTGGCGGTCGGGGTGTATGCGACGTCGGCGTCCACTCCGCTGTACTTCGCGCAGGCCGTGGGGCGATTCGTGCGGGCACGTCGAACCCAGGAGACGGCATCCATTTTCCTGCCGAGCGTGCCATCGCTCATCACGCTCGCCGGACTCATGGAGCTCGAACGCGATCATGCCCTCGATCGCGAATCGAGTGGTGACGAGCTTCTGGATGACTCCATGCTCGACCAGGAGAACAGGGAAGAGACGACCTCCGACGAATTGACTGAAGAGTTCGTGTGGGAAGCGCTCGAATCCGATGCCAACTTCGACATGGTGCTCTACAACGGCGACGAATTCGGATTCTCAGCCGAGACCGGGAGCGACGAGGAACTGGATTTCATCGGCCTTCCCGGCATCCTCGAGCCCGACCAGTTGCGCGAACTGTTGAAGCAGCGTCAGTCGAGGCAATCCCGCCGCTCGGCAGGCAGGCCGAAAGAGGAGCAGCCCCAGGCGCTGTTCCGCAACCTGAAGGAGCAGCGGTCGCTTCTCAACCAGCTGGTGGGAATCCGGGCGAAGATGTCGAACGAGCCGCACGGGCTCATCCACGCCGAACTGCGTCGCGTCTGCGGGGGACCGGCTGTGGCCCAGGCTACGGTCTCGCAACTGCAGTCCCGGATCGATTACCTGCGCCGCGGTATCCGCAGCTGAGATCGGGACACGCCCAGCTGACAACGGGACATGCGAGGACAAAAGAAAACGCCCCGGTATGGACCGGGGCGTTTCCGTTACTGAACTATCAAGATCAGAGGGGGCGAATGTTCTCCGCCTGGGGACCCTTCGGTCCCTGTGTGATGTCGAACTCGACCTTCTGGTTCTCGTCGAGCGACTTGTAACCACCGGTTGCGATGGCCGAGTAGTGAGCGAACACGTCAGGACTTCCGTCCTCAGGGGCGATGAATCCAAAGCCCTTTTCCGCGTTGAACCACTTAACGGTGCCTAATGCCATGTAAAACTCCTCCAGGAGCGTTCTTCTAGCCCCGACAGTCGAGGCCACATCCCGTTCACAAAGAAACGAAGACGATGTTCCTAGGCTATAGCAGGGGACGCCCTAATCCGCCATGTATTTCAGAAATGATGTCAGATATTAACGAAGCGTCATCTTCGCGGGTCACCGGAAATCGCGAGATCGCACCTTCGGAGCCATATCCAGCAGCTCGAACCTGTCGGCCAGAACGTTCGTGACACCCTCGGCCGACCGCTCCAGGATCCCGCGGATGATGAGGGCTGGCGCCTCACGTACGACACGCCTGTAGCGCGTCCAGACGCCGACACTGCAGATCACGTTGATCAGGCCGGTCTCGTCCTCGATGTTCACGAACGTGATGCCGCTCGCCGTCGCCGGACGCTGGCGATGGGTCACCACTCCGCCAATCTCGATCCGCCTGCCCGATTCTGCCGTCGACAGGTCAGCAGCAGACAGCACGCCCCGCCGGTGCAGCGCCGTGCGCAGGTGTTCGACGGGATGACTGTTCGTCGAGACCCCCGTGGCCCACAGGTCTGACATCAGGTCGTCGACCGAGGACGGCAGGGCGAACAGCGGCGGCTGCACTGTCACGATGCTGTCGGGAAGGAATTCGGAGCGATCCTGTGCGGCATTGCCGGCATTCCACATCGCCTCCCTCCGACTCAGGCCGAAGCAGTCGAATGCCCCGGCAGCAGCCAGCACCTCGAGCTGGGCCGTCGTCAGTCCCACCCTGCGCACGAGGTCGTTCATGCTGAGGAACTCACCGGCGCGCTCACGTTCCGCCACGATCTTCTCTGCGACCGGGATGCCGATGCCGCTGACCTCGTCGAGACCGAGTCGCACCGCGAACGCGCCGTCGCGGCGGTGATCATCGGTGTCGAAGTGGGCCGTGCGGTCGAACGGACCCACCGGCGGCTGTTCGCGAGAGAGGCAGGAGTCGCGGCCTGTGGTGGCTGTGGAGCCGTCGAGCGGCTCCAGCGTCGCGTACACCCCCGAGGCCTGGATGTCGGGCCTGAGCGCCTCAACGCCGTGGCGCCGGGCATCCGCCACCAGGGATTGCGGTGAGTAGAAACCCATCGGCTGGGCGCGGAGCATCGAGGCGAGGAACGCTGCGGGATAGTGCAGTCGCACCCAGGCGCTGGCATAGACGAGCAGGCCGAAGCTGAGCGCGTGGCTCTCGGCGAAACCGAACCCGGCGAAGGCCTGGATGCTGCCGTAGATCTGGTCGGCATCGCTGCCGGTGATGCCGTGCTCGGCCATTCCGACGTAGAGCTTATCGCGCAGCCTCTCGATCTTCTCGATGCCACGTTTCGACCCCATCGCGCGTCGCAGCAGGTCGGCGTCATCGGGCGTGCATCCGCCTACGGCGACGGCGATCTGCATGAGCTGCTCCTGGAAGATCGGCACCCCGAGGGTGCGCGCGAGCGGTTCTTCCAGCCGGGGATGCAGGTAGGTGACGGGGTCGGTTCCCATCTTGCGGCGCACATAGGGATGCACGGCTCCGCCCTGGATCGGGCCGGGCCGGATCAGCGCGATCTCGACCACGAGGTGATAGAACTCGCGGGGCTGCAGTCGGGGGAGGAGCCCCATCTGCGCCCGACTCTCCACCTGGAAGACGCCGATCGCATCTGCCCTGCACAACTGGTCGTACACGCCCTGCTCTTCGCGCGGCAGCGTGCCGAGCTCCCAGCTCTCGCCGAGGGTCTCGCGCACCATGTCGAAGCTGTACTGCAGGGCAGACAGCATCCCGAGCCCCAGCAGGTCGAATTTGACCAGCCCCATCCACGCACAGTCGTCTTTATCCCACTGCACGACGGTGCGCTTCTCCTTGCGAGCATGTTCGATCGGCACCACCTCGCCCACGGGTCGCCGGGTGAGCACCATTCCTCCGGAGTGGATGCCGAGGTGGCGGGGGAACTTCATCACCTCCATCGCGAGATCCACGACATTCTGCGGGATGTCGTGCTCGTCGCTCGAGACGGTGGCGCCCCAGCGCTCCACCTGCTTCGACCACGCGTCCTGCTGCCCCGGGCTGTGCCCGAGAGCCTTCGCCATGTCACGGACCGCGAACTTCGGACGGTACTGGATCACATTGGCGACCTGCGCAGCGTTCTCGCGACCGTACTTCTCGAAGACGTACTGGATCACCTCCTCGCGACGCTCGGAGTCGAAATCGACGTCGATGTCAGGTTCTTCCTCACGCATCGCCGAGATAAACCGCTCGAAGGGCAGCTTGTAGAAGATCGGGTCGATGGCAGTGATCATCAGCAGGTAGCAGACCGCCGAGTTGGCAGCAGAGCCGCGACCCTGGCACAGGATGCCGCGGCCACGGGCGTAGCGGACGATATCCCACACGATCAGGAAGTACCCGGCGAAGTGCTTCTCCTCGATGACCTCGAGTTCACGCTCGATCCGGGCGTGCTTGGCCTCATCCATCTCCATCGCCCGCAGCCCGACGCCCTGCCAGACGAGTTCACGCAGGTAGCTCATGGGGGTGTGGCCATCGGGCACGTCCTGCACCGGCAGGTCAGGCTTGGCCGACCTCAGTTCGAAGCTCAACTCGTCGGCGATGATGACGGTGTTCTCGATCACGCCGGGGTAGCGGGCGAACCTGGCGGCCATCTCGGCTCCTGAGCGGAGGTGGGCCGAACCGGATGCGGGCAGCCAGCCATCCATCTCGTCGAGGCTGCGATGCGAGCGCACGGCAGACAGCGCCGTGTGCAGCCTGTTCTGCGCCGGCGTGGCGTAGTGCACGTTGCCGGTCGCCACGGCCCGAAGCCCTCTCTCGCCGGCCAGTTCGAACAGGGCGTCGTTGTGGGAGCTGTCGAGCGGATTGCCGTGGTCGAACAGTTCGACGACGACATTGTCGGCGCCGAACAGCCCGACGAGATGATCGAGTTCAGCCGCGGCATCACCTCGAGCGAGCCCCTGCCGCACCGCACCCTTGCGGCATCCGGTGAGCACGATCCAGTGACCGCCTGCCTGCTCGGCCAGCTCTTCGAGATCGTAGAGCGGGCGGCCCTTCTCACCGCCGCGCAACTGGGCCCTGGTAATGGCTGAGGCGAGCCGGTGGTAGCCCTCCTCCTTCCTGGCGAGCACGAGCAGGTGGATGCCCTCGGGATCGGGGGTGCCGTTCTGCGGCTTCCTGAGACCGAGAGACAGCTCTGCGCCGAACACCGTGGCCGTCGCCCCGATCTCGGCTGCGGCCTCTGCCATCCTGACGATGCCGTACAGCCCGTCGTGATCCGTGAGGGCGAGAGCGTGCAGCCCGAGCCGCACCGCCTCCTCCGCCAGCGATTCCGGCATGCTCGCGCCGTCGAGGAAGCTGAAGCTCGAGTGGGCATGCAGTTCGGCGTACGGCACGGCTTCTGCGCGGGCGGCGGTTGCGGCATCCGGATCCCCGATGTTCGCAGGCGCCTGGTATGCCTTGCGCTTGAGTGACCAGGCCGGGCTGTCGCCGCCATCGGCGCCCACCGGCGGCGCCGAACCGGGCCGCGTGGCATCACTCAGTTTCTTCTCGAACTCGGACCACGGAACTGGCGGGTTGTTCCACCCCATCAGTCGTACCGCGCTTCGGCCCACCAGCCGCCGGCGTCGAGCACGAGCAGCCAGGCACAACCTGTCTCGTCCACGGCCTGGAACCGCCATGAACTCGTTGCATCTTCACTCCACCAGCGTTCGTCGATGGGCCAGGGGCCAGCCCAGGCGGTGAGTGTGCGGGACTGGGTTCCCGTGGCCGAGAACGAGACGGGCGGTGCCGAGAGGGCGCCTCGCTCATCGACGGCGACGGACGCGCCGCCATGGGAGAAGACGTGCACGGGATGCCGCGGCGAGAACACGGTGCCCGGCAGGGGAGTGGGGAGCTGCCCCGGCCAGGGTTGTCCCGGTGGACGTTCTCCCACGAGCCTGTCGCCCCAGGCCACGAACTGCTGCCGTTCGTGGAGGGTGCGGCCTCCGCCCACGCCCGGCATCAGCACCGCACCGTGGCCGAGCATGCTCTGCACGCGAGACAGTCCATGGTGGATGCGTTCATCAGGACCCTGCCCCCACAGCCCACTCTCGTGATTGCCGATCGCGTCGACGGCCTCCGGAGCCACGCGCACCTTCGTGATCCCCGAACTCAGCCCGACCTCACCCGAGCCCTGCAGCTGCCACCGCACCCTGTCGACGACATCGCCAGGGGTGAAGGATCGAGGATGCAGCCATACGCGCTCAGACAGCTCTCCGGAGTCCGAATCGAGTTCGACGCGGATCGCCGTGCACACCAGCTTCGCCGCCGTCATATCGAGGATGAAGCGTTCGGCCATCGCCCGCACACCGAACGCGACCTGGTCGACCCTGTCGAGGGCAGGCTCGAAGTCGATCGACACATCCAGGTCTTGTGGGGGAGTGCGCGGGGTGACGGGCCAGGAATCACGGCCGCTCGCGAGCGCGTGGAGGCGCGCGCCGGGAGCGCCGAACCTCGACATCACGTCGTCGGCGGGCAACGCGGCGACATCACCGAGCGTGCGGATGCCGAGCCTGCGCAACAGGGTGACGATCGCCACCGCTCCCGCCGGCCCGTGCTGGTCGTCGAGCAGCCCGATACCCAGGGGCGCCAGGAAGTCGGCGGAATGCCCGGCCTGCACCACATGCACCCGCTGGTTGCCCTGCGCACCGGTTCTGCGTGCCGCCTGGTCTGCCGTGAATATCCCGTCGGCGATGCCGACCCTGGCCCCGCCTGCACCCTCATCGTCTGCCCTGCCCGCGAGGAAGAGACCGGCGGGCAGTTCGCCCCCGTAATACCCGGCAGCGCCGCGTACCCGCACGGCGCACAGCCCTGGCCTCAGCACCTGCACGCCGGGAACGAGGTCTTCGAGGGCCGTGATGATGGGCTCGAACGCCCGGTTGTCGAGGGCTGCGTCGTAGTCGAGCACCACGAGATCGGGGTGCCTGGCCTGTGCCTCGCGCAAGCGCAGGCCACGCCGGATCCCCTCGACGCGAGCCGCAGCGGATGAGGCATGGACTATGCCGTTCGAGATCAGGGCGATCGGGGCATCCACCGGCACTTGTGCGGACTGGGCTGCGGCGGTCACGGGCCAGTCCGGGCACCACAGCAGGGCGACCCTCGGCGGCTCCCACATCATGTGCCGTACCTGCGGGTGTCGTCGATCAGCGTGTCTGACCGCCTCACCACCGCCCCGGAGTCTGGCAGCCAGAGCCGCGTGCTGCGGGGCCGGCCGGTCATGCGGTTGGTCACGGTGATGGTCACCTCGCGCGAAGACAAGTGGCCGTGGCCCTCGCCGATGCCGTGCCAGGTGCTCTGGGAGAGCGACAGCATCGCCTCGGTCTGGGGCCAGCTGCCGAGCACGAGCAGGGTGGTTCCGCGCTGGCGCAACCGGGCAGCGAGCCGCGCGACGCTGGAGTCGGTTGCGCGCTTGGGCGGCCGGGTGACGACGACGCTCATGACGTCCGCGATAGCTGCCGTGACGGCCAGCCACTGCTCTGCGGGTCTGGGCACCAGCACCAGCCGGTCGAGATCGACCCCGAAATGCCCGGCTGCTTCGACTCCGAACTCCGGTACACCCACGACCGCACACCAGGAGCCAGCGGCCGAAGGTGCAGCGAGCAGGGTCATGAGCAGCATCGCGGAACTGTCGACGGAATAGGCCGCTCCCTGTTGCAGACCACCACCCGGCAAGAGCCCGGCGATGGCGGGATGCGTGGGGATCAGCTTCGAGTCGAGTTTTGTTGCCTGCATCGACCGGATGCGCGCCTGCAACTCGGCGACCCTGCTGGGCGCGCCGCTCTCGGCAGCATGCTCAGCAGTGCTGAGGGTCGCGGCGGCGGAGGTCATAACCCCATGTTCGAACATACGTTCGAGTGTGTCAATTACGGACGACATTGGACGGCGTGTCGTCGCCTGTGCAGCCGTCGACCGCACGCGCGACAATGACCTATGACAAAGAACTGGACTCCTCTCGCCGTCACCTGGCTCGTCCTGGCGGTGGTCGGCCTCGTCGGCACCTGGACATTCAACGCGCTGGCGATCATCCAGCTCCGCGACTTTATCGGCGACTGGGTGAACAGCGGGCCCGCCGTCTCATCGCTGACCGTCGACCTGCTGGTCGTCGCCGTGGCGGGCTGCATCCTGATCGTCGTCGAATCCCGCAGGCTGGGCATGAAACGCGCCTGGCTCTACATCGTGCTGTCGGGCATCACGGCCTTCGCGTTCACCTTCCCGCTGTTTCTCGCGATGCGGGAACGCACGCTGGCACGCCTGCGGGTCTCCACCGCATCCTGACAGGGCGTCCCAACAAGGTGTCCCGCCGTGGCAACGTATGGCATTGCGCCATACGTTGCCACGACCGCATCCCAGACTCTGCACAGCTGTGCGCGGGGCCGAGGCTATAGCCGTCGACGGCCCGGGGATCAACCCCGGGCATCCTGTCGCCGTTGTGCCTAACGTGGAATGACAACAACGAAACGACTAGGAGCCTCCCCATGGCACAAGTAGTGCAGACAATCGACGTCGATGTTCCTGTGAACATCTCATACAACCAGTGGACCCAGTTCGAAGAGTTCCCGAAGTTCCTCAGCGTCGTCGACTCGATCACCCAGCAGGACGATAAGCACAACCACTGGGTCGTGAGCATCGCCGGCAACACTCGCGAGTTCGACACGGTGATCAGCGAGCAGATCCCGGATGACCGCATCGCCTGGACCAGCACCGGTGGCGAGGTCGATCACGCCGGAGTCGTCACTTTCCACAAGCTCAGCGACACGTCGTCACGAGTGGCGGTGCAGATCGACTGGGAGCCGAGTGGACTCCTCGAGAAAGCCGGTGCAGCACTCGACATCCCGGACCGGGCGGTCAAGCACGAACTCGAGAACTTCAAGAAATACATCGAAACCGAGGGCACTGCCGACGGCGCATGGCGAGGCACCGTCGCCAACTAGAACCACCCGTGCCGAAGAGGGCAACCGCGGGGCGTAGTCTCGATGCATGCGTTTTCCGTCGGTAGATCCCCGCGGTTGACCCCTCTTCACTGTGCTGGATGTCGCGAAATTACTGCCCCCGACGATCAGGGACCTGCGCCCACGGTCGATTGTCGGGGCCGTCAGGCTCGCCTTCGCCGTCACGTGCGCGATCGCGCTCATAGCGCGCTATAGCTGGGGCCTCGGCTCCGCGACGTTCACCCCATACAACTACTACGCGTACCTCACGATCCAGAGCAATATCGCCTTCACGGTAGTGGCGGTTCTCGCGGGAGTGGTGGCCCTGAGAGCTGAACGGGACCCGGCCTGGCTCACGGCCCTGCGGGCCTGCATCCTGACCTGCACCGTGACAGCGGGTATCGTCTTCGCCCTCATCGTGCAGCAGGCAGGGTCGAACACCGTGCCCATCGACGTGCCGACGTCCGATCTCGTGCTGCACTTCTGGCTGCCTCCACTCGCCATGCTGGAGTGGTACCTGTCACCCGGCCGTGGTCGTGCATCGTGGCGCACCATCGCCTTCGTGCTCGGCTACACCCTCACGTGGGGCGGCCTGACGATGCTGCGCGGCGCGATCGTAGGCTGGTTTCCCTACTATTTCCTCGACCCGGGCCAGCTCAGCGGACCGCTGGAATTCGTCACCCTGTCGGGGCTCGCCCTGCTGGTGTTCGCCGTGGTCGGGTTCGGCGTGGTCGCTCTTACGCGTTATCGGCGAAAGGCTCCAGGCTCGAACTGACCAGCTCCGCGAGTTCGTTCTCCGTGAGTCCGGCGAGAGCGAGTGCGGCCTCGCCACCGACCACCCCGAGCAGCGCAGGTTCGCCGGTGATGGGCAGCAGGTTGACCCAGCTTGTGATGAGCTCATCGGTTCCGACGAGGCTCCAGGTGGTGGCATCCGTCGTCCAGAAGGGTTCGTCGAACGTGGCTTTAACCAATTCGACGGCACCGACCGAGATCGCGTTGATGGCCGCACGATGACCGAACGGCAGCAGCGGTGAGAACTCGATGGCGGCGGCTTTGAGCACGCCGAGCGGCACGGTCACGACAACCCGGTCGACGCTGAGCGACTCGCCAGTGCCGAGTCGCAGCCGCACGCCGTCATCGTCGTAGGAGATTCCGAGCACTGCCGTCGACAGGAACGTCTCGATTCCGTCGAGGTCGTCATCGACGATGGCGACGAACGGCCCGGTGACGATGGCGCGTTCTTCTCCGGTCTGCAGGGGAGTGAACCACGCAGACAGAGTGGATGCCTCGGCCCCGGACTCGACGGCGAGCCCCCGCAGGTACTGCTCGAGCAGGGCCGCACCCCCGAGGTCTCCCTGGTTCGCAGCGGCCGCGGTGCTTCGAGCGCCTGATGCTTCGAGGGCGGCGTCGAGGGTGGAGTCTGCGACCTGCACGGCGGCCCAGTCGACAGCGGTGGTGACGGCTCTCGCCCCCACGCTGTTGGCCGGGGTGGTGTCTGCTGGCGTCACGACCTCAGCACTCCCGTCAGGATCCCGCATCAGGTCGGGACCGCTGGTCGAATTCGTCGGAACGTCCAGTCGGTCGAGGGCGGCGATGATCTCGGCATCACTCTCGGCACCCAAACGCCATGCACCGAATTCGCTGAACTGGCCGACGTCGGCTTTCGTGCTGTGGATGCGGCCACCGGTTCGGTCACGCGCCTCCAGCACGACCACATCGACGCCGAACGCCGACAGTCGACGCGCACACTCGGCTCCGGCCGCCCCGGCTCCGATCACGGCAACACGTTCGCCGTCACCGACGAGCGCGAACACTTCGCCCGCGGCCCTCGCGCCCGAGCTCCGCGCTCCACGGACGGTGGATGGTTCATCCGCTGTCGCCTCGCCGGCAAAAAACACCCGATCGACGATGTTCTGCGCGAGATTCTCGCGGTGCAGTGGCGTCGCTCCGAGCGGAAGAAAGCTGACAGCGCCCATGGCCAGGGGGTCGTTCGACCAGTCACTGCGACGCAGGCTCGTCGGAGTGGGAACAGAATTCGTCGGAAGAGGCGTGGGAGTCGGCTTAGGCACGGGAGGCGTGTCGGTGCATGCGGTCAGCACGAGCAACGAGGCACCGGCCCCGGCGCTGACAATGAAGCTGCGTCGCGTGATTGACATCTCGCTCCACTGTACTGCCCGCCCGCTTTAGTCCCTTTATCGTGAACATGACGTACTACGTAATCCCCCCGGCGATATTCGTCCTGGTCCCTATTCTGTGATCAGGCAACCGTCGACTGAGCAGAAAGGGGAGCGGCCGGTGTCGAACAACAGCGCCGAATGGCCGGCCAGGCTCCGACGCCGCTACACACCGCTGTCTCTCATCGCCCGCGGCGGCATGGCCGACGTCTTCCGGGCGAGGGACGAGTTCCTCGGCAGGGATGTTGCGGTCAAGCTGTTCAGGGCGGCCGCCACAGCCGAGAGCGATTTCCGCAAGCAGGAAGTCGAAGTCAATGTACTTGCGCGCCTCAACCACCCGAACCTCGTCACCCTGCTCGATGCGGCCGTCGACCGGACAGACCCGGCACGGCCGCGCATCTATTTCGTGATGGAGCTCGTCGAGGGCACCGATCTCAAGCGCCGGCTCGACTCAGGGCCCCTGCGCAATCGCCAGGTGGCACAGGTCGGATACTGGGTCGCGACCGCACTCGAATACGTCCATGACCTCGGCATCGTGCATCGTGACGTCAAGCCGGCCAACATCCTCATCACCGTCAGCAATGACGGTTTGACGGTCAATTCGAAGCTGGGCGACTTCGGCATCGCGTCGATCGGCAACGCCCAGGCGATTCCGGATGAGGATTTCGTCACGGGAACTGTGGCCTACCTCAGCCCGGAACAGGCCAGGGGCGAGGAGGTGGGGCCGGCCAGTGACGTCTACTCGCTCGGGCTCGTGATCCTGCAGTGCTTCACGGCGAAGCTCGCGTTTCCCGGCCCCGCCCAGCATTCCGCCATGGCTCGGCTGATCGACGATCCCGAGATCCCTGATGTCGTGCCGGATAAGTGGCGCATACTCCTGCGGGCCATGACCTCCCGCGAACCGGGCGAACGTCCCGACATCCATGACGTCGCTGTGGCCATGGGCCAGCTGTCGTTCACCGAATCGGGACGGCATAAGTCACCTCCGCCGCCGATGAGCATCGTTCCTGCCGATCAGATCCCCGATGATGCGTTTGACCGCATCACGGCGATGGCCGCAAGGGTCACGTCGGTTCCCCTCGCCATGGTGAGCATCGTCGGCCATGACCGCGTGTGGTTCACGTCGCGACAGGAATTCGATGTCACCCACATCGAGAAGGATGCCGCAACCACGGCGTCCGCCCTCATCCAGTCGACACCACGGATCATCGAGGATGCCTCGAGCGACCCGCGCTCAGCGGACAATCCTCTTCTGACGCAGGGTGATCCCGATGTGGAGAGCTTCAGGTTCTACGCTGGCGTTCCGCTGCTCACGCCGGAGAGCATTGCCATCGGCACGCTGAGCGTGCTGGATGTGAACCCGCGCTCGCTCGATGCCGACGACCTGGCCACCCTGGAGGATCTCGCAGCGATGATAATGCGCGAGCTCGAGTCCCTGGCCGTTGCGCGCAACGACTAGCGTCTGCGATTCGGCCGACGGTCGGGAGTGCGGGGTTTTGCCGGCTTCGACTTCTTTTCCGGAGGAGGCTGCACGCCGCGCGAACTGTTCGCCGTCCGGCCCCTGACGATCCCGATGAACTCCTCGACCAACGGGCTGTCGTTGGTCGAGAGCCACGCAAGCGCGATCCGACTCTGGGGGCCATCGGAAACCGGTCGAGCGACCACGTCCCGGCGGCTGAGCGCCCTTGCCACCGATTGGGGCATGACGGCGATGCCGGCACCCGTTGCGACCAGCTCGACGATGGACGACCAGTCGGCATCATGCACGTCGTTCGACAGCACATTCTCGGCGTCGAGATCGCCCATGGTCACGGAGTCCATTGCTTCGATGGCGTGGTCTTTGGGGACGACGACGACCGGGAGCTCGACGTAGAGGGGGATGCTCGACAGGTCATCGCCCGTGACGGGCATGCGCAGCAGCACGGCGTCGACGGCGGCGCTGGACAGCGCAGCGAGCGACTCCGGGGCCGTCATGGCCGTCAGTTCCAGGTAGGTGCGCGGCAGTCGATCAGCCCAGACCTTCGCCCACTTACCCGGGGTGACTCCGACCACGAATGCGACCCTGAGGGTGGCCCCGTAGGCTGGATTTGCAGGCTGGACCATTGCCACAGGCTACCCTTGGACTGTGCCAGACCAGACCATGAAGCCCGCCACTGCGGCAAAGAAGCTCGGAATCTTCCTGCCAGCGACCCCCGTCGAGTTCCAGGAGGGCGAGGTCACTCGCAGCCAGTTCCTCGAACTGCAGTCTGCTCCGCCCGAGTGGCTCCTCGAGTTGCGGAAGAATGGCCCGCACCCCCGCCAGGAGGTCGCGCGCAAACTCGGCATTTCGACATCAGGCCTTGCCAGGGCCGGTGCCCCTGACACGATGACCTCGACGGAGATCAAGAGCCTGCTGGAGCAGAAGCCGGAATGGCTCGTCGTCGAGCGTGCCACCCACGCGGCAGTGCAGGACGATAACGCGCGCATCAAAGCCGACAGAGCAGCAAAAGCCGAGCAGCGTAAGGGCGGCACTGGTCGCTGATTGACCCAGAGCACTTAAGAAAGTTAAGGGGTTGCTGGGCGTCGGTGTCGTTTTTCAGTGCGCCCGGGGTACGTTGGGGTACAGGGTCATAGAGACCAGCACGAATCCGGGGGGATAAATGGACGGTATTGTCCACGCGATCGCCAAACCTCTCGCCGATGTCTGGATGAGGTCGTCACGCAACTCCTGGCGTCAATTGCCTACGCCGCTCGACGCGCCCTCCGTGCATGCTGACGGTCCGGATGCCGATCGGATCCTGCTCATGGGAAGCGGAATCGCCGTCGGCTATGGGGTGCTCTCTCACGACCTGGCGATGGGGGGACATCTTGCCAGGCGACTGGCTGAGCTCACTCACCGGGGCGTCGATGTCGATATCGAAGCCAGGCCCGGGGTGCTCATCGTCGATGCTACCGAAGCCTATTCGCGCGCAGATCCCACTCGATACGATGCCTCGCTGCTCGTTCTCGGGGATATCGAAGCCATGCAGCTTCTTCCCCTGGAGTCCTTCAGGGTGCAGGTGCGCGCTCTCGTGAGGTTGCTCGACAGCTCCGCTCCCGAGGCCTTCGTGCTCATGGGAACAGCGGTGGCCTCCGCCGGCATCCTCGATCCTTCGGCCTACGCGCGGGCCGTGGCCGAGCGGGCTCGCGATTTCGTCGCCATTCTTCGAGAAGAGTGCGACGGATCGCGCGTGACCCCGCTGATGATCACCTTCGGCGAGCAGGGGGTCGCCGTCGTGGGCCGCGACGACTACCAGGCATGGGCCTCGACCATCGCGCCCGGCATGATGGCGGCCCTGAACGCCGCGTCCTGCAGGAGGAAGTCGGCAGTTTACGGGCCCATCGATGAGGATGACCGGCTCAAGGCGCTTCGGGATATGGATGTGCTCGATGACAGCAAAGACCGCGGATTCGACGACATCGTGCAGATGGCGCGAAACCTGTTCGGAACAGATACTGCTGCCCTGAATTTCATCGATTCCGATCGGCAATGGGTCAAGTCCTTTGCCGGAGCCCATCCCGGAGAGATTCCCCGCTCGGAGACCGTGTGTTCGTTCGCCATCCAGAGGCCTGAGCTCATGGTCGTCGAGGATCTTTCTGCCGATTCCCGGTTCCGCGATCGAAGCTGGATCCGTCGGGTCGGTGCTCCACGGTTCTACGCGGGCTATCCGATCGAATCGGCGGATGGCCAGAGGGTCGGGGTGCTGTGCCTTTTGGACTCGAAGCCCAGGACGTTCTCCGAGCGCGACCATGCGCTGCTCCGCCAGCTAGCGTTGAGACTCCAGGCGATGGTGAGGGACAGGGAACGCCAGCGTTCGCAGCCGCGCTGAACTCTCTCCCACTGAGACGGTGTCCCCGAAACTGGGAGTACCAAGCTGAGGACATCTCGTAATATGCTGTCGAGTCAGGCTGATCTGGCCACGCGAAACGCCGAGGAGGCAGGAAGTGATCAACTGGCTTCGCCATGCGGTGGTCCGACCGCTCGCGCTCCACTGGCTGTCGACGTCCCGCTCCTCCTGGCGTTCGCTTCCGTCCCCCCACTCGACAGGCTCGGTGTCAGTTCCCGGACCCGACCCCGATCGCATCCTGCTGGTGGGAGGCGGGATCTCTGTCGGCTGGGGTACGAGTTCCCACGATGATGCCCTTGCGGGACACCTGGCGCGATCGATCTCGCTGTCGACTGGCCGTGGAGCGGTGGTCGACGTCGTCACCGACGACATCCTGTCAGGGAACGCCGAATTGCCTGTCCACGTCACGCAGATCCTTCGGACAGTGGACGCGGTTGTCATCACTCCTGGCGACCTCGACTCGATCCTCTTTCTTCCGGCTGCTGTCTATCGTGGACGACTCGAACGGGCGCTCGACCAGATCACCGACGCCGCGCCGGCGAATATGCGGGTATTCGTCGTGGGGACCGCGCCGCTGCAGAAGGTGCTCACCCTGCCCGGAGTTTCCCGGATCTGGGCCGCCAAACTAGGTGATGCCCTCAACGCGACAGCCCGGCGACTGTGCGACGACAGCCCGAATGCTATTTTCGTCCCATTCTCTCCCCGCGACATCGCCGGTCGAGAGGGCACGGGCCGCACCTATTCCGCCTGGGCAGAACTGATCGCGCCACCAATGGGGCGCCAGCTGAATTCCTGCACTGAAAGGTCGATTCGCTGATTTTCTCTGCGGCTGGTCGACCCGCACTCGCGAATAGCCGTACCGTTAGAGGAGACGCCGATCATGTCTCGAGAGGACAGCAGTGCCAGATTGCATCCACGGGCTCGAGATTCCGCTGTGCGACAGCTGTTTCCCGAAGGCCGTTCCAGAAAAGCCCAAGGTCGTTCGCGCGAGTTCACGATCACCACGAGTCGCTTCAGTGTCGGCCTCGAAGAAGTCAATCAATACGGGTGCGCAGCGGGTCTATCACGTCACGCACATCAATAACCTCGAGGGGATTCTCGCAGCGGGAGCCCTCCTCGCCGATGCCGAGCCGACTGTAGACCTGAGCACCGAACTCACTCGGGAGCTTCGGAGCACGGCACGAGTGAGCACAGACGGTCACCTCGTGTCTGAATACGTCCCGTTCTACCTCACGCCGAGTGCGACCCTCTGGGAGCAGCTGCGCGAGGGGGCACGCGACGAGACACGCTGGTCACCTGCAGCTCGCACCGCGACGACCTCGGATTTCGTCTTCCTGGTCAGCACGGTCGAAGCTCTCGGCGATGGTTCGGTCATCGCCGATGGCGACGCCGCTCACAGCCTCACCCGCTTCGCTACGGGGGATTCGCTCACCAGAATGCTCGAACGGCTGCACGACAGTGACGACGTGCAGGAGGCTGAAGCCCTCGCCCTCGCCCCATTCTCCATCGATGCTGTGCAGTTAATCGGTGTCTCCAACGATCGGGTGCGCGACCGGGTGCGAAAGCTCACCTCGGTCAAGGTCGTGGTGTATCCACCCTGGTTTGTGTCAGCTGAGTAGTCGAACAGCGGAATAGCGGAACAGCGGTCATCGGTCGGTCAGGTGACCGATCAATCGCCACACCGTACTCGTGAGAGCGGGGTGTGCGAGGGCGATCTGCCTGAGCACCCTGTACTCTCGCGTCGCCGACGGCGCCGCGCCGGCATTGGCCGCGATAGCGTCGGCGCGGAGAAGGTAAACGACCAGCTCGTCGATGGCGGGAAGCTCCTCCATGAACTCCCAGGGGTCTCCGCCCGCGATGAGTCGCTCGTGCACGACAGTGTCCCGTTCTTGCGTTGCTTCAGCGCGCAACACCTCGAGACTGGCTCGTCTCTGCACACGGAATTCACTCACCGTTCGACGATAACAAGATCGGGGCAGCGACCTCGAATCGAGAAGATGTCGCGTCGATCCCGGCTACCGTTGAACCATGACCGAGTTCGCAGATGCACCCATCGACCAGGCCTCAGCAGCATCGCTCCTATCGAACGGGTTGAGGCTCGGCCTCGTCGATACTTCGGATTCCGCACAGTTCGAAACCTGGCTCAGAGCCGATTCGCGCGGATTCCACGGGCCGGAGGCCAGCGCCGAGACCATCGCCCACCACGTCTCCGGTCTTGCCGACCGCCGCACCACGGGCGTCTGGGATGACTCGACCCTCGACCCGGCTATGCCCGTAGCCACGGTGAGTTCGTGGACCGTGGATATGACGGTGCCGGGTCGTCGGACCATCGAAGCCTGGGCCATCAGCTCGGTCACCGTCTCACCGACACATCGCCGCAAGGGCATCGCCCGCGCCCTGCTCGAGGGCGAACTACGCACGGCTCATCGACGGGGAACTCCGATGGCGACGCTGACGGTATCCGAATCCACCATTTATGGCCGATTCGGATTCGCACCTGCCGCGTTCGCGACCGACCTGGAGATCGACGCGACACGGGTGACCTGGACAGGACCGATTCCGGACGGTCGGGTCAATTTCGTCACGAGGGCCCAGTTCCGCACCGAGGTGGCCGCCATGCACGACAGGGTGAGGCTCGACAGCCCCGGCCAGATTCCGGCCTGGGATCTGCGCTGGGACCAGTTCGCGGGGCTCGTGGACGACGACACAACGAAGGGAGCCGACCTCCGTGCCGTCAGGTATGACGACGTCGACGGGCAGCCACGCGGACTCGCCCTCTACCGCGTGACGGAGAACCACGGCGACTTCGCGGGGCACACTCTCACCCTGCTCCATCTGTCGCACGAAACCGACGACGCCTACCACGCGCTCTGGCGCTTCGTGCTCGAGATGGATCTGGTCCGCACGATCAAGGCCCGGCACCGCTCGGTCGATGAGCCCGTGGTGTGGAACGTCAGTGACCGACGCGCCGTCTCACAAACGACGTGGGACCATCTCTGGCTGCGCATCCTCGATGTGCCGGCGGCGCTGGAGGCCCGCTCGTATGCGAGGGAGGCCCGGTGTGTGCTTCGGGTGCAGGATGAGCTCGGGTTCGCTGCGGGCACCTATCTGCTCGAGGTGGATGCCACGGGATTCGCCCAGGTGACTTCAGGGTTCGACGCAGACGACAGCTCTGCCGTCTCGCTGCCTGCCGTCTCACTGCCTGTCACGTCGCTGTCGGCGCTCTACCTTGGCGGCGTGTCTGCATCGACCCTCGCCGCGGCGGGACTTCTCGCGGGAACAGCGGAATCCATCTCGATCCTTGATTCGGTGTTCCATTCGACTCGCGCACCCTGGCTCTCGATCTGGTTCTAGCACCGGAGCGATCGATGTGTCACCGTCCTGCGGCGTAGCCCTGGTTGCCGCGGGGGTTCGCCGCGGCCCACAGCATGCCGCTGTCGTCGACGCCCACCGCGGACAACCGACCGAGGGACCAGTCACCGGCACGAGTGACCACATGCCCACGCGCCTCCAGGGACGCGATGACATCGCAACCCAGCCGATCCTCCACGACGGCACCGCCCGGCTCCCACTGCCTGGGCCAGAACGAATCGGGGAACGATGTGGTGTGGAATGCCGGGGCATCGATCGCCTGCTGGGGGGTGTAGCCGCCGACGATGGTACGCAGCAGGTACAGCAGTTGCCACGTGTCCTGCTGGTCGCCGCCGGGGGAGCCGAGAGCCGTTACAGCGCCGCCGGCACCCATTACGAGAGTCGGGGTGAGGGTGGTGCGTGGCCGGCGACCCGGAGTGAGCGTGGCGGGCGCCTCATCCTGTAGCCACGTCATCTGCAGTCTCGTTCCCAGGCAGAATCCGAGACCCGGTATCGCGGGGGAGCTCTGGAGCCAGCCGCCCGATGGCGTGGCCGAGATGATGTTTCCCCAGCGGTCGGTGACATCGATATGGCAGGTGTCGCCCTTCACGACTCCGCGCCTGCTCACGGTGGGCTCACCCATCCCCGAAGTGCCGGTCGTCAGCGGCGGACTGAACGGAGTGCGACCCTCGATCGAACCCGGCCTGAGTCCAAGCGACGCCGTATCGCCCACGAGCGAGCGTCGGTCAGACACGTAGGCGTCAGAGAGCAGCACATCGAGCGGAACATCGCCGGTGTCACCGAACCAGGCGTCGCGATCCGCGAGGGCGAGCTTCTCGACCTCGAGGATCGTATGCGCGCCGAGGGCCGTCGACGGATCGATGTCGTCGCAACCGTCGAGCATCGCAAGCATCTGCAGAAGAGCTGGGCCCTGGCCCCATGCCCCTGACTTCGCGATCGTGTGGCCCCTGAAGTCGAGAGTGACAGGCTGCTCGAACGTGGCCGAGAATCCTGCCAGATCTTCGGCAGTGAGCACCCCAGCGTGGTCACGGCCATCGGAATGCCGATGGGGCTCGCGCACGAACTCGACGATCGCGTCAGCGACGAATCCCCGGCTCCACTGCATCCTGGCGGCATCGATGCGCTCGACTCGGGATGCGCCCGGTGACACGGCCAGCCGCTCATACGTGTCGGCGAGCTCGGGCATCCTGCCGTCGTAGTTTCCCCACAGCGCCGTCGACGTGGGCCAGTGATCGTCGAAATGCTCGCGCATCCGCTCGATGGTCGCGGTGACCCGATCGAGCACAGGATGCCCGTGCCTGGCGTATCCGATGGCGAACTGCAGCACATTCCGCAGTTCCCACGTGCCGTGGTCCCGCAACAGCAGCAGCCACGCGTCGACAGCCCCCGGGATCGCCGCAGCCAGGGCACCCGCGCCGGGAACGAGTTCCAGCCCGCGTTCGCGATAGGCCGCGGCCGATGCACCGGCTGGCGCAGGGCCCTGGCCCATCAGGACTGTGGGTTCTCCGCCCGCGGTCGCGAAAACACCGACCATGTCTCCACCGGGGCCATTCAGGTGCGGTTCGACGACGTGCAGCACGAAGGCACCAGCGACCACGGCATCGAAGGCATTACCGCCCTGCTCGAGAACGGATTGCGAACTGGCGGTCGCGAGCCAGTGGGTCGAGGCCGACATCCCGAAACTTCCGGAGAGGGTCGGTCTGGTGGTGAATTCCGGCGCTGGAGTGAACGACATCAACCCACGCTACCGGCGACTGCCATGCCATGGCGCGAATCCCGGTGCCGGGTCGTGTAGCTGGACAGCGGACCCTTGGCGAGAAGCTAGTCGAGGATTCCGAGGCTCCGGAGCTTGGACTCCAACTCCGGATTGCTCGGCTCCACCTGGTGGCTGCCGTCGGGAAACGTGATGACGGGGATATTCGTGCGACCGCTGATAGCGAGTGCCGCGTCTGCCTGCTCGGGCGTGGCCACGAGGTCGACGTACGTGTAGTCGACGGAATGCGCATCGAGCAGCGCCTTCGAGCGGATGCAGTCGCCGCACCAGTCGGCGCCGAAAAGAGTGATGGTTGACGTGGTCATCCTTCGACCCTAGAGAACGCTCGCTGGGCGTTCGCCCCATCCGCCTCTATGGCGTCAGCGCAACGATCGGCGCGTCGGAGACGACGGAACCGATTCCACGATGGCGAGTGGCGTGATGTTGCGGGTGTGCCCCGTCCACGCCAGTCCATCCCACCAGCGCGCCGCACGACTGTCTACCGGATCCCGGTACCAGCCCGCGACAGGCAGTCCTGATGTTGCTATAGATGACATTCCCGAAAGTGTCATAGCGTGGCCCCCCGACCGTCGTTACACGGTCGAGACTACGAGATTCGAGGTGTTCGGGCACACCCCCGTTGTGGGGGAGCAGGAGTTGCTTGACGTGTGCGTCAGCCCTGGGATCTGATCGCCTCGGAAATCGGCTGCGATCCGCTCGCGAACTCCCACGCAGCGCCGACAGAACCTGGGTCGTCCAGGGCCGCGACGATCACCGCTGCTACATCGGACCGTGGCACCGAACCGCGCTCGACCGTGGGTGCGAGGTCAACGAGACCGGTTGCGGGATCGTCGGTCAGGGCGCCCGGCCTCAGGATGGTCCAGTCAAGGCCTGTCGCCATGAGCGCCTCGTCGGCGTCGTGCTTCGCCTGGTAGTAGGTGACCATGTCACCGTCGGTGGGCACTGGCCCACCCGCACCCATCGCCGACACCATGACGAACCGCTTCACACCCGCAGCGGATGCCGCCGCCATCGCCAGCACGGCTCCATCGAAATCGACGGCTCGAGTGCGGGCCGCATCTCCGCCGCCGGCGCCGGCAGAAAACAGCACGGCGTCAGAACCGGCAATGGCCTGCGCCAGCGCGGCTCCCGTCGCCTGCTCGATGTCGAGCACCACGGGGGTCGCGCCGAGCTCGGCGATCTCGCTGGACCTGTCGCCGTTACGGAAGATCGCGATCACGTCGTCACCCCTCGCGTGCAGTTGGGTGATGACATGGCGGGAGACCTTTCCGGTAGCTCCGATGATCGCGATGCGCTGTGGTGTGGTCGGTGTCGTCGTCATGCTCCGAGTCTTCCACCGGCGGCTGAGTGCCCGCTTGGACCCGGCGCAGAACGGTCGACCGCCGTCACCCGGCCCGGTCTGGTGCACGTATGGTGAAGAGACCGAACATGACAGGGAGCGCCGGTGAGCACGTCGACAGAAAAAACTACGGGTAGCGGCACGAACGGCAAGGTGATTGCTCTGGCTGTGGCCGGTGCACTCGGTGGATTCCTGTTCGGATTCGATTCGTCTGTCGTCAACGGCGCGGTCGAACCCATCAGGGAGCAGTTCGGACTCACCGAATCCCTCACGGGGTTCGCCGTGGCATCCGCGCTGATCGGTTGTGCCGTCGGCGCCTATCTCGCGGGGCGACTTGCTGATTGGAAGGGTCGGATCCCCGCCATGCTCGTGGGCGCTGTGCTGTTCCTGGTCAGTGCACTCGGTACCGGATTCGCCTTCGGCATCTGGGACCTGATCCTCTGGCGCCTGGTCGGAGGGCTCGGCATCGGTATCGCGTCGGTGATCGCCCCCGCCTACATCGCCGAGATCTCGCCGAAACACCTGCGTGGCCGACTCGGTTCCCTCCAACAGCTCGCCATTACCATCGGTATCTTCGCTGCGCTGCTGTCTGACACCATTTTCGCGAACGCCGCGGACGGAGCCGCCAATGTGCTGTGGTTCGGTCTGGAGGCCTGGCGCTGGATGTTCCTCGCCGGCGCCGTTCCCGCCGTCGTGTACGGCCTCGTCGCCCTGAAGCTTCCCGAATCTCCGCGCTACCTGATCCTCAAAAACCGCGACGACGATGTGCGGGGGATCTTCGCGAAATACTGGCCTGGGCAGGATGTCGAGAGGGCCATCCGGGACATGCGTTCCGTCATCAAGACCGACGAGCTCGGTTCACGCAAGGGCGCGCTTCGTGGCAACCGATTCGGATTGAAGCCGATCGTGTGGGTCGGCATTATCCTGTCGGTGCTCCAGCAATTCGTCGGGATCAATGTGATCTTCTACTACTCGACGACCCTGTGGAGGTCTGTGGGATTCGCGGAAAGCGATTCGCTGACCATCTCTGTCGCGACGTCAGTGACGAACATCGCCGTGACGTTCGTGGCCATCGCCCTGGTCGACAGGGTGGGACGACGGCCGATCCTGCTGTTCGGCTCGGTGGGCATGACCGTCGCACTGGCGACGATGGCCATCGCGTTCAGCCAGGCCACGGTCGTCGACGGCGAGCCCATGCTCAACGGTGCCTGGGGTCCGGTCGCGCTCGTCGCCGCGAACGTGTTCGTCGTGAGCTTCGGGGCATCATGGGGACCTGTTGTCTGGGTGCTGCTCGGTGAGATCTTCCCGAATAAGATCCGCGCTCGCGCTCTCGGCATCGCCGCAGCCGCACAGTGGATCGCCAATTTCCTCATCACTGTGTCATTCCCGCCGCTCGCCTCCCTCTCCCTCGTCGTGACCTATGCGATGTATGCGCTCTTCGCGGCGCTGTCGTTCGCCTTCGTCTTCAAGGTCGTGCCGGAGACCAATGGCATGTCTCTCGAAGAGGCGGAGACGCTGTTCACCAAGCCCCGGAAGAAATAGCGTGCGTATGCTGGTCACAGCACAGGTTTCCTCAGGATAGGGCGAGCTCTCCATGACTCCAGACGTCACGACGATGACCGGCGGCACCCCCAAATCCCGAGCGCGGGACGACCTCCCCGCCCTGGAGATCCGTGGACTGGTGAAGCGCTTCGGACCGAAGACTGCTGTCGACGCGCTCGATCTTGTCGTGCCGAGCGGTTCGTTTTACGGCCTGGTGGGGCCGAACGGAGCCGGCAAGACGACGACGCTCTCGATGGCCACCGGCCTGCTGCGTCCCGATTCTGGCCGGATCAGCATCCACGGCGTCGACGTGTGGTCGAACCTCGTGCAGGCCAAACGGCTTGTCGGCAATCTCAGCGATGGCGTACGACTTTTCGACAGATTGACTGGCCTGCAGCTCGTCACCTACGCCGGTCTGCTCAGCGGATTGACGAGAGAGGTCGTCGTCGAACGCGCACACGACCTGCTGAACCTCCTCGACCTCGATGCTGCCAGCGGAACCCTCGTCATCGACTATTCGGCGGGAATGACCAAGAAGATCGCGCTGGCCTGCGCTCTCGTCCACGCGCCTCGACTGCTCGTGCTCGACGAACCTTTCGAATCCGTGGATCCGGTATCTGCCGCCAACATCCGCGACATCCTGGAAGGGTTCGTGTCGTCGGGAGGCACAGTCATCGTCTCCAGCCACGCCATGGATCTCGTTCAGCGCATGTGCGACCACGTCGCCATCATTGCGCAGGGTCGGGTGCTGGCATCCGGCACGACGGTCGAGGTCCGCGGCGATTCGACCCTCGAAGACCGATTCGTCGAACTCGTCGGAGGACGGCGCACCGGAGAGGGTCCGGCATGGTTGCGACTCTCGTAAGGCTGCGATTCCTGCTGCTGGCAAACTCGCTGAAGAAGAAGCCCTGGCAACTCGTCGCCGTCGTTCTCGGCGGACTCTACGGCCTCGGTCTGCTCGTCGGGGCTGTCGCTCTGCTGTTCGCCCTCAGTTTCGGGTCTATCGAGTTCGCCCGCACCGTGACCGTGCTTGCCGGGGCTGCTCTCATCATCGGATGGACTCTTTTACCCGTGCTGACCTCGGGAATCGACCAGACCGTCGATTCCGCGCGACTCGCCACCTTCCCGATCCCGCTCAACACCCTGGTTCTCTCGCTGACTATCAGTGGCGTTCTCGGCGTGCCCGGCATCGTCACACTCGTCGCAGCTTTGGCCACGGCCGGCACATGGTGGAAGCATCCGGTATCGGCCCTCATCGCTGTCGTGTGCGCCGTGGTGGGCGTGCTCACCTGTGTGATCGGGTCCCGGATGCTCGTGGCGCTCAGCTCACGGATCGGGGCAGGTCGTCGCGCACGAGAGGCGAAGGGCATCCTGATCTTCGTGCCTCTGCTGTTGCTCGGACCGATCATTCTCTGGCTCTCCGAGATGTTCCGGGACGCCCCCAACCTGCTTCCTCGCATTGCTGAGATCGTGTCGTGGACGCCGTTCGGGGCGATCTGGGCGGTTCCGGCAGACGTGGCGTTGGGCAATCCCGGTCGGGCAGCGCTCGAATTCCTCGTCGGGCTGGCGACCCTGGCAGCGTTCCTGCTGCTCTGGCGATGGGGGCTGGCGAGAGCTCTCGAAACGCCGAATCGCTCGGCCCAGTCGACGTCGAGTGCAAGGGGGCTCGGACTGTTCGGCGTATTCTCGGGCACTCCATCAGGCGCGGTCGCGGCGAGGGCCCTGACCTACTGGATCCGCGACCCGCGCTACGCGCAGTCGCTCATTACGGTTCCGCTGGTTCCCGTGCTGATCTTCGTCTACGCGGGAGGTAACGGAAATCTCGCGGCACTCAACGTGGTGGCACCCATCATCGCCGTGTTGCTCTCGATGTCGATCTACACCGATGTCTCCTACGACAACACGGCATTCGCGCTTCACCTGCAGTCCGGAGTGAGCGGGAGAGCAGATCGAGTCGGCCGCGTTCTCGCGCTGGCGGTATTCGCAGTCCCGATTTCGATCGGCCTGGCGATAGCGAGTGTCGCCGTGTCGGGCACCTGGCAGGTCCTTCCCGGATTGCTCGGCATCACGATCGGGGTGCTCCTCACCGGATTCGGCGTATCGTCCCTGGTATCGGGCCGGTTCGTCTTCATGGTTCCTGCCCCCGGCGAGAGCCCGTTCACCTCCAAGCCCGGAGGGGGAGTGAGCCTCATGCTGTCGACCTTCGCCACGTGGGGAATGGTGGGAGTGCTCGTCATTCCCGAGGTGGCATTGGCAATTATCGGCTTCGCGCTCGACATCCCGCTGCTCGGCTGGCTGTCGCTGCTGGTCGGGCTCCTGCTCGGCTCCGGACTCATGGTGATCGGTATCCGCCAGGGTGGAGCGATCCTCGACCGGCGGGGTCCGGACCTGCTTGCGACGCTGCAAACCCACAGATAGGGGCTCATCCGCCGAAGGGTTCAGGCGAGTCGCCTGAGCAGTTCCTCCACAGGAACGCCGGCGGCAGCGGCTCGTTCGGCCAGCCGGGAGTACTCGGCAGCACCGAAGGTGACGGTGACCGCACGAGAGGATTCGACTGGTTCAGCCGGCTCATCGAAGTCGAATAGGCCGGGTGACGACGCCACGGTTTGGGACGCAGGGCTGTCCTGAGTCACGGCTGCCCCGGGGTATCCCGGGCCGGCCGGGGCCTGTCGATCACGCTGGTAGGCCTCGGCGGCGGCTCGAGCACGCGAATCCGCTGCTTCGTTGAGCACGTGCCCTACGTGTCCCTTCACCCACTCGAACCTGTACCGCCGACCGGCGATAGCCTCGTCGATTTGCTGCAGCAGTTCGAGATTCATGACGGGTTTACCGTCACCCTTGCGCCAGCCCTTCTTCTTCCAGCCGGGCATCCACTTCGTCACGGAATTGATCACGTACTGGCTGTCACACAGGATGTGGAGGTCATCATCCACGTGTGCGGTAGCCCGAAAAAGCTCGAGGACGGCTTTCAGTTCCCCCATGTTGTTCGTGCCGTGAGGCCAGCCTCCGGCGGCCCAGGTCTGGTCGTCGACGTACCAGGCCCACCCAGCGGGTCCCGGGTTTCCCAGCGCCGAACCGTCGGCAGCAGCAGTAATAGTCATTTCATCTAGGGTAGCGAGCATGCCGTCCTATCGAGTGACCATGGCCGTCGGCGCGCTGGCCGTCGGCGTGACTCCGGACCGGGTGCTGCCCGCAGCGCGCAGTGCTGCGCTGCAGTTGGTGGTGGTCGAGGCCGCTGAACTCCAGGTGGTCTCCGGCCAGGCCAGGATCGTCGTGCGCTTTGCGGCAGACGACCCCGACATTGCCGAACAAGTGGCTCAGCATGTGGTGACTGTGACGACCACGACCGCTGTTGTCGACTCGTGGCGGCTCACCGTGCGGGACGGATCCCGCTGGAATTCACTTAGAACTGCCCCATGATGCTCGGCAGGAACTGAAGGGCGGCGAAGACAGCTGCAGGCACCGCGATGGTGTTCATCAGCAGGAGCACGAGCGGTACTCGGCCCTTTTCTGTCACCTGGGCGACCCTGATCGTCCGGGCGATCATGTAGGCCAGAGGGCCGAGAAGGATCCACCAGGAACTCGCGGGCTCCTGGAATCCCAGTTCGAGCAGGGACTTGCGGTCCTGGACGGCGGTAGCGAGCATCCACAGGATGGGAACAAGTGCGCCGGCGACGATCGCTCCGATCTGGGGAGTGATCAGGGTGTAGACGAGAGCTGCACCCAGTGACGACAGTGTGGCGATCCATGGCGTGAACGCCAGCGCCCAGACGCTTTCGGTGGATGATGTCGTCGGAGCGGGCTGCCGGGAGGTGTCCCACCAGCTTGCGGGCCCCGTGGTGTTCTTGCCGAGTCCGGACTTCGACAGGCCGGGCAGGTTGATTTCCGTGTTGGCCGTGTACCCGCGGGCGATTCGCTCGCGGGTTTCCTCGGTGATCACCGACGCGTCGAAGAGGGCAGCCGGCACCGCGGCAGGCTGCGATTCCACCGCCGCGAAGACCTCGGGTGCGGGCTCCGGCACATCGACGACGTCGTCAGCCTCCGCTGGTTCGCTGTCGGGTTGGCCATCCACGAGCTGGCCATCAACCAGGGGACCGACCTGCTCGCGCAACTCGCGACGGGTCAGGGGAGTGGCAATCGATTCCTGGATGGCCGCTTCCTGGGCCGGATCGATGGTGTGGTCGGTCCACGCCGATCCATCCCACCAGCGCAGCAGGGTCGATTCAGGATTCTCCGGATACCAGCCCACCGGTGGGGTGCGTTCCATCACATCGGTCATGTCGTTGCCTTGCCCTACTGGTCGGTCGGAGCTTCAGTCACGAGAGGGCCGCCCAGCATTTCGCGCAGCTGGCGCCGGCTGAGTGCCGAAGTGGTCACAAGCTGGACTGGCGTCTGCCGTTCGGGGACTGACGCCAGCAGTGAAGAGAGATCGTGGGAAACCTCGATGGAATCGGGCTCACGGTGAGCGGGCTCGACCGGGAGCGACTCGCCGGGGACGTATTCCACGTCCATGGGCGGAACCGGAACGAGCACAGGAGCTGCTATCGGACGCACGTCATGAGTCCAGTCCGTGCCATCCCACCACCGCAGGCTGCCTTCAGCGACGCCATCCGGGTACCAGCCGGCCGGCACGTGCGTGTTCTGGATAATCGACATCTCGGCCCCCCGCCGTAGTTTCTTAGCTATGACACTAGGGACGACCGCAGTGCCGTGCGATCCCCATTTCAAGGGGTGATGGCGCCTGTCTACCTCCGAAGGGGAGTGTCGGGAGTCACGACAGCAGCCTGGGCGCTATCGCGAGAGCAGCCCTCCTCGCTCTGGGTGCGCGTCGAACCAGTCAGAGACGTACCAGCACATGGGCAGGACCCGCCGCTCGGTGTTCGCCTCGACGTCGTCCATCGCGAACTCGACGACCTCGCCAGCGAATCCCTTTCCTCGCTGGTTCGGCTGGGTATAGGTGTGATTGAACGAGACGGAATTGCCGTTGATCCGGTAATCGGCAAGGGCCACGAGCTGCCCGTCGACGGTGAGGGTGTAGCGACCGGCATCCGGCTCATGGGCGAAGATCTTCGACATAGTTCCAGAATACGATTCGCCGTCGCCGACCCGGGCGCCGCTAGGCTCGAATAGATGCGAAAACTACTCAGTTCATCCTGTCTTGCCGTCGTCGGCCTTTTTCTCGCCCTGTCGGCCCCGCTGGCCGCGGCCGCAGATACGAGCGATTTCACCTTCGATTCGTTCCATGCCGATTACACGCTGAGCCGACTCGATGACGGGCGCTCCCAACTCGACGTCGTCGAGACGATCGTGGCGCGGTTCCCGGATTTCGACCAGAACCGGGGGCTCGTGAGGGCGATTCCCGGGGACTACGACGGGGTCGACCTCGAGACCGTCGTGACCTCGGTGAGCGACGAGAACGGCACACCCGTGCCGTTCGAGGAGTCGGAGACCGACGGCTTCATCCAGCTCGCCCTCGGAACAGATGATTTCGTGCAGGGCGTCGTGACCTATGTGATCTCCTATTCGCAGGAGAACGTGGTGCGATCGTTCGCCGACACCTCGAGTGACGAGTTCTATTGGGACGTGAATGGCGTCGGCTGGGACCAGCCCTTCGGAAGCGTCACCGCGAGCGTTCATCTCGATGGATCGGTGTCAGATGCATACTCGGGCAACGTAGCCTGCTACGTGGGTGCGCAGGGAGACAACAACACCTGCCCCATCGATGCCGGTGGATTCGGGGACGTGGATCCACTCTCTCCGGGTCTTCCCGACTCCACCCTGACCTTCGCGGCGAGTGCCGACAACCTCCAGCCCCGTCAGACCATGAGCGTGGCCGTCGGCTTCGCACAGGGCACGTTCGTCATCCCTGAGCCGACGGTCGGCGTGCCGCAACCCGTACCCGCAGGGTTCGATGTCGGCGCCGGGGCCGTCGGCCTGCTGAGCCTCGGAGGCGTGATCGCGGCGATAGTCTCGCGCGTCAGGGCGGGGAGAGGTTCCAGGGGCCGCGGCATCATCATCCCCCAGTACAGCGAGCCTGATGGCATCACCATCATGCAGTCCGCCCAGCTTCTCGGCCGCGGCACCACAGCGATTCCCGCCGCGATCGTGAGGCTCGCGGTGCGACGGAACATCCGGATTCTCGCCTACGCGGTGGAGAAGGATGGCGAGCCGTACACACTTCAGTATCTCGGCTCGGAGAGGGTGAATCCGGAGGACGCCGGGCTCCTGGCGCTCCTGTTCGGCGCCGATCCCGAGCCCGGCAAGCTGCAGCCATTCGGGCAGGACGAGACGGCGCTCATGACGGGGCTGTCGGCGATGTCTGCCCGAGCCAAGTCCTCGCTCGAGCCGTCGGGATTGCTCGAGAAGCCGCCGGGGCGCGGTGTTGCCGCGGCGATCGTACTGGGGCAGCTGGTGCTGGCGGCCGCCGCGATTGTGATGTTCGCGACATCCAGCGACCTCTTTCTGAACGTCAGTCCGATCCTGGTTCCGGTGATGGGGTTCGGCGTGCTGGCCCTGATCATATGTATCGCACTGTCGATCAGGCCGTTGCGCCCGACCGCGGCCGGTGCGGAAGCGCGGGAGTTCCTGGACGGGATGCGCATGTATCTCACGCTCGCCGAGAAAGACCGCCTGCGTGCCCTGCAAAGCCCCACGGGAGCCGTGCGAGTGGATGTCGGTGACGATCTCGAAATGATCAAACTCTATGAGAAGCTGCTGCCGTGGGCCGTGGTGTGGGGCGTCGAGGACCAGTGGATGCGGGAGCTCGAGGTGCGCGTGCAGTCACTGCCGGAGCAGCCTGACTGGTTCGTCGGAAACGGGGGATTCAACGCCGTCATATTCGCCAGCACTATGCGGGGCTTCTCGACGGCGATGACCCCGCCCGCGAGCACCTCGAGCTGGAGCGGAACCGGAGGAGGCTCGTTCGGAGGAGGCTCGTTCGGCGGAGGATTCTCCGGCGGGGGTGGCGGCGGAGGAGGAGGCGGGGGCCGCTAGCCGATCCCTGGGTGTTTCGGCTAGTCTCGCAGCGATTCGCCGGTCGGGTCGAGTGCTGCCTCGTCCGCGAGATCGGAGCCGCCCACCGGGCTTCCCTGCCACGACAACAGCACCCATCCGTCATCGGGATTGCCGTCGAGTTCGATCACGCCGGTGTTGTCGATCTCACGGTCGCCCGAGAAACTGGGGGGCACATTCGTCACCCGACCGGCGATCCACACCCTGATGGCAGCACCATGGCTGACGACGACGGCCGTTCCGGATTCGTGGAGAGCGCTCACGGTCGCGATGCTCGCGTCGAACCGCTCGAAGAACTCGTGACCGTCCACGCCGCCGGGCATCACGACGTCGAGGTCTCCGAGCCCCCAGGCGAAGGCTGTGCGGTGATACCGGTGCACGGATTCGCGATCGCTCCTGTCTTCGAGGCTCCCCGCACCGATCTCGTGGATGCCCGGCAACTCGACAGCGTCGATGCGCCGATCTGCCGCCAACGGTGCCGCGGTCACGTGGGTGCGCAGAAGCGTGCTGACGAAGATGCCGTCGATCACGTCGCCCTGCAGCGCAACGGGAATCCCGGCGGCCTGTCGCTCTCCGAGCTCGGTCAGGCCGGGGCCAGGGGCCGCGGTGTTGAGCCTGCCGTCGACGTTCGCTGGCGTCTGGCCGTGCCTGATCAGGAGAAGTCGCACGATTCGAGCCTAGGCTGACGCGGGCAGCGAACCTTCGATCAGCGAGACGATCTCGGGAGCGTCCGGCTCGACCGTCGGTCGGAACCTGTGGATGTCGCCGCCGGGCGTGATCACGAACTTCTCGAAGTTCCACTTGACCTTGCCAGCCTTGCCCGCGGCATCCGGCGTCTTGGTCAGCTCCTGGTAGAGCGGGTGCGCGCTCTTGCCGTTGAGCTTGACCTTCTCGAACATCGGGAAGGTCACGCCCCAGGTCATGGAGCAGTATTCCTTGATCTTGTCTTCGGTGCTCAGCTCCTGCAGGAACTGGTTGCTGGGAAAACCGAGCACGGTGAACCCGCGCTCACCGTAGGTCTTCTGGAGGGCTTCGAGCTTCTCGTACTGGGGCGCGAGGCCGCAGCGCGATGCGACATTGACGATGAGCACGACCTTGTCTGCATAGTCGGAGAGCGAGGTCGTAGCGCCGTCGATGGTGGTGAGGGGGATGTCGCTGATTGTGGTCACGACAACAAGATACGCTGAAAGACCTGTGGGTTGGCGGTACATGCTTGCCTCGCTGGGGTGGGCCGGTCAGGATCGGACCACAGGACTGATCAAAGGAGATCTCATGTTCACAAGCCCGTTTCCCGACGAGATAATCCCGGCGCTCAGCGTCTACGACTTCCTCTTCTCGGATCTCACCGCCGCCGACCTCGAGCGAGTCGCCCTCGTCGATGGGCCATCGGGAGCCGAGACCACCTATGCCCAGCTCGTCGGCCAGATCGACGCCGTCGCCGGCGCCCTTGCCGCTCGCGGAGTGAAGGTCGGTGACGTCGTGGGCATGCTGTGCCCCAACATCCCCGTCTTCGCGAGCGTGTTCCACGGCATCCTGCGCGCTGGCGCCACCGCCACGACGATCAACGCCCTTTATACCCCCGAGGAGATCGCCAGCCAGCTGTCGGACTCCAAGGCGAGCTTCCTGTTCACCATCTCCCCGATGCTGCCGCAGGCCGAGATCGCGGCGAAAGAGGTCGGCATCGATGCCGAGCACCTCATCGTCATCGACGGCGCCGATGGGCATCCGTCGCTGCGCGACCTCCTCGCCCAGCAGGAGACGCCACCCGAGGTGAGATTCGACCCCGCGAGCCACATCGCCGTGCTGCCGTACTCGTCAGGCACGACGGGTAAAGCCAAGGGCGTCATGCTCAGCCACACGAACCTCGTCGCCAATGTGCAGCAGTGCCGTCCCGTGCTCGATGTGGAACAGGATGACCGGGTTCTCGCCCTGCTGCCGTTCTTTCACATCTACGGGATGACCGTGCTGTTGAATATCGCGCTGAAGAAGCGGGCGCGGCTCGTGACCATGCCGAAGTTCGATCTCGTCGAGTTCCTGCGCATCACCCAGGATCACGGCTGCACGTACCTGTTCATCGCCCCGCCCATCGCGGTCGCGCTGGCGAAGCATCCCATCATCGAGCAGTACGACCTGTCGAAGGTGCGAGTGGTCTTCTCGGGCGCGGCGCCTCTCGACACAGCGCTGGCCGAGACCGTGGCCCGACGACTCGACACCAGGGTCGCGCAGGGCTACGGCATGACCGAGATGAGCCCTGTCTCCCACGTCATCCCGCCGGATCGCATGGATATCGCTCGCGGATCGATCGGTGTGCCGGTGGCCAACGTCGAGTGCAAGCTCATCGACGTCGAATCCGGCGACGAGATCCACGCCAACGGCGGGATGAGCGAACCCGGCGAGTTGTGGGTGAAGGGGCCGAACATCATGCTCGGCTACCTCGGCCGGGATGACGCGACCCGCGAGACCCTCGAAGCCGACGGATTCCTGCGCACGGGAGACATCGCCACGGTCGACGCCGACGGTTCGTTCTTCATCGTCGACAGGCTCAAGGAGCTGATCAAGTACAAGGGCTACCAGGTGGCCCCGGCCGAACTCGAGGCACTGCTGCTGACGCATCCCCTGATCGCCGACGCCGCCGTGGTCGGAGCGCCCGACGACGACGGCCAGGAAGTTCCGAAGGCTTTCGTCGTCACGGTCGCCGGCGCCGAGCTGGACGGGGTTGCCGTCATGGCTTTCGTGGCCGAACACGTGGCACCGCACAAGAAGGTGCGCCAGGTGGCCTTTATCGAGACGGTCCCGAAGTCGAGTTCAGGCAAAATCCTGCGCAAGGACCTGCGCGGGCAATAGCGCCACCCGCGACATCGGCAGCGCGTGCCAGCAATTGCGCAAGCTGGCTGGGTATGGTGGGCAGGCCCTTGCCTCACGTCGAAAGCGAAAGAATGCCTGAGAGTCCCATGTCGGCGAGCCCGTACGAGGTGCTCGGCGTCGCGGCATCCGCGACAGAAGACGAGCTCCGCCGTGCGTTCCGCAAGGCCCTGCGGGAAACCCACCCCGACACGGGCGGCGATCCCGGTCGGTTCAACGCTGTGCAGCAGGCCTGGGACCGCGTGAGCACCACAGAGAGGCGAGCCGCGTACGACGCCGGCCGTGGCATCCACTCTGACCGGCACGAAACGTTCACGGGCCAGGCTGCCCGTCCGCGCCAGGACACCAGGCCCAAGGCGCGATCCCACGGTCACCCCGGGGGCTGGCGGCGCGAGCGATTCCTCAGCCAGTTGCGGGAATGGGCAGGCAGGGGAGTCGAGATCGCCGACCCGTACGATCCAGCTTTCGTCCGCAGCGCGCCCAGGGAGATCAGGCGCACCCTGGCCGACGCCCTGGCGGAGGAATCCACGGCCCGCACCCTGAGCACGCTCGGCATCGGCTTCACCGTGTGGCACGACGTCTCCACGGGTGATCCTGAGTCCAAGATCGACCACGTGGTACTCGGCCCCAGTGGCCTGTTCGCCCTGCTGTCTGAAGACTTCGGCGGCCCGGTCCGGGTGCGTAAGGGGGAGCTCATCGGCGATGCCCTGGCGGGGGAGCGGCCGTTTCACGAACTCGCGAGCCGAGCGAAAGTACTGTCCAGACAGCTGCGCGTCACGTTCACCGGGCTCGTGGTCGTGCTTCCGGATGACGCACTCGACGAGCCCGTGATCCAGCTGGGTAGCGTCCGGGGGGCCGCGACGCTCGCGGTGACCCAGTCGTACCTCGCGATGCTGCTGCGCCAGGGAGTCACGGGGTCGGCGCCCATCGGCGGCAACGAGTTGTTCGATGTGCGCACGCGCGTCGGCGATGGAGTGCGGTTCGTGTGACCACGTGGCTCGATGACGCCCAGCAGGATGCCTGGCGCAAACTCGCCACCGTGGTCGAGCGGCTTCCCGGGGTGCTCGACACCCAGCTCAGGCGCGACTCAGACCTCAGCCACTTCGACTACCTGACTCTCGCGATGCTCTCCGAGGCTCCCGAACACGTGCTGCGTATGACGCAGCTCGCCGAGCGCACGAGTTCGACGCTTCCGCGGCTCTCGCACGTGGCATCCAGGCTGGAAGAGCGCGGCTATCTGCGGCGGTCACCCTGTCCGGAGGATCGCCGGGCCATCAACGCCCAGCTCACCGAAGCCGGGTGGGAGAAAGTCCAGGCGACGGCGCCGGGCCATGTCGCTACCGTCCTTGCGGTCGTTTTCGCCTCGCTCGATGCCCAGGATGTCGCGGCACTCGACCACGTCATGGGCAAAGTGATGCACACCCTGGACACAGACCCGTCGCTCTAGGGCGTGACTTCGAATACCCCCGAGACCATAGGCTTGTGTTTTCGTGTGTGGAAAGAGGGATTCAGGACCGTGATTCGCGTCATCAGTTACAACCTCCGAAAAAACCGGGCGAGCATAGAGCTCGCCGAACTTGCCAAGACACCCGACCTGGATGCGATGTGCCTCCAGGAGTGCATTGCGTCCGAACTGCCCGCCGAGATCGGCAACCTGCACCTCGCCGACTCCACCAAGCGCAACCGGCTCGGTCTTGCCGTCTACTACCGCAAAGACCGGTACGAGCAGCTGGCCAGCAAATCGTTCGAGCTCAAAAAGTCACTGCACGACCTCATTTTCACTCCGACTCCGGAGCGGCTCGTCGGTACCAAGCTCATCGACCGCGCATCCGGACACGAGCTCGTTCTCGCCTCCTTCCATGCTGCACCGCTGACGGCCCTGAACTCGCTCCGCCGCAAACAGATCAAGGCCGCGCACGAATTGCTGCAGGATCTCGGTTCAGGCGCGCCCATCATCATGGTCGGTGACTACAACTACCCACTCTTCAAAGACGACCTGTCGAACAGGGTCGCGAAATCCGGCTATGACCTGACGCTGAGCGACCGCCAGACCTACACGGCCTACAAGTTCTTCCGGGGACACTTCGACTTCGTCACCTCTCAGGGCTTCACGATCGACGACGTGCAGACGATGCCCCGCGGCTCGTCCGACCACATCCCGATCCTCGTGACCGCGTCGTACGGTGCCGTGGCCAGGGAGGTCACGGCGGCCTGAGCTTTGCCGGACCGGGTGTTTCTAAGAACAGTCTCACCCCGCCCTCACGGCAACACGGGCAGACTATGACCATGACTTCACAGGGTCGACCCGCTCGTACCGCGATCACTGTTGCCATCCTGGCGGCCGTCGCGGCCACCGCTATCGCCCTCGGAATCGTCATCACAAGCGGTCTCGGATTCGCGGATGCCGCTGGCCAGCCCCTCGACGTTCCGGCCGTGTCCATCACCCCGAGCGCCGCCCCCAGCACCGAACCGAGCCCAGAGCCGAGCCCGACGGCGACACCGAGCCCCTCACCGACACCGGATGACGACAGTCCCGAGGTCGTGACGGGCCCACCCCCCGTGACGGTCGAACTGGACGATCACGGCGGGCTGAGGGACGACGGTTCTTCTGACGACAGCAGCGGTGACAGCAGCAACAGCGGTCGCGGCAATTCGAACGACTGACGTTCGAGATGCCGCTCCTTTCTAAGAGTCATCTCAAGATCTCCTCGTGCTCGCCTTAGATTCGACGGCCAGCCTGTAGGTACGGCATCCAGCCGCACCAGCGCCGGACATCCGGCACGTCGAAAGGCAGACCATGTCACTCTTCACCTCACGTCCAGTTCTCATCGCCTCGGCAGTCGCGGTCGTGGGGGTGCTGTGCGCAGGCTCCGTCGCTGTCGCGGCGACCCTTCCGTCGAGTTCGATCGTGTCGAACGCTCCCACCTCGACGCCGTCCTCGACGTCGACTGCAGTGCCCGGGGACGTCGCAGTCCCGACGCCGCGACCCAGCAACTCCGACGACCCGGCTACACACGACCTGAACGACGACCACGGCGTTCACGCGCGAGGCACGCACGACGTGAACGACGACAACGGTGGAGACCGCGCCGACGATTCGACTGACGACGATTCAGTCGATGACAACAGCTCCGACGACAACAGCGACGATGACGACAGCTCCGACGACAACAGCGGTCGCGGTGGAAGCGACGACAGCAGCGACGACAGCAGCCACCACGGCTCAGACGACGACTCCGACAACGACGACAGCGGCTCAGACGACAGCGGCTCAGACGACGGCAGCTCCGACGACTCGGGCCACGGCAGCGACCACGACTGACACTGATACTGCGCCTGACACTGATACTGCGCCCAGGGATGGGCTACCAGCTGACCTCGCGCAGCCGGTAGCCCATTCCTCGTACCGTCTCGATGTGTTCGCTTCCCAGCTTTGACCTGAGGTAGCCGACGTACACGTCGACGATGTTCGAACCGGGGTCGAAGTCATAGCCCCAGACCCTGCTCAACAGCTGTTCCCGACTGAGAACCCGGTCGGGATTTCGAAGAAACTCCTCGGCCAGCGCGAATTCCCTCGCCGAGAGCTCCACCTCCCGCCCACGCACGATCGCACGGCGGCTGTGCAGGTCGAGCTGCAGTCCGTCGACGACGAGAATCGCCTCGACGCCGCGCGTGGCATCCGCCATCCTGAGCCTGATTCTGGCCAGGAGTTCATCGAACCTGAACGGCTTGGGCATGTAGTCGTTGGCGCCGCCCTCGAGACTCGCAAGGGTGTCGTCGGCGGAGGTACGAGCGGTCAGAACGATAACCGGCAACTCAACCCGCGCGGCCCGCAGTCGGCGCAGCACCTCGAAGCCATCGAAACCGGGCAGGCCGATGTCGAGCACGAGCAGGTCGAACCCGCCGGTCAGCGCATGCTCGAGCGCGTCGGGACCGGTGGCGGCAACGACCGTCGTGAACCCCGCGGCGCGAAGGCCCTTCTCCACGAATGACGAGATCCTGACCTCGTCCTCCGCAAGCAGAATGCGACTCATACCCTGTCTCCCTGCATTAGCGGTGATGTCATGGGGATATCGATCACGAAGGTCGCGCCGGAATCCCTGGCCGACTGTAGCGATGCCGTACCGCCGTGGGCCTGCGCAATGGCCAGCACGATCGCGAGGCCGAGCCCGGAGCCAGAGGCTCCACGACCGGGAGAGCCACCGGAACCCGAACCACGGTGGAACCGCTCGAAGATCGTGTCCGCTACCGACGGATCGACCCCCGGCCCATCGTCGCTCACCGTGAAGAGCAGCCGTCCGGCGTGGACCTCACTGCTGATCCCGATCGTCCCGGTCGATGTGCCGTGCACCACCGCGTTCGCGGCGAGCTGCAGGAGAGCCTGGGTCAGTCGCTCAGGGTCGATCGACGCCGTCACGTGCGCGACTTCCGGGCTGGTCCAGTGGTGGGCTGACGAGAGCGCACTCGCTTTGGCTCGCACGTTCTCGGTCAGGGCGCCGATGTCCGTGGGCACCGGCGTCATCCGCAGCGGCCTCAGCACCGTGGCGAGATCCGAGATGTCCCTGACGAGGCCGCCCATCCTGTCCAGTTCGTCCAGGGCCAGTGCCCTCGTGGCCGAGACATCCGCCTCGTCGCTGGCCTGCATGAGTTCGAGGTGACCGCGCACGATCGTGATCGGCGTCTTCAGTTCGTGGCCGACGTCATCCAACAGCTGCCGTTGGCCGGTGAGAGCGCTGTCGAGCCTGTCCAGCATCCCGTTCACGGTGACCGTCAGCTCTGAGACATCGTCCGACCCGACGACATCGATCCGTTCGCTCACATCGGTCGCCGTGATCCTCGCAGCCGTCTCCCGGAGATTCCGGATGGGGGACAGCAGCCGACCTGCCACGGACCAGCCGACGAGGCCCAGGGCGGCGAGAGCGACAGCGGCGACGATCGCGAACGTGCGGAACGCTTCATCCACGGGCAGCAGCCGCGCGTTGAGGTCGACGACCACCACGAAGACCCCGGTGGCGTCGCCCTCGACCGTGACGGGAATGGCCACGTAGCGAACGCTGGTTCCCCCGGCAGCGGCAGTGCCCCTGATGACGTCGCCGCCCGCCGTCTCTGCCAGCACTCGCGCCACGAACCCCGCGTCCTCTTCCAGGTGAAACTCGCCAGTGCCCCCGGGAACGATGGCGGTGCGGTCCCCGATGATCGCGAATGTCGCCTCATCCGTTCCCGGCCTGAGCCTCTGCACGATCGCGTACAGGGCGTCGTCGAGGGTCGCCGGCTGGGCATCCCCGGCGATGAACGACGACTCGTCGACGGCCGACACGAGCCTGTCGTCGATCTGTGACAGGATCCGCTCGCGCTGGATGACATACGCGGTGCCCCCAGCCACGATCATCCCCACGGCGGCAACCACCAGCATCGAGAGCAGGATGCGCGCGCGCACCGACCGCAGGGCCCTGAAGCGCCGCGTGAGCAAGGCAGGCGCGGCGGGCATCCTTTGATTATCGACTGCCAGCGCTCCCGCAGCCATCTCCGGCGCATGAGAGATCTCTTATGTCCGCGCCACCCCTCTCGGAATGTCGACGAAGTCCACAGTGGGTATCTGCCGTTCGCGAACTGCGCCACATGTGCGGTCGCCGCCGTGCGGCGCGCGATATTCCGCAGTTCGCGAGACTGGCACGGCCAGTGAGACAGAAAAGACCCCGCAGACACTGTCTACGGGGTCTTTCTGTTCGCTGTCTCAACAACGTGCGCGAAGGGGGACTTGAACCCCCACGCCCTATACGGGCACTAGCACCTCAAGCTAGCGCGTCTGCCATTTCCGCCATCCGCGCGCAGTGGTGAATCCTTCGCAGGACCACCGAGGTACGAGAATAGCACCCTTCTGCGACCCCGGATGCACACACCTAAGGTGGAGGCATGGCCGAGAACACCGAGCTCGAATCGACAGCCCGTATCGCCCGCGATCTGATCAGGTTCGATACGTCGAACTATGGCGAGGGAAAATCGAACGGCGAGACCGAGGCCGCCGAGTATCTGGGCGCCCTGCTCGAAGACATGGGCCTGGCCACCGACTATGTGGATGCCGCTCCCGGCCGTACCAGCGTCATCGCGAGAGTGCCCGGCGCCAACGGTGACAAGCCAGCCCTCGTCGTCCACGGCCACACGGATGTCGTGCCGGCGGATCCGGCGAACTGGAGTGTCGACCCCTTCGCCGGCGAGATCCGTGACGGGCTCCTCTGGGGCCGCGGGGCGGTCGACATGAAAGACATGGACGCGATGATCATCACCGCGCTCCAGGATGTCCTCGGCTCGGGCCAGCAGCCAGCACGCGACCTCATCGTCGCATTCTTCTCCGACGAGGAGAACGGCGGAGTCTTCGGCTCTCATCACATCGTCGACTCCCGTCCCGAGCTGTTCGCGGGTGCCACGGAGGCGATCAGCGAAGTGGGCGGCTACTCGGTGCACGTCAACGGCCAGCGCGCATACCTGTTGCAGACCGGTGAGAAAGCACTGGTGTGGATCAAGCTGGTCGCGCGCGGTACCGCCGCACACGGCAGCCGCATCATCCACGACAATGCCGTCACGAAGCTCGCCAGGGCAGTGGCGACCATCGGACAGCAGGAGTGGCCGGTCGAGCTGACGGCGACCACGAGGCAGCTCGTGGCGGAACTCGCCAGACTCATGGAGGTTGACCCCACCACTGTGGGACCCGATGAGGTGGTGCTGAGCACCGGATCCGCCGCCGGATTCATCCACGCCACGCTGCACACCACCACCAACCCGACGCTGCTGACGGCCGGATACAAGCACAACGTGATTCCTGATCTTGCGGAAGCCCTCGTCGATATCCGGACCCTTCCGGGCCAGGAAGACGAGGTGCTCGACCGGGTGCGTGAACTGGTCGGTGATGACATCGAGATCGTCGTCATGCACCGGGATGTCGGGCTCGAGAACAGTTTCGACGGACCACTCGTCGACGCGATGGTCGGCACGCTCAAGGCCCACGACCCCGGAGCGCAAGTGCTTCCATACCTGCTTTCCGGAGGCACCGACAACAAGGCGCTCTCGATGCTGGGTATCAAGGGCTACGGATTCGCTCCGCTGCAACTGCCCACGGACCTCGACTTTCCGAGCATGTTCCACGGCGTTGACGAGCGGGTGCCGCTTGACGCATTAGTCTTTGGCAGGCAGGTTCTGGGGGACCTGTTCCTGAACTACTAGAGCTGCGTACACCGAGGAGGGCCCGATGGGCTTCATCGAAGCAATCATTCTCGGACTCGTCCAGGGGCTGACGGAATTCCTGCCCGTATCGTCGAGCGCCCACCTGCGCATCGTGGGTGAATTCCTGCCCGGTGCGAACGATCCCGGCGCGACCTTCACGGCCATCACACAGATCGGCACAGAGCTGGCGGTGATCCTTTACTTCCGCAAAGACATCGTGCGGATCATCGGCCGCTGGTTCCGGCATTTCGGCTCGGCTGGGGGCGCCCACTCGAACGGCATTCCGAAGAATGATCCGGATGTGCGCCTCGGATGGCTGATCATCATCGGCACGCTGCCGATCGTGGCCATCGGATTCCTGGCGCAGGACACCATCCGCACGGTGTTCCGTTCCCTGTGGCTCATCGCGATCGTGCTCATCGTGTTCGGCATCATCCTCGGGCTCGCCGACTATTTCGGGAAGAAGATCCGGCCGATCGAGGAGATGAGCTACGGGCACGGCATCGCTATCGGGCTCGCCCAGGTGCTCGCCCTGATCCCCGGGGTGTCCCGCTCCGGCGCCACCATGACCATGGGGCTCTCGCTCGGATACACCAGGCCCGCTGCAGCGAGGTTCGGGTTCCTGCTCGCCATCCCCGCGGTCTTCGGCAGCGGGCTCTATGAGCTGGTCCACAGCTTCGGTGAGCCGGCCGGGGTCTACGGCTATGCGGAGACCCTCGTCGCGACTCTGGTCGCCTTCATCGTCGGCTTCGTGGTGATCGCCTTCCTGATGCGGTACATCGAGAAGCGGTCGTTCCTGCCGTTCGTGATCTACCGGGTGCTGCTCGGAACCGCGCTCCTCGTGCTGTTGGCCAGCGGGGTCATCCAGCCGCTCTAGGCTGGAGAGGTGAAATCCTGGAGCCGTCCCGAGGTTCCGCGGCTGCCGGGTCACGGCGCCCTTCCTCGGGTCTTCGACACCTCTGCCGCTGCGATTGTCGAGTCGCGCCCTGGCTCGCTCGCCGGTCTCTACGTCTGTGGAATCACCCCGTACGACGCGACCCACATCGGCCACGCCGCCACCTATCTGGCCTACGACACGCTGATCCGGCTCTGGCTCGACGCCGGGCTCGATGTGTCCTATGTGCAGAATGTGACGGATGTCGACGACCCGCTCCTGGAACGCGCGACAGCGACCGGTGTCGACTGGCGTGAGCTGGCGTCGCGGCAGGTCGATCTGTTCAGGGGCGACATGCTCGCCCTCGGGGTGATCCCGCCGGATCACTACATCGCGGTGACCGAGATGGTCACTCCCGTGGCTCTCGCGGTGGCGCGGCTGCTCGAGACGGGCACCGCGTACAGGCTCGGCAGCGACGTGTATTTCGACAGTGCGGCGGCCGCGGCATCCTCTCCCTGGCACCTGGGACAGGAGAGCCGGCTCGATCGCGACACGATGCTCGAACTCGCCGCGGAGCGCGGGGGAGACCCGGAACGCGAGGGAAAGCGCGACCCCCTCGACCCGATGCTCTGGATGGGCGCGAGGCCGGGCGAACCGTACTGGCCGAGCGAACTGGGTGACGGCAGGCCCGGATGGCACATCGAGTGCTCAGTCATCGCGCAGGAGTTCCTCGACGTACCTATGACCGTCGCCGGGGGAGGTCGGGACCTCGTCTTCCCGCACCACGAGTTCACCGCGGCCCACACCGCGGCCCTCACCGGCTTCGATCACGCCCACGCGCACGTCCACGCCGGGCTCGTCGCCTATCGCGGGGAGAAGATGAGCAAATCGCTGGGCAACCTCGTGTTCGTTTCCGCGCTCACCGCGGACGGCGTCGACCCGCGCGCGATCCGCCTGGCCATCCTGCAGAACCACTACCGGGACGACTGGGAGTGGACCGTCGACGTGCTCAGCGGCGCCCGGTCGCGACTAGGCGCCTGGGAGGCATGGGCGAGACAGACCGCCGACGGTGACGGCATCCTGCTCGAGCTTCGGGATGCCCTCGCCAGTGATCTCGACACACCTGCCGCGCTGGCCGTCGTGGATGCCCGCGTTGCCAGCGGTATCGCGCCGACGGCCGTCGACCTCGACGCGATCCACGCCCTGCTGGGAGTGCAGCTGCGATAGCGGGCCATTCTCAGCGACGCGCTGTGCGATTGTTGTCCCATGGATTTCACCGGCTACCTCGCTCCCGATGAATTCTGGGCGCTCATGCGAGAGACCGACGACCAGCTGAGATCGTCCTTCCACGCCGCACCGGTCTACGGGCTCGCCTCGTGGGCCGGCCACGCGATGCTCGGGGAGTGGGCCTTTGGCGAGGGGAACCGCGGGTTTCAATACCGTGACGTTGCCGAGGGGGAACCGATCGTCGTCGTCGAAACCGGCGGAGGTTCAGATCCGAGATGGATGCTGGCGGCCTTCCGCAGTCGTGGCGAGTTCCTTCCTCACCAGCGCGGTGTCGCGGCGAGCGTTCCCGATCGGATCGTCGAGGGCGACGTCGCCGGCGCGGCTGTCATGTTCGAGGTGTGGGACGAGTATGGCCGCTGGTGGGGTGTCGGCGTGATCGGGGATCGCGCCATCCTGATCGAATCGCGGCAGGCGGCGCACCTGCCCGTCGCCCTCGGGCTTGTTGTGGATGTCGAGCCGTTCATCGCCGGTCGCACCGACTGGATCAGGCGCGCCCGGGGCGAATAACGGCGACTATTCCTTCGGACGCCAGGGTTCGTCGCCCGCGGTTCCCTCGCCTGGTTTGTCACCCGTGCGCCGCAGGTACCGCTCGAACTCCTGGGCTATCGCCTCACCGCTGGCCTCGGGCGAGTCGACGGTGTCCCTGGCCTGCTCGAGCTGTTCGATGTAGGACGCCATGTCGTCGTCGTCACCGGCGAGAGCGTCGATGCCCGTTTCCCAGGCCTGCGCTTCGGTGATGAGGTCGCCGCGCGGGATGACGACGTCGACGATTTCCTCGAGCTTGTCGAGGATCGCGAGCGTCGCTTTGGGGGATGGTGCGTTGTGGACGTAGTGGGGCACAGACGCCCAGATCGACATGGTGGTGATCCCGACGGACTCCGCGGCATTGCCGAGCACAGACAGAATGCCGACCGGCCCCTCGTACGCACTCCGCTCGATCGAGAGCTGGGACCGAACACCCGGGTTCTCACTGCTGGTGAAGACCGAAATGGGGCGCGAGTGTGGCACGTCGGCGAGCATCGCGCCGAGGAAGACGATCGAGGAGATCTCGTTCGTCTCCACCACATCGAGAATCTCGCGCGTGAAGGTCTTCCATCCGCGCGACGGCTCGGTGCCGAGGAGGAGGTAGATATTGGCGCCGTTGGCGCCGCTGACCGAGATCTCGGCATCGTCGGCTATTCCCGCGGCGGGCCCGCTGTTGGGCCGAGTAGGCCCGTAGATCGTCACTCCCGGCCAGACCAGGGAGCGGTTGCCGTCATCGTCGCTGGCGATCGACGGTCGGTTGAACTGGTAGTCGAAGTAGTCCTCGGGATCAACCTCGGCGATGGGATACAGGTCGAGCAGTTCCTTGAGCGCCCTGACGGCACCGCTCGCGGCCTCACCCGCATCGTTCCAGCCCTCGAACGCGACGACGAGCAGTCGACCGCTACCGAACCGGCTGTCAGCCACAGGTTTCCCTCCTCGCCCGAATCGTGTGACCGGGCGTTCTTCAAGGATAGAACTACGATGGTGCGTTGTGACTCACTCTGCTCCTGCCGCCGTTCTCTGGGACATGGACGGCACTCTCGTCAATACCGAGCCCTACTGGATCGCCGCCGAAACCGAGCTGATCGAGTCCTACGGCGCATCCTGGTCTCACGAGGAAGCGCTCCAGCTCGTGGGTTCAGGGCTGTGGCACTCTGCCCAGATCATGCAGAAAAAGGGCGTCGATCTCACCGAGACCGAGATCATCGACAACCTCACCGACCGGGTGCTCGAACAACTGGTAGAGTTCGGTATCCCGTGGCGCCCGGGAGCACGGGAGTTGCTCATGGAACTCCGCGAAGCGCGGATCCCTACCGCTCTCGTGACGATGTCCGTGAGCAGGATGGCGCATCACGTCGCCGACCGGCTCGGATTCGTCGGATTCGACGCCGTGGTCTCCGGTGATGACGTGACCAACAGCAAGCCGCATCCTGAGTCGTACCTCCGCGGAGCGGAACTCCTGGGTGTCGACATCACCCGTTGCCTCGCGATCGAAGATTCGCCTCCCGGTATAGCCTCCGCGTCATCGGCCGGTGCGGTCGTCATCGGTATCCCCTTCATGGTGGAACTCGACGATTCGCCGGCGGATACCCTGTGGCCGACGCTCGACGGGCGGACTGTTGCCGACCTTTCTGCAGCATTCGTGATCGAAGGAGCGCGATGACCGACGGCTTCCGCCGCCAGAGCGGCCCATTCCGCGTGGGGGACCGCGTGCAGCTCACCGGCCCCAAGGGCAACCTGAACACCGTCACCCTCGAGGTGGGCGGCACGTTCCACAGTCACCGCGGAGTTCTCAGCCACGATGCCATCATCGGGCAGCCGGATGCCTCGGTGGTCGAGTCCACGAACGGTGTCGAGTACCTCGCGATGCGGCCGCTCCTGACCGACTTCGTGATGTCGATGCCGCGCGGTGCCGCCATCATCTACCCCAAGGATGCCGCCCAGATCCTGGGCCAGGCCGACATCTTCCCCGGCGCCACGGTCGTCGAGGCCGGAGTCGGTTCCGGGGCCCTGTCGCTCTGGCTGCTGCGCGCGATCGGCTCCACGGGCACGCTGCACTCCTTCGAGCGCCGGGACGAGTTCGCGGATGTCGCGAAAGCCAACGTCACGGCGTTTCTCGGCGCCGAGCCCTCCAACTGGTCGGTCACGGTCGGTGACCTGCAGGAGGCGATGCCCGCGACGGTGGCCGATGGCACCGTCGATCGGATCGTGCTCGACATGCTCGCCCCGTGGGAGTGCCTCGACGAGTGCGCGGATGCGCTCACTCCCGGTGGTGTCCTGATCTGCTACATCGCCACCGTCACCCAGCTCTCCCGCGTCGCCGAGGCGATCCGGGAGACCGGCGCCTTCACCGACCCCGAGCCGAGTGAGACCATGGTGCGCACCTGGCACGTCGAGGGCCTCGCCGTGCGTCCGGATCACAGGATGATCGGACACACGGGATTCCTCATGACAGCCCGTCGCCTGGCCCCCGGCGCTGTACTCCCGGCGCTGAAGCGCCGCGCGTCGAAGTCTGATTTCAGCGATGAGGATGTCGAAGCCTGGACCCCCGGAGCGCTGGGAGAGCGCACCTCCAGCGCCAAGCGACTGCGCAAGACCGCCCGCGAAGCCCAGGCGGCGGCGCGGGCAGCCACAGGAACCACTCCAGCCGACCAGTAGAGTATTCGGGTAGCCGGGCGACATCGCATGGCAAAGAAATGAGAGTTCTCGTGCGCAAGCTTCCCGCCATCATCGCTGCCTCAGCACTGCTGGTCTCCCTTTCGGCCTGCGCCACCGGCGCCGCCAGTATCGACGGTTGCGTGCCGTCGATCGCGTCGGGATCCAACGCCGCCCTCGTGACCGCTGACGGCTCCTTCGGCAACGACCCGAAGGCGACGTTCCCCACGCCGCTCGTGGCGAACGGTGCCAGTGAAGCCCATGTCATCTCCGACGGCAATGGCAACGGCAAGCGCGTCGCTGCAGGGGCCACCACTGTCGTGCAGCTGACGATCTACGACGGGAAGACCGGCGATGCCCTCATCGCCACGAATTACGACGAATCGGGTGCCCTCTTCAGCGCCATCGACTCCACGCCCGCCTTCGGCACGATCGCCCAGTGCGCGCGAGTCGGTTCGCGAGTGGCTGCGGTCGGAACTGCGGCTGACCTCATCGGTGACGGCGCCATCCAGCAGAACGGCCTGTCTCTCGCGGCGGATGACACAGTCGCGATCGTCGTCGACGTCCAGTCCGTCTACCTCGGCAAAGCCGACGGCGCAGACCAGGTGCTCAGTGCCGGATTCCCGTCCATCGTGCTCGCACCGGATGGGCGCCCGGGATTCACCTTCGCAGACCCGAAGCCCCCGACCGCCCTGAAAATCGAGACGCTGAAGGCCGGAAGCGGTGCGAAGGTAGAAAAAGACGACAGGGTCGTGCTGCACTACACGGGCGTGCTCTGGGACACCCAGGAGGTCTTCGACTCCACCTGGGAACGCAACGCTCCCGCGATGCTCGTCGCATCCAGCCTCGACGACAGCTCGAGCGGCCTGGTCCCCGGCTTCGCCAAGGCCCTGATCGGGCAGCGGGTCGGGTCGCAGGTGATCGCGGTGATTCCTCCGAAGGACGGCTATCCCGCCGGCCAGGCGCCCACCACGGTGCCCGATGGTTCGACGATGGTGTTCGTGTTCGACATCCTCGGCATCGAATAACGGGTTCACATGGCCAGCGTGGGTGGAGCATCCCGGATCCCGGCAGAAGAGAGACTCTTCAGCCTGGTTCTCGCCCTGCTCGCCACTGATGCCGGACTGACGAAGACCGACATCCTCTCGACGGTTCAGGGGTATCGCCAGAAGTTCTCTCGCTCGGGCGACAACGCCAACCTTGAGCGCCAGTTCGAGCGGGACAAGGATGACATCCGCGATTTGGGTGTGCCGCTCGAGACCATCGACAGCCCCGGGCATGCCGGCGATAACCACAACCTGAGGTACCGCATCCCTCGCGGTGCGTATGAGTTGCCCACGGATATCCGATTCTCTCCGGAAGAGACGACCCTGCTGAACCTCGCGGCGATGGTATGGCGCGAGGGCTCCCTGTCCGCGGAATCTCGGCGCGCCATCCTGAAACTGCGCTCGCTCGGTGTGACGACGACCGAACCGGTCGTGGGATACGCGCCGAGAGTCAGGGTGCGCGAGGCCGCCTTCGATCCGCTCGGGGCCGCGCTCGAGCGGCACCAGGTTGTTCGTTTCGGCTACCTGAAGCCCGGTGAAAGCGAGGCTCGAGTGAGAACTGTGGAGCCGCTCGCGCTCGTGCAGCACCAGGGCCGGTGGCACCTGTTCGCGATCGACCAGTCGACGTCGACGACGAAGACTTTCCTGTTGCGTCGCATCGTGACCCAGGTAAGCGTGCTCGCGACCACATTCGACCCTCCGGCGCCGGGACAGGCCGACCTCGCACTCTCCGAGCTCGAGGCGGTCTGGAACTCGAATTCCGCCATCGTGCGGGTCGAAAACGGCACGGATGCGGCCACTCGACTCGGCAAGCGGCGCGGCGCGACGACGCCGGAACCCGGAACGCTCAGCCTCCACTACTCCGACCTGAACATCTTCGCCGACGAACTCGCCGGCTACGGCCCCGAGGCGCTCGTCGTCTCGCCGCCCGAGCTGCGCGAGGCCGTGCGGTCTCGACTGGAACGGACGGCGGCAGATCATGTCTAGACGCAGCGCCGCAGGGCAGAATCCTCCCCGGCTCGCCCAGGACAAACTCGCCTTCCTGCTCTCGCTCGTGCCCTACCTCATGGATCACGACAGGGTGCGGGTGACGGATGCCGCCAGCCACTTCGGCGTTCCCCCCGAGCAGATCCGGGAAGCCGTGAGGCTCATCGGGGTGTCCGGCATCCCGGGGGAGACAGCCACCTACCAGCACGGCGACCTGTTCGACATCGCGTGGGACACCTTCGAGGAGACCGACGAGATCGTCCTGACGAACCTCGTGGCGATCGACGAGTCACCCCGATTCTCAGCGAGGGAGGCGGCAGCCCTGATCGCGGGACTGCAGTACCTGTCGTCGCTCCCCGAACACGCCGACCGCGAAGCCATCGCCACGCTCAGCTCTAAGCTCTCGAGGGGCGCATCATCGGCGCCCAGCCCGGTGGGGGTCGAGGCGAGCGAAACAGACAGCACGCTCGCCCTCATCCGGTCGTCAGTCGAAAAAGGCCTGCGGCTGGAGTTCGACTACCTGAACTCACAGGGCCAGCGGGAACGCCGCGAGGTCGATCCGCTGAGGGTCGAATCGATCGACGCCGACTGGTACCTGAGGGGCTGGGATCACGGCAGGGAGGCCGTGCGAACATTCCGGCTGGATCGCATGTCGACTCCGGCCGTCACGGCCGAGCCCATCACCCACGACGCGCGGGACGTGCCTCTCCCCGACGTGCTCTTCGAAGGCTCGGCCGATGATCTCATCGTCACCCTCGACGTCGCCGCAGCAGCGTTGCCACTGATCGCCGACTACGTTCCCGAGGGCTCGGCCACTTCCGAGCACGATGGACTCGTGCGAACCACAGTGCGGGTGTCCCACTATCACGGGCTCAAACGGCTGATCGCCCGAATGCCGGGAGTCGCCACGGTCATCGAACCCGCCGAGGCACGCGCCGTCGTGTTCGAATGGGCCGCGGTGGCGGCGGCACGATATGCGGAGCCCGAACCGCAGCTCCCTGCATCGGCCGACGCGACGTGACCATGGTGCCTGACACGATCGCCTGGTGGGGCTGGCTGCTGATCTGGGTGGGACTCGGGCTCGGATTCATCGGGATGCTCGCGTTTTTCGCGTGGCGCCTGTTCCGCGCCGGGCTCGGACTGCTGGATGACGTCGCAGACCTGACCGACAAACTCGACATCCTCAGCGCGGCCGAACACTCGCCAGAGCTCACCTCCCCGATGCTGGCGGTGCTCGCCGATGTGCGCGACGTCAAGGCGCGGGAGGCCGAGCGCGTCGCCTCGAGACGGTCACGACACGACGCGAAACGGGAGAGAAGGATGGCCAGGGCCATCGAGATCGGCAGCGTCGACGTGGCCGGCACCGAGTGGCCAGCCGCCCTGACCACGCCCCGCCGACGCCGACGCACCAGAACGGGCCGCACCGGATCCTGACGCGCTCCGGGTCACGCCAACCCTTCAGCATTGGCGGTTATACTGGCTCTATTGACCGCCCCAGCAAAGGAGCACCCATGTTAGGCAACGCTTTCGGATGGCCCCACCTGCTGGTCATCCTCGCCATCGTGCTGTTGTTGTTCGGTGCACCCAAGCTTCCCGGTCTCGCTCGCAGCCTCGGCCAGTCGATGCGCATCTTCCGCAGCGAAGTCAAGACCATGAAAAACGAGAACGGCGACGACGTTCCCGTAGACAACTCCGCCGCCGACAGCTCCACTCCCGCCTCGACCGAGAGCCCGGCCGCCGGCTCGACCACGGGCACCACTAAGCCGAAACCCTGACGCGGGTGGCCACCCGCTCGGGGAGGTGGCGCACCACAAGCGACGAGCGGATGTCGCTCGGTGATCACCTCCGGGAACTTCGTAAAAGACTCGTCATCTCTGCGGTCGCCATTATCGTGGCCGCGGTCGTCGCTTTCGTCGACTGGTCAGGCGTCTCCGCACTGCTCAGGCTGCCCTTCCAGGTCACCAGCCTCACCGATTTCGTCAAAGACGGAATGCGGGTGCCGATCACGAAGATCGCCGAAGACTACTCCGCCACCATCAGCTACACGACGGTGTCTGCCGCCTTCGACCTGCACCTCCAGATCGGGCTCACCATCGCGATCCTGATCGCGAGTCCCATCTGGCTGTTCCAGATCTTCGCGTTCCTCGTTCCCGGCCTCACCAGCCGGGAGAAGCGCTACACGTTCGGCTTTTTCTTCTCGGCCGTTCCGCTGTTCCTCGCGGGTGGGTTCACCGGCTGGCTGCTGTTCCCGCACATGGTGGAGCTGCTTGCCTCCTTCACTCCGCAGGAGGATGCCGTCATCCTCGACGCCCGGATCTACTACGACTTCATTCTGAAGCTCGTGCTGGCGGTCGGGGTCGGCTTCGTGTTGCCGGTCTTCCTTGTCTTGCTCAACTTCATCGGCATCCTGACCGCGGCGGCGATCCTGAAGGGCTGGAGGGTCGCGATCCTCGTCATCACCCTGTTCTGCGCCGTCGCGACACCCGCGGTCGACATCGTCTCGATGTTCCTTCTGGCGATCCCCATGGTGGTGTTGTACTTCGCTGCCGTGGGCGTGGCCTGGATCCACGATCGAGCCGTGGCCCGCCGGCTCGCGAGGGTGGAGTCCCCGGGAAGCGTGCCGGTGTCTGACCTGTGACCGACCAGATCCTGTCGCCGGCCGAACGGTTCGCCGCGGCCAGGAAGAACCGCGATCTGCCGATCCTCCAGTCGTTCCGCGCCGCCCAGCGATTCGACCTCGATCCTTACCAGATCGCGGCCTGTGCGGTGGTCGAGGGCGGCAAAAGCGTGCTCGTCGCGGCCCCGACCGGTGCCGGCAAGACGATCATCGCCGAATTCGCGATCTATCGTGCCATGCAGCAGCAGAGCGACAAGGTCTTCTACACCGCCCCGATGAAGGCGCTGAGCAACCAGAAATTCCAGGAGCTGCAGGCAGAATACGGTGAGGATGCCGTCGGCCTTCTCACCGGCGACACCAACATCAACTCGCACGCCCGGATCGTGGTCATGACCACCGAGGTGCTGCGCAACATGCTCTACGCGGATTCGGACCTGCTGAAGAACCTGAGCTGTGTCGTGATGGACGAAGTGCACTTTCTCGCCGACAGGTTCCGCGGGGCGGTGTGGGAGGAGGTCATCATCCATCTCCCGCAGCACGTCACGATGGTGTCGCTGAGCGCCACAGTCTCCAACGCCGAGGAGTTCGGCGACTGGCTGCAGGCGGTCAGGGGAGACACCGAGGTGATCGTCTCGGAAGAGCGACCAGTCCCTCTCGACCAGCACATCCTGATGCGTACGAAGCTCGTCGACCTCTTCGACAGCTCAGGGCTGGCGGCGACCCACAGGGTGAATCCGGAGCTCGCCCAGCTGGCAAGGTTCAGCGGGCGACCTGGTGGATCACGACGGTCACACGACTCTCGTCGCAATCACAGCCAGGGCGGTCGGCCCGAGGCGATGCGGATGGATCGTCCCGACGTCGTGAAGCTGCTGGACAGCAAGAATCTGCTGCCCGCGATCTTCTTCATCTTCTCCAGGGTCGGATGCGACCAGGCCGTGGCGAAGGTACTCAGAGCCGGAATCAGTGTGACGACCATCGAGGAGCGCAACGAGATCCGCGCCATCGTGGAGGAACGCTGTCGCACCCTCCTCGACGAAGACCTCGCCGTGCTCGGCTACTGGGAGTGGTTGAGCGGCCTCGAGCGCGGGGTCGCGGCGCATCACGCCGGCCTGCTGCCCGCCTTCAAGGAGGTGGTGGAGGAACTCTTCCAGAAGAAGCTGGTCAAGGTCGTGTTCGCCACCGAGACGCTCGCCCTCGGGATCAACATGCCTGCGCGCACCGTTGTGCTCGAAAAGCTGGAGAAGTTCAACGGCGAAGCGCGGGTTCCGATCACGCCGGGGGAGTACACGCAGCTCACCGGAAGGGCCGGCCGACGAGGAATCGACGTCGAAGGGCATTCGGTCATCCAGTGGGTGGACGGGCTCGACCCGCAGGCCGTCGCGTCGCTCGCGTCGAGGCGTACGTACCCGCTGAATTCCAGTTTCAAACCGACGTACAACATGGCAGTGAACCTCATCGACCAGTTCGGGCGAGAGCGCACGCGGGAGATCCTGGAGTCCAGTTTCGCGCAGTTCCAGGCCGACCGCGCCGTGGTGGAGCTCGCACGCAAGGTACGGTCACAGGAGCAGTCGCTCGAGGGCTACGCGTCATCGATGGGCTGCCACCTGGGCAACTTCGCGGAATATTCGGGACTCAGACGCGAGCTGAGCGACCTCGAACGCAAGGGCCAGTCCCGCGCCGACACGTCCAGTCGCGCGGAACGTGACCGTCGCCAGCGACAGCTCACCGACCTCCGGCGGCGGATGAAGCAGCATCCGTGCCATGCCTGTCCCGAGCGGGAGCAGCACGCGCGCTGGGCAGAGCGCTGGTGGAAGCTCAAGCGGGAAACCGACCAGTTGAGCAGCCAGATCCGGGGCCGCACGGGAGCCGTCGCCAAGGTCTTCGACCGGGTGACGGTCGTGCTCTCCCAACTCGGCTACCTCTCGACCACCACGGCGGGAGAGCTGTCGCTCAATGCGAATGGCAGGATGCTGCGGCGCATCTACGGCGAACGGGACCTGCTCGTCGCCGAATCCCTGCGCCGCGGTTTCTGGGACGAACTCGATCCAGCATCCCTCGCGGCAATGGCGACGACGCTCGTCTACGAGCCGCGTCGCGAGGAGGGGCAGCTGGGGGACAGGCACCTTCCCCGGGGTCGGTTCCGCGAGGCGTTCGACCGCACGGGAGACCTGTGGAGCGAGCTCGACGACCTGGAGCGGCTCAATAAGCTCCCCGGCAGCCAGCCGTTGTCCGCGGGGCTCGCCCTCGCGATGTATCGCTGGGCCAGCGGCACCAGTCTGGACGCTGTGCTCAGGGAAGCCGACATGGCGGCCGGTGACTTCGTGCGGGTGACGAAGCAGGTGATCGACCTGCTCGACCAGTTGTCTGTGGTCGCCGACGGTGGGGTGGGTCGCACGGCGCGCACCGCGCTCGACTCGATCCGACGGGGGATCGTCGCCTATAGCTCGGTGGCGTAAGCGGCTCCACCCCTGGCGCTATGGCGCGGGGATTCCCGGGCGCTCGGGAACGTGCAGTCTGCGCATGAACCTGTCGGTCCCGCGAGGGATGTGGCGGCTGTCGGTGAGCGACACTCCGACCATTACCGCCACCGCGAGCGGTACGGTCCAGGCCGCTGGTTGCGCGAGCACTGACGAGACCACCCCGGCACCCGGGCCGACCATGGCTCCCGCCACGATGGCGAGCCCACACGCCGCGCCCCCGGTCAGCATCCCTGCCACGGCGCCGCGGGCGGTCAGTCCGCGCCACCAGATCCCCAGGACGAGCACGGGGCAGAGCGTCGATGCCGTGAAGGCGAAGACGAGCCCGACACTCCCCGCGAGCCCGCCGGGCGCAGCCAGCAGGGACACGGCGAGAGGGACCACGATGGATAGCGCGGCCGCGATCCTGAAGCCTCTCACGCTGCCGCCGAAAGCTTCCTGGCTGATGACGCCGGCCAGCGAGACCACCAGGCCTGTGGAGGTCGAGAGGAACGCGCCAAAGGCTCCGGCAATGACGAGAGCGGTCAGCACATCTCCGAGCACGCCAGGGACCAGCCGTCCCGGCAGCAACAGCACGAGCGCATCCGCCGCCGCGGGCTCGGCGAGATCAGGCGCCACGGCTCGACCGAGCAGGCCGATGATGGTGGGAAACACGTAGAACACGCTCAGCAGGGCCAGCACGATGAGCGTCGTAGTGCGCGCGGCGACCCCATCAGGATTCGTATAAAACCTCGCGAGCACGTGGGGAAGGCCCAGAGTTCCGAGCAGCAGCGCCACCAGGAGCGACACCGTTCGATAGATATCCGGAGTGCTGGGGGCGAGTTCCGCCGGAAAGGCGACCAACGGGTCGAGCGACGGAACGTCAGAGACCACCAGGAGCATGAACACCACGGGAACGGCGATGGCCGTGAGCTTGAGCCAGAACTGGAATGCCTGCACGAAGGTGATCGAGCGCATGCCACCCGCCGCCACCACCACACCGACGATCACGGCGACCGCCACCGCTCCGGCCCATGGCGGAAGCCCGGTGGTGATGCGCACGGTGAGGGCGGCACCCTGCAGCTGGGGAACTATATACAACCAGCCGATGACGATGACGAGGAGGCTGGTGATGCGTCGCACCGTCGTCGATTCGAGCCTCGCCTGGGTGAAATCGGGAATCGTGTACGCGCCGGACCGCCGCAGCGGCGCGGCGACGAACAACAGGAGCATGAGGTATCCCGCCGTGTAGCCGATGGGAAACCACAGCGCATCCGATCCCTGTAGCAGGATCAGCCCGGCGATGCCGAGAAAGCTCGCGGCCGACAGGTATTCCCCACCGATCGCCGACGCGTTCCACCACGGCTTGACGGTTCTCGACGCCACGTAGAAGTCGCCGGTGGTGCGCGAGAACCTCAGGCCGAAAAATCCGATGAGGGCGGTAGCTGCCGTCACCAGCGCGATGGCGACGTACCCGAGCACGGGATTCACGTCGGATCGCCCTCGGACTCGCGTCGGGCGCCGTCGCTCAGCGCGAGATATCCGGCCTCGTTACGTCGTGCTGCCCTGACGTAGATCACGGCGATTCCGATAACGAGGGGGTAGCCTCCAAAGCCGAGCATGAGCCACGACACCGGTACGCCGAGCACCAGCAGCGAGCCGAGGTCAGGTACAAGCACGAACGATGCCCCGAACCCCGCAAGCAGCACGACGAAACCAGCCGCACTGGCGATCGCCAGCCTCAACTGGGACCGCACCAGGGAGCGCACGTAAATGGTACCGATGTCGGTCGGGCCCACCCCCGCACCGGGCAGGCTGATCGCCGCCTCTGGAGCCGTGACCCTCTCGCGGGGCCGCACCGGCCGCTGTTCTGCACCGGTCATGGCCGTCGCCGGAGGCGGTTGGATTCTACGGCGTCCCTGACCGATGAGACGAGCCTGCGGCTCACCGGCAGCTCCGCCCCGGCCACTGTCACGCTCGGGTGACCTGTGCTGAGTGTGAGCCTGTCGATTCTCGTGAGGTCGATGAGATACGAGCGATGGATGCGCAGGAAACCTGCGTCGGCCCACTGGCGTTCGAGGTCGGAGAGCGGGATCCGCACGAGGTGGCTGGACCCGTCCGTGAACAGCCTCGCGTAATCGCCCTGGGCCTGCACGTAATGCACGTCCTCACGCCGGATCATGCGGGTCGTGGAACCCACCGTGACCGCGATGAGGCCCTCTCGGGCGGGCACAGCAGCGGGCGTTCGCGACTCGAGCCCGTCGATGATGCGGCTGATGCATCGCACCACCCGCTCGGCCCTCACCGGTTTCAACAGGTAATCGACGGCCTCGAGGTCGAAGGCCTCGATAGCCCCATCCTCGTCGGCGGTCACGAAGACAATCGCGGGCCGACGATCGAAGCGGGCGATCGCTCGCGCCAGGTCGAATCCCGACAGTCCCGGCATGTGGATGTCCAGAAACGCCACATCCACGTTCGTGGTGGCGAGCTGACGGATCGCGTCGGAACCCGATGACGCCCGATAGACGGTGCCGATCCTGCTGTCGTCGCGCAGCATCCTCGCCAACTCTTCGACCGCCGGCAGCTCGTCATCCGCGACGAGCACGGTGAGGCCGGTTTGGTCTGCATCAACCGGGTGCGTCATCGCCCCTGCTCCTCGCCCGCGAGGTGTCCCGGTTGGGATTTCGGTACGCGCATCGTCACGAGGGTACCGGCATCGACATTGGTCTCCACCACCAGCCCGTGCGCGTTGCCGTACACCTGCCTCAAGCGCGAATCCACATTTCTCAGTCCGATATGTCCCGTGCTCGGCCGCCCGGCGAGCACATCACGCAGGATCTCCGGGTCGATGCCGACGCCGTCGTCTTCCACGGTGATCTGCGCATACGACCCCGAATCCTCTGCGGTGATCGTGATGCGCCCACCACCCTCCTTCGATTCGAGCCCGTGTCGCACGGCATTCTCGACGAGCGGCTGCACGCTGAGGAAGGGGATGACGGTGCCGAGCACCTCGGGAGCGATCTGGAGGGTCACCGCGATCCTGTCCCCGAATCTCGCGCGCTCGAGCTTCAGGTAGGAGTGCACGCTACCCAGTTCCTCGGCGATCGTCGTGAAGTCTCCATCGCGTCGAAAGGAGTACCTGGTGAAGTCTGCGAACTCGAGCACCAGATCTCGTGCCTTCGGTGGATCCGTGGTGATGAACGACGCGATCGCATTGAGGGCGTTGTAGATGAAGTGCGGACTGATCTGTGCCCTGAGCGCCCTCACCTCTGCCTCGGCCAACGCTGCCCGCGAGGCATCCAGTTCGGCGAGTTCGAGTTGGGCTGCCACCCAGTCGGCGACCTCGTCGGTCGCTCTCACGAGACCGGGTCTGACAGAGCGCGAGAACGCGACGATCGCCCCGATGGCCCTGCCCCCGATCATGATCGGTGCAGCAACAGCGTCCCGGTCACCGTGCTCGAGCTGCACGACCGCTCGCGATAACTCCACGTGCCCGCTCTGCCTCGCGGCCTGGGCGAGTCGTTCCGCAGAGGCTCGCACGCGATCGGAACCACCATCGACGGCGATGGCCCCGCGCTCGTCGACGATCACGAGCACCTCACAGTTCAGCAGCACGCGCAGGTACCGTGCTGCCCGAGCCGTATCCCCGGCGAGCAGCCCGCCGCGCAGGTGGGTGGCAGCACGCGATGCGAGGTTGAGTGTCTCGAAGGTAGCGCGTTCAGCGTCGGTGCCGAGTTCCCTGGAACCTCGCGCATACCTCCGCGCGAGGGCGTAGATCACCGCAATACCGAGCCCGGCCGCAGTTCCCACGGCCAGGGCGATCAACACCGACCACGTCATGGTGCCCACGATAGGCCATCGTTCACCGAACTCTTCTCGCCGTTCGCCGCACTATCGATGCCGTTGGGCGACGACGAGCGGCAGAGAGGCCACGGGTCGGGCAACGTGGGTCAGTATGGGGGCGATCCGCACCACGGAACCGTCGACGTCGTCGTCGACGCCGAGTCACTTGGGAGACACCATGGGCAATGAAGCCCCGATCGCTGAGGATGCGGCCCCCGTCGCAGACTTCGCGGCGTTGAGAGAGTCCGAGAATTTCCGAACCCTGAAGCGACGCCACAGGAACTTCGTGTTCCCCGTCGTCATCGGCTGCCTGCTCTGGTACGTGGCCTACGTGCTGCTCGCCGCGTACGCACACGACTTCATGTCGACTCCGGTCTTTGGGAGTGTGAATCTCGGACTCCTGCTGGGACTGGCGCAGATCGCCACGACCTTCATCGTGACCACCTGGTACGTCTCGTACGCGAACAAGCACCTCGACCCCATTGCGACTGAGATCCGCGACAGCGTCGAGATCCCCGAATCCCAGAACGATAAGGCGGCCCGCTGATGCTGTACATGGAAGCCGCGTCGAGCGCACCGGGTAACCCGATCCTGAACATCGGGATCTTCCTCGGATTCGTTGCGATCACGATGATCATCGTCTTCAGGGCGAGCAAGAACAACAACACGGCGGCCGATTATTACGCCGCTGGCCGGTCCTTCACGGGACCACAGAACGGCGCAGCGATCGCGGGGGACTACCTCTCGGCCGCCTCCTTCCTCGGGATAGTCGGGGCTATCGCCATCCAGGGCTACGACGGCTTCCTGTACTCGATCGGATTCCTGGTCGCATGGCTGGTCGCCCTCCTGCTGGTGGCCGAGCTGCTGCGCAACACCGGCAAGTTCACGATGGCCGATGTGCTCTCGTTCAGGCTCAAGCAGCGCCCTGTGCGCATTGCGGCGGCAACCACAACCCTCGTGGTCTGCTTCTTCTACCTCCTTGCACAAATGGCCGGCGCCGGCGGGCTGGTCTCACTGCTGCTCGGAATCAACGACAAGGTCGGGCAGTCGATCGTCATCACCGTGGTCGGTGGCCTGATGATCCTCTACGTGCTCGTCGGTGGCATGAAGGGCACCACCTGGGTTCAGATCATCAAGGCTGTGCTGCTGATCAGCGGTGCTGCAGTGATGACGGTCTGGGTGCTCGCTCTGCACGGCTTCAACCTGTCGTCGCTGCTCGATCACGCTGTAGCGACGGCGAACAACCCGGCGATCCTCGACCCCGGGCTGAAGTACGGCGTCAGCGATGCCAGCCGTCTCGACTTCCTGTCGCTCGGCCTCGCGCTCGTGCTCGGAACTGCAGCCCTGCCTCACGTGCTGATGCGCTTCTACACAGTGCCGACCGCGAAGGAAGCCCGCCGCAGCGTGGTCTGGGCGATCTGGCTCATCGGGATCTTCTACATCTTCACTCTCGTGCTGGGCTACGGCGCCGCCGCACTGATCGGACCGGAGGCCATTGCCGCAGCACCGGGTGGCGCGAACTCCGCGGCTCCACTGCTCGCGTTCGAACTCGGAGGGCCGCTGCTGCTCGGCCTGATCTCCGCGGTGGCTTTCGCCACGATCCTCGCGGTCGTGGCCGGGTTGACCATCACGGCCGCGGCATCCTTCGCGCATGACATCTACGCCAGTGTCATCAAGAAGGGAAAGGCCCGGCCCGAAGACGAGGTCAAGGTCGCCCGTCGCACGGTTGTCGTCATCGGCATCGTCGCGATCGTCGGCGGCATCGGGGCCAATGGGCAGAACATCGCCTTCCTGGTGGCACTGGCCTTCGCCGTCGCGGCGTCCGCCAACCTGCCGACCATCCTGTACTCGCTGTTCTGGAAGCGCTTCACCACCAGGGGTGCCGTGTGGAGCATGTATGGCGGGCTCATCTCCGCGATCGTGCTGATCGCGCTCTCCCCGGTCGTGTCTGGCAGCCCCACATCGATGATCCCCGGGGCCAACTTCGCGATCTTCCCGCTTTCCAATCCCGGGCTGATCTCGATTCCCCTCGCGTTCTTCCTGGGGTGGATCGTGACCGTGCTCGACAAGGGCGTCGAGAGCCCGGAGAAGCAGGCTGAGATGGAAGTGCGATCCCTCACGGGGATCGGCGCAGAGAAGGCCACCAAGCACTAGGCCTTCTGCAAGGAATTTCGGTGCGGTCGGATGCCAGGTCCGACCGCACCGAAGTATGTCCGGGGCTTACCACCCTCACAGCAAGCAACCTGCTGAAGCAAATATGCTTGAACGGTGAGCATCAACCTGGCGACACGACCCGTCGTCGGGCTCTTCACCTTCTCCGGACTGCGGCCGGCGCCTCTCACCCGCGCCGTGCTGCCACTGTGGGCCGCGCTGGTCGTTGCCGTGGCATCCGGTCCCGTCATGGATGCCGGCTTCCCTGATAAGGGATACTGGCCGCTCACGTTCGTCGGCATCGGTCTCGTACTCGCCTGTCTCATCGGTCGGCGCAACGGGAGTGCCCTGCTCGTTGCGTTCGTGGCGAGCCTCTCGTTCTATCTCACCCAGATTTCCTGGGCCTCCCTCTTTCTCGGACTGCTGCCGATGGCGGCCCTGTCGGTGCTCGAGTCGTTGTTTGCCGCGCTGGGAGGCCTCGCGATTGCGCTCGCATACCGGTGGATGCCCCGGGTCTGGCCCGGCGTACTGGGAAGGATCGCGCTGCAGCCGATCGCGGTCGCGGGACTGTGGACCGCGCGCGAAGCCTGGGCCGCGGTCTGGCCGTACGGCGGATTCTCGTGGGGACGGGCCGCGATGTCCCAGTCCGACGGTCCGTTCGCCCCGCTGTTCGGCTGGCTGGGGATGTCCGGCGTGAGCTTCATAATGGTGCTGCTCGTAGCGGTGACTGTGGAATGCGTCAGGGTGCTGGGTGCGCCCCGGTTGGCACGGGCGACAGTGCCGGTCGGGCTCGCGGCCGTACTGCTGGCAATTCCGGCGTGGCAGGTGCCCGTCGAGGGCTCACTGCGGGTCGCCGCCGTGCAGGGCGCGGGCGAAGCCGGATACTTCGATGGGTCCACCGCGAATGAACTGCTGCAGGCGCAACTCGATGCGACGGTGCCCCTGTTCGGCGAGAAGGTCGATGTCGTGCTGTGGCCGGAGGGCACGACATACGCAGATCCGCTCACCGATGATTACACCGGCCAGGTCTTCGACTTCGTATCAGAGCAGATGGATGCCCCGCTCATCGCCCAGGGCATCACTAACCCCGACGATAAGTTCTACAACACCGTCATGCTCTGGAAGTCGGGGGAGGGCGCGCTGGATCTCTACAACAAGAAGCATCCGGTTCCGTTCGGCGAGTATGTGCCTGACCGAGCATTCTGGCGGCCGTTCGCGCCTGAGCTCATCGACCTGATCGGCCGTGACTACACGCCGGGAACGACCGACATGGTCATGGACGTGAATGGCGTGATCGTCGGGGTAAACATCTGCTTCGACATCGTGGATGACCAGCTACTGACGGATTCCGTCGAGGAGGGCGCCCAGGTGATCTTCGCGTCCTCGAACAACGCAGACTTCGGCATGACCGACGAGAGTGCCCAGCAACTCGCGATCGCGCGGATCAGGGCCATGGAGCTGGGTCGCAGCGTCGTCAACATCTCGACTGTGGGGCTGAGCGCTGTCATCGCCCCTGACGGGTCGATCGTGCAGCAGTTGCCCTGGTACGAGCCGGGCTCGATGGTCCAGGACGTCGAACTCAGCACCACCGTGACCCCCGCAGTGACCCTGGGTCGCGAACTCGAATGGTTCGTCTCGGGCCTCGGCCTGGCGAGTATCGCCATCGCCGGTTTTATCGTCAGGAGACGACGTGGCTAACACCCTCATCATCGTGCCCACGTTCAACGAGATCGATGGTCTCGAACGCATCGTGACCCGGATCCGTGAGGCGGTGCCCGCGGCCGACCTTCTGGTCGTTGACGACTCCAGCCCCGACGGCACGGGTGAACTCGCCGATCGCCTGGCGGAAGCTGATCCCGGGATGCGCGTGCTCCATCGGGCAGGAAAGAATGGGCTGGGACAGGCTTACCTTGCCGGCTTCGAGCTGGCACTCGGCGAAGGCTACGAGTTCATCGTCGAGATGGATGCGGATGGGTCGCACGATCCGGAGTCTGTGCCGGCCATGCTCGCTCTTGCGGAGAGCGGAGCCGAACTCGTGATCGGATCGCGCTGGGTGGATGGCGGTTCGGTGGTGAACTGGCCCGCGATACGTAAAGCGATCTCACGCACGGGAAACTGGTACTCGGGCGTGATGCTCAGGTCGCGAATCCGGGACATCACTGCGGGGTTCAGAGTCTTCAGGGCCAGTGCGCTCAGAGATCTCGACCTGCACGCGATCTCGTCACAGGGATACTGCTTCCAGGTGGAGATGGCCTGGCGGCTCGAGCGCACGGGCCACCGCGTGGTGGAATACCCGATCACCTTCGTCGAACGGGAGACCGGGCAATCCAAGATGCACTCCGGGATCGTCGTGGAGGCTCTGCTCAGGGTCACCGCATGGGGGATTGAGGCGACCCTGAGGCCTCGCAAGAGCATGAGCATGTCACGCTCAGGGGCTCGGTCGCGCTAGTCGGCTGTCAGCCGCTATGCGCCGATCTTCTGCTGGCCCTTGCGGGAGCGGAGGTAGTCGAGTCTCTCCTGGAGCAACTCTTCGAGCTCGGCCCGCGTGCGGCGCTCGAGCAACATGTCCCAGTGACTGCGCGGGATCTTCACGTCGGTCTCGTCCAGCACGACGGGCTCACCGTCGGCCGTGAGGAGCACGCCCTCGAGTCCGGACTTCGGTGACTCCCATTGCTGGGGCACTTCGGCGTCTGCGGAAAAGATCACCTCGAAGGTGCTGCCGTCAGCGGCCCTGTACACGCTCTTCTTTCGCGGGGAAAATTCCACGCCCTCTTCGCTCTGTAGGCTCTGAGTGCCAAGTCTCATCCCGCGCAAACTACGGTCTGCCATTGTGTGGCCTCCTTCTCATCTCGCGGTCACTACAGGTATAAACCCACAAGCTGGGCATATCCTTTCAAGCACGCTGGGTTCCCAGTCGGTTCACAGCAAACTATAGGAATGGCGGATGCCGCGAACGCGTCCCGCGCGTCAGTTCAGCTCTGCGACCACCGCGAGGGCCAGGTCGGCCCGGTCCGTGACGATCCCATCCACTCCGAGCTCCAGCAGGCTGCGCATCCGCGCCGGGTCGTTGATCGTCCAGACGTGCACTTCCACCCCGGCGGCATGGAATGCCGCGATGACGGAGGGGCGCGTGATGCGCATCCCCGCCGCTTTCTCGGGAACCTGAACGGCGACGAGGCCGCGGAGCGACCACGTCACCAGAGGCGCGATCCGCAGCTTCGCCGCCACCAGCGCAGGCAGCAGCCGGGAAGCCGACGCCGAGGATGCCACCCCGGGCAGTCCGCGCGCAACCGCCGATCGCCGGCGTTCATCGAATGAGGTCACGAGCACGCGGTGCACAGCACCGGCATTCGTGATGCTCGAGATCGTCGGGGCGACGGCAGAGGCCGACTTCACATCGATGTTGAATCGCGTGTCGGGGAAGCTGGTGAGAGCCTGGGCGAGGGTGCAGAAGAACTGACCGTGTCCGAGGTCGATCCTGCCGAGCTCGGCGGCCGTGAGCTGGTCGACCCGCCCGGAGCGCCCGGCCACGCGCGACAGGTCGGGGTCGTGGGCGATGATCGCAACACCGTCGGCACTGGCGTGCACATCGGTCTCGATATACGTCGCGCCGGCCGCGATGGCCCTGGCGAAGGCGAGCATGGTGTTCTCGGGCGCATCCACCGCAAGCCCCCGGTGCGCGAACACGCGGGGGACGGCGGGGGAGAGATATCCGGAAGTCGAGTCCCTGGGCACTGGCCTACGGGGTCGGGGGAGTCGGGCCGCGGCCCGCCGCGGCACCGCCGAGGAACCCGGCACTGATGCCCTTGAGCGCTTCGGTCAGTTCCGACGGGATGATCCACATCTTGTTCGAGTCGCCCTCGGCGAGCTTCGGAAGGGTCTGGAGATACTGGTAGGCCAGCAGGTCCGCCGTCGGATCACCGGCGTGAATCGCGCCGAAGACCGTGGCGATCGCTTCACCGTCACCCTTGGCCCTCAGGACGGCAGCCTGGGCGTAGCCCTCTGCCTCGAGGATGCTCGCCTGGCGTGAGCCCTCGGCCTGGAGGATCGCGGCCTGCTTCGTTCCCTCCGCGGTGAGGATCTGCGCGCGACGGTCCCGCTCTGCGCGCATCTGCTTTTCCATCGAGTCCTGGATGGAGATGGGCGGATCGATGGCCTTGAGCTCGACCCGACCGACTCGGATGCCCCACTTGCCGGTCGACTCATCGAGCACGACCCTGAGCTGGCCATTGATGTTGTCTCGCGAGGTCAGGGCTTCCTCGAGGTTGAGGCCACCGACGACGTTACGCAGGGTCGTCGTGGTCAGCTGCTCGACGGCGCCGAGATAGTTCGCGATCTCGTAAGTGGCGGCCCGGGCATCCGTGACCTGGAAAAACACGACGGTGTCGATGGAGACGACGAGGTTGTCTTCGGTGATCACCGGCTGCGGCGGGAACGACACGACCTGTTCGCGCATGTCGATGAGCGGTCGAACGCGGTCGATAAAGGGGACGAGGATGTTCAGGCCCGGCGTGAGCGTCTTGTGGTACTTTCCGAGCCGTTCGACGACGCCCGCGCTGGCCTGCGGGATGATCCGAATCGATCGGAAGAGGATGACCAGCACAAAAATCACCACAATGGCGAGCAGGACGATCACGAAAATCTGGCCGAGGAAAGCTCCTGGGTCGAGCATGAGATGTGCCTTTCGTTGGGGGATCAGGGGGCGGCGGGCGCAGTGGGCGGAGTCAGGGGAGGGCTATCGACCTCGACGATCGATCCGTGGACGGCGCGAACCGTCACCCGGTCACCCTCACGCAGCATCAGCCCAGGAGCCGCTCGCGACGTCCAGGTTTCACCGTTCGCGAGTTTGACCATGCCGTCGCCGTCGATGAAGTCGCGCGTGACGCGAGCCGTCATCCCGTAGAGCGCATCGAGGTTGCTGGGCGTGAGATCCGCACCCTTATGCAGGGTCTTCAGCAGCAGTGGCCTGATCGTGAAGAGGAGCAGCGCAGACAGAGCCGCCGCCGCACCTATCTGGGCCCACCACTCGAGGCCGAGCAGGTTTGCACCGAGGCCGCCGATGAGGCTGCCCGCGGCCAGCATAAGGAAGGTGAACTCGAGAGTCAGCAGCTCGACGATGACGAAGAGCACCACGATCGACAGCCACATGATCCAGAGGTATTGCGTCAGGTCGACAAACATCTGGCGGCGCTCCCGTGTCGTTGCTGCGTTGCTGCCGTTCGGCTGCCTTGACGCTATCACCCTGGTGCGACAACGGGGCCGTGACGGCCTGAGGCGTGGCGGCGATACAGTCGTATCGTGAACACTCCACTCGCTCCTGGTTCCCTGTCCGGCTCGCGCGTCCTGGTGACGGGCTCCTCTCGCGGCATCGGTGCCGACACCGTCAGCTACTTCGCCGAGGCCGGAGCGCGCGTCGTCATCAACTTCCGCAACAAGGAGGCCAGGGCGCTGAAGCTCGTGGCCAAGCTGCAGGAGAGCGGTGCTGAGGCTATCGCCATCGGAGCCGATCTAACCGATCCTGACTCCGTCGGCTCCATGGTCGAACAGATCCGTGGGGCGTACGGCGAGCTCGACATCCTCGTACTCAACGCCTCGGGCGGCATGGAAAGCGGCATGTCCGAGGACTACGCGATGAAGCTCAATCGCGACGCCCAGGTCGACTTCCTGGCGGCCATGATGCCATTGCTGCACCGGGGTTCGCGCATAGTCTTCGTGACCAGCCACCAGGCGCACTTCATCAAGACGGTCGAAACCATGCCGGAGTACCTGCCCGTCGCCCTCAGCAAGCGAGCGGGAGAGGATGCGCTCCGCGACCTCATCCCCACGCTCGACGAGGCCGGGATCGAATTCGTGGTCGTCTCCGGCGACATGATCGAGGGAACCATCACGGCGACCCTGCTGCAGCGCGCCAATCCCGGAGCCATCGAGGCTCGCAAGGAGGCCGCTGGCCGCCTGTACAACGTGAGCGAGTTCGCGGCGGAGGTGGCCGCAGCGGCTGTCGAACCGGTGCCGGACAACCACACGCGCTATGTCGGAGACGTGTCAGACTTCCAGGGAGCCTGACTCATGCGGGCGACAGATATCGAGAAGCTGTACAGCGTCTCGCGTCCGAGCCTGTCTCCCGATGCGTCGACCGTGGTTGTCAGCGTCACCCATCCATCGCTGGATGCCGACGCGGACGTCGGCCAGTTATGGAGCGTGAAGGTCGACGGTTCCGGAACCAGTCGCATCACCCGTGGTCGGCTGGACACGGCGCCCGCCTTCAGCCCCGACGGGCACAGCATCGCCTTCATCCGCAGCCTCAAGGGCGCAGCGCCTCAGCTCTACGTGATGGATGCGCACGGCGGCGAGCCCCACCAGCTCACCGACGCGAAACTGGGGGTCAGAGACATCCAGTGGTCGCCCGATTCGACCAGGATCGCTTACGTTTCGCGGGTTCCGGAGCAGGGGCGCTATGGGACTGTCGATGATCTCGGCGCCGCCGCCGAACCCCCACGGCGCGTCACCGGCCTGAACTACAAATCGAACGGACTCGGGTATACGAACGACAGGCGGGCCCACGTCTTCATCGTCGACGTGCCGCAGGCTGGAGGAGAGCCGGCATACGAGACGGCCCCCAGGACCGACGGCTCCCTGCCGGACTACCATCCGGTTCCGGCGTCGACACAGCTGACGAACGGAGACGCAGACCACACCTGCGTGCGTTTCATCGGTGACGAGATCGCCTGGATCTCGGCGCAGCACGAATCCAGGGATACCGACCTGCTCGACCAGATCTGGAGGGGGTCGACGGCTCTCACCGAGCTCGGTTCACTCAGCTACAGCAGCTTCGAAACGGCGGGCGATGGCACCGTCTACGCCATTGCGACCGACATGGGGGAGTCCGGTCTGGGCTTCGTCGGCACGAATCCTGCCCTCTACAGGCTCGATGGCGGCACGCCCGTGCGGCTCACGGATCCCGACTCTGTCGATCCGGGGGAAGTCGGTTCGCACCTGTCTTTCGCGAGTGACGCTGTCCTCGTGCAGGATCGCACCCATGGAACGCGACAACTCTTGTCCGTGTCACCCGGCGGCTCGAGCGCGCTGACCAGCGGCTCTATCGAGATCGAGGGGCAGGCGGCATCCGGAGATACGATCGTCGTGACATACGCCTCGCCCACGACGTTCGGCGACGTCGGGAGGCTCGAGGACGGCGTGGTCACTCCGCTCACCGATTTCTCAGCGTCGCTACGGGGCGCCGGCATTCTCCAGGCCACGGAATCCACCATCGCCGGTCGCGACGGCTATCCCATTCATGGCTGGATCATGACTCCAGCGGGGGAGGGGCCGCATCCCACGCTGCTGATGATCCATGGCGGGCCGTTCGCCTCGTATTCGGTGCATCTCTTCGACGAAGCGCAGGTCTATGCCGATGCCGGGTACGCCGTCGTGTTCTGCAACCCGCGGGGAAGCGCCGGATACGGCCAGCAGCACGGTCGATCGATCACCGGAGCCATGGGCACGGTCGACATGGATGACGTGCTCGACTTCCTCGATGGCGCGCTGGCCGCTCACCCCGACCTCGACGCGACTCGGCTCGGCATCCTCGGCGGCTCCTACGGTGGCTACCTGACGGCGTGGATCATCGCCCACGATCACCGCTTTGCCGCGGCGATCGTCGAGCGTGGATTCCTCGATCCCGAAGCGTTCGTGGGGTCATCAGACATCGGGTGGTTCTTCCCGCAGCAGTACACGGGAACCGATCGTGAGCTCATCCGGGCGCAGAGCCCTCAGGCCGTGGCCGGACAGGTCAGGACGCCGACCCTGGTGATCCATTCCGAAGACGACCTGCGCTGCCCGATCTCGCAGGCCGAGACGTGGTTCGCCAGGGTGAAACTCAACGGCGTCGACTCGGAGTTGCTCGTGTTTCCCGGCGAAAATCACGAGCTCAGTCGCTCGGGCTCGCCGCGCCACCGCGTTCAACGCTTCGATGCCATCATCGAGTGGTTCGGGCGATACCTGTGAACGGCGAACCTCCGGTGAACCGGCTGACGAGCAGGGTGCTGTTGTTCGATCGGGATGAACGATTCCTCATGTTTCTCACGCTGGCTCCTGACACCAGCGGAGTCGCACGCTGGCTCACGCCCGGCGGGGGAGTCGACCCCGGCGAGGACCATCTTCGGGCTGCCGCGCGCGAACTCGAGGAAGAGACCGGTCTCGTCATTCCGAACCTGGGGGAGCCGGTCTGGGCTCACGACTTTCTCGTGCAGTGGGATGCCGCCGACCACGACACCGGCCACGCCGTGTTCTACACGGCCACCGTCGATGCCTTCACCCCCTCTGATGCACTCTGGACCGATGACGAGCGCGTGGATGTGCTCGAGCACAAATGGTGGACACTGGAGGAACTGGAGACCACGGCAGAACTGTTCGAACCCGCCGAACTCGTCCAGCTCGTCCGCTCGCAACTCGAGGAGAAGAACCGATGACCCGTCCCGTTCCGGAATACACCGCTGCCGACCTCGACTACCTCAACTCGATCGAGCTGCCGCGCATGGACAATGACGACGCGGTGGAGCTCGGCCTGATCGCCGTGCAGGTCATCCAGGAATGGGATCTTTCGCTGGCCGTCGACATCGTGCTGGCCGGCGATCTCGTGTTCAGGGCCAAGCTGAAGTCGACGGGCGCCGGCAACGACCCGTGGCTGGCAGGCAAAGCAGCGACGGTGAATCGCTTCGGGGAGCCATCGCTTCTCGTAAAGCTTCGCCACCTCGAGGCAGGTACGCCGTTCACCGAACGGGACGACGTCGATCACGACACGTTCAAGGCCCACGGTGGATCCATTCCACTCCGAGTCGACGGACAGGTCGTCGGAACCATCACGATGTCCGGAGAGCCTGACGCCATCGACCACGAGGCCGCCGCGGAAGCTCTCAGCCGTTTTGTGAGCCGGGTTAATCCAGCCTCCTAAGAGCCTTGAATAACATCCGATAATGCACATTATGTCAAGTAACTGATGTGAGCGCCAGTCTTTCCCGTGTCGAGTGGGAAATCGGCTGAGCCTCCCGCGCCGCGCGAACGCCGGTCCCGATAGCCTTTGCGGATGGAATGGTGGCAGATACTACTCAGCGTGGCCGGCGGGCTCCTGCTGCTGTGGCTCGCGCTCATCGCCGCCCTCGCGTGGGTTTCCCGCGGACAGGCCGAGAAGGTAAAGCTGATCGATGCGCTGCGCCTGGGGCCCGACGTCGTGCGCCTTACCCGCCGGCTCGCCGCCGACCCGGCTGTTCCTCGGGGCGTGCGCATCTGGCTCATCGTGCTGGTGGTCTACCTGCTGCTGCCGATCGACCTGGTGCCCGACGTCATCCCGGTTATCGGCTACGCGGATGATGCGATCATCGTGGCGCTCGTGCTCCGATTCGCCACCCGCCATGCGGGTGCAGCCGCCCTCGACCGCCACTGGCCCGGCACGCCTCAGGGGCTGCAGGCGCTGCGCTCCATCATTGGACTTGCGCACTAGGCACCGAATACCAAACCTGTCTTCAGTGGTCGTGGCTGTGTGAAGCGTGATGACGACCAGCGGTGGTGATGGTGCTGATAGTGATGTCATCAAGGTTCGGCAGCACGTGACCCAGTTCGTGCTCAGCGGCGTGGACGACCGACTCGGCCTCCGACAAACTGCCGCTCAGCACCTGGATCGTGGCAGTCCCCTGCAGGCGATGCCCGACCCAGCGAAGCTGCAGGCGATCCACCGAAAGCACGCCGGGTGTGTGCTCGAGGGCGTGTTCCGCTTTTTCGAGCAGTTCGGGCTCGATCCCGTCCATGAGGCGCCTGCCGATGCTGCGAACGGTACCCCACAACAGGATGATGATCGCCGCCGAGATCAGCAGTCCTACGATCGGATCTGCAAGCGGAAACCCGAGCATCACTCCGATAGCTCCGATGACGACAGCCAGCGAGGTGAACCCGTCCGTGCGCGCGTGTACGCCGTCCGCCACCAGCGCAGCCGAACCGATCCGTTGACCGACTCGTATCCGATAGATCGCGACAGCCTCGTTGCCGATAAAACCGATAATTCCGGCCGCGACAACCCACCACAGGTTGTCGAGCGGTTGGGGATTGACCAGGCGCCCGATCGACTGCCAGGCGGCCACGATCGCGGACGCCGCGACGACACCCACGATGAAGAGTCCCGCTAGGTCTTCGGCGCGGCCATACCCGAAGGTGTAGCGACGCGATGCGGCTCGTCGGCCGAGGACGAACGCAATCCACAGCGGGATTGCCGTGAGAGCGTCTGAGAAGTTGTGGATCGTATCTGCGAGCAGGGCGACCGAACCGCTGATGAGCACCACGAAGAACTGCAGGATCGTCGTCACGAGCAGGACGATCAGGCTGATCTTGAGCGCCCTGATGCCCTCCGCGCTGGCCTCGAGAGCGTCGTCGATGGCATCGGCCGCGTCGTGGCTGTGCGGCACGAAAAGACCATAGAAGAAACCTTTGATCCCGGTGGGATGCTCGTGGCCGTGCGCGTGCTCGTGGCCGTGCTCGTGCTCGTGCTCGTGCTCGTGCTCGTGCTCGTGCTCGTGCTGCATGCTCTCGCGGGTCACGCCGACTCCCCCGCCTGATCGTGATGGTGACGGGGGGTGCCGCCGAGAGAGTGCTCGGCCTGGAAGATCGCGTCAGACACAAGTTGCGTTGCATGCTCGTTCTCCAGGCGATAGAACACTCTCGTCCCCTCGTGCCGTGTGGCGACAATTCGCGCCAGGCGCAACTTGGCGAGGTGCTGGGAGACGGCCGCCGGCGACTTTTCTACGAGCTCAGCCAGGTGATTCACCGACAGCTCTCCGGCATCCCGCAGTGCCAGGATGATGCGCACACGAGTCGCATCTGCCAGCATCATAAACACCTCAACGGCAAGCTCGACATACTCACTGTCCGGCTCCCGCCCGCATTGACGGTTATCTGCGTCCATGCGCAGATTCTTTCATACATTCTCAGAACGCGCGCTCCCCCGCGGAATCACGGCTGCCGTGTGCGCTATCCCTGCGCGCACCCGGCGGAGTCAGCCCTCCCTGCCCCCGATCCCGGGCCGGGATGCGACGTCTGTCATCCACGCCGCTATCTGGACCTCATCGAGTTCCTCGATGGACGCGAGCTCGACGCCGCGGGTCAACTTGCCCATCGCCACCGGCGTGACCGGAGGCACCGGGTTCAGCACTCCACCGTTGATGAACATGAGCTTGACGTGTCCGGCAAAGGCGCCGCAGCAGAAACACCAGCCGTCGCCAACGCCGTAATACGCCATTCCCCACTTCACGGCTCGCTGGAGATCGGGAAGCGTATTGGCCGCCAGTACATCGACGGCTTCGGCGATGCCACGCTGAGGCTGCGGGAGGCTGGCGAGGTAGTCGAACACTGGCGTGTCTCCGACAGCAGCCTTCGCGGGGCTCGCCTTGCCCGTGGTCATGCTTTCGGGAAGAGATGGCGCCGACATCGAGTTCTCGTCCCGACCCCCGGTTTCCGTGCTGCTCATAGCGAGATCATCATCCTCTCAGCGCTGCCCCGGTATTGGCGCCATCGCACCACTGGTCCCGCGCGTTGAGCGTCATTGCGGGTCACGGGTGAATACATAATGCACAACCCCCGAGGGAGAAACAGTGACCTCGACCTCGAACCGTTGCTCGAGGGCTTCCAGGTCGTCCCATAACCTCACGCCCCTGCCCAACAGGATCGGCGAAACCACGACGTGCAGGTGGTCCACGAGGTCGGCCGCGAGAAACTCGCGCACGACTGTCGGTCCGCCACCGAGTCGAACGTCGAGACCACCAGCCTGTTCGGTTGCCAGGGCAAGAGCCTCGACCGGGAGCACGTCCCGGAACAGGAACTGTGTCTCGCCTACCGAGAGGTCGGGTCGCTCATGGTGCGTCAACACGATAACCGGCGAGTGGAACGGAGGCTCCTCGCCCCACCAGCCGCGCCATGACTCGTCCTCCCATGGTCCGAGCTGGGGGCCGAACTTGCCCCTGCCCATGATTTCCGCTCCGATCCCCCGCTGAGTCGCGGCAGCAAAAGCGTCATCGACACCGTGCGTTCCCGCTCCGATGGCCTCATCCTCATGTCCAGTCGATGCGACGAAAGTCTCCGTGGGCAAAAACCAGCGCATGAGTCGATCTCCCGCATGACCGAACGGTGCATCGAACGTGCGGCCCTCCCCCGTGGCAAATCCATCCAGAGAGACTGCAAGGTTATGGACTCGGAGTTTCGTCATGGGGACACGATAGCCAAAATGTACACGTCGTACACATCCGATTCGGGCCATGGAACGACTCGCGCGCCGCCTGCCATATTTGCCAGCCGCAGTCAACGGTCCGGCAGGAATCGCGCTTGACCGGACGATCGATCACGATGGTCTTACGCGGCAAGAGGGCGCCATCCGGGCGACTGCTTCCCCGCCTTACCGAAAGTGATCGCCACCACATGCTCCGCCTTCTGAGGTTTCTCCCGGTCATGCTCCCCATAGTCGCCAAGGCAGTCAAGAGCCCGCAGGGCCAGAAAGTGATCGCAGACGCGCGGCGCAGGATTTCCGCCAAACGCAACGGCAGCACGACGCGCCCCACTCGGTAGGCGATTCCGGTCGCGATGGCGAGAGTGGCGCATCGCTGGTTAGAATTCCGACGTGGCGACCAATGACGCAACCCTCCGGCGCATCTATCGCACGCCGTTTGCCTCGGTCTATCCCCTTTACGTGACGAAGGTGGAGAAGAGAGGCCGCACGACAGCGGAACTCCATCAGGTCATTACGTGGTTGACGGGCTTCACAGAGACCGAGTTGGCGAAGCACCTTGTTGCGGAGACCCCGTTCGAAGACTTCTTCGACGATGCTCGAGTGAATCCGCACGCATCGCTGATCACCGGTGTCATCTGCGGCGTTCGGGTGGAAGATATCGAGGAACCGGTGATGCAAAAGGTGCGATATCTCGACAAGCTCGTCGACGAACTGGCCAGGGGAAAGTCGATCGACAGGATCCTGCGCAGCTGATTCTCAACGGTATTGGTGCCCGACAACGGAAGGAGACCAGCGTGAGAGCAAAAACTGACGCCTTTTCTGGCGGCGGGACCGAGTAGCAGGATGCTGGACTCCTCATCACGCTGCCCCTGCCTGTCAGCCCTGCCGTACGGCGAGTGTTGCGGGCCATTGCACGCGGGGCCTTCCCCTGCGTCGACCGCCGAGCGCCTCATGCGTTCGCGGTTCAGCGCGTTCGCGGTCGGCGACCTCGCGTACCTGCTGGCGACGTGGCATTCATCGACACGACCGTCAGACCTGAGTCTCGATGACGACCTGCGATGGACCAGACTCGACATTCTCGGTCGGACCCGCGGAGGAATGCTCGACAATGAGGGAACCGTGGAGTTCGAGGCACACTACCGCGCGCCCGACGGGCCAGGATCGCAACGAGAGAACAGTCGATTCGTCAGAGAATCGGGCGCATGGGTCTATCTGGACGGCGTGGTCGGCTAGGAGCCCGACGCCTCGATCGTCACACCCGGTTCGTGGCAGCAGCCCATTCGGCGAGTTTTTCCGCAGCGCGACCCGAGTCGACGACGGCGGCCGCCCTCTCGAGTTGTTCGGCCAGCCTGCCCAGGATCGGCTTCTGCAGCTGTTCCGGATTCTGAGCGAGGTCGAAAGCCGTCAATCCTGCTGCGGCGTTGAGCAGGATGACGTCGCGGACGGGCCCCCGCTCCCCCGCAAGGACGCTCCTCGCAACGCCGGCATTGTGCTCGGGATCGGCTCCGAGAAGCGATTGGATGTCAGCTCGCGGAATGCCGAGGTCAGCGGGATCGAGATCGTATTCGCTGACGAACCCGCGCGACACCTCCCAGATGTGGCTGTGTCCGGTCGTCGTGAGCTTGTCGATCCCATCGTCGCCTCGATACACCAGCGCGGTCGCCCCGCGGGAGCGGAACACGCCGACCACGAGCGGCACTCGTTCGAGGGATGACACTCCCACCGCTGACGCTTCGGGTCGCGCCGGGTTGCACAAGGGCCCGAGGATGTTGAACAGGGTGGAGATCCCCAACTCCTTGCGAGTCGGGCCGGCATGGCGGAATCCTGGATGGAATAACGCAGCGAAGGCGAAGGTGATCCCGGTCTCGCGCAGCACCTCGGCGACCCTGGGTGGCTGGATGTCGAGGTTCACGCCGAGGGCCGACAGCACGTCGGACGCACCGGATGCCGAACTCGCCCCCCGATTGCCGTGCTTGACTACGGGAACTCCTGCCGCCGAAGCGATGATCGACGCCACAGAGGAGATGTTGAGCACCGCCCCATAGGGATCACCCCCGGTGCCGACGATGTCGAGAACCATGGGATCGACGTCGAGCGGAAGGGATCGCGCAAGCACGGCATCCCTGAAGCCGACGATCTCGTCGACGGTCTCGCCTTTGATGCGCAGAGCCACGAGTAGACCGGCAAGTTGCGCCGGCGTTGACTCCCCCGCCATGACGCTTTTCATGGCCCATTCGGCATCGCTGATCGACAGATCGTCACCCTCGACCAGAGTTGCGAGGATGCCGGGCCATGTTCGCTCTCGTGCCATGGTCAAATCCTAACGAGCGAGTCGCGACAGACCCGCCGAATGACAAAACCCGCCTCGAGAATCAAGCATAATAGAGGGGTGACTACAGCCTCATTGACTCGCTCTCTAGGAGCACAGACGGTTAACCGCCCCAACGTCGTCGCTGTGGGCACGATCGTTTGGCTCGGCAGCGAAGTCATGTTCTTCGCAGGCCTGTTTGCCATCTACTTCACCCTCAAATCCACGTCGCCGGGTCTGTGGGCCGAAGAGACGGCGAAGCTCAACGTGACCTTCGCGGCGATCAACACGATCGTCCTGGTGCTCTCGTCCTTTACCTGCCAGGCCGGTGTCTTCGCCGCGGAGCGACTGCAGGCCAGGCGCACTGGCACTCTCGGACAGTTCTGGAAATGGGGAATGGTCGAGTGGTTCTACCTCACCTACGCCATGGGCGCCACCTTCGTTGCCGGCCAGGTGTATGAGTACGCGCTACTGGTTTCCGAACACGTCAGCCTGCAGAGCGACTCATACGGCTCAGCGTTCTACATCACTACCGGATTCCACGGACTGCACGTCACCGGCGGACTCATCGCTTTCCTGCTCGTGATCGGTCGCGCATTCGCCGTGAAGAACTTCGGTCATAAAGAGGCCACCAGTGCCATCGTGGTCTCTTACTACTGGCACTTCGTCGACGTAGTCTGGATTGGCCTCTTCATTGTCATCTACATCCTGAAATAGCCGGAACCTCACGAGACCATCACCCTGATGAACAAAGGAATCCCACGCAGCATGGCCACAAAGCCAGCACGACAGAATCGCACGCAGCGCCAGGCAGGTCGACGTTCTCCTTTTGCCACCGTCGCACTGATCGTGGTGGGCCTCCTCGCGACCGGCGGAACGTACGCGCTCTTCACCACCAGTGCCACGGCTGAGACCAGTGCGGCAGCGGAAGTCACCATCGAGGACGGCAGCAAGCTGTTTGCGGCGAACTGCGCAACCTGCCACGGCATGAACCTCCAGGGCACGACCCAGGGGCCGACGCTCATCGGCGTCGGGGCTGCCTCTGTGGACTTCCAGGTGGGCACCGGTCGTATGCCGCTCGCCGCTACCGGTCCCCAGGCCGAGAAGAAGCCCGTGCAGTTCACCGAGGAGCAGGTTTCGGCTCTCGCGGAGTTCGTGGCGTCGAAGGCGCCCGGCCCGGCTATCCCGTCAGACGAGTACCTGACCGGTGAAGGTGATGCTTCAGAGGGTGCCGAACTCTTCCGCATCAACTGCGCGATGTGCCACAACGTTGCCGGAGCAGGCGGTGCTCTTACCGAGGGCAAGTTCGCTCCTCCCCTCGCAGGAGTTGCCGCCAACCACGTGTATGACGCCATGCTGATCGGCCCGCAGAACATGCCCGTCTTCAACGATGACAACATCACGCCTGAGCAGAAGGCCAACATCATCACGTACCTCAAGTACCTCGATGAGACGCCTTCCGTCGGTGGCTTCGGCCTCGGCAACCTCGGTCCTGTCTCTGAGGGCCTCTTCATCTGGATCTTCGGACTCGGCGGGATCGTGGCAATCACGATCTGGCTGACAGCCCGCTCGAACTGACACACGACTTCGCACAGCGACGCACAACGTAGGGAAGAGAATGGCACACGACCACGACGGCACCACCGACAGCTCCATCGTCGGCACGACCGTGGAAAAGTACGGCAACAACCCGCCGCCAGCGGGTACTGCCGTCGTGGCGTCTGACCGCATCCAGAACCCCGGCTTCGAGCCGTACCGTCCTCGAGTGGCAGACCTGGACCCCGCCGTCGAGAAGGCGCAGGAACGTCGAGTTTCCGGCCTGTTTTTCCTGTCCATCATCGGCAGCGTCATGGCTGTCGCCGTCTACATCGCCTTCCCTATCGTCCCGGGAGACATGGGATCGGTTCGGCTGAACAACCTGCTGCTCGGCATCAGCATCGCTCTCGGCCTGCTCGCCGTCGGTATCGGTGCCGTGCACTGGTCGAAGGCGCTCATGGATGGCCACGATATGGTCGAGCAGCGCCACGGTACCCGAGGCACAGACGAGACCCGCGCCAAGGCCGTTGAGGTGTTCACTCTCGGCAACAAGGAATCGGGCTTCGGGCGCCGCACGCTTATCCGCAACACCCTCATCGGTGCCCTCGTCGTCTCGCCCGTACCTGCTATCGCCTTATTCCGTGACCTGGCACCGAGCGAAGACCCGGTGCCGCTGCTCAAGCACACTTTGTGGGCAGAAGGAGTGCGGTTGACGCGGGATCCCTCGGGAACCCCAATTAAAGCTTCTGAAGTAACGCTCGGCTCTGCCTTCCATGTGATTCCGGAAGGTCTGGAAGAGTCCGAGCACCCGTTGGAAGAGAAGGCCAAGGCCGCGGTGCTCGTTATGCGCCTCAAGCCTGCTGACCTGAATGTATCTGCCGGTCGCGAGGACTGGAACTACGAGGGCATCATCGCGTACTCCAAGATCTGTACCCATGTCGGCTGCCCGGTGGCCCTGTACGAGAAGCAGACCCATCATCTGCTGTGCCCGTGCCACCAGTCGCAGTTCGACATCACCCAGGAAGCAGCGGTGATCTTCGGACCCGCCAAGCGCCCATTGCCTCAGCTCCCCATCTCAGTGGATGCCGAGGGTTACCTGGTCGCACGCAGCGACTTCACCGAACCAGTTGGACCAAGCTTCTGGGAGCGCAAGCTATGACTACCACCGAAGACCGCCCCGCACCCGCCGCTCAGAAGAGCCGTGGCGCACGATTCACGGGCTGGGCAGGCAACTACCTGGACGAGCGCACGAGCATCTCGGGAATCACCAAAGAGGTCGGTCGCAAGATCTTCCCCGACCACTGGTCGTTCATGCTCGGTGAGGTGGCGCTCTACAGCTTCATCGTCATCCTGCTGTCGGGAACGTTCCTGACCTTCTTCTTCCAGGCATCCATGGTCGAGGTCGTCTACGAGGGCTCATACGTGCCGCTCAAGGGAATCGAGATGTCGGCTGCTATGGCGTCGACCCTCGACCTCTCGTTCGACATCCGCGGCGGCCTCCTGATGCGCCAGGTGCACCACTGGGCAGCACTGCTGTTCGTGGCATCCATTGGCCTGCACATGCTGCGCATCTACTTCACCGGTGCGTACCGCAAGCCGCGTGAAATCAACTGGCTCATCGGATTCGTGCTCTTCATCCTCGCGATGGCCGAAGGTTTCACCGGCTATTCGCTGCCCGATGACCTGCTCTCCGGTAACGGACTGCGCATCATCGACGGCATGGTCAAGGGAATCCCGGTCATCGGAACGTGGATCTCCTACCTGTTGTTCGGCGGCGAGTTCCCCGGCGTCGACATCGTGGGCAGGCTCTACGTGCTGCACATCCTGATCCTGCCGGCCATCCTGGTCGCCGCGATCGGCGTGCACATGCTCCTGTTGATCATCAACAAGCACACCCAGTTTGCTGGCCCCGGCCGCACCAACGACAACGTCGTCGGTGTGCCGATCATGCCGGTGTTCGCCGCGAAGGCCGGCGGATTCTTCTTCATCATCTTCGGTGTGATCATGCTGATCGCCTCGCTGTTCCAGATCAACCCGGTGTGGACCTACGGCCCGTACGACCCCTCCCCTGTCTCTGCAGGCACACAACCTGACTGGTACATCGGATTCGCCGACGGTGCCCTCAGGCTCGTGCCACCGGGCTGGGAAGTCGAGTTGTTCGGCGCGACCCTGTCGCTGAACATCATGATCCCGCTGTTGATCCTGCCGATCTTCCTCGCGCTGGTCGCGTTCTATCCCTTCATCGAGGCATGGATCACGGGAGACAAGCGGGAGCACCACATCGCAGACCGTCCCCGCAACGCTCCGACCCGCACCGCGATCGGTGCAGCCGGCGTGACGTTCTACGCCGTGCTGTGGGCGGCGGCGAGTTCCGACCTTCTCGCGACGCACTTCAGGTTATCCATCGAGGGTGTCATCCATTCCTGCCAGGCATTGCTGATCATCGGTCCGATCATCGCGTACTTCGTAACCAAGCGGATCTGCATCGGTCTTCAGAAGAAGGATCGTGAGATCGCACTTCATGGCTTCGAGTCGGGTCGTATCGTTCGACTGCCCGGTGGCGAGTACATCGAGGTGCACGAGCAGCTCGACGAGTACCAGCGGTGGAAGCTCGTGAGCTACGAGGAGTACCAGCCACTGATGGTGCGACCGGATGCCCAGGGTCGCATTTCGCTCAACCAGCGAGTGCGTGCTGCAGCTTCGAGCTGGTTCTTCGAGGACCGCATCTCGCCGGTCACGAGCAAGCAGATCGAAAGCTCGCACGACGACCACTGATCCAGGCACTGATCGAACGCCGCTGACCCTGAGGGTCAGCGGCGTTCGTCATGAGAGCGATGATGGAGGATGTCTTCCGTGCAACAGAACCTCCGCGCACAGCTGCTCGACGCCTATGACTCGCAACTACGCAGTGCCTCCGAAACCCCCAGCGCGGCCTCTGTCGAACTGATGGGACCGCTGCGGCTGGTGACCTTCGCCGGCGGACGCGGGTTCATCACCTACCGTGACCTCGGCAGCCTCACTGAGCTCCAGGTGCGCCAGCTCGTGCCCACGGCCCTCGACCACTTCCAGCGAGATCTCTCCATCAGCCGGGTCGAGTGGAAGACTCGGGCTCACGACGCAGCTCCAGGGCTGGGGCAGGCATTACTCGACAACGGCTTCGTGGCAGACGACACCGAAACGATCATGATCGGAGACGCCGACGCCCTCGCGACGGAGGTCCCGCTTCCCGACGGGATCACTCTCCGTACGGTTGTGACCGAGAGTGACGTTCGCGCCATGAGCGCGATGCAGGATGAGGTCTTCGGCGACCCAGTATCGGAAGAGATGGCTGTTGCGCTGCTCAATCGGATGGCGCGACGGGATGGAATGCAGCTCTGGGTCGCTGAGAGCGGTGGGATCATGGTGTCGGCCGGCAGGCTGGAGCCCGTTCCCGATACCCAGTTCGCCGGGATCTGGGGCGGAGCCACAAGGGCAGACTGGCGCGGGCGGGGCATCTACAAGGCACTCACGGCGGCACGAGCGCGAGCCGCCATCGTCCTGGGAAAGACCCTGATCCACAGCGACTCGACAGAGTACTCTCGACCCATCCTCGAACGATCGGGACTCATCGCCGTATCCTCGACGACACCCTATCGCTGGCGACGTTAAATCAAACGGGCCTCAGCTGTCGAGGCTGCGCTTCAGGAAGTCGGCGGTGGACCTGTAGCCGATCCGCTCATAGAAGTCGGCTGAACGGCGACTGGGCACCGTCAGCTGCCGCACCTCGCGCTCACGACACAACCGCTCTACCTCTTCGATAAGGACAGTGCCGATCCCTTCACCCTGGCGGGCGACATCCACGGCCAGTTCCTGCAATTGCGCCGAGCTGCCATTGACATGCAGCAAGGGCGTGATCGTGGTCAGCGCGTAGCCGACGACCGTGCCATCGATGTCGACGGCCACCAGCAGCAGGGTGGTTGCCTCATCCTGAAGAAGAAAGGTGAAGTTCTTGTCGAACGCTTCCTGCTCCGGGGAATATCCCTCGAGCTGCTGGAGCAGCGAGAAGACACGGGAGGAATCGGTTTCGACGGCCGGGCGGAGCCTGAACGAACTAGCGGGCGAAGTATCCGCGGTAGTACTCATAGATCCACCCCACGATGCTGATCAGGAATATCGCAACGCCGATGAACGAGATCCACGGCCCCACAGCAATACCCAGAAACGTCAGCGCCGCACTGCTTGCGAGCACAATGGGCCACCAGCTCCACGGGCTGAAGAATCCCTGTTCGGCGTCGCCGTCATCGATGTTCGCGTCGAGGCGATCCTCGGGCAACTCACCACCCTGCGACTTGTAGATGCGGCCGATGTAGAACGCGATGAGCGCGGAAAGCGCCCCCGTGAGTCCGATCGCGACCGTACCTACCCATTCGATCTGCGGCGCGGTCTGTGCCGCGGGGCTCGCCGAGACAAGCAATGACCAGACTATGTACGCGATATCGGCCGCGAAGAAGAAGCCTGCCAGAATCCAGAACAGGCGTGCGTTGGTAGACATGCTTACTTGACTTTCTCGTCGCCGAGGTCGTAGACGGGAGCGTCAGGAGCGTCCTTCAAGGGTCCCACTCCCCCGATCCCGACGGGGATTCCGGCCTCGGGGTGGTTCAGGTCGAACGCGGGAGCCTCGGAGCGAATGCGAGGGATGGACGTGAAGTTGTGACGCGGCGGCGGGCAGCTCGTGGCCCACTCGAGCGACCGGCCGTATCCCCAGGGGTCGTCGACTGTCACCTTGGGCGCCTTGCGGGCGGTGATGTACACGTTGTAGAAGAACGGAAGCATGGAGATCGCGAGGATCGCCGCTCCTGTGGTGGAGACCTGGTTCATCCACGTCACGCCATCGGACTCGAGATAGGTGCGGTATCGACGCGGAAGCGCAAGCACACCGATCCAGTGCTGGATGAGGAACGTCGTGTGGAAGCCGACGAACAAGAGCCAGAAGTGGATCTTGCCGAGGCGTTCGTTGAGCAACTTGCCCGTCCACTTCGGCCACCAGAAGTAGAAGCCGGCGAACATGGCGAAGACGACGGTGCCGAACACCACGTAGTGGAAGTGCGCCACCACGAAGTAGGTGTCAGAGACGTGGAAGTCGAGCGGCGGGCTCGCGAGGATGACGCCCGTCAGTCCACCGAATGTGAACGTGATCAGGAAGCCGATCGCCCACAGCATGGGGGTCTCGAACGTCACGGAGCCCCGCCACATCGTGCCGATCCAGTTGAAGATCTTCACGCCCGTCGGCACTGCGATCAGCATCGTCATGAGCGAGAAGAACGGCAGCAGCACCGAACCCGTCACGTACATGTGGTGAGCCCATACCGTGATCGACAGAGCGGCGATGGCAATCGTCGCGTAAATGAGCGTGCGGTACCCGAAGATCGGTTTGCGGGCGAACACCGGGAAGATCTCGGAGACGATACCGAAGAAAGGCAACGCGATGATGTAGACCTCAGGGTGCCCGAAGAACCAGAACAGGTGCTGCCAGAGAATCACGCCACCATTGGCGGGGTCGTAGATATGCGCACCCACCACCCTGTCCGCACCCAGCGCGAACAACGCGGCCGCGAGGACGGGGAATGCCATGATGACCAGAAGCGAGGTCACCAGGGTGTTCCAGGTGAAGATCGGCATGCGGAACATCGTCATACCGGGAGCACGCATCGTGATGATGGTCGTGATGAAGTTGACGGCTCCGAGGATCGTTCCGAATCCGCTCAGTGCGAGACCGAAGACCCAGAGGTTTCCGCCATAACCGGGAGAGAACGTCGTGCTCGACAGCGGTGCGTAGGCGAACCAGCCGAAGGATGCCGCACCCTGAGGGGTGAGGAATCCCGCGACGGCGATGAGAGACCCGAAGCTGTACAGCCAGTAGGCGAAAGCGTTGAGTCTTGGGAACGCGACGTCAGGTGCGCCGATCTGGAGAGGCATCAGCACGTTGGCGAAGCCGGCGAACAGCGGCGTAGCGAACATCAGCAGCATGATCGTGCCGTGCATGGTGAAGAGCTGGTTGTACTGCTCCCCCGTAGCGACGATCGACAAGCCCGGTGCGAACAACTGTGCGCGGATGACAAGAGCCATCACACCGCCCAGCAGGAAGTAGATGAAGGAGGTGATCAGGTACATGTACCCGATGGTCTTGTGGTCAGTCGACGTGACCCAGTTGACGATGACGTTGCCCTTGCGTTCGACTGCGGCTCCGCCGACTGTGCCCGATGTCGACGAGCCACCTATCGTGGCTGGTCGCTCGACTGTTGTAGTCATCGCTATCCCTCGTCAGTGCTGCCGTTGCCGGGCAGGTTCTGGTTCACGTTGTACTCGAGCCCGATCTGGCCGTCGAATCCGTTTGCCTTCTGGTCGGCGATATACGCCTCGTAGTCGGTTTCGGACACCACCTTCACGGTAAAGAGCATGAGCGAGTGGTACTCGCCGCACAGCTCTGCGCATTTGCCCTGGAAGGTACCTAACTCCGTCGGAGTGAAGTACATGTAATTGCTCTTGCCGGGGATCATGTCTTTCTTGTAGAGGAAGTCCACGACCCAGAATGAATGGATGACGTCCCGCGATTCGATCTTGATCTCGATCGTCTTGTCGATCGGCAGGTAGAGCACCGGAAGGTTGTCGGTGTTGATGGAGCCGTCCGGGTTGAAGTCGGCCTGCACACCCGTGCTGTACGCGTCATCGGTGACGTAGTTGAAGTCCCATGCCCAGCGCTTGCCGATGACCTCGATCTGGACGTCGGGGTTCTGGGTCGGCTCTTCGATCTGGGCCTGGTCCCTCGCCGTGAATGCGAAGAAGCCGAGAACGAGGAACAGGGGAACGATCGTGTAGAAGATCTCGATCGGCAGGTTGTAGCGCAACTGCACAGGAAGCCCGGACTGACCCTTGCGTCGACGGTAGACCACTGCCGTCCAGATGATGAGGCCCCACGTGACAACACCCACTGCAAGCAGGACGATCCAGGACGTCACCCACAGGCCGACAATCGACGACGTGTGGTTGGTTGTCTCGCCACTGCCAGGGAGCCAACCCTGCAACTGTTCCGGCGTGCAGCCGGCCAGGGCGATCGTGACGATGACGCCAAGCGGAATGGCTATCCATCGTAGACGGCGGTTGGAGCGCACCAGTTACCTCTCGCAAAACACGGACAAGATTCACCGTAAGTCTATAACGGGAGCGACACCCGACTGGTCACCCCGCCGGGTCCCGGCAACGAAAAAACGCGCCATTACTGGCGCGTTTTCCCTAAAGCTGTCGAGATCAGTGGAAGCTGTCGCCGCAGGCGCAACTGCCCTGCGCGTTGGGGTTGTCGATCGTGAAGCCCTGCTTCTGGATGGTGTCTTCGAAGTCGATGATGGCTCCGTCGAGGTAAGGCACGCTCATCTTGTCGAGAACGACTTCGACTCCTTCACCGAACTCGACGACAGCGTCGCCATCGAGGGTGCGCTCGTCGAAGTAGAGCTGGTAGATGAGCCCGGAGCATCCACCGGGCTGCACAGCCAGTCGCAGTTTCAGGTCGTCGCGACCCTCCTGCGTCATGAGGCTCTTGACCTTGTCGGCAGCGGCATCAGTAAGACCCACACCGTGCGCGGCGGTGATCGTGGCCTCGGTGGTGGGTTCAGTGCTCGTGGCGGTGTCAGTCATGGTCCAATTCTACGCTCGTGTTTCGAGCTTTGCCAGCAACACGGCCTCGGTGAGGATCGCGCGCTGGAATACCCCGAGATGGAGGGATTCGTTCGGGCTGTGTGCGCGCGAATCCGGATCTTCGACTCCGGTCACCAGAATCTGCGCTTCGGGAAAGTTCTCGACCAGCGTGGAGATGAACGGGATCGATCCGCCGATACCGGTTTCGAGTGGTTCGACGCCCCAGGCCTGCGCCATGGCGTCCTTCGCCTCTGCAACCGCCCAGCCGCTCGTGTCGACGAGGAACGGGTCGCCGCGATCCACATCCGAGATCTCGAGATGGGCTCCGAATGGGGCGTGGGCAAGGAGATGCGCCTCGAGCGCGGTGTATGCGTCGACCGCCGTCTGCCCCGGCGCGATCCTGGCGCTGAGCTTGACGGTCACGGACGGCGCGAGTGTATTCGAGGCATTCACCACGGAGGGAGCATCGATCCCCGTGATGGTGATGGCCGGCTGGTCCCACAGCCTCGACAACACCGCCCCGTGGCCGATGGCCGAGACACCGTCGAGCAGCGCTGCTTCCTCGGCGAGCTTCTCCTCAGAATATTCCGGAGTTTCGGATTCACGACTCGTCAGCCCCTCCACCGCGACCGATCCGTCCTCGGCGTGGAGGGTGGCGAGAAGCCTGATGGCGGCGAGCATGGCGTCGGGGGCGGCTCCACCGAACATCCCGGAGTGCAAGGCGTGCTCGAGCGTGGAGATCTTCAGCTTGAACGTCACGTTGCCGCGCAACCCCACCGTGAGGGCCGGGGTGGTCACGTCCCAGTTGTCTGAATCCGCGACGACGATGACGTCGGCAGCCAGCTGCTCCCGGTGCTGCACGACGAAATTCTCGAACGACCGTGAGCCGAACTCCTCCTCGCCCTCGAAGAACGCGACGAGTCCGAGATCGAAATCGTGGCCCACCGTGTCGACGAAGGCGCGGATCGCGGCGATATGAGCCATCACCCCAGCCTTATCGTCGGCGGCGCCGCGGCCGTAGAGGCGGTCGCCGCGAACCGTCGGCTCGAACGGGCTCGACTCCCAGTCGTCGGTATTTCCGGGAGGCTGCACGTCGTGGTGTGCGTAGAGCAGGATCGTCGGTTTGCCGTTCTTCGCGGCTCGGGTCGCCAGCAGCGCAGGATGACCGGTACGGGTTTCGTCGATGGGTGCCGTCGAAATCTCCACGGTGTCGAACACCTCGAGTCCATCGAGAAGCACCTTCACGGCAGAAGCGCTGGCTGCAACATGCGCTGGGTCGAACCCGTCCCACGACACGGAGGGAATGCGAACGAGGTTTCCGAGCTCGGCGATGGCCACGGGCATCCCGTCTCTCACCGCCTCGGTCAGTTCGGGGAGGAGCGGATGCGGCTGCAGCTTTTCAGTCATGCGAGTAATCTTAAAGCTCGACAGAGGTGAGGAACCCCCGTGGCCAAGACATCAGAGAGCGACGCAGCCAATAAAGCAGGCTACGAACTCAACCAGGACAGCATCTCCAGCGGCAAGGGCCACGCAACTCCCACCCGCCGCGAACGTGAGCTCGCCCGTAAGCAGCCCCTCGTCTCGAGCGACCGCACGGCAGCCAGAAAAGCCGCTCGCAGCCAGATGCAGGCCCAGCGCGAGCGCGCCCGCATCGGCATGGCCGCCGGTGAGGAGAAGTTCCTCCCCATGCGCGACCGCGGGCCGCAGAAACGTTTCGTCCGAGACTACGTCGACGCACGATTCAGCGTCGGCGAGCTGTTGATTCCGCTCATGTTCGTCGTGATCATCCTGACGTTCTTCCCGCAGCCGGAAGTTCAGGCGATCGGGCTCGTCGCCCTTTGGGCCTTCTTCCTCGTGGCCGTCATCGACGTCGTCGTGCTGGGCTTTATCGTGAAGCGCAAGCTCGCCGCCAAGTTCGGAGACGATCGCGTCGAGAAGGTGCGGTGGTACGCGGCCATGCGTGCGCTGCAGCTTCGCGTGATGCGCCTGCCCAAGCCGCAGGTCAAGCGCGGACAGTTCCCCGCCTAGGCCATCGAGCCGAGGACTACAGGGAGGCGAGCACCGACTCCATGTCGTCGAAGAAGAGGTTGTAGCCCGCTGCCGTCGCGGCGATCTGCTCTGGACCGAAGTCCGTCGCGGCCTGGGAGAGCGTCATCTGCGCCCCACCCTCCACCGCCGAGATCTCGATGACGACGGGTTCCCGTGCATCGTCGGCCGGGGTGTCGGTCATCGTGAACGCGAGCCTGGCTGGACGGTCGACCTCGGTGTACTCGCCCATCCAGTCGATCGTGTTGCCGTCGGCCAGATGCATCGAGGCCGCCCACGTTCCGCCGACCCGCACATCCATCGTCACCGAATCCACTGGGATGTCGGACGTGCCGAACCACTCCGAGAAGTGTGCCGGGGTGGTCCAGGCCGAGAACACCTCGTCGGGCGTCGAGGCGAAGGAACGGGTAACAACGATTCCGTCGGTCATGGGCCACACGATACCAACTCGAAGAGACTCCCACCGGAGTATCTGGGAGCCACCCGGGAGACGACGACTTCGGCCTGGGCCGTTGGCAGACTTGGTGCCATGACCGCCCCTGTTCTCTCCGTTCGCAACCTCACGAAACACTACGGAAGCGGCTCGAGCCGTTTCGATGCCCTCAAGGGCGTGACCCTGGACATCGCCGACGGCGAGTCCATCGCCATCGTCGGCAAGAGCGGCTCCGGCAAATCCACGCTCATGCACATCCTTGCGATGCTCGACGCGCCCAGCAGCGGCGACCTCATCGTGGACGGCACGGATGCCTCGAAACTGAAGGGTTCGCGCCTCAACACCCTGCGCAACCGCACGTTCGGCTTCGTCTTCCAGCAGTTCTTCCTGACACCGAACACCACGGTGCTCGACAACGTGATGCTGCCGCTGAAGATCGCGAGGATCCCCTCACGGGAGAGGACGAAGAGAGCGATGGCCGCGCTCGAGCAGCTCGAGCTCGCCGATAAATCCCGGTCGAAGGCCACCGACCTGTCGGGAGGCCAGAAGCAGCGTGTCGTCATCGCCAGGGCGCTGGTAAACAATCCCCGCATCATCTTCGCGGACGAACCCACAGGCAATCTCGACTCGACGACGGGAGCCGTCGTCGAAGACCTCCTGTTCGAACTCAACCGCAGCCAGGGCATCACGCTCGTGATCGTCACGCACGACGAGGAACTGGCGGCAAGGGCATCCCGCCGCATCTATCTCAGGGATGGACTGATCGTCGACGAACCAGCGGTCAGCGCACACCACACGCAGGAGGTCGGAGCATGAAGGCCCTGGATATCGTCGCGACCGCGATCGGCAACTCGTTCAGGAGTCGCCTCCGCACCACCCTCACCGTCATTGCGATCTTCATCGGCGCGTTCACCCTCACCCTCACCAACGGACTCGGTGCAGGCGTCAACAACTACATCGACAGCCAGGTTGCCTCGATCGGCGCTCCGGATGTGATGAACGTCACCAAGCCCGTCGAAGCCACCGCAGAGACCGAGGGCCCCCAGCCCTACGAGGAGAGCGGCTCGACCGAGGTGTCGAGCGGAGTGGGCCCTCCCGGTTCGACAGTCCAGGCAATAACCGATGACGATCTCGACGCCATCAGGGCGATCGATGGTGTCAGGACCGCGGCTCCGATCGTGAGCGTGCGACCGGACTACATCGAATACGGGACGAACGGCAAGTTCCAGTTGTCGGTCAGTCCCCTCAGCGCCGGGGTCAGGATCGAACTCGCGGCCGGCGCCATGTTCGACGCGAACAGCTCCGAGCTCCAGATCATCCTGCCCACCACCTATATCGATACCCTCGGCTTCTCCACCAACGACGATGCCGTGGGCGCATCGGTCGCCATCGCGATCACGAATGCCCTCGGCGAGCAGTCGACGGTGGATGCCACGGTCGTCGGCGTGCAGGAACCCACGCTGTTCGGCGCTACGCCGAGCCTCAATGAAGCACTCACCACCGCGCTCTACGACGCGCAGAATGTCGGGATCCCGACCGGCACATCGTCGCAATACGGCAGCGCCACCATCACGTTCGCGGCTGGCGCGACCGAAGCAGATACCGCGGCACTGAAAGCAGACCTCCAGACGGCGGGCTATGCCGGCACCACGGTCGCCGACCAGATCGGCACGTTCCAGTCTGTGATCGACGGGATCATCCTCGTGCTCAATGCGTTTGCGGTGATCGCACTGCTCGCGGCAGGCTTCGGCATCATCAACACCCTGTTGATGAGCGTGCAGGAACGCACTCGAGAAATCGGACTGATGAAGGCGATGGGTATGAGCGGCGGACGCATCTTCGCCCTGTTCAGCACCGAGGCTGTTTTTATCGGATTCCTCGGGAGCGCCATCGGGGCCGGCGTCGCGATGCTCGTGGGTGGAATCATCAGCCAGGTGCTCGCCGGCGGACTGCTTGCCGATCTGGCGGGCCTGCAGATCCTCACCTTCACGCCCGGCGCGATAGTGACGGTGCTGCTGCTCGTGATGGGAATCGCCTTCATCGCCGCCGTGCTCCCCGCGTCCAGGGCGGCTCGACAGAGCCCGATCGATTCCCTGCGGTACGAGTGACCCTGCTGGCGGGGCTGCCTAGCGCAGTCTCGCCAGTCCGCGGTTGACCTGCCGGGCCCAGAGGGGACCCCGATAGAGGAATCCCGTGTAGCCCTGCACGAGCGTGGCACCGGCATCCAGTCGTTCGGCGACGTCGATCGCGGTCTCCACTCCCCCGACGGAGATCACGCAGAACCCTTCCGGCACCACCGACCTGATGAGCCTGAGCAACTCCAGCGAGCGGGCGGCGACCGGTAGCCCGGACAGCCCCCCGGCTCCTGCCGCGGCCACTGTCGCGGCATCCGTGGCCAGGCCCGCCCTCGAGAGGGTCGTATTCGTCGCGATGATGCCGTCGACAAGCTCGACGGCGAGAGCAGCGATCGCCGTCGCCTCGTCGTCGGTGAGGTCCGGCGCGATCTTGACGAGCACGGGCGTGGAACCCGCCGCCGACGTCACGGCATTCAGCAGCGGGCGGAGCTTTTCGAGTTCCTGCAGTCCGCGCAATCCGGGAGTGTTCGGCGAGCTGACGTTCACCACGAGGTAGTCGGCGAGGGGCGCCAGCACTTTAGTGCTCGCAAGATAGTCGTCGATCGCGTCATCCACGTCCACGACCCTCGACTTGCCGATGTTCACGCCGATGACGGGTCGCCCGGATCGGGCGCGCGCACGGCGAATGACGCGAGCGGCTGCGGCAGCCCCATGGTTGTTGAAGCCCATGCGGTTGATCACGGCACGATCGGCGATCAGCCGGAACAGGCGGGGCTTCTCGTTACCCGGCTGCGGCCTGGCGGTGATGGTGCCCACCTCGACGTGGCTGAAGCCCAGTTGCCCGAGCCCTCGGATGCCCGTGCCCTCTTTGTCGAATCCCGCGGCGACCCCGAACGGGGAGTCGAACTCGAGTCCGAGAGTCGAGACCCGCAGTCGTTCCGCGGGTCGGGTGAACCGGCGCACGACCGAGCCGAAACCCAGGGTCGGAAGAAATCGGATGACCCTGAAGGCCACAGTATGCGCGCGCTCGGGGTCCATGCGCGCGAAAAAGACCCGGAAGATGACGTTATACATGGCGAGCCAAGAGTTGGGCGGGGTCAGTCTGTCGCCGCGGCCCGGGCAGTGTCCGAGGCGTGGTCGATCCTCAGCTGCGCGATCGCTGCCTCGAAATCGTCGAGCGAATCGAAAGCCTGGTACACACTGGCGAACCGCAGGTAGGCCACTTCATCCAGTTCCCGAAGCGGAGTCAGGATCGACAGGCCGATGTCATTCGCATCGACCTGGGCCGCCCCGGTAGCCCTGATGCTCTCTTCGACGCGCTGCGCCAGCACGGCGAGATCGGTGTCAGTAACCGGCCTGCCCTGGCAGGCCTTGCGCACGCCGGAGACGATCTTCTCCCTGCTGAACAGTTCCACGACGCCGTTGCGCTTGATCACACTCAGCGATGCAGTCTCTGTCGTCGAAAACCGCCGGCCGCATTCCGGGCACTGGCGGCGTCGGCGGATCGAGAGACCGTCGTCGCTGGTCCTGGAATCGATGACGCGGCTGTCGGGATGACGGCAGAAGGGGCAGAACATGGTGGGGCGAGTCTATCGGCTGGCGTCAGGAGCGGTCTTCGAACCGAGCGCTGACGGCCGCACCGTGGGCAGGCAGGTCTTCGGCTTCACTCAAAGCCACGATCAGCGAACTCACGCGCTGCAGCGCAGAACGGTCGTAGTTGATGACCTGCTGGGGGCGCAGGAAGGTGTATGCGCCCAGTCCCGATGCGAATCTCGACTGGCCACCGGTCGGAAGCACGTGATTCGATCCCGCGAGGTAGTCCCCGAGGCTGACCGGAGAATGCGCGCCGAGGAAGATAGCCCCTGCGCTCTCGATCATGTCGAGCACGGCGCCGGGTTCGGCCGTCTGGATCTCGAGGTGCTCCGGGCCGTAGGCATTGCTGAAGGCTGCGGCCGCGGCCATGTCTGAGACGAGCACGACTGCCGATTGCACTCCGTCGACGGCGATACGGACCCTGGCGCTGTGGTTCGTGGCTGCCACGAGCCGTTCCACCTCGGTCGATACCGCGTCAGCGAGCTCGGGCGAGTCGGTCACCAGCACGACGGCGGCAAGCTCATCGTGCTCGGCCTGGGAAATGAGGTCGGTGGCGACCAGATAGGCGTCGGCCGTGGCATCCGCGATCACGAGGATCTCGGTGGGGCCGGCTTCCGAATCGATACCCACAGTGCCGCGGACCAGTCGCTTGGCCGCTGCGACATAGACGTTTCCGGGGCCGGTGATGATCTCCACGGGATCGAGCCCGAGGCTGGGAACCCCGTACGCAAGGGCGCCGATCGCTCCGGCCCCACCCATGGCGTAGACCTCGTCGATGCCGAGGATTCCCGCCGCGGCGAGGATGGTCGGGTGCACGGATCCGCCGAACTCCCGTTGCGGCGGAGACGCGATGGCTACAGACGAAACCCCGGCGACCTGCGCAGGAACAACATTCATGACGACGCTCGACGGGTAGACGGCCTTACCACCGGGAACGTACAGCCCCACGCGGTTCACGGGCTGCCAGCGCTGGATGACCTGCGCGCCGGGCCCGAGTTCTGTGACCGTGCTCTTCGGCACCTGGGCCTGCGTGGCCTGGCGTACTCGGGCGATGGCCGTCTCGAGTGCTTCGCGAACGGCAGAATCCAGCGACCTGACGGCCCGGTTCACCTCGTCTGCGTGAATGCGGATCCGCTCCGGTCGCACGCCATCGAGGCGCTCGGCCTGCTCGATGAGTGCATCTTCGCCGCGCTCGCGCACGTCGGAGATGAGCTGGGCGGCGACCGCGGAAGCCGCGGAGACGTCGGTGACCGCACGAGGAACTACTCGCGCGAGATCGGCTTGGCTGGAGGGGAGATCACGCAGATCTATGGTGTGCATCATGGCCGTTCAATGTTAGTTGGCCCAACTGGGAGCCACGTGCGCTTTGGCGTCTCATGACCGCCGTCGTCGAAGGAATACTCGGAGGTGGAGGATGATTGACCACACAGTATGAACGAGACAACGTCACCTCCTCCCGCGTCAGGCGACGGCCACGACATCCCCGTCGACGGCCTTGACGCCTTCAAGCGAGCGTTCCGCCGCCACGCTGCCGGCGTTGCGGTGGTCACCGCCGTGATGCCCGATGGATCACCGGCAGGCTTCACGGCAACGTCCCTGGCCTCGCTATCGGCAGTTCCGCCCATGGCCACGTTCAACATGGCACAGGTGTCGAGTTCGTGGCCAGCGATGACGGTGGGAAATCACGTGGTGATCCACACGCTCGGGCCTCGCTCGCGTCACCAGGCAGAACGCATGGCGGCGGACCACGCCGTCAGGTTCGTCGGAGAGCACTGGCACGAAGGCCCCCACGGGGTGCCGATACTCGAGGACGTGACCGCGTGGATGCTCGGGACCATCGTCGAGGTGCATCCTGTTCGCAACAACGCCGTGATCGTCGTACAGATCGAAGACGGTTCACTCGGCGCCGAGGATGACGCACTGCTGTACCACGAGCGCCGCTACTTCAAACCCGGCGAGACCGCGTAGCGATCGAACGCCTACGTGAGACAGTTCGGGCCGAGCAGGGTCTTGAGCTCTCCGTACAGGTCGGCAGAGACCGTCACGGGATACGGGATCTCGAACACCCGGGCCGTGTCTCCACGGATGAGCTTCAGCCGCACCTCGTTTGCGCCGGAGTGACGAATCAACACGTCGTTGAGCGCCGTCACGATCTCCGTCGTCGCCCTCGTCTCCTGCACCGCGATCACGATCGGACCCGACCCGAGGCTGGAACCGGTGTCAGGCACGAACATGCTCACCGCGTGCAGGTTCATGCCGTCGTCACGAACGCTCACTCGCCCGCGTACGACGACGATGGCGTCGTTCGTGAGCCCCGGTGAGAACTCCTGGTAGGTCTTGCCCAGGAACATGACGCTGATCTCGCCAGCGAAATCCTCGACTGTGATGATGCCGTACTGGTTGCCGCTGTTCCTGGCGACGCGATGCTGCACGCTGGTGATGAGCCCGGCGATGGTCACATGCTCGCCATCGCCAGCGACATCGCCGCCCATGATCTCGGTAATGGATGCCGTCTGGTGCTTCGCGAGGGCGATTTCGAGCCCGGCAAGCGGATGATCCGAGACGTACAGACCGAGCATCTCGCGCTCGAAGGCCAGCTTGTCGCGCTTGGCCCACTCCGGGCGGTCGGGAACGTGCTCGGCTTGCTCCGGCTCGTCCCACAGGCTGTCGAAGTCGAAACCAACCTGCCCGTTCGCCTCTGCGCGCTTCTCGCTTGCTGCTCCATCGACAGCCGATTCGTGGATCTCCACGAGCGCCCGCCGCGTGGCTCCGAGCGAGTCGAACGCCCCGGCCTTGATCAGGGACTCGACAGTGCGCTTATTCGCCACCTGCAGGGGGACCTTGCGCAGGAAGTCGTGGAACGACGTGAAACGTCCCTTCTCCGTGCGGGCCTTCGAGATCGCCTCGACCACGTTGAATCCGACGTTACGCACGGCTCCGAGACCGAACCTCACGTCCCCCCTCGTGCCCTCTGCCGGCACCGCGGTGAAGTCGACCGACGATTCGTTGACGTCGGGGGCGAGCACTTTGATACCCATGCGACGGCACTCGCTCAGGTACATTCCGAGCTTGTCCTTCGAGTCACCGACGCTGGTGAGCAGGGCCGCCATGTACTCGGCTGGGTGGTTCGCCTTGAGGTAGGCGGTCCAGTAGCTCAGCACGCCGTATCCGGCGCTGTGGGCCTTGTTGAACGCGTAATCGGCAAACGGCATGAGGGTCTCCCACAACACCTTCACCGCCTGCTTGCTGTAGCCATTGGCGACCATGCCGCCCTCGAAGTCAGCGAATTGCTTGTCGAGCTCGCTCTTCTTCTTCTTGCCCATCGCGCGCCGGAGAACGTCGGCCTGCCCGAGCGAGAAGCCGGCGACCTTCTGCGCGACCGACATCACCTGCTCCTGGTAGACGATCAGACCGAACGTGGTGCCGAGGATGTCACGCAGGGGCTCTTCGAGTTCGGGATGGATGGCGTCGATCGTCTGAAGGTCATTTTTGCGCAGCGCATAGTTCGTGTGCGAGTTCATACCCATGGGACCGGGTCGATACAGCGCGATGACAGCCGAGATGTCTTCGAAGTTCGTGGGTTTCAGTTGCTTGAGCAGCGCGCGCATGGCACCGCCATCCAACTGGAAGACGCCGAGAGTGTCACCGCGGGCGAGCAGGTCGTAGGTCGCCTGGTCCGCGTCGAGATCGAGATCCTCGATGACGAGCCGCGTGCCGGTGTTGGCCTCGATCATGCGAAGGGCATCCTCGATGACCGTGAGGTTGCGCAGACCCAGGAAGTCCATCTTGATCAGGCCGAGCGACTCGAGCGGCGGCTGGTCGAACTGGGTGATGATCGCGCCGTCGTCCTCGCGCTTCATGATGGGAAGCACATCGAGCAGCGGCTCCGCAGACATGATCACGCCGGCAGCGTGCACGCCCCACTGGCGCTTGAGGTTCTCGATGCCCTTCGCCGTCTCGAATACCCTGGCGGCCTCGCCATCCGTCTCGATGAGAGCCCGGATGTCCCCTGCCTCTTTATAGCGATCGGCGTCCTTGTTGTGGATGTCGCCGAGGGGCATGTCCTTGCCCATCACGGGCGGCGGCATCGCCTTGGTGAGCTTCTCCCCCACCGAGTACGGCATTCCCAGCACTCGTGACGAGTCCTTGAGCGCCTGCTTGGCCTTGATCGTGCCGTAGGTGACGATCTGGGCGACGCGGTCGTCACCGTACTTCTCCGTGACGTACCGGATGACCTCGCCACGGCGACGGTCGTCGAAGTCGACGTCCACGTCGGGCATCGACACGCGCTCGGGGTTGAGGAATCGCTCGAAGATGAGTCCGTGGGCGATCGGGTCGAGTTCGGTGATCCCCATCGCGTACGACGCCATGGAACCGGCAGCTGAACCTCGACCGGGACCGACACGGATGCCCTGTGCCTTGGCCCAGGCGATGAAGTCGGCGACGACCAGGAAGTAGCCGGGGAACCCCATCTGCTTGATGACATCGACTTCGTATTTCGCCTGAGCGAGGTGAGCTTCGGATGGCGCGTCCTTGAACCGGCGCATCATCCCTACAGCGACCTCTTTCTCGAACCAGCTCGCCTCGGTCTCGCCCTCGGGGACGGGGAATCGGGGCATGAGATCGCGGTGCTCGAAGTTGACCTCGCAGCGCTCCGCGATGAGCAGAGTGTTGTCGCAGGCCTCGGGGTAGTCGCGGAAGAGGTGCCGCATCTGTGCTGCGCTCTTGAGGTAGAACTCGTCTGAATCGAACTTGAAGCGGTTGGGATCGTCGAGCGTCGACGCCGATTGCACGCACAGCAGGGCGGCATGCGCCGTGGAATCGTGAGCGTGGGTGTAGTGCAGGTCGTTCGTGGCGACGAGGGGCAGGTCGAGCTCTTTCGCGAGACGCAACAGGTCGTTCATCGTGCGCTTCTCGATGTCGATGCCGTGATCCATGATCTCGGCGTAGAAATTGCCGGCGCCGAAGATGTCGCGGAAGTCGGATGCCGCCTGCCGCGCCTCCTCGTACTGACCGAGTCTCAGGCGCGTCTGCACCTCGCCACCGACGCACCCGGTCGTGGCGATGATGCCCTTGCCGTACTGACTGAGCAGTTCGCGGTCCATCCGCGGCTTGAAGTAGAAGCCCTCGATGGAGGCCAGCGACGACAGCCTGAAGAGGTTGTGCATGCCCTCGTTGTTCTCGGAGAGCAGCGTCATGTGGGTGTACGAGCCTGAACCGCCGACGTCATCCTGGTTCTGGTGGTTCTGCCCCCAGCGGATGCGGGTCTTCTCCTGCCGGGGTGTGCCCGGTGTGATGTAGGCCTCTGTGCCGATGATCGGCTTGATGCCGTTGGCCGTAGCCTGCTTCCAGAACTCGTAAGCACCGAACATGTTGCCGTGGTCGGTTACGGCGATGGCGGGCATCTTCTCGTTTGCCGCGGCCTCCATGAGGGGCCCGATCCTGGCCGCGCCGTCCAGCATCGAATACTCGCTGTGCACATGAAGGTGCACGAAGGAATCGCTGGATGCCACTGGTTCTCTTCACTTGCTCGAGGGGGTGGAACCACCATAAGCCCGCCTCGGCGGGGCGAAAAACTGACGCGCCCGGGTTGGCTATCTAGTCGGCTCGAAGCACCTCAAGTGCGTGTTGAAGGTCGGTCGGATACGGGCTCTGGAACTCGACGGGCTCGCGCGTTGCCGGGTGCTCGAAGCCCAGGCGCTTGGCATGCAGCCATTGCCTGCTGAGCCCGAGTTTCGCTGAGATCGTGGGGTCTGCGCCGTACATCGTGTCACCGACGCAGGGGTGCCGCTGGGCCGCCATGTGCACCCGGATCTGATGGGTCCGCCCAGTCTCGAGCTCGATCTCGAGGAGGGATGCAGACGGGAACGCTTCGAGGGTCTCGTAGTGGGTCACACTCGACTTGCCGTCGGCGGTGATGGCGAATTTCCAGCTCGCTCCGGGGTGGCGACCGATGGGTGCATCGATGGTGCCCGTGAGGGGATCGGGATGCCCCTGCACGACGGCGTGATAGATCTTGTGCACTTCGCGATCATGAAACGCCCGCTTGAGTGCCGTGTACGCGGACTCCGTCTTCGCGACGACCATCAGTCCACTGGTCCCGACATCGAGCCTGTGGACGATTCCCGCTCGCTCAGCCGCACCGGAGGTCGCGATCCGGAATCCAGCTCCCGCCAGCGCGCCGAGTACAGTCGGCCCGTCCCACCCCACGGAGGGATGTGCCGCCACTCCGGCCGGCTTGTCGACCACGACAATGTCGTCATCGTCCCAGACGATCCCGAGATCCTCCACGATGATCGGAATGATGGATGGCTCGACCTTCGACTTCCAGGTGACCTCGAGCCAGCCTCCGGACACCAGCCGATCCGACTTTGCCAGTACACGGCCGTCGAGCTGCACCCCGCCGAGTTCAGCGACCTCGGCCGCGAAAGTTCGCGAGAACCCGAGGAGCTTGGCTATGGCGGAATCCACCCGCTCGCCGGCGAGCCCATCCGGAACGGGAAGACTGCGGGATTCCACGGTCAGCCCTGGTCCGTCGGTGTCGCGGAATCCGCTGCCGGTCGATCCTGGGACGCGCCCGTAAGCGGTTTCCCTTCCTTCGGGGTGCGTTTTCCGTCGAGCCCGACTCCGCGAATCGTCAGCAGGATGAAAAGGCCCATGCTCGACACAATGGCCACGTCGGCGACATTGAAGATGGCGGGGAAGCCGTACACCTGCAGGAAGTCGACGACATGACCCACGCCGAATCCCGGAGGCCTGGTCAATCGATCCGTGAGGTTGCCCAGGTTCCCGCCTAGCAGCATCCCGAACAACACCGCCCAGGCGGTCGAGCGGATGCGCCGCGCGAAGAAGACGATGAAGATCGCCACGAGTGCGGCGATGATGGCGAAGACCCAGGTGGAGCCTGAACCGAGGGAGAACGCAGCCCCAGGGTTCTCGACGTACCTGAACTGGAGCAGTTGACCGAGGACATCGACGGGCTCTCCGAGGGGGAGGTTGTCGACGACGAGGATCTTGCTGACCCGGTCGACGGAATACGCGAACACAGCAACAACGGCCAGTATCGCGAGGGCGCTCCTGCTCACCCCGCGATTACCGGCCGTTGTCTGCTGTGATTCAGTTTCCGGCAAAACCTGGGAAGTTCGCGGGAGGCTGCGTGCCATCCTGTGCCTGGTGGTCCGCACCGGCCGACGCGTCGGCGAACTCGGGAGCGTCCGACGCCGGAGCATCGACGAAGGCGCTCGAAGCACCCTGCGACGACGTCAGGACGTTGGCATCGTTGTCAAGCTCACGCAACTGGCCCTCGATGTAGCCCTTGAGCTTCTGGCGGTACTCGCGCTCGAAGTTGCGGAGCTCATCGACGCGGTGCTCGAGCTTCTGGCGCTCCTGGTCGAGGATCTCGATCTGGGCGCGGTGACCGCTCTCGGACTCTTCGACGATCCTGGCCGCGGTGGCGTGTCCTTCGGCGATGAGCGCATCACGCTTCTCGACGCCCTCACGGACGTGCTCTTCGTGCAGTCGGCGAGCGAGCTGCAGCAGGTTGTTGGTGCCACCGGTGTCTGAGGTGTCCATCGATGAGGCGGGTGCTGGCGCCTGCTGGACCGCCACAGGGGCAGAGGCAGCAACGGGAGCCGGCTCGATGACCGCTGGCTCCGGCTGCTGGACGAAGCTCGGAGCGGCCTGGACCGGGGCGGCCTGGGCGCCGGAGCGCTGCAGGTCGTTGATGCGGGAGTCGCTGGCGATGAGTCGCTGGCGCAGCTCCTCGTTCTCCTGGTTGAGTCGACGCAACTCGACGACTACCTCGTCGAGGAAGTCATCGACTTCGTCCTGGTCGTATCCCTCACGGAACTTCGTCGGTTGGAACCTTTTGTTCACAACGTCTTCAGGAGTTAAAGCCATCGCCGCCACCTCACACTCTTTCTTGTTGTTCTCGAGACGTTCAACGTCTACGTGAAATTGAGCCAACGCACGTTATTCTACGCACTGTGGTCATGTGGAACCCACGTCTTGTCCACGCGGTGTTACAGAATTCCTTATCCACAGTACAACGACATACTCGGCAGGAGAATCACCGCAGTGATCAGATGAATCCGCCGACGATCGAATTGAGGATGATCGCCGCCAGCATCACGATGCTCCACGAGAAGTCGATGGCCGCACCACCGATACGCAGCGGAGGAACTCCTCGTCTCACCAGCTTGATCGGTGGATCCGTAACCACGAAGACCGCCTCGGCGATCACGAGCAGGAAGCCCTGAGGCCTCCAGCGGCGCGCAAACGTTCGGGCGAGATCGAGAATGAATCTGCCCCACATCATGACGATGAAGATCGACAGAGCCACCGTGATGACCACGGCGATGATGGAGACGGGTGAAACTGTTGTCACCCTGACAGTTTACTGCTGCGCGAAGAACGACGCGTCCACGTCGGACTCGGGCTCAGCGTGGTCACCACTGACGGCCACGTGAGCCGGTGACAGCAGGAAGACCTTGCTCGTCACACGCTCGATCTTGCCATAGAGGCCCTGCGACAGGCCACTGGCGAAGTCGATGAGGCGACGGGCATCCTGCTCACTCATCTGGGAGAGGTTGATGATGACCGGGATGCCCTCGCGGAAGTTCTCGGCGATGACCTGCGCGTCCTTGTACTGGCGCGGGTGGACTGTCAGGATCTCGTTCATCTCGGTAACCGCCGGTCGGGCGCTGCCGGAGCGACGCATGGGTGTGACCGGCGCGCGATTAGCCGCCGGAGTCGGGGTGTGGTGGGCAACCGGCGCGACCGGAGCAGACGGGGCCTGCTCGTAGTCGTAGTCCTCATCCGCGAGGCCCAGGTAGACCATGGTCTTGCGCAGTGGATTTGCCATTTTATTCCTCCGAGTGGTGAAGCTTGTAGATCGAGATTAACCGGCAGTGGGCCGATTACCCGTGATTGCCGTGCCGATGCGCAGGTGTGTCGCGCCTTCGAGTATCGCTTCGCGGTAGTCACCCGACATGCCTATAGACAGGGCGTCTGCCCGCGGCGCAATCGATCTGAGCCGTTCCGACAGTTCCCTGACGGTGGCGAACGCCTGCCGTGGTTCGCGGCCCAGTGGCGCCACCGCCATGAGTCCTCTGAGTTCGAGTCCTTCCGCGTCGAGCACGTGCTCGGCAAGCTGATGGATTCCCTCGGGATCGACACCGCCGCGGCCAGGATCATCAGTCAGGTTCACCTGGATGAACACGTCGAGAGTGTTGCCGGCGAGAGCAGCAGCCAGCGAATCCCGATCCATCGAGTGGACTACATCCACATAGCCTGCGACCTGTCGAGCCTTCTTCGACTGTAACTGACCGATGAAATGCCAGGTCGCATCGAGCTCTGACAGCTCCGCGACTTTGGGCTGGGCCTCCTGGTGGCGGGACTCTCCGAAATCCCGTACACCCAGGTCGTGCAGTTCCCGCACCATGGATGCAGGATGGAACTTGGTGACGACGATGGTCGTCACCTCGGCGACATCCCGGTCAGCCTCGCGTGCGGCATCCGCGACGCCCGACCGCACAGCATCGAGCCGTTCGGCCAGCGACGCCGTTGCAGTCATGGATGTCTACTTGAGGAAATCGGGGATGTCGAGGTCTGAATCGTCATCATCGAAGCTGCGATCGACCGGCGCCGCGCGTACCAGGCTCGGCTCCGGCGACCATGGCTGCGTTTCTGCCAGCGGCGGCTTGACCTCGGGTGACTCGACGGTGGCGCCAGTGGCGCCGTCTTCGGGGATCACATAGTTCGTGCGCCTGACCTCGCCGGGCTTTACCTGAGGAGTGCCTCCGTCGAATCCGGCGGCGATGACTGTCACACGCACCTCGTCTCCGAGGGTGTCGTCGATGACCGCACCGAAGATGATGTTCGCCTCGGGATGCACGGCCTCCTGCACGAGCCTGGCCGCGTCGTTGATCTCGAAGATTCCCAGGTTCGAGCCGCCCTGGATCGACAGCAACACCCCGTGAGCTCCCTCGATGGACGCCTCGAGGAGTGGGGAAGCCACAGCGAGTTCGGCTGCCTTGATGGCGCGATCTGCACCCCGGGCGGAACCGATGCCCATGAGCGCGGAACCGGCCCCCTGCATGACCGACTTGACGTCGGCGAAGTCGAGGTTGATCAGCCCGGGCGTGGTGATCAGGTCGGTGATGCCCTGCACACCGGCGAGCAGGACCTGGTCTGCTGTGGCGAATGCTTCGAGCATGCTGATGCCGCGATCGCTGATCTCGAGCAACCGGTCATTCGGCACGACAATGAGCGTGTCGACCTCGTTCTTGAGGTTCTCGACACCGATTTCGGCCTGGGATGAACGACGCTTACCCTCGAATCCGAAGGGCTTGGTGACCACACCGATCGTCAGGGCGCCGATCGATTTCGCGATCCGTGCAACCACAGGCGCGCCACCGGTACCGGTTCCGCCGCCCTCGCCGGCGGTGACGAAGACCATGTCGGCCCCTGCCAGCGCTTCTTCGATCTCTTCGGCGTGGTCCTCGGCGGCACGACGGCCGACTTCGGGGTCAGCGCCTGCGCCGAGCCCGCGGGTCAGTTCGCGACCGACATCGAGCTTGACGTCGGCGTCGCTCATCAACAGCGCCTGAGCATCCGTATTGATGGCGATGAATTCGACGCCACGAAGGCCGAGCTCGATCATGCGGTTGACGGCGTTCACTCCGCCACCGCCGATGCCTACTACCTTGATTACCGCTAGGTAGTTCTGGTTTGATGTCACGTTCCGGCCTCCACTGCCCCTGCGCTGCACACTCTGCCCGTTGCAGACTCTAAACCTCTAGTTGAGGTGTAAAGTTATGCTCAGTATGCATTTCCTGTGTTGAGAGTAGGTCGACCACGAGCGCAGACAGCGCAACGGTTCCAGCGTGTCGCATGTACACGCCCGAATGGCGCGCCGCGGGCTCGAATCGACGGAGTCAGCTCGGTCGGAAGATCCCGTTGCCGGGCGCAGACACGTCGAACACTCCGGGCTGATTGGGATCGGTGAGCCCGATCAGGGCCTTCAACAGGGTGGCTTTACGCGCCGAATCATCGGCACTGCCCCACGTGACTCCCTGCCCGACTCCCGTGAGCACGAGGGAAACGTCATCCTGGGTGGTCGCGGTAACACTGTCGACCTGTGCGAGCGTCTCGGGCGGAAGCGCCAGCAACACCGCCACCATCGACGAGAAAGCGGGTCCTGTGAGGTCGCCACCGGGAACGTTGAGGATGGGTATTCCGGCGATCCGTTCCGCGGACTGCTGCAGCACGATTCCCGCCGGGTCGACGAGTTCGTAGATCTCGCCGACCTTCACCGAGCCGACAGGCGCACGCTCGGTGATGTGGATGCGAAGAGTATCTGGCGGGACTATTTCGGTCACATAGCTACGAATCAACGGAAACACCGTGAGGTCGGTGGTGATCGAGTCATAGTCGAGAAGGGCGAGCGGCGTGCCGAGTTGCCCGTCGACCGCGATTTGCACTTCGGCGGCGTCGATGCGGGATGTTCCATCTACCGTGATCGTGCGAAGGGCGAGGATCGGCGAATAGACGGCCGCGAAAATGAGACCGATCACCGTTGCGAGGAGCCCGCCTGTCACGGCGACCCCGATCTTGCGGTTGCGGGCTCGACGCGTGAAGCGCCGCACCTCCGCTCGTTCGAACCTGCGTCGCTCGCGAGCTGCGCGTCGCATCTCAGCCCGGGTCGACGCATCCGGCCTCGACGCACGCCGGGACGCACCGCGAGTCAACCGGGGTGAACGCCCTGGCCGGCTCGGCTTCGACGGTGTCCCCGCCGACTCCTGAGCGAACAGGGGCGATGCGATCGGGGCCGGTGCGACCATCGGAGAGTCGGCCGACGGCACCCGGCCGACCGCTGCCGGACGCTGGGTCGTCGGCTTCGACGTCGGCTTCGGCTTCGCTGAAGGTCGTGACGACGAGAGCTTCGGTCGCCGGGGTGGTGGATCGCTGGGCTTCGGATCGAAGCCGTCGGGGCGTTTCACCGGCTAGCTCCGCCCGATGGCGTCGAGCGACGACAACAGCTGAGGAACGATGCGGTACACGTCTCCGCAACTCAGCGTCATGATGAGGTCGCCGTCCTGCGCGATCTCGGCGGCCCGGTCTGCGGCCTGCTGCCAGTCCGGCAGGTAATCCACCCTGCCCTGGTCGGCAAAAAGCTTGGTCACCGTGGCTCCCGTGACCCCCGGGATCGGATCTTCCCTCGCACCGAACACGTCGAGAACGATGGTGTGGTCGGCGAGCTTTTCGTAGGCCTCAGCAAACTCTCCGGCCATGTCGCGAGTTCGGCTGTAGAGATGAGGCTGGTGCACGGCGATGATCCTGCCCGCACCCACCACGCTGCGCGCTGCTGCGAGAGCGGCGGCGACCTCGGTGGGATGGTGAGCGTAGTCGTCGTACACGCTCACGCCGCGCACGGTGCCGTGGAGCTCGAATCGACGCTCGGTGCCGGCGAATGTGGCGATGCCGTCGAGGGAACGTGTGGGGTCATAACCAAGCCCGACGAGCACGGCGAACGCTCCTGCCGCGTTCAGCGCGTTGTGGTGACCGGGAACGGTGAGGGTGGCGGAGTAATCCTGCCCCTGCCACGAGATCCGGAACGACACAGGACCGTCCGTGACCACGGAGTGCAGCCGTACATCTGCCGCGGCATCCTCACCGAAGGTCAGGACTCTGTGGTGGTCGAGCATGCCCGTCACGCGCACGGCGCCCGGGTCATCGCTGGATACCACGACGAGTTCTTTGGCGCGCTCGGCGAACGTCACGAAGGCCGCGTCGAACGCGTCATGGCTACCGTAGTGATCCAGGTGATCGGCGTCGACGTTGGTGATGAGCGCCACCGCGGTGTCGTACAACAGGAAAGATCCGTCGGATTCGTCGGCCTCCACGACGAAGAGCTCACCCTCACCGAACGACGAGCTGACACCGAGAGACTGGATCACTCCCCCGTTCACGAAGCTCGGCGCGGCATCGAGAGCGAGCAGTGCCGTGATGATCATGCCGGTGGATGTGGTCTTGCCGTGGGCACCGGCCACGGAGACGAGCCGCTTGTGGTTGATCAGCCAGGCCAGCGCCTGCGAGCGGTGCAACACCGGAATTCCGCGCCGAACCGCCTCGAGGTACTCGGGATTATCCGGCCAGAGAGCGCCGGTGTAGACAAGGGCATCCGCTGCACCGACGTGGGAAGCGTCGTGACCGATGAATACCGTCGCGCCCAGGTCACGCAGGTTCTCGGTGTTGTGGTTCTCCGAGCGGTCTGACCCTGACACTGCGTGACCCGCGGATAGGAAAAGCCTGGCGATACCGCTCATCCCGCTACCGCCGATGCCCGTGAAGTGCACGGCCCCCAGTTCTGTGGGCAAGGGCATGGTGAGGTCAGGATGGATCATTGGCCTGATTTTACCCCGTCGACGCTATTTGGACGCGAGGGCGCGGCCGATGAGTTCGACCATCCTGTCTGTGCCGTCGAGCGCGCCGGTGGTTGCCATCCGAACCGCCATCTCGGCGATGGTCGCCCGGTCCCGAAGCAACGGCACGAGCTGTTCGGCGACCCATTCTTGGGTGAAGGCGGAATCGGAGACGACGACGGCACCGCCAGCGGCAACCGGACCGCGGGCGTTGAGTCGCTGCTCACCATTGCCCACCGGATACGGAACGAACACGGCAGGAATGCCGAGTGCCGCCGCTTCGGCGACGGTGGAGGTGCCCGAGCGTCCCAGTGCGAGGTCGGCGACCCCGAGGGCTAGGTCCATTCGGTCCATATACTTCACGACGACATAGCCGGCGAGCTTCGGATCGGGCAGGGCATCGCGGTACTCCCCCGTGACGTGGATGACCTGCCACCCTGCACCGAGAACGAGCGTGACGGACTCCGACATGGTTTCGTTGATGCTTCGGGCTCCCGACGATCCGCCCGTCACCAGCAGCGTCGGCTTCGACGCGTCCAGCCCGAAGAATCGGATGCCCTCCCGCCGCGCCTCGAACCTGTCGAGCTGCTCGATCTCCCGTCGAAGTGGCATCCCGACGAACGTGCCGCCCCTGATCTTCGTGCCGTCGAACGCCACGCCAACGAAACCTGTGAACATCGCACCCAGACGGTTCGCCATGCCAGGTCGCGCATTGGCCTCGTGGATCACCAGGGGAATGTTCTCGGCCCTCGCCGCGAGGTAGGCGGGCGCGGATACGTAGCCACCGAACCCGACGACCACCTCCACCCCACGGTCGACGATGATCTGCCTGACGGCGTCGATCGTGCCTCGGAGAGCTCGCGGGAACTCGAGAGCTTTCGCGTCAGGACGTCGGGGCATGGGCACCCGATCGATCGTCAATAATTCGTAACCGCGCTCGGGAACGAGCCTGGCCTCGAGCCCTTCCTTGGTGCCCAGCACCAGGATGGTGGAGTCGGGTTCTCGTTCGCGAAGACGGTCGGCTACCGCGAGCAACGGATTGACATGGCCAGCGGTACCACCGCCAGCCAGAAGGTATGTGGTCATGCCCGCGAGCGTAGTCGCTGCGCGGCGAGCAGTCGCGAGCGTTCGGCAGGACTCTGCTCGACGGTCGGCTCCGGTGTCGTCGACGTCGTCCGAGCGAACGACAGCACGATTCCAATACCAAGCAGGTTAGCGATCAGCGCTGTTCCTCCCGCCGATATGAGGGGCAGCGGCACCCCGAGCACCGGCAAGACCCCCAACACCACGGCGATATTGACGAACGCCTGCCCGATGACCCAGACCATCACGCCCGACGTGACGATGCGGCCGAAACTGTCGGTGCTCGCGCGGATGATCCTCACGAACGCGATGGCGAGCACGACGAACAGCACCAGTACCACGATGGCCCCGATGAGTCCGAGTTCTTCCCCGATGATGGCGAAGATGTAGTCGCTGCTGGCGGCCGGCAACCAGTTCCACTTCGCCACCGAGTTGCCGAGCCCCTTGCCGAACCAGCCCCCGGCAGCGAGTGCCCAGTTGGCGTGCTCGGGTTGCCAGCAGTATCCCGAATAGTCCTCTGCGGTGCATCCGTTCAACCAGATCTCAATTCGCGAGGTCCTGGATGAGTTCGCCTTCGAGAAGAGGTACGCGAGAACCGCGATCGCCCCGGCGCCCACAGCGAGGAACCTCAGCTTCACGCCGCCAAAATAGAGAAGACCGAACAGGATGAGGATCATCACGGCAGCTGTTCCGAGGTCACCACCGATGAGCACGAAGCCGATCGCGGCTGCTGAGATGGGAGCGATCGGCAGCAAAACATGCCGCCAGTCGTCCAGCACGCTCTGCTTTGTGGAGAGGATCCACGCCACCCAGACGATGAGGGCGATCTTCACGAACTCCGAGGGCTGGGCGGTGAATCCACCGATGCCGATCCAGTTGCGGTTACCGCCGGAGACGATGCCGATACCGGGCACGAAGACGAGCAGTTGCAGCCCGCCACCCAGGAGAAGCGCCGGCCAGGCCCATTTTCTCCAGAAACCCGATGGCATCCGGGAAGCGACCAGCATGAGCGGGATCCCGATCACCGCGAAGAGACCCTGCCTCGCGAAGCGCCCGAAGAATCCCTGCTCGGCGATGTACGACTCGATCGTGGATGACGACAACACCATCACGAGCCCGAAGATGACGAGGAACAGGGTGACGCCGAGAAGCAGGAAATAGTTGCTGTTCTCTGCGGCGAAGATGCGGCGGAGCGGAATTCGAGCGCTGGACGGGCCCGGCCCTGACTGCGGGTTAGGGCGCCCCTGTGGGTGGGTGCGCTGAGGTCTGGTCGTCGTCATCTGCGCCACCTTCCAGGTAATCATTCACGGCTGCTGCGAACCGCTTGCCACGGTCGGCGTAATCGATGAACTGGTCCATCGATGCCGCAGCCGGCGCCATGAGAACCGTGTCACCGTTCACGGCGACGCCGGCAGCAGCTTTCACCGCTTGCGGCATCACCTCACCAGTTTCTGTTGCGAGCACTTCGAACACCGGCACCTGTGGCGCGTGTCGCGCTAATGCTTCAACCACAGGTTCACGGTTGAGACCGATCACGACGACCGCGCGCAGCCTGGCCGCGTGCGCTGCCACCAGCGCAGAAATGTCGACGCCCTTCAAGAGCCCACCCACAATCCACACCACGGACTCGAACGCACGAAGGGATGCGTCTGCAGCGTGGGAATTCGTCGCCTTGGAATCATCGATCCACGACACGCCATCCACCGTGGCGACGAGCTCGGTTCGATGGTGATCGATGGTGAACGTCGCCAGAGCGCTGGCGATGGCCTCCGCGCTGACACCGGCACACCGCGCCAGTGCGGACGCTGCCAGGACGTTGGCGAGCATGTGAGGGCTCGCGAGCCCGACAGCCGCGAGCTCACCGTGTGTGGTGAGCTCTATTGCGGAATTGTGGCGATCGTCATGGAACGCGCGATCGACGATGATGCCGTCGACCATTCCCAGGTCGCTCGGGCCCGGGGTGTCGAGTCCGAAACCGACGGCCCGGCAGCCATCGATGACGTCAGCCTCTTCGACCATGTGCATGGTGGCAACGTCGGCGCGGTTGTAAACGCAGGCGACCCTGGTGTTGAAGTACACGGTGGCCTTGGCATCCACGTAGGCGTCGCGGGAACCGTGCCAGTCGAGGTGGTCATCCGCGATATTGAGACAGACGCTCGCCAGGGGCGAGATCGCTCCGGGCCCGGAGCGGGGCATCCAGTGCAGCTGGAAGCTCGACAGTTCGACGACGATCACGTCGAAACCCTGGGGATCGCGGATCGCGTCGAGCACGGGAACACCGATATTTCCTGCGGGTACGGCACGAAGACCGCCCGCGACCAGCAGGTGCGTCGCGAGCTGCACCGTGGTCGTCTTGCCGTTCGTGCCCGTGACGGCGATCCATTCGGCAGGCGCACCCACCTTGTCGCGCAGACGCCACGCGAGTTCGATATCGCCCCAGATCGGGATGCCGCCGGCCGATGCCCAGGCGACGAGCGGGTGATCGAGACCGAAGCCGGGTGACACGATCACGAGTTCGGCGTCGAAGCCCGCGAGTTCTGCTGGAATCTCGTCGGTGCCGGAGTGTTCGACAAACTGTCCGCCAACCACGTCGAGCATCTGTCGACGCAGGTCTCCCGCAGATGCGGCGACGACGAGCACCTCAGCGCCCAGCTCGAGGAGGGTATCGGCAGCGGCAAAACCTGTAACGCCGAGGCCCAGCACCGCAACTTTGAGGCCACGCCAATCCGACGTCCAACTGGTGAGAGTGTCGAGATCGCGCACGGCTATCGGGTGACCCATTCGAGATAGAAGATGCCGACCCCGGCCGCCACGAAGAGCGAGGCGATGATCCAGAATCTGACCACCACGGTGATCTCGGCCCAGCCCTTGAGCTCGAAGTGATGGTGCAGAGGGCTCATGAGGAAGATGCGTTTGCCCTTCGTCACCTTGAAGTAGGCACGCTGCAGGATGACCGAGCCGGTGACCACGAGGAACAGCCCACCGATCAGCACGAGCAACAGTTCGGTACGAGAGAGGATCGCGAGGGCCGCAAGTGCTCCACCCAGGCCGAGTGAGCCGGTGTCGCCCATGAAAATCTGCGCCGGCGAGGTGTTGTACCAAAGGAATCCGACGAGACTGCCGACGATGGCTGCGGCGATCACGGCCAGGTCGAGGGGGTCGCGCACGGTGTAGCAGTAGGCGACATCGCCGGGCTCGAGGGCCGAGAAGCATGACTGATTGTTCTGCCAGAAACCGATGAAGATATAAGCCGAGAACGCGAAAATTGCCGCTCCGGTCGCAAGTCCATCTAAGCCATCCGCGACATTGACACCGTTCGACGCGCTCACGATGATGAGTGTCGACCACAGGGCGAAGGCGATTCCCCCTCCGATCAGGCCGAAGGTCGCAAAGTCGAGCCAGGGAATGTCACGCACCCCGGAGATCATGGTGGATGCCGGAGTCAGGCCATTCTCGTCGCGGAAGTTGAGCGCGATCGCGGCAAAAATCCCCGCGACGATCACCTGGCCCAGGACCTTGGACCATCCACCGAGGCCGAGGCTGCGCTGGTTGCGGGTCTTCAGGAAGTCGTCGAGGAATCCAACGGCGCCGAGACCGACCATCAGGAAGATCACGAGCATGCCGACGAGGGTCATGTCGACCCTGCCGACGATGTGCCCGACGACGTAACCGACTATCGACCCGAGGATGAAGATGATCCCACCCATGGTCGGCGTCCCACGTTTGGTGTGGTGCGCCTGTGGGCCGTCATCCCGGATGAACTGGCCCCACTTCAGACGATTGAAGAGCTTGATGAACAGGGGTGTCAGAAAAAGCGTGAAAACAAGGCCGGTTCCGCCGGCCACGAGCAGCGCGATCATGGCGTTATCCCGGCCAGCCTGTCGCCCAGAAACCGGAGACCGGCGGACTTGGACGACTTGACGAGCACGACGTCTCCCTTACGCAACTTGCCACTCAGCACGTCGTAGGCTTCGTCGATCGTGTCGACGAGAATCGACTCGCCATCCCACGACCCTTCGAGCCCTGCGGCGTTATGGATGTGGCGCGCGTTGTGACCGACGACCACGAGCTGCTTCACGTTCAGTCGCACGGCGAGCCTGCCCATGCGGTCGTGCTCTTCGTCGGCGAAGTCGCCGAGTTCGGCCATCTCCCCCAGCACGGCGAAGGACCGCCGCTCGGATCCGGTGATCTGGGCGAGAGTCTTCAGAGCCGCTGCCATGGAGTCGGGGCTGGCGTTGTACGCGTCGTTGATGACGACGATCCCCTCCGGACTCTCGATCAGCTCCATGCGCCAGCGCTCGGCCCTGGTCATGGCCTCGAGAGAGCGAACAGCGTCATCGACAGCGATGCCCAGCGCCCGGGCCGCCGTGATGGCCGCGAGGGCGTTCGTCACGTGGTGCTCCCCCAGGATGCGCAACTGCACAGGGTACGAGTGCCCATCGGCCTGGAGAGTGAAGGACGTGCCGTCGACTGTCGTGTCTACATCGATCGCCCTGACGTCGGCCGAGGCATCCAGCCCGAACCACGACACCTGGGCCGAGGTGACATCAGCCATGCGGCTGACACGTCCATCATCGGCATTCAGCACCGCACAGGCGGTCGGCTCGAGATCTCTGACCATTTCGGACTTCGCGAGCTGGGTCACCTCAGGGCTGCCGAACTTGCCGACGTGTGCTAGACCGACGGTCAGCACGATACCCACGTCAGGCTTCGCAATCGCGACGAGCTTCGTGATGTCGCCCACCGCATCCGCACCCATCTCGACGATGAGATAGCGAGTGGATGCCGTGATACCGAGCATCGAGATGGGCGCTCCCACCTCATTGTTGAACGATCCGAGCGGGGCGACGGTGCTGCCATGGTCGGCGAGAATGGCCCACAGCATGTTCTTCGTGGTCGTCTTGCCGTTGGATCCGGTCACGGCGACGACCTTGAGGTCACCGGTGGACCTCACTGCGGACACGACGGCGCCGGCGAGGGCGGACAGTGCCAGCACACCGTCGGCCACGACGATCTGCGGCACGGAAACCGACAGCTCCCGCTCGACGACGAGCAGCAGCGCCCCGGCGTCGATGGCCGCCTGGGCGAAGAGGTGACCATCGGACAGCTCACCGGGCAGGGCGAAGAAGATCGACCCCGGCGTGGCCTCCCGAGAGTCGGTGACGACGTCGCCGCCCACGACGAGCGACGCGGCATGTGATGGCCCCACGAGGGTGCCGTCGACGGCTGCGGCGATCTCATCGATTCGCAGGTCGATCATCGAACGACCCTGGTGTCGCTGTGGTTAGTGATCTTCGTTCGATACATCGCTGGCTGTTACTCCTGGCCGTCGGGTTTCGGTCGCCTCACCAGTTGACGGGCAGGTCTGGGGCCGGAGATGCTGACGGCGGCACCCGGAACGTGGTGAGGGTCTGGGCCATGACATCGCGCCAGGTCGGGGCGATGAGTCCCGAGAACACCCTATCGGGGATGCCTGCCGTCACCACGACGGCGTACTGGGGGTTGTCTGCCGGGGCAACTCCTGCGTAGGAGATCACGACACTGTTGTCGGAATATCCGCCATCGACGGCAACCTCTGCGGTGCCACTCTTGACTGCCGTGCGGTAGCCGGGAATCTGGAGTTTCGAGGCAGAACCGCTCTTATTCGCGACCTGCTCCATCATCGCGACGGTCTGACCCGCGGCCGACTCCGACAACACCTGCCTGCCGTCGGCAGCCGGGACTCCGGTCGTCGTGCCGTCGGAGTGCTCGCAGCCCTCGACGAGCGTCACGGGCATCCTGACACCTTTATTGCCAATGGTCTGGAACACGCTTGCCATCTGGACTGACGTGGCGCTCATGCCCTGGCCGTACTGGACCGCATAGTTCGTGCGACCGAACCACTGGTCTGCATCGGGAAGCTGGCCCGCTGATTCTCCGTTGAAGTCCACCTCGGTGTACTGGCCGAGTCCGAACGCGGCCATGTAGTCGTGACGTTTCGGAGCCGGCAGCCTGTCGGTGAATTGTGCGACCGCAACGTTGGATGATTCGACGAGGGCCCCAGCGAGGGTGAGGTTCTGAGTGTCATGGTAGAACGCGTCGTGGATCGAGCTACCGTCGGGCTGCTCGAGCGAGTAGGGCACTACCACGCCATCCTCCGGACTCACCGCACCGGAATCGACGAGGGATGCCGCGGTGAGGGCCTTCATCGTGGATCCGGGCTCGTACGGCGTACTGAACGCGCGCGAACCCAGAGCATCACGTGAGGCGTCGTCGACATTATTGGGGTCGAGCGTCGGCCAGTCGGCGACCGACATCAGGTGGCCATCGGCGACACGGATGACCACGGCCGTCGCCCACGTGGCGCCCAGCTCGAGCGCGGTCTGCTCCATGCGCTGCTGTACGTAGAACTGCAGGTCGCGGTCGACCGTCAGCCTCAGTGTTCCGCCGTTCTTGCTCTGCTCGGTGACGACTTCACTGCCGGGGAGGGCTGTTCCGTCTTCACCCTTCTCGTAGGTCACCGACCCGTTGTCGCTGGCGAGACACTCGTCCTGGCTCAATTCGAGCCCTGCCTGCGGTCCATCGGTTCCGATGAACCCGACGAGGTTGCCGGCAATCTCGCCGTTGGGGTAGCTCCTGGCCGACTTGCGCTCGGGGTAGATCCACGAGACGTCGAGCGCGTCGATCTGTTCGAACACGTCGAGCGTGACGCCCTTCACGAGGTACATGAAGTCAGAGGTCGGGTCCGAGGTGATCTCGGCGTACATGGCCGCGGGATCCTGCTTCGTAATCGCCGCGATCTCGGCAAGCTGTGCTGGCACCGATACCGCGGCGTCCTGCGGGAGAAGCGCAACCCGCGGAGACGCCGTGATGTCATACCGGAGCACACTGTCGGCCAGCACCGCGCCGTGGGTGTCGATGATGTCACCACGGACCCCGTAAGTCGTGATGGTCTTGCCCCGTTTGTCGAGGGATGCCGCATTGAACTCGTCGGCTCGCACGACCTGGATATCGACCAGCCTGACGACGAAGACGCTGACGATGGCGAAGACGACGAGCACGGCGAGCGAAATCCTGGCTCGGCTGCTGCGTGTTCTCATGTGGTGTGCGTCCTCAGGTTTGTCGGATCGGGATCAACGGGACCGGATCACTCGGTCTCGGATCAACGGGTCACCGGCGCCGGCAAAACGTTGGTGGTCGATGGTGCTGTATCAGTTTGCGATGCGGCGGCCGGTGCAACGACAGGCGCGACGGCGTTTCCTGTTGTCGCGCCAGCAGCGTCGACCAGCGGCATGCCCGTCAGTAGTGAATTGGTGATGAGGTTGCAGTTGCCACCGCACCCCATCGGGTCAGCTGTTCCCGGTGAGCCGTAGACGGCACCCGTGTCCATGTTGAGCGTGAGAGGGGCCGGATTCGGCACCATTCCGAGGTGCGCAGCCTGAGTGGCGAGGTTCTGCGTCGAGCCGTAGAGGTTCAGGTTCTCGCTCAGGGCATCCTGCGTCCGCAGCAGTTCCTTCTGCTCCTGCTGCAGCGCCTCGATCTGGAACGCGCCCTGGGAGACGACAATGCTGAGCAACAACTGGGCCGCGAAGATCGCGAACAGGCTCATGATCGTCACAACGGCGTACGCGAGCTTGGGTCGAGCCCTGCGCTGCTCACGAGTGGTGACGATCTCGATGTGCGGATGGATCGTCGGAGATGGTGCCGGAGCGACAAGCGGTCGGGCGTATGCAGCTGTGCCGCTCATGCTATTTCCCTTAGTTTCTCGACGGCCCTGAGCCGTACAGGAGTGGCGCGCGGATTCCGCGACTTCTCTTCGTCAGTGGCGAGCTCAGCGCCGCGGACGAGCAGCTTGAGTTCGGGGCGGTGCTGCGGCAGTTCGACGGGAAGCCCGCGGGGGGCCGTCGAGGCCGAACGAGCCTGCAGCACGCGCTTGACGATGCGGTCTTCGAGCGACTGGTAGGAGAGCACGACCATGCGCCCACCAACCTCGAGCGAGTCGACTGCTGCAGGGATTGCCCGCTCGAGGACTGACAGTTCCTGGTTGACTTCGATTCGCAGGGCCTGGAAGACCCGCTTTGCCGGATGACCAGCGCGCTGCGCCGCGGCGGGCGTGGCGGCGATGATCAGCTCGACGAGTTCGGCCGACGTTTCGAGAGGCCTGTCGACACGGCGCTGCACTATGCGGCTCGCGAACCGCGGAGCGAGCTTCTCGTCGCCGTACTGGTAGAAGATCCGGCGGAGTTCGTCTTCGCTGTAGGTCGCGAGGATCTGCGCCGCCGTGCGCTCGCTCGACGCATCCATCCTCATGTCCAGCGGGGCATCCTTGGAATAGGAGAAACCGCGCTCGGCCCGGTCGAGTTGCAGCGACGAGACGCCGAGATCGAACAGGATTCCCGAGACTCGGTCCATTCCGAGCCCGGAGAGCGCCGCGCCCAATTCGTCGTACACGGCATGCACGAGGTGAACCCGGCCCGCGAAGGGCTCGAGCCGACGACGCGCGATGGTGAGCGCATCCTGGTCCCTGTCGATTCCGACCAGGGTGATGCGAGGGAAGCGCTGCAGGAACGCTTCGGCGTGGCCCGCCATGCCGAGAGTCGCATCGACGAGCTGGGCTCCATCGGCCTCGAGCGCTGGCGCGAGGAGCTCGATGGTGCGTTCGAGCATGACCGGGGTGTGGATGGTGTTGTCTGCCATGTTGATCCGGGAGGTTCGAAGGACTTCGTCGTTGACGCTGATCCCCATCCGGTGCGACCTGGCATCGGGGAAGAAAGCCAGGGCGTACGGCTGGGAGTCAGCGTCAACGGTGAAGAGCACAGGAATCAGAAGAGACCCGGGATCACCTCCTCCGTCGTGTTGGCGAAGTCGGCTTCAGCGCTCTCGTAGTAGGCGTTCCACGCCTCGGTGTTCCAGATCTCGGCGCGGTCTCCCGCTCCGATCACGGTCAGCTCACGCCCCAGCCCTGCGTACTCGCGAAGGTTCGCGGGAATGGTCACACGGTTCTGGCTGTCGGGAATCTCCTGGTTGGCGCCGGAGAGAAAGAGTCGCAGGAAGTCACGGTTCTGCTTGCTCGTCAGGGATGCCTGACGAACCTTGACCTGGATGTTCTCGAACTCCCGCTGGCTGAAGACGTAGAGGCAGCGCTCCTGGCCACGCGTGACGACCATTCCGGACGAGAGCTCGTCGCGGAACTTCGCCGGCAGGATGACGCGGCCCTTGTCGTCGAGTTTGGGGGCATAGGTGCCTAGGAACACGGCAGCCTCCCCTCATTCTCCGGCCCGGATTCAGGTTTCCTCCACTTTACTCCACTTTGCCCCACAAACTCCATTAAATGACTCAATAAAGACGAAGTATCTCCAGAATCCGCTGAGATCACTGGGCTCACAGGGGTGGAGGGGAATTAGCCGCGTGCCCCCGATCAGGGTGCAATGGGGCACAAAAAAAGGGCCAGCCCGAAGGCTGACCCTGTTACTGCTGTACTCGTGCCGTGAGGCGGAACCGACCTACTCCCGGCCGTCCTGGCGCTTGTCCCAACGATCGTTGAGATTCGACATGAAACTGTTGGAGCCACCACGAGCCTTCGGCGTCGACGGCGGGGCCGAAGGCAACTGCTCTGTGCCCTTGCGCGGTGGCGCGAAGATCAGGAGGACGCCGGCGAACATGACGGCGAAACCGAGGACGCCGATAATGGGCTGCCTGACGATGACGCCAGCCACGAGAGTGGCCACGCCCACGACACCGATCAGCACGCCGATCACGAGGACGCGGTAGTTGGTCCTGCCGCGATGGGGGTTGACGGTGGCGACGAAGTCGGCGTCGTTTTGGTAGAGACTGCGCTCCATCTCCTCAAGGAGTCGCTGCTCCTGCTCGGAAAGTGGCATCCTGGCCCCCTCATCTCTCGGGATCTACGCGTGAAATCCACTAAACGCGCATAGGTCAATAGTACGCCCGCCGCGATGGCTAGGCTAGACAGGTGGCTGAGAGTACGCGGTTAGTTGACCTTGTCCAACTGAGAATCGACGAGTTCGTTTCTGAACGCACCGTGGAGCTCGCGGCGATCGCTCCGGAACTGGAGCAATTCACGGATGTGACCCTGTCGTTCCTGTCTGGCGGCAAGAGATTCCGAGCCCTGTTCTGCTACTGGGGCTGGCAATCGGTGACGGCATCGATCGATGAGTTCGATCCGCTCGCCCCGTCCACCTCGGAGTCCGTCCTTCCCGGGATCGTGCTCGCAGCCTCCGCCCTCGAGGTGTTCCACGCCGCGGCACTCGTGCACGACGACATCATGGACAATTCAGACACTCGCCGTGGTGCCCCTTCGGCTCACCGGAGATTCGAGACGATCCATCGAGACGGGGGCTTCAGGGGGGATGCCGCCGCCTTCGGTCGCTCAGCGGGACTGTTGCTCGGCGACCTGCTGCTCGGCTGGAGCGACGAGCTGTTCGACCGCGGCACGTCCCAACTGGTCGATCGGGCCGCTGGAGTTGCCGGACGCGCGGAGTTTGCCACCATGCGCACCGAGGTGACCGCGGGCCAGTACCTCGACATCCTGGAAGAAAGCGCGTGGGCCACCTACCCGGAGGCCGAGGCGCTCCCCCGGGCCCACAGGGTCAGCGTGTACAAGTCCGCGAAGTACAGCATCGAGGCACCCCTTGCGATCGGAGCGGCACTCGGCGGGGGCTCCCCCGCCCAGATTGCTGCACTTCGAGCGTTCGGGCTCCCCCTCGGCGTCGCCTACCAGTTACGCGACGACATGTTGGGTGTTTTCGGCGATCCTGCGGTGACCGGCAAGCCTGCCGGAGACGACCTGCGGGAAGGAAAGCGTACGGTGCTGATCGCACTCGCACGCACGAAACTCCCCACCCACCTGCAGAATGTCGTGGACGATCTGCTCGGTGATCCTGATCTGGATGCACGCCAGGTCGAAATGATCCGTTCTGCGCTCCTCGACTGCGGAGCTGTCGACCACGTCGAGCGCATCATCGAACACAACGTCGGACTCGCGAGAGCCGCTATCCGGGACGCGCCGCTCGCGGCCTCAGCCCGCGCCCAACTGCTCTCCCTGGCGGACACCGTCACGCAGCGAGTGGCCTGAGGCGCCCCGACAAAGCTTCTGGCTCGACGAGCGGTTCGCGGCGGCGGTCAGAAACCGAGGGCCTGCGCTACGCGGCGAACTTCGGCTTTTCTACCAGCCGTCAATGCCTGGATCGGGCTGACACCGAGGCTGTCGTCGGTGTTCAGCAACCACCGTAACGATTCCTCATCGCTGAAGCCACTGTCGCCGAGCACGATGAGCGTTCCCTTCAACTCGCCGAGAGGCTCGCCCCCGACGATGAATGCCGCAGGAACCTTCCAGACACCGTCGATCTTGCTGGCAAGAAGTGCGCGATCCTCAATCAGGCGACGAACCTGGCTCACTTTGAGACCGAGCATGTCGGTCAGGTCCGGAATGGTCAGCCACTGGACATCGGGTGTTTCGGTCACGCCTTAAGACTGCCACGAGACCGCACGGATTGCCGAAGTGACACCTCTGAACTCAATGTTTCGAGCACGTAAATTGCTTTCACACCAGTCACGTTGGTTGACACTGGTTATCTCCTGTGCCACCGTGGTACGAGTTGTTGCCAGAGGGCGGCGAGCACATTCGCGGGGGCGAGAGGCGGAGACACGATTATGGCAACCCATTCGAACTCCACGAACGATGTCGCTCGACGGGTCTTCGCGGGGCTCCAACCCGCCAGCCACGATCGCATAACACCCGCTCCGCGCTCTCCGGCACGTCGAAGCAAAGCAGCGCAGACAGCGTTTACGACGGGATCCGTGCTGCTCGTCGGGTCGATGGCCGCCATGACTCTCAACCTCACCGGGCCCGTCGAAGCTGCGGAAGCCAGACCCGCTCTCAAGAGCCGCGGCTCGGCTATGGAACTCGGCAAGACGATCCGGGAAGCGATGGCCGCGGCGAACTCCGCGATCAAGTCGACGGCCGCAACCCTCGTTCGCACCGCGAACACACCCGCACCGCTCTCGTACACCGTGGCTGCCGGTGACACCATCAGCAGCATCGCGGGTGCCTATGGCCTGTCCACGGCGTCGGTGCTCGCACTCAACGGACTCGGCTGGTCGTCTCTCATCTTCCCGGGCCAGGTGCTGACCCTCGGCACTCCTGCCGCACCTGCTCCTGCCCCGGAACCCGTTGTCGAAGTGACTCCGACCGTCAAGTACACGATCATCGCTGGCGACACCATAAGTTCCATCGCCGCCAGGTTCGGCGTCTCGACCGCCACCGTCCTCAGCGCGAACGGGTTGGGGGCATCGAGCCTCATTTTTCCCGATCAGACCCTCACCATTCCGACCACCCTCGTGCCGGTACCGGAAAGTGAACCAGTGCTCGCCGCCGACCTCGCCTCCCACGTGACTCCTGCCTCGTCCGGCGGTTCCTACACCATCGTGTCAGGCGACACCATCGCCGGAATCGCCGCGAAACTGGGCGTCAGCCAGCCGGCGCTGCTGGAGGCAAACGGACTGCAGGCATCCAGCCTCATCTTCTCCGGCGACTCGCTCACCCTGCCCGGATCTCCGGCTGCACCCGCGACGGTCAACATCGCTTCGACCGGGTCGAGTGTGACGATCATGAATGAAGAGATGCGCGCCAACGCGGCCGTCATCGTGCAGGTCGGCCACGAGCTCGGCGTGCCGAGCGAAGGCATTGTGATTGCTCTTGCGACGGCGATGCAGGAGTCGACGCTCCGAAATCTCACCTGGGGCGACCGCGACTCTGTCGGACTCTTCCAGCAACGACCGAGCGCCGGCTGGGGTTCGGTCGACCAGCTGACCACACCCGACCACGCGGCCAGGCTTTTCTATGGCGGCCCGTCCAATCCCAACATCGGACGGACGAATGGGCTGCTGGACATCGCCGGCTGGCAGTCCATGCCCCTTACCGTTGCGGCCCAGGCCGTGCAGATCTCGGCCTTTCCCGATGCGTACGCGAAGTGGGAAGCGTCGGCTCGGTCCTGGTACTCGGAGCTCGGCTGATTCTCGCCGTCTTTCATCTCCGATTCGCGGTCGGAAACGTCGCGAAGCCGTGTCAGGAGCGCGGACGGTCAGGCTCGAACTTTAGAATCGTGTGGTGACCGTCAACAGCACCGACCCGATGATTGGTCGCCTTCTCGACGGCAGATACCAGATCAGGTCCCGGATTGCCCGCGGCGGCATGGCGACCGTTTACCTCGCGACCGACCTGCGTCTCGAACGACGCGTGGCCATCAAAGTCATGCACGGTCACCTCGCCGACGACAGCAAGTTCAAAGAGCGATTTATCCAGGAGGCCCGGTCTGCGGCCCGGCTGGCGCATCCGAACGTCGTCAATGTCTTCGACCAGGGCCAGGACAGCGATATGGCCTACCTGGTCATGGAATACCTTCCCGGAATAACCCTCCGTGACCTCCTCACCGAGCACAAGCTGCTGACTACTGAGCAGACCCTCGACATCCTCGAGGCTGTGCTGGCGGGACTCGCGGCTGCTCACAAGGCAGGGATCGTGCATCGCGACCTCAAGCCGGAGAACGTCCTGCTCGCCGACGATGGCCGCATCAAGATCGGCGACTTCGGGCTGGCCCGCGCAGCGTCGGCAAACACCGCGACGGGGGCTGCGCTCCTCGGCACGATCGCATATCTGTCTCCCGAGCTGGTGACGAGGGGCGTGGCTGACGCACGCAGCGATATCTACGCCATCGGCATCATGATGTACGAAATGCTGACGGGTGAGCAGCCCTTCAAGGGCGAGCAGCCGATGCAGATCGCATACCAGCACGCCAACGACTCGGTCCCGGCCCCCAGCCGCAAGAACGCAAAAGTCCCGGCCGAGCTCGATGAGCTTGTGTTGTGGGCGACCTCCCGCGAACCGGACGACCGACCCCGCGATGCCAGGGCGATGCTCGATCGCCTGTACGAAGTGCACAGCGACCTGATGACGGCGCTGCCGACCACTGCCGCAACCTCCGTGCAGCGCACCATGGTGATGCCGACCGCTGCATCGCAGGAACCCACCGCTGAAACCCAGGTCATCGGCCAGCGGGGTCGCCTCCCGCTGGCACCGACCTCCGTGCACTCCCAGTCCGCGTTGTCCAGGTCATCCACTTCCGATGCGACGACCGCCCTCGCCCGCAGCGCGAAGAAACGCCGCAGTCGCGCGCCGCTCATCGTGATCCTGATCCTGCTTCTCGTCGCGGGTGCAGGAACCGCCGGGTGGTACTTCGGGTTCGGCCCCGGCTCGAGCGTCACCATTCCCTCCGACCTTGCCGGCGCCACCGTGGAGGCCGCGACGGCCGAGTTGACCTCGCTCGGTCTCGAGGTGAACCCTGAAAACGGCCAGATCAGTGATCCCGTCGTACCCGTGGGTGCCGTCGCGGCAACCGACCCGTCTGGCGGGTCGAGCATCAATCGCGGCGGAATCGTGCAACTTCTGATCTCGACCGGGCCCCAACTGCTCGATGTCCCCGCCTTTGCCGGGATGAGCGAAGACGATGCGAAAGCGGCGATCCTCGCCGTCCCGTTCACGCTCGACGAGAACGTCATCCGCCAGTTCGACGACTCCATCGCCGAGGGCATCGTCATCGATGCCCTCGCCGTGGATGGAACCAGCCTGACGGGGGTCGCCCAGTACTTCGAGCGCCGGGCGGTCACCCTCGTCGTGTCCGCAGGATCCATCCCCGACGTCTCGGGCCTCACCGTCGATGAGGCTACAGCCGCTCTCGATGAGGTGGGTCTGGGCCTGGGCGCTGTTCGTGAGGAAGAGACCAGCGACACCATTCCCCAGGGCTCGGTGATTCGCGCCGTACCGACCGAGGGCGCCGAGATCGTCAGGGTGGGCGACATCGTCGACCTCATCACGTCCAAGGGTGTGGAGCAGGTCGAAATCCCCGACGTGGTGGGCTTATCTTGGTCAGAAGCCAAGCCCATTCTTGTCGAAGCAGGCTTCTCGCTTGACTACAACCCGTTCGTGGACATTACGCCAGGGTTAGTGACCGTCTCGTCGACCAACCCCACCGGCGGGACACTCGTCGACAAAGGAAGCACGATTAAGGTCGGCTTCTCCGCTTGAAGCGAAGATTCGACTATCGCCTTTCGCTACTCAACGGCGTCACAGCTTAGAACGCGGTGAGCTCCTCGGCGACAAGGAACGCGAGCTCGAGCGACTGCATGTGGTTCAGTCGCGGGTCGCACAGCGATTCGTAGCGAGTCGCGAGAGTCGCCTCGTCGATCTGCTCTGAACCACCCAGGCACTCTGTGACGTCGTCACCGGTCAGTTCGATGTGGATGCCGCCGGGGTAGGTTCCCGCTGCACTGTGCGCAGCGAAGAATCCCTTGACCTCGTCCACGACATCGTCGAAGCGACGGGTCTTGTAGCCGTTCGGGGTGGTGAGTCCGTTGCCGTGCATCGGATCCGAGACCCAGAGCGGCGTGGCATCCATCGACTTGATAGCTTCGAGGAGCGGCGGGAGTGCGTCGCGAACCTTGCCTGCACCCATGCGGGTGATGAACGTGAGCCTTCCGGGTTCACGGTTCGGGTCGAGCTTGTCGATCAGTCGTTCCATGTCGTCAGCGCTGGTCGACGGGCCGAGCTTCACACCGATCGGATTGCGCACGCGGGAGAAGTAGTCGACGTGCGCTCCATCGAGCTCCCGGGTGCGCTCACCGATCCACAGGAAGTGCGCGCTCGTGTTGTACGGCGTCCCCGTGCGGGAGTCGATTCGCGTCATCGGGCGCTCGTAGTCCATGAGCAGGCCTTCATGGCTGGAGTAGAACTCGACGCGCTTCAGCTCGTCGAAATCGGCGCCGGCCGCTTCCATGAACTTGATGGCCCTGTCGATCTCGCCGGCGACCTTCTCGTACGCGTGATTCGCAGGATTCTGTGCGAATCCCTTGTTCCACGAGTGCACCTGACGCAGGTCGGCAAAGCCACCCTGCGTGAATGCGCGCACCAGATTGAGAGTGGATGCCGCGGTGTGGTAGCCCTCGATGAGCCGGGCAGGGTCGGCCTCCCGCGATTCCGGGGTGAAGTCGAAGCCATTGACGATGTCGCCCCGGTACGCGGGCAGGGTCACGTCACCCCTGGTCTCGGTGTCGCTGGAGCGCGGCTTGGCGAACTGGCCGGCCATGCGGCCCATCTTCACGATCGGCTTCGACGCTCCGTAGGTGAGCACCACAGCCATCTGGAGGATCGTTTTGACCCTGTCCCTGATGTTCTGGGCCGTCGCGCCAGCAAAGGTCTCGGCGCAGTCTCCACCCTGCAGCAGGAAGGCATCCCCCTGGGCGGCCCTGGCGAGTCGCTCACGCAGCACATCGACCTCGCCCGCGAAGACGAGGGGTGGCAGGCTGGCGATCTTCGCCGATGCCGCACCCACGGCATCCGGGTTCGGCCAGCTCGGCTGCTGCTTGATGGGGAGGGTCCGCCAATAATCGAGGCCCGCGATCACGTCTGGATCTGCGAGCACTACGGGTTCTGACGGGTCGACCACGGGATGGTTCCTTAGCTGTGACGAAAACTGGCGAATCGAAAACGGAGCGGGCACGAAGCCCCGCACAGCCTATCGGCTCCGGGATGCCTTCTTCTCTTTCACAGAACTGGCGTAGACGTCGACATATTCCTGCCCGCTGATACGACTGAGTTCATACATGATCTCGTCGGTGATCGACCGCAGGATGAACCTGTCGCTCTCCATGCCCTCGAACCTGGAGAAGTCGAGCGGCTCACCGAAGATGACGCCGATCCTACGCACCTTGGGCATGGTGCTTCCGATCGGCATGACCTTTTCGGTGTCGATCATGGCCACCGGCACGACCGGCACATGCCCTTCCAGGATCATGCGGGCCACGCCGGTTCGACCGCGATACATCTTGCCGTCGGGGCTGCGCGTGCCTTCGGGGTAGATCCCGAGCACGTTGCCCTTCGCGACCACGGCGAGTCCGGTGTTGAGCGACGCTTCCGATGCCTTGCCGCCGGAGCGGTCGATCGGGAGCATCCCCGTTCCGAGCAGGAAGTGCTTCGTCGCCCAGTTCTTGAGCCCCTTACCGGTGAAATAGTCGCTCTTCGCGAGAAAGTAGATGCGACGGTCGATCAGCAGCGGCAGGAAGATCGAGTCGATGACGGAGAGGTGATTGCTCGCGAGGATCACTCCCCCGGTCTTCGGGATGTTCTCGAGCCCGACGATCCACGGCCTGAACACCGTCTTGATCAGCGGGCCAGCCACCAGGTTCTTCATGAACCAGTAGAACATCGCACAACCTCTTCACTGGGGAGCCTCCACTCTAATGCCGTGCTGCCGCGACCGAGCGCCGACCCGTCAACCGAGCAGCCGTAGCCGCGCGAGATCCGCTGCTCCCACCACTCCTGCATCATTCACGAGCTCCGCAATCATGAAAGCTGGTTCAGGATGATAGCCGCGGGCTGGCAGGTTTTCCCGATACGAGTCGCGGATGGGGTTCAGGAGCAGGTCGCCCGCCACCGATACGCCCCCGCCGAACACGAACACCTCCGGGTCGAGGATCGCGCTGAGGGAGGCACACGCCTGGCCGAGCCAGTGACCCAGCTGCTCGAGGGCGCGAAGTGCTCCGGCATCACCAGACGCGATGAGAGTGCCGACGATGGTGCCGTCGAGCGCACCCGCGACACGCCTGGCCTCGGCAAGACCGAGGCCGATCCCGCCGACATCGGCGATCTCATTGGCCATCCTGAGGAGCGCGCGACCCGAACCGTACTGCTCGATACATCCGCGGGCACCGCAACCGCATGGCAGGCCGTCGGGGACGACTCGCATGTGACCCAGTTCGGCTCCCGTGCCGAAGCCACCACGGAACAGCCCGCCGCGCGTCACGATGGCGCCACCGACGCCGGTCCCGATGGTCAACATGGTCATGTCACCGACCGTGCGCCCGGCTCCGAAGCGGTATTCAGCCCAGCCGGCGGCGTTGGCGTCGTTGTCGATGGTGACCGGGAGTGACAGTCGTTGATTCAGGCGATCCCGCAACGGCTCGTTCCGCCAGTTGATATTGGGCGTGTAGTAGACGGTGGACTGCTCCACGTCGATGAATCCAGGAGCGGCTACTCCCACGGCCGAGACCTCGTGTTGTGCTGCGAGGCTGCGCACCATGTCGACCACGGCATCGATGATCGCCTCAGAGTCGCCGGCATTGGTGGCGATCCGTTCTTCGGCGAGGATGTCTCCACCCTCTGTCACCACGGCGCCCGCGATCTTGGTTCCACCGATGTCGATTCCTATGGCATGCACGGTCGTCGAGTTTACCCACGCCACGGCGATTGCGGCTCCATCGGGCGCTGACGCGGCTCCGAATACCTGTAAGACCCGCAGATCGCCGCGTAGACTGGGGTGTCAAAGCCCCGACCGGTGCCAAAGGAGATGCCGTGAAACAGTTCGACGTTCCCGCCCTAGTTGAAGCCGACCCTTCAGCGAACGCCACTGACCTGCTCGTAGAACGGGTCAGAGCGACCCCCGACCGTGCGTTGTTCTCGATCCCCACCGAAGAGGGGGGCTGGTCAGACATCACCGCGGCCGAGTTCCTCTCCCAGGTGACCGCCCTCGCCAAGGGCTTCGTCGCCGCCGGCATCGAGCCTGGCGACCGGATCGGCATCATGTGCAAGACCAGCTACGAGTGGAGTCTCATCGACTTCGGCGTGTGGTTCGCGGGAGCCGTGCTCGTGCCGATCTACGACACATCCGCGCCGAGCCAGATCCTCTGGAACCTGACGGACTCCGGAGCCATCGGGATGATCACGGAGACGGCCGACCACTTCGCCCGGTTCGACGAGATCCACGCCGACGTACCCGCCGTGGCCCACACCTGGAAGATCGACACCGGCGATCTCGCCAAGCTCGCGGCATCCGGTGTCGGAGTCTCGGACGAAGAGATCGAACGTCGACGCAATCTCGCCAACGGTTCGGATCTGGCAACCCTCATCTACACCTCGGGAACGACGGGCAAGCCCAAGGGCTGCATCCTGACCCACTCCAACTTCGTCGAGACCTGCCGCAACTCGGCGCTCGCCATTCCCGAGGTCGTGAACCCGGAATCCAGCACCCTCCTGTTCATCACGATGGCTCACGTCTTCGCGAGGTTCATCGCCGTCCTGTCGGTGCACGGTGGAGTGAAAGTCGGCCACCAGGCCGATACGAAGCAGCTGCTCCCCTCCATGGGATCGTTCAAACCGACCTTCCTGCTCGCCGTGCCCCGTGTGTTCGAGAAGGTCTACAACTCGTCTGAGCAGAAAGCCGAAAGTGGCGGCAAGGGCAAGATCTTCCGCAAGGCCGCCCAGGTGGCTATCGCCCACTCGAAGGCGGTGGATGCCGGCAGCGTTCCGCTGGGCCTCAAGATCCAGTTCGCTGTGCTCGACAGGCTCGTCCTGAGCAAGATCCGTGCTGCCCTCGGTGGTCGAGTGAAATATGCGGTCTCGGGATCGGCTCCCCTCGGGCTCAGGCTCGGCCACTTCTACCGGAGCCTCGGAATGACCATCCTCGAGGGATACGGCCTCACCGAGACCACAGCTCCCATCTCCGTCAACCTCGCCTCGAACTTCAAGATCGGCAAGGTCGGCCCCCCGCTCCCCGGGGTGTCAGTGCGCATCGCCGACGACGGTGAGATCCAGGCCAAGGGCGTCGACGTCTTCGCCGGATACTGGAACAACGACGCTGCCACGGCCGAAGCCTTCGACGGCGAGTGGTTCCGCACCGGCGACATCGGAGTCATCGACGAGGATGGCTACCTCGAGATCACGGGCCGCAAGAAGGAGATCATCGCCACCGCCGGAGGCAAGAAGGTCGCTCCGGCAGTGCTCGAAGACCCGATCCGCGCGAATCCGATCATCGGCCAGGTGATCGTCGTGGGCGACCAGAAGCCGTTCATCGCCGCCCTGGTCACCCTCGACGACGAGATGCTGCCGGTCTGGCTCAATAACAACGGACTGGATGCGACGATGACGATCGCCGAGGCCGCGAGCAACCCCAGGGTCATCGCCGAAGTGCAGGCGGCCGTCGACGCGTCGAACTCGCAGGTCTCGCGCGCGGAGTCCATCCGCAAGTTCCTCATCCTCGATGCTCAGTTGACCGAAGAGAGTGGACACCTCACCCCGAAGATGAGCATCAAGCGCAACGTCATCCTGAAGGACTTCGCAGACTCGATCGAGGGCATGTACTCAGGTGCTGGCGCCCCGGCCACCGAGGGCATCTCGATGACGCCGTAGCAGCCGGAGGATCAGTACCAGGGGGCCATGCGGATCAACCGCATGGCCTCTTTCTTTGCCGCGGGCTCGAGCCCCTCGATGAACAGGTGACCATCGAGATGATCCGTCTCGTGCTGCAGCGCCTGCGCCATGAGGCCATCGCCGCTGAGTTCGACCGCATTGCCATCCAGGTCGACGCCCGTCACCCTCGCGAACGGGAACCTGAGTCGCGGGAAGTAAAAACCCGGCACGGAGAGGCAGCCCTCATCCACCAGTTCGGCCTCGCCTGACGTTTCGACGAGTTGCGGGTTGATGATGTAGCCGACCTCGCCATCGACGTTGTAGCTGAAGGCCCTCAGCCCGACACCGATCTGGTTTGCCGCTACCCCCGCCCTGCCGGGAAGGCGCACAGTCTGCAGCAGATCCTCGACGAGCAGGGCCGCCCTGGGGTCACCGATCCTGATCGGGTCGCAGGCTGACCGCAAAACGGGGTCGCCGAATACTCGAATCTCACGTACCGTCATCGGTCAGGATGCCCGGTGCTCGTCGAGACCGTCGACGACGATAGCCGCCAGCTCACGCGCCGCATTGCGCGTGTTGGGCTTCAGCGAGTGGTACCTGATCACAGACCCGGTCGCCAGCGACTGGTCGTACGGAATCCGCGCGACGGCGCGCACTCTCGACTGGAAGTGCGCCTCGATCTCCTCGAGCTTGACGAGATTGGTACCGTGGGTGGCCGTGTTGAGGGCGACGACGGCGTTCTTGACCAGTTCGGGGTATCCATTGGATTCGAGCCAGGTGAGAGTCTCTGATGCCAGCCGCGCCTCGTCCACGCTTCCGCCCGACACGACGATCACGGAGTCTGCCCGCTGGAGCGTCGCACTCATCGCGGAGTGGAGCATGCCCGTGCCGCAGTCCGTGACGGCGACAGAGTAGAAGCGCTCGGCGATGTCGGCGACCACGTTGTAGTCGTCCTCGTCGAACGCTTCGGAGATGGTGGGATCCGCGTCCGACGCAAGCACGTCCATACGGGTCTCATCGCGGGAGATGAGAGTCTGGAACTCACTGAATGTGCTGACCGATCGCGCCCGGGTGATCACGTCACGCACGGTTGCCCTGGTATTGCGCGTGATGCGCTCGGCGAGGGTGCCCCGATCGGGGTTCGCGTCGATCGCGATGACCCTGTCTTCCCGCACATCGGCCATGGCCATCCCGAGCAGCGCGGAGATCGTGGTCTTGCCCACTCCGCCCTTGCGGGTCAAAACCGCCACGAACCTCGTGCCGCCATCGAAGTTCTTGCTGATGCGGGCATCGATGGACTTGCGGTGGCGCACGGCGTAGGAATCGCCGACATTCACAGCGTGGAACGTGACCTGGTAGACGAACTGCTGCCAGAATCCCTCCGGTGCTGGCCTGCGTTTGCGCTTGCCGTTGGACATGAGCCGGTCTGCGGTCAGCATGGTGGATGGCTCTGGAGCGGTCGATACCTCGCCTCGCTGGCGTCCGCGGCGGGTGTAGACATCGTCGGGGGCTGGCAGGGCGGGAATGATCACCTGCTCCTCTTCGATCTCGTCGGGCACCGTCACTGCCTGTTCCGACGACATGGTCACAGTGGTGGTGACCGGGCCTGAGACATCCATGTAATCCGGCGTAATGGCGATCTCGGAGATCGACACCGCAGCCTCGTCGTCAGGGGTGACGTGCACCTGCACCGGCAGGGCCACCGTGAAGGTCATGCTCTCTGTGACCGGGTCGATGAGCGCCAACTCCGACGCCTGCTCTGGTTCTGACTCGTCCGGCTGGTCAGCATCGTCAACAGAGTGGTCGTCGTCGACGCTGACGGTGTCTTTCCCGTCACCGTCTGTCTCAGACAGCTCAGCGTCTTCGGACAGTTCCGCGTCTTTTGACATCTCTGTCAGTTCGGAGGACTCTGCGGTTTCCTCAGACTCTGCGTCAGCAGTGTCGTCATTCGTGGTGCGACTGGTGACCAAGGTCGTTCCCTTTCGGTGCAAACACTCAACTTTACTGGTTCACACGCCGGTGTTATCCTCAGCTTTCCGGCTGCGGACTGCCGTCGTTCCCCGGCCTTATTCGATGACCACCAGAAGGTCGCCCGCATCCACCTGCTGGGTCGCGGGAACCGCAAGCCTGACGACGGTGCCCGAGACACTCGTGGTGATCGCGGCCTCCATCTTCATGGCCTCGATGGATGCCACGGCCTGACCGGCCTCGACGGTGTCGCCTTCGGCCACCTGCAGCGTGACGACGCCAGAGAAGGGCGCAGCAACCTGTCCCGGCTTGCCAGCGTCGGCCTTCTCGGCCGATTTCACGTCGACCTTGATGCTCGAATCGCGCACGAAAACGGGACGCAACTGACCGTTGAGCGTGGTCATCACCGTGCGCATACCCTTTTCGTCGGCTTCGCCGATCGCCTCGAGACCGATGTACAGGCTGACGCCCTTCTCTATCTCCATGACGTGCTCGGTGCCGGGGTGCAGGCCATAGAGATAGTCGACGGTATCGAGCACCGACAGGTCACCGTAGGCCTCTCGACCCTGCTCGAAGATCTTGGCCGGTCCAGCAAACAGCAGTCGGTTGAGGGCAGCCCTGCGTCCGAGCGAGTCTCCGTCGAGAGCCGCCTGGTCTTCTGCGCTGATCGGCTCGACACCGATCTTGACGGTGCGACCTTTCAGCACTTTCGACCGGAACGGCTCAGGCCACCCGCCGGGAAGCTCACCGAGCTCGCCGGCCATGAATCCGATCACCGAATCCGGAATGTCGTACTTATCGGGATTCTGCTCGAAATCGTCGGGATCGGCATCCGCGGCGGCGAGGGCGAGGGCGAGATCGCCCACCACCTTCGACGACGGTGTCACCTTCGGCGGCCGACCCAGCATGCGGTTGGCCGCAGCGTAGAGGTCTTCGATCTTCTCGAAGTGGTCGGCGAGCCCCAACGCGATCGCCTGCTGGCGGAGGTTCGAAAGCTGGCCACCGGGGATCTCGTGCTTGTACACACGGCCGGTCGGCCCTGGCAGCCCGGATTCGAACGGCCTGTACACGTGACGCACAGCCTCCCAGTACGGCTCGAGGTCGGACACTGCCTGCAGCGACAGCCCGGTGTCCCTGTCCGTGTGCGCGAGTGCGGCGACGAGAGCCGAGGCCGAGGGCTGGCTGGTGGTACCGGCCATCGGGGCACTCGCCACGTCGACGGCGTCGGCTCCGGCGCGGGATGCCGCGAGCAGAGTCGCGAGCTGGCCGCCAGCGGTGTCGTGGGTGTGGACATGGACCGGCAGGTCGAACCGCTCGCGCAGGGCGGTAACCAGCTGGAACGCGGCATCCGCCCTCAGCAATCCGGCCATGTCCTTGACCGCGAGGATGTGCGCGCCTGCTGCGACCATCTTCTCGGCGAGTCGCAGGTAGTAGTCGAGCGTGTACAGCGATTCCGCCGGATCGAGCAGATCCCCCGTGTAGCACATGGCCACTTCGGCGACTCCGGTGCCGGTCTGAAGCACGGCGTCGATGGCGGGGCGCATCTGGTCGACGTCGTTGAGTGCGTCGAAGATCCTGAAGATGTCGACGCCGCTCGCTGCCGCCTCGGTGACGAACGCGTCGGTGACCTCGGTGGGGTACGGCGTGTATCCCACCGTGTTACGGCCGCGGAGCAGCATCTGAATCGCGATATTGGGCAGCGCCTCGCGCATGGTCGACAGGCGTTCCCACGGATCTTCACCGAGGAAGCGCAGCGCCACGTCGTAGGTGGCTCCGCCCCAGGCCTCGACCGAGAGCAGCTCCGGGGTAAGCCTGGCCACGTGCGGCAACACCGCAGCAAGATCGCGGGTGCGCACCCTGGTCGCGAGCAGCGACTGGTGAGCATCACGGAAGGTGGTGTCCGTCACGGCCAGTGGCGACTGCGCCCGCAGAGCACTTGCGAATCCGACGGCGCCGAGCTCGAGCAGCCTCTGGCGCGAGCCTGCGGGAGCCGGTGCATCGAGGTCGACATTCGGCAGTTTCAGCTTCGGGTCGATGAGACCGTCACCGTTGCCATTCGGCTGGTTCACCGTCACATCGGCCAGCCAGTTCAGGATGCGCGTTCCGCGGTCCTTCGACTGTCGCCCGCGCACGAGCCATGGCCGCTCTTCGATGAACGACGTGCTCAGATCGCCGGCGATGAAGTCCGGATCATCGAGCACGGCCTGCAGGAAGGGGATGTTGGTGGTGACACCGCGGAGCCTGAACTCCGCGAGCCCGCGTCGCGCGCGAGTGACGGCCGCGGCGAAATCGCGACCTCGGCACGTCATCTTCACGAGCATCGAGTCGAAGTGCGGCGAAATCTGGGCTCCAGCGGCGACCGTGCCGCCGTCGAGTCTGATGCCGGCACCACCGGGCGAACGGTAGGTCGTGATCTTGCCGGTGTCAGGCCGGAATCCCGCCGCAGGATCTTCCGTGGTGATGCGGCACTGCAGTGCGGCTCCGCGCAGTCTCAGGTCTTTCTGCTCGAGCCCGAGCTCGGCCAGGGTTTCTCCGAACGCGATGCGCATCTGGGACTGCACGAGGTCGACATCGGTGACTTCCTCCGTCACGGTGTGCTCCACCTGGATGCGGGGGTTCATCTCGATGAAGAAGTGCTGGCCCTTGCGCTCCCCCGCCGTGTCGAGCAGGAACTCGACGGTTCCGGCGTTGGCATAGTCGATGGATTTCGCGAACGCTATAGCGTCGCGGTACATCGCCTGGCGAGTGGTCTCGTCGAGGTTCGGCGCCGGAGCGATCTCGATGACTTTCTGGTGTCGACGCTGCACCGAGCAGTCGCGCTCGAAGAGATGCACGGTGTTGCCCTGTGAGTCTGCGAGGATCTGAACCTCGATGTGACGCGGACGCACGACGGCCTGTTCGAGGAACATCGTGGGGTCACCGAAGGCGCTGTCCGCCTCACGCATGGCTTCCTCGAGAGCCCCGCGCAGGGCATCCTTCGATTCGACTCGGCGCATGCCGCGACCGCCGCCGCCAGCGACCGCTTTGGCGAAGATGGGGAAGCCGATCTCGTCGGCGCCAGCCAGGAGCTCATCGAGGTCTTTGGATGCCGGGGTCGACTTGAGCACGGGCACTCCCGCGGCGATGGCGTGCTCCTTGGCTGTGACCTTATTGCCGGCCATTTCGAGCACACTCGTCGGCGGCCCGATGAACGTGATTCCCGCTTCAGCGGCAGCCTGCGCGAGATCGGGGTTCTCTGAGAGGAATCCATAGCCGGGGTAGATCGCGTCTGCGCCGCACTCTTTCGCGACCCTGATGATTTCGCTCACGTCGAGGTACGCCCGAACGGGGTGACCTTTCTCGCCGATCTGGTACGCCTCATCGGCCTTGAGCCGATGCATCGAGTTTCGATCTTCCCAGGGGAAGACCGCCACCGTCCTGGCTCCGAGTTCGAATGCTGCGCGCATGGCGCGGATCGCGATTTCGCCGCGATTCGCTACGAGAATTTTCGTGAACATCCGGTCCTTTCCTGACGCTGCCCAGCTTATGGGAGCACAACTCTGGCAATTGCCCAAGCAGATGCATTAAAAGCGGCCTTGTTTTAGGTTCTTCAACAGTAGTGAAGGTATCGTCGTTACTCGTGCATGTACTCAGCGTCAGCTCCCTCAAGGGGGGCGTGGGAAAGACCACCGTGACGCTCGGGCTCGCTTCGGCCGCATTTGCCCGAGGCGTTCGAACCCTCGTCGTCGATCTCGACCCACAGTCAGATGTGTCCACCGGAATGGATATCGAGGTGGGCGGTCATCTGAATATCGCCGACGTCCTTGCATCCCCCAAGGAGAAGATCGTCCGTGCGGCCATTGCGCCGAGTGGGTGGACGAAGGGGCGCCCCGGGACAGTGGATGTGCTCATCGGCTCCCCGTCGGCCATCAACTTCGATGGACCGCATCCGAGCATCCGTGACATCTGGAAGCTGGAAGAGGCGCTCGCCCATGTCGAGGCCGACTACGACCTCGTGCTCATCGACTGCGCGCCGTCGCTCAACGCCCTGACGCGCACCGCCTGGGCTGCGAGCGACCGGGTCACCATCGTGACCGAACCCGGACTGTTCTCCGTGGCCGCCGCGGACCGCGCCCTGCGTGCGATCGAGGAGATCCGGCGCGGGTTGTCGCCCCGGCTCCAGCCCCTCGGGATCATCGTCAACAGGCTCCGATCCCAGTCACTCGAGCACCAGTTCAGGATCAAGGAGCTGCGCGACATGTTCGGGCCACTCGTACTGAGCCCGCAACTCCCGGAACGTACATCGCTGCAGCAGGCGCAGGGTGCGGCTAAGCCCCTGCACGTCTGGCCGGGCGAAAGTGCCCAGGAGATGGCGCGCAATTTCGACCAGCTGCTCGAGCGCGTCATGCGTACAGCGCGCATCGGCGATTACGCCAACGACCCGGCCTGAGTTCTCACCGGGGCGTCTACTCGACGGCGCACGACGACGTCACAGAACGGCGACGGCTGATCCAGCGGTTATGACGCGCGAACCGAGCGACGCTTGGCGAGCTCGTCCATGGGGTCTTCGCCCTTGACCGAATCGAGTTCCACGAGGTCGTGCTCCACCTCGCGCAGCACCTTGCCGACGGCGATGCCGAACACGCCCTGGCCGCGGCTGACGAGGTCGATGACCTCGTCGTTCGAGGTGCACAGGTAGACGCTCGCGCCATCACTCATGAGGGTGGTCTGCGCGAGATCGTTGATTCCGGATTCGCGCAACTGGTTCACGGCGACCCGGATCTGCTGCAGCGAGATCCCCGTGTCGAGAAGTCGCTTGACGAGCTTCAGGACGAGAATGTCGCGGAATCCGTAGAGCCGTTGTGACCCTGAACCAGCGGCACCGCGAACTGTGGGCTCGACGAGCTGGGTGCGGGCCCAGTAGTCCAGCTGGCGGTAGCTGATCCCCGCAGCACGGGCGGCCACTGCGCCTCGGTAACCGGCGTCCGAATCGAGTTCGACCATCCCGTCGGTGAAGAGCAGGCCGAGATCGTAGCGGGATGACTCGCTACGGTTGAGTTCACTCATGGCACATGCCCCTTTATTGCTGAAGAGTACAAACATTCATCTTGCAGTTGACACTTAACGTTGGCGTCTGACTCCAAGGTACCCACGCCCCGAGGCTCGAACGACGACATTCGTCAGGCGTGTCGAAACGGGGGGTGTCTCGAACGTACTACGAATCGAGTCTCGTGAGGGCGGATCTGATCAGACTGCTGCGGACGATTTCGAGCTGGCCCGCTATCTCGCGCGCCATCTCTGCGGCCCGCGCGCGGCTCGATGCATCCTTGCGCCTGGCGACAGGCATCAGGGCATTCTCGATCAGCCCGAGCTCGCGCTCAGCCGATGCGCGGAATCCCCTGAGGTGCCTCGGCTCGATGCCGGAGCGTTGCAATTCGACGAGCGACTTGAGCACCGCGAGGGAATCCTCGCCGAACAGGTCAGCCGGCACGATGAGGGACGCCGAGATCGCATCCCCGAGCAGCATCGAATTCGCACCGGCCTCACGGATCAACTCGTCCCTGCTGAACTTCCGTTCCGTCGAGAGCATCGACGCGCCGGGAAGCACGCCACCCGGCAACTCCGGGCTGCGGCCAGCGTCCAGTTCGGTCAGGTAGCCCCTGATGACTTTCAGCGGCAGATAGTGATCGCGCTGCATCGACAATACGAACCGCAGGCGATCCATGTCGGACGATGAGAACTTGCGGTATCCGGATTCAGTCCTTGCCGGGGATACGAGTTGCCGTTCCTCCAGGAACCGCAGCTTCGACGGAGTGAGGTCGGGAAACTCGGGACTGAGCTTGGAGAGGACCTGCCCGATGCTCAGGAGACTCTGAGTCCCCGTCGTTCGCGCCTGGGCGGCAGTGCCCGCCACTACCGTCCGGCCAGGTGAGCGAGGTCGAGTCGCGAGGCGTAGAACGTGAGGCGGAACTTGCCGACCTGCACCTCGGCGCCATCGCTGAGCAGAGCCGTGTCGATGCGAACACCGTCGAAATACGTGCCGTTGAGCGAGCCGAGATCCTTGACCCTGAAGGACGTTCCGGTGCGCAGGAATTCCGCGTGGCGCCGTGACACTGTCACGTCGTCAAGGAAGATGTCCGCTTCGGGGTGGCGACCGACCGTAGTGACGTCGGCATCGAGAAGGAAGCGTGCCCCGACATTGGGTCCGCGACGCACTACGAGCAGCGCGGAGCCCGAGGGCAGCGCAGAAATCGCGTCCTGTTCCTCGGGGGATGTTGAGCCATCCAGTGCCGCCAGCTGGGCCGCGAACTCGTCCCCGTACGTGACTGTCGTATCGTCGCGCGGCGTTGAAGTCTCTTCAGGCACAGCTTCTCCCAGTTCGGCGTTGTCGGGCGTTATGCCCTCGGGAACGTCCGCGCCGTCACGAGTGTTGTCATTTCCAGCCATTGCAGTCCTCCCCTGTAGTCCACAGTAACTGATGACGAGTGTTGCTCGCCCCGTCGATTTCGGCTGTCGGCCGTAAATTTTCCACCGGTGCACCCGTCGTGTTAGCCCGGCCGTAACCCATTCGACAGGCTAGCGTTTATGGCATGTCGTGCATCAGGTTCAACACCCCGGCCCAACGGAAGCAGATGAAGGCGATGGCGCCGGCGATGGTGACCGCCGAGCAGGCCGAGTCGCTGCATCCTGCGCCCAGGGTCACCGACAGCAAGATCACGCGGCTTCGATTGCTGGCCACGCACTCGAACCCCAAGATCCGAGAGAGTGTCGCGAGCAGCTACAACACGCCTGTCGACCTGTTCGCTGCTCTTGCCGCGGATGACGACGAAGGCGTACGTGCCTGTGTCGCACGCAACGAAACGGCCCCGTGTGACGTGCTCCGATCCCTCGTCGACGACCCATCGGAGCGCGTACGCGGATTCCTCGCCCTGAACTTCTACGTTCCCGCTGACTCCATGGCGCAACTGTCGGTCGACCACAGCGAGACGGTCCGAAGCCTCGTGCAGTGGAAGTCGGATGTTGCGACGGCCTGACCTCGGTCTCCCTCCCGTCGTCAGCACCGGCCCGCGATGATGGCTGCCCTGTCAGCCCGCGTCGACAGTTGGCTCTGGGCGGTCAGGGTATTCAAGACCCGGTCGGCCGCCACCGCAGCGACGCGGTCGGGGCACATCCGTGTCAACGGGGAACGAGCCAAGGCGGCACAGCACGTCAAGCCCGGCGACGAGGTGAGAGTGCGGATAGCGGGCTTCGATCGCATCCTGGTCGTGCGCGAGATTCTGTCGAAGAGGGTCGGATCAGTACTCGCCGTAGAGGCCTTCACGGACATCAGCCCGCCACTTCCGGCACCGGAAGAAGTGGCCTTGCTTCCCCAGCGCGATCGTGGAGCAGGCCGGCCGACAAAGCGGGAGCGGCGGGATATGGAGAAGCTGCGAGGCAGGGTGTCCGACCCTCTCGACTGACCTCCAGCGAGCCGCGTTAGTGTCGGGTTATGGGCAGAATCTCGGACTCCTGGCGTTCGCACCTCTTGACAACTTTTTCGGGAGAGAGCTCGGGTCGCCCACAGTGGGTGAGCCGGATCGAGCAGGGTGATGACGAAGGATTTTTCGGTCCGGATTCCGCGTCGTGGGCCGTGCACGGCGGCATGGGCACGCTCGTAGCGGGGATCAGGGCCCTTCTCATGCAGACCCTCCATCCCGGAGCGATGGCCGGCGTGCACGACTGGTCCCGCTACAAGGAAGACCCGCTCGGCAGGCTCTCCGGAACGATCCAATGGCTGATCACCGTCACCTTTGCGGGCACGGAACAGGCGAGGCTCGAGTCGTCACGGGTGGGGAAGTATCACGACAGGGTCGCGGGAACGTATATCGACGCAGCGGGGGTCGAACGCGCGTACACCGCCGGCGACCAGGAGCTGCTCGCCTGGGTCCACGCGGTGTTCACCGACGCATTCCTCGGCTGCCACGAGTTGTGGGGCGGGCCTATCCCCGGCGGGGCAGACCAGTACGTGAGTGAGTGGGCTGCCGCCGGCGAACTCGTGGGCGTGCAGCATCCACCGCGATCTCGGGCCGAACTGAAGGCACAGATCGACGGGTTCCGGCCCGTGCTCAAGAGTGACGAACGGGTGAGGGAGGCTGTGCGGTTCATCCGGAATCCACCACTGAGACGATCGATGCTGCCGGCCTACCGGGTGCTGTTCGCCGGAGCTGTCGCATCGCTGCCGGAAGAGCATCGCCAACTGCTGGGACTGCGCCGTTCCCGCCTTCCCGTGATCTGGGCCACTGGGCTCGTGTTGCGCGGCGTCGGTCGCGTTCTCGGCAGCTCGTCGACGAGCGAGGATGCCGCTCGAAAGCGCATAGCCAGAATCCGTCAGGCGTGACCTCGCCCCGCCAGCGGGGTACGCTCGGGAGACGAGCCGCCTGGCTCACAGGAGGATAACGTCATGGCCGATAAGTCACCGAAGAAAACCACAGCCAAGACTGCAGCCAGCAAGTCTCTCAAAGAGAAGCGCGCTGACAAGAAAGACAAGGCCGCGAGCAAGCGCAAGGACTAACCTCCGTCGGTGGCACGGGGCATGCTCGAATCATGACTCACGGAATCATTCCCCCGTACCTCTTGAGGCGCATTGCCCGCCTCGAAGACGCCAGGTATGCCGTGGCTGCTCATGCGGCCCGCGTGGCGCTCGAGCACGATAAGCGATTCCGATCGGTGCGCTTCGACCTCGGTTTCGATGAGAACAACGATCTCGTCGCGACCCTGGTCGATGCGCCCGATCGCACCATCTCAGACGCGGCCGGAACGATGACCATCCCCGGCACCCCGGTTCGGCGCGAGGGCGACGATCCCACGGGGGATCCTGCGACGGACGAAGCCTACGACGGGCTCGGCGCCACATTCGCCCTCTACTCAGAGGTCTACGGCCGTAACTCGATCGACGGCACCGGACTCCCCCTCGATGCGACAGTCCACTACGGCGACCTGTACGACAACGCGTTCTGGGATGGCGAACGCATGGTGTTCGGCGACGGTGACGGCGAGATCTTCACGCGATTCACCGCCTCACTCTCGGTCATCGGGCACGAGCTCGCCCACGGGGTCACGCAGTACACGGCCGGACTCGTCTACCGCGACCAGTCCGGAGCCCTCAACGAGTCCATCTCGGACGTCTTCGGCGCACTCGTCGAACAGCACTCGCGCGGTCAATCCGTCACCGAAGCCAGCTGGCTCATCGGCGAGGGAATCTTCACCACCGAGGTCGAAGGCTCGGCCCTGCGGTCACTTCGCGCCCCCGGCACGGCCTACGACGATGACGTGCTCGGTACAGACCCGCAGCCCGCGCACTTCGACGACTACATCCAGACCGATGAAGACGGAGGCGGAGTGCACCTGAATTCCGGCATCCCGAATCGCGCGTTCTACCTCGTCGCCGAGTCACTCGGCGGCAACGCCTGGGACCGTGCTGGCCAGATCTGGTACGACGCCATCAATGGCCCGACCCTCACAGCACGAGCCGATTTCGCCCAGTTCGCGACGGCGACGGTTGCTGCTGCCGCGCAGAGGTACGGCGGTGAATCAGCAGAGGTCTCGGCCGTGAACGAGGGCTGGGCTGGTGTCGGAATCGCAGCTCAGCCTCCGCGGGGCGCCGGGAGCGACTGATCAGGATGCCGGCCGAACTCACGATCACCGTCGCGCGGACTGGCGGATTCGCCGGCCTTACGCGCACGTGGTCGCTGTCGGTGGCGCTCGAGAAATCAGACGAATTGCTCGACCTGGTGAAGGCGTGCCCGTGGCGTAGCATCCGTCCGGATACGGTCTCCCGGGATCGCTTCGTCTACCTGATCACCGTGCGTGCGCCCCGCACCCGCCGTACGGCGACCGTGCCGGAGTCGGCGCTGACGGGCCCGTGGAAGACGCTCGTCGAGCGGGTGCAGGAGCATCCTGCGCCAGCCCCGACGTGGACTCCCCCGCGGACTGTCTGACCCCGTCGCGTCAGGACTTCGGCGCCCTAGGACTTCGGCGGTGCGACCCTCGGCGGCGCCGACTTGGGAGCCGACGTTCGCGGGGCTGGAACCTGCGTTTCCGCGATGCCCTTGCCGATGGCCTCCCCCGTCATGCGGCCGGTGATGATGTCGGAGATGTCGATGCCGACCAGATCTTTCAGGATCTGGTTGACGGTGGTGAGCTGGGTGGCCACGTTCTGGCCCACCTGTTCGGATCCTTTACCATCCGACGAGATCACCGTCATGTTCGAGATCGAGGAGAGCGGCTCTGAGGCCGCTCGCACGATCTCGGGAAGCTGCGCGATGACCTGCTGGCGCAGCAGGTCCCCGGCGCCCTGCTCGAGAGCCTCGGCGCGAGCCTTGGTGGCGTCGGCCTCAGCATTTCCGCGGGCTCGGATCGAGGCGGCCTCGGCCTCACCCTCGGCCTGCAATGCTTCGGCGGCCGCGATGCGTCGGCTGCGCTCCGCGAGACCCTCGGCTTCGACGGCTTCTGCAGCGCTGCGGCGGCGGTTGCGCTCGGCCACACCCTCGGCTTCGATGGCCTCGGCGCTCGAGCGACGCGAGTCGCGGTCGGCGTTGGCCGCTGCGACCGCTGCCGTGGCATCCGCCTCAGCCTTCTTGGAGATGGAGTAGGCCTCGGCATCGGCGACCGCCCGGATCTCGGCGTCGAGTTCCTGCTTGCGCAGACCGACACGCTTTCCCGCGGTGACCTCCTGCTGGGCCACGACCTCCTGCTGGGCGATAGCTTCGGCGAGCGGAGCTGCCGAAGCGGCTTCGGCCCTGGCCTTATCGGTCTCCTTCTGGATCTCGGCGTTGCGCAGATCGAGCTTGCGCTGCGACTCGGCCACGGCCTGGTCTGCCGAGATCCGCGCTTCCTCGGATGCCTGGCGCGACACCGATTCGGCGATCTCGGCGACCTGCTTCACTCGCGCTGCCTCACCTCGACCGAGGTCGCGGATGTAGCCGTTGTCGTCGTCGATCTCCTTGATCTGCAGCGTGTCGATCGTGAGTCCCTGCACATCGAGGGATTCGCGCACGGCTTCGAGCACCTGGCCCTGCAGCGCAGAGCGGTTGGTGATGATCTCGGTCACCGTCAGCTGGCCGACGATCGATCGCACCGATCCGCTGAGGACTTCTTCGGTGGATGTCTCGATCTGGTCCTGCTGGTTGAGGAACCGTTGCGCGGCCGCCCGCACCATCGACTCGGAGCCGCCGACCTTGACGACGGCGACAGCGTTGACCCGGATCGTGATCGCATCCCGCGTCTGCGCTGTGGCCTGCACGTTGAGCTGCCTGCTGCGCAGGCTCAGCTTGAAGTGTGCTTCGATGATGGGTTTGACGAACACACGCGATCCGAAGACGACCTTCTGGCCGGCATTCTCGGTCTCGGCTTCCCCCAGTTTGAGCGCTTTCTGACGCGATGTGACGATGATCGCCTCGTCGGGCTTTGCGACCTTGATTCCGCGCAATAACGTGACAATCACGATGAGGACGAGGAGAACGACCGCCCCCACGATGATTGCTGTGGTCAGTAGATCAGTAGGAAACATGGCAGCAGGCCCTCCGGCGTCGGCAGTAGTCGCCCCGAGCCTATCGGTTGGGACATTCGCTCCCGAGCTTTACTCGGGGTCGAGTCCGCCCAGTCGTCGAAGCACAGCGTTCAGGAGCGTGCCCTCGGCATCGGGGATCATGTGGTGGTTGAGGTAGATGCCCTCGAGCCATGGCAGAACCTCGACGGCGGGAAGGCCGATCTCGTCCCAGTCCACCCCCGGCAATGCCCTCGATCGCGGAACACCGGTCGCGGCATCCGTCCAGGCGTGCGCTATCGGCCGGTCGGGTTCGGACTCGCCGGGACCCCAGGCCAGGGCGATCGGATGATTCTCGCCATCGATGTGGTCGTGGTTCACGCTGCCGGCGCCCAGCCAGGGCAATGTCATCAGCTCGCCCTCGACCTCGATCTCGATCAGGTCGAGTTGCGCCGGCTCATCCACCTCGCAGATGTAGAGGTCGAACCCGGAGTCGTGCCAGGCCGCAGCCTGGGTGATGTCATCCAGCAGGCCCGGCAGGAGGGCGTGCAGGTCGCCGGCAAGGGCCTGGGCCCACTGCAGCAGGGCCGCTGTGTCGGCTACCGGCCATGGGCTCGAATCGCGGTGCTCACCGGCCTGGGTGTGGAAGTGATGGTCGGTTCCACTACCCGTGGTCTCGAGATGCAGCTGGCCGCTGTCGAACTCCACGTGCAGGTCACTCAACTGCGCATCGTCGTCCCAGTCGGCATAGAGCTCCGGATTCGACAACCGCAGGGGAAGAGGGAACGATGCCGCGTGCCTGACCCCGAGGTTGAGAACCGCGCGCAGTCGCGTGTTGGGCATGCGCAGGCTGAGGTCCGTCATCCCGACATTCTAAGGGCGGGGCCATCGCCGACTGGGATACCGTTCGAGGATGACAGACGCACGCGACACGACAACGGCGGCCGACCGGTCACACCTCCAGCGCTGCATCCAGCTCGCTCGGGACGCCGTCGACGCCGGGGACGAGCCGTTCGGTTCCCTGCTCGTCGACGCCACGGGGGTGGTGAGGCTCGAGGAGCGCAACAGGGTCGGCGGGGGCGACGAGACGCGGCATCCTGAATTCGAGATCGCCCGGTGGGCCGCGAACAACCTGACTCCGGATGAGCGCCGCTCGAGTGTCGTCTACACCTCTGGGGAACACTGCCCGATGTGCAGTGCCGCGCACGCCTGGGTGGGGCTCGGAACTATCGTCTTCGCGGCCAGCGGCGCACAACTGGCGGCCTGGCGGTCGGAGTGGGGACTGGCGCCGGGCGCGGTTGCCGTTCTCGGGATCGACACGATCGCACCGGGCACCCCGACCCGGGGTCCGTTCGCCGAGTTCGCCCCCGAGTTGCGCGAGCTGCACGCCCGAAGCCTCGGTCTGGCGCAAGCGTGAAGGCGCACCGGGCACTACCGTTGTAAGAATGACGGCACACGACACGACCGAAGACATCGAAACCGACCTCGGCGAGCAGGGCGAGTCGACCGGATTCGCTGATCTGGGGTTGAGTGACGCCGTGCTCAAGGCCGTGCGCGACGTCGGATACGAGACCCCCTCGGCCATCCAGGCCGCCACCATTCCTCCGCTGCTCGAGGGTCGTGACGTCGTCGGCCTCGCCCAGACCGGCACGGGGAAGACTGCGGCATTCGCCCTGCCGATCCTCTCGAGGCTCGACGTGTCCCAGAAGAAGCCGCAGGCGCTCGTGCTGTCCCCCACGCGTGAACTCGCGCTGCAGGTGTGTGAGGCCTTCGAACAGTACGCCTCCCACATGAAGGGCGTGCACGTGCTGCCCGTCTACGGCGGCCAGGCCTACGGAGTGCAGCTCTCGGCGCTTCGTCGTGGCGTGCATGTGGTCGTCGGTACGCCGGGCCGCATCATGGATCACCTCGCCAAGGGCACCCTCGATCTCTCCGAGTTGAAGTACCTCGTGCTCGACGAAGCTGACGAGATGCTCAAAATGGGCTTCGCCGAGGATGTCGAGACGATTCTCGCCGACACCCCTGAAGACAAGCAGGTCGCGCTGTTCTCGGCGACGATGCCGCCGCAGATCCGTCGTATTTCGCAGAAATACCTCCACGACGCCGAAGAGATCACCGTCAAGAACAAGACGACGACCTCGGCCAACACGACTCAGCGCTACCTGATGGTCTCGTACCCGCAGAAGGTCGACGCGCTCACCCGCATCCTGGAAGTGGAGAACTTCGAGGGCATGATCGTGTTCGTCCGTACCAAGAACGAGACAGAGACGCTCGCCGAGAAGCTGCGGGCGCGCGGCTATTCCGCCGCAGCCATCAGCGGCGATGTCGCCCAGGCCCAGCGCGAGCGCACTGTCGCCCAGTTGAAGTCGGGCAAGCTCGACATCCTGGTGGCGACGGATGTCGCTGCCCGTGGTCTCGACGTCGATCGCATCAGCCACGTGGTGAACTTCGACATCCCGATCGACACCGAATCGTACGTGCACCGTATCGGCCGCACGGGGCGCGCGGGACGCAGTGGAGCCGCGATCAGCTTCGTCACACCACGGGAGCGCAGGCTGCTCGGCGCCATCGAGAAGGCGACCCGCCAGCCCCTGACCCAGATGCAGCTGCCCTCGGTCGAGGACGTCAACGTCACCAGGCTGGCGCGATTCGACGACGCCATCACCGAGGCACTCAACCAGCAGTCGCGCATCGCCGCGTTCAGGGACATCGTCGGCCACTACATCAAGAACCACGATGTGCCGGAGGCCGACGTCGCCGCCGCACTCGCTGTGGTGGCGCAGGGTGAGACTCCCCTGCTGCTCAATCCGGCCGACGAGCGCCCGCAGCGTTTCGATCGCGAGGAGCGCACCGACCGTCCGGATCGCGGAGACCGGGACGACCGCGGCGAGCGTCCCGAGCGTCGTCCGCGCTCCAACAAAGCCATGTCCCCGTACCGCATAGAGGTCGGAAAGCGCCATCGCGTCGAGCCGCGCCAGATCGTCGGAGCACTCGCGAATGAGGGCGGCCTGAGCAGGGACGACTTCGGTCACATCCAGATCCGCCCGGATTTCTCGATCGTGGAGTTGCCCGCAGACCTGCCGGGTCACGTGCTCGCCAAGCTGAAGGACACCCGTATCAGCGGGAAGCTCATCGAGATCCGTCCGGATGTGCGCGGAGGGGTCCGCTCGAGCGACCGTGGCGAGCGACCAGCGCGCTACAAGGGCTGAGGCCCGCCGCACCAGGAGCCACAGGCGACGAGGTCTACAGGAACGCTCTGCGCGGTCATCAGCGTGTATCCGAAATTCGTCATGGATTCGGGCTGCCACCGCAGAGAGTCGCACTCTAGGGGTTGACGGACCTTTAGAGCTGCACCAGCGTGATGTCCCGCAGGGCGCCATCGTCCACGATCGCGGTGAGGTATGTGCGCCTCGGCTGCCGTCGCCGGTCGGTCGGCGATCCCGGATTCAGCAGCCGGAGCCCCGCCGGCGTGGTGGTATCCCAGGGGATGTGGCTGTGGCCGAAGACCAGCACGTCGAGGTCGGGGAACACGGCATCCATCCGCGCCTCTCGACCCTTCGACTGGCCGGTCTCATGTACGACAGCGAACCGCACCCCCTCGATGGTGCGACGTGCGACCTCGGGAAGCCGCGCGCGCAGGTCGGCCGGGTCGTTATTGCCCCACACCCCCAGCACCTCGGCATGTGATTCGAGCTGGTCGAGAGTGGATGCCACGATCCAGTCACCAGAGTGGATCACGAGGTCAGCGGCATCCGCTGCCTCGAGCACGGCTTCAGGGAGCTGCCGCGCTCGCGTGGGCACATGGGTGTCCGCGACGATGAGCAGCCGCGTCGTCATGCGGGAGGGCGACCGGCATCGGCACAATCCCGGCACCACCAGCCCGTGAAGCGCTCGAGCATCACGAGCTCGCGAGCGGCTCCGCACGTCGGGCATGGCGGATTCGGATCGACGCCATCGGTGTGCTCGACCGCTCTCGGCGACGTGTCATCCATGAAAGCAGTGTAGCCAGCCGACGGGAACCGAATGGTTCAGCGGGAGGTGCGATCCCGGCCGGCGAGCTTGGCCCTGAACATCGCGGCATCGGCTGCGCTGAGCAATTGCGACGCGGTCTGCCCGGGAACGGCCAGGGCAACGCCGACCGAGGCCGTGACGGGCCATCCGCCGTCGATGGGCGAAGCGCGCACGGCGTTGAGGATGCGCGTGGCGATCTGGTACGCCCCGAGCTCATCCACAGCATTGAACACCACGACGAACTCATCACCACCCAGCCGTGCCACGATGTCGCTTTCGCGGGCAGCCGACCGCAGGCTCCGCGCGACGTGGATGAGGGCCGTGTCGCCAGCGGCGTGACCGTGGGCGTCATTGATCGCCTTGAAATCATCGATGTCGACGAAGATTACCGCGAGGCCAGGGCCGGAGTAGTCAGCCGACAGGCGCCTGGCCAGCGCGTCGACGAGCGCGCGCCGGTTGAGGAGCCCCGTAAGCGGGTCGCGCAATGCCATCTCGGCGAGCTCCGCCGTCGACCTCGCGACCAGAACAGACGACAATTCGCGAACGAGTTCGGATGCCTCGGCTTCCACCTCCGCCCAGTGCGCTGATGCACCGCTGATCGCCGGCGGGCTGGTTCGCACAGGTTCGGTGCCAGGCGCAGCGGACGTTTCATCATCGGTTGCCGGATCCTGGATCCACTCCGGCAGATGGGTCGATTCCCCGCGAAACCAGGCGATGAAATCGCCACTGTTCCCGAGGCGCCGAATCAACAGCCCGGTGACGCCCGGCAACTCTCGCGCCAGCGTGGGGAGGGCGATGGGAACGGCATCGCTGGAGAAATCGGTTCCGCCACCGAGGTCGGCGACGGCAGCGGGAATGCGCCGGATCACGTCTTCGGCAGGCACTCGACCGATGGTTCCCAGGCGGCCACCGAGGTTGATCGCGGCGCCATCGGCCGGGATGAAGTCGAGCAGGGTGATATCGCGCAACAGCAGGCTGTCGACAATGTCCTCTCCCGCCGCGACCTGCGCCACGAGAATCGCCCGAATCTGCCGCACCGAATCGCGCTGTTTCATCATCTGGATTTCCTGCATCGCACCGAACTGAAGTGCGAGCTGGTTGGCGAGCAGTTCAAGAGCATCGCGGAGCGTGTAGTGCAGGGGGCGCTCAGAACGATTGCCGCAATTGATCACGCCGAGCAACGCTCCGTTGCGTACGACGGCGATGAAGAAGGTGGAGCCGTAGCCGACGCCCCTGAGCAGTTCCGAATCCCGGGGGGATGGTGCCGAGAGCACGGCCGCTGCAAGATCCAGATCGACCGCATCCGCGCTGGTATCGGCAGATAACAGAGATACGCTCTCCTGGCTGTTGATGACCATCCGGGACTGCTTGGTGAGGTAGACCCTGCTGGGTTCATCCGCGATATACGCCGCAGAGAAATGGATCCCCAGGTGTGACTCGAGATCCTCCGCCTGGGCTGCAGCCACCACCTCACCGTGTCCATCGGGATGGTAGTACGAGATGTCGACACGGTCGTAGCCCGTGATAGCCCGCATTCCGGATGCTGCTCGAGCCCAGAGCTCTGAGGTCGTCTGGGCCGTCGCCATGCTGCGCATCGCATCCCGTATCAGGAAGTGCGCTCGCTCATCGCTGTCGATGTATGGCTCGAGCTCGACGAAGAGACTGTCACCGCTCGAGTGACTGATGGCATCGAATCGCGTGCCATTGACGACGGCCTCGGTCGGAGTCGAGCGGGTGCCGGCAATAACCTCGCGCACACGATCGACCGCCGCCCCGCCGACGATGTCTGCCAGCGATCGGCCGAGGAATCCCGAGGGTTCGACACCGGCGAGCCGCGTTGTGTTGTCACTGACGTGAGTGACGACCATGGTGCCGGGGTCGACGGCGATGAAAATACCCCACGACTGAATGGCCGCCGGGGTGATCCGAGGGGGAGCCGTGCGCTCATCCCTCAGGGGAAGCCCGTCGGCAGTCATAGCCAGACCGGTGAGCTGGGACCGCTGTCAGGGTGCACGTGTGGCGCCAATCGTGTCGGGCGACTCCATGCACAGGGGCCGCCTAGGTGCGGGAAGGTGATCGCAGCCTATGGCCGAGACGCCACGGTTGCAATCCAAATTTTGGCGATCGCGATCGCGGCACCTCACCCGAGGTCAGAGGTGAATCTACGTCAGGATCTGGGGGCACGACGGGCGCTGTCAGCGACCGCTCGACCGATGCCCACGACGCCAAGCCCGGCGACGGCAAGTCCGAGGATCACCGGACCCTGAGCGCTCATGCCGCTCGCCACCGGCGCGAAGAGGTCGAGGCCACCGAAGACCAGCGTTCCGAAGCACACTACCGTCCAGACAGCACCGAGTGCCATCAGCAGGATTCCCCCCACGATTGCGGCGACCTGCCCGAATGACTCGATTCGGCGTCGTGGTAGCTCACGTCGTCCCATGGTGCCGATGCTACCGGCCACGACGGCGCCCATCGAGCCGGAGGAGCATATCCCACTGCGCTCACACCGGCCACCGTCGCAGGGGGCCGTGGGTGCTGCAGTAAACTGATTCTCTGGATCACAGGGCCTACAGGCCCGTTCGACGGAGGTTTCGTGGCAGGAAATGCGACCACCCGCTTTGACAACGTTTCACTGTTGTCGGTCGCGAGTACTCTACCCAGCCGGGTGACGACGTCTGTCGACATCGAAACCCGACTTGCAGCTGCGCTCTCGCGACTCGATCTGCCGAAAGGGCTGCTGCAGCGCGTTGCCGGAGTGCTCGAACGCCGCAACTGGGCCTCCGGCGAGACCTCAGACGATGCGACGGTATCTGCAGGACGACGCGCCCTCGCCGAAGCGGGCGTCGACCCCTCCGAGGTCGGACTCCTCATCAACACGTCGGTGACGCGCCAGCACCTCGAACCGTCGGTCGCCGTGCGACTGCATCACGGGCTCGGATTGCCCAGCTCCGCGATCAACTTCGACGTCGCCAATGCGTGCCTCGGGTTCGTCAGCGGGATGAGCCTCGCGGCGAGCATGATCGAGTCAGGTCAGATCAAGTACGCCATCGTCGTCAATGGTGAGGATGCTGACGAGATCCAGGTGAACACCATCGACAGGTTGCTCAAGTCGGACAGCGATCGCGACGGGTTCATGAGCGAATTCGCGTCGCTCACTCTCGGTTCGGGATCGGCTGCCGCCGTACTGGGCCGCACCGACGAGAATCCTGCCGGACACCCCATCCTCGGTGGCGTCACTCGGGCCGCGACCCAGTTCCACGACCTGTGTGTCGGCAGTGTCGATGGCATGTTCACCGACGCGAAGGCTCTCCTGAAGGGCGGGCTCGACCTCGTGGTCTCGGCCTGGAAAGAGGCCGCTCACGACTGGAACTGGTCGTCGATGGATATGTACATCACGCACCAGGTCTCGTCTGTTCACACGAACGCCATCATCAAGGCCGCGAAACTCGACAGGCATCGAGTGCCGATCACGTTCCCCCGGTTCGGGAACGTCGGCCCGGCATCCATTCCCATCACTCTCGTCGAAGCGCAGGACACCCTCACCAAGGGTGATCGCGTGCTGCTCATGGGCGTGGGTTCAGGTCTCAACACCGCGATGATGGAACTCGCGTGGTGACGGCGTCCTGACAGCAGCGGCATCATGACTGGATCGTCTTCTCCTCTTCCTCGCGACCTGCCCGGACTCGACAGTCGGTTCAGTCGCACCGCCTCCGTGTCGGGTTCCGGCGTCGACGACGGACGCCAGCGGGAATGGCACTATCTCGACACCGGGGACGAACTGGCTGCGCTAGGCGTGCCCATCGTCGGCACAGTCCTCGCCGTGCACGGTAATCCGACCTGGTCGTACCTGTGGCGCGACCTGCTCAACCGCTCTGTCGCGGCGGCCACGTCGGGATCGCCAGCCTGGCGGGTCATTGCGGTGGACCAGCTCGACATGGGCTTCTCCGAGCGCACCGGCGTGCATAGGCCGCTCGCACAGCGGGTTCTCGACCTCGGTGCGTTCTCTGACTCACTCACTCTCACTGGCCCCGTTCTCACGCTCGGTCACGACTGGGGCGGAGTGGTCTCGCTGGGGTGGGCGGTCGGCCACCCGGCGGAGCTCGCGGGCGTCATGCTGCTGAATACGGCCATCCATCATCCCCGCGGCGTGCCGATCCCTGCGCCGCTGCGGCTCGCCGGCGCTCGAGGGATGCTCGCGGCATCCACCATTCACACCCCAGCATTCCTCGAGACAACCCTGGCGCTCGCCTCCCCCGCCCTCGAACCTGCGGTGAAGGATGCGTATCGCGCGCCTTACCGCTCGGCGCACCGACGCGGTGGGATCGGCGGATTCGTGGCCGACATCCCCGTCGACTCCCGCCACGAAAGCTTCAGCGAACTCGAGCGGATCGCCGCGGGAGTGGCCGAGCTCGAGGTTCCTGCGCTCATGCTGTGGGGACCGCGCGACCCGATCTTCGGCGATCGCTACCTCGATGATCTCATCGACCGGATGCCGCAGGCCGACGTGCACAGGTTCGAGGGCGCCGGCCACCTCATCGCCGAAGATGCGCCGTATGCGGACGCTGTGCTGACTTGGCTGGGTGACAACGTCGATCGCTTCGTCGATCCCGTCGCGCCGCTGGACTCGATCGCGCCGTCGGGAAGTGACGACGCGCCGTCCACCCCGCTGTGGCACGCGCTCGACGGGCGACGCGACGACGACTCGATCGCCGTCGTCGACCTGTCCGCCCGGGGAGGGCGCGGTCCCCGGCAGGTCAGCTGGCGCCAACTCGCCGACAGGGTGCGCCGGATCGCCTGCGGCCTCACCGCCATCGGCGTACGACCGGGCCAGCGGGTGTCGCTGCTCATTCCGCCGGGGCCGACGCTGACGGCCGTGGTCTACGCCTGCCTGCGGATCGGCGTTGTCGTCGTCGTTGCCGACGCAGGTCTCGGTGTGAAGGGGCTGACGCGCGCGGTGCGTGGGTCATGGCCGGACGTCGTGATCGGGGAGGTCCCCGGGCTCGTGGCCGCGCGCACGCTCGGCTGGCCGGGACTGCGCATCTCCGCCGCTCGACTGCCGAAGGTGTCGGCGGCCGCACTGGGCGTCTCGCACAGCCTCAGCGACCTGCTGGCGATCGGCGCCGGTACGCCGCTCCCCGCGCCGCCGCTTCCCGACGATGAGGCCGCGATCCTGTTCACCTCGGGGTCGACCGGCCCCGCCAAGGGCGTCGTGTATCGGCACCGGCAGCTCTCCGCACTCCGCGACGTGCTCGCGAGCCATTTCGACGTGACGGCCGACTCCGGGCTCGTGACGGGCTTCGCGCCCTTCGCCCTGCTCGGTCCCGCCCTCGGTACGCGGTCGATTACGCCCGAGATGGATGTCTCGGCCCCCCGCACCCTGACGGCCAGCGCCGTCGCGGCCGCCGTGCGGGTGTCACAGTCCAGCATCGTCTTCCTCTCCCCCGCCGCCATCCTGAACGTCGTCGCCACGGCTGGCGACCTGGCGCAACAGGATCACGAGGAACTCGCTCGGGTGCGGACGTTCCTCTCCACCGGTGCGCCGATCAGCGCCGAGCTGCTCGCTTCGGCCAACTCCCTCATGCCGAACGCGATCCCGCACGCGCCGTACGGGATGACCGAATGCCTGCTCGTGACCGACATCGCGCTCGACGGAATTCGCGAAGCGGCCTCAGAAGCCGACTCCGGGGTGTGTGTGGGAGCGCCCATCGGGTCGAACCTCGTACTCATCAGCGCCCTCGACGCAGACGGACGCGCCGTGGGTGCTCCGGGCACCCAGCCCGGCGTCCTCGGGGAGATCGTGGTTTCGGCTCCTCACCTCAAAGTGCAGTACGACCGGCTGTGGCTGACCGATCGCGCCGCCGTTCGGGAGACTGGACTCGACACGGATGCGGCAGACGCACGCTGGCACCGCACCGGTGATGTCGGTCACCTGGACCACCTCGGTCGGCTCTGGGTCGAAGGCCGGCTGCCGCACGTGATCGTCACGGCGACGGGACCGGTGGCACCCGTCGGTGCGGAGCAGGATGTGGAGCGTGTTCCCACAGTGCGCCGCGCCGCCGTCGTCGGCGTCGGTCCGCACGGACTACGGCAGGCCGTGGCGGTCATCGAAACCGAGCGGCCGACCGCACGCCCCGGGCTGGCGACTCCGGATGTCACGGCCGCCGTGCGCGCGAGCACGACACTGCCGCTCGTGGCCGTGCTCGCCGTGCCGCGGCTCCCGACGGACATCCGCCACAACTCGAAGATCGACCGGTCGCGACTGTCCGACTGGGCCGAGCGTGTACTCGCCGGCGGGAAACCGACAGCACCGTGATCGTGCTCGTCACCGGGGCATCCGGGTTCCTCGGTCGTGCTGTCGCCGCAGAGCTGGTCGCTGCCGGGCACGAGGTGCGCACCTTGCAACGGCGGGCATCCGGGGTTTCGGGCGCGACTGACATGCTCGGTTCCATCACCGACCCGGGCCAGGTCGCTCGCGCGATGGTGGGGGTCGAGGGCGTCGTCCACCTCGCGGCAAAGGTGTCGCTCGCTGGCGACGCCACAGAGTTCCACGCGGTCAACGTTGAGGGCACACGCGTGGTTCTCGACGCGATCGAGGCAGCCGGGGTTGGCCGACTCGTTCACGTATCGTCGCCGTCGGTCGCTCACGCCGGGTCCGCCCTCGCGGGAGTCGGCGCCGAGCCCGCATCACCCGAGCAGGCGAGAGGCGACTACGCGCGCACGAAGGCGGAGGCGGAGCTGCTCGCGCTGGCCCGAGACTCGGAGGCGCTGCGCGTGATCGCCATCCGTCCGCACCTCGTCTGGGGTCCTGGTGACACCCAGCTCGTCGACCGGATCGTCGACAGGGCCCGCCGCGGACGGTTGCCGCTGCTCAACGGCGGCACCGCCCTCATCGATACGACGTACATCGACAACGCGGCATCCGGAATCGTCGCAGCGCTGCATCGAGCGGATGTCGCTCACGGAAAGGCCTTCGTTCTCACGAACGGCGAGCCCCGCCCGGTCGGTGACATCCTCTCGTCGATCTGCCTGGCTGCAGGAGTGCAGCCTCCGCGATGGAGCGTGCCTGCCGGCCTGGGTCGGGCCGTCGGATCGATGGTGGAACGGGTGTGGGCCGTGCGACCGGGAACTGATGAGCCACCCATGACCCGCTTTCTCGCGGAGCAGCTCTCGACGGCCCACTGGTTCGACCAGGCCGAGATCCGGCGCGCGCTGGACTGGACGCCGTCTGTCTCGATCGACGAGGGGCTGCGCCGGCTCGCGGCACACTACGCCGGGTGACTCAGGCCTGACCTGCTGCGGGGTTGCTGGCCGCGCCATCGAGCCAGAGCTCGGTGCTCGCGTCGCTATGGACCCCGTCGGTGCCGACGTGCTTCTCGCTGATGGTCGGACCGTTCTTGATGACGTGGACGAGCGCCATCGCGTGACCGCGCCCCAAACCGTAGTCGTCTTTGAGCCAGTCGACGATGGCTGCCGGCTTGAGCGGCGGGGTATCGAGGCCGCGCTCGGCAGCGATCGCGAGGATCTCGCGGGGCGTGAGGCCGGTCTTCTTCTCGATCGTGTCGAGGTAAGCCTGAAATGACATGATGTGCGCCTTTGTCGTCGATCGTGTTCGAGACGTACGTTACTCGGCCGCGCCCTCACGCGAGGTAGCAGTTCACGATCAGGTCTCCCCGGATCTCCCGCAGTCGGTCGACTACCCGATCGACGAGCTTGCCCGACACTGTGCCGGCAGTCACGTCGTAGGGCCCGAGGTGGTGCAGCTTGCCTCCTCGCACGCGCACGACCTCCCAGCCGGTACGGCGCAGCAGTCGATCCTTGCGCCGATCGACGGGCTCCCTCGTGCCGACATGTTCGAGCCCGTCCCGGCCAGTCGTGTCGTATTCGATGGCGACCATCAGTTCGGGGATCACGATGTCTGGCCACACCTCGAGATGCGTGAAGAACGGCTGGGCGATCCGCACAGCATTGAATCCCCCGTCGAAAGTCAGCCGTGCTGCCAACTTCTGCCTCAGTAGTTCCTCGGCCGCTGAGGCCGGGCGCGGCGCGCACTCGCTCCGGAACGGAACTCCGGGCTGGAGCGATGGCGTCTTCGAGCACAGGTCGGCGGTCGGCCGGGGTCGACGGGGAGCAGCCGGGCGCCCCACCGCGTCCTCCGAGCATTCGGGGCACCACGTCGACCGCCGGCGGCTCCGACCGGGTCGCTGTCTCTGCTCCCACGGGGTCGCCACGAACCGGTGGCCGCTGTCGCACTGCCACAGCAGCAACACGTCGGCGGCCGGCGGGATCTGGCTGAGCACGATGCCGAAGTTGAGGTCAGGATGATACTGGCGCACCAGCACCGGATACTGCAGCCACGCATCCCGGAACGTACCCACCCCGTAGGGCATGGCCGCGCCCTTGGACAGCTGCCGGCGAGCCCACCATAGTTCGATCCGCTCTGGCATACCGACACGATAGACACGGCTACCGACGTCGGGAGGTGGGAGGGTCGTCAGAAATCCTGAAGATTGCCGTGGATGCCGCCGCCGCCGAACTCGGTGCGAAGGATTCCGCGACGCCGAAGGATCGGTACGAGATCGTCGAGCAGGCGGTGGACCGTCACGGGGTGCAGGTCACCCCAGAGCAGGATTCCGTCATTGTCCGCGTCGTCGCCGAGGCGCTCCACGAGGTCGGCGAACTCATCGGCGGTACCCACGAATCCACTGCCGTCGGTGAGTCGGCCGAGTCGGGCCTGCCTGGCGAGCAACTGCCGCAACGGGGTGGTCTCGGGGTCGTACCCGCCAAGCAGACGGTTGATCGAGCCGCGGGAGACGTGCTCCCCGAAGATCGCGAGATCGAGTGGCGTGTCGAAGTCCTGGGCCGTGAGATCGGTCTCGAGGTCGCTCGACTGCTTCTCCGCGATCTGGAGCACGGCGGCGTCATCCGGATTCGCGGACTCCGCAACGAGACGGTCGGCCTCCGCTGCACTGCCGACGAGCACCGGCTGGATGGCGAACAGGATGGTGATGTCGCTCGGTGTGCGCCCCTCCTCCAACGCTGCAGCATGAATCCTGGCTCGATACGCGCGCACACTCTCGGTATCGAGCGGGGCGAGCGCGAGCTGCACATCGGAGTTCGCTCCGGCGAATCCGAGGCCGCGACCGGAGCCGCCCGGCGAGACGATCGCCGGCTCCCCTTCCGTGAAGGGGATCGCATTCAGAGGTCCATCGAACGAGAAGTATTTACCGCGATACTGCACAGTTCGCAGCAGGGAACCGTCGGCATACCGGCCGACGGCGGGGTCTGCGATGAGCGCGCCGGGATTCCAGCTGCGCCAGAGGTCCCTGATCCCCGCAAGCCATTCCTCGGCCCGGTCATACGCGGCGTCGTGGCCGAGGGGCGCCGAGTCACCGAAGTGCCGGGCACTCCCGGTGTCCGTGACCACATTGAGGCCGAGGCGGTGTCCGCTGAGGTGCTGCAGTGAGGCGAACTGGCGCGCCGCGGTGTACGGAAGATAGGCGGCGGGGTTGACCGTCGGAGCGATACCGATGTGCTGCGTTGCGGCGAACAGGTAGGGCGCGAGCAGAAGAGGATCGTGCTTGGGGCCACCGAATGCCTGGCGGATGCGAAGGTCGATCGTCGCCGCGTTGCCGAGCGACGGGGCATCCTCGATGATCAGCAGGTCGAACCCCGCCCGCTCGAGTTCGCGGACGGACTGTTGGTACAACTCCGGTTCGGTCCACCGCCAGTTCCAGTCGAGATACGGATGCCCCCACCCCTGTGGCCCGAAACCACGGGCAAGGAACCATCCGAAGTGCTGCTGGCGGGTCATCCGCGCACCGCCGTCAGGCCGCGTTCCAGGTCGGCGACAAGATCGGGCAGGTCTTCGATCCCGATGGATACGCGAAGGGTTCCCGGCCAGATGCCTGCCTCCTCGAGCTGCTCGTCGGTGCGCAGATTGTGGCTCGTGGTCGCCAGATGCAGCACGAGGGATCGCACGTCACCGAGATGCGTCATGTGGGTGAAGACCTCGAGGGCGTTGATGAACCGGCGAACCTCGTCGATGCCACCCCGAAGGGTGAACGAGAAAACAGAGCCCGTGCCGTCGGGAAGGTAGCGCTCAGCCAGCTCGAAATACGAGTTCGACTCGAGACCCGGGTAGTCGACCGATAGCACCTCCGGCTGCTTCTCCAGCCAGCGCGCGACCCCCAGAGCATTGGCAGACTGACGCTCGACGCGCAGCGACAGCGTTTCTACCCCCTGGTTGATGAGAAACGCATTCAGCGGTGACGGGGTCGGGCCGAAACGCAGCGCGACGCTGTCACGCAGGTAGGCGAGGCGGTCGGCATCCTTGTCGACGATCACACCACCGAGAACGGCACCATGACCGGCGAGGAATTTACTGGCCGAATGGATGACGATGTCGGCGCCATGTTCCAAGGGACGCACGAGGTACGGGGTGGCGAGCGTGTTGTCGACCACGAAGGCAATGCCGTGCCGCGATGCGACAGCTGCCACCGCGGCGATATCCAGCACCTCGTTCTTGGGGTTGGGAATCGATTCGGCGAACAGCACACGAGTGTTCGGGCGGATGAGGCGCTCCCACGCATCCGGATCGTTCGCGTCTTTCACGAAGTCGGTCTGGATGCCGAGCCGCGGCAGATTCTCGACGAAGAAGCCGCGACTGCCCTCGTAGATGCTCGAGGCCGACAGCATGTGGTCCCCCGACTGCAGCAACCCGAGGATGGTGACCGCGAGTGCAGCCTGACCGCTGCCCAACAGGAGGGCTTCGGCCCCACCCTCGAGCACGGCCATCCGCTGTTCGACCGCCTGGTTGGTCGGATTGGCTACCCGCGTGTAGGAAAAACCGTCGCCGGTCGAGAAATGGTCGACGGCCTGGTCGAAGTCGTCGAGCACGAACCCCGCGGTCAAATAAATGGGGAGCGCGCGCGGAGTAACCCGCGAGGCGGGGCTTCCTGCGTGGAGCTGTTGCGTGGCAAAGCCGGTCATGTCCTCAGGGTGCCATCGAGCCGGTGAAACATGACTATTTGCTAAGCACTGTTACGTCGCCGTACGCCGAAAACGGCGCGAATGCCGTGCACTGGATGACCTCCTTAAGCGACTCATGGATCGCTCGAATCCGTCACGGAGCACCCATGGAGCCAGTGTCCTTCGGACATGGGTCGTCGGTCAGAGTGCGGTTGGCGTGTAGCCACTGAGTCTCGCTAAGCGGCGTGTCTTCCAGCCGCACCTCGCCGCCGAAGCTCAGCGGGCGTGATGGTCCATCCCCCCGAATTCCGATCTCCATGCTGACGCCCTTAAGCAGCGCCGGCTCTTGAGCGGTCACATCACCAAAGGTTCCCCGAACCGAGGATGTGCTGAAGACATCCCCGCTTACGACCAGCAAACTTCCGGTCCCGTGCCAGAAAGGAACCCACTCATTGGAGCCGCCTGTGCCTCCTCGCTGATTGCCTTGGATCTCCGTGATCGTCATGTCCTGGCACACCGCTACTAGCAATGACTGCCCGTCACGCATAAACGCAAGCGTTCCCAACCCCATCGGAGGGGACTGAAGCAGACCACACCCAGCGAGCTGTATGACAGTCACACCGAAAACCATCACCGCTGCGGCACGCAGACACATACGCGCGAATCTAGTCATGAGCCGCTCCTCGACAGAGCTCGACAGACGATGGCTTTTGTTGCGGCGTCATTAGAGTCAGTCGCAAGGCTCTGGGGACAGTTCCCCGTCTGCGTCAACCCAGATACCCTCTCGAAGGCCACCTGATGGCGCCCTGAAGATAGGCTGAAACACGGATTCTTGCGATCCCGCAGCCTTGGGCACATAGGTGATGTCCACTGCGTATTCTGTCTCTTCATCGAGATCCAACCCCGCTTGTGGGCCACCGCTGAACCCGTCTACGGCTTCCGCCAAGGTTATGATCTGCCCGATTCGGCTTCTCAACACTCCCTCACCTGACCAAACCGTCTGCCAAACAGCGTCCGTTGAATCGGCAGGTGCGCGTTGCTCAACGCGGATCGACGTCACTTCGATTGCATTACAGAAAGACAGTGAAACTCGCCCATTCTGCACACCGAAATCCACCGGGCTCAGGTTGTTGGCTGGAACGCAACCCGACAGGGCTGCCGGGAGCACAACGGCGATTGCCGCGATCGCAAGGTTCCTTGTTCCCCGTTTGAACAATCGCATAGTGCCTCGTAGTTTCCTCCCGTTGCTGCCGTCACGTCTATGGCATTGAGACATCCGCCGCCCTGACTTAGGTCCCACGTTCCAGAGATGATGGATGCCGTCACCTCTTTTAGCCACACCGCCACATACCGATCATCCGTGACAACGCACCTTCTCAAGGCGACCCACCACCACGCGCGCAGCCGCCCCCCTGACTTGCAGCGCCTTTATGCGGACGAAGTCTTGCGCTTTCACACCTTGGGCAGCTGAGGGTCGCCCCACGTACACTGCACACATGAGTCGCCCGCGATTTGTCACCCTCGTGGCTGTCGTGCTCGCGAGCCCTGCGCTGGCCGGGTGCACTGCCACCGACGGATAGCCGATCCTCAATCGCCCAGGCGAACAATCAGACCGCATCCCGAGTGATTTCGGTGACGACCAGCTCGCCAACATGGATCCCGACTCTGCCCGTCTGGCGGGCGCGTTCGAGGCGCGCTCCCTTTACCTGCTTCGCTCAGGCAACGGCGATGTCTGACTTGCCTTCTATCCGGCGGCTTCCGTGGCATGCTGTGGAAGTGGAAACTTCACCATGGGCCTGACCGGTGTGGGCACTTTCGATGTCGCACCATCGCCGAGACGCCAGGGACGGTTTCGTATTGGTGGGCGAGAGCATCCTCGCGAGAAATCAGTAGGTGCCGTGATGAGCGATCTACTGACACAGGGGCAGCGAAGACTAATTGTGGCCGCAACGCTGGTGACGATTGCGATCACTTCCCTTGCGGGGTGCGCGCTGTTCGACCGTTTTCCGCGGCTCACGATCCCGATGGTTCTGACTGACGACAGCGGCGCGGTCGACGTCACAACACATCCGATCGAGATCACGGACGACGTCTGCAACAAGACGCTCGAATGCGTCGAGGCGTACCGCACTGACCAAGCCGACTACTACCGCTTCTCGAGCCGTGAAATGGCGAATGAATAGGAATCGTCGCTGGACGTGGGCTTTGTCGTCAACTACATCGTCATGGATCTCTCCAACAAGCCGAACGCCTCAAAGAAGGACCAGCGGTGGGCAATGGAACGGTTGGGCGGCATTTGGCAAGACTACGAAGGCACGTACCCCAATCTTTAACCGCAACATAGCGCGTGCCTGACAAAGCTGGGGTCCAGGGGGCACTCCCGGCCAGAGTCCGACATTGATCAGGAGGACTAATCCAGCAGACTCGATGAGGAATTCACAGTGGTGGGCTCATGTTGGGCTTTTCGTCCGACCGTTATAACCCAAAGAAAAGCCCGGACTTCGTGAGAAATCTGGGGCACACTGTCGGGCTGACAAGATGTGAACCTGCGACCCCGTCACTCGCAATCGCGGAGTATGCCAGCGTGCAAACAGTGCCGAGAACCCCGGAATGACACGGGATTTGAGGGATGTCGGTAGAACATCAGATCTGATGAATACCGAACATTTCGGGTCGACTCGGAGTCAAAGTGTTGGGTAGGTGTTGGCATAAGCCGATGCTCTTGCGTGGGCCAGCAGACCCGGAGTCAGGCAGGTAGCGACCAGAGCCTCAACGTGACGAGAACGGCGGGGTCATCGCGTTCGTGGGGCGTCGAACCCGTCTAGCCGTCGGAGGTAGGAGTGTCACTCTCAGCGGCCAGCTCGGTCGCGATGACACTCGCGCGTGCGATGACGTCGAGCTGGGACTCGCTGAACAGTTCCACGGCGGTCTCGAGAAGTGTCTCCTGAGCAACCCGCGAACCTTTGGGAAGGTGCGCCTTCGGGTCTAGCAGCCATCGATAGTCGATGATGTTTTGAGCGAGCTTCGGTGCGAGCGCCTCGGCGAGTTCTTGCCGGGTGGCGTCATCAGCGTCGGGAGGCAGCGCATCGAATTCGTCGCCGGCATCCTCCGCCTCCGCCTCGACCATCTTTTGCATGTCGGCCATCGCCGACTCGTCGTAGAGCTGCGACATCACGAGCATGAGGGCACGCTCCGAGCTGGACAACCGGCCGGCAAGGTGTTCGAAACCCGACGGCACATCGGTGGCTGTGGTGCCGTCCAGGATCGCCCGGATCTCGGCGCGAGCACGCGTAAGTCGCTTGATGCTCGCAGCCAGATCAGCGTCGACCGCCAGCAGAGCCGTCGCTGGCGTTTCTCCGCCAAAATCCATCGACTCGATCTGCGCAAGGGGCACGTCGAGGTCGCGAAGCCGACGTATTTGCAGCAGCCTCACCAGATGGCGAGGCCCGTACTGCTTGTACCCATTGGATGTCCGTTCGGGCTGTTCGAGCATGCCCGCCTGGTGGTAATGACGCACCGTGTTCACCGTCGTGCCGGCGAGTTCCGCCACCTCGCGCGTGCTCCACGTCATCACAGACTCCGATCGTTCGCTGGCGGCCGGCAGCATCGGCTGCGCTCGTTATCACCATTGAAAACTATGTTGCCGCCACAGGGTCAAGGTTCCGCTGGATTGTCGAACTCGCTTGACCCTGTGGCAAGAACACGGTCTTTGCTAAAGCTATCTCACGCTTCGGCCGAACGGTCGGCCCGGATCGGGATCCCCAGAGAGGTTCAACATGGACACCTACGAGTGGCTTCGGAGCTTGATCGAGCAGGTTCCCGACATCCTCCAGCCCGTGATCGTCGCCGTTGCCGGCGCGATCCCATATATCGAGGGCGAAGGTGCCGCAGCTTTCGGCATCATCGCCGGCATCAACCCCGTGGTAGCCGCAATCGCAGGCGCGACCGGCAATATCCTGTGCGTCTTAGGCGTGGTGTTTTTGGGATCCCTGATCCGCGGAAGCGTCGTCACGCGGCGAGCGGCGAAGCCCGCATTAGTCGCTGCCGGCGGGCATGAACTGCCCGCAGTCGAGCCTGATTCGCTGGACGCGAAGCCAAACGGACGCTCAAAGGGCCGTGCACGCCTCCGTCGCTGGATGGTCCGGTTCGGAGTCCCTGGCGCCAGCATCCTCGCCCCTCTCGCCCTCCCCACGATGCTAACCGCTGCGTTTTTTGTCAGCACAGGCGTCCCGAAAGGCTGGGTCATGCTGTGGCAGATCGTCGCGATTGTGCTCTGGACAAGTGCCATCGCGATCGTTGCGTCCGGCATCCTCGGGCTCCTCGGCTTGTGAGCGACACACCGGCACGGTGTTCCTCTCAGTTCGGGAGGGACGCTGCCCGGCTCACCCCCACGCAGCGCAAAAACTTGACCCTGTGCTGAGCACATACCGTCTCATTGAGTAATCATGAAACCGTCACACACGATCGCCGTGGCATCCGCGCTGGTCTTCGTCCTTTCCGTCCTTCCGGCCGGGGCCACGCCACACACAACACCCCGCGACCCAGTGCGCGCTGCTCTCGCGCACACCATGGCCGTCGACGCTTGGCCCGCAGGCCTGGTCGCCGTTCGCGCCTCCAGCGAGAAGGTTCGCACCTTCGCTTCTGGGGTGATCGAGCTCGACGTGCCCGACAAGGTGCCGGCCGATAGTCGGATAAGAATCGGGAGCAATACCAAAACCTTCACCGCCGCACTCGTGATGCAACTGGTCAGCGAGGGCACACTTTCTCTCGACGCTGATGTCGAGACGTATCTTCCGGGAGTCGTCCGGCACCCGCAGGTAAGTGGACACGACATCACCGTCCGTCAGTTGCTGCAGCACACGAGTGGGCTGCCCGACATGGACCGCGATATCAGTGACCATCTGCTGGAATGGCAGCATCGATACATCTCACCTCGGGCTTCACTCGACCTCGCCCTCACGCATCCCGTCTCAAACGCGCCTGGGGCCAGTTTCGAATACAGCAATGCAAACTACATACTCGCTGGGCTGATCATCGAGGCCGTTTCCGGCAGGCCACTGGCGGAAGAGATCGATACCCGCATCATCGTTCCCCTGGGGCTCGAGGACACGTATTTCCCGGACCAGGGCGAACGGGTCATCCGGGGCGATCATCCTCACAGTTACATTCCCCTCGGCGACTCCCCCGTCGACTTCACGGACTTCGATCCCTCTTGGGGATACGCAGCTGGCGCAATGGTGTCGACCACCGAGGACCTCACCACTTTTTACTCTGCACTCGCAACAGGCGACGTTGTGGCGGCTGCGCAGCTCGACGAGATGCGAAAGACAATACCGGCCGAATCACTCTGGGCTGGTGCCGCCTATGGGCTGGGGCTCATCTCTTTCGAGCTCTCGTGCGGGGCGACCGCGTGGGGCCACGGCGGCGACGTGCCCGGCACCGCCAGCCGGGTGGCAGCGACTGAGGACGGTCGCGCCGCCGCCATTGCGGTGACTCAGAACCCCACATCGGTAGAAGCGGATGCTCGACTCCGCGGCCTGATCGACACCGCTATCTGTTCGACCTAGACCGGAATTTCGAACCTCAGTCGAAGCCAGGCGCGCAGGCAGTCGGTGACCCTCGTCAGCAGGATGCCCAGCGCGAGCGGGAGAGGAGGCCCGATAGGTCCACAAACGCCGAACGACGCGTGGCGCGAAGAGAACGACCGGAACGACCAACAGACCCGAAATGGCGTACCCACGCAGCACCTCAGCGGGATGCTCGAGTGAACGCAGAAGAACGCCGGGTCACCGGTCACCGCGCTGGGTGGTCCCAGTACGGATACCTCTGCACTTGACCCGGTGCCGTCCACATAGTGTCTGCTTTTTCTATGTCACGGAATTCTCTTTGCCGACCAGTAGGTCCAGTCCGAAGTCGCCTCCGTGCGCTCGCCGCAATAGTGCCTGTAGTGCTGCTGGTGAGCGCGTGTGTTCCCTCGCCCCAGCCGCAGGAAGCTGAGGCGAGGCTCGAGAGCTTTTATGATCAAGAGCTCACTCTTGAGCCCTGCGAGACGCCCGTCGTCACCGGCGATGTCCTCGTTCCGGGCGAGTGTGGGCACGTCGAGGTTCCTATCGACTACGAGAACCCCGACGTTGGTACCGCGCAAATCGCTGTCTTCCGCATCCCCGCGACAGGCACCGAGCCGATCGGATCGCTCTTCATCAATCCTGGAGGTCCCGGACTACCCGGGATCGGGTACTCGGCTGATGTGGCGCACGCGTGGGTGGACAGTCCCATCACCGAGCAATTCGATCTTGTCGGGTTTGATCCGCGCGGAACCGGCACCAGTACCCCGGCGATCGACTGCTACACCGATAGAGAGCGTGACGACGATGCCTTGGCCGCGAGTCTGTTGTCTCTTCCGGATTCGCGCCCACTTGTCGACGCCTGCGCCGACAGTGTCGGCAGCGTCGACGTCTTAGAGCACCTGGGAACGAGGGATGCGGCCCAGGACTTGGATGTTCTGCGTGAAGTGTTCGGCGACGACAGTCTCAGTTACGTCGGGGTGAGCTACGGCACCAGATTGGGTGCCGTGTACGCAGAAATGTTCCCCAAGAACGTGCGAGCCCTGGTGCTCGACGGCGCGATGGACCCGCATACGGGAACTTTCGAGCGCAACGTCGCGCAATGGGAGGGACTGCAGCACGGCTTCGAGTCGCTCGCGGAATTCTGCGCGACACAGGGCGACTGCCCGATCGGCACACACCCTGACACCGCGACACAGACATACCAGCAGCTCGTGCGGCCTCTCCTCGAGACACCGGTCCCAGCCGGCGAAGATCGTGAACTGAGCTACACGGCAGCCAACGACGGCGTCGTCATGGGGCTGTACAGTCCCGACTTCTGGCCTCTCGTCGTCACGGGCCTCACGGAACTTGCGGCGGGTCGTGGTGACACCCTCCTGTGGCTTAGAGACCTGTACCACGAACGGTCCTCCGAGGGCAGCTATGCCAACTCCGCTGAGGCGACGGTGGCCATCGACTGCCTGGACGAGGACCGCTTCAGCCCGGCGGGCCAGGCTGAGCTCGTCGGCTCCGCACTCGCCGCCGCTCCTTTCCTCGACCCGGGGACGCCTGTGAAGGCCGCGCCCGCCCTGTGTGAGGGTTGGCCGGTGGAGCCGACGCTGGGTTTCCCGTACGCGACCGATATCGAGGGTCTTCCTCCAACCCTGACAGTGTCCGTGACGGGTGACCCGGTCACTCCGCATCAGGGTGGCATCAGCCTCGCCGAAACGCTGGGTGGAAGCCTGCTCACCGTTGAGGGGGCACAGCACGGGTCAGTGATCTCGGGGAACGAGTGTATCGACTCCGTCGTCGCCGCTTACCTTGTCGATCTCACAACCCCTCCGGCTGACGCAGCGTGTCGATTATGACCCGAGCGTCCTGGATCAGTCGACGAGGAAGACGGTCCTGTTCGGCGACCGCACGCTGTCGTCGCCGACCCATGCCCCGAGGGCCGTCCATGACCTCTGGTCGAGGTCACCGATCGTGTGGCGCCCGGCGTGGACTTCGGCTGCCAGATACTCCATTTCGGCATCGAGCCCGTTTTGACTACCGAGGAAGAAGGTCGAGATCGATCTGTCGTAGTTTGTCGGGCCGGCGACGAACGCGCCGAACGGGAAGTGCTCGTCGTAGCCGGCAGCATGTCCCAGCGTTATGACCGTACCTCCCGACGCCAGCAACGAATACGCTGCGACGAGATGCGGTCCGCCCACGACGTCCACTGCCGCGAAGACCGGCGACGATACAGTGTCCATCGTTGCGTGCACCTCTGCCGCTCCGAGCTGAATGATTCGTTCGTGGGCCGCCCGGTCCCGCGCGATCGCGACGACGTGCGCGCCGGATCTGGCCGCCAGCTGAATGGTGGCCGCCCCCACGGCGCTGTTGGCACCCACCACGAGCAGACGCCGCCCAAGCAGCGATCCGAGTCCTCGAAGCGCGCGGAGAGCGCTGGTGACCGGGACCGGGATCGCGCTCATCAGCGCCCGGTCTGCATCGTTCGGTGTCACGGCGATCGTCGCTGTGGGAACACTCCGCATCTGAGCCCAGCCGCCGAAGCTCCCGAGGAAGATCACGGACTGCCCTTCCTCGGGCCCGCTTCCGTTCGGCGCCCTTTGAATTACTGTCCCGGCACCGTCCCAGCCGGGGACTGATCCGGGATCCGCGGTGGCGAGCGCCGCTAGATCTCCCGGGTTCGGAGCGAATGCCTGCACCTGGATGAGAGCTTCATCGTCACGTTGAAGCGGATCGGGCAGTTCGCGCAGGGAAAGTCCTGCGTGGCTCGACTGGTCTGCTATCCATGCGCGCATTGAGTGTGCTTCTTCCTGTTGGTCGGATTCGAGGTTCTCGGAGCTGGGTCACGCGTCACGCCTTCGCAGCCTGAGGATTCTGTCGAGAGAAGGGAACCGTTCCCGTCACCCCGAGCATGTCGCCTCGTTTCTATCGGGTGATGTTTCAGGACGGCGTGATCAGCTCATCGGTTTCGGGCTCGAGATCGAACCGCGTCCACAACACCAGGTCGTTCGAATCGATGGGCCGAATACGGGCCCCACGACTTCCACCGAGGTGCTGTCGCCCGAACGCACGCCTCCCCGTCCCGCTAGAGGGTAACCCCACTGGGACAGAGTCAGCCCGGCATGTTCATTCCGCGACTGTATGTTGCACAAACCAGCGCTGTCAAGTTACGCTTGACAAATGCAAATCAACTTGACGCAAGCCATGCAAGAACTCAAGCGGCACGCAGACGCATTCCTTGCAGCCCGCGTCCTGACAGACACCGACGACTTCGCTGGTGCGATCGGGCACTCGCTCAGGATTCAGGTCGCGGCAGAAGACATCCTTCGTGCCGTGGTCCAGCAGTCGCGTGAGCGCGGCGCTACCTGGCAGGCAATCGGCGACGCTCTTGGCGTGAGCCGCCAAGCCGCATTTCAACGCTACGGGAAACCGATTGACCCACGAACAGGAGAACTCATGAACATCACGCCTCTCAGCGGGGCCGCCGAACTGGCCCGATCGGTCGTCCAGGACCTTGCAACCGGTCGATGGGAGCACATCACCGAACGATTCGACCCAGCCATGCGTGACGGCCTGTCGGAGGAGGCCCTGGCTGCGGCCTGGACGCAGATCGTGGGCTTGTCCGGAGAGTTCGAAGGCCACGGAGAACCCGTTGTCTCGCGGGCCAGCGATGTGACGGTCACCACTACGCCGCTCTCCATGGAGGCGGGCGACTACACGGCGCGAATCGCATTCCGGGACGACCGGACCATTGCCGGTCTGCACATCCTCCCGGAGCAGACGACATGAGCGACCATGGCTCCGGAACAGCCTCTCCGATCGACGCTCCAGCACGTTCTCGATTGAGTCGCCTCGACATCCGTTCAATCGTCCTTTTCCTGTCGATCGCTTTTGTGCTCGCGTGGCTCGTCGCGCTCCCGCTCTGGTTCGGCGATGGACTCGACAGCCCGACAGCCACGATCGGGATCATCGCGGTCGCGACTATGGCCTCTCCCGCGGTCGCGGCGCTGATCATGGTGTACTTCGTCGACCGGGATCGACAGAAAGCCAGGCTGCTCGGGCTCTGGCCGCTCAAGCCTGTGCGCCGGCTGGTCAAATACTCCGTCCTGGGAATCTTTGTTCCCATCGGGCTCGTTCTTGTCTCGTTACCTGTTGGTGCGCTACTGGGGGTGTATCCGGCGGACTTCGTGAATTTCTCGGGATTTGAGCAGGACCTCGCCGAACGGGCACAAGCTGCGGGTACGGGCGAGTTGACGATGGGTCTCGGCACGCTCGTTGCTATCCAGCTGCTCATGCTCCCCGTGGCGGCGGTCCTCAACCTCATTCCGGCACTCGGAGAAGAACTCGGCTGGCGAGGGTGGCTTCTCCCCAGGCTCATGCCGCTGGGAACGGTTCCGGCGATAGTGATCTCGGGCATCGTCTGGGGTCTCTGGCACGCGCCGATGATCCTCCTCGGCTACAACTATCCCGACGCGCCGCGCTGGCTCGGCCTCACCATGATGGTCGGCATGTGCATCCTTATCGGTGCTGTCTTCGGCTGGCTGCGGCTGCGCTCCGATTCGGTGTGGCCCGCGGCCCTTGCCCACGCAGCGTTCAACGGGGCTGCCGGCACCATCCTGATCTTTTCCATGGCGGGCGAGCAGATCGACACAACGCAAGCGACCGTGTTGGGATGGAGCGGATGGATCGTCCCGCTCGTACTCGTCATCGTCCTCGTCGCCACTGGTCAGTTCCACCGCCATGGGACCGCGCGAACAACGGACGAACCGGAGCCGGTATCGATCGACGACGCAGTGTCGGCTCGCGCCGGAGGGGACCGGACGTGAGCGGACGTGAGCGGCAACCGCCTGACCATTGCCGACCACCAGCTGGTGGTCGAGCCTCGGAGAACGCCGAAAAGCTCATCGAGAGAGTGTGTATCCAGTCGCATGGGAACGAGGTGGTCCCGGAGAATCCTTGGGAGACCCCGGTCGGAAGACATAGTCGCCATCAGCTAGGTGGACCGCAGGGTCACGGTGGCATCGAACGGGTGCTGCGGGGTAGTGAGGTCGGGGAAACAGGGACGCAACCGCACACACCACTACCAGGGACCGGACGGTTCGGACTGCATGTGACGAAATGAAGACGCGATGTGTGAAGTCTCCCGTGATCTCGTGGGTCCGGATTTTTGCAGGAGGGGTGCTGTGTTCCGCTGGCAGCGAGATTCTTGGCTTGACCATGTTGTAGGGACATGGTGTGCACTCGTGACAGACAAGATGCGCGCTGTCCACCGGCGCGATCACAATTTCTTTCAGGAGACCGATATGACCAACCCGCTTCGCCCCGCCCTTGCCGACCGACCTTTCGGGGTCCACTTTCGCCTCCCCCGGTGGAAGTCCCTCATCGTTCTCATTGCCGTGCCTCTGTTGTTGCTGGTAGTGCAGGTCCTCGTTTTCCACGCTGTCGCAATGATCGAAGGTCCTGCGGATCCGCTGATGCCTCGACTTACGCCGTTGACATTACTTGCGTCTGGAATCAGCACTGCCATCACGGCGCTTATCGCAACGGTGCTGGTTGCCCGGTTGGCAAAGATTCCGTGGCGGAGCGTCTTTAGCCACGGCCGCAAGTTCGATTGGCGGCGTCTAGGACTCTATTTCGCTGTTTCAGCGGTGCCGGTCGGACTCAGCGTTATCGCCACTGCCCTCATCGCTCCCCAGTCGACAGGTTGGGTCAACTTCGAGGTTGGAGCCACCACGATTGTCATCATTCTCGTGACCCTGGTGGCCACTCCCTTGCAGGCCGCTGGCGAGGAAGTCGCGTTCCGGGGGGCAGTCGTTCCGGCTGCCGGCTCATGGTTTCGCAGTGTGCGACCCGCGATTCTCCTTGGGATCATCCTGTCGGGGGCGTTGTTCGCCCTCGTCCATGTGTCATTCGACCCGTGGTTTGTCAGCTACATGTTCGTCTTCACGGCTTGCACGGTGTCCATGGGCCTGATCAGCGGCGGGCTCGAAGCCGCGATGGCGTTCCACGTCTCGAACAACCTCGTTGTGAGCATCCTCAACGCCCTTTTCGCGGGTAATGACGCGACCGTAGTTGACCGCGCTTCCGGCTCCGGCCCTGGAGCGTCGCTAGCCATCCTGATGGTGATGAACGTCGCAGCGGTAGGCATGGTGTGGCTGATCGAGCGCAGGAAGCGCAGCTCGAATGGGACCAAGGTTCCTGCGTCTGCTGGCCAAGTTGACCCCAACGTAGCCTTACATCTTTGAGGTCAACACTGCACTGGCCGGGTCCCCGGGGAAAGCTAGGACAGCGAACCGCCTGGCCGAAGTGCACGCCTGAGCGCTCCGGCTCTGACGCAACACGGAGTGAGAAGGCAGTTCTGGCCACCCAGAACAACAAATATGGCCACCCAGAACAAACGGTAGACGACGACCAGCCTCGGATCGCTACCGATGGTCGCATCCTCCGGGTGCACCGCGAGCGAGCCGACCGCGTCATCAGGCATACCTTCGCGGAACGCCACGAAACCGGCGGACTCAGCAGCGCAGACCGCACTAGGCGAACTGGAGGACCGATACGACGCTTGGATCGGGTTCAGCGTGACCGATACCGCTGACGACTCGACCCTGGACTACCAAGGCGACAGTCGCTTCGGCCAGGCATCGACTCTCACAACGCTGGCCGCAGCAGCCCTGCTCGACCAGTTGACGCCCGAGCAACTGCACCATGTCATTACCTGGCCTGAGGCGAATGTCCTCGAAAGGTACGGCGACCACGTGACCGACGTCGTCGACAACGAGCCCGTTTCGAACACGGTCACGACCGACAATACTGCCGTCACGTCGACTCCGCGAGCCTCCACAAAGACCCTGAAGCAAATCGTCTCGGGCGAGATTCTGGATGACGGCAATCGTTCCCCCCTCATCGACTGGATGACGGGAAATGCTACCGGGGACACCCTGATTCATGCCGGGGCGCCGGAGGGTTGGGGAGTCGCCGATCAATCGGGAGGCGCCGGCGCGATCCGCAACGATGTCGCCGTCGTGATCCCCCGGACGGCATGCCGTTGATCATTACGGTCTTCACCACTCGAAACGACCCTGACGTGGCATGCGATGACGCCCTCGTCGCGGAGACGGTGAGATTGACGCTCGCGACGATGGCAGCAGCCCGCGAGAACCGGTGCCCAGATGACTCGCAAGTTGCTCGGTGCCTCGCACCGCTTTTCCTACTCGCCTCTAGCCTGTTTACCTGCTCAGCGCTCAGGTCTGGCAAAAGCATCCTCACGATGAAACCCGCCACTAAGAGCCCGGATAGCGCAACGTTCAGGCGACAACTCGGAACCATATGGCAACCACAGAGCAAACGTCGACTATCGGTGGCGGCGTTCTCGCGGCGCTCATGTCACGCCATACGCCCCGTATGGGATCCCGCTGCGGCTTACTCCCAGATCGAGATAACCACTTTCCCGTGTACGCCGTGGGTTTCAAGTGCGGCATGTGCGTCCGCGGAACGGGCCAGCGGAAAAACACGATCGAGCACGGAGCGGATCTCTCCCCGCTCGACCTGTGCGGTGAGCCGCTGGAAGTCGCGCCGGTCAGGCTTGCCCCTGAAGAAACGGATGCGTCCAGTGCCGAAAACAGCGCTGGCTGCAATAGTCGCGAGGCTGCGTAGCGGTGCCTCCTTGTCGAACGCGATCGATACCATCCTTCCCCCCGGCGCCAGTAGGCGGCGAAACGCGAGCAGGTCACTCCCGTGCGTATCGAAAATAACGTCGTACAGGCCCAATTCCCCACGCGGCGTTACGCGGTAGTCGAACACGGTGTCAGCTCCCAACCCCCTCACGAAGTCTTGGCTGGATTCACCCGCGAGTGCCGTCACGTGTGTCCCGAGCATCTTCGCGAGCTGCACGGCCACGCTGCCCACGCCACCTGCAGCACCTCGCACAAGAACTCGCTCACCGCGCCGCGCGTCGGCTTTTTCCACGAGACCGGTATGGGCGGTCGTGCCGCCAGCGAGGAGCGTGACCGCTTCCTCCGAAGTCAGATTGTTCGGTGCCCGCGCGATCTGGATCGCGGGAACACTCAGGAACTCAGCAAGCGAGCGGGGCCCTCCCCTCTCATCGACGATCCCCCAAACCTGGTCGCCGACGGTCAGTCCGCCAAGATCAGCTCCGGGACCTGAGGCGATGAGCGTTCCGGCGAAATCGATTCCTAATCGCTTCGGAAAACGACCGCCGGAGAGAAGGCCTAACTTGCCCGACCGAAATAACAGGTCCGCGCCGTTGACCGAGACGGCGTCGACCCGCACCAGGACTTCTCCTGCTCGCGCCTCCGGCATCTGAAGAGTCCCCTGGTGAAGTTCCTCTGGGTTGCCGTACCGATTGAACAGGACTGCCTGCATGCTCGCGATGGCGTGCTCCTTGCTTCATGTGACCACTAAGTGGTGCGGGATCTCCACTTGCAGACGATAGCATGTAACTGGAGATAGCTAACCACTTACGTTTATCACCCGATCGCAATGGCGCTGAAGAGAAAGGGCATGCCATGACTGTTGCCGAACGTCGATTGCGAGCAGACGCAGCGCACAACCGTCAGTTGATTCTGGATGCTGGGCGCGCTGCCTTTGCCAGCGACGGAATTGACGTCTCGATGGCCGAAATCTCGCGGCGCGCTGGTGTCGGATTCGCTACTGCGCAGCGCCGTTTCCCTACGAAGGAACACCTCCTTCGCGAAATCATCGCTGAGGAGCTCTCAGGCATGCAGGAAGCAGCTACCGACGCTGCTCCAGCAGGCGACCCCTGGGAGGCCTTCACCACCTCGATCCGCACGTGCGCGGCCCATCAGGCTCTGCATCCAGGGCTTGCGGGCGCTATCGCAGAAAGCGTGAGCGCCGCGACTATGACGGACCCCGCAGGACACATCGCCTCGATGTTCACTTCTATCGCCCAGCACGCGACCACTACCGGGATGCTGCGTCCGGACGTCACTGTGGGCGACGTACTCGCCATACTCAAGGGGAACGCGGGAGTGATCGCTCACTCGCCGGGGAACGAAGTACGCGCCTCGGCACGTTTCGTCGAGCTCGCGCTGCGCGGTCTTGGCGCCACCTAAGCCCTCGTCATCTTCCCGTCCACTTCACCGAAGAACTCCCCACTCGAGGAGTGGTTGTGCCTTGCCTCCGCAGCCGGCTCAGCGAAGGCACAGCCTCCGCCGAGTCACCGGCACCGTCATCTGGACTACGGTCATGCACGGATAGTGACGACGTTTCACCGCGGCTCGTTCCCGGTCGCGGTGAAACGTCGGAGGAAAACTACAGCAGCAGCTGTTGGAGGGGGTATACGAAGTACCGAATCGAGTACGCCTCCCACGTCGCACCGATGATGAGCAGCACCAACGCGGGGAGCGCCACAAGACCAATCTGCTTCACACCCTGAAGGTAGCCCTTGCGACGATTCTGCGTTCCGACGCTGCGCGGGAACAACCAACTTCTCCCGATGAGGTAGGCACCGAGAGCAAAAAGCACATAGGCCTGGAGTTCGATGACGAAGGTCAGAGAATGAGGGATGAGCGACACCCACCCGTCGGGGGTGGCCGGGGCGAGTGTTATGCCTATCTGGACTGCCCAGTACGCGAAGAGCGCCAGCCCGGCGAACGGCACGACGAGCGATGGCAGCACGATGGTCAGCAGGCTGAGCCGGAAGACGTTGACGCAGAGGATTATCAGTGCAAAGAGCGGCGGGGTGTTGAGAAGCTGACCCACGAGCTCGGCTGTCCCGTCGTCTTCCAAGGACGTGACTTTCTCCGCGCTGAGCGCAGGAAACGCGAGCCCGATCAGGAAACCGATGATCGCCAGCCCGTAGCTGGCGACGTTGATGATGAGGTAGGCACGTTTGTTTTCGCGGATGATTGCGAAGGGGCGCCGCCACAACGGTAAACGGGCGGGGGCCTTAGTGATGGGTAGAGATGTCATGTAACCCATCACAGCTCAGATTTCGACGCGCCTGCAGTGGCGAGATGTCATCTCAATGATGTGACACGGCGTCACTACCGTCGACACTGCGCAGGCGGGATCGTGGAGTTCATGAAAATCTTCGATCTTGCGCTCAGCGCGATCATTGTCCTCGGTGTGACCGTCTTCCTTGCCTACGTCGGCTACTTCTATTTCGACTTCGGTCTCTTCATGACGCTTCCGGCGAATATCGTGGAAGGATTCATTCAGAACTCGGCGCTGCAGTATGTCGCTCTTGGGCTCGGCATCGCGGCGATGATCACGAAACGCCCCGTCGGTCGCGCGATCAAGCAGCAGGAAGCCGAGAATCGGAGCTGACCATCGACGACCACGCGAAGGACGAGGCACCGAGCATCACGCGGATGCGCAGGGTGGCGATGGTCACCGCAGTAATAGCGATTGCGCCTCTGAGCATTGTCGGTATCGTGCTCACCGCAACATCCTGGTTGGATGCTGCACTCGTCGCCTTGGGATTCGTGGTCACCCTTGCTCTGGTGCGCAAGTGGAGCTTGGACGGGTACCCGCGCCAGGCGATCCTTGCACTCATGTTCACCACAGCGGCGTGGATCATGGGAGCGGTGACGGCCTCGAGCCCGATCGGTTTCGTACCCATGGCGCTTGTTGGCGCGCTCCTGCTCGCGCGGACACGACGATGGCGGTTGTGGATCTCCGCGTTCGCGGTGTCGGGCTCGGCAATCGGGGCAAGCTCCTTTCTCTTCCACCCCGCCAGTTGGGCGCTCGCCGCCCAGTACCTTGCGCTTCCAGCGGTCGGCACGCTCTTTATCGTCGCGGTGATCCTCCTCAGCGAACAGGCCTGGCAGGTGGTCCGGCGGCTGGAACGTGCGCAGGAGACAGAGGCAGAGCTTGCTGTCATCCGCGAGCGAGTGCGATTCGCTGGGGATCTTCACGACATTCAGGGCCACTCGCTTCATGTCATCAAGCTGAAGGCTGCGTTGGGCCGACGCGTGGTGCACATCGATCCCGACCGAGCCGATGCGGAATTCAGCGAGATCCGTCGTCTCGTCGATGAGACCATCGAGGCGACGAGAGCGCTGACATATGCTCGCTATGAGCTCAATCTGGTAGCCGAGCTCGAGAACACCAAGAGGCTCGTCGAGGCGGTCGGCGTGGTTGTCGAGGTGACTTTCGACAACGGGAGCGGGAGCGCCGCCTATCCCCTGTTGGCACAGGTCCTGCGGGAAGCCACCACCAACCTGCTTCGCCACGCGCGTCCTACCTTCGTCACGATCAGCGCCTCGGCGAGGTCTGTAAAGATCACCAACGACGGCGCCGCTGATACGGGCGACTTCACGCTGAGGGGACTTGCTCGACTGCGGGACCGGGTGGAGGGCACGGGAGGCGCTCTCCGTGTCGAACGATCCCTGGGTACGTTTGTCGTTTTTGCTTGGATCGACCCGGCGAGCAGAACTACGGAGATCGAGGACGGACAATGACCAAGGGGAATCCGATCAGGATCATTGTGGCCGATGACGAGCTGCTTTTGCGGACGGCGCTTTCGGCGGTCCTCACGCTTGACGGGACTATCGACGTCGTGGCGCAGGCAGAGAACGGCTATGAGGCCATGACAGCCACGCTTCATTACCGTCCAGACGTACTCGTCATCGACCTCGAGATGCCGGAGATGGACGGCCTGGAAGCCGTCGAGTCGATTCTGTCCAGGAATCCCGAGCAACGCGTGCTGATGCTTACACGGCATGCTCGACGGGGCGTGCTCCGGCGAGCGCTCAAACTCGGGGTGCTGGGTTTCATGAGCAAGAGCTCCGACCCGGAGGAGATCGCCGAAGTCATCCGCAAAGTCAACGACGGTGACCGCTGGATCGCGCACGATGTTCTCGAGGCCTCAGTCGTCGACGACTCTCCCCTGACAGAGCGCGAAGCCGATGTGCTGCGGGAGACACGCGAGGGGTACTCAGTCAAGGAAATCGCTCGACGACTGCACCTCGCGTCTGGCACTGTTCGAAATTACCTCTCTGACGCCACGCAGAAGACCGCGACGACGACCCGGCACGACGCCGCGAGGGCAGCCCGCGATCGCGGTTGGTTGTGAGGTTCTCATTACGTGACCGATAGGAGCGGTTGCGCCACCAGGGCCGAAACCGGTCAGTCCGGACGAGCCATCGTCTCCACCGGTGCTCCCGTAGCGTTACTGAGGATCAGGCCGTGTGGCGTACTTCTGCGACGAATCTCCCCGAACGCAGTTCCAGCGTTTCGATGCGCTTGCCTCGCGCTGCTTCCCGATCGAACCCGGTGTAGGCCAGTGGAGGAAGCTTGCGCACATTGGCGGAGCACTCGAAGTTGGCACAGACCAGCGTCGCCACCGTGTTGCCGGCTCGTCCTGCGGGCCCTGCTCGTCGAGCAGTGAAATAGTGCACATCGTTGGGCAGGGTGACGTCTTCGCACCACGAACATTGGGGGCGAGAACGCGTACGACCATCGGACTGCCGAAGCATAATCCCGGTCAGGCCATCCTCGAGATGGCTGACGACGTACCCCACCGTAGGAAGCTTGGGATCGATCCATCCGAGGTAGTCGAGGTCTGCCCAGACGAGGGTGGTGAAGTTGGCTGGAAGTGTGACGGCTTTTCGCTCCCGAACGGAGGTATTGATGAACGATGCGCGAACGTCATCTGCGGTGAGTTGTTTCACAGTAGTGGGGACCTTTCTTGATTGAGGGTCGTTTCAGTTAGAAGGCCAGTGACTGAGCGCGAAGTGCAAGGTATTCAGAGCGCTCTCCCACGAGGCAGCAGCGGAGCGTGTGCCATGGCTGAACCCTCCGCTTCGTTCCAGCAGGACATAGCCGTGGAAGGTGGCGTGCAGCAGGCGCACGGCGTCCGTCTCGTCCGGTTCGCTCAGTGCGTAGCCGCGCAGGATGGCTCGCGTCATCTCCGCATGGCGGCGGGCGGCACTCTTTTCGGCGACGTCGGGCTCCAGGGTCATTTGGGTGGACGCGTAGCGCCCGGGATGATCCATCGCGTATGAGCGGTACGCGTTCGCAAACGCGAGCAAGGCGTCGCGTCCGGCTCGCCCGGCGAGAGCGGCACCGACCTGGTCCGCGAGTTCCGCCAACGAGAGCACCGCCACCCCGGACCGCAGTTCCTGAAGGCTGCGCACGTGCGCGTAGAGGCTGGCATCTTTGACGTCGAAATGCCGAGCGACGGCCGACATCGACACACTGTCGAATCCGGTCGCGTCAGCCAGTTCTGCGGCAGCAGCGATGATGCGAGCCGGAGTGAGTCCTGCACGTGCCATTGCTCTTCCCTTCGTCGTTTCCTAGAACTACCCTAGTTTAACCTAGGAGTCCTAGTCAACAGCTTCGGCCTAGAAGACGGAGAGTCGCCGCGACTGGACCCGGGTGTTGCGCGCAAGACCTTCGGACATCAAGGCCGCTGTGGAGCTGTTCTCGCCTTGACAATCCGCCGGCCGTCTCCGGGATTACGAGTCGCGAACGTCCGTGCGTCGTCGACGTGCGCTTGCCAGACCAGCTTGGGAAGCGTTTCCCGGCCCACGTCCGACGTCTTATAGGGATCCTGGCACTCGACCAACCCCGACGGGCAGTCAGGCCGAGAGTCCAGCGCCATTCGGGACTGCTGCACTGATTGGTGACAGTTCGACGTGCCCTTCCGTTCGGTTGCCCGACTTGGTATGAAGATCAGGCCGAGAGTCCCCGCGGGTAACCAAACCATGGGGCAGATCGCGTCACGATTCCATCCTCACAAAGGATCAGACGAAACGAATGCCAGGGCGATTCAGTTCTTCCCATGCTGGGGAATTCACAATGTTGGGTAAACGTTGGATTTGCAGATCGTCCCCGAAAAGCCCAAAGAAAAAGCCCCGGACTTCGTGAGAAATCCGGGGCACATTGTCGGGCTGACAGGATTTGAACCTGCGACCCCCTGACCCCCAGTCAGGTGCGCTACCAAGCTGCGCTACAGCCCGTGACAACTCGAATAGCTTAGCCTGTTCCGGGGCCCTGAGAAATTCATCACGGGCCCGGTGACGAAATGTCGCACGCGCAGTGCACATTGTTCACGACCCACACTTCCGAGCCGGCCGGGATGCCCGCGACACTCTCCACACCGACCGACAGGATTTCTGTGACCGACAGCGCGACCACCACCGAGAACTTCACGCCAGGGAACGTCACGCCGGGCGACGCACCCGACCACACCCGACGCAATAGGGTCGTCATCAACCTCATGCTGGTCGCGACATTCGTCGTCATCCTGAATGAGACGATCATCGGTGTCGCCATCCCTCGGCTGATGGATGACCTCAACATCACCGCGAGCACCGCGCAGTGGCTGTCCACGGCGTTCATGCTCACCATGGCCGTCGTGATCCCGACCACCGGCTTCCTGATGCAGCGACTCAACACCCGCACCGTCTTCGTCCTCGCCATGAGCCTGTTCACCGTCGGAACGGCCATCGCCGCCATCGCGCCTGGTTTCGAGATCCTGCTGGCCGGGCGCATCGTTCAGGCCAGCGGCACGGCGATCATGATGCCGCTGCTGATGACCACCGTCATGACGCTCGTGCCGCCGCAGTCGCGCGGCCGCACCATGGGCAACATCTCCGTCGTCATCTCGGTGGCGCCCGCCGTCGGCCCGACAGTCTCCGGCCTCATCCTCAGCGTGTTCGACTGGCGGTTCATCTTCATCCTCGTGCTGCCCATCGCGATCGGCGCACTCGCTCTCGGAGCTGCCCGCGTGCAGAACGTGACAGAGCCACGCAAGGTGCCGCTGGATTCCCTCTCGGTCGTCCTGTCGGCCTTCGCGTTCGGTGGGCTGATCTACGGGCTGAGCAGCCTCGGTGAAGCTGCCGCCGGCAACGTGGTCGTCGCACCGTGGATTCCTATCACGGTCGGAGTCGTGGCACTCGGGTTGTTCATCCTGCGCCAGCTGGTGCTGCAGCGCGGCGATCGCGCGTTCCTCGACCTGCGCACGTTCACGTCGCGCGGCTTCGCCGTCTCGATCGCGCTCATGGTGATCCTGATGGGCGCCCTATTCGGCACGATCATCCTGTTGCCGATCTACCTTCAGGATGTCCTGCTGCTCGAACCCGTGCAGACCGGCCTTATCCTGCTCCCCGGCAGCGCGCTCATGGGTCTCATGGGACCTGTCGTCGGGCGGCTGTTCGACAGGTTCGGCCCTCGACCTCTGCTCGTGCCGGGCACGATCGTGGTGAGCGCAGCGTTGTGGAGTTTCACCATGCTCACCGAGAACACCCCGTGGCAGCTCGTGATCGTGGCCTACCTGGCGCTCAGTCTCGGGCTCGCGTTCACCTTCACACCGCTGTTCACCACGTCGCTCGGCTCGCTGAAGCCATACCTCTATGCAGCAGGAAGCGCCACGGTCAGCACCGTGCAGCAGCTTGCGGGCGCGGCCGGAACGGCATTGTTCATTGCGCTCTACACGATCGGGACCGTGGCTGCCACGAGCAACGGCGTGGCCGAGACCACGGCGCTGGCCAGCGGAGTGCACTCGGCCTTCATGGCCGGAGCGATCCTGTCGCTTCTCGCTGTCGTCGCAGCGTTCTTCGTGCCGAGGCCCGACACCTCGATGGCACCCACCGGGGCGCCCGCAGGTCACTGAGGCGGTTAGCGCACGCTGACGAGCTGGAGAGCGAGTGAATCCACCCGCGCAGCGATGAGGTCGTTCCCGGCCCAACGCTGCTGCAGGCGGGCCACCACGTCGTCGAGGGCCCGCTGGTCCAGGCCCGGCTGGAGTGACAACTGCACGATCAACTCGGGCCCGGCGAGCCTAGCCCCGGGGTCACCGGGGGCGAGCTGCACCGCTGCCACCGCGGGCTCCGGCTCCGCGGCATCCATGAACGCCGACAGCACCTCGGTGTCGAGATAGCTGGGAAGCCAGGACGTGGATTGGGCGAGTGCCCAGAGGGCCGGTCGTCGCACCGCGAACTCTGTGGCACTCGTCGGGTCGAGCACGACGAGATCCGTATTCTCGCTCGCTGCTGCCAGGGCCACGCGTGATGCCGTCGCCGGGACGGGCCGGGCCTTCGGGTTCCAGGCCGACATAGCCGCAACCGACGTGAATGCGGGCAGCACACTGCGCCCGTCCGGGCCCATGACCGTCACGATCGACAGCTCCTGGCTCTTGTCCACAGCATGACCGTGATCGTTGGTGCCGAGCTCCCCCGCCACCGCGACCAACGGGATCAGCAGTCGCGCGTCGCGCAGGGCATCGACGACATTGGCCTCTCCAGCGTCACCCGCATGGAAGCGCCGGATGGCCTCCACGAGGTGCTCCGGCGCAGAACCGTCGTCGTCAGAACCGGGGCTGTGACCGAAACTGCGGCCGGCCCACGGCACCCCCGCCGAATCGCTCACAGGACTAGTTGGATGCGACGTCGATCGCCTGCGCGAGAGTGAAGGCCTTCGCGTACAGCGCCTTGCCCACGATCGCGCCTTCGACTCCATGCGGCACGAGCTCGCGGAGTTCGACGATGTCGTCCAGAGTGGCAATACCACCCGAAGCAATCACGGGCCGATCGGTGCGCTCGGCAACCTCCCGCAGCAGCTCGATGTTTGGGCCCTTCAGGGTCCCGTCCTTTGTGACGTCGGTCAGCACATAGCGGCAGCAGCCGGCCTGCTCGAGACGATCGAATACCGTCCAGAGGTCGCCACCCTCCTGCGTCCAGCCGCGAGCAGCAAGGGTCGTCCCCCGCACGTCGAGACCGACAGCGATAGCCTCGCCGTACTCGGCGATGACGTGCGCGGCCCACTCGGGATTCTCGAGCGCTGCCGTGCCGAGGTTGATGCGCTTGGCACCCGTCGCGAGGGCAGCTTCGAGGCTCGCGTCATCCCTGATTCCCCCCGACAGCTCGATATTGACCTTGCGCGGGGTGTTCTTGATGACCTTGCGGATCACGGCGTGATTGTTGCCCCGGCCGAAGGCGGCGTCGAGATCCACGAGGTGGATCCACTCGGCGCCCTGGTCGACCCATTCCTGGGCGGCATCCACCGGGCTGCCGTAGCTCGTCTCACTGCCGGCCTCGCCCTGGGTCAGCCGGACGGCCTTACCTCCGGCGACGTCGACGGCCGGCAGCAATACCAGCGCCGGGCTCTTTGCGAACTCACTCATAGGGTTTCCAGCCAATTCTTCAGAAGTCGGATTCCAGCCTCACCGGACTTCTCCGGGTGGAACTGGGTTGCGGTCAGCGGGCCATTCTCCACAGCGGCGATAAACCTGCCGCCGTGGCGGGCCCATGTGATCCTCGGTTGGGGGAACGGGTCGTGCACCTCGAGCGTCCACTCCTGGGCGGCATACGAGTGAACGAAGTAAAAGCGCTCATCCCGGATCCCGGCAAACAGGCGGGTGTCGTCGGGACTCTCCACGGTGTTCCAGCCCATATGGGGCAGGATCGGGGCATCCAGCTCGATCACCACACCGGGCCACTCACCGAGCCCCGGGGTGTCGTTACCGCGCTCGACGCCGTGCTCGAACAGCACCTGCATGCCCACGCAGATACCGAGAACGGGCCGGCTGCCGGTGAGGCGCTTTTCGACAATGGCACCACCGCGCACCGTGGCGAGCTGACGGGCGACGGCCTCGAACGCTCCGACTCCGGGCACCAGCAGACCGTCCGCGGCTTCCGCCACAGAACGGTCGGCACTCAACGTGACCCTGGCTCCTGCCAGTTCGAGCGCCTTCGCGGCCGAATGGACGTTACCGGAGCCGTAGTCGAGGATGACGACGGATGGACTGGTCACCTCAGAGCGCACCCTTGGTCGACGGGATGCCGCTGACACGGGCATCCGGCTCGATGGCGATGCGCAGCGCCCGTGCGAATGCCTTGAACTCCGCTTCGGCGATGTGGTGCGGATCACGGCCACCCAGCACCGTGATGTGCACAGTCAGCCCGGCGTTGAAGGCGATCGCCTCGAAGACGTGGCGCACCATCGAACCGGTGAAGTGCCCGCCGATCAGGTGGTGCTCGAACCCGACAGGCTCACCGGTGTGGACGAGATAGGGACGGCCCGAGATATCGACGACGGCCTGCACGAGCGCTTCATCGAGGGGAACGAGAGCGTCACCGAAGCGGGAGATCCCCGCCTTATCCCCGAGCGCCTGCTTCAGCGCCGTTCCGAACGTGATCCCGATGTCTTCGACGGAATGGTGAACGTCGATGTGGGTGTCGCCGGTGGCCGAGACACCCAGGTCGATGAGTGAGTGCTTCGACAGCGCGGTCAGCATGTGGTCGAAGAACGGCACGCCGGAATTGATGGACGATGTGCCCGTGCCGTCGAGGTCGATGCTCAGCTCGATGCTGGACTCACTCGTCGACCGGCTCAGGCTGGCCGTGCGGTGTGCAGTCATCCTTCGATCTTACCGATCGAGCCGGGCGAGGGCTGCGTCGAGTGCCCGACGAGGCTGGTGAGGGCATCGAGGAAGATTTCAGTCTCCTGCTCTGTGCCGGCCGAGACCCGCAGGTGGTGCGGGATCCCCACGTCGCGAATCAGGATGCCCTGCTCGAACAGCGCCTCAAACGTCGCGTTCGGGTCAGCCACTCCCCCGAACATGACGAAGTTCGACTCGCTCGGCAACGGGGTGTAGCCGAGGGCGGGCAGCGCCGCGATGATCCTGTCCCGCTGGGCCTTGATGTCGTCGACCATGGCGAGCATGGCCGGCGCGTGTGACAGCGCAGCAACCGAAGCCGCCTGAGTAAGGGCAGACAGGTGGTACGGAAGCCTCACAAGCCGGAGCGCATCGGTCACGGCCGGATCCGCCGCGAGGTATCCAAGTCGTGCCCCCGCGAAGGCGAACGCCTTGCTCATCGTGCGCGAGACGAGCAGCCTCGGCCGCCCCTCGAGCAGGCTCAGGGCAGTTTCCCCCTCGGCGAACTCTGCATAGGCCTCATCGACGAGCAGGATGCCGTCGAAGGCGTCGTACGCGGCGACGATGGTCTCGAGCCCCAGTGCGGTTCCCGTGGGATTGTTGGGCGAGCACAGGAATACTATGTCGGGCTGCTCCCGCTGGATTGCGGCCACCACCGTCTCTGGGGAGATGGCGTAATCCGCATCGCGCTGCGCCGTCACCCAGCGGGTGCCCGTCGCGTTGGCAATGATCGAGTGCATCGAATAGGTGGGCGGGAAGCCGAGCACGCTGCGCCCCGGTCCGCCGAAAGCCTGCAGGGTCTGCTGCAGCACCTCGTTCGACCCGTTGGCTGCCCAGATGTTGTCCCGGGTGAGACCGTGCCCGAGGTAGGTCGCCAGAGCGTCCCTGAGCTCGGTGAACTCTCGGTCCGGGTAGCGGTTCACGCCCATGACGGCCAGCGCGAGCGCTCGGACGATGTCGGTGGCGACATCCTCAGGAATCGCGTGGGTGTTCTCGTTGACGTTCAGCTGGATCGGGACATTTTCCTGCGGAGCGCCGTAGGGGCTGAGTCCCCGCAGGTCATCACGGATCGGGAGGTCGGAAAGACTGGTCACCCCTCAAGCCTATGGCCGTTCGGGCACCGCCTCTTTCTGGCTACTGCTGGGCGTACTGAGCCGGGATCGCCAGCTCCTGGCCGGCGAACACGTCAGACGACTCCAGCTGGTTGAGCTGCACGATCTGGTCGATGACCTCTCGCGGGTCGGCCGTGGGAGCGAGCTCACCGGCGAGCTGCCAGAGGGTTTCCCCGGATGCCACTGTGACGTAGTCGAAGGGAACGTCTGAGCCGCCGAGCGATGCGGTCGCCTCTCCCCCGTTGAGGGCGAACAGCAGTGCCGTGATAACCAGGGGCGCCGCAACGACAACCGTCAGCAGTGAGCGACCGCGCTTGGTGATGCGAAGGCGCGGTGCCGGGGTGAAGGCGGTCGTAGAGAGTGTGTTGATTGCGGTGCTCATGATGTGCTCCTTACAAGATTTCGTATCCGGCACTCGGCCGGGAGTGCCGGATACGAAGCGCGTGATCTGTCGTGGGCCAGAACTGCCGAAGCAGTCAGGCCGTGCTGTATCGAGTTTCCCAACTGTGCTAGAAGATCTGTTCCGAACATACATTCGAATTACTCGTATATCAAGTGAATTTTCGAACATGCCACTGACATTGAGACGGGATTCGATGCGAAACACTAGAACAGGTGTTTGTTTTAGCGTCTTAGTGCGGATACAGTTTCGAATGAGCCACCGACATTCAGTCGGTTGCTCAGGGAAATGGGGAGATCATGGTCGCTGACACACACGGCTCAGATAAGGCTGCTGGCGGTACTCGTCGGCGCAAGAGTCTGAGCGACAAGCAGCTCGCCATCCTCGACGTCATCCAGCGTTCAGTCTCCGGCCGCGGCTACCCGCCGAGCATGCGGGAGATCGGCGACGCCGTCGGCCTCGCGTCTCTCTCGAGCGTCACCCACCAGCTCAACCAGCTCGAACTGAGCGGCTACCTCCGTCGCGACCCAAACCGTCCGAGAGCGATGGAGGTTCTGATCGACCTTCCCGCCCTGGAGGGAACGGGAGATGTCACTCCAGAGAACACGGTCTCCATCGGCGACGCCGTCATGGTGCCCCTCGTGGGCCGCATCGCTGCCGGTATCCCCATCACGGCAGAGCAGCACATCGACGAGGTATTCCCCCTCCCTCGCCAGCTCACCGGCAAGGGCGAGTTGTTCATGCTCAAGGTCGTGGGAGAGTCGATGATCGATGCCGCCATCTGCGACGGCGACTGGGTCGTCGTGCGCCAGCAGAACACCGCGGAGAACGGAGACATCGTTGCGGCGATGCTGGATGACGAAGCCACAGTCAAGGTCTTCCGGCAGCGTGACGGCCACACCTGGCTTCTGCCTCGCAACTCCAACTTCGAGCCGATCCTCGGCGACCATGCACAGGTGCTCGGCAAGGTCGTCACCGTACTGCGTTCCCTTTAGCGACAGCACCTCCCACCACAGCCCCGTCGAGTAATCTCGGCTCATGGGACGCATATCGGTGGTCTTCTTGGCACTTCTCGTGCTCACCGGGTGTGCCACGACGTCGAGCGCGGTTGCGCCGGACGGCCTGACTCTCAGCGTGTACCAGAACCGCACCGACGTCGCCGCCCGCAAGCTCGAGGTCTCGTTCCTCAACGACACGGGGAGCGTTCTGACCGTGACCCGGCTCCAGTTGACGGCCGGTCAGTTCATCGGCACGGCTGTGTGGCCGAAGGAGTCGACCACCATTCCCGCAGGGGTCACGATCTCACTACCCGTGCCGCTGCCGGATCCGGACTGCACGGCCGAACCGACCGAGGCCGAGGTCGAGTTCGACTATCGGCTTGCCGACGGTCGCGCCGGGACGGCCGTGGCGACACCCGTCGACACGCTCCAGAGACTGCCGGGCATCCGGCAGGAGGATTGCCTTGCCGTGTCCGTCGCATCGATCGTGACGGTCACCATGGATGCGGCACCCCGGGTTTCTGTGATCGCCGGTCGCACCATCGCCGAGATCGATCTGACGCTCGTCCCCACCGGGGCAACGGGTTCCGTCACCTTCGAGAGCGCATCGAGCACGACGCTGCTGACCCCAGTGAGCCCGGATGGCACGGACGCTATACCCGCGCCGATCTCCCGGACGATCGCGGGCGCAGACGAACCAGCCACCGTGACGCTGCTCTATTCGCCCAACCGGTGCGACGCCCACGCCATAGCCGAAGACAAGCGCGGAACGATCGTCCCCGTCGCGGTCTCCACCACCGACGGGTTCAGCGGCCCCCTGTATGTCAGCGCCGCCGACGACGTTCGCGACGCGCTGTATGACGTCGTGCGTACCGCCTGCGGGCTTCCTACGGGTTGAGCCCATGGCCGCGGCTTAGGCTGGCCCCATGGCTTCACGCGTGCTCTCCCCCCGCCAGCTCGACGCTGGCGCCATCCCCTTCCCCGAGCGATCAGCATCGCTGCTGAAAGCCCTCGCGGAGCGCGTCGTGATCGCTGACGGCGCGATGGGAACCATGCTTCAGGATGCCGAACCCACCCTCGACGACTTCGAGCAGCACGAGGGCTGCAACGAGATCCTCAACGTCTCACGCCCCGATATCGTCGAGTCGATCCATGCCGCCTATCTCGAGACCGGGATCGACGCGATCGAGACCAACACCTTCGGGGCCAACTGGTCGAACCTCTCGGACTACGGCATCGAAAACCGCATCGAGGAACTCGCTCGCGCCGGTGCTGAGATCGCTCGTCGGGCCGTCGAGTCCTTCGAGGCCAGGGACGGACATCGGCGCTGGGTGCTCGGTTCGATGGGCCCCGGCACGAAACTCCCGAGCCTCGGCCACACGACGTACGCGAACCTCAAGTCCACCTTCGCGGAACAGGCCAGAGGGCTCATCCTCGGTGGTTCGGACGCGCTGCTGATCGAGACCGCGCAGGATCTGCTGCAGGCGAAGGCGGCGATCAACGGCTGCAAGGTGGCTTTTGCCGAGACGGGCATCCGGCTGCCCATTTTCGTGGAAGTGACGGTGGAGACTACCGGGACCATGCTGATGGGCAGCGAGATCGCCGCGGCGCTGACCACCCTCGAGCCGCTAGGCATCGACATGATCGGGCTCAATTGCGCGACCGGCCCCGACGAGATGAGCGAGCACCTGCGCCATCTCTCGACGCACGCGCACATCCCCGTCATGTGCATGCCCAACGCCGGGCTTCCCGTGCTCGGCACCCATGGAGCGAGCTACCCGCTGACCCCCGACGAACTCGCAACGGCTCACGAACAGTTCGTGAGGGAGTTCGGGCTCGGCCTGGTCGGTGGATGCTGTGGCACCACCCCCGCCCACCTCAAGGCCGTCGTCGACCGCATCGGCGGCGCCCAGCCCCGTCCGCGCGTGATCGAGGAGGACGCCGGCGTCGCAAGCCTGTACCAGCACGTTCCCTTCATCCAGGATTCCTCGTACCTCGCGATCGGCGAACGCACCAACGCCAACGGTTCCCTCGCCTTCCGCGAGGCCATGCTCGAGGAGCGCTGGAGCGATTGCGTCGATATCGCCCGCAACCAGGTGCGTGAGGGCGCCAACGTGCTCGACGTCTGTATCGACTACGTCGGTCGGGACGGCGTGGCCGATATGCGCGAGGTGGTGTCGCGGCTCGCCAGCGCCTCGACCCTGCCCCTCGTGATCGACTCCACAGAACCGGCCGTGCTGCAGGCCGGCATGGAACTCATCGGCGGTCGCCCGGTCGTCAACTCCGTGAACTTCGAGGACGGCGAGGGGCCGGATTCCCGCTTCGGCCGCATCATGCCGCTCGTGGTGGAGCACGGTGCCGCCGTCATCGCGCTGACCATCGACGAGGACGGCCAGGCGCGCACCGCGGAGAACAAGGTGCGGATCGCGTCAAGGCTCGTCGACACCCTCGTGGGCGAGTGGGGCATGCGCGTCGAGGACATCATCGTGGATGCCCTCACCTTCCCTATCGCCACCGGGCAGGAGGAGACCCGCAGGGACGCCATCGAGACGATCGACGCCATCCGGCAGATCACCGCAAAATATCCGGGTATCCACACCACGCTCGGGGTGTCCAACGTCTCCTTCGGCCTGAACCCGGCCGCACGCTCGGTGCTCAACTCGGTGTTCCTGCACGAAGCCGTCGAGGCCGGCCTCGATTCCGCCATCGTCAACGCCGCGAAGATCGTGCCGCTGGCATCGGTGCCGGATGACCGCCGCAAGGTCGCGCTCGACCTCGTGTGGGACCGGCGCGAGTACGACGCGGACGGCACCCTCACCTACGATCCGCTGTCCGCGATGCTCGACCTCTTCGCCGGAGTCGACTCTGCCGCGCTCAAGGACCAGCGTGCCGCGGAGCTGGCAGCCTTACCCGTCGGCGAACGACTGGAGCGCCGGATCATCGACGGCGAACCGAAGGGACTCGAAGCGGATCTCGACCTCGCCAGGTCCGGCGGGATGACCGCACTCGCGATCATCAACGATCACCTTCTCGCCGGAATGCAGGTCGTCGGCGCACGATTCGGAAGCGGAGAGATGCAGTTGCCGTTCGTGCTCCAGTCCGCCGAGGTCATGAAGTCAGCCGTCGCGCTACTCGAACCGCACATGGAGAAGTCGGATGACGCGGGCAAGGGCACGATGGTCATCGGGACGGTTCGTGGCGATGTGCACGACATCGGCAAGAACCTGGTCGACATCATCCTGACCAACAACGGATACGACGTCATCAACATCGGTATCAAGCAGCCGCTCAGCGAGTTCATCCGCGCCGCCGAGGAGCACAATGCCGATGTCATCGGGATGAGTGGACTGCTGGTGAAGTCCACGGTCGTGATGAAGGAGAACCTGCTCGAGCTCAACACACGGGGTCTGGCGAAGCGCTGGCCGATCCTGCTCGGTGGAGCGGCCCTCACGCGCGCCTACGTCGAACAGGATCTGGCGTCCCTCTTCGACGGAGAGGTGCGCTATGCCCGTGATGCTTTCGAGGGCCTCGCCCTCATGGAGCCGCTGGTCGCGATCGCGCGCGGTGCGGACGCCTCCACCGTCGGCCTGCCGCCACTGAAGCAGCGCATCCACGCCCGCAGCACCATCGACATCACCGAGCCCGAAGACATGCCGGCCCGCTCGGATGTCGCTGCCGACAACCCCGTGCCTTCGCCTCCGTTCTGGGGCACGCGCATCGTCCGTGGTGTGGCCATGGCCGATTACTCTGCGTTCCTCGACGAGCGCGCAACTTTCATGGGCCAGTGGGGACTCAAACCCAGCAGGGCTGAGGATGGCGCGAGCTACGAGCAACTCGTCGAGACCGAGGGTCGACCGCGGTTGCGCTACTGGCTCGACCGCATCGTGGCCGAGGGGATGCTCGACGCGTCGGTCGCCTACGGGTACTTCCCGGCGTACTCCGAGGGCAACGACCTCGTCATCCTGCACCACGGCGACGATCCGGATGGGGTGCTGGGCTCAGCCGGGCTGATCGCCCCCGACGGTGGATCTGGCGGCAAGATCGGCCAGGAACGACTGCGGTTCAGTTTCCCGCGCCAGCGCCGAGACCGGCATCTCTGCCTCGCGGACTATGTCCGTTCGAAGGATTCAGGCCAGCTGGATGTGGTTGCGCTGCAGCTCGTCACCGCGGGAGCCGCCGTCGACGCGTTCACGGCGACGATGTTTGCCGAGAACAAGTACCGCGACTACCTCGAGCTCAACGGCCTCACCATGCAGCTCACCGAAGCTCTCGCCGAGTACTGGCACTCCCGCATCCGTGCCGACCTGGGCTTCGCGGGCGAGGATCCCGACACCGTCGCCGGCATGTTCAAGCTCCAGTACCGTGGAGCGCGTTTCTCCCTCGGCTACCCGGCGTGCCCCGACATGGAGGATCGCCGCAAGGTCGTGCAGTTGCTCAGGCCCGAGCGGATGGGCGTGGAACTGTCGGACGAGCTGCAGTTGCATCCTGAGCAGTCGACCGACGCGTTCGTCTTCCACCACCCGGAGGCTCGCTACTTCTCGGTGTGACGCGCGGACCGCGCAGTTTCGCGCGGCGAAGTGCCGCAAGAACGGCAGGGCCGACCACGAGGATTCCGACGGTCGTCGTGATCGCGCGCACGGTGTCCCACGAGAGCGTCGACGTCACCAGCGAATACAGGCCGAAGGATGCGAGATTCTCGCCGAGCGGGGCATCTGCGGAATAGGAGATGCCGGTGCCGGAGCCGACCGCGAAAGGCCAGAACCACAGGTTCATCAGCAGCCCGAAAACATAGGACGCGACGACGCCGTAGGCCACGAGCAGCACGAGCTCCCACCGCCGGGCTGCGAAGGTGGACGAGGCCCGGAATCGTGGCAGGAGCCCAGCTCCGGCTCCGACCCATCCACACGCGAAGATCTGGAAGGGCGTCCACGGGCCGATACCGCCCCACAGCACCGAGGAGAGCGCAATGGTGAGCATCCCGAGCATGAAGCCGAATCGTGCGCCGTAGGCCCGCCCGGCGAGAATCAGCAGGATGAACACCGCCTCGACTCCCCCGACCCCGGCGCCCGCCACCCGCACGGCCGCCCCCACCGCCGTGAGCACACCGAGCATGGCCACTGTGGTCGCAGTGCTCAACTCCCGGTCGAGACTGAGAGCAATGGCCAGTGCTGCCGCCGGGACGATCGCGAGTGCCACGACAGGGGCCGCGGCCTGCGCATCGCCGGGGATCGCAGCGGCGAGCAAAGGCCAGGCGAATCCCGCCAGCGCGACCACGCTGGCGACGACGAGGGACCAGCTGGACCACCGCATACCATCCGAAGACTGCCTCATGAGCTCGCCTCCACCGTGGACAGGATGCGCCCCGCGGCCATGGTGACCGTACGCGTGGCGAAGCGCGCGGCGAAGTCGCGGTCGTGGGTCGCCATGACGATGGTGGTTCCGGATGCCGCGACCTCCGTCAACACACGCCCGACGAGCTCGCGAGCCGCGGCATCCAGTCCCCGGCTCGGCTCATCGACGAGCAAGACCTGAGGCCGAGCCGAGAGCTGGATCGCCAGGACCAGACACAGTCGCTCCCCGGCCGAGAGATCGCGCGGGTGGCGATCCAGAAAGGTCCCGGAGTCGAGCTGATCCCTCACGAGCAGTCGCACCAGAAGCGCCGCTGTCCGAGCACCCGGAGCGCGGCGGTCCGCCCTTCTGCATTCGGCGCCGACGGTCGTGGCGAAGAGGAGGTCGTCGAAGGCTTCGGGCACGAGCGCCACGGCGCGGCGGCGATCGCGGCGGCGCAGCCGGAAGACGTCATCGCCGTCGACAACGACCGTGCCCGCGACGGCGGGTCGCGCGCTGGCCTGCAGCAGACTGCTCTTCCCCGCACCGTTATGGCCCCTGAGCGCCACGATCTCGCCACGGGCGAGCGACAGGCTCGCGCCGTCCACCGCGAGCGTCTCGCCGTGACGAACCGAGATGTCCCGGAGTTCCGCAACAGGCGCACCGAGCGGGGATCGATCATCGATGGGAACGACGACGGGCACCGCGGCTGGCGGGGTCAGTGCCCGTGCTGGCGGGACCGAGGCAGCCTGACGCAGGGCACCATCGCTCAACTCGAGCCGGACATCCGGTCGCGTGCCCCAGTAGGAGATAGCGTGCTCGGCCACCACCACGCAGACGCCAGACTCGTGCGCCAGCGCATCGAGCACTCCGACCACCCGGATGCGGGCATCCTCGTTGAGGTCGGCCAGCGGCTCGTCGACGAGAAGCAGCACTGGATGCTGCACCAGGGCCGCGCCGATCGCGACGAGGCACGCCTCCCCCGCCGACAGCGCCGCGACCGGGCGGTCGAGCAGGTGCACCATGCCCAACCGGTCGGCAACCTCGCGGACCCTCGCCCGCACGATACCGGCGTCGACACCTCGCGTGGCGAGGGCGAAACCGAGTTCGTCGCTGACGGTTTCAGCGACGAAGGACAGCCTCACCGACTGGGATACCACGCCGATAAAACCCGCGGTCTCCCGCGGGGGTACAGACACCCTGACGACTCCGCCGACCTCGATCACGCCAGTCTGCGTACCGTCGGACTGGTGCTGGAACAGGCCGCTGAGGGAATGGATGAGGGTCGACTTGCCCGAGCCGGTCGGTCCCGTCAGCAGTACGAGGCTGCCGGTACCGAGTTGGAGATCCACTCCCTGCAGAATCCAGCGGCCATCGAAACCCAGGGAGACGTCGCGCATCACCACCGGGTAGCGGCAGTGCGGCTCCGGTCGGCGCGTGGCGGCGAATCCGCGCACCTCCATCGAGGCGCCGAGGGCAATGGCCCGCTCCACGGTCTGCTCGAGCACAGGCACGATCAGGGAGGCCGCTCCGCGCTCCGCGCGCAACTCCCGCGCGACCCGAACCCGGCGCACGGAGTCCAGCAGAGCGGGAAACGTCGACCACGCCACGACCAGAGCGCGCGACAACGACGTCAGGGGGCCGCGAACCGAACCACGAGTGAAGAGCGCCCTGATGTCGACTACCGCAGACACCACTCCGAACGCGAGCACCAGAGCCGCAAACGGCAGCGCGCCGAGAGCGGCGCTGGCGATGCCTCCGGTCGTGATCGGGCCGAGCAGCGTGATGTGCTCGAAAGGCCCTTCGAGCCTGATCCGGGGAAGATCCGCGATCAGGATGCCGCCGCCACCGGCCCCGCCGAACACCACCCGGTACACGACCCGCAGTGCGACGAACGCGACGGCGAGCAGCAGCGCGGTGCGCAGTGGAGAGAGTCGCGGGCGGAACATCAGCCCTGGGGCGGAGTGGACTCTGCAGCCGGGGTGTACACCAGCCCCACGGACTGCTCATCGGTGAGGTCGAGACTGGTCACGCCATCCTGCGCATATTCCCACTCGGCATCCGCCGACGACCTCACCCAGAGCGCCCAGTATGCGATGGCGCTGAGGGTCTGGCAGGATTCCACGAACGGTTCCTGCCCGTCGATGGTGACCTCAGCATCAGGCGACGGCAGGTCGTTGACCCGGCAGACGACCTGGTCGCCGTAGTCGACGGTTCCTGCCGTGGTGATCCCGGCGTCGCCGAGCACATCGGAGGCGACCCCGGCCGCCGAGCAGGCCTTCAGCGCCGGCTCGTCGAGCGGGCCGTAGTCCACGATCACCGTCACCTCTGCGCATTCCGCCGAGCCGTCGGAAGTGGCAGCCGGAGGTGAGACGGGCCCGGCGGTGGCGCACCCCGCGAGGGTTACAGCGGCAACAGCGAGAAGAGAGGCCGTGGTGATTCGGGCGAGACGGATCAAGATATTCCTTACGACAGGGGGTCAGAGGGCAGGAGTCGAGGTTTCGAGCAGCCCGGCCCCGGCCAGCACGGCCAGAGGGGCATCCGAGCTGTTGAAGGTATAGAGATGGATGCCGTCAGCTCCGCCCGCAAGCAGCTCCCTCGACAATCCGATGGCCGAGTCGAGTCCCACCAGGGACGCGGCCTGGGCGTCCGGAGCAGACTCGAGAGCAGACAGGAGCTCGACGGGTGTCTCTTCACCCGTGAGTTCGAGCACTCGCTTCAGCCGGTTGACGCTCAGGACGGGCATGATCCCGGGCAGGATCCGCATTGTGACGCCGGCCGCTCGCGCCTTCTCGACGAACCCGAGGTAGTCGTCGGCATGGAAGAACAGCTGCGTGATCGCGAGGTTGGCCCCTGCTGCCTCCTTCGCGAGCAGGGTATCCAGATCCTGAGAGACGGATCGCGATCTCGGGTGCCCGTTCGGAAAGGCCGCCACGGCGATCGTGACCTTGCTGCCGCTCACGATGCGGCGGGCCGCGGGAAATCCGGGCACCTCGTGAAAGGCGAACTGCTCCCGTTCGGCCTGGACGCGGTGGATGAGTTGCACGAGTTCCCCGGCGCTGCCGAGGTCGCCGAGAAAACTGTCGGCCTCTGTCGCGCCCTCGGGCGGGTCACCCCGCAAAGCGAGGAAGCTGGTGACACCGGCATCCAGGAACTGACGGATCAGTTCGCTCGCCTCGGCATAGGACGACCCGACGCAGGTGAGGTGAGCCATCGCCTGCACGTCAGTGCCCTGGAGGATGTGCCCGAGCACGTCCAGTGACGGTTCTCGGGAACTGCCGTTCGCACCGTATGTGACCGAGATGAACTCGGGGCCGGCGGCCACCAGGTCGGGCAGACACGCGTACAGCGCGGCCTCCGACCGCGCCGAACGCGGCGGGTAGAGCTCGAACGAGAACGTCGGCACTCGATCCCCTCCGGTCATAGTGCTCCGAGTGGGCGGGTGCCGGGCTCGGCTGTCGCTCGCGCCGGGCGTGGTGCCCGGACAGCTATCAGTCTAGGCACCACGACCGCGCGATGTCGTCGTGTTACGGCGTCGTTGTGGTACCGCGTCGTTGTAGTACGGCCGCCGATCAGGCCACGAACTCCTGGAGCTCCGCCAGCCGCGCGGGGTGGACCATCGCCTTGACGAGAGTGCCGCCCTCTTCGTAGTCGGTGCTGAGCACCCGACCGTGCACATGCAGCCGGGAGATCACGTCGCCCCGGTCGTACGGCACGAGCATCGTGAGCTCGACCTCGGGAGATGGCAGCAGCTCGGCGATCCGCTCGAGCAGTTCATCCACTCCCTCGCCCGTTCGCGCCGACACGAAGATGCCCGTCGGCTCTAGCCCCCTGATCAGCAGTCGCTGGTCGTCGTCAGCGAGGTCGCTCTTGTTGAAGACGACGATCTCGGGAAGATCCCTGGCCCCGACATCGCCGATCACGTTGCGCACCGTCGCTAGCTGCGCTCCGGGATCGGGGTGCGACGCGTCCACGACGTGCACGATGACGTCGGACTGGCCGACCTCCTCGAGCGTCGACCGGAACGCTTCAACCAACTGCGGCGGAAGGTTCCTGACGAACCCGACGGTGTCGCTCAGGGTGTACAGACGGCCGTCTGCGGTCGTCGACTTGCGCACCGTGGCGTCGAGGGTCGCGAACAGGGCGTTCTCGACCAACACACCGGCGCGGGTGATCCTGTTCAACAGGCTCGACTTGCCGGCGTTCGTGTATCCGGTGATCGCAACGCTGGGCACCTCGAACCGGTTGCGGTTCGCGCGCTTCGCCTCACGGGCGGGGCCGAAACCCTTGATCTGCTTGCGCAGTCGCGACATGCGGGTGTGGATGCGGCGGCGGTCGAGCTCGATCTTCGTCTCACCCGGTCCACGGCTGCCCATACCCGCTCCCGCGCCACCCACCTGGCCACCGGCCTGGCGGGACATCGATTCACCCCAACCGCGAAGACGCGGCAGGAGGTATTCGAGTTGCGCGAGTTCGACCTGCGCCTTGCCCTCCCGGCTGCTCGCGTGCTGGCTGAAGATGTCGAGGATGACCGCTGTGCGGTCGATCACCTTCACCCCCACGATGTCTTCGAGGGATCGACGCTGGCTCGGTGCGAGCTCAGTGTCGGCGATCACGGTGTCGGCACCGGTGGCAGCCACAACCCCCCGGAGCTCCTGCGCCTTCCCCTTGCCGAAGAACGTGCTGGGGTCGGGATTCGCGCGCTTCTGGAGCAGGCCGTCGAGCACCACCGCGCCGGCAGTCTCCGCCAGCGCGAACAACTCACGCAGCGAATTCTCGGCCTCCTGCAGGTTTCCCTGGTTGTAGATGCCGATCAGCACCACGTTCTCGATCCGCAGCTGGCGGTACTCGACCTCCGTGACGTCCTGCAGCTCGGTCGACAGCCCGGACACACGACGCAGCGCCTGGCGGTCTTCGCGGTCGAACTGGTCGCCGTCACGATCGCCCTCGTAGTGATCGTCGGTCTGGAGCGCCTGCGCGTTGCCGGAGCCGAAGACCGTGTATCCGGCGGTATGCGCCCCGGCAGCGAGCACTCGTTCGACCGCGTCGGCACCATTGCCCTGGGTCTGGTTCTTGTCAGATTCAATCATTGGGTTAACCCTACTTTCGTAGTCTTCGGTAAGTTTCTCTCCATGACCAGTGAGCATTACTTCTCCCCGACGCCGGGAAGCGAGCTCAAAACCCGCACGATTCACGCGCGGCTTGGCGGTCGGGATGTGGAGTTGGTCACGGCCAACGGTGTTTTCAGCCCCGAGCGAGTCGACACTGGAACGCAGGTTTTGCTCTCCAGCGTGCCCGCGCCGCCACCGGGCGGAAACCTGCTCGATCTCGGGTGCGGGTGGGGCCCTGTCGCCCTGACTCTCGCGCTTGAATCACCTCATGCGACGGTCTGGGCCGTGGACGTCAACGAGCGCGCACTGGATCTGGTGCGGGCAAACGCCGAAAAAATGTCCATAGAGAACATTAAAGCAGTTACCCCTGAGAATGTTCCCGATGATGTGACATTCATGACGATCTGGTCGAATCCGCCCATCCGCGTCGGCAAGAACGAGCTGCACGGCATGCTCGAGACATGGCTGCCCCGCCTGGAACCGGAGTGCGACGCCTGGCTGGTCGTGCAGCGGAACCTCGGCTCAGACTCCCTCCACCGTTGGCTGCAGTCGACGTTCCCCGAAGACTTCAGCTTCGTGCGCGCCACGACGAACAAGGGCTACCGGGTGCTGCGCGCCCGACGCCGCTGACTTCGGAAGCTCAGACTTCGAGCTCTCCGACGAAGACCAGCTCCGCCGGGCCGCTCAGCGACACGTGCTCGCCATCCTCGGTAGGGAACATGCGCACACCGACAGTTCCGCCGGCGACATCCACTCTCCACTGGTTCGGAGCTCCCGTGCCAGCCCAGTGGCGCGTCGCGAGGGCGGCCGCCACGGCCCCGGTTCCGCAGGACAGGGTCTCGCCGCTCCCGCGTTCGTGTACGCGCATCCGGATGTGACCGACGCCATCCTTCACCATGGGTTCGGCTGCGACGACGAACTCGATGTTCGCGCCGTCTGCCGGCTCAGGATCGAGCACGGGGATGTAGGTCAGGTCAGCCGATTCCAGCTCCTCCGTGCTCGCCAGCGCCACCACGACATGCGGATTACCGACGTTGATGCCGAGACCGGGTCGTGCGACCGACAGTTCCTTCGCCCGCACCAGGGGCTCTCCCCCGTCGAGTCGCCACCGTCCCAGGTCCGCCTGGAAACCCGTGGCGTTGCGTTGCACGTCCCTCACGCCGCTCCTGGTGCCGATCGGCAGGGTCTCCCCCGGCTCGAGCCTGGCCAGCGCGTTGTCGATCAGAAAGCGGCTGAAGACCCGGATGCCGTTGCCACACATTTCGGCGATCGAACCGTCCGCGTTGCGATAGTCCATGAACCACTCTGCGTCGGGATCCTCGGCCAGCGCCGACTCGCCCTCAGGCAGGTTTCGGGACAGCACGGCCCGGAGAATCCCGTCTGCGCCCACACCGAAATGACGATCGCAGATCGCGGAGACCTGTGCGTCAGTCAGATTGGTCGCGCCGTCAGGGTCAGCGAACAGCACGAAATCGTTGCCCGTGCCGTGACCCTTGGTGAAGTGCAGTGTCGCCATGGGTCAATTCTCCCCCATCACGAGCGAGAGGGCCGTCGAGTGCCGCGCCGGGTCGTCGTAGTCGAGCCAGTGCGCGCCACCGTAGCGGCGGAACCAGCTCACCTGCCGGCGTGCGTAGCGACGGGTCAGTAAGGCGGTCTGGTCGATGGCTTCGGCCTGGGTCACACGTCCGTCGAGCTGGTCCAGTGCCTGTGCGTATCCGATCGCCCGCGCCGCCGTCACCCCCAGCCCGGTCGACCTCAGAGCCGAGGCCTCGTCGAGGATCCCGTGCGCCCACATCGAGTCGACCCTCGCGTCGAGCCGTGCGACAAGCTCGGGCCTGGGAGCTCTCAGCGCGAGGATGGTGGCGTCCCGCCACGGCTCAGCGTCTTCGGGAAGTCCCGAGCCGAACGGCTCCCCCGTCATCTCTATCACTTCGAGCGCTCGCACGAGCCTGCGGCCGTTATGAGGGCCGATTGCCGCCGCCGCGCCGCCGTCGAGCTGCCTCAGGCGTGCGTGCAGCATCCCGGGGCCTACTTCGACCAGTTCTGCCTCGAGTCGGTCCCTGATCACGGGATCGGTGCCGGGGAAGCGGAAATCCTGAATCACACTCGAGACATACAACCCGGATCCGCCGACCAGGATCGGCGTCGCGCCGCGCGATTCGATCTGCTCGATCTGCTGTCGCGCGTCAGTCTGATAGTCGGCGACGCTCGCTTCCTCAGTCGGGTCGAGCACGTCGAGCATGTGGTGCGGAATACCGCGCCTCTCGTCGAGAGCCAGCTTCGCTGTACCGATATCCATCCCCCGGTACAGCTGCATGGCGTCGGCGTTGACGACCTCGGCCGCGACACCTTCGGCGGCAAGATGGTCTGCGAGCGTCAGCGACAGCTCGGACTTACCCGTGCCCGTCGCTCCGACAATGACGACGAGGCCGGGCACCGTCTAACGCAGCCCGTCTGCGTCGTCGTAGATTCGACCGCTGTCGAGGGCGGAGGGGCCGACCCTGAGAGACGGCAGACCCAGGGATACCCTGCCCGGCTCGGCGGTCGTCGTTGCAGGAACGGCGCAGGATGCCGCCTCCGCACGGTCCCACGCGTCACCCGCGGTCGTGCGTCGTACAGCCAGTGGTGCGCCGTCGATCGAGTCGGCGACGAGATGGAACGTGGAGGCCTGTGTGATCTCGACGGATACCACGTCACCGGGCCTCGGGTTGGAGCTGCCCGACGGCACCTCGAAGTGCACGAGCCGGGAATCCTCGGCACGACCGGAGAGCCTGTGGGTCTCGCTCTGTTTGCGCCCTTCCGCAGCCGTCACCAGCACCTCGACAGGACGACCGACCTGCTTCTGGTTCTCTTCGCGGCTGATGTGATCCTGCAGGGCAGCCAGCCGCTCGAAGCGCTCCTGGACGACGGCCTTGGGAATCTGGTCATCCATCGTCGCCGCCGGGGTGCCCTCGCGGATCGAATACTGGAACGTGTAAGCCGAGGCGAACCGAGCCGCTTCGACGACGCGCATCGTCTCCTGGAAGTCTTCTTCGGTCTCCCCGGGGAATCCGACGATGATGTCCGTGCTGATGGCCGCGTTCGGGATCTTCTCCCTCACCCGATCGAGAATCCCGAGGAACTTCTCCGAGCGGTATGAGCGTCGCATCGCCTTCAGGATCCGATCCGAACCGGATTGCAGCGGCATGTGGAGTTGCGGCATCACCGTAGGGGTCTCGGCCATCGCATTGATCACATCGTCGGTGAATGCAGCGGGGTGAGGGCTGGTGAATCGGATGCGCTCGAGGCCCTGGATGCGCCCGGCCGCCCTGAGCAGCTTTCCGAATGCCTGCCGGTCACCGAACTCGACGCCGTAGGAGTTGACGTTCTGGCCCAGCAGGGTGACCTCGATGGCGCCATCGTCGACGATGGCCTGGATTTCGGCGAGCACGTCGCCTGGCCTCCGGTCTTTCTCTTTGCCCCGGAGCGCTGGCACTATGCAGAACGTGCAGGTGTTGTTGCACCCCACGGAGATGGACACCCATGCGCTGTGGGTCGATTCTCGCCGGGTAGGCAGGGTCGACGGGAAGACATCGAGCGATTCGAGGATCTCGAGCTGGGCCTCGCCGTTGTGGCGCGCGCGTTCCAGCAGGGCGGGCAGCGACCCCATGTTGTGGGTGCCAAAGACCACATCGACCCAGGGGGCCTTTTCAAGGATCGTGGATTTGTCTTTTTGGGCGAGGCATCCGCCGACCGCGATCTGCATGCCCTCGTGCTCCCGCTTGATGCTCGCGAGCATGCCGAGGTTGCCGTAGAGCTTGTTGTCGGCGTTCTCCCTCACGGCACACGTGTTGATGACCACGATGTCGGCCTGGCCGTCCGTCGCGCGGGAGTATCCCGCCGCGTCGAGCGATCCGCTCAGCCGCTCGGAGTCGTGCACGTTCATCTGGCAGCCGTATGTTCGCACTTCATAGGTGCGGGGTGCCACTGCCTGTGAAAGTACGGCCTGATCAGTCATATGCCCAATCTTAAGCCTGAAGCATCGGCAGCACGGACGACTCGGTAGCCTGCCGTCACTCGGCTGCTGGCGGCTTCAGTCGATCGAACGGGCACCGTTGTACAGCACTCATGGACTCAAGATCAGCGGAAGGTCGGACCGGCGGGTGCCAATGCTTCCTGAACGGCTTTCGACACGACCGAACCTGAGTATCCCCGCCTCATGAGGAAATCACCCAGGCGGCGCTTGGCGGTTGTGGCGTCGAGCGATCGCAGCTGCCCGGCTCGCTTCACCGCGATGGCGACAGCACGCTCGAGTTCATCGTCGTCTTCGAGAGCGGCTAGCGCAGTCTCGATGGCCAGGGGGTCGACGTTGCGGCGACGGAGCTCTGCGGTCAGTGCCGACCGTCCGAGCCCCTTTCGCGACTGAAGCGTCCGGATGAGTGTCTCGGCGAGAGCAAGGTCATCCAGCAGCGCGACATTTTCCAACCGCTCGATTTCGGCATCCACCTCGGAGCTCTCGAATTCGCGACCCACAAGATAATCACGCATCTCCCGGGACGACATCCCCCGTCGAGCCAGCGCGTACATGCTCACGTTGCTGATCCTGTCGAAGGAGCCCCTGGACTTTTCGCCCTTCGACTTTTCGCTGGCTGACGCCTTCGCCCGCTCAGCTTTCGCTGGCTCGGCTGTGAACGGCTCAGCTTTCGCCACTGTCGAACGTGACCGTGATGTGCGCGTGGCGTTGCCGCCAAATTGCGTCCGTCCCGACACCGTGATGTCGCTCTCCGTGATGCCGCTGGGCTGTTCACCGAGATCGACGAACCGGGGCCCGGTTTCGGGCTGCGCGGCCTCGAACGACGCGGAGACCGCCGGAACGGCTGCCGACGGCGAGTGATCCGCACTGTAGTCGTCATCCTCTGTCTTCGGCGCAGCGCCGAAAAGATAGGTGACAGGTGCGATTCGCTCGCCGTCAGCAGCCATCACTGCTACTGCCCTACTGCCATCTTGAGCTTGGCAGCTGACGCCTTGGTCGGAGCCTTCGCAGCCACCGGCAGCACGGGACCAGAGCCGCTGGCCGCAGCTGTGGATTCCGCAGCATCCGCAGCGACTGCAGCATCGATGACCGCCTTCGCCTCCCTGGCCTGCTGCGCCTTAGCCTCGGCTCCGACGCCAAGCTTCACCATGATGCGCTGCTCGATTTCCTTAGCGATCCTGGGATTCTCGAGCAGGAACTTGCGCGAGTTCTCCTTGCCCTGGCCGAGCTGGTCACCCTCGTAGGTGTACCAGGCTCCGGACTTACGGACGATCTCGTGCTCGACACCGAAGTCGATGAGGCTGCCCTCTCGTGAGATTCCGATGCCATAGAGGATGTCGAACTCGGCCTGCTTGAACGGGGGCGCCATCTTGTTCTTGACGACCTTAACGCGAGTGCGGTTACCGACGGCATCAGTGCCGTCCTTGAGCGTCTCGATCCGGCGGATGTCGAGTCGGACTGAGGCGTAGAACTTGAGAGCCTTACCACCGGCCGTCGTCTCCGGGCTGCCGAAGAAGACACCGATTTTCTCGCGCAGCTGGTTGATGAAGATCATGGTCGTGTTCGTCTGGCTGAGGCCACCGGTCAGCTTTCGAAGCGCCTGAGACATCAGTCGAGCCTGGAGACCGACGTGGGTATCACCCATCTCCCCCTCGATTTCGGCCCGGGGAACGAGAGCCGCGACCGAGTCGATGACGATGAGGTCGATAGAACCCGACCGCACCAGCATGTCTGCGATTTCCAGAGCCTGCTCACCGGTGTCGGGCTGGGAGACGAGAAGCGAATCGATGTCGACACCGAGCTTTGCCGCATATTCGGGATCGAGCGCATGCTCTGCATCGATGAAGGCCGCAATGCCGCCGGCCCTCTGGGCGTTCGCGATGGCATGGAGTGTCAGGGTCGTCTTTCCTGACGACTCGGGGCCGTAGATCTCGACAATGCGGCCACGAGGAAGGCCACCTATGCCGAGAGCGACATCCAGTGCGATGGATCCCGTGGGGATCACCTCGACGGGAGCCCTGTCGTCGCTGCCCAGTCGCATGACTGAACCCTTACCGAACTGGCGATCGATCTGCGCAAGCGCTGTCTCGAGTGATTTTTCGCGATCTGCTGCTGATGGCATGTGGGTCTCCCTGCATAGTTGGTTGCTGCCCATAGGCTGTCGTTCTGCTGAAGCCCGATGATGCAAGGGCTCCAGCCTCCCGACAAAGGCTGGTGTCTCAGGTCGAAACAACTAGTGGTCACGCTACGCTCGCCGACCGACATTGATTGCCGGGGTTCGAGCTTCTGTGCACAATAACCGTCTTCGACTGGACGTTATGGAGGAGACTAGCAAGATACGAACACATGTTCGATACCCCATCACGGCGTGTTGGCGACTATTTCTTCGGTTCGCGCTGGCCGACGCCGTGCCAGCGGGCGGGCGGAACATCCATCGCCCTGCAGAGCGCGAGCCAGATGTCGCGGGTATTCGTTCCAGCCCTGATCGCCTGTTCGGCCGTCAGGCCACCGATATCGCCCATGACGAGATCGTGAGTCAGGATGCGCCCATACGCATCACCGAACTCGTCGGAGACCGCCAGCCGGAATTCACTGAGCCTCACCGAACACCTCCAGGACACGCGGGATCGACAGAGTCGCCTCGAAACGATGGAATGCCCCGGCCAGTCCGGCCGGGGCATCCACTCTCAGTAGTTATCGGACGATCATCGTGAAACGAGATCGGCATCGAACTCTGCAACCAGGTCATCCGGAAGGGTATCCGGAATCGGGTTGAGGCCTTCGATGATGGCCAGTCGATCGCCAACCTCGCGCATGATGACGGAGATGGGCGTGTCGAGCGCGTCGGCGACCGATGCGAGGATCTCGGAGCTGGCCTCTTTCTGGCCCCGCTCCACCTCACTGAGGTAGCCGAGTGCGACGCTCGCCTTGCTTGCGACCTGACGAAGGGTGCGGCCCTTCTGCAGACGGAAGTCTCGGAGAACGTCACCGATTTCTTGACGAACCAGAACCATGGGACCCTCCTTTTCTGACTGATCGTGTTGCTAGCTTACGGGTACTCTAGCCACTCGAATCTGTGCGGTACTTGTGAATTCTCTTGTTGTAACGAGATCGAAACGAGTGCTATTCCCTCGACTGCAGAAGAAGTGCTTCAAGTTCCCGTAATGATTCGTAGACGACGGCCTCCCGGATGGCTTCGCGCCCACCCGAAAGTTGGAGATGCCTGGTGCGGACGTCCGAACCGATTGCGAAACCCAGATAGACGGTGCCGACAGCCTGGCCATCCTGCGGATCGGGCCCAGCGACTCCGGTCGTCGAGATACCGATGTGCGCCGGAAGCCCAGCGACTGCGAGGTGGAGCCGCACCCCGACGGCCATCTGCGCGGCGACATCCGGATGCACCGCTCCGTGCAGTGCGAGAATCTCGGCATTAACTCCCAGCACCGTGTGCTTGAGCTCGGTGTTGTAGGCGACGACGCCGCCCGACACCACCGCCGATGCTCCGGGAGTGCGGATGAGTTCCGCGACGAGCAGGCCACCGGTGAGTGACTCGGCTACGGCGATGGTCTGGTGCCTCGCTGTGAGCAGCCCGATGATCCGCGCGCTGAGGGCGGCAGCATCCAGAGCCTGCTGGGAGCTCATGACCGCGGTGCAGCCGTGTGCCGGTGGCGCCAGGCCTGCCAGAGGTATTCGACGCCGGTGTAGAGGGTGAGGGCGATGGCCGCGCCCATGACGATCCAGCTCACCCAGCCAGCCCAGGGGCCGAGGAACGTCCACGGAGCGAGGAGGAAGAGTGCGATGGCAACGGCCTGCACGACGGTCTTCAACTTTCCGCCCCGCGATGCGGGAATCACGACCGTGGAGATGACCGCGAACCTGAAGATCGTGATGCCGAACTCCCGCACCAAAATCGCCACCGTGATCCACCACGGGAGCTCGCCCAGAATTGAGAGCGCCACGAGAGCGCCACCGATGAGGATCTTGTCTGCGATCGGATCGAGGATGATGCCCAGGTCGGTGATGAGGTTTCGCCCACGCGCGAGGCGGCCGTCAACTGTGTCAGTCACGATGGCGAAGACGAACAGGGCTGCGGCGAGGTAGCGGACCACCCCATATTCACCATCATCAGCAAGCAACATCCAGATGAAGAGTGGAGCTAGCAGGATCCGTGCGACGGTGACGATATTGGCGACGTTCGCGATGCTGGCCGGGCCGTCTCCCTTACTCAGGATGCGACCGGCGAAGAATCCGCCCGTGGGAGTCTGCGGCAGGTCAGTCACGTGGGATCACTCTCGATCGGTCAGGCTCCAGGCATCCTCGTCGGAGTCGCCATTGACCTCATCGTACCCGGCGAGGGAATCGGCCACCGCGTCGGACTGCACTGAGGACGACGACACATCCGGTCGCGTCGCGGGTGAGGCTGATGGGCCATCGTCACCACGAAGCCGTGCAAGCACCGACGGCAACTGCTCGGCAGTGACGAGGACATCCCGCGCCTTGGATCCTTCGGAGGGCCCGACGATCTCCCGGGATTCGAGCAGGTCCATGAGGCGGCCGGCCTTGGCGAATCCGACCCTGAGCTTGCGCTGGAGCATCGATGTCGAGCCGAACTGGGTGCTGACGATGAGCTCGGTGGCGGCAAGAAGCAGCTCGAGATCGTCACCGATGTCGGCGTCGATATTCTTCTTCTCGACCGACACCGCAACGTCGTCGCGATACTCGGGGCGAGCCTGGGCGATGACGTGCTGCACGACGGCGGCGACCTCGGTCTCGGTGACCCAGGCGCCCTGCACACGAATCGCTTTCGACGTGCCCATGGGCAGGAAGAGCGCGTCTCCCTGTCCGATCAGCTTGTCTGCGCCGGGCTGGTCGAGGATGACGCGGCTGTCGGTCATGCTCGACACCGCGAAGGCGAGCCTCGACGGCACGTTCGCCTTGATCAGACCGGTGACGACGTCGACCGAGGGTCGCTGGGTGGCCAGCACGAGGTGGATTCCGGATGCCCGAGCCAGTTGCGTGATGCGCACGATCGAGTCCTCGACGTCACGAGGGGCCACCATCATGAGGTCGGCGAGCTCATCGACGACGACGAGGAGGTACGGATACGGCGACAGCTTTCGCTCGCTGCCCACCGGCAAAACGATCTCGCCGGCCACAACGGCACGGTTGAAGTCGTCGATGTGCCTGAAACCGAACGATGCGAGGTCGTCGTACCGCATGTCCATCTCTTTGACGACCCAGGCAAGGGCTTCCGCCGCCTTCTTGGGGTTGGTGATGATCGGTGTGATGAGGTGGGGCACGCCCGCGTAGATGGAGAGCTCGACTCGCTTCGGGTCGATCAGCACCATCCTGACCTCGGCCGGCTTCGCACGCATCAGGATCGACGTGATCATCGAGTTCACGAAGCTCGACTTACCCGAGCCGGTGGAGCCTGCCACGAGAAGGTGGGGCATCTTGGCGAGGTTCGCGACGACGAAACCGCCCTCGACATCCTTGCCGAGCCCGATGGTCATGGGATGCACGCTCTTAGTGCTCGCATTCGACCGCAGCACATCACCCAGCGATACGATCTCGCGATCCTTGTTCGGGATCTCGACCCCGATGGCGCTCTTGCCGGGGATCGGAGAGAGGATATTGACCTCGTTGCTCGCCACGGCATAGCTGATGTTGCGGGCGAGCGCTGTCACGCGCTCGACCTTGACCCCTGGGCCCAGCTCGAGCTCGTAGCGGGTCACGGAAGGGCCACGGCTGAATCCCGTGACCTTCGCGTCGACCTGGAACTGCTTCAGCACTTCGGTAATCGAGGCGACGACTTCGTCGTTGGCGGCCGAGCGGGATTTGGGTGGGGTGCCGGGCGTGAGCATGGCCGGGGCCGGCAGCCTGTAGGCCGCGGTCGGCCGGGTGGGGGCCGATGCTGACGGCGTCGGGGCTGCGGCCGGAAGGTCGTCGTCGAACTCCCCCGCCACGCCTTTCTCGCGGGCCGTGGTGGTGAAGCCCGGCAGTCGTTCCGGGTTGGGCGCAACGCCATCGTCGTCGCGAAGACTCGTGGAGCCGGGCTCGATCTCCCCCGTGAATCGCTTGACGGCCTCCTCGGCGCGAAGCAGCTCGTCCATCAGGTCGACGCCGTCGGCAGGGCTGGTGCGATCGATGGCCTCGGTGGCCTGGTCACGCGAGACCACGGGGCTGTCGAAGGCCGCGGGCTCCTCAGAGCGGCTCGACTTGTTTCGACGCCACCAGGGGATGGATGCCGGATCCTCATCCAGCCCGAGATCGGTCAGTGAGCCGAACTCGACCGAGTCGTTCTTGCCGGCCTTCGACGCGACGCGCTCGCTCTCGTCGGGCAGCTGGGCGCCGAAGAGGTACGAGTAGAGGTCACGCAGGCGGGATCCGATGCGGTTGGGTGGCGTCTTCGTGATGATGAAGAGGGAGAGAACCAGCAGCAGGACGACGATCGGAGTCGCGAGGAATGCGGTTCCCAGGCTGAGTAGCGGTTGCGCCAGTATCCACCCGACTACGCCCCCGGCCTGCGCGAGCGCTTCCATCCCCCCGGTCGGCTGCGGCGAACCACCGTAGATGTGACACAGCCCACTGATAGTGACGACGAGGAGCGTTACTCCGATGCCGATCCGCCCGTTGTCGTGGACGCTGGAGGGGTGGCGAAAGAGCCAGATGGCGAACAAAAGCATGATCACGGGGAGAGCGAAAGCCACGCGGCCGAAGATGCCGCCGAAGGTGTACGCGTCAAGCGCAAGAGCCACCGAATCCGTCGGATTGAACCACTCGACCACGGCACCGGCGACAGCCAGCAGGAACACCAGGAACGGCACGCCGTCGCGACGTTCCTCTTTGGCGAGAGTCTCAGAGCCGAGCACGCGGAAGGCTCCACCGACAGCATGGGCCAGGCCGAGCCACGCCTTTGTCAGGGGGCCATCCTGTTCGACCACGACCTGCTGCTTCGCGCGCGGAAGACGTTTCGTTGCCTGGGTGGCGCGGGATCGCGCCGGGGTCGTGCGGGCGCGCGACGTCGACTTGGTGCTCGTAGCCATGCCAACACGGTACCTGCGACGGCCGTCAGAACCGGGGATGCCCGGGGTGCGTGTCCGCTGTGCGCAGCTGCCAGAGGCTCAGAACCGGATGGCGTCGATGACCTTCACACGCACCGCGACGATGGCTGGCAGCAGCCCGGCCAGCGCACCGACGAGCGTTGCGGCACCCAGCCCGAGCAGGGCGGCCTCGATAGGGAACGGCGGCAGGTCGGTCACGCCCTGGCCGATGAAGTCGGTGACCATGGGACTCTTGACGATCAGGACGGCGAGGAACACCCCGATCACACCGGCGGCGAGAGTCGCCACGACACTCTCCATCATGACGGCGAAGAACACCCGGCCAGCAGTGGCACCGAAACTGCGCCGGATGCCGATCTCGCGAACGCGCTGCCGCACGGTCACGAGCGAAATGTTCACGAGCCCGAGCGCACCGAGCAGCAGGACGAGTATCGCCACGCCCCCGACTATGAGTTTCAGAGGAAGCAGCGGATCTTCGCCACCGAACGCGAGGTAGTCCTGGCGATTCACGTCGACCTGCCAGCCGTCCCCCAGGGCGCCGGCGATATCCCGCTGAAGCAGTGGCGTGAGCTGGTCGGAGATCTCGGGAGGCACCCACAGCTCGTATTGCGGATACAGAGTGAGCCTCTGCTCCGGGGTCGAGATGCGATCGTATGCCTCGGTCAGCATCATCATCGTCGGATAGTTCTCGAAGGAGGGCGACGGGGTGACTCCGACGACGACGGCAGTGACCGGATCCGGACCGTCGAGCAATACTGTCGGATGTCGCCGCAGGTCAGGAGCGCCCATCCTGTTCCACATGACCTCGTTCACCACGAGCGCGGGTGCGAGTCGCTCTGCATCGGAATCCGCGAACCAGGAGCCCTGGGCGATCGAGATCCTGTGCATGGTGCCGTAGTCGGCGTCGATGATGGTCGTTCCCACGGGCACCACACCATCGATGAACTGCACGGGGACCTGCGAGTTGGCGACGGTGGTCGACCAGCTGATGGAGTACCTCTCCACCGCGGTGTCGAACGCCGCTCCGACCTCCGCGGCATCCGGCTGTTCTCCCGACAACGGGTTATACGCGCTGATGTAGAGGGTCGCTGGGCGCCCGGAACCGCGCTCGTAGCTCTCCGTCGTCGCCTGCTGGGCGATAGCCCCCAGGCCCACCACGCTCGTGATGGCCGTGACAGCAACGGCCACGCCGATGAGGCTGAGCAACACCCTCGTCTTGTGGATGCGCAGCTCGGCCCAGGCCTCGGAGAATGCACCGATGAGCCCGCTCACGGTGCGACCCCCGGCTGCAGTGCGAGCACACGATTGACGTCCACCGAAGAGAGCACCCCGCGATCGAGTCGGTAGTGGCTGCGCGCGAGAGCAGCGACGTTCGCATCGTGGGTGATGGTGATCAGGGCTGCACCGGACGCCTCGGCCACCTCGTCGAGCAGAGCCATGACCGTCGCACCCGTTTCCACGTCGAGGGCTCCTGTCGGCTCGTCCGCGAGGATCAGCCGGGGGCCGCGTACGAGCGCGCGGGCAATGGCGACCCGCTGTTGCTCGCCACCCGACATCTTCTCGGGCATGCTCTGAGCGCGGCTGTCCAGCCCGACCCTGGCGAGCATCTCGAGGGCAAGTTGCCTGCGGCGCCAGAATTGCCGGCCGGAGGCGTAGAGCAGCGGCGTCATGACGTTCTCGAGCGCGGTGCGGCCGCTGAGGAGGTTGAATTGCTGGAAGATAAAACCGACGTTCCGGCCGCGGGACCTGTCGCGTTCATTGGCGGACATCGAGGAGATGAGCTTGTCGTCGAACCGGATCTCCCCCTCGGTCGGGTTGTCGAGCAGGCCCAGCAGGTTCAGCAGGGTCGACTTCCCCGACCCCGAACGACCCACGATGCTGATGTGGTCGCCCACCGAGACCTCGAGATCGACTCCCCTGAGGATGTGCAGTGGCGGCGCATCGGGAAGGTCGACAGACCTGGTGACTCCGCTCAGGCTGAGCAGGCTCATCCGCAGACCGTATTCCCCAGGCCGTCATCGATGCACTCACCGGGCAACGGACCGTCGACGATCGCGGCGGCCCCTGGAATGAATTGCAGGACCATGTCGCCCTCGGCGAGCCCACCCGTCACCTCGACGTTGATGCCGTCGTTGATGCCCAGCGTGACCGGTCTCGATTCCGTGGTGCCATCCGGAAGCACGAAGTAGACATTCCCGGTCTGCGATGACCCCTCCACCGCCGTCGTCGGAATGGTCAGCACATCGGTGGCGACACCCCCGGCCAGAGTCAGCTCGGCAGAAAGCCCGGCGAAGACCGTCACCCCGGCCGGCACGGCACACCTGACGGTCGGGCTCCCCGGCGAGGCACCCGCGTCGGCTCCGGCAACGGGAGCAGCGATCGTCAGCCCCGTGCAGCTGAACGGCGCTGGCCCTCCCGTGATGGTGACCTGCGCTTCGCTCGGCTGGTTCAGGAGTCGATACTGCTGCTCTGGTGCGATCGGACCGCTGACGTGGAACGTGGGTGGAGCGACCTTGCCGACATCGTCCCCGACCGCAAAGGTCTGGTCGACCAGCGCCGTGAAGCTCGACAGCACCCCGGCCGTGGGTGCGACGACAGTCTCGTAGTCGACGTACGAGGTGCCGTCGGGGTTCGCGACGTCGGCCCGCAGGGTGAGGATTTCGGTGCCGGCATCCACATACTGTCCCTGGCTCACCATGACCTTGCGCACCTGCCCGGCGAGGGTCGCTTTGATCTCGATTGCATCATCCGCGGCGACTGTGCCCTGCAGGGTGACGTCGTTCTGGATGGTGCCGATCGTGACGGGAACCTGGGGCTCGACGATCTCCCCCGTCGGTGACGCGGCATCGCTGACGGGCTGGGTGTCACCGAAGAAGGCGATCTTGACGAGAGCTCCGGCGATCACCACGAAGATCAGGATCCGGATGATCGGAAACACCCATTTGCGCGCAATGCCCACGACGTCGTCCCCGCTATCTGCGGCCCCAGCCGCTGAGTTTGCCTCGCATCAAGCTACTAGCTGTCGGGGACCAGCGAATCATCCGGAAGGTGGATAGCGCTACCCAACGTTTTCGGCGGGATGCGCGTCAGATGCAGTCCGATCGCCGCGAGAAACAACGAGCGCCGCGAGAATTCTCGCGGCGCTCGTGAAACACCCCGGCACACGAGCCGGGATCAGCCCTACGCCTCGACCAGACGGCTACGCCGCCTGGAAGATGACTGCGCCTGCCGCGTCATCTCGGCTACGCCTCGATGACCACCGGAACGATCATCGGACGGCGGCGGTGCTGGGTGTTGACCCAGCGGCCGACCGTGCGACGCACGACCTGCGCGAAAGCGTGGGTGTCGCGCGTGCCGTTCTCTGCCGCATCCGTCAGCGCCTTCAACACCTGCGGGATGACGGCGTCGAAGACCTTCTCGTCTTCGGCGAAACCACGCGACTGGATCTCGGGGCCGACGATGACCTTGCCGGTCTGCGGATCGACGGCGACGAAGATGGAGATGAACCCCTCTTCGGCGAGGATGCGGCGATCCTTGAGGTCGGCGTCGGTGATCTCTCCCACGCTCGAGCCGTCGACATACACGTAGCCGAGGTCGAGCTGGCCGACGACGGACGCGACGCCGTCACGCAGGTCGATGACTGTGCCGTCCTCGGCGATGATGGTGTTCTTCTCGGGGACACCGGTCTGGATCGCAAGGTTCGCGTTGGCGACGAGGTGGCGGTACTCGCCGTGCACGGGAAGCACGTTCTTGGGCTTGAGGATGTTGTAGCAGTACAGCAACTCCCCCGCGGCCGCGTGCCCCGAGACGTGCACCTTCGCGTTCGCCTTGTGCACGACGTTCGCACCGAGCTTGGTGAGTCCGTTGATGACCCGATATACGGCGTTCTCGTTGCCGGGGATGAGTGACGAGGCGAGGATGACCGTGTCACCTTTGCCGACCTCGATCTGGTGCTCCATGTTTGCCATACGTGCCAGCACGGCCATCGGCTCGCCCTGGCTTCCCGTGGACATGTAGACGAGGCGGTTGTCCGGTAGATCTGCGGCCTTCTTGGCATCCATGAGCACGCCATCCGGAACCTTCAGGAAGCCGAGCTCCGCCGCGATCCCCATGTTGCGCACCATGGACCGACCCATGAGCACGACCTTGCGGTCATTGGCGGCCGCGGCGTCCAGCACCTGCTGCACGCGGTGCACGTGGCTGGAGAAACTCGCGACGATGACGCGACGCGGGGCCTTCGCGATAACGGCCTCGAGCACGGGCCCGATGTCACGCTCGTTCGGGGTGAACCCGGGAACGTCGGCGTTGGTGGAGTCCGGGAGGAACAGGTCGACGCCGGCTTCACCGAGCCGCGCGAATGCACGGAGGTCGGTGATGCGATCGTCGAGCGGGAGCTGGTCCATCTTGAAGTCGCCGGTGTGGAGCACGACACCGGCCGGCGTGGTCACGGCGACGGCGAGGGCATCGGGGATGGAGTGGTTGACCGCGATGAACTCGAGCTCGAACGGGCCCATCTTCTCCAGCTGGCCCTCGCGCACAGTGAGCGTGTACGGCTTGATCCTGTGCTCCTTGAGCTTCGCCTCGATGAGGGCGAGGGTCAGGGTGCTGCCGATGAGCGGGATGTCCTGGCGCATCCTCAACAGGTAGGGAACCGCGCCGATGTGGTCTTCGTGACCGTGGGTGAGCACGATGCCGAGCACGTCGTCGAGCCGATCCCTGATCGGGCTGAAATCGGGCAGGATCAGGTCGACGCCCGGCTGGTTCTCTTCGGGAAACAGCACACCGCAGTCGACGATCAGCAGTTTGCCGTCGAATTCGTATGTGGTCATGTTGCGACCGATCTCGCCGAGTCCACCGATGGGTGTGACCCGGAGAGTGCCCTGGGGTAGTGCTGGAGGAGTGTAAATGGAGACTGGCATCTGAACCTTGCGTGAGAGTGGCGGGGCCTCTAGCCCCCTGCGTATTTCTAAGGCGTATTCTGTGGCGCTGGTACTAGCGCGTGGCCCCGGCGACCTTCGGCAGCGCACCACCGGCGGCGGCGTTGCGGTCGGGGCGGAAGTTGTTGAAGTCGAGCCCCGGGATGTCGCGGACGAGGTTGAGGTCGTCCTCGATGATCGCGGCCTCGCCGTCTTCGGGACCGACCAGGGGCAGCCGAACTCGAGGGCTCGAGATGCGACCGAGGCCGTGCAGGATGTACTTGGCCGCGACCGTGCCGGGAACGTGGGTCATGACGGCACGCACCAGCGGCTCGAGCAGTTTGTGCGCCGCGGTGGCCGTCGCGAGATCGCCGGCGTTGACGGCATCCACGATCTGGCGATAGGGAGCCGCGGCAATATTGGCCGTGACACCGATGAGTCCGGTCGCGCCGATCGCGAGGTGCGGCAGCACATTGGCGTCGTCACCGGAGAAGTAGAGCAGTTCGGTGTTGTTGAGCACGCGGCTGACCTCGCTGAAGTCGCCCTTCGCATCTTTGACGGCCCGGATGTTCGGGTGCTTGGCCGCGCGGATGATCGTCTCGTAGCGGATCGGGATGCCCGATCGACCGGGGATGTCGTAGAGGATGACCGGCAGGTCGGTGGCGTCGGCGATCATCCTGAAGTGGGTGAGCACTCCAGCCTGGGTGGGCTTGTTGTAGTACGGGGTCACGATCATGACCGCGTCTGCGCCGGCTTTGGCGCTCGACTTATGAAGTTCGATCGCGTGGGCCGTCTCGTTGGAACCGCCACCCATGACGATCTTCGCGCGCCCTGCCGCAACACTCTTGGCGACTTCGACGAGCCTCAGCTTCTCGGCGTCGGTGAGGGTGGATGTCTCCCCCGTCGTGCCCGAGATGACGATGCCGTCCGCACCGGCGCTGATCACATCGTCGATGTGCTGCTCGACATTGGGCCAGTCGACCTCCCCCTCCGCCGTGAACGGCGTGATGAGAGCGACGAGGACCTGTCCGAACGGGTTGTCTATAGCCACGGGTTACAGGCTATCGGGTGTCGGTTCGTCGATAGGTCAGGAAACGGTAGTCGAGCCCTTTACGTGACGAGTGCCAGCCCTCGACAGGGTCGGCGGCGACAATGCTCCATCCCTCGGAGAGAGCCGGCGCGACAGTGTCACCGGGGATTTCAGCGTCGATCTCCGTCACCTCGAGCCGATCGGCCGACGACAGGAGTTCGGTGTACAGCGTCGCACCGCCCGTGATCCAGATGGTGTCGGGAGAGCCATCGGTCGCACGTTCGATCGCAGCCTCGGCGGAGTGGGCCACCTCGGCACCCTCGGCGTCCCACTCGGGATCACGAGTGATCACGATATTGCGCCGACCCTCCAGCGGCCGGAATCGGGGAGGAAGAGAATCCCACGTCTTGCGCCCCATGAGCACAGGGCTGCCCTCGGTGAGCGACTTGAAGTGGGCGAGATCTTCGGGCACATGCCACGGCATGGTGCCGCCGCTGCCGATGATTCCTCCACGCGCCTGCGCCCAGATCATCGCCAGTTCCGGCTTTTTGAAGCCCGTCATACCGCTACAGCGCCGCGGATGGCCGGGTGGTGCTGGTAGTTCTCGATGGCGAGATCGCCGAATTCGTAGTCGAAAACGCTGTCGCGCTGGGTCGTGATAGCCAGCGTCGGGAGCGGGAACGGGTCACGGCTGAGTTGCTCTGTGACCTGGTCGACGTGGTTGTCATAGATGTGGCAGTCCCCGCCGGTCCACACGAAGTCGCCCACCTCGAGGCCCACCTGGGCCGCCACCAGATGGGTGAGCAGCGCGTAGCTGGCGATGTTGAAGGGCACGCCGAGAAACAGGTCGGCGCTGCGCTGGTACAACTGGCACGACAACTTACCGTCGGCGACGTAGAACTGGAACAGCGCATGGCACGGCGCGAGAGCCATCTTCGGGATGTCGGCGGGATTCCACGCCGACACGATGAGCCTGCGCGAATCCGGATTCGACCGGATGGCCTCGATCACGTCGGAGATCTGGTCGATCTGCTCACCGCTGGGGGTGGGCCAGGAGCGCCACTGCACTCCATAGACCGGGCCCAGTTCGCCCGAGGCGTCCGCCCATTCGTCCCAGATCGTCACGCCGTTGTCACGCAGCCAGCCGACATTGCTTTCGCCACGCAGAAACCACAACAGCTCGTACGCGATCGACTTGAAGTGCACGCGCTTGGTGGTAATCAGCGGGAAGCCCTCAGCGAGGTTGTACCGCAGCTGGCGGCCGAACACGCTGCGGGTGCCGGTGCCGGTGCGATCGCCCTTATGGACGCCAGTGGCGAGGGTGTCACGCAGCAAGTCTTCGTAGGGGTTCGCGGTCGTGGAGTTCATCGCCTCGATGCTACTGCGCCGCACCGACTGCCGCACCGATAGCCGAGCCTGCTACTGCCCGTAACAGTCGGCAACACTCAGCAACTGCACACAGCCGGGAGTTAGCGTTGTAACACCATGAATCCCCTTCTGATCACCGCGATCCTCGTCGGTCTCGTCACCGTTTCCACAGTCATAGGACTCATGTGGCGCGGGGCCCAGGGTCGAGTCCGTCGTTCGAACGGCGAGACCATCGTCTCCTCGCAGGCGCTGGGCGTCGACCTCCCCCTGTCGGACATCACCCTGCTGCAGTTCTCCAGCCCGCTGTGCGCTCCCTGCAGGGCGACCCATGTCGTGCTCAATTCCATCGCCGGGCAGCGGGAGGGCGTCGAGCACGTCGAGATCGACCTGAGTGAGCGCCCCGAGCTGGCATCGGAGTTCCGGATCGCCCAGACTCCGACGACGTTCATCCTCGACAGGGATGGCGTTGTCCGTGCCCGCATCGGTGGTGCGCTGAAGCGCGACGCCGTCATCGCCGAGATCGACAGCATCCTGGTGACCGCATGACGACGAACCCGGTTCAGGCAAGGACACGGCTGGCCTCGACCGGCATCGACCCACGAAGCCCGCGATTCGGAGCCGGAATCACGGCGGTGCTCCTGCTGGTCGTCATCGCGCTGTCGCTCGCCGCTCCAATGGCTGGCACCCTGGCTGAGCGAGCAACGGCTCCCGGCTTCATCCTGTTCGTCGTGATCAGCGCCCTGTTCGCCTGGGGTGCCGCCGCCGGGGTCAAGCGTCATCCGTACGGCGCCGTGTTCCGGGCTCTCGCGAGGCCCAGGCTCAGCCCGCCGCGAGAACTCGAAGACCCTGCCGCTCCCACCTTTGCCCAGGGGGTCGGATTCGTCATCACCCTGGTCGGGATCATCCTGCACCTCGCGGGAGTGCCGTTCGCCATCGTCGTAGCCGCGAGTGCCGCCTTCATCGCGGCGTTCCTGAACTCCGTTTTCGCCTACTGCCTCGGATGCCAGCTGTACGTGCTGATTCTGCGGGCCAGGAATGCAAGGGGTGCCGCCGCCTGACCTGCGCGCATAGTGTGGACGCGACGAAAGGTTCACGAATGCCCGTAACAAGCGAAGCAACCACCCTGTGGTTCGGCGACCTCATGAGCGGCACCGGCACGACATCCCTCGACTCCTCCGACGCGGCCGAGTTCCCCGTCAGCTGGGCGGCTCGATCAACCGGCGAGTCCGGAAAAACCAATCCGGAAGAACTGCTCGGCGCCGCCCACTCCGCGTGCTTCTCGATGGCCTTCGCCAACGGTCTCGCGAGTAACGGCACCCCCGCAGAGAGCCTTCAGGTCACCGCCGCTGTCACCTTCGACCCCGCCCACGGAATCACGGGAAGCCACCTTTTGGTGAGCGCCAAGGTCGCAGGGCTGAGCGATGCCGACTTCCAGAGGCTCGCCGACGACGCGAAACAGAATTGCCCGGTGTCACGTGCACTGAGCGGCATCCCCATCACCCTCGAAGCAAGCCTCGCCTGAAGGGCGCCCACATGAGAATACTCATCGCAGGAGCATCCGGATTCATCGGAACCGAACTCGTTCGCCAGCTCGAGGACGACGACCACACCATCACGAGGCTCGTGCGGTCGGCTCCCGAATCGAGCACCGACTACCTCTGGATGCCGTCGGAACTGACCGTCGATCCGAGGGCCATCGACTCTGCCGATGCCGTCATCAACCTCGCGGGCGCCACTACCGGCCGGATTCCCTGGACGGCGAGCTATAAGCGCCAGATCCTCTACTCCCGGGTCAACGGCACCCAGACCATCGCCGAAGCGATCCAGCGGTCGCCCACTCCCCCCAGCATCTTCCTCAACGGTTCGGCCGTCGGCTATTTCGGTGACCAGCCCGGCGTAGAGCTCACCGAGTCGTCGGCTAAAGGCGAGGGTTTCCTGAGCGATGTCGTCGAGGCGTGGGAGAAAGCCGCCAGGCTCACCCCCCAGCCGACTCGGGTGGTCATGTTCCGCACCGGTGTCGTCGTCGGCAACGGTGGAGCATTCACTCCTCTCATCCCCCTCACGAAGCTCGGCCTTGCGGCCACGTTCGGCAACGGTGAACAGAACTGGCCATGGATCTCGCTGCACGATGAGGCGGCCGCCATCCGGCACCTGCTCACCTCGGAGCTCGACGGCGTCGTGAACCTCGCGGGACCCACCCCGGCGACGTCTCGGGAGATCACCGACGGCCTAGCCGAAGCCATGGATCGCTGGCGCAAGCTCGCCGTGCCGAAGTTCGCCCTCGACCTGCTCGGAGATGCCGGCAACGACCTGCTCCTGACCAGCGAGAAGGTCGTGCCGCAGAGACTTCTCGACGACGGTTTCGAGTTCCGTCACGAGACAGCTCAGGATGCCCTGCGCGAGTTGGTCGACTCGCTCCGCTGACGCGGGGAGCCGCGGCTCAGAGTTTGGCGGACCGCTGCAGGGAAATCGCGCGCCGGGTCGCCCAGCGCGCCCTGCGTCGGTCGCCACTCGCGTCGTAGGCCAGCCCGAGCCGCAACCACGCGCGCCAGGACTCGGGATCGGCCTCGACCTCGGCCTGGTACGTCGGAAACTCGGCGTCGGCCGCCGCAGGATCGGCCCGACCACTCGGCAGCCTCGGCAGGTTGTCCACCGGCAGCCCGCCTTCGCTGCCGAGTTTCGCGAGGAGCCTTTCGCCCCTGACCACGAACAGCAGGTCCGCGACAAGCACCCATGCCCCGATGGCGGGAAGCACGACCAGGGCGAAACCCATGACCTTCGCCAGAGGCTGCTCTGACGTGATCAGCAGGATCGCGTAATTGGTCACGAACACCAGATAGAGCACCAGCAGTGCCGCCATCACAAGGGTCGCGGCGCGGGCCTTCATCGGTTCTGGCCGCCATTCTCGCGGCCTGATTGCGACGACGAGTCGAGCCCGAGATCGATGAGCTTGTCGAGGCCGACAACCACTCCCCTGGCTGCTCGAGCCGCACGCAGGCCGAGCAGGATACCGGCCTCGTAGGCACTCGGGGAGAGAGTGTCGTGGCTGATGGTGAGCACTTCGCCGTTGCCGCCGAAGATCACATCCTGCCTGGCGACGATGCCCTGCATCCTGAGACTGTGGATGGGGATGCTCGACACCTGCTGCCCGCGGGCGCGCTGGTCGACGTGGGGTGCGACGACCGGCCCGAGTTCTCCGCGGGCGGCTCCCATGAGTTCTGCCGTTCGCACGGCGGTACCCGACGGCGAGTCGATCTTGGACGCGTGGTGGGCTTCGACGATCTCGATCGAGTCGAAGAATCGTGACGCCATGGCCGCGAAGGAGGTAGCCAGCACCGAACCGATCGAGAAGTTCGGGACGATGATCACTCCACTGTCCGGTTTGGCTGCGACGGTGCGCTCCAGCGCGGCGATGCGCTCGCCCGACCACCCCGACGTGCCCACGAGCACGTTGATGCCGTTCGCGACGGCGAAGTCGACGACCCCCTGCGAGACCGCCGGGACCGTGACATCCATGACGATATCGGCACCGAGCATCTGGCTCAGGTCGCCCGATCGCCCGATCTGCGCCACCAGCTCGAACTCGTCGGATTCTTCGATAATGCGAGTGGCGAGCCTGCCCATTTTGCCCGTGGCACCGACGACGGCGACTGTGGTTGTCATCTGCACAATCTACCAAGAGCGGCACGGGCGGCGATCGACGGCGGCACGTTCTACGCTCGACTCATGCACACCTTCGTCGACGCTCCGGTGTCGGATGCCACGGCGCACGAGCTGCTCGCCGAATACTTCGCGTACCGGGCGCTCACCTTCCCGCAGGCCGACGGCTACGTGACCACCTTCCCCTCGCCGGAGAACTTCACTCCGCCCCGGGGCGTCTTCCTCGTGGTGGAACTGGATAGCACGCCCGTCGGTTGCGGAGGCATCCGCTCGCTCGGCCAGGGACGATTCGAGGTCAAGCACCTCTGGCTGCGGCTCCGGACGCAAGGACGGGGTCTCGGTAAGGCGCTGCTGGCAGAGCTCGAACTGAGGGCGATAGGGCTGGGCGCGACCGAACTCGTGCTCGACACCAACTCGAGCCTCGCGGCGGCCGGCGGCCTCTACCGCTCGAGCGGCTATACCGATATTGACGCTTACAACGACAACCCGAACGCGACCAACTGGTATTCGAAGAGCCTGCCCTGCTAGAAGGGCTGCAGGTCGGGCATCCCGGTGCGCAGCTCGACGGGAAGGTGACCGAGGTCGTTGTGGGTGACAAGAACCGGAGGTTTTGCACTTCGCACCCGGATGATCGTCAGCCCACAGTTCGCCTGGTTGATGCCGAGCCAGCGCCAGGTCGGCGCGCCGAAGACTTCGCGCACGAACCACGCGATCACGAAGTTGTGCGTGATCAGGAGGTCGTGCTGGTCGTCCCGCGCCGGGGCGAGGAACTCCGCAACCGCGTCGGACATCTGGGCCTCGCCGGCCTCGATCTCGGCCGGGGTGACCGACCGGAAGAACGGCTCGAACGAGTGCGGCATGTCGTTCGTTGGTCCGGACGGGATGCAGTCCATGAGGAGGGCGCTCGGCTGAGACTCGAGGGCCGGCATCCGTTCTGTCATGATCTTCGCCGTCTCCTCTGCGCGCTGCAGCGGCGAGTGCCACGCACGGGTGAACGGCACGCCACCGAGCCGCTCGGCGATGGCGCGGGCCTGGCGGGTGCCCTTGCCGGAGAGCGGGCCATCGGGAAGCCCATGCTCAGCGTCCTGCTGCTCGCCGTGACGCACGAGATAGATGTAGTGGGCCATGAAAGGTACCTGGATTCCTACTCGCCGGTGGCGGACTGAAGCGCGAGGATGCCGGAGAGCGCGTCGTCATCCATCGTCCCCACAGCGGCGACCGACATCGGCCGCGACACCAACTCGGCCGCAAGCTGCTGCACGGAATCCGCGGTCACGAGGGAAAGCCGCCTGAGCGACTCGTCGAGGTCGACGAACTCACCGAGGGTCAGCTCGCTGCGACCCAGTCGCGACATCCGGGTGTCAGAATCTTCGAGGGCGAGAGCGGATGCCCCGCTCAACTGCCCGACAGCGCGCGCCATCTCGTCGCTCGAGACACCATCCGTCGCCAGTCGTTCGAACTCGGAGACCATCAGTTCAGCGACCTGGGGAGCCTTCGCCGGCGAACATCCTGCGTAGATGCCGTACAGCCCGGCATCCGAATAGCTCGGGGCGAACGAGTAGACGGAGTACGCCAGCCCGCGCTTCTCGCGGATCTCCTGGAACAGCCGGCTCGACATCCCACCCCCGAAGATCGCGTTCATCACCGAGAGCGTGGCGCGACGTTCGTCTGCGGCGGGTAGCCCTGCGACGCCGAGAAGAATGTTGGCCTGTTCGATGGGTCGCTTGACGACCACGAGAGGGCTGCCGCGTTCGATCAGCTCGTGGGTCGATGTGCGTCTCGGCACGGGCGGAGCCTCTGCCGACAGATCCCAGTCGGCTCGCTCAAGGGCTGTCGTGACGCGGGCGACGAGCGCATCATGGTCGACGGCGCCAGCGACGGTGATGACCAGATCCTGTGCCCGATAGTTGGCGCGGTAGTGCTGCCAGACCGCTTCGCGCGACACGGCCCCGATCGTCTGCGGGTTTCCCCCGATGGGCCGCCCGAGAGGATGATCGCCCAGGACTGCCTCGAAGAATCGTTCACTGGCGACATCAGACGGATCGTCGTCGGCCATCGCGAGTTCTTCGAGGATGACGCCGCGCTCGATCTCGAATTCGTCGGGGTCGATCACCGACGACGTGAACATGTCGGCCAGCACATCGACGGCCATGCCCAGGTCACGGTCCTGCACCTTTGCGTAGTAGCAGGTGTATTCCTTGGCCGTCATGGCGTTGTGCTCGCCGCCCACCGCGTCGAACGCCACAGCGATATCGAGGGCGGAGCGGGTGGGAGTCCCCTTGAACAGCAGGTGCTCCAAGAAGTGGGTCGAGCCGTAGGTCTCCGGCACTTCGTCACGTGACCCGACGGCGACACAGTAGCCGATGGTGGAACTGCGTGAGCCCGGCACCGATTCGCTCAGGATGCGCACACCGCTCGGAAGCACGGTGCGCCGCACAAGCGCGTCACCAGATGCCGTGAATGAGAGTTCAGATAGGTCTAGCGGAAGAGAGACAGCGCCGTTCATCACCTATCGAGCCTACGTCATGGGCCGCGGAATCTGTCCCGTGCTCACGTTTCAGGGGTGCCCCACTAAGTGGGGTCAGCCGACGAGGACAAACAGACTGGTCTGTCTGTCCTCATTCTGCTACGTTATATCGCAGGCACCCGAAGCCTGCGTTCGACCGCTACCCCGACAGCGGTCGTGCACCATCGTCGCTATACCCGTAGCGACGACGACATGGCCGAACGGCCGTTTTCTAAGGAGTCGCGCTGTGACAGTTTTAGACGCCATCAACATCGTTGATCTGGTCCCGACTGCACAGCGCGCTCCGGCGAAAAACCGCATCCTCGAGACGGTCAACGTGCTGTTCTACGAAGACGGCATCCGCAATGTCGGAGTCGACCGCATCATCAGCGCATCGTCGGTGACAAAGGCCACGTTCTACAAGCACTATCGGGCAAAAGACAACCTGATCGTCGAATACATCACGCATCGCCACGCGCATGAGCGAGCGGCACTCGAAGCCCTCATCGCGGCAGCACCGACCCCCGAGTTCGCCCTGCGCGACTTCATAGCGTCGGTCATCGCCGAGATCGACAGCGAAGGATTCCGCGGCTGCCCGTTCATCAACGCCGCCGCCGAGTTCCCCCAGGCCGACCACCCCGTGCGCAAGATCGTCACGGCACACCGCGAGTGGCACACAGACTCTCTTGCCGAGCTGCTGCGTGGCATGGGTCACCCTGTTCCCGGCGATGCCGCCGATGAACTCCTGCTGGCGAAGGATGGCGCGTTCGCCGGCGGTTACGCCGGTGACTCGATCGCGGCATCCGCTGCCCTCTACCGCATCGCGAACCGGGTGCTCGCGGAATCCTCGGCTGCCTAGTTCACTCCAGCTCGACGCTCTAGCTCGACACCCTGTCGAGTTCGCTTACCTGCTGGCGCGACAATTGCAATCTGGTGGCGGCCGCGAAGTCGTCGACCTGCAGCGGATTCGATGCCGAGACGACGGGTGCCACGACGTTCGGCTTGACGAGCAGCCACGCCAGCGCTACTGACGCGACAGTCGACTCGTGTGCCTTCGCGATCGAATCCAGGGTCGACAGGATCTTCAAGCCGCGGCGGCCGAGGTAGCTCGCCACCTCCGACCCGCGCGGATTCGTCGTCAGGTCGGCCTTCTGCCGGTACTTGCCCGTCAGAAAACCGCTGGCCAAAGCAAATCTCGGCATGACCCCCAGCCTCTGCTGCGCTGCGACCATGGCCAGGTCACCCTCGTACTCGGTGCGGTGCATGAGGTTGTAGTGGTTCTGCAGCGCGACCATGGGGGCGACGCCCACCATGGCAGAGGCGATCCTGGCCTCGATCAACCGGTTTCCGGTGTGGTCGGATCCCCCGAAGAATCTCACCTTCCCTGCCCTGATGAGCTCGTCAACGGCAAGGAGGGTTTCTTCGAACTCGACGTCGGCGTCGTCGATGTGCAGGTACAGCAGATCGATGTGCTGCACGCCGAGCCTGTCGAGAGACGCGTCGACCGCCCTCGTCAGGACGCGAGCCCTGAGCCCGGGATTCTCGACGCTCTTCCCCACTTTGGTGGCGATCACCATGCCGGAGCGATTGCGCCTTGACCTCATCCAGTTGCCGATCATGATCTCACTTCGACCAGCCGCGTAGGAATCTGCCGTGTCGATGAAGTTGCCGCCGTGGGCCGCATAGGCATCGAGGACGCGGTTCGTGGTGTCGTCGTCGTCGGTCCAGCCGAAGACGTTACCGCTCATGGCGATCGGATACACCCTGAGATCGGATGCACCGATCGTCCGCAAGCGGGTCGGCCCGCCGATCGTGCCGATGCTGGCGGTGTCGATAGTGGCCGTGCCGATGCTGGTCGCGTCAGTCCCGCCTGCGCCAGGAGTCGGTTGGACGCTCGCGTACGGTTCGCCTGACGGAGCATCACTCCGAACGGCTTTTGCCTTTACTGCGCTGAACTGCTTTATTCCGAGCCGGGCCACTCGTCCTCCCCAACGTCCTTCCACTGTATTGCTGGGTGAGTGCTCGCGAAATATCGCGGGTGAAATCGTTACTCGTCCGTGGTGAATCCGGGTACGCAAAAGGGCCCACCCCCGAAGGAATGGGCCCTAGTGTCTTACGCGAGCGCCTGGCGAGAGGCCCCGCGCAGATCTATTCCGCGTTACGGTCCGCGGGGATGCCGGCGCAAGCACCGGAACCCCCACGGGGTAACGCTGGCGCGTTACCCTTCGGCGGGCGCTTCCGGACCCTCTGACGCGGCAGCTGAGCTGTCGGTGTCAGCGGATTCGGCGGCGTCGTCGACGGGAGCGAGCGAGAGCTTTCCACGGTCGTCGATCTTCGTGATCTCTACCTGGATCTTCTGGCCGACGGCGAGGACGTCTTCGACGTTCTCCACGCGCTTGCCACCGGCGAGCTTGCGGACTTCGCTGATGTGCAGCAGTCCGTCCTTGCCGGGGGTGAGCGAGACGAACGCACCGAAGGTCGCGAGCTTGACGACGGTTCCGAGGAACCGCTCACCGACCTCGGGGTTCAGCGGGTTCGCGATCGCGTTGACCGCGGCGCGAGCTGCCTCGGCCGACGGACCGTCGACGGCACCGATGTAGACGGTTCCGTTGTCTTCGATCGAGATGTCAGCTCCGGTGTCATCCTGGATCTGGTTGATCGTCTTGCCCTTCGGGCCGATCAGCTCACCGATCTTGTCGACCGGGATCTGGACGCTGATGACGCGAGGCGCGGTCGGCGCCATCTCGTCGGGAGCGTCGATCGCAGCGTTGATGACGGCGAGGATCGCGGTGCGAGCCTCCTTGGCCTGCTTGAGCGCGCCATCCAGAACTGAGGACGGCAGGCCGGCGAGCTTCGTGTCAAGCTGGATCGCTGTGACGAACTCAGAGGTACCTGCGACCTTGAAGTCCATGTCACCGAGAGCGTCTTCAGCGCCGAGGATGTCGGTCAGTGCCGCGTAGCGGACCTGGCCATCGACGTCGTCGGAGATGAGGCCCATGGCGATACCGGCAACCGGTGCGCGCAGCGGGACACCGGCGTTGAGCAGCGACAGGGTCGATGCGCAGACCGAACCCATCGACGTCGAACCGTTGGAGCCGAGAGCCTCTGACACCTGGCGGATCGCGTACGGGAAGTCTTCACGCGACGGAAGCACGGGGACGAGGGCGCGCTCGGCGAGGAAGCCGTGCCCGATCTCGCGGCGCTTCGGCGAACCGACACGACCGGTCTCACCCGTCGAGTACGGCGGGAAGTTGTAGTGGTGGAGGTAACGCTTCTTCGTGACGGGGTTCAGTGAGTCGATCTGCTGCTCCATCTTGAGCATGTTCAGCGTGGTGACGCCCAGAATCTGGGTCTCACCGCGCTGGAAGATCGCGGAACCGTGAACGCGCGGGATGACCTGCACCTCGGCGTCGAGCGCGCGGATGTCGGTCAGGCCACGGCCATCGATACGGATGCCCTCGGTGAGCACGCGGTTACGCATGACCTTCTTCGAGACGCTCTTGTACGCGGCAGAGACCTCGGCGTTGGCCGAAGCGGGAAGGCGCTCGGCCTCGACCTCGGACGCGATGTGGCCCTTGACGCGGTCCTTGAGCTGGTCGTCAGCGTTCTGACGCTCGATCTTGTCGGCGATCTGGTACACGCCCTTGAGGTCTTCCCAGGCGAGGCCGGCAACGGAATCGTAGGTGGACTGCTGGTAAGGCGGGAACAGCGGGAAGTCCTGGATGGGCTTTGCCGCGGTGGCGGCGAGCTGCTGCTGTGCCTTGATGAGCTGGGTGAGGAACGGCTTGGACGCTTCGAGACCCTGGGCGACGATGGCCTCATCCGGCTTCGTTGCACCGGCCTTGATGAGCTCCCAGCTGCCTTCGGTCGCTTCGGCTTCCACCATCATGATGGCGATGTCTTCGTTGCCGTTCTCGTCGGTGACGAGGCGGCCGGCGACGGTGAGGTCGAAGACGGCGTCAGCAAGCTGGCTGTGCTTCGGGAATGCAACCCACTGGTCGCCGATGAGGGCGAGGCGGATGCCACCGACCGGTCCGTAGAACGGGAGACCGGAGATCTGCGTGCTGAGTGATGCTGCGTTGATCGCGAGAGCGTCGTAGAACTCATCGGGTGCAATCGACAGCACCGTGATGACGATCTGCACCTCGTTGCGCAGGCCTTCGACGAAGGTCGGGCGCAGCGGGCGGTCGATCAGGCGGCAGACCAGGATGGCCTCCGTGGACGGGCGGCCCTCGCGGCGGAAGAACGAGCCGGGGATCTTGCCTGCGGCGTATGAACGCTCTTCGACGTCCACCGTGAGGGGGAAGAAGTCGAACCCGTCGCGCGGGTGCTTTCCTGCGCTGGTGGCGGACAGGATCATGGTGTCTTCGTCGAGGTACGCGGCTACGGCACCCTGTGCCTGCTGCGCGAGTCGTCCGGTTTCGAATCGAACCGTACGTGTGCCGAATTTACCGTTATCGAGAACGGCTTCGGCTGAAGTGATTTCTGGACCCTCCAAGGGGGGTTTCTCCTTTGTTTAATGTCGCGGACCCGTGTGGTCGGCGACTCATCAGCGTGAATAAACGCGAAGAGCAGGAGCGGGCAGAAAGGGGCGCCGTGACATGTGTGAATAACGCTTTGGCAATGCGCCCAAGGGTGGGTGCTGCTCTGGCCAGCAGTAGAAAGTCACTGGCAGACTCGAGAGCCGAATCTCATCCAGTAATTCACCACCGTTGACCAGCTTCGTGCCAGCCTGCTCCGGTTGTCATGCTACGGAGTTCCGCGCACAACTCTCCCATGATAACAGTTACGGCGTGTCGGGCGCCAGAAACGCCTAACCCGGCGTGCTGGGTTGGGATTCTTCAGGTCGATACGAGCCGAACGGATCATCCGGCAACGGCGGACACTTGCCGTTCACGAGCGCCCACTCCCCCGGCGACCGGGCGATGGGGTTCCCATCGGCACGCACATAGGGGCTCCATGCTGACCCTCCCCTCACCAGTCCGAGGTACTGGTCTCGGGTGGGCGGCGGTGTCACGTCGAACCCCAGGGTCGCGATGCAGGGTGCCAGCCTCGTCGTGAAGTAGTCGTACATGAACATGACCTGCTCGTCGCTGAGAAATCCGGTGATGCGGGGGTCGACGGGATACTGTCGAAGGCAGGTCCACTGGGCCAGCGAGACCTCCGTGGCATCGAGATCGCCCGGGTCGTCGATGGTGAAGCCGCCGCTGATCTCCCTGGCCTGCAGTCCCGCCGCCTGGAGGCAGCTGGTCTGCACTGTCGACCAGGTGTCAGGGGTGGTGAACTCGACGGTCGAGACGTCGGGTTCGGGATCGATCCCGTTCGCACCGGTACTGCCGGCCAGTATCTGCTTCCAGTAGCGGTCGAGCTGGCTTGCGACATACGCATCGACGTCAGAATCCGTGGCGTCCAGCGGCACGGTGATGGTGGTCGTGCATCCTGCCAGCAGGACGACCGCGAGCGCACAGGATGCCACGGCCAGTGCGACACTGCGAATGCTGTTACGCATACCCCAGTGTCGCACTCGAGTTGCGGCCTACCGGAGCGACTTCGGATTCTCGACGGGAGCGCTCGCGATGAACTGGTCGATCTCACCGGTGGTGGGTGCCGCGCCCTCCGGGCTGGCGCCGTGCTCGTCGCGGTTCGTGAACTCGGTCTCGTCGAACGGCAGGCGCCCAGCGAGCACCTCGGTGACGCGAGCCTTGTCGATCTCGCGGGTCCAGGTGCCGATCAGGAGGGTGGCGACAGCGTTTCCGGTGAAGTTGGTGACGGCGCGAGCCTCTGACATGAACCTGTCGATCCCCACGATCACGCCGACGCCATCCACGAGGTCCGGTCGGTAGGTCTGCAGGCCACCCGCGAGAGTCGCCAGCCCGGCACCTGTGACACCCGCTGCACCCTTGGAGGCGATCATCATGAACAGCAGCAGTCCGATCTGTTCGCCCAGCGCCAGCGGCTTGCCCATGGCCGAGGCGATGAACAGGGACGCCATGGTCAGGTAGATGGCGGTGCCGTCGAGGTTGAAGGAGTAGCCGGTGGGAACAGTGATTCCCACGACGGGCTTGGAGACGCCCACGTGCTCCATCTTCGCAATCAGCCGGGGCAACGCGGCCTCTGAGGATGACGTACCCACGATGAGCAGGTATTCGCGACCGAGGTAGCCCATGAGCCTGAAGATGCTGACGCCCGTGACGAGCTTGAGCAGCGACCCGAGAATCACGACGATGAACAGCGCACACGTGATGTAGAAGCCGATCATCAGGGTGGCGAGGCTCACGATCGCCCCGAATCCGGTCTTGCCCACGACCGCAGCGATGGCCCCGAACGCTCCGATCGGTGCGAGCCACAGGATCATCGACAGGATGCGGAACACGAGCACCTGCAGGTTCTTGATCGCGTCGAGGATGGTGACGCCCTTGCTGCCCAGCCCCTGCACGGCGAAGCCGACCAGGAGCGCCACGAAGAGGGCCTGGAGGATGCTTCCCGAGATGAGGGACGACACCAGCGTCGTGGGAATGATGCCCAGGATGAAGTCCGTGGTGGTGACGGGTTCTGCTGTCACCTCGTAGGTCGAGGATCCGATGTTCAGACCTTCGCCGGGGTGGATGATGTTTCCGACGACAAGGCCGATCGCGAGCGCGAAGGTCGACATCACGATGAAGTAGCCGAGAGCGAGCCCGCCCACCTTCCCCACGGTCGCCGCCTTGGCTATCGAGCCGACTCCGATGACGATCGTGCAGAAGATCACCGGGGCGATCATCATCTTGATGAGGGACACGAAGCCCTTGCCGATCGGTTCAAGGCCAGCGGCGAACTCCGGCGCGGCCAGCCCCACGATCGACCCGGCAATCACCGCGACGATCACCGCAATGTACAGATAATGGTTGCGATCCAGAGAACGTAGCTTCTTTGCCATGAGCGGTCATTCCATTTCCGACCGGAACTCCATCGTGTCCGGCCCTCGAGAACTTCTGATTGGCCCCAGAGTGCGCTCTGCCAGCGTCGGGCGGAACTTATGTTCATACTGTTCGGAGAACCGCCCGCCCACGCGAGTCATACTGGTGGGCGGGAAGCGGGTGAAGGTGCAGAGTCGGACCTGGAGTGTTGCCGGTCGGGTGTTCGGCGTGCAGGTGCTCGCCGTGCTCGTGATCGGTGCCATCCTGCTGCTCGTGCTGGCCTTCGACGCCCGCCGCTCTGTCGATGACGATGCAGCGCTGACGAGCCTCGCGGTCTCCCGGACCATCGCAACCGATCCCGCCGTGACCGAGGCGCTGGCAGCCGACGATCCGAGCTCGTTGCTGCAGCCGTACGCCCTGGCGACCATCGCTTCAGCCAGGGTCGACTTCGTGACGATCATGGATCCGGAAGGGACACGATTCACCCATCCCGATGCATCCCAGATCGGAAAGACCTTTCTCGGCACGATCACCGACGCCAGGGCAGGCCGCACCATCACCGAGACCTACACCGGCACTCTGGGGCCGTCGGTGCGGGCCGTTGTGCCGGTCATCGTTGACGGGAAGGTGGTGGGCATCGTGTCCGCGGGTGTCACGACCGCCAACGTCGTCTCCGCGATGATCCCGAGAATCCCCTTCGTCATCGGTATCGCGATGGTGGTCGTCATCGTCGGAGCGCTTGCTGCCGCGATCACCAGGCGCTCATTACGCAGGGTCACCGGCGATATGGCACCGGCGCAGATGGGTCGCATGGTGCAGTTCTACGAATCAGTGCTCCACTCCGTGCGGGAAGGAGTGGTCATCACCGATCCACAACGGCGAGTGGTGCTCTACAACGACGAAGCAGCCGACCTGCTCGGGATTCAACCCGCCCCGAGAACAGCAGCACCGACCATCGCCGAGAATCTCGGAATCGATCAGGATGTTGCAACGCTCCTGGGGTCTGGGCGGCGTGTCGTCGAGGAAACCCACGTCGCCGGCGGGCGGGTGCTGCTCGTGAACCAGGAGCCCGCCGCCTCACCGAGCGGCGGTGAGTCGACCCCGGTCGGAGCGGTCATGACCCTGCGGGACCAGAGCGAACTGCAATCGCTGGTCGGTGAGCTGGAGTCGGTGCGCACCATGAGCGAGGCGCTGCGATCACAGGCGCACGAACACGCCAACACCCTCCACACGATCGTCTCGCTGCTCGAGATGGGCCGCGCCGAGGAGGTGGCGACGCTGGTAGCCGACACCACGCGCACGAGCCAGGGGCTGGCGGATGCCGTGCTCGACAGCGACGTCGATCCGGTGCTGGCCGCCCTCCTGCTCGGAAAGTCCGCGACAGCGAGCGAGCGCGGCGTCGATTTCACGATCAGGCTCGAGCACGGCACCGAGCTGCCCCTCGGCTCCAGCGAGACCATTTCGGTGGTGGGAAACCTGATCGATAACGCACTCGACGCTGTGCGCGGCACGGCGAAACCGAGGAGCGTGGCAGTGCACCTGCGCCGGGACGGAGGCGGGGTCATCCTGAGCGTCGTCGACAGCGGCCAGGGCGTCGTGGTCGACGACGTCTTTGCTCTCGGTACGACGACGAAGGCTCCCGATGGCAGCGCGCACGGCGTCGGTCTGGCCGTGGTGCGCAGAATCGTCGTGGAGCACGGCGGCATTGTGGAGTTCGCCGACGGCCTGCCGACGACGGTGATGGTGACCCTGCCGGTCGGAGCGCTCGAATGATCAGCGTGCTCGTGGTGGATGATGAGCCGCTCGCAGCGGAAGCCCACTCGCGCTATCTCGGGCGACTCGACGGCTTCGTCGTGGCAGGAGTCGCCGCGACCGCCCGCGATGCCATGGCACAGATCCTGACCGCCCGGGCCCAGGGCAGTCCCATCGATCTGGTGCTGCTGGACTTCACCCTCCCGGATGCGAGCGGGCTCGACCTCGCCCGATCGTTGCGCGCGGCGCGAATCGACGTCGATGTCATTGCCATCACCGCGGTGCGCCAGACCCAATCCGTACAGGCCGCCCTCGCCGTGGGAGTGATGCAGTACCTCATCAAGCCATTCGGGTTCGCGGCCTTCCGCGAGAAGCTCGAGCACTACTCGCGATACCGCGCGCAACTGGGCCAGTCGGTCAGCTCACCTACGCAGCAGGAGGTGGATGACCTGCTGTCGTCTCGGCGATCAGCGAGCCCGTCATCGCTTCCCAAGGGGCTCACCGCCACCACCCTCGATTCGGTCTCAGCGCGACTGCGCAGTGCGACGACCCCGCGATCGGCTTCCGAGCTCGGATCAGAGCTCGAACTCTCGAGAGTAACGGCCCGGCGCTACCTCGAACATCTCAGCGATATCGGTCTGGCGGCACGAAGCCAGCGGTACGGTTCGCCGGGGCGGCCCGAAGTCGCTTATGCCTGGCGCCGCTAGTCTGCAGCGTTTCCGTAGCTCGGATCCGCACTCCTGACGTCGTGAACCGGTGGGCCGATCGGTCGAGCAATCCCTATCAGGGGGCGACCGGTTCGACGAATGGCGGTGGGGCCGGTTCGCTGGTGGGATCAGGGTCGGGCGTCGGATCCGGGGTCGGATCAGGGTCGGGCGTCGGAGTCGGAGTCGGAGTCGGAGTGGGGGTCGGATCCGGGGTGGGATCTGGAGTCGGGGTGGGGGTCGGGACGCCAGTAGGGGTGGGTCTCGGTGTTGGAGCGGCTCCCGGCGCCGTAGACGGAAGTGGAGAAGAGCCCGGAGCTGCAGGGGCGCGACTCGACTCGCGTTCGCCCGGCAGTGTGCTGTCACCGGGCGGCGATTCTTTCGAGCCGGGTACCGCCGTTGGATCCGAGGTGAACGGGAGTGTTGGTAACCCATCCAGGCGATCCGCTGTCCCACCCTCGGAGTCTGCGGATTCCGAGCCAATAGCGACGGGACCGGGTCGTGGTCCCGACTGACCGATCCTGGGCACCGACGCCACAGCGACCAGAGTCCCGGCCGTGAGCGCGGCAATTGCAAGAGTCGAGACTCCGGCAACCATGCGCCTGACCCCCGGGCGAAACTGGAGCGCCCGAACAGGATCGACCGGGGAACGACTAACGGGCCGGTCGGCTGGGGGCTGGGGAGACGCGACGAACGCTGATGGGTCGATCGTCGCTACGTACGGTTGTGGAACATCTCGACGTGCCGGGCGGTCGTTCTGTTCACGGGGCTGTGAGGCTGCACTCTTCGCCGCGAACGCCACTGTGCCGGTCGCCTTGTGCGGCTTCGACTCGTGACCCGGTCGGACGGCAACCTGAGGCTCATTCACCACATCCACCTCACGGCGGGCGGCAGCAACGGAGGCTCTGACCTCGGCCGGATCCCGACCGGTCAACTGTGCGAGAAACCAGTCAGCGTCGTACGACCCCAGAGGGTTGTTTGCCGGCAAATCGAGCGGGTCCGTCACACGGACACGATATCCCCTCAGGTCTCGTTTGTCACGCGATTTGTCCCCCCTGAGGGGGACACGATCAGGTGCTTCGCTGTGTCCCTCAAACATGTGACAATCCACAAGGTGGTCCAGACCGAACTACCTGTACAGAGGAAGACACTGGGGCACCGTTGCCTGCCACCACGGGGAGATTCTCGCGGCGGCATCATCGCGTCCGCCCATCGAGAGAGACCGGCGGGGGTCGGTCGACTCGGGTGGCCGGTCGTGCTACACGGCCGGCTACCGGATCTCAGGCGAGGCGGGCAACCGTCGGGCCGGCGCAGTGGCGTGGAACTCTGGCGTCGTTTACCCGCGCCGGAGCACCACCCCGCCGTTCTATTCGCGGCATCGGCTCTGGGAGGGGCGAGCGGGGTCAGCGAGTCTGGCCGATGAGCAACTCGACCCGGAACAAGCCGCGCTTGCGCATGATCTCGACCGGAATCCGTTGGTGCTGGCCGCTGATGTCGAGTCTCGACAGGGCCTCATCCATGACCGATTCGAGCCCCCGTGGCACAAATCCCACAGGGCCGGTGACCCGGGATCCGGTGAACAGTCGCACCTCGATCTCGGTGTCGGCACCTTCCTGTTGTTGGGTCCGGCGGGCTGTCGCAGTCGTGAGCTTCGTCTCACCGCTCTCGGAGATGTCAGTGAGTTCCTGCTGGAACTGATTGCTGCCCGCAAGTCGAATGCGCACGCGTGAGTTGATGGGCACGAGCACACCGCGAAACTGGTTGAGCGAACCTTTGCCGAGGTCGTTACGGTCGAAAGCAGACATAAACGGATCGTATCGCGTCGGGCCGAACTGCCTAGGAGAGCTGGCCGCGCAGGATGGAGTCGCCGGAATGATTGGGGTCGCCGTCGAACGGCTCCGCAGAGACGTCGACAAGGTCGTACTTCGACAGGTCCAGTCCCTCGGGTACGGTGAAGGTCCCGGCCGAACCGTGAACGACACCGAGACTCACGAGCTCGGTTGCATCTGACGTGATAAGCCACACCTCGTGATAGCCGTCGCCGCCGTCGGGAGTATCCAGAGACAACTCGATCACCCTCGCACCGTCTGGCTGCTCTTCGACCACGGCCTCCCCCGTGGAACCAGTCCACCCCGGGAAGGCATCGAGTTCGGCGCTTGCCAGCACGGTGACCGGTCGAGGCTGCAGCCCAATCCACGCGGCCCCCACTCCCCCGAGTACCAGCACCATGGCGGCAGCTGCGGCCAGCGGCGGAACCCAGCGTCGAGTTCGGCGCTGTGACAGTGCCACGACGGGAGCTGAATCGATGGACGTGCTGAGAGAGAGTTCATCGGTGATGCGCGACCATACTCGGTCCGGCGGGGTGACGAGATCCCCCGAATACAGGGTCGATCGCGCTACGAGTGCAGTGTGCTGCAGGTTCTCGAGCTCTGCGCTGCAATCGTCACAGGCCTGGATGTGCGCCCGGTCGTCAGGCGAATCGACGTGCTCGCCGAGGGCGAGCAGCGCGAGTGTGTCAGGATCCAGGTGTCGCATACGTCGCCTCCAATCGGGTTCGCATCTTCTGCAGGCTGCGTCGGATGTGGCTTTTGACAGTTCCCAGGGGTAGTTCGAGGCGGTCGGCTATTTGGAGGTGTGTGAGATCGTCGAAAAACGCAAGTCTCATCACCTGCTGCGCGTCCGGTTCGAGCCTGGCAATCTCGTCTGCGACCAGAAGCGTATCGGCCAAATCGATTTCTTCCGCCATCGGCTCCCCGGGGAATGATGTCGCGGCAAGCTCCTGCTGCAGCCTTCTGATGCGCGCGCGCGCATCGTGGGTATCGGCGATCTTGTTCTTCGTGATCCCCACCAGCCACGACGGCAGCCGGGATCGCGAGGGATCGAATCCTGAGCGGGAGGTCCACGCTGCGACGAAGGCTTTCTGCGTGACATCCTCGGCATCTCCCACATCTCCGAGCGAACGGAGCGCAAGCGTGTAGACGAGGGGGGACCACCGGGCATAGACGGTGGCGAGTGCCTTCTCGTCTCCCGCCACGAACGCTCTGGCCAGCGATGCTTCGTCCTCGCTGTCGAGGGCTGTCATCACTCGTGCTGTCACGACTGCACCCCCCTCATTCTCAGGCCGGATTCGCGATGACGACGACGTTATCGGAGTAGTTGAGCACGTTCTCGTCGAATTGACCACCGCAGGTAATCAGAACGAGCCGCGGTGCACCATCCCGGTCGAATACCTGGTCAAGGGGGAGTTGCGTCTTCTCCACGTTCTGCACAGATTCGACGACGTAGCGATAGTCGGCACCATCCGCGGCGGTCACGACGATCTCGGCTCCTGAGGACAGTTCCTTGAGGTATGCGAAGGGTCCGAGTCCCTGCTCGAACGAGTCGACGTGGGCGGTGATCACCGTCGATCCCGTGACACTTTCTGGTGCGGGACCGTACTGGTACCACCCGGCCGTGCGGATGTCTTTCGGGATCTCCATGAGCCCGTCGTCTTCCACGCCGACCGGTCCCACGGGTATGTCGATTTGCACCGACGGAACCTGGATGCGGACGGGAGGAACGATGGCCACCGGAGCGGTCAGCTCCGAACTCTGCACAGGAACGTCGACCACCGCGGTCGGAGCCGGCTTGGGCGTCGCGGCCGGAGTCGGCGCGAGCTTCGCGGCAGGGGCGGCGGAGCAACCGGCCAGGAGGAGCACCATGGCGGCGGCCGCAATAATGCGGACTGTCATGATGCTCCCCCGTGCCTGCTGCTGTGTTTCAGATGTGATTAGTTGGACTGTCGAGCTGAGCGAACCCGTGCAACCGAGAATCCGGCGGCGGCGAGCAGAGCGACGATTCCGGCGATCGCCCAGGCGATCATGCCCGAGTCAGGATCGGCTGCGAGACCGGCTGAACCCGCGTCGACTCCACCCGGAGTCGAGTGAAGTCCACCGATGGTCTGGATCGCGAGCTCGTAGCCAGCTTCGCCACTGCCCCAGGCGTAGACGATGGTGTTGACACCCTCGGCGATCGCGACATCGGCCGGGCCGATGACGGGCTCGGTCGTCCCTGTAAGGGCCACGGAAGCCGAGATTGTTCCGACCGGGAGGTTGGCCTTCACCTCGTTAGGGTTCGTCAGGTTGGTGAACGCCGCGGCGCCATTGGCCAGCACGTCGACAGCGGGAGCAGCCGCAGTGTGACGCACCGTCAGCTTGCCCTCACCGGCGGGAATCGTGGTCAGGTCGTTGGTGAACAGCGTCGCCGTGGGAGCACCATCCTCGGCAAGGTGAGCCACTGCCGTGTAGCTCGTGCCTGCCGCCAGGGTGAGGTCGATCGGGCCGATAGCGGGGGCGGAGTCGTCCGCGGCATCCGCTGCGGTGATGGCAACGGTGTAGGTTCCCGCTGGCAGATCGAGCGGCCCCGCGAGGTCTCCCGGCTGGAAGTCGTCGAGCGTGAGAGCACCATTGACGTAGACGTCGACGGGAAGGTCGGGAACGGCGTGGAGCACATACAGGTCGGCGGTGGTGGGTGAGATCGCCTGGGCGGGCATGGCGACACCCACAGCAGCGATGACACCGATCGCGGCGCCCGCAACAATTTTGTTTCGCACTTTTCATCCTCTCGTCGTCTGACGGAATTCGCCTGACATCAAGTAGTTCTCCCGAAGGCATGCGTTTGGATGCACTAATTCAGAAATACTTTTCGGAGCTACCTCGGGCATCGCGCTTAAACTGGAGTCATGAGCGAACCGATCATCGTCACCGCGGCCGAACGATCCCCCATCCGTATCCGTCGAGGAGTGGGACTCGGAATCGCATCATTCGTGCTGTCGATGATCGCAGGATCGTGGGTGATCATCCTCTGGGCGGTCAGCATCGGCGCGACGCAACCCGGTTCCGGGCGGGCGATAGCGATCGTGTTCTTCACTGTGTGCGCCATCATCGGTTTCGTGTTCCTGGCCCTCACCGCTGTGACCGCAACATTTTCTTTCACGCGGAACCTTCGGCTCGGCCGGGTGTGGGCCGCGATCGCGTCGGTCGTCGGAGTCGTTGCGCTGGTTGGCGCAGTTGTGCTGGCAGTGTCGGTCGCTACTGCGTGACGAGAACTATCTTGCCTCGAAGGTGGCCCTTGAGCAGCCGCGTGTAAGCCTCGCTCGCACGCTCGAGAGGGAACACCGAATCGATCTCCATGTCGACGGAACCATCCGCCACCAGGGAGGCGAGCGCTTCCAGATCCGACAGGCTTGCCCCGGCAGCGCCCACGGCGCCGACTCCATATTTCTCCGGAGCTTCGTAGTCGGCGATCGTGTTGATCCTGCTCGCCGGAGCGCCGAGCTTCATGGCGGTCTCGACGAACCCGTGACCGAAGTTGTCGAGGGCTGCCGTGATCCCCTCCGGCGCCGCCGTGCGAACAGCGTCGGCCATACCGTCGCCATACTGCACCGGAATCACACCGAGCGACCGCAGGTAGTCATGGTTCGACACCGAAGCAGAGCCGATTACTGTCGCGCCCGTGCGCTTCGCGAGCTGGACCGCAATAACACCCACGCCCCCCGCGGCGGCGCTGACGAGTACGACGTCATCCGCACCCAGCTCCAGTGACCGCACACTCGCCCAGGCCGTGCGGCCCGCGGTGTTGAGCGATCCGGCCTGCTCGACAGTCAGGCCCTCCGGGGTAGCGATGAGCTTGTCGGCAGCGATGATCACGAAGTCGGCCTGTGAGGAAAATGCCAGCCCGCCCATGACGGCGTCTCCGAGTTCGAAAGCCGAGACACCATCTCCGACCTCGTCGATGACTCCCGCGAAGTCGGCACCGTTGCCGACAGGAAACTGCACCTTCTGCTTCGAGGAGGTGGGCATGCCCCGAAAAACCTTCGCGTCGAAAGGATTGATCCCCGCGGCCAGCACCTTGACGCGCACCTCACCCTGCCCCGGATGCGGCGGTGACACGTCCACGATGTGAAGGACTTCCGGCCCACCGAACTGGCTGTACTCGACTCGACGACTCATGGTCCAAGGCTACGCGTCGTCGTTGATCGTCAGCATCACGCGTTGCTTCTGGCCATCCTTCGCGCGGCGCTCGATGAACATGAAGATACGGTACTCGAGCCTGAACTTGGCACGGAACACCGAGCCCAGCCGCTCGACAGTGGCGGGGTCATCCGCAATCCTTGCGCTTGCCTCGATCGGATGCGTTCCTTCGACCACCTTGCCCATACGACCGCAGGGCTGGAGCTGGACCCGGGAACTATTTCGGAGTCGCTTGACCTTGCCGCTGCTGGCCGGTGTGGTGACGACGAGGGAGTCGCCATCGCGAGCGATCCAGACCGGCGTCGAGACCGCGACGCCGGACCTGCGGAAGGTGGTCAGCGAGACGAAGTGCTCCTCGCCGAGAGCAAGGAGTTCTGAGGATGAGGTCATGATGCGACCCTAACGAGTCCGGGCGGATGTAAAGCAAGCCCCCGCCCGATGAACACCACAACTGCGAAGATGGAGCAGCAGCCTGATTCGCGTCGCAACCGTGAGGACACCCATGACCAATCCAGACACCACCGCCCCTGCCTCCGTACTCCCCGGATTGCTCAGGGTGCATCGCGGGCAGCTCGTCGCCGTGGCGGTCATCGGGCTCGTGCTCGGAATCGTCGCGATACTGTTCCCCGGCGCGTCACTGCTCACCGTGGCGATCCTGTTCGGGATCTACCTGATCGCCTCTGGCCTGTTCCGCATCACGGCAGCATTCGTCGCGGAGGGCCTCGGTACCGGAATGCGATGGCTGTCTGGACTGCTGGGACTGCTCATCATGGTCGCGGGCGTCATTTGCCTGTCCAACCCGTTCCAGTCCCTCGTGGTGCTCGCCGTCGTCATCGGCGCCGGCTGGATCCTCGAAGGCATCGTCGACCTGGCCGGTGGAGTGCGCGGAACGATCCATCCCCGGTGGTTCGGGTGGGTGAGCGGCATCGTGTCCATCGCGGCCGGAGTGGCGATGTTCGTGCTGCCGGCAGCCGGCGTGCTCGCGCTCGTGTCGATTGGCGGCATCCTGCTCATCGTGGTCAGCACGACCACCCTGCTGGCTCTCCCCCGCAGGTCGGAGAACCCGGCTTAACGTGAAAACGGGCCGCCACCTAAGAGGTGACGGCCCGTTCGCCAATTCGACGCGATCAGGCCCACGATTGCCGGTTCCGTCGGATCGCGAAGCGATCTGGCGGCCGTGCGCATGGGAATTAGCGGCGCAGTCCGAGACGCTCGATCAGCGCGCGGTAACGCGTGATGTCGATGTCCTGGAGGTAGCCCAGCAGGCGACGACGCTGGCCAACGAGCAGCAGCAGCCCACGACGTGAGTGGTGGTCGTGCTTGTGCTCCTTGAGGTGCTCCGTCAGATCCTTGATGCGACGAGTCATCATCGCAACCTGGACCTCGGGGGAACCCGTGTCACCTGGGTGGGTAGCGTACTCGTCGATGATCGCCTTCTTGACACTGGCTTCTAAAGCCATAAGGTGATCCCCTTTCTCCTCGTTGCGCGGCGCCCTCTTCGGAATGAAGGAGCTCTGTTTATCCGCGGCCGTTAGACGGCAACCTCCTTACTTTAGCAGAGGGAAGGGTGGGGTGCAGTGTTTCGGGCCGTTCGTGGGTGCAGGATCTGCTACTCCACGGGAGCTCAGTGTGCGGTGTGCCCGGCGGCCGGTTCGCACACCCCTCCGAAACTCCACTTGTTACCGCACTACGACGCAGGATCGTGAAAAGTGGAGTTTGGAACGGCTCAGGACGCGTCGAGAATCGGCTGAGCCCCCGTCGCGCCTCCGTTGAAGCGTCGGACCGGATGCTCGACGTGGGCCTTTCGGCCCTGTCGCCGCCAGTTCCCCCGGCGTGTACTGGGGGTGCCAGCAACGGGGCTGGCACGGAAGGAGAATCGTGGACGAGGCGCAGATCATCCCCCTCAATGACCAGGAGATGTGGGCACTGCTGGACAGGACACCGATGGGACGGCTCGCGGTCGCTGCCGCCGGTGAGCTCGACATCTTTCCGGTGAATTACATCGTGGATGAGAGCAGCATCCTGTTCAGGACGGCAGCCGGCACCAAGCTGGTCGAGCTGACGGTGAATGCCGCCGTGGCATTCGAGATCGACGGCTTCGATGAGACCACGGCGTGGAGTGTGGTGGTGAAAGGACGGGCGGCACGACTCGATCGTCAGGCCGAGATCGACCGAGCAGACACACTGCCTTTGACTCCGTGGATCCCGACGCTCAAGTACACGTATGTTCGAGTCACTCCCACCTCCCTGAGCGGCCGATCGTTTCGACGGGGACCGGAGCCCGAGCGGTACGACGTATAGCTCTTCGCGCCCGCGGGTCGGGACGGATTCGTGCGCGCTGCCGAGCCGGAGGTGTGACCCGGAGCCGACGACCGCGATGACAGGGGTGACATCGATAGTGGCGTCGGCCCCGGTGTTCAGGGTCGGGTGTCAGCAGAATCAGAGTTGGCGAACCAGGGCGCGCCCATGGCGAGCGGGAAGAAAGACGAGGATCGTGCGGACGGAGTAGGCCGGGCCCCGCGTTTGCAGAGACGGCCCGGCACTACTCGTCGCGTCGTGGCTCCCCCGAGCCAGTCCATTTGTCATCGATCCCCCGATCTCGACAAGAGAGACACTATCGGCGCCGGATTCGCGCCTGATAGTCCCCAGATAGGGGCACAAGGCGGGAACGCTACACGATGGCGCTCGCACGCGCTATATGGGGCTGATTATCGGGATCGCCACACGCTCTGCATCTACTCTGGGATTATGACGACGCCACCGAAGACGGCCGCCCTCAAGCGGAAGAGGGATCACACGGCCTTGGGCTTCGAACCCGTCTACAGCGGTGCTGTCGCCGTCGGTCGTGCGCTGTTCGGATTCTGGAGACTCAAGCCCACCGTCGTCGGTGCACACAACATTCCCGACCACGGCGGCGGGGTCATCGCCATGACCCACTTCGGGTACTTCGAGTTCGCCCTCGTCGAATGGATGACCTTCCTGCACAATCGCCGACGCATCAGGTTCATGGCCAAGAAGGAAGCCTTCGACAAGCCCATGGTCGGTGTGCTGCTCCGGGCGATGAAACACATCTCCGTCAACCGGCAGGCTGGAGCCGCGGCCTACGCGGACGCGGTTGCGGCGCTCAGGCGCGGCGAGCTCATCGGAGTGTTTCCCGAGGCCGGAGTGAGTGCATCCATGACCGTCAGGGAGCTCAAAACAGGTGCAGCCAGACTCGCCGCCGAAGCTGGAGTGCCCCTGATCCCGGTTTCGGTGTGGGGCGGGCAGCGGCTGATGACCAAGGGTCATAAGACACGGTTCTTCGAGCGTTTCGGCGTGCCGATCAGCTTCACGTTCGGCTCCCCCATCGTCGTCCACTCCGAGGATGACGTCGTCAGGGCGACGACGGATCTGCGCGAGAAGCTGCAGGAGATGGTCGACCAGGAGCAGGAGGACTATCCCGTCGACGGCGCGGGGCAGTGGTGGCATCCGCAGAACCGGGGCGGCACGGCACCGACCCCTGAGGCTGCGGCCGAGGCAGAAGCCGAACGCACCCGCCGACGCAAGCTCGAGGGTTAGGCCAATCTGCCGAGCTCTTCGGCCGTCAGCTCGAGCCCGAAGCTTTCGACGAGGGGCGCGACCTGCTCGACGGTTCGAGCGCTCGCGATGGGAGCACCGACCGCAGCCTGCTGTCGCAGCCAGGCCAGCGAGACAGCGGTGACGCTGGTGCCGTGCGTGGCCGCGATGTCGTCGAGCGTCTGCAGCAGCTCGACGTTGCGCGGCTGGTCGAGGTAGGCGCCGGCTGAACCAGCCCGCGCGGAATCGACAGGAATGCCAGGCCGGTACTTCCCTGTGAGGAATCCGCTCGCGAGCGAAGAGTACGGAAGCTCGACGATACCGAGTTCGACGAGCGTCGGCTGGAGGGATCCTTCGATCTCGCGCTCCACAAGGCTGTACTTATCCTGTGCGACCGTGAAGGGCGCCACCGACGACCGCGCGGCAATCTCGACGGCACTGCGCAGCCGATCGGCAGAGAAATTGGATGCCCCGACCTCCCGCACTTTTCCCTCAGCGACGAGTGCGCCGAACGCCGCGACATACTCCTCCTGCGCGACAGTTTCGTCGTCGCGGTGCGCGTAGTAGAGGTCGAGATAGTCGGTCTGAAGGCGCGTGAGGGACTCGTCGACCGCGGCGCGGATGTTCGCGGCAGAGAGGCCGGGCCGGGCCTCGAGCGCGAACACCTTCGTGGCGATCACGACGTCGTCTCGCGTGCCGCGGGCGGCCAGCCAACGCCCGATGATCTTTTCCGAGTCCCCGCCCGAGTTACCCGGAACCCACGCCGAATAGACATCCGCGGTATCGATGGATCGCCCGCCAGCCTCCACGAATGCGTCGAGAACCGCAAAGCTCTCCGTTGCATCCGAGGTCCAGCCGAAGGTATTGCCGCCGAGAACGAGGGGTCCGAAATCCAGTGAAGTCATACTGGGCCCAAGTCGGGCCGTCCCCGGAGAATTCCCGGATGCCCACGCGGAACGGGTGGGCACGCGATGGTGCCGAGGGCGACCATCCAGCGTCACAAGTTATGGTCATGTACATGCCCGACGTGCGATGCCAGCGATGACTGAACCTCTCGCACTCGATATAGTGCTCGGCGCGGTATTGATCGTGTACATCGTGTACGGATTTCGACACGGACTGTCTCGAAGCCTCTTCGTGATCGCCGGAGTCGTGGCCGGCGCGATCGCTGCGTTCTTCGTGGCACCGATGGCAGCGGCCTGGGTACCGGTACCGTTCCTGCGACCCGGGGTCACTATCTTCGTCGCTGTGCTCCTGGTGGCCATCGGGCACGCGCTCGGAAGCGCCATCGGTCGACGCGTCAGGCGAGGCGTCGCGAGGAGCCCCCTGGGTGGCTTCGACAGGATGCTCGGCGCCCTGGTGACCGGAATCGTCGCCGCCCTCGTGGCATCCGTCGTCGCCTTCAGCGCCGGCCAGCTCGGCGTCCCCGCCCTGTCGCGCGCCATCTCCGGGTCGACGATCCTGAGCGCCATCACGACATTCACTCCGGCGCCCGTGCAGGGGTTCCTCGCCCAGGTTCGCGGAGCTGTGCTGAGCCAGGGCATTCCGACGATCACCGGTGCGCTCGGAGGCCCTCCCGCCGACATCCCCCGGATCGACACGGGGAGCGAAGCATTGAATGCTGCGGCGCAATCCGTCGTGCGGATCACGGGAAATGCTTTCGCGTGCGGGCAGTCCCAATCCGGCACCGGATTCGTCGTCTCGGATGACCGCATCGTCACCAATGCCCATGTCGTCGCCGGCGTCAGCGAGCCGGTGATCGAGACCCTGGCCGGCGAGGTCATCACGGGGTCGATCGTGTACTTCGACCCGATCGACGACCTCGCCGTGATAGCGGCTCCCGGTCTCGCCGCTCCGGCACTACCCATCAGCACCAGCCTCACAGCGGGAGCGAATGCGGCGTTCGAGGGCTACCCGTTCGGCGGACCGTTCATGTCGGGTGCCGCAGGGGTGATTGCCGTGACGACCTCGAATGTCGAGGACATCTACGGAGAAAGCTCGGCTCCGCGTGAGGTCTACACGCTCGCTGCTGCCGTCCGGGAAGGAAATTCAGGCGGCCCACTGCTGACTCTCGACGGCCGGGTCGCCGGAGTGGTCTTCGCCCGCAGCTCGGACAACGACCAGGTCGGCTACGCGATGACGATGACCGAACTGGATCCGGTTGCCTCCCAGGCTGCCGACCTGGCGGCAGACGTGTCGAGCAGCAACTGCGTCACCGGATAGCCTTCCCGTCGCCGGGACTGGCTCACGCCTACGCCGACACCCGTTTTCGGCTGTCCCGCCTCGCCCGGGTCGCGGTCAGAGCAAGGGCGAGCAGCACACCCACGGTTGTCCCCACGGAGTTGGCAACAAGATCACGAACATCGGGCACCCGGCCGGGGATGATCTGCTGGACGCCCTCGATCGCGAGGGTCATCACCATCCCGACGATGATGGCGAGCCACCACTGTCTGCGGCCGAAGAGCAGCACGAAGAACACACCGAACGGCACGAACATCGCCACGTTGGCGATGAACTCGAGGCGCAGGAATGTGAACCAGGAGGTTTCGGGAAAGCGTGCGAGGAACGCCGCGAGCCTGTCCAGCATGCCGGACTCCAGCCCTGTCGACGACGGCGTCAGCGTGAGCCACGCCACGACCGCCAGATACGCCAGGGTCATTGCGCTCACAATCGGGTGACGCGAGAACATCGCCCCATCGTGCCCTATCCAGCCGTGGGACACCTGCATGAACGCGTTATTCCATCATGATGGAGACGAGCGTGGCTATGACACTGCACACGGAGATGTAGACCACCGTGGTTGCGGCGGTGGCCCAGACGATCCGTCGCACGAGCGCCGTGCTCGCGGTGGCGCGGATGATGCTGAAGTCACGATGGAGTTTCTGGGTGTCCAGGATCGTGGCGCCAGCGATCGGCCAGGTGGCATCCAGGTCCGCCACATCGGAGATCGCCGCGACCTCGTCGCCGCTCATGATCCCCGGCAGGGCACACAGGGCTCGCTCGAGATCCGAGGAGGTGATGATCCTGACGTCAGCGACCTCGGTCCGGACGATCAGTCGCTTGGATCCCACCACGACGAGCAACGGCTGGACGCTGATCGACCGTCCTGCGGCAGCGCTCAGAATCTGCGATACCTCGACGGCCTCCATTCGGGCCAGCAGGATGTCGTGGCGGGTTTCACCGACGACGACCAGCGCGTCATCGTCGACCACGACGTCCATGCCGTCGACGTTCGCCGTGCGGACGGTGAATACCCCGGCAGGGCCGATGAGCAGGTGATCGAGCGAGTTGTGCTCGAGCGGAAGATCGTGGAGCACATCCCAGCGCTGGCCCAGATTCTCGAGCACATCGCCGACGAGCAATTCGCCGAGGGCTCCCCTGTACCAGCCCCGGGCCTCTACGGTCAGCGGGCTGATACCGAAGAAATGACCGATGCCGGATTGCGGCTGAGCCTGGTGTTGGGCTGAGACGACCTGGAACATGGCGGACTGGCCGGCAACCCTCTCGCGAAGAATGCGATTGGGCGCCATCTGTACCTCCACCATGTCCTGTTCACGTCGTTAACGACGTTGGGCCGGAGACTCCCCCGCCTCCGGCCCCACTCGTAGCGATGAATCGCATCCGACGAACTTCCCTCCCCCGAGGTTTGTTCGTAGTGCAATACTGCCCAGCCGATCCGAACCCGGCAATCCCCCACAGGGGGTCACACCCAAGTGGGGGTAGCCCCGGCACGAGAGTTGCGTGGCCGCTATTCGATCCCGGCGGGCAGCGCGCCCGTGGTGACGATGTGCAGTCGCTGTGTCGATCTCGTCATGGCGACGTAGAGGGCGGCCGCGCCCCTGCTGATCTCGTCGACGATGCGCTGAGGTTCGACGACCACGACGGAGTCGAACTCGAGCCCCTTCGATTCCTGGGGCGTCAGGACGGCGATGGCGCGACTGAGACCGGCTGCACCCCTGCCGACCTCGACCCCGAAACGTTCCTCGATGCTCGGCCAGATCGACGGCACAAGGCTGTCGCTGACGATGACCGCCATCGTCCCCCTGCTGTCCACCCGACGATCCGAGTCGATAGTGTCGACCACGGACTCAGCCAATCGCCCCGCGCGCACCACAGCGACCGGCCATTCGCTCTCCCGTACGGCTCGCGAGCGGGTGATGTTCACGCCGTGCGCCACCGCCATGGATTCGGCCACGACCGATATTTGCGCAGGCGTGCGGTAGTTGACGGTGAGCTCTTCCAGGCGCCAGTTGTCTCCGACATGAGACTGCAACGCCCCGGCCCAGCTGGTGGCCCCGGCCGCGGCGGAGGCCTGGGCGATATCGCCCACGATGGTGAACGACTTCAGCGGGTTGCGTCGCATCAGGAGTCGCCACTGCATGGGCGACAACTCCTGTGCCTCATCGACGACGACATGGCCGTACGCCCAGGTGCGGTCGGACGCCGCAATCTCCGCCGTCGTTCCCCGCTCCACCGACGCCTCGAATCCCTCGGCCAGGGTCTCAGCGTTGACGAGCCCTTCCACCTGCATGTTCTGGATGGCAGCTTGCGCATTCTCGATGTCACGCTTGCGTTGTTGTTTCCGTTCGCGCTTGTCGACGTCGGCGCTGACATCGACCTCGCCGAGCAGTTCGGCGGCCTCATCCAGCAGCGGCACATCACTGACCGTGAACGGCGCGTCCCTGTCCCTCGCCAGCAGCGCCCTCTGCTCCGTGGTCCACTGCGGCGTGAGCGTCGCGAGCCACTGCGGGCGCGCATAGAGATCCTGCAGCAGCTTCTTCGGCGACAGCGGCATCCATGCGGTATTGAGCGCGACCTTCACGTCGTGCGAGGTGCGGATGTCTTCCCGTAACCACGACTGGTCGCTCTCCTCGATCGTGTTGCCGTGCGACCGAAGCTGCTCGGCGAGCATCCGGGCAAGCGTCGACAGGGCGGCCTTGTTGAAGCTCACCCTCGCGAGGTTGTGCGCTTTCTTCGAGTCCCAGGCCTTCTGCATGGCGTTGTGGATGACGCTCGCCGGCACAGTAAGGAATTCGCCGTTGATGTCGAGCACCGTCGACTCGGTCGGAACGACCTGCCGCGAGCGCACCGCGCGGGAGATGAGCGCGGCCATCTGCATCGAGCCTTTGAGAGCGGCGACGTCTGCCGCGTCATCCACCGATGTGTCGACCCCGGGAAACAACTGGCCGACGCTCGAGAGCACCACCCCGGTCTCACCCAGCGACGGCAGCACTGCCTCGATGTACTGCAGGAACGAACGGCTGGGCCCGACGATCAGCACGCCGGATGACGCGAGCCGCTCCCGATGCGAATACAGCAGATAGGCGGCTCGATGCAGGGCAACCGCTGTCTTGCCGGTGCCGGGGCCGCCCTGCACGACGAGGGTGCCGCGCAGCTCGGACCGGATGATCGCATCCTGTTCAGCCTGGATGGTCGCGACGATATCGCCCATGCGGCCCGTGCGTTGCGCCGTCAGGGTGGCGAGCAGTGCCGCCTCACCCTGCAGGTTGCTGACGTCTCCCGTGAGCAGCTCCTGGTCGAAGATCTCATCGTTGATCCTGACAATCTCGCGGCCCTGGCTCTGCAGGTGGCGACGTGCCCGTGCTCCGAGCGGAGTCGCTGCGGTGGCCTGGTAGAACGCCCTGGCCTGCGGCACGCGCCAGTCGAGAAGCAGCGGGGCGAGATCCTGGTCGCGGAGTCCTATCCGGCCGATGTAGCGGTGCACGGGAGCCTCCCCGTCGACCGCGTCCAGTTCGAGACGCCCGAACGCGAGCCGCTCGTCGATCTGGCGGAGCTGGCTGATGCGATCCTCGTAGATTCGAGCGAACGCATCCCGCTCCGACCGGTTCTGGTGGGTGCCACCCGGATTGCTGCGGCGCACGGCTTCGAGTTGCGACTGCGCCTCGTCCCTGAGTACGTCGAGTCGGGCGTACAGCGTATCCACGTACTCGCGTTCGCTCTCGAGCTCGCCTGACGGCATGGAACAATCCCTTCCGGTGCCGCTTGATCAGTGCCAGCCCACGGCGTTACTGGCACGAAATGCAGCAGTCCATTCTACGGGCCGCGACGATCACCGTCTGACGACAGATTCGCCCGAAGTCTTGCGCAATGCCGATGACAGTGCCACGCTGTTTACAGATCAACTCGTCGCCCAGTCTGAGTCGCAGGCAATGCCGCACCGCTGGGCGATGAGTCTTTAACGGCCGAGTTTTTAACGGCGGAGTCTCTAACGGCGGAGTCTCTAACGGCCGACTCTCTATCTGCCGAGTCCCGGTCGGCATGAGCCGTAACATGACTCCCATGAATCGCGGCACAGATTACGCTCCCCTGACCGCACCCGTCACTTCGGCCGAGATGTCGGCCTTCCGCTCATCGGACCGGGCGCGCCAGCAGTACTCTGCGGTTCCCTTCGTGATCCAGGGGGTCATCCTCGCGATGTTCTTCGTCGTGTTCGGGGTGATCGCGGCGACTGTGCTGAGCACACTGGCCCGGGTGCTGTTTTTCTCCTCGCCACGCAGTGGCCCTGGTGACCTCGCTACCGTTGTGCCGTTCCCGGTGATCGTGGCCGGAATCGTGGGCACGATAGTGGTGAGCGCCGTGCTGGTCGTGCGGCGTGCGAACGGCCGGTACTGGGAGAAGCTGTTCCGGATGGATGGCTTCGCGAGCGCGAACGGCATGATCTTCTCGCCGCGGGACCCCGAGCCCCGCTACCCGGGGGCGATCTTCTCGAACGGACGAAACCGGGAATCCCGCGACCACCTGCGGTCGGTGACGAGCCGGTTCCTCGACTATGGGAACTATCGCTATGTCACCGGCGGCGGCAAGAACCAGTCGACACACAATTGGGGTTTCCTGGCCCTTCAGCTCGACAGGGCCCTCCCCCACATGGTGCTCGACTCCCGGGCGAACAACGGTTTGTTCGGAGGAACGAATCTTCCCGCGTCGTTCCAGAAAGAGCAGGTGCTCTCCCTCGAAGGCGACTTCGACAACTACTTCACCCTGTATTGCCCTCGGCAGTACGAGCGTGATGCGCTCTACGTCTTCACCCCGGATCTCATGGCACTGCTCATCGACAACGCTGCACCGTTCGACGTCGAGATCATCGACTCGTGGATGTTCGTCTACTCGGCCGCACCTTTCGACATGATGCAGCCCGCCGTCCACGAGCGGCTACTCAGGATCGTGGACACCGTCGGTGCAAAGACCCTCAGCCAGACGGACAGGTACGCGGATGCGCGAATTCAGGATGCCAGGGCCAATGTCGTGGCGCCTGCCGGCCAGCGGCTGAAGCTGAAGTTCCCGCTGTCCGCCGTCATCGTGATCGGAATCTTCGTGACCGCCTTCGCCGTCATTCCCTTCATTACCGCCGCGCTCAGCCGGTAACGCTGCCCGCCAGCTTCCGGCGGGATTCGACGATATCGGCGAGCATGGCGGCCTCATCGGCCACGGCACCGATCCCGCCCCTGCCGGTGATGATGCGCTGGCGGGTGAAGGCGAGTTTCGTGGCATCCGTGATGTATTGCTTCATGGCCGACCGCCTTCCATTGCGCGTGGCCCACGCCAGCGCCTGGCGCCGACCCTGTGCCGTGGCGAGGGCCGGAATCTCGTCGTGCGCGAACCACCCGACTGCCGCGTATTCGCTGAGCCGGTCGAACGTGAGTTTCGCCTCCTGCTTCCGCAGGAACCTGACGAGCACTATCGCGAGAACGAAGAGCGGGAACTGCACAATCACGTAGTAACCGAAGAAGTCGTTGACGAAGAACAGGGCACCGTTCCACAGCGCGTGCAACAGCATCGCGGGGATCAACCCGATGAGGAACAGTCCGAATGTCGCGGGGATGCCACTCCCGCGGCGGGCCGCGATGCCCAGCGCGAGGCCTATGAACATGGTGAACATCACATGGGCGAAGGGTGACATCACTCCCCGCACGAAGAAGAGGAACGCGACATCCGGAGAAAAAGCTGTACCGGCGTCGAGCAACTGTGACCCGAAGTAGAGGATGTTCTCGGTGAAAGCGAAACCACCAGCCACCCAGGCCGCGTAGACGATACCGTCGACAGGGCCGTCGAAGTACCTCCGAGCCGCGATGAAGATCACGAGCAGCCCGAGTCCCTTGGCAGACTCCTCCACGAGCGGAGCCTGGATGGCCGCTCCGATGAACTGGTACACCTGCTCATCACCCTGGGAGATGAGGGTGATCAACGGATCGACGCCGTCGCCTACGACAAGGGCGATGATCACGGCGACCGCAGCACCCCACAGAAACGCGAACAGCACAGCGAGCCTCGGTTCACGTTCCCAGCGGTCGATCCAGCGCACGCCGAAGAACACGATGGCGAGCGGGATCAGAGCCATCACCCCACCCAGGGCGACGGCATCACCCCCGAGCCCCATCACGAGATATCCAGCGACCCCCAGCGCGAGCACGGAGAGCACCACCACACCGACGATCCCCAGCACCAGGGTCACGTTCGTCGGCTTCGGCGCGGACGCCGGCTGAGCGGGAACCACGGAGTCATGCGCGAACCCCGTCGGTGCGCTTGCGGGCTCGCCGGCGTGCCGTCCCGACGATGCCGTCAGGTCGGGAGTGCTCTGTGTGGGGTTGCTCAATTCGAGTTCCTCGCTGTGTCTGGTCTCTCGGGCTTCTCGGGTTTCTCTGCCTGTTGTTCCCGCAGGATCTGAAGGGCCCGCGCGACACGGTCGCCCAGGCCCGCCACCTTCTGGCGCGACGATTTCGCGGCGGTGTCGAGCAGTTCCGCGATCTCTGCGCGCTGGTGCGAGTGGAGGTTCGAGCGTGCGCCAGCGGCGGCGACGGATGCCCGGGCCACCGCGAGTGCGAGCACGTAGCTGATCACCGGCAGCAGCAACCCCACGAGCACGACGACGACCACCGGGCCGTTGACGAGAAGTGCGAGCGCGGGGAGGAAAGAGAACGCGACCGCCGCGAGCTGCCACGGGACTCCCCGCCAGAGCTGGGCGTTGGATCCGCGGGACTGGGGCACGGCACGCAGCGCCTCGCGTTCGTCGAGGGCGACGAGCCGCCGGCGGAAGTCGCCGAGCTGGTCGGCCGAGAGCCTCGCGCCCGCGGCATCCTGCACCTCATCACGCAGCACGCTGAACGACGACAGCTGCGGAACCTTGCTGGCCGTGAGCGTCAGCTCTGCGAGTTGCAGAGCGACGATCCCGACCCAGACGGCCAGGCTGATGAATTCGAAACTCGACATGAACCGACCTTAGCGGCGCGATTCAGGCGGCGAGCGTCACCTCGGCCGGGCGCAGCAGAACTGGAGACCGTGAGCCATTCCTGGCCTCGGCGACGGAACTCAGGGCGATCGAGTCGAAGGCACCGGCGCGCATGGCGGCAAAGACGTCAGCAGCCGCCTGCTGTGCCAGCCCATGGCCAGACCGGATTCCGAGGGCTGAACGGATGCTCTGGCCCGAGATTACGACATCCGCTGCCGCGGATTCCCCGACCGCAATGACAGCGCCACCCATGTGCTCGACCCACGCCGTCACGAACGGAGCGATGACGGACACATCGGTGACGGCGACGCGAGTTCCGCGCCCGATCGCGTGGACCTGCCTGACGACGGTGCGAGCCAGCAGGGCACAGGGGAAGATGGCAGCAGCCGAGTCGAGGGATACGTCGGAGGGAATTCCGATCAGGTCCCGCTCCGCGACGACGACAGTCGGCGATGATGTCGGCGCAAGGGACCGAAAGGCGACCCTGTCGTTCCTGGCGAATCCTGCGGTTTCCGAGCTCACGGCTTCGATTGTCCCAGCGACCTGGGTTCCGAGAGCGCTGATTCCCAGCGCGCCGACGCGCACTCGCACATCACCACCCTCAAGGTGCTGTCTCACAATGCGCGGCGTTCTGGAAGCGGTCATACCGACATAACAGCAGGTCGGGCCGGGTTATTCCTGACAGGCGGCTGTCAGAACACCTTGCCCGGATTCAGGATTCCGAGCGGATCGAACACCTGCTTGATCTGCCGCTGCAACTGCAGTTGCTCATCGCCGAGCTCGTCGCGCAGCCACCGGCGCTTGAGCAGCCCGACACCGTGTTCGCCGGTCAGGGTGCCGCCCAGCCGCAGCGCCGCCTGGAAGAGTTCACCCGCGGCGGCCCAGATGTCAGCGGGCACCTGAGTACCGTCGGCGCCGCCACCCTCGAACACGAAGTTCGGGTGCAGGTTTCCGTCGCCCGCGTGCGCCACGGTCGGGATGATCACGTCGTACTTCTTCTCGATCTCCCCGATGGCCGCGAACATGGCGGGCAACTGGCTGCGTGGCACGCAGACATCCTCGATCAACACAGTCCCGAGCGCCGCCATGGCGGGGTGGAACGCCCTCCTGATGGAGAACAGCCTCTCGCCCTCCGCGGGGTCCATCGACAGCTCGCACTCACCGCCCAGCGATGTGATGATCGCTTCGATCGCGTCGGCCTCGCTGGCCGCGCCGGGACCGTCTGTCTGGATGATGAGCCGGGAGCCTCCAGGATGCTCCATCCTCAGATGCGCGGAGATGCCGGCCATGGCGCTCTCCCCGATCAGCTCCATGAGCGCCGGCCGCAGCCCGGCCGAGCTCACGACCGCCGCGGCCCTTGCCGCATCATCCACCGTGGCGAATCTGGCGCTCAGCACCGCGACGGCTCCCGTCACGAGTCTGCGGAGTTTGACTGTTGCCCCGACGATGACCCCGAGAGTTCCTTCGGAGCCGATCATGAGCGCCGTCAGGTCGAGCCCGGTGACGCCCTTGACCGTGCGGTGCCCGAATTCCATCAGCCGCCCATCGGCCATCACGACCGAAAGCCCGAGTACCGACTCCCGAGTGACCCCGTACTTCGCGCACAGCAGCCCGCCGGCGTTGGTGGCGATGTTGCCGCCGACCGTGGAGATCGCGCGGCTGGCAGGGTCGGGCGTGAACCACAGCCCGTGCGGAGCGAGTTGAGTGTTGAGGTCGGCATTGATGATTCCGGCCTCGACCACCGCGAGCTCGTCATCGACCGACACGTCGAGAAGCCGATTCATGGCGAGAGTGGATAACACGATCTCACCCCCTGTCGCGATGGCTCCGCCGGCGAGACCGGTGCCGGCACCTCGCGTCACCACTGCGGTTCCGGTCGACGTGGCTATGCGCATCACGGCCCGCACGTCGTCGACAGACCTGGCGGTGACGACCGCAATCGGAGGCGCGTCAGAAACGTGGCCGGATCTGTCCGAGCGGACGACCGCGAGATCGCCGGCAGCGGTGGATACGGCATCCCCCAGCTCATCGACGAGCTGGGCGAGAACCTCTCGCGTGGTGATCCGCGCAGGTGTGGAGACGGTCATCCAGCAATACTGCCACGGTCGCCGGGCGGACCACGGAAGCCGCGTCAGTGCGGTCGGTCTGTGCGGTTGCGGGAAGAGCCCTGGATCAGGCTGCGCAGCTGATGCAGAACGCGGTGGCCGGTCGTGCGTCGAGCCTCGGCTTGGAGATCGCTGTGCCACATCGTTCGCACAGGCCGTACGTGCCTTCGTCGAGCCTGACCATCGCCGCGAGGATCTCGTCGATGTGGCGTTTCGTGTGCTGCGCCATCGCGTTCGACTGCGCGCCCTCGAATGCCGTGTTGGCGCCTTCGGGGTCGTCCACCTCGTCGTTGGTCGAACCACGTCGGGACGCGATGCCGGCTGCGACATCGCCCCGCAATCGCGCTTCGAGCTCGCGAGCTTCCTGCAGGTCATCCACGAGCCTCGCACGCATGCGCGCCTGCTGCTGGGTAGTCAGGGGGCGGCCGTTGTCGGCCTTGGGACTGGTCAGTTCTGCGCTCACTCGCACAGTCAAGCCGACGGCGCAGCATCCTGACAGGCCTTGACCTTGGCACCCGGATGAGTTACACCCCTGTCTCTGGGTTCAGCGGCGCGCGGAGCTGTGGTGTCCGAATCCCGCTAGTCACTGTCGGTGGGTCATGTGATGCTGTGGTCATGGCAGGCCAGACACACGCAGACTCCCGCTTCGAGGAACGGTATCGCGCTCTATCGTCCAGGGACTCCCGGTTCGACGGGCAGTTCATCACCGGAGTGCATTCCACCGGCATCTACTGTCGGCCGAGTTGCGCAGCGATGACACCCCAGGCGAAGAACGTGAGCTTCTACCGCACAGCCGCGGCGGCCCACGACGCTGGGCTTCGCGCCTGCAAGCGATGCCAGCCGGATGCCGTGCCCGGCTCCCCCGAATGGAACCTCAGCGACGACCTGGCGTCCAGGGCCATGCGGCTCATCACCGACGGCGTCATCGAGCGCGAGGGCGTGGGAGGGCTCGCCAGCCGACTCGGCTACACGTCGAGACATCTCACTCGGGTGCTGCAGGCCGAGCTCGGTGCCGGCCCGCTGTCGCTCGCTCGTGCCCACCGCGCCCAGAGCGCCAGGCACCTGCTTGCCTCCACCGAGCTGTCGGTCGCCGACGTCGCCTTCGCCGCCGGTTTCTCGAGCATCAGGCAGTTCAACGACACCATCCAGTCGGTCTATGAGTCGACCCCGACGGCGCTTCGTACTCTCGCGAGACGCGGTCGCTCCGGTCGCCCTGTGACGGAAAGCCGAACGGATGCCACCAGCATCACCCTGAGGCTGCCGGCGCGTGCACCATTCGACGGTGCCGGCCTCATGAGCTTTTTCGCCGACCACGCTGTGTCCGGGCTGGAGTCGGGCGACGCCTCATCCTTCGAACGAAAACTGCGCCTGCCGTCCGGCGTCGCAGGGGTGCGCATGACCCTCGATGGTGATGGAATCCTCTGTGTCGCACACCTGCACGATGTCTCGGATGTCCCAGCTCTCGTGTCCCGCGTACGCAGGCTGTTCGACCTCGACGCGGATTCCGTCGCCATCGACGAAGCGCTGGGCGCCGATGACCAGCTCGGCCCGCTCGTCTCAGCTCTTCCCGGACTGCGACTTCCCGGCGCCGTGGACGCGGACGAAGCGCTGTTCCGCACTCTGGTCGGCCAGCAGATCTCGGTGGCCGCGGCGAGGACGGTACTGGGGACCATCACGCGTGAACTCGGCACAGACGGATTATTTCCCACCGCACGTCAACTGGCCGAGGGCGGGCGCGGAGTACTGCGGGGACCGGCCTCGAGAGTGAGCACTATCCTCGGTGCTGCCGAAGCCATGGCCAGCGGGCAGCTCCAGCTCGATCTGGGTCTATCGACTGAAGAACTCACGGCGCGACTCGTCGCCCTTCCTGGCATCGGGCCGTGGACCGCCGGCTATGTCGCCATGCGGGTGCTCGGCAACCCCGACATCCTGCTCTCGACCGATCTCGTCATGCAGCAGAGCGCCGCGCACCTGGGTTTGCCATCGACGGCAGCGGGCCTGGCGCGTCACGGCGCGAGCTGGGCGCCCTGGCGGAGCTACGCGGGACTGCACCTCTGGAGGGCGCGGCCGCCCGCCGCGCCGAAACGACGTCGGTCGCCGTCGTCATAGGATCGTCGGATGACCCGCGACAACCCCCTCTACCCGGATGCCGGCGACGGTCGAGACGAATCCGTGAATGAGCGCGACGACCGCCAATGGCTCGAGATCCTCCAGGAGCTTCGGGTCATCCAGACGGGCACCCAGGTGCTGACGGGATTCCTGCTCACCCTGGCGTTCCAGCCGAGGTTCGCCGATCTCAGCCCGAGCCAGGTGACCATCTACCTCGCACTCGTCGTGGTCGCGGTCATCGCCACCATCCTCGCTCTGGCTCCCGTGGCGCTGCACAGGACGCTCTTCCGTCTCGGCGCTAAAGCCTCGATCGTCCGGATCGGCAACCGGGTGCTCATCGCCACCATCGCCGCGGTCGGCCTCACGCTCGTCGGCACGGCGGTGCTGATCTTCGACGTGGTGGCTGGTCAGATGGCGGGACTGGTCGCCGGCGTCGGGGCCCTGGTCGCCGTCATCGTGGCGTGGTTGGTGATGCCGACGGCGGCACGGATCAGGCACGACAGTGACTGATACCGACGAGGAAGCGCGAATAAGAGCACAGTCCAGTCGGGGTCTGCCTCGCGAGGCATGGAGATATGCGGCCCGCCGCACGTGGCACGGCTTTGTGCGACATCGGGGGCTCGACTCCGCGGCCGCGCTCACGTTCTTCTCCGCGCTTGCGATCTTCCCTGCAGCCCTGGCCGTGGTCTCCGTCTTCGCGCTGGCCGAGGGCAAGCGCGACGCCGCTGCCGTGATCCTGGGCATCATCGACGAGGTAGCGCAGAATTCCACCGTCGTCACGCTGCGCGAACCGATCACACAGCTGTTCACCATCGCAAACCCTGGGCTCGCTCTCGGCATCGGGCTCGTGCTCTCGATCTGGTCGCTGTCGAGCTTCTCGACGGCGTTCGGCCGTGCCGTCAACAGCGTGTACGAGGTGCAGGAAGGGCGCCAGATCTGGAAGTTCCGCGGCCTCATGATGATCCTCGCAACGTTCCTGCTCGTCGTCTTCGCCGCGATCATCGTGCTGCTCGTGACGACCCCGACCGTCGCCTCGGCGATCGGCGATGCCGTCGGCATCGGCGAGCCCTGGCTTACGGTATGGTCCATCCTCCGCTGGCCCGCGCTTCTGATCCTCGTCACACTGCTCATGGCGGTGTTGTACTACTTCACGCCGAATGTGCGTCATCAGCGCATGCGCTGGGTCAGCTTCGGCGCCCTGTTCGCGATCGTCGCCTGGTCACTCGCAACGGCCGTCTTCGCCCTGTACGTGACCAATGTGGGAACGTATGACCGGATCTACGGATGGCTCGGCGGCGGTCTCGCTGTGCTCGTCTGGTTGTACATCACCAACTTCGTGCTCGTGCTCGGGGCAGAAGTCGACGCCGAAGTCGTACGGCTGCGCCAGCTGGGCTCGGGAATCGCGGCAGAGGAGATCGTCCAGCTTCCGATGCGTGACACCACCCGCAATCTCATGCTCGCCAGGCAGCGGGCGCAGGACGTAGCCGACGGACGGGCGATTCGCGAACGGGCGGCACAGGCCGACGGATGACCGGCGTGCAGACGGCGCAATGCCGACTGCGGTTCACACCAGGGACCGGCCCCGCTTATGGTGGAAGCATGAAGCGCAAACTTTTCGTCGTCGGTGTCGGAGTCTCGATCGGGTACCTCCTGGGCTCGCACGCCGGTCGTGAACGTTATGACTGGATGAAGGCCCAGGCGATCAGGCTCTGGGAGAACCCTCGAGTGGCCAAGACACGCCTCGACGTCGAGGCGTACGCCCGCCAGCAGGCTCCGATCATCCGGGAGCGCGCCGAGGCCGCCGCGAAAGCTGCACCGGGGATCGCCCACGACGTGACTGTCAAGGTCTCAGACACGGCCAAGGACGTGGCAGACAGGACCGCAAGCACCGCCAAGGATGTCGCCGACAGGACAGCGGCAGCTGCAAAGGATGTGGCGGACAGGACCGTCTCCACCGCGAAAACCATCGCAGACAAGACTGCCAAAACGGCCAAGGATGTCGCAGACAAGACCGCTACCGTCGCCGTCGACGTGGCGGACAAGACTGTGACGACCGCCCGGGATGTCGCCGAGAAGGCCAACGATGTCGCGGCAGACCTCAAGGACCGCAGCGGGACAGTCGTCGACAACGCCGTGGCCAACGCCGGGGAAGCGCGCGACGAGGCCCTCGACGTCATCGACGACGAGGATGATTCGAAGAATTGAATCGCCCTGTTGCCCAGCCCGCGCTAGTCGGCGACGTGCCGGGGCAGCACGGGAAGCGTGATCGCGGCAGTGTTCGCCACCATGCCGCTGAGTCGCTCAGGCGATAACACCTGGGCGACTTTCTCCTTCGTCATGAGCCCCGTCGACACCACGAGATCGGCGATCGACTCCTTGGTCGTCAGCGCGGTGTGTGCGAGCGTGGCCGCAGCCGCGTAGCCGATGTACGGAGTCAGAGCCGTGACCACTCCGACACTCGTCTCGACCTGCATCGCGAGCCGCTCGATATTGGCGGTGATGCCGTCGACGCAGTTGACACGGAGCGTATAGCAGGCGTTGGTCATCCACGACAGCGATTGCAGGATGCTGTGCGCGATGACGGGCTCGAATGCGTTGAGCTGGAGCTGCCCGCCCTCCGCGGCCGCCGTGACCGTGGCATCCGCCCCGATGACGCTGAAAGCGACCTGGTTGACGACCTCGGGGATCACCGGATTCACCTTGCCCGGCATGATCGACGATCCGGCCTGGCGCGCAGGCAGGTTGATCTCACCGATCCCGGCCTGCGGTCCGCTCGAGAGCAGCCTGAGGTCGTTGCAGATCTTGGACAGCTTGACCGCTGCACGCTTCAGGGTGCCGCTGAGGGTCATGAAGATGCCGGCGTCGCTCGTCGCCTCGATGAGGTCGGCGGCGGTCTCCATGTGGATGCCCGTGGCATCGATCAGGTGCCGGCACACCGCGGCCGCGTAGCGGGAGTCTGCGGTGATTCCCGTGCCGATGGCCGTCGCGCCCATGTTGATCTCGTTGAGCCACGGAATGGTCTCGGTCAACCTGTCATAGTCCTCGGCGAGCGTGTGGGCGAAGCCCGAGAACTCCTGGCCGAGGGTCATCGGCACGGCATCCTGCAGCTGGGTGCGCCCGATCTTCAGGACGTGGTTGAACTCCCGACCCTTGGCGGCGAAGGATGCTGTCAGCAACTGGTGCTCCGCGAGCAGTCTCTGCACACCGAATACCATGGCCAGCTTGATCGCCGTGGGATAGACGTCGTTCGTGCTCTGGCTGCGGTTGACGTCGTCGATCGGGCTGAGCTTCGCGTAGTCGCCCTTCTCGAAGCCCATGAGCTCGAGCCCGCGGTTGGCGATCACCTCATTGGCATTCATGTTGGTCGATGTGCCGGCACCGCCCTGGATCACGCCGACCCTGAACTCGGCGTGGAGTGCTCCGTCGAAGATCTCCTGGCACACCCGATCGATGACGTCCGCCTTCTCCGGCTCGAGCACGCCGATCTCGGCATTGGCCCGCGCTGCGGCCTGTTTGACCTTCGCCAGAGCGCGGATCAGGTCGGGGTAGTTGTAGATGGCACGGCGAGTAATGGGAAAGTTCTCCAGCGCGCGCGCCGTGTGGATGCCCCAGTACGCCGACGCCGGGATCGTCATGCGTCCCAGCGAGTCCTGCTCCTCGCGCGTGCCGTCGGTCAGCTCGAGAGCTGTCTCCATGGCCCTGCGGGGCGAGTTCTCATCCCCCGCGATACTCTGCGCTGAGTCTGTGCTGCGGTCGTGCTGGCTGTGGTGGGCCTGAGTTGCCGATCCGGTCGCTTGTGGCGTGGCATCCATCGTGTCATCTCCTTCGACTGGCGATACGCCCACTCTACGGGCGAGGCTCGTGGCCGTTGTGCCAACCCTCACCATCATGATGGTGTTGTTATTGTCGTTCAATGACCCAGCAGAGCCGACTGCCGTCGGTCGCCCTCGTGCTCGTCGTTTCCGTAGCGGCCCTGACGGGGTGCACCGCGCAGGCACCAGCCGCGTCGACCCCTGCTCCCCTCGTCGGTACGCCATCCACCCCGACGCCACAGTCGACACTCTCGGCACCGTCGTCGAACCGACTGCCATCCTGTGATGCGATCACCGACGCCGTGTCTGCAGCTCATCCCGACGTGCTCGCAGGGCTCGCGTACGATCGCTCCACCTCGGAATCGAACACCGCGGCCGAGGCATATGACCAGCGGGTCTGCGTCTTCACGAGCCCCGACGGCGCCACCGAACTCGGAATCACGATCGCGAAGATCCCGTTCCAGCAGCCGGAGCTCGACAACTATGCGACGCTCCCGAATGCCCTCGACGACCCGAGACTTGCCGTCCATGATGCCGTGCTGCAGACATTCTCGGCCGGCGACGGAGACGATGGTCATCTCGATTCGCCGCTCTACCTCATCGACACCGAGTACTCCATCACCATCCAGGGGATGAGCGCCAACGGCGACTCCGCCACGACTCTGCCCGCGCTGACCGTGCCAGCCGCCATCGATATGGCCTTCGTGACGCGGGGCCTCATCGGCTGACCCCGACCGCACGGAGCCGACGAGCCCGCAAGGGCTTGACCGTTGCGACACTGGCGTGGCTAGTCTGGAATATGACTTTTCAACCGGCCACAGCCGGGGACCACACGCCCTTTCTGGACTTCCTCTCTCCCTGGATGACCCGCCAGCGGTGGTTCGCGAATAAAGGCGCCATCCCGGTTCTCGAACACATCGGCTCTGTCAGCTTCGAGTCCGCCGAACCCGACGTCAGCGCGATTACCCACCTCGTGATCGACCACACCGTGGGCAAACCGGCCCTGTACCAGGTTCCCCTCACCTACCGACGGGAACCACTGCCCCATCAGGCCGCCCTGGTCGGCGAGTTCGGCGGCCAGTGGGTCTACGATGCTCCCTACGATCCCGCCTACACGGGCGCCCTTCTCGATGCCATCATCCACGGCACGGAGTCGCAAGGTGATCACGTCTGGGCAATCGGAAAACGGACGGCGAGCCACGTCGCTGCCGGACTCCAGTCGCGGGTGCTCACCGGCGAGCAGTCCAACACTTCGATCATCTTCGAGCACGAGGGTGAGACGCCGGTGATCTGCAAGGTCTTCCGGGCGCTCCACGACGGGGAGAACCCCGATGTCGTACTGCAGACCGTGCTTGCCCAGGCTGGATCGACGGCCGTCCCACCACCGGTCGGTCACATCCTCGCCGAATGGGACGACCGCGGTGAGGTCACGGGCAGAGCGACCGGGCACCTCGCCTTCGCCCAGGAGTTTCTCCCCGGCGTCCAGGATGCCTGGCGCGTCGCCCTCGCCGCCGCTGCCGCCGGCACCGATTTCTCCGACGAAGCGCGGACTCTGGGTATCGCCACGGCAGGAGTGCACGCCACCCTCGCGGCGAACATGCCCACGAGTGACGTCACTCGCGACGACATCGACTCGGTGATCGGATCCATGCACAGACGGCTGGCCGATGCGATCACCGAGGTGCCGGAACTCGCGAGGTTCGAGCCAGCCATCCGCGACGTGTTCGAGCGAGCGTCGCTGGCGCAGTGGCCAGCGCAGCAGCGTATCCACGGGGACTATCACCTCGGTCAGGTGCTGGCTGTGCCGGATCGCGGGTGGGTGCTGGTGGACTTCGAAGGTGAACCATTGCGCCCCATGAAGGAGCGCAGTCGACTCGACAGTCCGATCCGGGACATCGCCGGGATGCTCAGGTCATTCGACTACGTCGCTGGCTCCCTTGCGGTGGGCGGGGCAGAATCCAGCCCGGAGTGGGCGGAGTCGGCACGAGCAGCCTTCGAGGACGGATACGGCGAGGCCTCAGGCCGCGACATCCGGCACAGCAGGGCGCTCGTTGATGCCTTCGAAATCGACAAGGCGCTCTACGAGACCGTCTACGAGGCACGGAACCGACCGGGTTGGTTGTCGATCCCTGTCGACGCCATCGAAAGGCTCTGCGCGCGCGTCTCAGGCTGATGCCAGAAAGACGTCGCCTGAACGTCCGGTGAACGATTCTGGGAATCGCCGGTGACTAGCGCTCCGAACAACCGGTGTGCTGATCCACTTCAGTACAGTGAGTGCGCTCGCAACGAATGCACCGTGACCCGAATGGACGCACCGTGACCATCCGAACGGCCGAACATCCCCGGCCGGACCACTTTTTGCTCCACCTCAGTGACACTCACCTGCTCGGCCATGGTCGCAGCCTCTATGGCAGCGTCGATGCCGAGATCCACCTGCGCCAGCTGCTCGAGCAACTCGAGGCGTCTGAGGGCCGGCCCGAAGCGATCATCTTCACGGGTGACCTTGCGGATAAGGGTGAACCCGACGCTTACGACAGGCTGCGGAGGATGGTCGAACCGGTCGCCGCGCGCCTCGGAGCACAGGTCATCTGGGTGATGGGAAATCACGATGACCGCGGAGCGTTCAGGGAACACCTCTTCGCAGAGCAGCCGACCACGCGCCCGGTCGATCGCGTCTACGACGTCAATGGACTGCGCGTCATCACGCTGGACTCGAGCGTCCCGGGCCACCACCACGGCGAAGTCAGTGGCGAGCAACTCGACTGGCTGGCCGAGGAACTGTCCACTCACGCGGCGCACGGCACCATTCTCGCGATGCACCACCCGCCGCTCCCGAGCGTTCTTGACCTCGCCGTGGCCGTCGAGTTGCGGGACCAGGCGGGGTTGGCGGAGGTACTGCTCGGTTCGGACGTCCGCAGCATCCTCGCCGGTCACCTGCACTACAGCTCCAGCGGGACTTTCGCCGGAATTCCGGTATCGGTGGCCTCGGCCACGTGCTACACCCAGGATCTCAATGTTCCCACCGGCGGCACGAGGGGTCGGGACGGAGCCCGAGCGTTCAACCTGGTGCACGTCTACGAGAACACCGTGCTGCACTCCGTGGTTCCGCTCGGCGAGTATGCCGCTCTCGAGTACATCGATGCCGCTGAGACGACCCGTCGGCTCGAGGCATCCGGAATCCGGATTGCCGACAGGATCAACCCGCCGGTAGCTCCTGAACCGCAGATGACAATGCCGGTTCGTGTGAAGGTGTAGCCGACACACCCTTTTCCCAGACGGCCGGGATGCTGAAATAGCGTTCGAGGAACGAGCGGATGTTCCTGGTGCGTTTCGCGAGTGAGATCTCCGGTTTACTGCCGTCATTCAGGCAGAAGAAGTCGTATCCCCTGCGCTTGAGGATGCCGTCCATCTCCCCCGCAGCGTTCGCGAGGGTGGTTTCGACGTACCTGACCCTTGCGTCGGTCTGCACGACCGCGCGACCGGTCATCAGGGCGTAATAGTGGTACAGCGAGTTGGTCACCGAGATGTCGGAGCTTGAACGAAACGCGCTGGCCGCCGTGCGGGCGAAATCCTCGGGGAATTCGCGCTCGAGTTCCGCCATCACGCTGCGTCTGAGCGGCGTTGCCGCGTGCTCGAGATGACGAGTCGTGACCCGGCCGAACCGTCGCTGCAACAGGGCGCGATTGACCCGCGCGGCGTTCTCGAATCCGCTGCGCTCGGCGTTCGGCTCACCGAGACCGATGCGAGTGGATGCCTCGATGAACCTGGTGATGCCGCCGGGCGAAAAGAACATGTCGGGCCGGACCGGTCGCCCGAAGAACATGTCGTCGTTCGAGTACAGGAAGTGCTCGCTGAGACCCTCGATCCTGTGCAACTGGCTTTCGACGGCGTGGGAGTTGTGGGTGGGGAGCGCGTCGAGATCGGCGAAGAACTCTTCACTGCGCACGATGGTGACGCGCGGGTGATCGGCGAGCCACGCTGGGGCCGCTGAGTCTGTCGCGATGAAGATGCGTCGGATCCACGGCGCGTAGAGGTAGACACTGCGCAGCGCGTACTTCAGCTCGTCGATCTGGCGGAATCTCGCATCAGAGTCATCCCCGTCTCCGACGACATACGACTCCATGCGTTGGGCCCTCGCCCGCTGGAATTCGGACGATGTGCCATCGACCCACGAGAACACGATGTCGATGTCGAAGGTCACGTCACTGGCCAGCATGTCGAACATGCCGCCCAGCGTCGACCAGGTGCGACCGTGGAGTTCGACCGTGGCATCGATGGCCTCGGAGCGGGGAAGGCTGTGGCGCATGAGCGCATTCTCCGCGGGAGCATGGATGGCGTCGGGCGCGAAGTCCCAGAATTCGAGACGCACACCTGTCGCAGCACCATAGCGAAGACCGCCCTGGCCGGTCGTCCGCGGCCGGTACAGCCTGACGATGCGGGGATGCTCCAGCTCGGACAATCCCCCTTCGGCGACGAGGGTGGCGGGCTCTGAGCCGACGCGCGCATAGAACGGCTCCGTGGAGAACGCTGCAGACAACGCCGCAGCGATCGCGGAGACCTTTTCCCGGTCGACGGCGATCACGACACGATCGTCATCCCTGCGCACGAGGAGGTGCTGGATGGCTGCAGCGTCGAGGGCATCGTGGATGGCGACGAGGTCGGCGACTGTGGCATCCCTCGGCGAGAGCCTCTGGTTCAGCAGCGTGAAGCGACCCTTCCGCAGCACGACGTCGGGCCGGGCCAGAAGTCGGGCGTGTGCCCCTGAGTTCACGCCACGCAATGACATGCTCACTCCCCGCTCGCCACGGCGGCGGCTGAGGTACGCCGCCGCGTCGATGATCCGGCGCCAGAAGTGATCGCGTCACGAAGAAGGCTCGACAGCGCTTCCAGCTGGATGTTGGACTCGGCGGCGACGTCCTCGTCCGAACCGTCGAGTGCGCGCGCAGCGAGGCCCGCCTTGGAGTCGATGAGCTCTGCGATGCGTGCGTCGATGGTGTGCGCGGCGATGATCCGCCACGCCGTCACGGGCAGCTCCTGGCCGATCCGGTGCACGCGGTCGATCGCCTGCGTCTGCTCTGCGCTCGTCCAGCTGAGCTCAGCGAGCACCACATTGGATGCCGCCTGGAGGTTGAGTCCGACACCGGCGGCCGTCAGCGACGCGACTACCACCGACACCTCCGGGTCATTCGCGAATGAGTCGATCGCGGCCTGTCGGGCCTTCGGGCTCTGGTCTCCGCGGATCGAGACTGACGTGAGTCCCACCTTCGCGAAGTGCTCTTCCGCCTTGTCCATCACATCGATGTGCTTGGCGAAGAAGACCACCTTTCCGACCGAACGTGCGAGCTGGGCCGTGTAGTCGGCGGCCAGGGTCGCTTTGGCCTGCCCGATCCGACGGACCATGGTGAAGACATTTTCCCCGGTGCTCGAGCCTTTCGACTCGTCCAGTTCGGCGTGGGCCACAACGCGGATGAGGTCTGCGTCGCTGGCATCCGGCTTGAGGCTTCGCACTCGCTGGAATCGCTCCACGAGTCGCGCGGTCAGTGCGGCCTCGGCGGCACGGATGGACCGGCCGAGGTCGTCGTCGAGTTCGACGGGGATATCGGCGACGCGGCGTGCAGGAATGTCGGCCGCGACATCCACCTTCTTGCGGCGCACGATCCCCATCTCGACGACCGCGTGCCTGGCCTCGGAGAAGAAGCCCATATCCGCCGGGGTGAGGCCGGTGTCTTCGAGCTTGTCAATGAGCCTCGTGAGAGGCTTCTTGTCGTCGATCCAGCCCAGGAACTGCCAGATGGCGCGGAAGTCTTCGATGGAGTTGATCAGGGGCGTTCCGGTCAGCGCCATGAGCAGAGCTTTAGGGAAGCTGGAGCGGATACTCCGCGAGAGCCCGAGCACATGCTTGGACCGTTCTGACTTGAGGTTCTTGATGAAGTGGGCCTCATCGACGACCATGCCCTTGAACCCGAACCTGCCGAGCCAGCCGACGTGCCGGTCGAGGATCTCGTAGTTCACGATGACCACATCGCTGAACGCGTCGACGTCTTTGCCGTCACCGTGGACGACGGTCGCCGTGCGACCGGGCGTCCACAAGTCCACCTCGCGCGCCCAGTTCGTCTTCACGACGTTGGGCACGACGACCAGCAACGGATAGGAATTCGATGCCTCTGCCGCGAGCAGCGCCTGGGCCGTCTTGCCCAGCCCCGGCTCATCGGCGAGCAGGAAGGTGCGGTGGCCTGACCTCACCTCTTCGACGAATCGTGCCTGGTGCCGCATCATGTCGAGGTCTCCGCGAGTGCGCAGCGATGTCGCCTCAGGGAGATCCATCGTGGCGGCGCCACCACCGGCGCCGTACTCGAATGACCGGAACAACGGCTCGATGAGCTCCCAGTTGCCGAGCCTGTTCACGCGCGCGGGAGCGGTCGTCATGTTGCTGAAATCGGGGGCGAGGAACGGGTTGGACATCTGCATCTGGCGCACCGATGCTGGCACCACCTGCTTCTCGACCTGCTTGTCGACGGGTTTGGGTTCCGTGGCGATCACGAGCTCATCCGGGCTCAACTCGACACCCGCGGCGAGCAGCAGGTCGCGCCGCAATGCTTTCGCGGCGGCGGTGACGGGGGCATCGTCGCCCAGCATGATGATCAGGCTCGTGTCGCGTGCTGCGGTCTTCGCGAGAATTCCCGCGAGGCCATCCAGTCGCTTCTGCTCATTGGAACGTTCCGAGTCCGTCAGGGTCTTATCGGCCTTCACCCTCGCACGCTCTTCCCTGAGCAGGAGCGTCGCCACCTGGAACCTGGCGCGATTGGCCGGCTTCAGCGGGCCTTTCTGCACCGCGGTTTCGACTTCTCGCGCAGCCCTCGCAAGAACCGGGATGACACCGACATCATCGCCGGGGCGAGCACGACGACGCTGCTGGCCGCCAGACTGCTTCTGCCCCGTGTTCTGCTGCCCGCCACCCTGTCGTGAGGATCGCTGGCGCTTCTGGCGCTGGCCGGGTTCGGTCTGTCCCGAAGATGTCAATTCGTCTCCTGTGCAGGCACTGCCTGTGGGTTATTGCCTGGTGGTCTGAAACTGATGCAGTGGGCTGAGCCCCTGCATGTGCGACTCCCGCGAATCGAGCGATCCGACGACGGCGCCAACCGAGTGATCCAGACCCAGTCACGATGCGATTGGTGGGCCCGGCGGGCGATGCACCTATTCTACGCTTGTTTTGTCTGAAATCTTGATCAGGATGCCCGCGGCGATGAAAATCGCGGCGGCGACGAACTGTAATGCGAGCCACACGTCAGGCAGACCCAGGTCGATCGGAAGCACCGGATTCCACAGCACAGCGATCGGCGCGAGTCCGATGATCCACCACCACTGGCCGGACTGCCACGCGAAAACTGCCACGATCATGGCAAAGATACTCACGACGAACTGGATGATCGTGAACGTGTCGCTCGTGATGAGCGCGCTGCCGATGAGCAGTGCCAGCGCTCCGATCATGGCGGGAACGAGGGCCGTGCGGCGCGTCGTCGTCGGATATTGTGCGCTCACCTCACGATCCTACCGACCTCGCGGAAGGGTCGGCGATCCGGCCCGTTAGTCGCGCGCGTGGCATCTGGCTAGAGTCGGAACATGCCACACGAAGCAGCGATCGCGCGATTCCAGGCCCTGCTGCGCATTCCGACCATCTCGCGCATCGATGAGTCCGAGGTGGAGTGGGAGCACTTCGACGCCTTCGTGACCCAGTTGCAGGAGCTGTTCCCTCTCGTCCACCGCAAGCTCGACCGCGAGATCGTCGCTGGTCATTCCCTGCTCTTCCGCTGGCCGGGGCGCTCATCGACCGAACCCAGCGTCCTGATGGGTCACTACGACGTCGTCGCGGCCACCGACTTCGGCTGGAAGCATCCACCGTTCGCTGCCGAGCTGAGCGGTAAGGGTGAGGACCAGCTGATCTGGGGTCGCGGGACCATCGACGACAAGGGCGCCGTCGTCGCCATTCTCGAAGCCATCGAGGCGCAGATCGAGGCCGGACTGCAGCCAGCACAGGACATCTACCTCTGCTTCGGGCATGACGAGGAGACCAACGGGACCGGCGCTAAGGCCGTCGCCGACCTGCTCGACACTCGAGGCATCCGGCCTGCCCTCGTGCTCGATGAGGGCGGTGCGATCGTCGAAGGAGCCTTCCCCGGCGTGACCATGCCCGTTGCCGTGGTGGGGGTCACCGAGAAGGGGAGCACCACGCTGCACCTCATCGTCGACCAGCAGGGCGGACATGCCTCCACTCCCCCGAAACTGAGCGCAACAGCACGACTCGCTACGGCAATCGTCAGGCTCAACGGCAGGCCATTTCCTGCGTCCTTCAATCCGGTGACCATCGACATGTTCCGCACACTGGGCGTGCACGCGACAGGCTTCATCGGATTCCTGTTTCGGAATATACGGTTCACCAGGCCCATTCTGCTCCCCGTGTTCGGTCGGCAGGGCGACGAATCCAACGCCATGATCCGCACCACCCAGGCGGTGACGATGCTCGACGCCGGCCAGGCCGTCAATGCGCTGGCGGAGCGAGCCACGGCGACCGTGAACGTCAGGGTCGCCATCGGATCCACTGTCGATGACGTCGTCAGGCATGTCACGAAAGCGATCGCTGACGACACAGTGCGCGTCGAGGTGGTGACGGCGGGTGAGCCGTCACCCGTCTCGCTTGTCTCCGGCATCGCCTGGGAGCTCGTGCGGTCGACGATCGAGAAGGTCTACCCCGGCACGATCGTGACACCGTACGTGCAAAACGGAGCCACCGACAGCAGGCACTTTACCGGCATCAGCCGGGGCGTGTACCGGTTCACTCCGTTCGAACTCACCGCCGAACAGCGCGAAGCACTTCACGCGAAGAACGAACGGATGCACGTCGCGACCTACCTGCGGGGCATCGAGTTCTACAAGTCCCTCATCGCCTCGCTCTGAGAGCAGACTGGAGCGCGGCCTACCCCTGGTTGCGGATGATGGTGATCGGACGGCTCATGGGTGGCGCGTCGTCGAGTCGCTCGAGGCCGGGGCGTAGTTCGCCGAGCCACCGCTCGTAGCCTGCATGGTTGAGATGGAGCCTGTCGTCGGACAGCGTGGGATCGAGCTCGCCGTCTTCCTGTGCGAGAGCGGGCCAGAGGTCGAGGTACTGCACATTGACTGATGGCGCGAACTGGCGGAGGTGTCGGTTGGCATCCTGGATGCGGGCCGCGAACTCACGTCCCCGCGGCATGATCGACTGCAGCAGCATCCTGGCACCGGGAAGCGACCGACGCAGGGTGACGAGCACGAATTCGATGTTGCGCACGACGTGCTCCACCGATTTGCGCGTGGCGAAGTCATTGGTGCCGATCAGCAGCACGACTGCTTCAGGCTGAAGCGCAATCACATCGTCCAGCCTCGCGACGACGTCATCGGTCGTGTTTCCACCGATTCCGAGATTCTGCGTATCCCTCTCGGGAAACCATTCCGCCCACTTCCCATCCTGGGTGAGGCTGTCGCCCAGGAACACGATGCTGGGTCGTGATTCGATGAACATGTCGTCAGTCATGAGGTGAGTTCCGATCGGAAGCGGGTTTGTCCGCCTCACTTCCATCATGGTGCCTTGCGCCATCCGTTTCCAGTCGATACGCACTGTCGATGGCGGAGCGCAGCGGTATCGATGGCACAGCACCCGGTGTCAGTACGGAGAGGGATGCCGCCGCGCCGGCGAAGCGGAGCGAGTCTTCGAGGGTGGCGCCCTCAGCCAGTCTCGCCGCGAACGCCCCACAGAACGTGTCACCCGCGCCCGTGGCATCCACCGCCACGACACTTCTCGCCGGGATGCTGACATCGTCGACCCCGCGCTGGTGCAACACCGAGCCGGCCGCGCCGAGGGTCACGATCACCACTGGCGCGAGGCTACTGACGGCCGACTCACCCGAGAGGAAGGCAGCTTCATGTTCGTTGACGACGAGGATGTCGACATCGTCGAGAAGTTCGCGAGGCAGATCCATCACAGGCGCCGCATTCAGGATGACCGTGGTTCCGCCCGCCCGGCCTGCCCTCGCCGCCGCCGCCACGGTCTGCAGCGGGATTTCGAGCTGCATGACCAGCACGCCTGCGCCCCCGATCGCCTCGAGATCGGCTGGAGTGAGCCCCAGCAGCCCGGCATTCGCGCCGGCCTCGACGATGATGGTGTTCTCACCGTCAGGCGCGACCGCGATGAGGGCCGTGCCGGTCGGGTCGGCACTCGACCTCAGCAGCGAGACGTCAATCCCATCGTCCCTGAGCCCGTGGAGGGTGGTCTCGCCGAAGCCGTCGTCACCGATCGCGGCAATGAACGTCGTGGATGCACCGGCCCGAGCCGCGGCGACGGCCTGGTTCTGGCCCTTCCCTCCGCGGGCGATCGACAGCCCCGCCGACATCACGGTCTCGCCGGGTGCCGGAATCCGGGCGACGTGGAAGATCTGGTCGATGTTCGCGCTGCCGACCACGATCACGATGTTTCTGACGTCAGAGTCCGGAGTTGCGTTCACCGCCCTACGCTACCGCTCGCGTCCACGCTCGTTGCCCCGCTTGTAGTTGCCCGTGGATTTCGCAAGAACAAGCTGCTGTTCGTCGTCGGTTGATGCTGCATCGAGAGCACGCAGCACTCGAGACGCGGCAGCACCTCCCAGGGTCACCACGACGCGCCCACCACGACTGACCAGCAGCTCGCCCGCCTTCGTCTCACGAAAGCTGAATGGGTCATCCATCGGTTGTTTGCGGAGCCTGCGCCGCGGCTGCCGTGATCCTGTTCGCCATACCGCTGAAGATCACTCCGTGGAACGGGAGAATGGCCATCCAGTACAACCGCCCTCCGAGCCCTGTCGGGAAGAACACCGCTCGCTGCCGGTAGTGGCTTCCGCCGGCCCCGTCGTCGGTCGTGGTCATCTCGAGCCAGGCGAGGCCGGGCACCTTCATCTCGGCGCGCAGCCTGAGAAAACGACCGCGGTCGAGAGTTTCGACCCGCCAGAAGTCGAGGGCCTCACCCACGGCCAGGGTCGTCGCGTTTCGACGACCGCGGCGCAGGCCGACCCCACCGACGAGTTTGTCTGCCCAGCCGCGCAGCGCCCAGGCGAGGGGAAACGAATACCAGCCATTCTCTCCGCCGATGCCCTCGACGACCTCCCACAGCCGTTCGACCGGGGCTGCTGAATGCTGCTCGCGGAGGTCGACGTAGACGGTGTGACCCGACCACTCCGGGTCGCTCGGGATGAGGTTGCTCGGCGCGCCGGCGACCGTCGAGTTCTGCCAGCTCGTCTCGACCTCCCCATCGTTCATCTTCGCGAGTGCGAGACGCACCGCCGTGCGGTAGCCCGTCAGTCCACCCTCAGGATCGGGGATCACTGTGCGGATGTCTGACTCGCTGACCACGCAGTCGAACTGGAGCGATTCGATGATCGGCACGGCCAGCGCGCGCGGGATCGGCGTCACGAGATTCACCCACTGCGAGGCGAGCCAGGGGGTGAGCACGGGAAGACTGGCGATGGGGCGCTGATGGAGTCCGGCCTCGAGGGCATATCCATTCATCATCTGCCCGTAGCGCAGCACGTCGGGGCCCCCGATATCGAAGGTGCGATTGACCTCGCCAGGGACGACAGCGGCTTCGGTCAGGTAGTACAGCACGTCGCGAACGGCGATCGGCTGGATGAAGTTGCGCACCCACTTGGGTGCCGGCATATAGGGCAGCACCTCGGTGAGGTGACGGATCATCTCGAAGGACGCCGAGCCCGACCCGATGACGACTCCGGCCTGGAAGGCGATGGTCGGCACGCCGGATTCCAGCAGCACCCTCCCCACCTTCTCACGGCTGCGAAGGTGACGGCTGAGCGTATCGACCGGCACATCGGGATGCAGGCCACCCAGGTAGACGATGCGCTTCACTCCGGCGGCGGCAGCAGCATTCGCGACGGTGTTGGCGACAGCCATCTCCATGCTCTCGAAGTCACCGCGGATGCCCATGGCGTGCACGAGGTAGTAGAGCACGTCCACGCCCTCGACGGCACGCTCGACATCTCGGGAACGGGAGAGGTCACCCGTCACGACATCGACGTCAGCGGCCCAGGGCGCATCCCGCAACTTGAGCGGGTCGCGCACCAGCACCCTGACGTCATGGCCTGCCTCGGCGAGCCTGGGCGCGAGGCGCCCACCGATGTACCCGGTAGATCCTGTGACGAGGATTCGCATGGGTCCCAGTGTATGGATCCAGCCTGCGCGCAGGCTGGGCCTTGACAGGGTCTATCGCCGCGTCACGCTGGCCACAGTCGTCAGATCAACGACTTGGTGTGCCACACGGTTTTCGTCTCGGTGAAGGCCACGATGCGCTCGAGCGAGGGCGGCGGCGCGCCATCCTCGGGTGCGAGCACGCGCTTCAGCGTGTCTGCGGCGACGACCTGCAGGTCGACCCAGTCGAGCAGCCCTGCCCCGGCGAGGTCGATGGCGTTCACGTCGGCATGCCCAGCGAGCCATGGCGCGATCTCCGCCGGGGATCCCGTGAGGATATTCACGACTCCCCCGGGCACATCGCTCGTCGCGAGCACTTCGGACAGGCTCACCGCGGCGAGCGGCGCGGCCTCGCTGGCCACGACGACGACGGTATTGCCGGTGAGGATGGCCGGAGCGATGACGCTCGCGAGACCGAGCAGGGAGTTGCCGGACTGCGGCGCGATGATCGCGACCACACCGGTGGGCTCCGGTGTCGACAGGTTGAAGTACGGGCCGCTCACGGCATTGGCGTTGCCGGCGACCTGCACGTACTTGTCCGCCCAGCCCGCGTACCAGACCCAGGCATCGATGGCCGTGTCGACCTGGGTTGTCGCCGTAGCTTTCGTCAGGCCCTCGCTCGCGATGAGTTCGTCCACGAACTGGTCGCGGCGTCCTTCCAGCAGTTCGGCGATGCGGTACAGCACTTGCCCACGGTTGTATCCCGTGGCCGACGACCAGCCCGCGAAAGCCGAGCGAGCCGCCACGACGGCGTCCCTGGCATCCTTGCGGCTGGCCAGGGCGGCGTTGGCGAGAAACACGCCATCCTTCGTCGCGACCTCGTAGGTGCGGCCGCTCTCGCTGCGGGGGAACTTGCCGCCGATGTAGAGCTTGTACGTCTTGGGGACTGCGAGTCGGGTCACGACGTGGCCTTCTTCCTGCTCGACGAGCTGGTATTCGAAATCTCCTGTGGCGATGCCCAGCCGGCGCTCTCGAGGTATGCCGCGAGGCCATGGCGACCGCCTTCGCGACCGTATCCGCTCTCCTTGAAGCCACCGAAAGGGCTGGCGGGGTCGAAACGGTTGAAGGTATTGGCCCAGATCACTCCGGCGCGGAGGCCGTCGGCCACAGCCAGGATCTTCGACCCCTTATCGCTCCAGATTCCGGCAGAGAGGCCATATGGCGTGTTGTTCGCCTTCGCGATCGCCTCGGCTGGCGTGCGGAACGTCAGCACACTGAGAACGGGTCCGAAGACCTCCTCCCTCGCGATGGTCGACGAGGTGGAGACGTTGTCGAAGATCGTCGGGGCGAACCAGAATCCCTTTTCGGGGATGTCGCAGGGAGCCGTCCAGCGGTCGGCGCCCTCTTTCTCGCCGATGTCGCTCAGCTCACGGATTCGATCGAGCTGCTCGCGCGAGTTGATCGCGCCGATGTCGGTGTTCTTATCCAGGGGGTCACCGAGGCGAAGGGTCATCAGTCGGGACTTGAGCCGGTCGACGACCTCCTCGTGGATGTTCTCCTGCACGAGCAGCCGAGATCCGGCGCAGCAGACGTGGCCCTGGTTGAAGAAGATGCCGTTGACGATGCCCTCAATGGCCTGGTCGATGGGAGCATCGTCGAAGACGATGTTCGCGGCTTTGCCACCCAGTTCGAGCGTGACTTTCTTTCCCGTGCCCGCGACCGATTTCGCGATGGCCCTGCCGACGGCCGTGGAGCCGGTGAACGCGACCTTATTGACATCGGGGTGATTGACGAGGGCCTCGCCGGTGTCACCCGCGCCGGTGATGATGTTGACCACACCAGCCGGAAGATCGGCCTGCTGCAGGATTTCGGCGAAGATGAGCGCAGACAGGGGGGTCGTCTCAGCCGGCTTGATCACCACGGTGTTGCCCGCCGCGAGTGCTGGAGCTACTTTCCAGGCGAGCATCAGGAGAGGGAAGTTCCACGGGATGACCTGTGCGGCGACACCGAGCGATCGGGGATTGGGGCCGAGGCCCGCGTAGTCGAGCTTGTCGGCCCAGCCCGCGTAGTAGAAGAACCAGGCTGCGACCAGCGGGATGTCGACGTCTCGCGACTCCTTGATCGGCTTGCCGTTGTCGAGGCTCTCGGCGACGGCCAGTTCCCGGGCCCGCTCCTGCACGAGCCGCGCGATCCTGAACAGGTACTTGCCGCGGTCGGCCCCGGACAGCGTGCTCCACGTGCGAGTGTATGCCGAGCGGGCGGCAGCGACCGCGACATCCACGTCTGAAGAATCGGCGTTCGAGATCTCTGCGATCGTCTTCTCCGTCGCCGGGGAGATCGTCCTGAACGACTCACCATGCCCGTCGACGAATTCGCCATCGATGAACAGCCCGTAGCTCGGCTTGAGGTGCAGGATGCTTGTCGACTCCGGTGCCGGGGCGTAGTCGAGGAATCGGCTGGTCGTGGGTTTTTCCAGTTCGGTCATCGTCAGTCCATCGTCACGTAGTCGGGGCCGGAGTAGCGGCCGGTCGTCATTTTCTGTCGTTGCAACAGCACGTCGTTGAGCAGGCTCGACGCGCCGAACCTGAACAGGTGCGGGGTCAGCCATTCTTCGCCCACGGTCTCCGCGACCGTCACGAGATACTTGATCGCGTCCTTGGAGGTGCGGATGCCGCCGGCAGGCTTCACGCCGATGCGCTCCCCCGTCAGGCGGTGCCAGTCGCGCACGACCTCGAGCATGAGCAACGTGACAGGCAGGGTCGCCGCCGGCGACACCTTCCCCGTTGACGTCTTGATGAAGTCTCCGCCAGCGAGGATGGCGAGCCAGGATGCCCGGCGCACGTTGTCGTAGGTGTTCAGTTCACCCGTCTCGAGGATCACCTTGAGGTGGGCGAAGCTGCCGTCTGACCGCCGGCAGGCTTCCTTGACCGCCACGATCTGGTCGAAGACGAGGCCGAAGTTCCCCGAGAGGAAAGCTCCGCGGTCGATGACCATATCGATCTCGTCCGCTCCGGATGCGACGGCCTCAGAGGTATCGGCGATCTTGACCGCCAGCGAAGCGCGGCCGCTGGGGAAGGCCGTGGCGACGGCGGCGACGTTGATTCCGCTGTCAGTGCCGCCGGACCAGGCTCCACCGAGAGCGCTCACCGCGTGGGGAACCATGTCGCCGTACACGCAGACCGCCGCAACCCTGGGGGTTGTGGCATCCGAGGGGTCGGGGTTGACCGCTTTCGCGACGAGCGAGCGGACCTTCCCCGGGGTGTCAGCGCCCTCGAGAGTCGTCAGGTCGATGAGCTCGATGATCGTGTCGAGAGCCCAGGCCTTCGACGTGGTCTTGATGGATCGGGTGCCGAGTGCCGCGGCTCGCTGTTCGAGCCCGACAGCGTCGACACCGGCGAGCCCCTCGAGGTGGAGCCTGAGGCTCTTCTCGGTCAGATCTCCGCCGATCATGCTCAGCGCCCGCTCGGCTGGCGCCAGAGCTTTCGCCTGTATGGCCTGGGCGGGCAGGCCCTGCGTCGTTACATTCACCAAACGATTCTACCCATGAGGATGCCGGACTGAGCCCGGACCCTCCACGTCGACTCCGGTCTCGGCCTGATCGAGATACCCCGTCCACCTCGCGCCGTAGTCGCGATCCCAGTGCTGCCAGTCGACAGGATGCCCGTGCAGCAGGTCGCCGAGCTGGTCGAGGCTGATGAGCCAATCCGCCCTAACCCTCGCGGCGAAGGCCGATTCGATCGAAACCGTCACGCTGACCGTCAGTCGCGTGCTGGAGCCCCGGTTTCCGCCGGGGATCTCGTCGAGTCTCAGGTCGAGAATGGGCCCGGAGTTGCCGGCCACCCCGAGGTGCACGAGCCGCTCGAAGTCGACGATCCGCCCCTCGACGCTGATCGCCGGTCCCGGGGCGATTCCGCGGACGCTGTAGGTGCCCCCGATGTCGGGCTCGACCACCGCGTCACCCAGCCAGCCCTCCACGAGGTCGGCGTCGACAAGCGCGTCCCACACGATGCTCGGGGCGAATTCGTATCGCCGCTGGAGGTCGAGGCTCTGCATGCTCACTCGTTAAGCGTACGCCGCCGAGCCGGAGACGTCCTGAGCGACTGACGGCCGCACAATATGCTGTGTGGGTGAAATCTTCCCCCGACTCGCCCCGTCGACACGTGGGCCGACTCACCATAGACATCGTCGTCTCGGTCATCATCCTGGCGTTCGGGGCTGTGCTCGCGCTCACCGTCCTCACCTATGCCGGCCAGTTCGGCGGCCTGACAGCGGAGTGTGGGAACGGGCCGTTCACGGGCCTCGAGTGCAATTCCACGGCCCTGTCCATCGCGGTCTTCGTGCTGATCGCGGTCACCATCCTCAGCTACTTCCTGGCGATCGGAATGGTCATCGTGTCGCTGATCCGCAAGAAGGTCATCTTTCCGTGGCCGCTCGGAGGCGTCATCCTGATCATCGTCGCCTTTTACATCGCAGCCTGGGTGGCGGGAATGACAGTACCGACAGGAGCGGGTTCATGAGCGACGCAGTCTTCGCCCTCGGAGTAGACCTCGGCGGCACAAAGATCGAAGCAGCACTGGTGGACCCCGCAGGCACGGTGCTTGCCGGGAGTCGATTCAGGGCGCCCACGGGCGGCACATCGACGAGCGAGATGCTGGCAGCAAGCGCCGAGTCCGTCGTGCTGCAGGCCATTGCCACACTCCCGGATGGCGCGACCCTCGTCGGCGTCGGTATCGGCAGCGCCGGTCCGATCACGGTCGCCGAAGGCCGGGTATCGCCCCTGAACCTCCCGAATTGGCGCGAGTACCCGCTGCGCGACCAGGTCGCCGCCCTCGTGCCGGGAGTGCCGGTCGCCCTGCGCATGGATGGAGAGTGCATCGCGCTCGCCGAGCACTGGATCGGTGCAGGCCAGGGAGAGTCCAACCTCATGGGCATGGTGGTCTCGACGGGAATCGGCGGCGGACTGATCCTCGGTGGCAGGGCCATTGCCGGCCACACCGGCAACGCGGGACACATCGGCCACATCGAGGTCGGCGGTTTCGATGACGCGTGCCTGTGTGGAGGAACGGGGTGCGTCGAGGCTGTCGCCTCCGGCCCGAAGACCACGGCCTGGGCCCAGCGACAGGGATGGGTCGGCGCGACCGGCGAGGACCTCGCGGCGAGCTACGCGGCCGGGGATCCCATCGCGATTGCTGCTGTGGCGCGCTCGGGTCGCGCGATAGGCCAGGCGATCGCATCATCCACGGCTCTCGTCGATCTCGACCTCGTCGCCATCGGCGGCGGCTTCTCTCACGTCACACCCGACCTGTTCGACTACATCCGGGATGCCATCGCGCTGCGGGCACCGTTCCCGTTCGTCGCGAAAGTGCGCGTCATCCCGTCCGGGCTCTCGGGTGAAGGCCCCCTGATCGGTGCGGCCGCGCTGATACACCGGGCGGAGTTCGTCGCCTAGCGAACTGGAGGGTTCTGAACCTTCCGTGCGACGCCGAGCACCGACCTGACGGCGACCTCGTCGGCCTGCATCTGCACGATTAGCGCCGCTGTGCCGTCGAATTTACGCATGCCGCGAATGGTGTCGACGAAGGCGATCTCGGCAACCCTGCCATAGAGGTCGACGTCGGCATCGAGAGCATGGGCCTCGACCTGCTTCGCCGGCACACCCTCGAAGGTCGGGTTGTTCCCTATGGATACGGCAGACGGATAGCGCTCCCCGTCCACGGTCATCCAGGCCGCGTAGACGCCATCGGCCGGAACGAGCCCCTCCAGGGAGGGAGAGAGGTTGGCCGTCGGGTACCCGAGAGTGCGACCGCGTTGCGCGCCATGCACGACCGTGCCCCGGATGCGGTGCGGCGCTCCTAGCAGCTCTGCCGCCTCCGCGACGTTCCCCTCGAGGATGAGGTTGCGCACGGCGGTGGACGAGACTCGACGTGAGCCCTCTCGCGCCACGTCGTCGATCACCATGACGTCGATACTGTTGTCGCGCCCGAAGTCGACAAGCGTCTCGACTGTTCCTTCGCCGCGATGCCCGAAGCGGAAATCCGTTCCCACGAGCACCACGACGGCGTGGAGGGCTTCGACGAGGATCTGCTGCATGAATTGCGCAGCGGTCAGTTCGCTGAACTCGTGATCGAAGCGCACGAGGAGCGTGGCATCCACTCCCGCGGCGGCGAGGGATTCCAGCTTCTGCGCGTTGCTCGCCAGGGCCGGCGGACAGATCTCGGGGCGGAGCAGGCTCAGCGGATTGCGGTCGAAGGTCAGGACGGTGGAGGTGAGTCCGCGATCGTGGGCGAGGTCGAGCAATGCTGACACCACGGCACGATGCCCGAGATGCATTCCGTCGAACTTGCCGATCGTGACCGCGCTGGGCCCGAAGCCTTCGGGCACCCCGCTGACGGACGAGAAGGTCTGCATCTCAGCTCGCGGTGCTCTCGACGGCAGCAGCCGGGCGGCGGCGGTAGAGCCAGACCATGCCGAGGATGGGAAGCACGAGCGGGATGAACAGGTATCCACGACCGAAGAACGACCACACGGTGTCGGCGGGGAACAGCACGGGGTCGACGAGGCTCAAGGTGCCGACCGTCACCACGCCCACCAGCTCGAAGATGATCGTGATCCAGGCAATGCGGTACCAGGTGTCTCCGCGACGCAGCAGTGCCACCGTCGCGAGAATGTACACGAGCCCGGCGATACCGCTCAGCACATAGGCGATCGGGGCGACGTCGAACTTGCCGACGATCTGCACAAAGGAGCGCGCCGTCGCCGCGAGCGCGAGAATCGCGTACACGGCGATGAGGACTCGCCCTACACCGACCGCGCGAGAAGATCCGTTATTTGCCATATCGAGTCAACTTTAGGCGAAAGTCGAGCGGCTGCCCGGCTCACGCCACCTGCACGAACCAGATCTGGCCCATCCTGATCACCATGACCGCGACGGCGAGACAGGCGACGCCCAGAATCGCCGTGCTCCAGCGGTTGCGGTCGATGAGCGCCCAGAAGATCGCAGCGGGGGGAATGAGCGCAGCAGACACCAGGTACACCCAGAATTCGAGGCCGCTGCCGGTCGGGAGGTTGCCGGTAGCTGGCGCAATGAGGGAAATGACGACCTGGACGATCAGGAGGATCTCCACGAGGAGGGTGGCGCCCAGCGTGTAGTCATTCGGTTTCTTCCCGGCGAGACCGAGCACGAGGCAGAGAAGCCCCGCGACGACAGCCACCCCGGCCAGCACGTTGACGAACCACTCGATCATCCGCCCACCATATCCGTCGATTCCGAGGCGACTGCCGCCGTAGCGGGCAGGTCCGGCGGGAAGTTCACGAGAACGCGTGCCCTGCCGGCCACATTCTCCACAAGGCCGACGAGCCTGCCATCGGGAGACACCGCCGCGATCGGGCCGGCCGTCTCCACGGAGATGGCGATCCTCTTCCCGTGCGCCAGATCGACGGCCTCGGAGTCGGTGAGGTCGAGCCTGGTGAAGAGCGACGCGGCGACCGAGGCTGGGTCGAGCATGACCGCGGCGAGATCCTCGTCCAGGCTGGAGGCCGCTTCGACCGTGAAGGGTCCGATGCGCGTCCTGCGGAGCGCCGTGAGGTGCCCACCGACGCCGAGCGCTGCGCCCAGGTCGCGGGCGAGGGCGCGGATGTACGTGCCGGTCGAGCACCGCACCCGAACGTCGAGGTCGAGCCACTCCCCCCGGCGCGTCGACAGCACGTCGAAAGCGCTGACCGTGACCGGTCGCTCTGCCAACACCACGGCCTCGCCGGCCCTGGCCAGCGTGTACGCCCGCTTCCCGTCCACCTTGATGGCACTCACGGAGCTCGGTCGCTGGAGGATCTGCCCGGTGAGGGCCTGTACACCGGCCGCGAGCGCGGAGACGGTGACCGCGGCGAGGGCGGCGGCATCCACCGGCTCGTCGATCTCACCGTCGGCATCATCGGTGTTGGACGATGCGCCGAGTCTGATCGTGGCCGTGTACTCCTTGTCGAGTCCGACCACCCAGGTCAGCAGCCGAGTGGAGTTGTTGATCCCCAGGACCAGCAGGCCCGTCGCCATCGGATCGAGAGTGCCGGCGTGACCGATTTTGCGGGTGCCGATCGACTTACGGGCCCGCGCGACCACGTCATGGCTGGTGACGCCCTGCGGCTTGTCGACGAGAACGATGCCACTCGCTGGATTGCTGGGCGGTTTCACTCGTTCTCCGCGGCGTCACACATCACCCCATCAGGCTACAGTCCCGTTCCCCGCGCCCCGACTGCGCGCGGCCCGCATAGGATTCGAAGATGCGAGTAGCCGTGATCGGAGCCGGTGCCGTGGGTGGGGCCATCGCCGCGATGCTCGCCAGAGCGGGCCACGACGTGGAAGTTACGGCCCGCGGTGCGAACCTGGATTCGATCCGCAGCGGCGGCATCCGGCTCTCCGGCGCGTGGGGCGAATACACGGCGACCGTGCTCGCCAATGAGCTGGTGACCCGTGGGGCAGAACTCGTCATCGTCGCCACCAAGGCGAGAGATGCCGCCGATGCGATCTCCGAGAATGCGGCGATGCTGCGTGGTGTTCCAATCGTGGTCATCCAGAACGGTCTCGATGGCATGGCCACTGCCCGGTTGGCGTCGCCGCGCTCGGACATTGCCGGTGGCCTCGCGACCTTCGCGACCTCCTACCTCCTCCCGGGCGAGATCACCGTCACGACGGCCGGTCCCACCTACGTCGGGGTGGAAACCGGATTCAGCGACATCCCTGCGCGGTACGCGGCGAAGGTGCTCAACGAGGTGATGCCCACCTCCGTCGTTTCCAACTTCCCGGGTGCCCAGTGGACCAAACTCGTCATCAACCAGGTCAACGCCCTGCCGGCCATCACCGGGTGGAGCGTGCAGGAGGTCATCGCCCATCGCGGACTCAGGCGCGTCATGACGGCGAGCATGCGGGAGAACGTCAGGATCGGACTCGCGAGCCGCATCCTTTTCGAAAAGCTGCAGGGGCTGTCGCACCGAGGTCTCCGCCTCTTCGCGGCAGTGCCGCCCTGGATGGCGCAGGTGCTTCCGCTGCTCATGAGCAGGCGCATCGGGGCCACCCCGAATCCGGGTTCGACGCTGCAGAGCATCCGACGTGGCCAGCCCACCGAGATCGACTACCTCAACGGAGCCGTCGTGGCTGCAGCCCGCGCGCTCGGTCGCCGGGCTCCCGTCAATGAAGCGCTCGTGGGCCTGGTGCACGAGGTCGAGTCGGCCGGCGAATTCTTTACCGCCGCCGAGGTCGTCGAGCGCGTGCAGATCTAAGCGATCAACAACTGTCGGCGAAGATCCGACGCGGGCGTTCGACGTCCGAGTTATCCACGATCGCCGTCGCTCGAGTGCGGGGAGAAGCCTCGCCGAGATACAGTGCCCGGGCATCCTCGGACCTCGCGGGGACGGCCTCGTCCGCCGTGGCGCGATCCACCTCAAGCCACACCGAATAGTTCCAGAGCGCCCTGAGCTCCGGCCGGTTCAGAAAGATCCCGTCGACGATGAGAGTCGCATCCCTGGGGCCTGTCTTCCAGTCCATCTCGATCTGGGTGTTGCGCTCGTGGTCGAACGCGGCCGTGACGAAACCGGTGCTGCCGCCCATCCTGAACGGCTCGATCAGCACCCTGCGGAACAGGTCGTAGTCGAAGGAGTTCCGGTAGAAGCCCTCGGCCGAGTCCGCTCCACGCGCGTACCGGTCTTCGCGTGGTCGGTGGAAGTCATCGATGGATGCACGGAACACCGAATGCCCGTTGCGGCCCATCCGCGCCGCCAGGGCATCGGCGAACGTGGACGTGCCCGCGCCATCGATGCCGTCGACCGCGAGCAGCGTCCTGCCTCTCGCATAGTTGTGCAGGAACTCCTCACTCTGCGCATCGAGCAGCTCCCGTCGCGCCATCGCGAACGGATCGGGCATGATGCCGGCCGCGCGGAAGAGTGACGGGGAGGGCGGCGCTGGCGGCGGCGTGGGTACTGGTGTTGGCTCAGCCATGCCGCCCAGTCTAGGTTTGCCCAGTGGACATCGCCGAGACCGTTATCGCTAACAGGGTCGGGGAATGGTTCATCGAGAACCAGCGGGACCTTCCGTGGCGCCGCGAGGGATTCGGCGCCTGGGGCATCCTCGTGAGCGAGATCATGCTGCAGCAGACCCCGGTGGTGCGGGTCATCCCCCGCCTCGAGCAGTGGCTTGAACGCTGGCCCACCCCGGCCGCCCTTGCCGCGTCTCCCCCCGGTGACGCGGTGCGGGCGTGGGATCGGCTCGGCTACCCCCGACGCGCATTGCGGTTGCATGCCGCCGCGACGGCCATCACCGAGAACCATGGCGGCGTGGTTCCTTCGGATGTCGCGCAGCTTCTCGCCCTGCCCGGCATCGGCGACTACACCGCGCGGGCCGTCGCTGCGTTCGCGTTCGGGCTGCGGCATCCTGTCGTCGACACCAACGTGCGTCGCGTCATCGCCCGCGCCGTGCTCGGCCAGGGTGAAGCCGGGCCTGCATCGACCCGGCGGGATCTCGCCGCGATGGAGGCACTGCTCCCCCACGACGAGCCAGCCGCCCGGGTATTCAACGCGGGGATGATGGAGCTCGGCGCCCTGGTGTGCACTGCGCGGTCGCCACGCTGTGACGATTGCCCGCTGCTGGAACAGTGTGCGTGGCGGGGGGCCGGGTATCCGGCGTACGACGGCCCGCGGGGCGCCATCCAGGCGAAGTTCGAGGGCAGCGATCGCCAGGTGCGCGGGTTGATCCTGGCCGAACTTCGAGCAAGCGAGATCCCCGTCGCCCCCACCGAGATCGAGGCCCTGTGGCCGGATGCGACCCAGCGCGACCGGGCCCTGGCCAGCCTTGAAGCCGACGGTCTCGTGGTCACCGACGACTCCGGCGGATACCTGCTGCCCTGAACCGCCACGACCGCGGGATAGACGGATGACGTCGATCGGCGCACACTGGGATTCGTGCCAGAACTGCCCGAAGTCCATGCGCTCGTGACCGATCTCGGCTCGCGCCTCACCGGTCGCGTGGTCGAGAGGTTCGACCTGCTGTCGATCTCCGCTCTCAAGACATTCGATCCGCCCGTGTCCGCCCTCCACGGAAGCACCATCGGGCCGATCTCGCGGCACGGCAAGTACCTCGACTTCGCATTCGACCTCCCCCCGGGCGACAGGCTTCACCTGCTGGTGCACCTGGCACGGGCCGGCTGGATCCGCTGGCGGGATGCCGCCCCGAAACCCTCAGCCGCACCTGGGCGCGGACCTCTCGCCGCACGACTCGTACTCGATGACGGTTCGGGCTTCGACATCACGGAAGCCGGCACGAAGAAGTCGCTGGCGATCCACCTCGTCCGGGATGCGGCCGAGGTGCCTCGCGTCGCGAGCCTCGGCCCGGATCCGCTCGACCCCGGCTTCACCGAGAGCGAGTTCGCGGGCATCCTCGCCAGGGCCGGCCGATCGCAGATCAAGGGACTGCTGCGCAACCAGGCGATCATCGCGGGCATCGGCAACGCGTACTCCGACGAGATCCTCCATGTCGCGAAGATGTCGCCGTACACGCCCGCGAGCATGAAAGCCGAGCAGGTGTCCACGCTGTTCGCCGCGATGCAGTCCACGCTGAATGCTGCCATCGCGCGCGCCGACGGGCTGGCCGCCTCAGAACTGAAGCGGGAGAAGAAGTCGAACCTGCGTGTGCACGGCAGGGCCGGGGAGGCATGCCCGGTCTGCGGCGACGTCGTCAGGCAGGTGCGATTCGCCGACTCGAGCCTCGAATACTGCGCGACCTGCCAGACAAACGGCAAGCCGCTCGCCGATCGCGTGCTGTCGCGACTGCTGAAGTGAGTCGCGCGGCCCGACCGTTCAGGCGGCGTCAGGCCTTGTCGTCATCGTCATCGACGTCGTCCTCGACGATGACCCTCGGCTTGACGTAGGGATCCTCGTCGCCGGCGTAGACGGCAGTCTTTTTCTGGTTCTCGACCTCGGCGTCGCGCGCGGCCGCCTCGGCGAGCAGTGACTCGATGAGCGCCGCATTCTCGGGGATCCCATCCGGAATGAATTCGAGGCTCGGGGTCAGTCTCGCCGTGAGGTTCTTGCCCAGCTCACTGCGAAGCATTCCCGTCGCCGACTTGAGTGCAGCTGCACTGTCTGCGCGCTCCTCGTCGGAGCCGTAGACGGTGTAGAACACCGAGGCATGCTGCAGGTCTCCGGTCACTTTGACGTCGGTGATGGTGACGAATCCCATGCGCGGGTCTTTGATGCCACGCTCGAGGGTCTTGGCTACGATCACCTGGATGCGATCGGCCATCTTTGCGGCACGGGCTGCGTCAACCATGATTTCCTCTGTTCCTGCTTAACCAACGTGTACTACAACCAGCGTACGGGCGGGGAGGGATTCGTTCTCCGGGCCGCTGGCTGGGTCTGGCAGCGGCGCCACCCGAAGGGTGACGCCGCCGGAAGCGGCCCGGAGAACGAATCCCGGACCGCCTCACACCACGGGAAACTAGACCCGCGGCTTCTCCTTCATTTCGATCGTCTCGATCTCATCACCGATCTGGATGTCGTTGAACTTACCGAGGCCGATTCCAGCCTCGAAGTCCGCGCGGACCTCGGTGACGTCATCCTTGAAGCGACGCAGTGATTCGATGGCGAGATTGTCGCCGACGACCACACCGTCGCGGATGACCCGCGCCTTGGCGTTCCTGGTGATGATTCCGGAGCGGACGATGACACCGGCGACGTTTCCGAACTTGGAGGAACGGAACACCTCGCGGATCTCGGCGACACCGGACTGCACTTCTTCGAACTCGGGCTTGAGCATGCCCTTGAGCGAGTTCTCGATCTCTTCGAGTGCCGCGTAGATGACCGAGTAGAAACGCACATCCACACCTTCACGCTGCGCACGCTCGCGCGCCTTCGTGTCTGGTCGCACGTTGAACCCGATGATGATCGCGTTGTCGATGGTCGCGAGGTTGACGTCGCTCTCGGTGACAGCACCCACACCGCGGTGGATGATGCGCAGCTGCACGCTGTCGTCGACCTCGATCTTGAGCAGCGAGTCTTCCAGGGCCTCGACGGCACCTGACACGTCACCCTTGATGATGAGGTTGAGCGATTCGACCTTGCCGTCCTCGAGCGCCTTGGTGAAGTCTTCGAGGCTGATGCGCTTGCGGGCCTTGGCCAGCAGCGCGTTCCTCTCGACGGCTTCACGCTTCTCGGCGATCTGGCGGGCGGTGCGGTCTTCCTCGGTGACGAGGAAGGTGTCACCGGCGCGCGGAACACTCGAGAGGCCCTGAACCTGCACGGGGCGGGCAGGGAATGCTTCGAGCACGGGATCGCCGTTTTCGTCCATCATTGCTCGCACACGACCGTATGCGGTTCCGGCGACGATCGAGTCACCGACTCGCAGCGTTCCCGACTGGATGAGCACCGTAGCAACGGCACCGCGACCCTTGTCGAGCTTCGCCTCGATGGCGACACCGCGGGCATCCTTGTTCGGGTTCGAGCGCAGGTCGAGACCGGCGTCTGCCACGAGGAGGACTGCATCGAGCAGCGTGTCGATTCCGACGTTGTTGAGCGCGGAGACGTCGATGAACATCGTGTCTCCTCCGTACTCTTCAGCGACGAGACCGAACTCGGTGAGCTGCTGGCGCACCTTCGCGGGGTTTGCCCCCGGCTTGTCGATCTTGTTCACGGCGACCACGATCGGCACGCCTGCGGCCTGCGCGTGGTTGAGCGCTTCCACCGTCTGCGGCATGATGCCGTCGTCGGCAGCGACCACCAGGATCGCGAGGTCGGTGACCTGCGCGCCGCGGGCACGCATGGCGGTGAACGCCTCGTGACCGGGGGTGTCGATGAAGGTAATGGCGCGCTCGTAGCCCTCGTGTTCTGTCCAGACCTGGTAAGCACCGATGTGCTGCGTGATGCCACCGGCTTCACCTGCCACGACGTTCGCCTGGCGGATCGCGTCGAGCAGCTTGGTCTTACCGTGGTCGACGTGACCCATGACGGTCACGACAGGGGGACGGATCTCGAGGTCTTCGTCGGTTTCGTCTTCGAGTTCCTGGTCCAGGTCGAGGTCGAAGCCCGCGAGAAGCTCGCGATCCTCATCCTCGGGTGAGACCATCTCGATCTTGTAGTTGAGCTCACCGGCGAGGATCTCGAACGTTCCCTCATCGAGCGACTCTGTTGCCGTGGCCATCTGGCCGAGGTGGAACAGTGCCGTCACCAGCGCACCCGGCTGCACCGAGTATCCGGTTATCGTCTCCAGCTTGTCGGCCAGGTCTGAGATGGATGCTCCGCGACGCAGTCGGATGATCGTCTTGCCATCACCGCGAGGGACGCTGACGCCACCCAGCGACGGGGCTTCTCTCAGTTCGAATTCGGCGCGCTTCGTACGCTTCGACTTGCGAGCCTTGCTCTTGCCACCACCGCGACCGAACGCTCCAGCGGTTCCTCCGCCGGGCCCACGCCCACGACCACCGGCGCCACCTGCGGGCGGGCGGTTCGGGCCGAAGTTGTTCGCGGGGGCACCACCCGGTGCACCGCCGGGACGGAAACCGCCGGCACCGGCCGGACGGGGACCGCCGGGGCGCTGCTGGAAGTTGCCACCGGGGCCGCCGGGACGCTGGCCGAAGCCACCCGGGCGTGCTCCCTGGCCTGGGCCGCCCGGACGGGGTGCTCCTGGACGCGGAACTGCACCGGGTGTAGCGGTGCGGCCCATGCCCTGGTTGGAGGCGAAAGGATTGTTGCCCGGGCGCGGGATACCGGGACGTGACATGCCCTGGTTGGAAGCGAACGGGTTGTTTCCGGGTCGAGGCTGCCCGGGGCGCGGGATACCTGAGGGGCTCGGGGCCGCTGTGCCCGGCGTGGCGGGTGCGGTCGGAGCCGCCTGCCCTGCGGCCTTGTCGGCAGCCTGCGCCTGAGCCTGCTCGGCTGCATGCGCCTCGGCCTGGGCCTGGCGCTCAGCAACGGTCAACGGTGGCGCGGCGGGAGCCGGGGTGTCATGATCCGGCTCGACGACCGCGACGGGCGCGGGTGCCGGTGGGGTCGGGTTGACGGGCTTCGGAGCCGCCTTCGGGGCAGCTTTCGGAGCTTCGGCAACGGCCGGCTTCACGCCATCGGCCAGCAGCGCAGCCTTCAGCTTGCGAGCGACCGGAGGTTCGATGCTCGAGGATGGGCCCTTGACGAACTCGCCCATTTCTTTGAGTTTTGCGAGGGCGATCTTGCTGTCGATACCGAGCTCGGCAGCGACTTCGTGTACGCGTGGTTTGGCAGCCACAATTCTCCTGTCTGGGTCTGCACCCGGACAGGGGCAGACCTAATTACGGACGGAACTCATTTCGAGCCGCTCATTAGTTGTCCATAGGTCAATCAGCCTTTGGGTTGGGGAATCTCGGACGAGATCCCGACTGTTTTTTGCTTCACCAGTTCGGTGAGGTGCTGTGTATCCAGCGCCCTGGTCACCCGCAGCGCCCGACCGAAAGCCCTGCGTTTCGCAGCACTTTCGAGACATTCGCCGGTGGGGTGAATCCAGGCGCCTCGGCCAACAAGAGTTGCGGACGGATCCGGAACCACTTCATCATCTCGAGCGACGACCCTCAACAGCAGGGAAGCGTCAGCACGGATGCGGCAGCCGATGCATGTTCTTACAGCCACCATCTTACGCCCTCCGTCGCAGCCGCACACCGACGCGCACCGCTATACGCTAACCAGTATGACGAAAAGCCTCTACGCGGAGTTCACTGCCCTACCGGGCAAGGAGCAGCGAGTGAGCGAGATCCTGCAGATTCTTGCGGCACGGGTGCGCGAGGAAGAAGGCAACGTGGCCTTCCAGCCCTTCACGCACGCAACTGAGCCCCGCAGGTTTTTCGTGTTCGAAGAATACGTCGACGATCGAGCCTTCGAGACTCATATCTCCGCAGAGCATGGAACTCAGTTCAACGCGGAGCTCGCCACCCTCATCGAGGGCGACGGCTCCGACCTGACCTGGCTCGCCAGCATCGAGGGCTAATCCCGCGCGACCGCCAGGTCAGCGAGGGTGGGCGGATTGGCGCCGAAGCGTGACACGGTGATCGACGCGCACAGCGTGGCCCGCTCCACGATCTCCGTCATCGTGGCACGGTCGATCCGGCTGAGCTCCGCCCGGCGGGAGGCGCCGAGCAGGTTCCGCGAAGCGAGGCCGTCGATCAGTCCCGCCATGAATGAATCTCCCGCGCCGATGGTGTCGGCGACGGTCACGGTGAGAGACGGGACGTCGAACGAGTCAGACCGTGTCACGACTATCGATCCGCCAGACCCCTTCGTGATGATGACGAGCGACGGGCCGCTTTCGAGCCAGCGAGCGGCTGCGTCCCGTAGATCAGATCCGGGGTAGAGCCACTCGACATCTTCATCACTGGCCTTTACGACGTCGCTCACGGCGAGATGACGCTCGGTCGCCTCGACGGCCGCAGCGTGGTCGTGGAGGAACTGGGGCCGGATGTTCGGATCGAAACTGATCGACGCCGACTCCGTGGCCTTCGCCAGGATGTGCCTGACCGTTGCCGCGCCTGGCTCGAGAAATGCCCCGATAGAACCGAAATGGACGTGATCGAATCGCTGGGGGTCGAGACCGGCGACGTCGAGACTCCACTCGACGTCGAAGTCGTACTCGGCCGCCCCACTCGAATCGAGGGTGACAGTCGCCGACGACGTCGACTGCCCCTCCAGCAGTCCCGGCTCCAGCTCGACACCGGCATCGCGAAGGTGGCGCTCGATCGCCCGACCACGGTCGTCGGCCCCGAGGCGCGACGCGAAGACGACGGGGACGTCCAGCCGACCGAGCCCGAAACTCACGTTCATGGGGCTGCCACCGGGATGTTCACGCGAGTGTCCATCGCTCACCACGACATCGGTGAGAGCCTCACCCACGACCAGGACCGGTTTAATCATCCTCGACCTTAACCGCGCTGATACTTCCGGTGATAGTTCCGAGCAGTCGATCGGAGTTGAACTCAGAGGTCGGCGCATCCATGACGATCCTGCCCAGTCGCAACACGACGATCCGGTCGGTGACCTCCAGCACGTGCGGAAGCGTGTGAGAGATGAAGATCACTCCGAGCCCCTTGGCTTTGGCAGCCTTGATGACCTCGAGCACCTCTCCCGCCTGCCTCGCCCCCAGGTGGTTCGTCGGCTCATCCAGGATGATCACCTTGCGCGCCCACGAGACCGCGCGACCGATGGCAACGGCCTGGCGCTGACCACCTGAGAGCTGGGAGATCGATCGACTGGAAGCCGGCACCGCGATACCGACCCGCTCGAGATCCTCGTGTGCTTCCTTCGCCATGTTCTTCTTCGCGAGGAATCCCAGTTTCCCGAGGATGCCAGGGACGACGAGTTCACGGCCGAGGAACACGTTCTCGGAGACTGTGAGGTGCGGCGCGAGACCGGAATCCTGGTAAAGGGTTTCGATTCCGGCGTCGAGCGCCTCTCGAGGTGAACTCCAGTGGCGTTCTTCACCGTCGAGCAGGATGCGCCCTGAGTCCGGCTGGTGAGCACCCGACAGCACTTTGACCAGAGTGGATTTTCCCGCGCCGTTGTCGCCGACGAGGCCCACCACCTCGCCGGCGTGGAGCTTGAGGCTCGCACCGTCGAGGGCAACAACCGAACCGTAGTTCTTGGAGACGTTTTCGACTTCGTAGATCAGCTCGCCCGACATTACTTTCTTCCATTCCGATTCTGGAGCACCTGTGCTGACACCGCTGCCGCGATGAGAACTGCGACGACGACCTTTTTCCAGTCTGGAGCGACGCCGACCATGATGAGGCCGGACTGCACTGTGAAGAGGATCAGAGCGCCGAGGATGGTGCCCCAGATCCTGCCGATGCCGCCCATGAGGGATGCGCCACCGATGACGACCGCCGCGATGGCGTCGAGTTCACGGCCCGTACCCGACGATGGTGACCCCGCTCCGAGGCGGATGTATACGAACATCCCTGCCAGCCCGGCAAGTGCACCCGAGAGCGCGTACACCATCGTGAGGTGTCGCTTCACGTTGATGCCGGCTGCGGATGCTGCAAACGAGTTCGACCCGATCGCATAGGTATAGAGGCCGAAGCGTGATTTGTGCAGGAAGAGACCTGCGATAGCTATGACGACGATCACACCGAGAATGGCCCAGGAGAAGGGATTGGCCTTCGGATCCATCGCCGAGATCAGGGAGAAGTCGTTCGCGCTGCCGATCGGGGCACCAGAGGAGATGATGACCGAGAACCCGAGGCAGGCCCCCATCGTCGCGAGTGTTGCGATGAACGGGACGATCTTCAGCACATTGATGAGGAAGGCGTTCACGAGGCCGACGGCGAGACCGACGCCCACGGCGACGAGGCCGCCGACCAGAAGGCCGGGAGCGGCATCCGCTCCCTTGACCGTCTGGTCGAGGCCGAGACCATTCGCCATCGTCCATGCGGCGACCACTCCACTGAGCCCGACGATGGCCCCCACGGAGAGATCGATGCCGCCGCTGATGATGACGAAGGTCTGACCGACAGCGATAAGGGCGACCGAACCCCAGTCCGTGAGGATGTTGTTCGCCGTAGGAACGGAGAAGAACTTGGGCTCGAGGAGGGAGAAGATCCCTATCAGGATGATCATTACCCCGATGAGGATGGTCACCTGGTTGGTCGCAAGTCCGACGAGGTGGTCTCGCCGATCGTTCCGCGCCGTGGGCGCGGCCTTAACGCTGCCGGTCATGTGTTCTGTTCCTGCCTAGTTCGCTACGTAGGTGTACTTGGCGAGGTCGCCTGCAGAGGTGTTCTCGTCGAGCACCACGTTCGGGATGACGACCTCGGCCTCGGTGGGCGTCTTACCGTCACGGATGAACTCGACGATCGACTTGATCGCGAGTCGTGCTTCAGCGGCCGGGTCCTGTGCAACCAGGGCGGTGAAGATGCCTGACTTGATCTTGGCGACGTTGTCCGGGTACGCGTCGTAGCCGACGAGACCGATCGTGCCGGCGAGTCCCTTGGCCTCGAGCGCTGCAGCAGCACCCGAGCCGTTGGTGCCGTCGATGGCGAAGATGCCGTCGAGACCGGGGAACTTGGTCAACCAGTTGTTGACGTTGGTGGCGGCCTTCTCGGGGTTGGACTCGGAGTAAGCCACGTCGACGATCGAAATTCCGGGGTACTCGGCTTCGACCTGTGCGGTGAAGCCGTCGAGGCGACCGACGTTCGTGGTGGCAGTGGCGCTCGTGAGGCCGACGACGACCTCGTAGGAGCCGCCATCCTCGTAGCCGATCTTCGCGGCGAGTGCATCTGCTGCCTTCGCTCCACCGTCGGCGTTGTCACCGGTGATGAACGTGAGCACATCGCTCAGGTCGTCGACGCGAGTGTCGACATTCGCGACGATGACACCGGCAGCGACTGCCTTGTCGACGGATGCCTGCAGCGCCACCGGGTCGGTGGGGATCAGTACGAGTGCGGTGGGCTGGTTGGCCAGCACGGCATCGACGATCGGGATCTGGGTCTCGGCGGAGTAGTTGGACGGGTCGCCCTGCCACACGAGCGTGACACCCTGTGCCGCAGCCTCTTCTTCAGCGCCGACCTTCATGGCCTGGAAGAACGGGTCAGCCTCGGCACCCATGACGAATGCGATGGTGATCTCTTCGTCGGTAGCGCCTCCGCCAGCCGAGTCATCCGAGGTGGCAGAGCAGCCGGTCGCCACGAGGGCGAGGGCGGCGAATGCGCCGACAGCCCCGATGAGGCGGTGGGAATTCTTCATTGATTTCTCCTGTGTCAAGTCGAGCGAGGTTGATGCCTGACCGGAGTTGGACGTCATCGTCACGCTGCAGATATTGCTGGGGTGGGTGTTATGAATCTGTGCGAGAACGTTCTCGCAAAACCCCACTATAGTTACTTTCGCGACGCCGAACGCACACATATTTAGTAACGGTTAGGCCACGATCATCCAATGAAGGAAAAAATGCAGCGACCACCTGCGCCGACGATTGCCGACGTCGCTGAACGCGCCGGTGTGTCGCAGGCCACGGCATCACGGGCCCTCAGCAACTACGGCCGGGTCTCGAAAGCGACAGTGGAGAAAGTCCGTTCTGCCGCGGCAGAGATCGGATACCGCCCCAATGAACTCGCGCGGGCCATGCGTATCGGCAGCACCCGCACCATCGGCCTCGTCATCATCGCTGACTTCACCAACGCGTTCTTTGACCGTGCCACCAAAGCGATAGTCGATGCTGCGAGGGCTCACGACTACCAGGTTTTGATCACCAACACCGACGAAGACATCGACGTGGAACGGCAGGCCGTGCTCACGCTCCTCGACAAGCAGGTCGACGGACTGATCGTCGTCCCGTCCCTTGCGACCGAGCATCCGCACCTGGGGTCGACACATCTCGGTGGACGCCCCGTTGTACTCATCGACCGTCGGATCGACGAACTCTCCCTGACCTCGGTGACCACGGACGACGCTTCCGGAACCCGTGCAGCAGTGCTGGATGCCACGGCGAAAGGTCACAGGAAGCTCGGTTTCCTGATCTCTGCCGTCGGGGTTCCCGAGTTTACGACAGTCGCGCCCGCCGAGATGATCTCGACGGTGCGGGACCGCACCGACGGATATCGCACCGGAGCAATCGACGCCGAGATACCCGCCGCAGACCAGCTCTGGGTCTACTGCGCTGACGAGCCGATCTCATCGGAGGCCGCATTAGCCTACATGCTCGACAGCAACACGCCCCCGACCGTGATCTTCACCTCCAACAACGACATGGCTCTCGCCGTGCTTCAGGTAGCGGGCCAGCGGGGACTCGCCATCGGCCGGGACCTCTCCCTGGTCACGGTCGATGACAGCGTGTGGGCGGCCGCGATGGTGCCAGGAATCTCCGTTATCGCGCGACCCGTGGAAGAGCTCGGTTCCATTGCCGTCGAGCGCCTCGTCGAACAGATCGAGACACCTGGCCAGAAGATCGAGCATCTCGTGCTGCCGACCGAATACGTGAGCCGCAGCTCGGTCGCTACGCTCTAGTTGCGGCTCTCGATTCAATCCTCTTCGAGGATTGCCGCACCTATCGATCAATCCTCTTCGAGGATTGCCGCACCTATCGATCAATCCTCTTCGAGGATTGCCGCACCTATCGATCAATCCTCTTCGAGGATTGAATCTGGCTGGATGTCGATCCGCGCACCCGTCAGCTTGGCGGCCAGGCGGGCGTTCTGGCCTTCCTTGCCGATCGCGAGCGACAGCTGGTAGTCCGGAACGAGAGCACGCACGGCCTTGGTGGCCTGGTCGATGATGAAGGAACTCGTGACTTTCGCCGGCGAGAGCGCGTTGGCAACGAAGGTCGCGAGATTCTCCGAGTAGTCGACGATGTCGATCTTCTCGTTATTGAGCTCGTTGGTGACCGCGCGCACGCGCTGTCCCAGTTCGCCGATGCAGGCACCCTTGGCGTTGACGCCGGGCTCCATGGCACGCACCGCCATCTTGGTGCGATGTCCGGCCTCACGCGCGAGCGACGTGATCTCGACGATTCCGCTGGCGATCTCCGGCACTTCGAGCGCGAAGAGCTTGCGGACGAGCGCAGGATGCGTGCGGCTCACGGTGATCTGCGGGCCCTTCATCCCCTTGCTGACCGACGTCACGTAGACCCGGATCCGGCGACCGTGAGAGTAGTCCTCCCCCGGCACCTGCTCTTCGGGAGGCAGAATCGCCTCGATCGTTCCGAGGTCGACGTGGATCATGCGGGGGTTGGGTCCCTGCTGGATCACGCCGGCCACGATGTCGCCTTCGCGACCCTTGAATTCCCCGAGCACCTTGTCGTCGCCGATGTCGCGAAGGCGCTGGTTGATGACCTGCTTGGCGGCGAAAGCCGCGATTCGGCCGAAGTCTGTGGGATTGTCTTCGGCTTCACCGACGACGGCTCCCTCGTCATCCAGCTCGGGGACGAAGATGCTCACTTTGCCGGTCTTGCGGTCGAGGACGACCCTGGCGGTGGGTGCGGCGACTGTCTCTTTCGAGTCCGGCTCGTCGATGTGCTTGAGATAGGCCGTCAGGATGGCCTGTTCGATGATCTGCACGAGTTCCTCGAAAGGGATCTCGCGCTCGCGCTCCATGAGGCGCAGTACGCTCAGGTCGATGTCCACTGAGGGCCTCCGCTATTCAAATGTTGGTGTGATGAGCGCAGTCGCGCTGCACTGGACCAGTTTACCCGCGAGTCGGGCCGCTCCGTGACGTCGGGAATGAACTCAGACTCTCCTAAGCTTGACTCTTTGTGACTACCACCAGTGGCAAAGCGCCAACCACTACCGAAGCAACATCCGCCCCGCACTTCGACCGCACCACGGCTCGCAAGTCAGTCTGGGCCGCTCTTGTCGGCTCATCCCTCGAATCATTCGACTTCTACGTCTTCGCCTACTTCAGCGCCATCTTCGCCCCGGCCCTGTTCTTCCCCGAACTCGACCCTGCCGCCGGATTGCTCGGCTCGTTCGCCGTCATCGCCGTCGCTTTCATCGTGCGCCCCATCGGAGCCGTCATCTTCGGCAACCTGGGTGACCGCATCGGTCGCAAGCGCACGCTGCTGATCACCATCACGATGATGGGTATCGGCACCGGCCTGATCGGACTCCTCCCCGACTTCAGTACCATCGGCCTCGCGGCGCCACTGCTGCTGCTTGCCCTGCGCATCGTGCAGGGGCTGTCCCTGGGCGGTGAGTGGGGTGGAGGCATCCTGATCGCCGTCGAACATGCAGAACCGAAACGCCGCGGGCTGTATGCAGCGCTTCCTCAGCTCGGATCCCCGATCGGCACGATCCTCACCGGTGCGCTGCTGCTGATCCTGCCGCCGATTATCGGCGCCGACGAGATGCTCGCCTGGGGCTGGCGCATCCCGTTCCTGCTGGCTTTCCCGCTGCTCGCCGTATCGCTCTACCTTCGACTGGCCATCAACGAGACGCCGGTCTTCACGAGCCTCGTGGCGGAGAAGAAGCGCGAGCGCATCCCCGTGCTGACCGCGTTCCGCAAGTTCCCTGTCGCGATCGTGGTGGCCATCGGAGCAGCGATGCTCGGGATCGGGTCGTACTCGCTCATGAACACGTACACCATCGGGTACGGGATCAGTGTGCTCGGCTTCTCCTATCCCGATCTCGCGCTGGCCACCCTCATCGGCAGCCTCCTCCAGCTCGTCACCATCCCGCTGTTCGGAGTGCTGGCGAATCACATCGGACCGGCCCGCGTGGTGGTGATCGGCGCCATCGGCACCCTCGTGATCGCCTTCCCGATGTACTTCCTGCTGCAGTTCGCCACCTTCGAGATCCTCGTCGGCACGATGATCGTCGGAGGCATCCTCCCGACACTCGCGTGGGCTGGGCTCGGCGGGCTCATGGCCAACATCTTCAGCGGTCCGGTCAGGTACAGCGCGATGTCGATTGCCTACGCCGTCGCGGCCGCGCTATCCGGAATCATCCCCTTCGCCACTCAGGGCCTGTCGATTGCATCGGATGGCGCGTGGTGGCACCCCGGCGTCGTGCTCGCGATCATCTCGCTCATCACGCTGGTCTGCGCCGTCATCGCCTCGAGGTGGACGCGCGCGGTGGATGCGGATCCGATCCTGAACTGACTCGACGGTCGCGCCCGGCTCAGGCGAGGAATCTGCCCGGCCGAAACGGAAGGCGTGGCGCGCGGTAGGTCGCGCCACGCTCGCCGATCGTCGTGCTCGCACGCCCGAAGGTGACGCCTGCAATGTAGAGAAAGACGTCCATGGGGGTCTCGCGATCGGCATCGACCTGCCAGGTACCCACACCCCACTGTGTCGGCTGCGTTATGCCGTCGACCACGACCGTCGGGCGGATGCCGAAATGGAGCCTCAACCGCGGCCGTCGCAGTTCGATGGTGACGCGCCGACGGGACATGGGGCCAGACTACGTGCCCCCACGCTTCAGCTCTCGCGTGCTGAACGACAGCATTGTCCGCACTGAACCGGCACCGTCGTACATTAGTTCTACCAATTTTCCACAAGTTGCCCCTCTTTATCGCATCTATGTTCCACTGGCGCTAAAATCAGATATGGCCCAGAATTCCACTTCCAGTGACACGGTGATTGTGTTGCCGTCGGTGGTCGGGGTGGGGTCGTGTGCGGATGATGAGTTGTTCGCGTTGCAGGGTGAGCTCGCGGTGGCGCGTCGGCGGGTGGATGCCCGGGCCGCTGTTGTTGCGGCGGAGATCGCCCGGCGTTCCGATCGCGCCCTGGGCCAGCAGGGGCTCGCGGCGCGTGCGGGTGAGGCGTCGGCGGAGAAGCTGATCCAGAAACTCACCGGCGCGACCGCCTCTGAAGCGCGTGCGTTGACCTCGGCCGGTCGAGCCGTCGACTCTGTTGCGGGTGGTGGGTCGGCGTGGTTGTCGACTGTCGCCGGCGCGGTGACCTCCGGGGAGCTGTCGGTGGCCAGCGCGGCCGCGATCGCTAGCGGTCTCGGGGAACCATCTGCTGCGGTATCCAGCGGCGACCTGCTCGAGGTTGCCGCGGTGCTGGTCTCCCGCGCTGGCAGCGCGACTCCGGAAGACATCGCCAAAGCTGCTCGTCTCGCCCGCGCACGCCTGGATACCGACTCGGTGGCAGACCTCGAGGAGCACCGCCGCTCGCGCCGCACGCTGGCCTGGTTCGAGACCGGGGACGGGATGACCCGGCTGCAGGCGCTGCTGGATCCGGAATCCGCCGCGATCATCGTCGGCGCGTTGACGACGGCCCTGTCGCCGCGTCGCGGTGGGCCACGGTTTGTGGATCCGGCCGAGGTGCAACGCGCCCAGGACATGCTCGACGACCCCCGCAGCAACGAGCAACTCGCCGTCGACACCCTCGTGGACATCGTCCACCTCGCGACCCGCGCGGCCGGCTCCACCGCAGTGTTCGGCCAGAAGTCCCCGGCCGTCCGAGTGCACGTGCAGGCCGAAGCGTTAGAGACCGGCCGCGGGTTCGCCCACGTCGAAGGGCAGTCCGCCGTGGTCAGTATCAGTACCGCCGAACGACACATCTGCGTGAGCGGGATGCTGCCGATCCTGTTCGACGGAAACACCCCCATCGACGCCGGACGCACCCAGAGGCTCCACAGCCCCCGACAACGAGCGGCGATCGCCGCCCAATGGAACGGCTGCGCCTGGACCGACTGCCACCGGCCACCCCAATTCACCGAAGTGCACCACCTCGACGCCTACAACGGCAGCAACACCACCCTTGCCAACGGGATCAGCCTGTGCCGGTTCCACCACATGCAACTGCACGCCAACGGGTGGGTGATCAAGAAGCGAGACGACAACACATACTGGCTCACGCCACCACCCGGGCAACCCGGGCTGCCCGGACTATCCGGACTGCACGGCGAACCCATCGAACTGCACTCGAAGAGCCCACTCCAACACACCGGATAGGTCTGCCCAGCGGTCGGCGCGGGCGACGGCGCGAGAGCAAGCGAGCGGGATCAATGAGGCGCAGTCGCGCAGTTCGGCCGATGTCCCGAAGGACGATGCCGTCGACGCTGCCCGATAGAATTAGCGTGTCAGTCACATTCAGGCACCTCATCGCAACGACATTTAACGCTCGGCGATACAGACTCGGTGCCGCATATATCGAATTGGAGCACCACCGTGTCGTCTGCAATCCCCGAGAAGCCAGCACTCGAAGGCCTCGAAGAAAAATGGGCACCCCAGTGGGAAGCCAACGGCACCTACCAGTTCGATCGCGACGCAGCACTGGCCGCGGGTTCGGCGGAACTCTTTTCCGTCGACACTCCCCCGCCGACCGCGTCAGGTAGCCTGCACATCGGACACGTGTTCAGCTACACCCACATGGACCTGGTCACAAGGTTCCAGCGGATGCGCGGCAAGCACATCTTCTACCCCATGGGGTGGGACGACAACGGTCTTCCGACCGAACGCCGGGTGCAGAACTACTACGGAGTTCGCTGCGACCCCACACTCGCCTATGACCCCGACTTCACCCCGCCGCTGCAGGGTGGAGACAACGCCTCATCCAAGGCCGCAGACCAGCTGCCGATCTCGCGTCGCAACTTCATCGAACTGTGCGAGACCCTCACCGCCGAAGACGAGAAGCAATTCGAGGATCTGTGGCGCCAGCTCGGGCTGAGCGTCGACTGGAAGCTCACCTACCGCACCATCGGCCGCGAGGCGCAGCTGGCCGCTCAGCGTGCCTTCGTGCGCAACCTGGGTCGCGGCGAGGCGTACCAGGCCGAGGCTCCGACGCTGTGGGACATCACGTTCCGCACCGCGGTCGCCCAGGCCGAACTCGAAGACAAAGAGCAGCCCGCCGCCTACCACCGCCTCGCGTTCCACCGCCCCGCTTCTGATTCGCACAGTGGCGAAGACATCTTCATCGAGACGACCCGCCCCGAACTGCTCGCCGCCTGCGTGGCGCTGGTCGCGCATCCTGATGACGAGCGCTACCAGGCGTTGTTCGGATCGACCGTCACCACCCCCGTCTTCGGAGTGGAAGTGCCGGTCGTGTCCCACCACCTCGCCCAGAAGGACAAGGGCTCTGGCATCGCCATGATCTGCACCTTCGGTGACGTGACCGACGTGGTGTGGTGGCGTGAACTCGACCTGCCCAACCGCACGATCATCGGTGCGGACGGCCGCATCGTCGCCGATGCGCCGGAGGCCATCGAGTCGGATGCCGCCAAAGCCGCCTACGCGGAACTCGCCGGCAAGACGGTCTTCAGCGCCAAAGCGAAGATGGTCGAGCTGCTCAAGGCCAGCGGAGAGATGATCGGCGACCCACGCCCGATCACGCACTCCGTGAAGTTCTTCGAGAAGGGTGACAAGCCGCTCGAGATCATCTCCACACGCCAGTGGTACATCAAGAACGGTGCCCGCGATGCCGATCTGCGCGCCCGCCTCGTCGAAGCCGGCAAGCAGATCGGATTCACGCCGGACCATATGCGCGTGCGCTACGAGAACTGGGTCGGCGGCCTTACCGGCGACTGGCTCATCTCACGCCAGCGATTCTTCGGGGTACCGATCCCGGTCTGGTACCACCTCAACGCCGACGGCACCAAGGGCGAACCCATCGTGCCGTCGGAAGAACGACTGCCCGTCGACCCGTCGAGTGATGTGCCGGAGGGGTTCACCGAAGCCGACCGCGGCGTCACCTTCGTGGGCGAGCTCGACATCATGGACACCTGGGCGACCTCGTCCCTCACCCCGCAGATCGCCGGCGGCTGGGTGACGGATCCCGAGCTGTTCGACCTCGTGTTCCCCTATTCGCTCCGCAGCCAGGGCCAGGACATCATCCGCACCTGGCTGTTCTCGACCGTGCTGCGGGCCGAGCTCGAAGAGGGCACGGTGCCCTGGAAGAACGCGGGGATCTCGGGCTTCATCGTCGACCCTGACCGCAAGAAGATGTCGAAGTCCAAAGGCAATGTCGTGACGCCGAAAGGCATGCTCGACGATCACGGATCCGACGCGGTGCGCTACTGGGCAGCATCCAGCCGACTGGGCACCGACGCTGCATTCGACCCGCAGAATCCGAAGCAGATCAAGATCGGCCGCCGACTGGCCATCAAGGTGTTGAACGCCGCCAAGTTCGTGTATTCGTTCCCGGACGCCGCCGGAGCCGTCACCGTCCCCCTCGATGTCGACATGCTCGCCGAACTGAACTCGGTGATCGAGACCGCGACGAAGGCGCTCGACGAGTTCGACCACGCGAAGGCACTCGAGGTCACCGAGAAGTTCTTCTGGACCTTCTGTGACGACTACCTCGAACTCGTCAAGGAGCGCGCGTACGGTGCGGGAACTCCCGAGGCGCACGCCAGTGCCACCACGGCGCTGCGCACGGCCATCGACGTGCTCCTGCGACTGCTCGCTCCGTATCTGCCGTTCGCCACGGAAGAGGTGTGGAGCTGGACCCACGAGAATTCGGTGCACAATGCGACCTGGCCGACGACGTCGGACACCGCCGTGACAGCGGCTCCCACGGGCCTGCTGGGCTCGGTAAGTGCCGCGCTGATCGGTATCCGCCGCGCCAAAACCGATGCCAAGGCCTCGCAGAAGTCAGACGTGACGAGCGCGACGATCGCGGGCCCCGCGATGCTCGAACTCGCGATAGACGATCTTTCTGCCGTCGGCCGCATCGCCAGCGTAGAGTTCGTGGAATCAGAGTCGATCGAGGTGCGCGACATCGTGCTGGCCGAGGTCGCTGAGTAGCCGACGGAAGGCGTTCGATGACCGAGGTCCGAGACATCCACGAAGTCGACCGAGATGCGTGGCGCCGGCTGTTCGCCGACTATGGCGCGTTCTACACGACGCAGTTCAGCGCGGCGACGCTCGACGGCGTATGGGCGTGGCTGATGGATGCCGAGTCCGATGTCTGCGCGGTCGTCGCCGTCGACCAGGGCGAGGTCGTGGGTTTCGCGCACTACCGTCAGCTGCCCGACACGTTCACCGCCAGCACTGAGTGGTACCTCGACGACCTGTACGTGCAGCCGGAGTCCCGCGGTGCCGGCGCCGCGACAGCCCTGATCGACGCCGTAGCAGAGCGGGCCGCCTCAGATGGTGGAGGAACCCTGCGGTGGATCACCGCAGCGGATAACACCGCGGCTCAGTCTGTGTACGACAAGATCGCGACCCGCACGAGCTGGGTCACCTACGAGAAGCAGACCTGATGCAGTTGGGAACCCGCTGGGGCCTCGGCGACGAACCACCAGCGCGATTGGCCGAGAACGTGATCGCCGCGATCCGCGAGGTCGAGGCCGAGATCGGCGAGCGACAGGGCTGGCGCTGGACCCTGACATGGCTGGAAAGCCGACCCGTCGTGGAGCTCGACGACGGCACGACTATCCGCCAGGGGCACGACGGAACCGCGACCATCGAGCAGGTCGACTAGGAGCGTCACGCCGTTGCGATGATTTCCCCGTGGGGCATCGCGAGCCAGCCTTCCTCGGTGTCGGCCCACGTGCGCCATGCGCGACTGATGGCCTCGAGTTCAGTTCGTGTGGCGATGCCCTTGCCCATCGCGTCCGCCGCGAACGCCGACTGCAGCACCCTCGCTTCCCACATGCTCCCCCACCATTCGCGGTCGGTGGCGTCGGAGAAGTTCCAGATGGATGCCGTCGTCGCGATCTCGGTGAACCCGGCTTGCAGCGCCCAGGCTTTCAGGCGCCGGCCCGCGTCCGGCTCGCCACCGTTGCTGCGGTGCACCAGTTCGTAGACGCGCAACCATTCGTCGAGCCCGTGCGACTGCGGGTGGATGATCACCCCGGCGTAATCGACATCACGAGCCGCGACGAGCCCGCCCGGTTTCACCACACGACGCAGTTCCCTCAGCACAGCGACGGGGTCGGCAACGTGCTGGAGCGTCTGGTGGGCGTGGGCGATGTCGAACGTGTCATCCTCGAAGGGCAGCGAGTACGCGTCGCCCACGATGAACTCGAGGTTCGGGCGCTCGAACCCCCGTGCTGACGCGATGACCTCGGCCGAGGCATCCACCCCTACAACTCGACCGGGAGCCAGCGTGTCGGCGAACTCGACGGTGATCGTCCCGGGGCCACAGCCTACGTCGAGCAGCGACAGACCCGAAGTGAGCCGCGGCGCGAGGTACGCGGCCGAGTTGGCGATCGTGCGCCAGGTGTGCGATTTCAGCACGCTCTCGTGGTGACCGTGAGTGTATCTCTCCTGTGAGCTCATTGCCCGATCGTATTCCCGCTGCGGAGGCTGCGCCGAGCGCCGTCCCGTTGTGCGGGTGCCGCGAGCATTTCCGCGACGTTCTCAGAACTGAGCGGCGCACACTCGAGGGGCCCACAGTCGACGCTGCCCATAGGGTGGATGGATGACGAATCCCTTCTTCGAACCGAGCACCCTCCCCTTTGGGATGCCGCCCTTCGCCAGCATCCAGGACGCTGACTATCGGCCGGCTTTCGATAAGGGCATGGCCGACCAGCTCGCCGAGATCAGCGCGATCACGAGGCGACGCGACATGCCGACGTTCGAGAACACGATGATCCCACTGGAAAAGAGCGGCCAGCTGCTCGAGCGCGTCGCGACCGTCTTCTTCAACAAGACCTCTGCCGATGGCAACGAGTTCACGAGCGAACTCGAGGAGGAACTGGCGCCGCTGCTCTCGGCCCACGCAGACGCGATCCGGCTGGATGCCCAGCTCTACTGGCGCATAAAGACCCTGTTCGACCAGCTCGACACCCTCGAACTCGACGCGGAGTCGCGCTACCTCGTCGAGCGCTACTACGCGGAATACACCATCGCCGGTGCCGCTCTCGATGACGCAGAGAAAGAGATACTGCGCGACCTGAACCAGCGGCTGTCCTCCCTGAACGCGCGGTTCGAGAAGAACCTCCTCGCCGACACCAACGAACTCGCCGTCGTGATCGACGACGTCGCCGAGCTCGACGGCCTGGAGGCCGGTGAGATCTCTGCCGCGGCGGAGGCCGCGAGGGAGCGGGGGCTGGATGGCTACCTCATCACTCTCATCCTCCCCAGCGGCCAGCCCGTGCTCTCCGCACTGACCAACCGCGACGTCCGCGCCCGCGTCATGGCCGCATCGATGAAGCGCGGAAACCGAGGCGGCCAATGGGACAACTCGCAGCTCGTGCTCGACATCACGCGACTGCGCGCTGAACGCGCTGCACTGCTCGGCTTCGAATCGCACGCGGCGTGGGTGATCGCGGACGAAACTGCCAGGACGCCAGCCGCAGTCGCCGCAATGCTCGGAAGGCTCGCGCCACCTGCTGCGCGCAACGCGCTGGCGGAACAGGCCGAGCTCGAGGCCCTGGCCGGGCATCCGATCGAGGCCCACGACTGGGCGTTCTACAGCGAGAAAGTGCGGAAAGCGACCTACGACGTCGATACCGCCCAGATGCGGCCGTATTTCGAGGCCGAGCGCGTGCTGCAGGACGGCGTGTTCTTCGCCGCCACGAAGCTCTACGGCGTGACCTTCAGCGAACGTCCTGATATCACGGCGTACCACCCCGATGTGCGGGTCTTCGAGGTGACCAACGAGGACGGCACGGCGGTCGGGCTCTACACGCTCGACCTGTACACGCGCGACTCGAAGCGCGGCGGGGCCTGGATGAACTCGCTCAACTCGCAATCCGAGCTGATGGGGCATCCTGTCATCGTCACCAACAACCTCAATGTGCCCAAGCCGGCCGCAGGCGAGACCACGCTGCTGACCTACGACGAGGTCAACACGCTGTTCCACGAGTTCGGGCACGCGCTGCACGGACTGTTCGCGCGGGTAACGTATCCGCGGTTCTCAGGCACGAACACGTTCAGGGACTTCGTCGAGTTCCCGAGCCAGGTCAATGAGATGTGGATGCTCTGGCCCGAGGTTCTCGCGAATTACGCCGTGCACTACCAGACCGGCGAACCGATGCCGCAGGAGTTCGTCGACAAGGTCCAGGCGTCCTCGGCCTTCAACGAAGGATTCGCGACCTCCGAATACCTCGCGGCCGCGATACTCGACCAGGCCTGGCATGCCATCGCGGCGGATGCGGCGGTGGCCGATGTCGCCGAATTCGAGGCTGCAGCGCTTGCCGCCGCCGGGCTGGACAACGCGGCCGTTCCGACGCGTTACTCGAGCACCTACTTCCAGCACATCTTCGCGAACTCAGCGTATGACGCCGGCTATTACTCGTACATCTGGAGCGAAGTGCTCGACGCAGACACCGTCGACTGGTTCAGGGAGAACGGTGGCCTCACCCGTGACAACGGTGATCGCTTCCGGCAGAGGCTGCTCGGTGTCGGCGGATCCAAGGATCCCCTCGAGGCGTTCCGCGACTTCCGCGGTCGTGATGCCGAGATCCAGCCGCTGCTCGACCGCCGCGGACTGAACTAAGCGCCCAGCCCAACTAGCGGCCAGCGAGACTAGACGCCCAGCGAGACTGTCGCGCCGAGCTCGCGCAGGGTCCTGGTCTTCGATGAAAGGTCGGGGCCCTGCGGAGCGATGATCACTTCGTCAGCACCGGTTGCGGTGACGAGGTCGTCGATGCGACTGGTGACGAGGCCGAGATCCCCTACCGCCTGGTGGGAGTTGCGCTCGGCGACCCAGTCGAGTTCCGCGGTGCTCCATGGGTGGGCTTCCGCCTCCGCGAGTGAGGGGATGCGGTCAGGGCGGCCGCCCTGGCGCATCCGCAGGAACATGAGCGCGTTCGGCAGCGCGAGACGTTCGGCTTCTGCCGTTGAATCCGCGACGAGTGCAGAGACCGACACCATCGCGTGCGGCTCTTTCAGGATGACTGACGGGGTGAACGACGAGCGGTACATCTCGAAGGCGCGCAGGGTGTTCGGCCCACCGGCGAAGTGGTGCGCGAAGGTGAAGGGCAGGCCCATAAGCCCGGCGAGCCTCGCGCTGAAATCGCTCGAGCCCAGCAGCCACAGTTCCGGCGAATCGCCGAGGCCCGGGGTTGCCGTGATCCTGGATCCGATGCCGTTGTCGAGCGGTGGAATCGTTCCGAACCACGCAAGCAACTCGATCACCTGCTGGGGAAAGTCATCCACACTGTCGGGACCGGCACCGCGACGCAGGACCGACGACGTGAGCCCGTCACTTCCGGGGGCGCGACCGAGTCCGAGGTCGATGCGGTCGCCGTAGAGCGCGACGAGGGTTCCGAACTGTTCGGCGATGACGAGCGACGCGTGGTTGGGCAACATCACGCCTCCCGAACCCACCCGGATGGTTGATGTCGCTGCCGCGATCGCCGAGATCAGCACGGCCGGTGCCGAGGATGCCACCGCGGGCATGGCATGATGCTCCGCCACCCAGATCCGACGGTAGCCCGACTCTTCAGCGACCTTCGCCGTCTCGATGGTCTGGCGCAATGCTTCTGCATTGCTCATTCCGGAATAGACGGAAGCAAGGTCGAGCACGGAGAACGGGACTGTCATACCTCGGTCAACCGACCTGGCGCACGGGGCATTCCATCACCCCGCGGATCGACGCGTCCATCCCAGCCACGCCATGACCACACCGCCCACGAGCAGCCCCCAGAATGCCGAGCCGATTCCCCCGACGACGACTCCGGATGCCACGACCAGGAAGGTCAGGATCGCGGCCAGTCGATGCCTCGGGTCTTCCAGCGCATTGACGACGCTCGAGATCAGGGCTCCCATGACCGCAAGCCCCGCGACCGCCGTGATCAGGATCGAGGGCGCTGCCGCGACGAGCGCACCGGCCAGCCCCGCGCCGAGCCCGAGCGGGATGTACAGGATTCCGTTGGTGAGGGTCGCCACCCATCGTTTATCGCGGTCGGGATGCGATTCAGGCCCGGCCATGATCGCCGCCGTGATCGCGCCGAGATTCATCGCGTGGCCGCCGAACAGGTTGGCTGCGCCCGATCCGATCCCGGAGGCCACGAGTGCGAACCTCGGCGGCGCGACGTAACCGTTGGTCGACATCACCACGAAGCCGGGCACATTCTGCCCCGCCATCGTGACGACGAAGAGCGGCAGGCCGACGCTCAGCACGATGAACGGATCAAAGGTCGGCGCAACGAAGACGAGTTGCGACACCGATGCCGTCGTCACCCAGTCGGTGCCTGCGGCGATCACGATCGAGACGATCGCCACGACCATAGCCGCCGGCACCGCCCACCTGGGCGCCAGCCTGTAGAGCACGAGCCAGACGATCACGATCGGGGCGGCGAGCAGCGGAAGGGTCGCCACGGCCTGAATCGGCGCCAGGCAGATCGGCAGCAGCACTCCTGCGAGCATGGCACTCGCGAGGGGCCTGGGAATACTCGTGATCGCCCGCCCCAGCGCCGGCCACAGCCCGCACAAGACGATGAGCACCGCGCAGACCAGGAAGGCCCCGACCGCATCCGAAAATCTGATGCCCTCTGACGCCGTGGCAAGCAGCACCGCGGCGCCGGGCGTCGACCATGCGAAAGCGAGCGGGATGCGCAGCCACAGCGCCGCGACGATATTGACGATCGCGATCGCAAGGCAGACCGCGAAGAGACCGGAGGATGCCTCGGCCGGGGATGCTCCCACTGCTATGAGCCCGGCGATCACGAGGGCGAATGAGCTCGCAAAGCCGGAAATCGCGGCGACGAATCCCGCGGAGATGGGGTGGAAAATGGCGGAACCCTCCTGAGCGAATCCCCAGCTTAGGGTGTCGGAAGGTTGTCCGTCTGACGGCGCACAGGCGGTCTTTAGGCCGACTTCTCCGCGCGGATCGCCTTGCGGGGAACGATCGTCGGCGCCGCGTTTTCGAGCACCGCAGCCTTGGTCACGATCACTCGAGCGACGTTGTCTTCAGAGGGCACGTCGAACATAATCGGCCCGAGCACCTCTTCCATGATGGCGCGGAGACCGCGAGCACCGGTCTGGCGCAGCACTGCAAGGTCGGCGATGGCTTCGAGCGCATCGGGTTCGAAGTCGAGCTCGACGCCGTCGATCTCGAACATGCGCTGGTACTGCCGGATCAGGGCGTTCTTCGGTCGGGTCAGGATGTCCATGAGCGCGACTTGGTCGAGCTGCGTGACAGTCGTGACTACGGGAAGTCGACCGATGAACTCGGGGATTAGACCGAACTTGTGGAGGTCTTCCGGCAGCACTTCGCCGAAGAGGTTCACGTCGTCGCCCTTGGTGTGCAGGGGGGCGCCGAAGCCGATGCCCTTCTTGCCCGCGCGCTGGGAGATGATCTCTTCGAGGCCAGCGAATGCTCCGGCGACGATGAACAACACGTTCGTCGTGTCGACCTGGATGAACTCCTGGTGAGGATGTTTGCGGCCGCCCTGCGGCGGAACCGAAGCGACAGTGCCCTCGAGGATCTTGAGCAGCGCCTGCTGCACGCCTTCTCCCGAGACATCCCTTGTGATGGAGGGGTTCTCGGCTTTGCGGGCGATCTTGTCGATCTCGTCGATGTAGATGATGCCGGTCTCTGCGCGCTTGACGTCGTAGTCTGCGGCCTGGATGAGCTTGAGGAGGATGTTTTCCACGTCCTCACCCACATAGCCGGCCTCGGTGAGGGCGGTGGCATCGGCGACCGCGAACGGCACGTTCAATCGTTTCGCCAGAGTCTGGGCGAGGTAGGTCTTGCCGCAACCGGTCGGACCGATGAGCAGGATGTTGGACTTCGCGATCTCGACATCGTCGATGATGTCTGCCGACGCGATCGTGTTGCGGGCGCGGATGCGCTTGTAGTGGTTATAGACGGCAACAGACAGCGCACGCTTGGCCGCCTCCTGGCCGATGACGTACTCCTCGAGGAAGGAATAGATCTCGCGCGGCTTGGGCAGGTCGAATTCGCTCGAGACCTCTTCGCCAGCCTCGGCGAGTCGCTCTTCGATGATCTCGTTGCACAGCTCGACGCATTCGTCGCAGATGTACACGCCCGGCCCGGCGATGAGCTGCTGCACCTGCTTCTGGCTTTTGCCGCAGAATGAGCATTTGAGAAGGTCTGCGCTTTCCCCGATACGGGCCATGCGAAAGTTCCTCTCCTCACATACGGCACCCGAAAAACGGGCCTTTTACTGAGCCTAACCGGTTCCGGTGACACTCTCGGGCATGAGCTACGGAATGAGACGGCGCGCCGCCATCCCCGCAGGATATGGCACGATTGTCTACACGAAGTAGAAATCGGAGCACCGGTGGGTTCGAGATGGGCGCGGGTTGCGCGCGGCACAAGTGCGGCGGGCTGTGCGACGTTCGTCGCCGCGCTGTCGCACACTCTGGCTGGTGACGCGGCTCCGAGCCTGATGGCCATCGTCACCACGCTCGTGATGTCCGCGGCGATCTGCACACTGTTCGCCGGGCGGACCCTCTCCCCGTGGCGGCTGGCCGCATCCATCGCCCTCAGCCAGGCACTGTTCCACGGAATTTTCAGCGCGCTCGGGATGCCGGTGGCCGCAGCCCACGCTCACACCGGGCTCGTTGCACCTCCGACAACGCCCGCGCTCACCCATCTTCACGCCGGCGGCGCCATGTGGATAGCCCATGCCGTGGCCGCGCTCGTCACCATCGTCGCGTTCCTCTATGCGGAGCGCGCGTTCTGGGGCATCTCCGACACCGCCCGGCTGTTCTTCGCGAGGCTGTTCGCCGCGATCGTTCCGGTCGCGACCACACCCCGCCCCACGGGAATCCGTGCGGTTCGCCGGTATGTTGCCCTTGACCTCTCAGTTCTGCTCTCGACGATGCGACACCGTGGACCGCCGGAGTTGGCTGCCGCCTAGGCAGTCATACCGCACCATCCACTTGTGTCATCGCCGGCTCCAAGCCGCGAGAATCGTCAGGAAAGAACAACCATCATGAACCGTAGAACCACGTCCGCTATTGCCATCACCGCCGGTCTCGCACTTGCTGTTGCAGCACCGCTTGCCGCAAGCGCCCATGTGTCGGTCGATCCGACGCAGGCCGTCGCGGGATCGTATGCCGTGATCACCCTCACGGTGCCCAACGAATCCGAGACGGCGGGCACCACCAGAGTCGAGGTCTCGCTCCCCACCGACACTCCTTTCACGAGCGTCAGGTATGTGCCGGTCGCCGGATGGACGGCCGAACTCGTAACAGAGACACTGCCGGAGCCCGTCACCATCGGTGAGAGCTCGATCACCGAGGCCGTCACGTCGGTCGTCTGGACGGCAGACGCCGGCTCGGAGATCGTCGCGGGTCAGCTGCAACTGTTCCCCCTGTCGGTCGGACCGGTGCCGGACACCGGGTCGGTCGTGCTGCCCACGGACCAGACCTACAGCGACGGCAGTGTCGTGAGCTGGAGTGAGACGGTCGAGGACGCCGAATACCCCGCTCCCGTGCTCTACATCAACGACGCGCCCGCAGAGGACCACCACGGTGGCGCTGCGGGAGACGAGGGCCACGACGAGGATGCCGCTGTGACCGCCGGGGCTGACGCAACCGCCTCCACCTCCGACGACGCGGCATCCATCGATGTTCTGGCACGAGTGCTCGGCATCGGTGGGCTCATAGTGGGCGTCGTCGGGCTCGTGCTCGCGTTCTCGATGCGCCGCCCGGCTGCGAAGTAATGCGGTCCACACGAACAGGTGTATTCACCGGGTTCAGGGCTGTGGGGGCACTAACCGTCGCTACTGCCCTGGTGCTGGCCATGGCCGCTCCGGCATCCGCCCACAACTATCTGGTGGCATCCACACCCGAGGAGAACAGCACGATCACCGAGGTTCCCGAAAGCTTCTCGGTCACGACCAACGAGGCGCTGCTGGACCTGTCGGGAGACGGCTCGGGATTCGCCATCGAGGTCACTGATACCGAGGGCCTCTACTACGGCGACGGCTGCGTCTCGATCGTCGACTCGACCGTAGCTGTCGGGTCCTCACTCGGCGATGCGGGCGAGTACCGGATGCTCTGGCAGCTGGTCTCCGCCGACGGCCACACGGTCTCGGGAGAGGTCGACTTCACCTGGGCACCCTCCACGGATGCCGTGACCTCGCCAGGCGCGGCGACCGCGCCGGACTGTGGGGGCGAAGGCATCGCGGCACCGCCGGAAGCCACCACGGCTCCGGTCGTCCGCGGCGACGCCAACCTCGCCGATGTGCTGTGGATCGGCGGTGCGATCGCGGCGGTGCTCGTCGCCGGCGCCGCGACGCTGTTCGTGTCGACGAGGCGCCGCAAGGACTGAGCGCCGCACCAACGACGGAAGGGCCGCCCCATCGGGACGGCCCTTCTGCGTTATGAGCGAAAATACTTAGCCCGCGGTCAACGCCGGCAGGTTCTTGCGGCTCGTGAGCACCTGGTCGATGAGACCGTACTCCATCGCCTCGGCCGCGCTGAGGATCTTGTCGCGGTCGATGTCCTTGTTGATCTGCTCCGGTGTGCGGTTCGAGTGGAACGAGAGGGTCTCCTCGAGCCACCCGCGCATGCGCAGGATCTCGCGTGCCTGGATCTCGATGTCAGACGCCTGGCTCGCGCCCTCTGAACCACCGCTGGGCTGGTGGATGAGGATGCGCGCGTTCGGCAGGGCCAGTCGCTTGCCCTTCGTTCCACCGGCCGTGATGACGGCGGCAGCGGATGCCGCCTGCCCGAGCACCACGGTCTGGATGTGGGGACGGATGTACTGCATGGTGTCGTAGATCGCCGTCATCGCGGTGAACGATCCACCGGGTGAGTTGATGTACATCACGATGTCGCGATCCGGGTCCTGGCTCTCGAGAACGAGCAACTGGGCCATGACGTCGTCGGCCGAAGCGTCGTCGATCTGCACACCGAGGAAGATGATGCGGTCTTCGAAGAGCTTCGCGTACGGGTCCTGGCGCTTGTAGCCATACGCCGTGCGCTCTTCGAACGTCGGCAGAATGTAGCGGTCGTTGGGCGTGGGCCTGGCCATGCCCGAACCGGGGAGGTTGAAGTTATCCATGATCAGTCCTTTTCGCCTGTTGCTGCCAGATTGGAGACAGCCTCGTCTGTTCCGCCGCCGCCGACGACGTCTGAAGCGAATTCGCGGAGGTGATCCACGAATCCGTACTCGAGTGCCTGCTGAGCCGTGAACCAGTTGTCACGGTCGTTGTCGATGAGCACCTGCTCGATCGACTTGCCGGTCTGCTCGGCGGTGAGCTCGGCCATCCTCTTCTTCATGTCGAGGATGACGCCAGCCTGGGTCTGGATGTCGGCTGAGGTTCCGCCGAAACCACCCGACGGCTGGTGCAACAGCACTCGCGCGTTCGGCGTGATGTAGCGCTTGCCCTTGGTACCGGACGAGAGCAGGAACTGCCCCATCGAGGCCGCGAGGCCGATTCCCACGGTGACGATGTCGTTCGGCACGAACTTCATCGTGTCGTAGATCGCCATGCCCGCGGTGATCGAACCACCGGGCGAGTTGATGTACAGGAAGATGTCTCGCTTCGGGTCCTCCGCTGCAAGCAGCAGGATCTTCGCGCAGATCTCGTTGGCGTTTTCGTCACGCACCTCTGAGCCAAGCCAGATGATGCGGTCCTTGAGGAGTTGGTCGAAGATGCTTGAGACCAATGCCGGTTGGGCCATTGTGTGCGCTCCGTCTGTTTCTAATCGGTGTTGTGATGTCGCTTGGTTCGAATCTACTGGAGCGCGTCAGCCCAGATGGCGGTGTTCGCCGTGGGCAGATAGCGGAGCGTCGCGCGCCCTCCCCCGCACCCTTCGGAAATTCAGGAACTCGGGAGTGGTGGATGCCGCGGCAGCGGGTATTCGGACTGTCCTGCGCCGACATTCCTGAATTTCCGAAAGGTGGCCGGAACGACGAAGGGCCCGCCACCGAGGTGACGGGCCCTGTCGAAGTTGGACTATTTGTGGTCGTGACCGAAGTGCTCGTGGCCGGCCTTACGACCGTGCGAGTCCTTCTGGTCGTGACCGTGGTCGTCACTGGAACCGTCGAGGTCTGCGGCGGTGATCTCGTCAGAATCATCGTTCTCGTCGCCGAGAGCCGACGCGGTGAACGGAGACACGTCGATCTCCTTGCCCTTCGAGTCGACGACCTTTGCCTTGCCGAGCACGACAGCGAGAGCCTTGACGCGGGCGACTTCGGCGATCATTCCGGGGATCTGGCCGTTCTGCTGCAGCACCTGGATGAACTCGCCGGGCTCCATGCCGTACTGCTGGGCACCCTGGATGAGGTAGTTGGTGAGCTCGTTCTGGCTGACCTTGACATCCTCGGCCTCGACGATCGAGTCGAGCAGGATCTGCGTGCGGAACGTCTTCTCGCTCGACTCGGTGACCTCGGCGCGGTGCTCGGCGTCGTCGAGACGGTTCTCGTTCTCGAGGTGGCGGTGCACCTCGTCTTCGACCAGCTTCGGGGGGACGGGGATCTCGACCGACTTGAGCAGCTCGTCGACGATCTGGTCGCGGGCCTGTGCGCCCTGGCCGAAGACCTTCGACTTGGCGACCTGCTCCTTGATGTCTGCCTTCAACTCCTTGATGGTGTCGAACTGGCTGGCGATCTGGGCGAAGTCGTCATCGGCCTCGGGAAGCTCGCGCTCCTTCACGGCGAGCAGCGAGACGGTGATGAGGGCGGTCTCGCCCTCGTGGTCACCGCCGAGCAGGGTCGACTCGAAAGTGGTGGTCTCGTCGGCACTGAGGCTGTCGAGCGCTTCGTCGATGCCCTCGATGAGCTCGCCGGATCCGACCTCGTACGAGATGCTCGTCGCGGAGTCGACCTCGTTGTCACCGATCTTCGCGACCAGGTCGAGCTGGGCGAAGTCGCCCTTCTTGGCCGGGCGGTCGACGGTCACGAGGGTTCCGAAGCGGCTGCGCAGGGCATCCAGCTCGTCCTTGACATCGTCGGCCGTGACCTTGGCCTCGTCGACGGTCAGGGTGAGGCCGTCGAGCGACGGGAGGTCGAACTCGGGGCGCACGTCGACCTCGATGACGATCTCGAGGTCACCGCTGAAGTCCTTGACCTCGGGCCAGGTCTTGACGTCTGCCTCCGGGCGACCGAGCACGCGGATCTTCTCGTCGGTAACGGCCTGGCGGAAGAACTTGTCAAGGCTCTCGCTCACGGCGTGATTCAGGATCTCTTCGCGGCCCACGCGCTGGTCGAGCAGCTGCTGCGGGATCTTGCCCTTGCGGAAGCCGGGGATGTTGACCTGTGAGCCGATGTGCTCGTAGGCATGCGCGATGCTCGGCTTGAGCTCGTCGGGGGTCACTGCGATGTTCAGCTTGACGCGGGTGGCGGTGAGCTTCTCAACCGTGGTCTTCACGTTGTGGTTCTCCTGTAGATCGTGGGGGGAAGTGCTGTCGGGGCGACAGGATTCGAACCTGCGGCCTCTCGGTCCCAAACCGAGCGCTCTACCAAGCTGAGCTACGCCCCGGACGTCGGCCACCCTCGAGTCGTATCTGAAACGAAAATGGCCTCGGCAAGTCTAGCGCGCTGAGCGCGGCACAACCGCCTACTCCGCTGCGAGCACGATCACCCTGTCACCCGGGCCGAATGTCACGCGGTCGGTCTTCAGCGGGTTGACGTGCACGCCGTACGCTTGCGCGCTGTTGCGCGCCTGTGACCCGATGCGGTAGCCGATCGCGGTCTGACCACGACGACGGGCTGCCTCAAGCACAGTGTAGAAGTCGACGCTCATCCCCGCAGTGATGTAGTTCTCGGCGGGGTTGAGGTAGACCTCGCTCCCCGCACTGCTGAACAGGGTGCCGAACACGTCCATGAGAAGTCGGTTCTCCGACACCTGCGACAGCAACAGGCTGATCAATTTGTCGCTCACGATGAAATCGTCGGCGTTGGTGACCTCGGCGAGCTCGCGATTGCGGTCATCCAGCATCTCGCTCACGATGTTCAGGTCTGCGTCGGTGCTGTCTTCTATGGCCCGAAGCTGCAGCAGGGTGATGAGCGTCCTGCTGTCTGCTCGTTGCGCGTCGAGAGCGTCACGATAGGCCAGCACGATGATGTGGTCGTATCCGTCGACCCGAAGGGCGTCGAGCGCCGTCCGGCTGGAGGCGTCGCCCCGCGTGAAGGTCACAACGAGATTGTCGAACGAGCCGAAGAGTGGAGTGTCGACGTCGGCGAGTACGGTGACGGTCGAGCCTGCTGCCACGTATTCATCGAGTTCACGGAGCATGCCGGGCAGTCCCGCGTTGTACCCGAGCACAAGAGTGCGTTCCGGCCGAGGAGGCTCAGGATGCACGGCGCTGAGTGCCGACTCATCGACGGAACCTGCAGGCGCCAAAGCAATGGTGCTGTCGTCTTCCGCGATGACGATCAGGCTGTCACCGAATTCGTAGATCGTGTCTGGCGTCGGGTTGAGATTCACGATCCCCCCTTTGACGATGCCCATGACCGACGAGGTCGCAAACGCGAACTGGGTATCGGAATACGACATCCCGTGGAGTGTCGGCTGCTCAGTGAAGTAGATCTCGTCACCATCGAAGTCGAGGAGCTCGGAGTACACGACGCTCAACCCGCTTTGCCGACAGCTCTGCACGGTGATGCGTCCGATGAGGTCGGCACCGAGGATCCAGTGAGCTTCGTCTTTACCGACGAGCCTCGCAGCTTCGAGGTTCGATGCCTGTTCGATCTCGCCGACTATGTGGTAGCTGCCTTCGCGGCGGCGCGGATTGTTGGTGATGGCGAGCGCGGTCTTGATGACATCGGAATCGGGGTCGGAGCTACCGTCGGGAGCAAGGAGGATGATGCTCCTGGCTGTGTGTGGATTACTGATTTCGAGATCGCCGAGATCCATCGGGTCTCCCGTGCGGCAGATGATCTTCGTCGTGCCTGTCGCGCCCAGCTTGGCGAAGATCTCGTCCTCCATCTCGACCTTGTCCCTGTCGGCAAGAATCACGATGGACGCTTTCTTGCGCGACTCGTTGGCGATCACGATCTCGGACAGGATCGGAAAAATCTTGCTGCTCCAGCCCAGGATCAGGGTGTGGTCGGTCTCGAGCACTCGCGAGCGGCCCTTTCGCAGGTCCTCGACCTTGGAATCGAACGCACCGGAAATGATGCCGATCAGGCTTGCCACGATGATGAGGCCGCCGACAGTGATGATGAGCATCAGAATGCGGAACAACCATCCCGTGTCTCCTCCCATGGTTCCCGGGTCCAGGGTGCGCATCAGGTTGCCCCAGAGCGTGTCGGCCGGATTCGTCGTCGGGTCGTCGTTGGGGTAGATGCCGAACAGGGTGAACAACGACACCAGACCGAACACCACGAGCACGAGCACGACCGTGGCGAGGCCGAGCAGCGCGATCAGAGCGACAGGGCCACGAGACATCCACTGGTCGAACCAGTACCGAAAACGCTCGCGAACCGTGGGCTTGTTCATGGATTCTCCTGCTGGGAAAGGTGCAGTGTGCGCACGCACGGACGACTGGCACGGACGACTGGCACAGTCGTCTGGCACAAGAGTGGCACGGCAGGGGGCGACCACCAGCGGGAAACAGACACCCAGTTCAGGGGTGGGTGGACGGCACCACTCGTTCGGTCAGGTACACTTGTCCACGGCTCTTCGGTCGCAGTGCGGCCGGAATCCGGGGATGTAGCTTAATGGTAAAGCCTCAGTCTTCCAAACTGATGACCGGAGTTCGATTCTCCGTATCCCCTCCATATCGTTGATCTCCACACGGAGTCAGCCCACGACGGGCTTGCCGCTATCCCACCTCAACTCGAGCACGTTCATGCCTCGGTACGAGTACGCGGCATCCCAGGAATGAAACACGATCCGGTCCGTGCCGTCTGGCGCAATGACGATGTCCTGACCGCCGGGACCGAGGTACTGCTGGTCCGTCAGGTCAGTAGTCAGGAGCGGCCCGGCGGCTTTCCTGTATGGCCCGGTCAGGGACGGGGCGGTCGCGTACCCCGTGGCGTACTGGTCTCCCCCGTAGTCGTTCGCGGAATAGAACAACACGTACTCGCCGTCGTGTCGCACGATCACCGGCGCCTCGATGAGAGTGCCCTCCCATGGCTCAGTCGTCGTCAGCAGCTTCACCGGATCCCCCGCCAACGAGAGCCCGTCGGCAGTGAGCGGCGACAGTTGAAGCCAGGTGTCGAGTTCGCAGCAGTTACCGTCGTTCTTCCACACGAGGTAGGGCGCTCCATCCGAGTCGACGAAGCTTGCCGCGTCGATGGCCCCACCCTCGTCCAACGGGCAGATCAGGGGCGTCGGCGAATCCGAAACGAACGGCCCGTCGGCGGCATCCGACACCGCGACTCCTATGCATTGTCGACCCGACGATGCATCCGTCGCTGTGAAGTACAACGCGAACCGGCCATCCGGCAACACCGCGACATCGGGTGCCCAGGTGCGGCCGGTATCGGCCCACTCGGGCAGGTCGGGGAACACATCATCGGATGCCACGTCCCAGGTCTCCAGGTCGGTCGATGTGGCGAACTGCACGTTTACTGCCCTCGAGTTCGTGGCATATGCATAGTAAACACCGTCCACCTCGATCACATCGGGGTCCGGAAAATCCTGGTCGATCACGAACTGGGCAGGATCAGTCGCACCGTCGTCCGCTGCGTCTGACGAAGCGGCGGAGCATCCCGCAAGCAGGATTGCGGCAACCGCACCCAGAGACGCCACGCCCAACCCCCGACGTGAGCTCATCCCTTCACCCCCGAGTTGGCCACGGATTCGACGATCTGCTTCTGCGCGATGGCGAACAGGATGAGGACGGGCACCGACGCGATCACGGCACCGGCCATCACGATGCTGAAGTGCGTCGAATACGTGCCCTGCAGTTGTGACAGCCCCGGCTGCAGCGTCAGATTCTCGGGGCTGAGCAGCACGTAGATCGGCCAGAGAAAGTCATTCCAGTTCCCGAGAAAGCTCAGGATGGCCAGGGTCGCGAGAGCCGGTCGCGCCAGGGGCAGGATGATCTGACTGAAGATCCTGAAGTCCCCGGCACCGTCGATGCGCGCTGCCTCCTCGAACTCCAGCGGCAGGTTGATGAAAAATTGACGCAGGAAGAAGATGCCGAATGCACCGGCCGCACCGGGAATCGTGATCGCCCAGATGGTGTCGAGCCAACCGAAGTTCTGCACGATCAGATAGTTCGGGATCAGGAAGATCACCGGCGGTACCAGCAGGGTGCCGATGATGACGCCGAACACGATCTTCTTTCCGCGGAACTCCAGCCGTGCAAGCGCGTACGCGCCGAGTGAGGCCGTGACGAGGATGATCACCGTCTGCAGGCTGGCGGCCAGGAAACTGTTGAGCAGCCACAGGAAGATGGGCTGCTGCCCTCCGGCGAGCGTGCTGTATGCCTCGGTCGAGGCTGGATCCGGCACGATGGAGTATGGATTCGAGATCACATCGCCGTCGGTCTTGAACGAGGTGATGAAGACCCACACGAGAGGCAGGATGATCGCGAGTGCCACGAAGATCAGCACGGCATAGATTCCCGCCGTCCTGGCCGCCACGCCTCGAGGTCGTCGCCTGGTTATCGTCATCGAAGACATACCTACCCTGACTTCTCGCGCTGGACGCGGAAATTGATCACGCTGATGATGGCGAGGATGGCGAACAGGATGTAACTCATCGCCGCGGCCGGCGCCATGTTGTCCTGCGACAGGCCCTGGTCTGAGATGTACATGATCGCGGTGCGGGTGGCATTGGCCGGCCCGCCCTTGGTGAGCAGGTACGACTGGCCGAACATGTTGGCAGACGCGAGGATCGTCGTGGTGCTGACAAACAGCATGACGGGACGCAGGCCAGGCAGGGTGACGCTCCAGAACTTCCTGAACACTCCGGCGCCGTCGAGCGACGCAGCTTCATAGAGATCCGGATTGATGGATTTCAAGCCAGCCAGCAGGATGACGGCGTTGAAGCCGAGGGTCCACCACACCGTGACAAGCACGAGCGACACCCAGGCCCACGGCACATCGACGGTCCAGGGGATGTTGTCCGGGAGACCGATCAACCCCAGGATGTGGTTCAACATGCCGGACTGGGTGTCGAGCAGGTACTTCCAGATGACGCCGATGACGGCAACGCCCAGCACGTACGGCGCAAAGAAGATCGCCCTGAACGCCGAGCCACCGCGGATGTTGTTGTTCAGCAGGATGGCGGTCAGCATCGGAATGATGAGCAGGCACGGCACACTCAGCACTGTGAAGATGCCGGTCGCGCCCATACTCTGCCAGAAGTCGCTGAAGGTGATCGATCCGGGGGTGACGAGATCGATGTAGTTCTTCAGTCCGACGAAATTCTGCTCATCTTTGTAGGGGCTCCAGTCCGTGACGCTGATCCACAGGCCGAAAATCGCCGGCGTGACCACGAAAATCGTGAAGAGCGCCAGGAATGGGGCGAGGAACAGGTAAGCGATACCCGTTCGCCGCCGAACTCCCGACGTCCCGACGAGTGAACGCCGGGACGTCGGGATGACGGGAGCGAGACTAGTCACCGTATTTTGCCGCGTTCTGCTCGAGGATCGCGTCAGCCTGCCTGGCTGCATCGTCGAGAGCCGCCTGCGGCGACTTCTTCCCGGTCAACGCTTCGTTGAGGGCGGTCGTGATCAGTGCGTTCGCGGCGGTGATCCCGGGAGCGCTTGTCTCGTAATGCGCATACGGAAGTGAGTCGAGGAACGGCTTGAGGTTCGGGTACGTCTCGATGAGGGCTGGGTCATTGCGCACGTCGTTGGCGGCGGGAAGCTCGCCGGTCTCAGCCCACCCTGCCGAGTTCTCGTTCATCCACTTCACAAAAGTGGCTGCAGCAGCCGTCTTGTCCTGGTTCTGGCCCTTGTTATTCAGGAACATCCAGTGGGTCGAGCTCGACCAGACGGCCTTCTCTGTTCCGATCTGCGGCACCGGGGCAACGGTCCAGTCGATCTGGTTGAACGACTCGTTGGTCGTCTGCCACACGCCGTTCCAGTTGTATGCCGTCTCACTCGACAACAGCCCCTTGATGTTGCCATCCTGGGCGACGTTCGGCGGGCTGTAGCCCTGATCGATGAGGTCGGTCATGTGGGTGAGCGCTTGAACACCGGCATCCGAGTTGAACGTCGATTTCGTGACGTCGTCGTTGTAGAGGTCGCCCCCGAACTGCCACACCAGCGACTGGAACTCGAAGGTGCCCGTGAACACGTAACCGTCGACCCATTCGCCCGCGATGCCAGCGCCCTTGAGAGTCTCGAGCGCCGCCATGTAGCTCTCTTTATCAGTGGGCACTACGGCGGGGTCGATACCGGCAGAGCGGAGTACATCGTTGTTGACGTACAGCCCTAGCGGGGTGACGCTCCACGGGATGCCGTACTGGTCACCCTGATAGGCGCCGGCCTCCATGAGGCCTTCGGGGAAATCGTCAGCCGAGTAACCGAGTGCATCGACGATGTCGTCGGCCCCGAGCAGCAGGCCCTGGGCAGCGTAGGTGGCGATGTCATCCCCGTGACCGACGGCGACATCGGGACCCTTCCCCGCCTTCACCGCGAGCGGCATCTTCTTGGCGATGTCTCCCCACTCCTGCGGAACGTTCTTCACCTCGATGTTGTCGTGCTCCGAGTTGAACTTCTCGATGAGCTTGGGCACGAGCACGGGAGCCGCGCCGCCCGTCCAACCGTTCCAGAACGTGATCGAGACTTTCGGTCCGGCGTAGTCTTCGCCAGGAACTGCGCCTGAACCCGAGCCGCCAGCCGAGCCCGCGCAACCGGCGAGGACGATTCCGACGCCGAGTGCCAGCGTGGCCGCGATCGCCCTGCGTGCGATGCCCTTATTCATCCGTACTCTCCTTTGAGTTGGTCGCTGCTGCGACATATCTGGGTGCATCACTCGGCGCCGTCACGGCTGTGACGCGATGTTCCGAGAGAGTTCTTCAAATTTACAGCGCTAGAAGTCTGGAGGTCAAGTCTGCAATCTTTCCTGCGGTGGAATGGAACGTGGTCACGCGCGATAGTCTCGGATATCGTCGGCGCAGACCCGAATACTGCGGCTGACCACCAGCGATGGAGGAAGAATGGCCGGAGTCCGACTGCAGGATGTCGCTGAGCGCGCGGGCGTCTCGATGAAGACCGTCTCCAATGTGGTGCACCACCATCCCCATGTGTCCGCCTCCATGCGCGAAAGAGTGCAACGGGCAATCGATGAGCTCGGATACCGCCCCAACGCGCTCGGCCGCCAATTGGCGACGGGTCGCACCGGACTGCTCGCCCTGGCCTTTGCCGACGTGCGTCTGCCGTACTTTTCCGAGCTCGCCAACCTCGTCTCGCGTATCGCCGAGACCACGGGCACCGGGTACCGGCTGCTGCTCGAAGAGACCGAGGGAACCCTGGAGGGGGAACGCGCCGTCCTGTCGACCAGCGAGGCGGGGCTGGTGGACGGGATGTTGTTCCAACCCGCTCAGATCTCGGCCAGGGAGATCGCCGAACGACACGGTGATCTTCCGATAGTGCTGCTCGGAGAGGGTTCAGCACCGCTCACCATGGACAAAGTGATGATCGACAACGTCGCAGCTGCAGCAGCGGCCACACGGCATATCGCGGCGCTCGGACGTAAACGTATTGCGTTCCTCGGGCACGAAGCCCAGGCCCTGTCGTCGACATCCAGACTGCGGATCCTCGGCTATCAGGAGGGGCTCGAGCAATCGGGGCTCGTCGCCGAACCCGCGATGCTGATCGCGAGTGATGCGGTCTCGCCGACCGCATCGGCCCGGTCGCTCGGGGCGGCGCTCGACTCCGGACTGAGAATAGATGGACTGGTGTGCCGCGACGATCTTGCTGCCATGGGGGCTTTGCGCGCCCTTCACGAGCGCGGAATCAGCATCCCCGACGACGTCGCGGTCGTGGGCTGGGACAACATCGCGTTCACCGAGACCACATTCCCCAGCCTCACGACGGTTGCGCCGAATCTCGATCAACTCGCCCGGGTCGCCCTCGACATGCTGGTTGAACGCATCGCTGGCTTCGACGGGCTCGGTCGACACCGGGTCGTGGATTTCGAGCTCGTGGTGCGCGAGAGTGCTCCCGCTCCACTCCTCGCCTCGCCGCCGCTCGACGATGCCGAGTTTACAGCGCGGTAAATTGCCTGCATGATATGGGTATGAGCAGCGACGCCTACGACCATGACCCTGTCGACTTCAGGGCCAGCATCCAGGACGGGCGATATCCAAGACCGCAGCTGGTGCGGCCCGACTGGTGTGACCTGCAAGGACCATGGGGATTCGCGTTCGACGATCACGACGAAGGCCTCGACGCCAGATGGTTCGTCGACAACGTGTTCGACCGCACGATAGTCGTCCCGTTCCCGTTTGAGTCCGAGGCGTCGGGCATCCACGATCCCGGCTTTCATCCCGTCGTCTGGTATTCGCGCACCCTGAGCGGCGACGATCTCAGCGAGTCCGGATTTCTCGTGGCCGATGGCATCGCCGAGCGACGCCTCCACCTGAACTTCGGAGCCGTCGACTACCGTGCCATGGTCTGGATCGATGAGACCTTCGTCGGTAGCCATGAGGGGGGCCAGTCACCGTTCTCCTTCGACATCACCGCGGCACTCGATCACGATCGCCATGAGCACACACTCGTCGTTCGAGCCGAAGACGACCCTGCCGATGTGACCCAGCCACGCGGCAAGCAGGACTGGCGCGCCGAGCCCCACTCGATCTGGTATCACCGCACCTCGGGAATCTGGCAACCGGTGTGGCTCGAATCGACTGCAGCAACATCGATACAGCTCATCCACTGGGTTCCTGATCTCACGAACGGCACCGTCGATGCTCGCGTCGATCTCAACCGCACCCCCTCGGCCGGCTCCACCGTGTCGATCACTCTGCGTTTCGAAGGTCGGGTGATCGCCGAGCTCACCGTTCCCGCAGTCTCCGCAGGCATAGTCGGCGTGGTGCAGATCGCCGAACAGCGCAACGGTCAGGCCTGGGACGAGCTGCTCTGGTCACCCGAGCACCCGAGGCTGATCGATGCAACGGTCGCCCTGACCGATGGCACCGGTCACGCAATCGACGTCGTCTCGTCCTATCTCGGCCTGAGGTCGGCCCGCGCGAGCGATCGACGATTCATTCTCAACGACAGGCCATACTTCGTGCGGTCGGTTCTCAATCAGGGATACTGGCCCCAATCTCATCTGGCGAGCCCGACACCTGACGCGCTTCGGCAGGATGTCGAACTGACCAAACAGCTGGGATTCAATGCGACACGACTGCATCAGAAGTTCGAAGATCCCCGATTTTTCTACTGGGCTGATCGTCTCGGGTTGTTGGTCTGGGCAGAAGCTCCCGGAGCGTTCGAGTTCAGCAGCGTTGCGGCGACACGACTGATGACCGAGTGGATGTCGGTCATGGAGCGGGATATCTCGCATCCATCGATCGTCACCTGGGTTCCGCTCAATGAGAGCTGGGGTGTGCAGCACATCGAACACTCCCCCGAGATGCAGGCATTTGCCCGCGCTCTGGTGGCGATGACTCGCGCCCTGGATGGCTCGCGCCCCGTCATCTCGAATGACGGTTGGGAACACGTCGACTCAGACATCATCAGCGTTCACGACTACGAGGCTTCCGGCGCTGTGCTGCGCGCACGCTACCTCGATGATGCCGCCCAGGATCGGCTACTGGAGGGCCATGGTCCGGCGGGGCGTCGAGTGGTGCTGGATGGCCAGGAGATCGGAGATCGCCCGGTGATGTTGACCGAGTTCGGTGGCATCTCCTTCGCTACGAACTACTCAGACGCTGATGCGTGGGGATATTCGAGCGCTACAGGCACAGACGACTACCTGCAGCGGCTCGAGGCTGTCGTCGGTGCTCTCGATGACAGCACGTTCCTCGCGGGATTCTGTTACACCCAGCTTGCAGACACCCTGCAGGAGACCAACGGACTGTTGGCCGACGACCGCACGCCCAAGGCACCGCTCGGGGCGCTGAGGGCGATCATCGCTCGCTCGAACTGAAGCGGTCAGCGGATCGCCGCGACCACGGCCATCCTGGCGGTGTCGCCCTCCGGCATCGGCAGGATCGGGTAGTTGTGGAGCATGCCCTGGCCCTGGTAGTAGTCGATTTCGAGTCCGGCGTCGGCAGCGAGCGGCAGGAACCGGATTGCGTCGGCGTGCACGATGTCTCGCGTGCCACTGAACATGGTGATGGGCCCGAGCCCCGTCAGGTCGCCGTGGATGGGGCTCACCCGCCAGTCCCCCTCCCCCAGCTCGTCACGGTACAGTCCGCCCGCAGCGTGGGTCCCTGGCACAGCGAGCCAGGGGTCGGTCGGCGCGATGACGGCGAGCATCGGATCGGTTCCGCTGATGTCGAGCCAGGGCGCGATGAGCACGATCCTGTGCAGCGGGGGCAGTTCGCGGTCGCGCAACTCCATCGCCACCGCGAGCGACATCCCTCCGCCTGAGGAATCCCCGATGATGCTGAGATTCTCGGCTCCGACCTCGGCCATGACCGACGCGGCGAGGTCAGCCACGGCGGGAACTATCACGCTCGCGGTGCCCGTCGGCGCGAGCGGCATGATCGGCACGATGACCGTGATTCCCGCTTCGACAGCGAGCTTCGCCACGAAGTTCCAGTGCACAGGGTCGATCTCGTACACGTAGCATCCACCGTGCAGGAAGATCGCCCTCGTGGTGGGCTGCCTGCCTTTCGGCGACACATAGTGAACCGGCCAGCCGTTGACGTCTCGTCGGGTGATGTCGACCTTCGACGCTAATCGCGCCGGCGGTGTGAAGGATTTCGGATGCCGCTGCAATCGCGCGACGTCGTCGAGCGTGCGCTGGGCAGTGCTGAAACCGCGCTTCGAACCCCGGAGGGTGATGATGAGCGGCGCGAGCCTGCTCATCAGACTCGGCACGGCGGTCAGCCGTCGATGCGCTTCAGGACGTGGATGGGGATGAACACCCCGAGGCTGCTCAGGAGGATTCCGCCGAGGAAGACGATGAACTCGGCTCCCTCCACGTAGAACGCCGAACCCATGACGTACAGGCCCAGGACGAAGAGGCCCAGCGAGATGATGAAAGCGACGATGTTCACGATCCCATAATAGCTGCGACGTCCCCGCCCTCCGGCACGCCATGGCCGACATTCCCCAGTTCGGGGGCGATGTGACCAATATTCGCGTTGCCCGCAGTAGCCTGAGCCGCGATGAGTACCTTCCTGCCCTACGTCGGATTCGTGCAGTTTCCGCGCAACCCCCGAGACCTTTCCAACCAGGTCTGTCCGGCCTGCCTCGTCGATCGCGATGGGTTGGCCTGCGGCACCTGTGGCCTCGACCTGCAGAGCCCACTTATTGCCCGGCTCGATTCAGAGTCGAAGGATGCCGCGGCCGCCCTCGACCGTCGGCTCGAGCTCATCGGGCAGATCCGGTTCGACTCGGCCGCCGTGGAGGCGGAACAGCAGTCTGTGATCTCTGCGCCGGTCCTCGCTGCCATGGCACCGCCGACGATCGCGGACCCCGAGCCTGAGGTAGTGACGGATGTTGCGCCGGCGCCGCCACAGCCCCCAGCCACGCAGCCCGTGGCGCCGCGACGGCATGTGGGCGTGCAGGTCATCCTGCTCATTACCGGGGTGTCGCTGCTGTCGATCGGCGCGATCTTCTTCCTCGTGTACGCGTTCATCAACTTCGGTCTCGTGTGGCGAACAGTCATCATCCTGGCCGTCACGGCGGCCGCCATCGCGGGCGCATCGATTCTTCGTTCGAGGAACCTGCGCGTCACCGCCGAGGGTATTGCAGCCCTCGCCGTCGTCTTCGTCTATCTCGACATCTATGCGATCAAAGCCAACGACTTCTTTGGCGCGGGAGCTGTGCGGGACCCTGTCTACTGGGGAATCGCGCTGTTGCTCTCAGCCGTCGCGTTCACCGCGTGGCACCGACTCTCGGGCCTGCGGTTACCGAGCGTCGTGGCATCCATCGCCCTCGCGCCGGGCGCTGCGCTTCTCATCGGTGGCGCATTCGACGCCGTGGATGTCTCGATCACCCTGTTTGCGGCCTTCATCGGGCTGGCCGTGGCTGGGCTTGCCCACGCCGCCTTCAGGCACAGGGCCGAGAAGTCGATCGTGGCGGGATTCGGCGTTCTGGGGCTCATTCTCGCTGCCGGAACCAGCCCCTTCATCTCGGGCGACTTCGTGGCGGCCGGACAAGCGGCACCCGCGGTCGCGCAGACCTGTGTCGCCCTGGTCGCACTCGCCCAGGTCTGGCTCGTGGTGAGACTCGGCAGTCCCCTGGTGCCCGCCCGACTGGCTGCGGTGATCGGCGCTGCGTCGCTCACGAGCGCCACGTTCGTTGTCGCCACCCGCTCCCCCGACGCCGGATTCGCCGCATTCTGGCCTGTCGTCGCCGCCGCGATCGTGGCTCTCGGGCTCGAGTTCCTGTCTCGCGCGACCAGGGTCGGGCTTGCGGCACAGTTCAGCGGTATCGCCGCAAAGACCGCCGCCGCGATCGGCATCCTGATCCTGCTGCCCCCGATCACCTATGCGGTCACGCCCGCGGCCGTCGTCGTCGCGGCTGCTTCTCCACCCTGGACCGTCGCCGGCGGCTCCCTTCTTCTCTTCGGTGCGGGCAACGCTGCCGCGATTCTCGCGCTCCTGGTCGTCGTCGTGCTGGTCGGCGCTGCATGGGCGATCGCCGGCACGCTCGACGAGCGCCTTCTGATCGTGATGGCCGCCGGCTTCGCGACTCTCCTGCTCGCCGTGCCGCTTGTCGGCGTGCTGTGGGCGACAGTCGCGGCGTGGCTGCTGCTCGCTGCCGCCGGGCTTGTGGCGCTCCGCATCGCACACAGGCTCGGCTGGAGCACGGGCATCCGGATCACCATCGCGGCCGGCTCGCTCGTCGCCATGACTCTCGCGTACCTGTCATCGTGGGCGAGCATCGACACCTGGTGGTACGGATCCCTCGGCGTCATCGCGCTCCTGATCGCGGCCCGCGTTGCGACGAAGCAGGCCGTCACCCGAGCCGCGACTCTCGGGCTCGCGATTGTCCTGTCGTTCATCGCGATCGGCGCCGAAGGGTTCCACGTCAACGAACGCTTCGCCGGTGGTGCTGACTCTGCTCTCGAATCGACGCTGTTCATCGGCATCCTGGCCGTGCTGCTCCTCGCGGCGTCCGCCGTGCTGTCCCGCCGCCTGTCCGCGCTCGAAGCGCGAGTGCTCTTCTGGCTGTCTCTCACGTCATCGGTCGGAGTCGGAGCAGTCCTGTGGTTCGTCGCGGCCAGCAGGGATACTTTTGCCGGGCTCGTGCTCCCCTTCCCCCCCATCACTCTCGCGCTGTCTGCCGCACTCGTCGTCGGGTTCGCGTTGTGGGCGGAGATCGCCCCTTCGGCGAGGTTCCGGGCCGAGCGGATCGCGGCATCCGTGCTCATCGCGCCGGCGGCAGCCTGGGCACTCGACTCCCTGGCGAGAGCAACATCGCTGCCCTCCTTCGCGGCGGCGGTCGCCCCGATCACGGCGGCGCTCATCGTCAGCGCCGTCGCCCTGGCACTCGACCTCCGCGGAAGAGGCGCACGAGTGCCGCTCGAGATCGGTGTCGGCATCGTCGCCGTTGCGAGCGTCATCTTCTCCGCCCCGTTGGTCATCTACCCTGTGCCATCCGATTCACTGTGGCTGGTGCTCGAGCTTGCCGGGGTGGCCGCACTCCTGCTCGCCATCTCGCGAGACGGTCTCTTTTCGTCCGCCAGCCCACGGAAGTACATCGGCTGGCTCGCTCTCGTGCTCGCCGTAGCTGGGCTGTGGTGGGCGCTCGGAGACGCCGGTGTCGAACCGGTCGAACCGTTCGCGCTCCCCCTCGCCGGAGCGCTCCTTCTCATCGCGCTGCTCGACTGGCGCAGCGCTGACCGCAGGAACGAGTCGAGTGCAGCGGCGCCGTACATCTTCCTCGCGGCGCTGCTGGTCGCCATCCTCCCCATCGCGGTCGTGGCCATGACCGGCCCGACCGTCCGCACCGTCATCATCACGGCGTCGTGTGCAGCAGTGCTGATGGCGGCCAGCCTCGACTCGAGACCTGCTGGCCTTCGTCCCTACCTCGACGCTGCGGCCGCGGCCAGCGCGGCAGGCCTGCTGGTCGCGGGATTCGGACGACCGCTCGTGATCTCAATGGTGCCCCTGCGCGAGGACGCCCAACTCGATATCTGGACGGCGGCAACCTTTATCGTGCTCGTCGCGGCGGTGGTCATCCAGTCCCGGATCACCCACCCCGAGACCCGGCGGCGCCGGATCGAAGCAGCCGTTGTCGTGCTGGTCGCGGCACTGGTCGGCATCGTCGTGATCGAACTCTCGGTCATCCAGGACACTGCTCTCGGGGCCGTCCGAGCCGGGATCCTGCTCGTGCTCCTCGCCGGCATCTCGGTGGGTTCACAGCTCGTCGACCGCGCTCCCTTCACGCGCATAGTCGGGTGGATCGCCTTCGGTGGCGCTGTCGTGGTCGCCATCACGACCACCGTCATCGGCGCCATAGACCCGTTCGAGTGGGCGACCGGCACGCTTGCCGTCGCACTGCTGGCGGTGGGAACCGTGCGGCTCCGTCGTGATCCACAGGCGGGCAGCTGGCCCTGGCTCGCGCCGGGCATCCTCGTGCTCCTGGTGCCCTCGCTGTTCGCCACCTTCACCGATGCCCCGATCTGGCGGCTCGTCGCGCTCGGCGCAGCGTGCGTCATCCTGATCGTGGTCGGTGCCGTCGGGCAGCTCCAGGCGCCGCTCGTGCTCGGCTCCGTCGTGGTGCTGATCCACGCGATCCGCACCTTCGCTCCCCAGCTCGTCGCCGTGTACCAGCTCACGGAATGGTGGGTGTGGGCCGTGATCGGTGGCGCGATCATCCTGTTCGTCGCCATCACACTGGAGAAACGCGTGCGCGACCTGAAATCGGTCGGGGGACGGATTTCCGCGCTGCGGTAATCGTCGGTCGGCCGGGGGGTCAGCGCTGCAGCCAGGCCAGGACCGCGAGCACGCGCCGGTGGTCGGTGCCTGAGTCGTCGAGCCCCAGCTTCTGGAAGATGGATGTCACGTTCTTCTCGACAGCGCCCGTGCCGATCACGAGCGCGGCACCCACCGCAGCATTCGTTCGCCCTTCGGCCATCAGTGCAAGCACCTCGTGCTCGCGAGGAGTCAGCGTGGTCAGGGGGTCTCCGCGGCGACCGAGCAGTTGCGCAACCACCTCCGGATCGAGCACGGTTCCGCCAGCGGAGATACGCTGCACGGCATCCTTCAATTCGTCGAGCGACGCCACCCTGTCTTTCAGGAGGTAGCCGATTCCTCCCCGGCCGGCCGACAGCAATTCCTGCGCGTAGGCCACCTCGACGTACTGCGAGAGCAACAGGATGCCGAGACCGGGTTTCAGCCCGCGCGCCGTGATCGCGGCCCGCACCCCTTCATCGCGGAACGTCGGCGGCATCCTGACGTCGAGGATCGCGACATCGGGGTCGAGAGTCTCGAGCTGCGCCAGGAGGTCTATGGCGTTTCCGTAGGAGCCGACCACGGTGAATCCGGCTTCGTCGAGCACTCGCACAAGACCCTCGCGCAGCAGCACGGAGTCGTCAGCAACCACCACTCGCAACGACGTCATGCCCCAAGGATGGCACGGCTCACGAGACGGGCGTGGGCGATGCCACGGGGATACTCGCCGTGAGCACCGTGGGTCCACCGGCAGGGCTGCTGAGCTCGAGAGTTCCCCCGAGCCCCCGCAGTCGCTCCTGTAGTCCCGCGATGCCGTGGCCGGCGATAGAGAAAGCTCCGCCGGTCCCGTTGTCCGTCACTCGCAGAGCCAGGTGTGTCCCTTCGCCGTTCTGCAGCGAGACAACCACCTCGACCTCTGTCGCGCCAGAGTGCTTGGCCGCATTGGTCAGGGCCTCGCTGGCGACGAAGTAGGCGTTTCGCTCGATCTCCTGGGCGAACTCGGCGCCCGGTGGGAGTTCGTCCACGACGCGGGTGGGCACTGTGCTGCGAATTGCCGCGGACTCGAGCGCGGCGACGAGTCCGCGATCGAGCAGGATAGGCGGCGCGAATCCCCGCGAGAGCGCCCGAAGCTCCTCGAGGGCATCCTTCGACTGCTGCATGGCCTCCCCGATCAGGATCCGCGCCTGCTCAGGATCCGCCGCGAGCTGCCGGTCCGCGGCCGCGAGGTCCATCTGCAACCGCACGAGTCGCTGCTGGGGTCCGTCGTGGATGTCCCTCTCGAGCCGGCGAAGCGAGTGACCCTCGGCGGAGTGGGCAGCTCCACGGGACGCAGCGAGCGTGATGACCTCGCGCTGAAGCGCATCCGACTTCCAGGCACCGAGGATGCCGCGGGCGATGAGCCAGTGGAGCGATGTCAGCCCGCGAGTGACGAACGGAAGGGTCGCCAGGAACATGGCCCCGACGAGCAGGAGCAGGATCCGGTCGGCGATCCGGAAGTCGATCGCGGCATCCGGGAGGAGCCACTGCGAGAGGTACCAGTCGCCGATTCCGCCCGGCGTGAGCATGTCCCAGAACCAGTTCGTCAGCCCGCCGACCGCGATCGACAGCCAGACGATGGTGATCGTCCACGTCACGGTCTTGATGATGAAGTCCACGATCATGGTGTGCAGCAGGTACAACCAATAGTGGCCGTTACCGAGCACAGCGCGAAGCCAGCCGAAGAAGCCGGTCGCTGCTCGGGCATCCTGCCACTCCGGTCGCGGGATGGCGGGCCGCCCGGTCCATTCGATGAGCATCACGTCGAGAGTCCCGAATCCGCGCGCCACATACAGCGCACCGATGATCAGTACGACCCCGATGAAGAAGGTCACCAGCGTACCGATGCCGGTGAAGAAGAGCGTGATGACGATCCCGAAGCCGGTGAGCGCTATCGGGAAGGCGACCAGCAGGTAGAGAAGCTCCGCCGGCATGCGCCGCCAGAGTCGACCGTAGCGGCTGCCCGTCTTCGGCATCGGTGTCGGCGTCGGTGTACTCATGTCGTCTGCCGGTGTGGGGTCACTGGCCAAGTCTGTCGCAATCATGGCTCAAGCCTCCCGAATCGGCCCTGCCGGGTGCCAGCGGGCAGCCTCACCGAATCGCCGTGGGGTTAGCCCCCGGTTACTGCAGGTCGCGCCGACTTAGTGTTGCCTCAGCTTGCTTGCGGAATATGACAGCGTGACTAGCGTTGAACCCAGACAGACAGAGAAGGAGTCTCCCATGACTGAAGTTCAGGCAGTTCCCCAGGCATCGGCCGACCCGGATGTCACCTCCGGTGTCGCACAGTTTCTCGGCCCGGTCGTCACCGACCTCACCGCGCTGTCGGTGGACGGCAAGCAGGCGCACTGGCACGTACGCGGCGCGAATTTCCAGGCTGTGCACCTGCTGCTGGATGACGTCGTCGACCACGTCCGCGAGTATGCAGACACCGCAGCGGAGCGCGTCGTCGCCCTGGGCCTGCCGATCGACGCCCGCATCCAGACCGTCGGCGCCCGGGCCACCACCCCCGCTCTCACCGCCGGCTTCCAGCAGTCCGATGCCGTGATCGCCGAAGTCATCGCGTCCATCGACGCGACTCTCGTCACTGTGCGCACCGCCGTCACCGAGCTTGCCGAGCTCGACCCTGTGAGCCAGGATGTCGCGATTGAGATCGCTCGCGGCCTCGAGAAGGACCGCTGGTTCCTTTTCGCTCACCTCGCCACGAAGTAGTTTTCACATCATGCGGGCCGACTCCAGTGGAGTCGGCCCGCATTCTGCTTTAACGATCAGCAGCTAGAGGGCGTTGTGGGTGATCCGGCCGCCCAGCAGAGTCGCCAGTACGACCACGTCCCTCAGTTGGGTCGCAGCCAGGGCATCGGGATCGTGGTCAGTCACGATGAGGTCAGCAGGCTGACCCGGGGCGACCGTCGTGCGGGTGCTCGCCGCGAGGGCTTCGCGCACGGTGATCGCCTGCTCAGGATGCCACGGCTCGAGCCCATCCCGCGTGCGCCCGACTGCCGCGGCGATCGTCACCCACGGGTCGAGCGGTGACACCGGAGCGTCGGATCCCATCGCCAGTTGCGCTCCGGCATCGAGCAGTGCGCGCAACGGGAACGCACGACCCGTGCGACCGGCCCAGAACCTCTCGGCAACGTCGCGATCATCCATCGCATGATCGGGCTGCACGCTCGCAGTGACTCCCAGGGCGGCAAATCGCGGGATGTCGGAGTTCGACACCAGTTGGGCGTGCTCGATCCGTCCGCCACTGTCGAGTTCTTCGAACGCATCCAGGGCCAGCGACGTGGCGTGATCTCCGATGGCGTGCACGGACGGTTCGATTCCGGCGTCGACGGCAGCGCGCATGCGCGGCAGCAGTTCGGCCGGGGGCACCGTGAGCATCCCGTGCGAATGCGGCTCACCTTCCATCCCCGGGTACTGGTCGTAACAATATGCCGTCCGGGTGTTCAGCGACCCGTCGGTGAGCACCTTGAATCGACCGACGGTGAGTAGCGGCAGGATGGCATCGCCCGTGCGCAACCCGAGCTCGATGGCCTGCTCGAGGTGCTCGCTGTAGATGCCGAACTCGACACGCAGGCTGTCGAATCCGTTGCCCATCCTCCGCTGCCAGGATTCGAGGTTCCAGGCCATCTCGAGGTCGACGACCCCGACGACTCCGCGAGCGGCAGCGGCATGGCCGGCATCCACGATCCAGGTATCGAGCACATCGACGGGAACGGCGTTGACCTGCCGGGTGATCTCGAACGCCGGATCTTCCCTCAGCAGCCCGGTCGCGTTGCCGCGATGCCCGTAGAGGTCGAGCGCAGCAGAATTCAGCCACACGGCGTGGAGGTCGGCGCTGATGAGCACGACCGGAACTCCACCACTGACCGCATCGAGTAGTTCGAGGGACGGCGCGTCGGGCCACAGGCCGTCCCGGAACCCCGAGGCGACGAAGGACTGGCCCGGTGCTACGGCAGCTCCCGCGGCGAGCGCGCCACCCACGAGTCCGGCCGCCTGGCGAGCCGACGTGACCGTCGACAGGTCGAGACGTTTCGCGATGAGCGCCCACTGGCTCGCGTGCACGTGGTTGTCCCACAGCCCGGGAGAGACCCAGCGCCCGCCGACATCGATCTCATCCGCATGGCCTGAGGGTTCACCTGCCGCCGTGATCGAGACGATCAGTCGATCCTCGATCTGCAGGTCGACGAGCGTGCCGTCACCGAGTGAGATGCGGGCGTTACGAAGCAGCATCGTCGGTATCCTCAACTGCAATCGTGTCATCCTCCGAGGGCACGAGTGCGGCTGCATCCCGCACGCGACGCATCTCGGCGGCCAGGGCGGGAGAACTGTACGGTCCGTCACCATCGAGCGCCTCGACGATCCGATCGAACACCTCGGGCGTTTTGTTCTGGCTCAGCTTCAGCCTGGCGTCGAAGCGGGTGACCCTCAGCCTGAGCCCGACGGTCCCCCGCGCCATGCGGCGGGCGGTGTGCTCGTCGATGTCGAGAGAGACCGGTTGCGGCATCCGCTGCTCGAAATGATCGACGAGGTCGTCGAGCACCCTGAAGTTCTCCTCGTCGGTCAGCAGCTCGGGCGTGCCGTAGAGGTGAGCCGTCACGTGATTCCAGGTCGGCACGAAATCGCTGTTCGCATACCAGCCTGGGGAGATGTAGCCGTGCGGTCCCTGCACGATGAAGAGCATCTCGTGCTGCCCCAGTTCGTGGAGCTGCTCGTCGGGCCGGCCGACGTGGCTGACGATGCTGATGCCATCGTCGGTGTCTTCGAGCACGACGGGATAATGGGATGCCACCAGCCCCGCCGACGTCGTCGACACCATCGTCACCCAGGGGTTCTCGCGGATGAGCCGCTTGACCTCGTCAGGGTCGGTGAGCAGATAGGTCGGAGTCACTCTCATTGTTGGCCCTTCCGGCTCACACTTGATCCTGCGGGCACCAGTAGAGCTTGCGCGCCCCCATGACGTCCATGACGATGGGGAAGTCGCAGACCCGGCACGGCAGCCCTTCCCGGTGGTAGACCCAATGGCGGTTCGCGCGTCTGGCCATCGGGCCGCGAGCGGGATTCGGGCCGAGATTGTCCCGTGTCAGCATCTGGCCCGTGTCGACACCGATCTTCAACAGCTTCGCCCAGTCTTTCCACAGAGCCCGAACTGTCTTCTCGTCCAGGTCACGACCTCGCGTATACGGGTTCAACCGCGCACGGAAGAGGATCTCGGCGCGGTAGACGTTGCCGATTCCCGCTACGACGGACTGATCCATGAGCAACAGCCCGATCGGTGTGGCTCGCTTCATGACCGACGCGACGAAACGATTCTCGGCTTTTCGACCAGAATCCAGGATGGGGTCGGGCCCCAGGGTGTCGATCTTGGCCTGCACCTCCTCAGCGCGCAGGACGTCGCACGCCGTCGGTCCTCGAAGGTCAGCCACGGTGGAATGCGTCAGAAGCCTGACTCGCACCGCTCCCACCGGAGCGGCCGGGAAGTTCTCACTGTCGCCGGTGAGTGTCTCGTCCTCCGACACGCGCAGTCGGGCCCGTCGAGGCGCGCCGATACTCGACAGCGAATCCTCGTGTTCGCCGACGACCGTCTCTTCGCCGGAAGGGGATGAGAGCGCCTCAGCGTGGATGTCACCGGCGAAATCCCATGCTCCGTAGAGCCCGAGGTGCACGTGCAGCCACAGGTCATTGTCGAACTCGAGAAACATGTGTTTTCCGACGGCGATGGCCCGCGTCATCCATCGTCCATCGATCAGCGTCGCCCCACCGGCGAAACGACCCTGAGGGGATGATGCGGAGACCTGCCGACCCACGAAAAGCTGGTCGAATCGTCTGGCGAGCCTGTGTACGGAATGCCCTTCTGGCATCAGCGCTGGATCTCGTGTCCGGCGATCGAACCCGTGGTCTCGAACTCGCCCAGCTGGGCGATGCGCCGAGCGTGGCGCTCCTCGCCGGAGAATGGTTCGGCGATGAACACATCGATGAAGTGCTTGGCCTCATCGACCGTGTGCTGCCTCGCACCGATCGAGATCACATTCGCATCGTTGTGCTGACGTGCCAGCAGCGCTGTGCTCTCATTCCAGACGAGCGCAGCACGGGCGCCGGCGACCTTGTTAGCCGCGATCTGCTCGCCGTTGCCCGAGCCGCCGAAGACCACACCGAGGCACTCGATTCCGGCGGCCTGGTCTGCGACGACCGCGAGCGCGGCGTTGATGCAGAACGAGGGGTAGTCGTCGAGTGCGTCATAGCTCGTGGGCCCGTGATCGATGACCTCGTGCCCCGCCGATGACAGGTGCTGCCTCAGGTCGTCGCTGAACTCGAGGCCGGCGTGGTCGGTGGCGATGTGGATGCGCATCCAGCCAGTTTATGGATCGCGGGGCCGACCATGAATCACCGTCTCCGGCTCCGCCATCAGTCGATCCACTGGAGGCTCTGACCATGGCCGCCCGCGAGAGCAACGGGGTTCCCGTCCATCGCGACCACAAAGAGAGCGGGATCCACCGGTGCGCTGGCGAGTCGCTCCTTCACGCCGGGAGTGACAGTCTGGCCCTCGTTCGAGATCCAGTGCGCCTGCAATCCGGAGACCAGTCGAACGAAATCGTCCCTGCCCTGTTGTGAGAAGTAGGCAAGCACCGCACTGTGGAAGATCACCAGTGTGGCGTCAGCCGGAGCCTCGGCCGCCAGGGCCGCCAGCCCCGAGACGGCATCCGATCGCATGATGCGCGGCGGATCCTGCTGGGCGATGCGCACCGCCGATCGCAACCGGGCTCGACGTTCGTCATGCTCGGGCCAGACAAGGGCTTCGAGCCACGCCATCTCGACAGGGTCGTTCACATCGAGAGGGTTGAGGTCGATGCCAGCCCGCCACGCGATCTGCGGCATTCGCTGCGGCACAGGCACACGACCGGAGATCTGAGGCGAAATGACCACCTCACTCGGTCCGTCGACCGGATGAAGTTCCGTGTCCCCATAGCGATAGCTGTAGCGGTCCGGGTACAGGCACAGCCCCGCAGACGCGCCAACCTCGATGAGTGCAACTGGCTGCTCCAGCGAGGCAAGTAGCGGCAGCAACACCCCGCAGCGCGCGGCCTCGTTGGTCTGCGTCGACCGCGCCATGGCTATGCTGCGAACCGCGGCCCAGTGGTCGAGCATCCACTCGCGGAATTCTGGATAGCCGCCTATGGCCGCGCCGGCGGCCCGTGCCGCGGCAAACACGAGATTCACCTGCCGCTTAGCGAGCGGTAACTCGTCGATCAGCTCGACGATGGCCGGATCATCGGCCACGCCGAAGGCCCACTCCGCGTAGACCGGAGATTGCCCCAGTCCGTCGACCTCGGCGAAAGACCGGTAACGCTCGGCGGTTGTCGGTCCGACATCGCCCACAGGTTCCATCCCCCGATTTTGCGCTTTCCTCTGGCGATAAAGCCAGCCCAGGCGCAGAATTGTCGCAGGGATTCCTCGCGAAGGAGAGCACCATGACAAGCTCACGAACCGCACCACAACTGGTTATGCCGATCCTGTCCGCCGGGCGGCACCGAAACCCGCGGCGAGGTGCCTGCTTCATGGAGTTCGCCTCCTATCTCGCCGGTGAAAAGTGGAGCGACCACCCGGCGTGCACGCACCCGGTGCTCGCAGCCGTGGCGCGTAATGTCAACGACCTGTCGACGGATGCCACGCGAGCGAGCCTCACCCAGCACATCCATCGCGTGGTCGGCCTGACGAGCCGCGATCCGCTGGTGACCGTAGCTATTGCCGTGCACGCCGCGGCCGCGGCCCTGCCGATCGCGAGCTTCGAACGCCAGCGCGCCCTGGCAGTGGGGATGCTCGTCGCCCTCGGTTCTGTCGACTCACCGCAGCTGGAGGCCGTCGCTGCTGAAGCATTCCTCACGGCACCCGGGGAGGAACGCTGGGCGAGAAAATACATGTCGAGAGCTCGCTCGAGGGAGTTCACCGTAAGAACGGCCACCACGATCGTGCACACGGCGGTCGCTGGTATCGCTCTGGCCTGCGTGTCGGATGCTGACGCACGCCTGAAGCACCTGTTGGTCAGCACCATCGAACTCGTCGAGGATATGACGGCAATACCGGAGACCCGGGGTCTAGAGAAGCGAGACTCCACGCTCCGCAGCGAGTTCGCTGAGGTCTAAGGCGATCAGCGCCCCCAGTCGCTCGCCCCTGTGCGCCTGATAGTCGGCATCGCGCACAGGCTCCGGCTGGAATGCCCTGTCGACGAGTACCGTCGAGATCTCATCCCAGGCACCTGCACGCGATCGCTCCACCAGCGCGGAGAGCACGTCGCGATCGCTGGCCCGGGCCGCGAAGGCGTCTGACATCGCCCGGTGAACGGCCTCGCGCCGCTGGCTCTCGCGTCGGTGATCGCCGGAGATATCCGGATCCTCCAGCCACGGGTCATCCACACTGGTGTGCTCGCGGCGCATGCGCAATCGCTCCGCCGTCTCCCACTCATTGTCGGCCAGGGTCTCGAGCTCTTTCGTGGCCATCGAGAAGAGCGACTCCTGGTCGAAATCGCGTCTGTCCCGCAGCACGTTGACGATCACCTGGTTGCGCAGCGTCATCACGAGCAGCGATTCGGCGATCAGGACACCGTCGTCCACGATCCGCGGGATCGGAGGAGGTTCGACGGGAGCTGGCGGCTTGTAGGTGCCGAGCTCTACCGAACTCCGCCGACGAAACAACCGCATTGCTCCATTGTCTCGCGAAGCGGGCTCGCCACGCCCGGCCTCGCCTCGACTATTCGAAGATCGGATCCCGTGTGCGTGAGCGCTTGAGTTCGAAGAAGCCATCGTAGGAGGCGACAGCGACCACGCCGTCCCAGAGGTCGAGCGCCTGCTGCCCGCGGGGCGCCGGAGAGATCACCGGACCGAAGAACGCCACACCGTTGACGGCGATCACGGGGGTGCCGACATCCTCACCCACCCGGGAGATGCCGTCGAAGTGCGATTCCCGCATCGGGACATCGAATTCGTCGCTGTCGGCGTATCGCGCGAGGTCCGCTGGCAGGCCGACAGCAGCGAGCGCCGAGGGGATCACCGTGTCGGGATCGGTGCTGCCGCCGGGATGGATCAGCTCGCCGAGCGCGTCATACAGCGGCTTGACCTTGTCCGCGCCGTGCAGCGCACCCACGGCAGTCACGAGCCGCGTGTACCTGAGCGCCCTGGGGAAGAAAGCGCGGTACTCGTCGCTCACGTCATTGTCTTCGTTGAGCACTGCGGGGCTCATCACGTGCCAGGTCACGTCGAGGGGCCGCTGGCGGGCAACCTCGTCGACCCAGCGGCTGGTCATCCAGGCCCAGGGGCAGCTCGGATCGAACCAGAAATCGACGGCGGTGCGGGTCTCGTTGGTCTCAGTCACGATTCCACACTAGCTCCGGCCATCCGAGTGCCTAAGCTGGATCGGTGCGGTCACGAGCCGCACCCGAATCACAAGGAGTGCCAGTGCCTGGAGACAACCTCACCCGAATCGAAGCCCAGGAGCGCAAGGCTCTCGTCTCGGTGTCGAGCTACGAGATCTCGCTCGACCTCACGTCGAGCCCCGAAACCTTCCGCACCACGACGAGGGTGACCTTCTCGGCGAAGGATGGCGCATCCACGTTCATCGATGCGATCACCACCGCCGTGCACTCGGTGACCCTCAACGGTGCCGAGCTCGACCCCGCCGTCGTGAGCGATGGCGTGCGCATCCAGCTCGATGACCTCGCAGCCGAGAATGTGCTGGATGTCGTGGCCGACGCCGCGTACACCAACACCGGTGAGGGCCTGCACCGCTTCGTCGACCCCGTCGACCAGGAGGTGTACCTCTACTCGCAGTTCGAAGTGCCCGACAGCCGTCGCGTGTTCGCCGTCTTCGAGCAGCCCGACCTCAAGGCCACCTTCCAGTTCACCGTGACCGCGCCGGCCGCCTGGGTTGTCGTGAGCAACTCCCCCGCGCCCGAGCCGGTCGTCGAGGGTGACTCCGCGACCTGGGTGTTCCCGCCCACCGGAATCCTTTCCAGCTACATCACGGCCGTGGTCGCCGGCCCTTATGTCTCGGTGCACGACGAACTCACGTCGAGCGACGGCAGGGTCATCCCCCTCGGGATCTTCGCCCGCAAGTCACTCAGCCAGTACCTCGACTCCGACTACATTTTCGAGAAGACGAAGCAGGGCTTCGAGTTCTACGAAAAGCACTTCAACTACCCGTACCCCTTCGAGAAGTACGACCAGCTCTTCGTGCCGGAGTTCAACGCCGGCGCCATGGAGAACGCGGGTGTCGTGACGTTCACCGAGACCTATATCTTCCGCTCCAAGGTGACGGACGCGATCAAGGAACGTCGCGTCGTGACGATCCTGCACGAGCTCGCACACATGTGGTTCGGTGACCTCGTCACGATGAAGTGGTGGAACGACCTCTGGCTCAACGAGAGCTTCGCCGAGTGGGCATCGACCCTCGCGACCGCCGAGGCCACCGAGTGGACAGAAGCGTGGACGACATTCCAGGCGATGGAGAAGAGCTGGGCCTACAAGCAGGACCAGCTGCCGTCCACCCACCCCGTCGTGGCGACGATCAACGACCTGGAAGACGTGCAGGTCAACTTCGATGGCATCACCTACGCCAAGGGTGGATCGGTCATCAAGCAGCTCGTCGCGTGGGTCGGGCTCCCCGAGTTCATGCTGGGAGTGAGCAACTACTTCGCCAAGCACGAGTTCGGCAACACCGAGCTCAGCGACCTCATGGTCGAACTCGAGACCACAAGCGGCCGCGACCTCAGCGAGTGGACCAAGCTCTGGCTCGAGACCGCCGGCGTGAACACGCTGCGTCCGCAGATCACCACCACGGACGACGGCACGATCACTTCGTTCGTCGTGCTGCAGGAGGCCGCTGCCGACTACCCGACGATCCGCCCGCACCGCCTCGCGATCGGCTTCTACAACTTGAGCGGCGGCAAGCTCACGCGCGACCACCGCATCGAGATCGATGTCGATGGCGAGCAGACCAATGTCGCGGCGCTCGTCGGGCTCGGTCGCCCGGACCTCGTGCTCGTGAACGACGAGGACCTCGCCTACGCGAAGATCCGACTGGATGACGCGTCGCTGGCGGTCGCGATGGAGCACCTCGCCGACATCAGTGACCCGCTCGCCCGCTCCATCGTCTGGGGAGCCGCGTGGGATGCCGCTCGCGACGCCGAGACGGCCGCGAGCGACTACGTGCACCTCGTGCTGAACAACATCGGAAGCGAGACGGAATCCACCACGATCCGCACCACGCTCAGCCAGGTGGTGAGCGTGGCACGGCTGTATATGGATCCTTCGACGCGAGCCGCGACCCTGGCGACCGTCGGGGACGCACTGTGGGCGCTGGCGCTCGAGGCTGAAGCCGCGTCTGATTCACAGTTCCAGTTCGTGAAGTTCTTCGCCAACGCGGCATCCACCGATGAGCACGCCTCGACGCTCGCCGGGTTGCTCGACGGCTCGGTCACCCTCGATGGGCTGGAGATCGATACCGACCTGCGCTGGGAGATCCTCGAAGGACTCGTGCTCAACGGAGCCGCCGATGACGCCACGATCGATGCGGCACTGGCTGAGGACAACACGTCGAACGGTGCCCAGGCCGCCGCTCGGGCGCGTGCCACGATACCGACCGTCGAGGGCAAGCGCGCTGCCTTCGATTCGCTCGTGACCAGCGACACCCTGCCGAACGCGATAGTGCGCATGGCGACGATGGGCTACCAGCACGTCAACGACCCGGCCTCGCTCGAGTCCCTCGTCGAGCCGTATTTCGCGTCGATCAATGACATCTGGGAGAACCGTTCCTACAAGATCGCCGAGTACATCATCATGGGGCTGTACCCCGCTCCACTGGCGTCTACCGAACTGGTGGATGCCACGAAAGCGTGGCTCGCGGCCAACCCGGGTGTCCCTGCGCTCCGTCGCATGCTCGTCGAGAACCTCGCGGGTGTCGAGCGGGCGATCGAGGCGCAGAAGCGCGACGCGGCCAACTAGTCGATAGGCGGCTGTGCCCCTCCAGAGCGGGCACAGCCGCCGTCGCTAAGCTTGACGGGCTATGTACGAGACGACCGAACCACCTGCGACCACCACGCCCTGGAGCGACATCGTCGCGAACCTCGTCGCGTTCGACGCGGACTGGCACATCTTCACTGTCGTGTTCGTCGTCGTCGGTGCGATAATTCTGCGCTGGGTGTTGCTGTTCGCGATCCGCCGCGTCGTGCGCCGCATCATCAACGGGGCGAAGAAGCGCCAGAACTTCGACGACACACAGGCGCTGCTGATGTCACCCCTGGCAGCGGTCAGGGTGGTGCAGCGCACCCGCACCCTCGGCAGCGTTCTCAGCAACATCGTCACGACCGTCATCGTCATCATGGCCGTCCTGGTGTTGTTCAACGAGCTCTTCCCCGGGGCAACATCAGCCTTCGCGCTGATCACCGCCGCCCTCGGTGCCGGCCTCGGTTTCGGTGCGCAGAACATCGTCAAGGATGTGCTGAGTGGCCTGTTCATGGTCGCCGAAGACCAGCTCGGCGTGGGTGACGTGGTCGACCTCGGGCCTGCCACCGGCGTGGTCGAGGGCGTGGGCATCCGCATCACGCAGGTGCGCGACGTCAACGGAACCCTGTGGTTCGTGCGCAACGGCGAGATCCTGCGCGTCGGCAATAAGTCGCAGGGCTGGGCCAGGGTCATCATCGACCTCGCCGTGCCGTACGAAGCAGACGTCGATGCCGTGCAGGACCGGATCCTGCTCACGGCCACGACCATGTCCACCAGCTCAAAGTGGAAGTCCCGGATTCTCGAGAAGCCCGAGATCTGGGGCATCGAATCCATCTCTGCCGAGGCCGTCGTGCTGCGCATCGTCGTCAAGACCGCATCGGCATCGAAAGACGACGTGGCCCGCGAGCTCCGCGCACGGCTCAAGACCTCGCTCGACGACATGGGTGTGCGCCTGCCTGCGCTCAACACGATGGTGCTCTCCGGAGCCGAGAATGCGGCGAGCGTGAATGGTGCACGGCCGCCCAAGACCAAGCCCGTCGCGGTGCAGGATCCGGATGGCGAGGCCCCCGCCCCGCGGACCGGACCGAAGACCCCACCACCCGGAGGCACATCGTGAGCGACGAGATCCAGCCCGCGCCGATCCAGCCCGCTTCGATACGGCTGCGGGCCAGTTCCGGCGGCGAATCGGTGCAGGGCAACTTCTGGGAGCAGGTGGGTGGCCGGCCCACCTTCGAAAAGCTCGTGCGCGCGTTCTACGACGGCATCGCCACCGACGAGGTGCTGCTGCCGATGTATCCGGAGCAACCCGACCTCGAAGGTGCCATCCAGCGCCTGACCGGCTTTCTCGAGCAGTACTGGGGCGGGCCTACGACCTACAGCGACGAGCGGGGTCACCCTCGGCTGCGTCTGCGCCACCTTCCCTTCAAGGTTAATCCGGATGCCCGTGACCGCTGGCTCACGCACATGCGGGCCGCGCTCGACACCCTCGCGCTGCCGCCGCTGCAGGATGCGACGCTGTGGGCCTACCTCGACCGCGCGGCACAGTCGATGGTGAATACCTTCGACGAGTAGGACTCGCGGCGCTCTGGGGCGATAGCCTCGCAGGCATGAGTGACTGGGACAGGGCGATCATCGAAGAATTTCGAGGTAACGATGGTGTGGTCGGTGGGCCATTCACCGGCGCTCGGCTGTTGCTGCTTCATACAGTCGGCGCGAAGTCGGGAGAAGCCCGCACGAGCCCGATGATGTATTTCACGGAGGCTGGTGAGACCTTTGTCATAGCGTCGAAAGCCGGCGCTCCCGAGAATCCGGCGTGGTACCACAACCTCGTGGCCAATCCCGATGTGAGAATCGAACAGGCCACGGGCGACGGAATCGATGCTTACGATGCCGTGGCGACCGAGGTCGATCGCTCCCGGCGGGACGAACTCTTTGCGATCTTCGCTGCGGCCAATCCCGGGTTCGCCGGATACCAGGCGAAAACCGAGCGCATCATCCCCGTTATCGGGATCGCCAGAAAAACTGAGTAAAAATTCCCGTGTGCACGATAGTCTCGCTGGCGTTGCCCGTCGATACGAAAGTGAGCTGAACCATGACCACTCCCGTGACCCCGGCCGGCTGGTATCCGGATCCGACAGAGCCCGCGACATCACGATGGTGGGACGGCACACAGTGGACCGACCACCGTCAGAAGCCGTACGATCCCACGGCTCCGGCCGCAGCGCTCAGGGCTCCCGACAACACGGAGGTCTACACGCCGTGGATCTGGCTCATGACGTTCCTGCCGTATCTCACCCTCCCGTTGCTCTTCACCATCGACCTGGGCGGCATGTACTCGGGAATGGATGCCGCGGATCCCACTGCAGCGAGCATGGCCCAGTTGCAGATCCTGACCTCGCCGGGCTACATCGCCCTGGTACTGGGAGGAGTGGTCGTCTACGGCCTTTGCGCGCTGTTCGCGTACCTCGACCGGAAAACACTCATCGAGCGAGAAGTTCCTCGCCCGTTCCACTGGGCCTGGACGTTCCTGTCGTCCCCGGTCTATGTCATCGGTCGATCGGTCGTCGTGCGTCGACGCACGGGCCGTGGCATCGCGCCGATGTGGGCCGCCATCGCCATGTATGGGGTCTCATTGATCGTCTCGACGATCTGGACGAGCCTGCTCGTCTCGCAGATGGTGCAGGAGATGTTGACGTTCACGTACTGAGCTCAGCGATCAGCGGGTGAGACTCCAGGCGCGGCGCTTGATAAGCACGTGTCCACCCCGAGTGGTCAATCTCGTCCATGGACCGGTTTCGTAGATCGACACCGGATCGTCGCCGGCGAGGAAGCCCAGGCTGAATGCGGCGAACGCAGCGCCTGCCGGCACGAAATCCAGCTCGTCGATCGAGCGACCCCACACCTCGGTGCGGACGCGCTGCACGATCTGCTCCCCGGTGCCTGTGGGGATCGCCTCGGCGATCTCGTCGATGCCCGCGCGCGCCGCAGCCTCGAGCCGGGCGCTATCGGTCGATTCGAGGGTGATCCACCCACCGCGGGGAGGTGAGATCGCCGCCCAGGTCACGGTGTTGACCTGCATCGGGAGGGAGATCGTGACGCTGTCCTCTGGGCTCGCGTTGGCTGCCTCGAGCTTGCCCTCGAGGCGCATCACCAGCGAGCGCACGGGCACAACGGCGTCGAACGTGTCATCCGAGGCGATGGCGAAGGTGCGAAGCCCGAGCACAGTCGGACTCTCGTCGAGAAGTCCGGCAGGATGCAGCACAGACACGTACACGGCGAGCACCCCTGAGCCGCCGATCAGGCGCACGGAACCGTCGTCGACGCGCATGGCTCGACCGAGAAACACATGCAGGTCGCCCAGCGCAAGGGAGTCGGTGAGGGTGAAAGCGTTGCTCATAGGTCTCCTAAACTACAGGGCATGAGTGACCCACTGGCCGGACTTCTCTCCGCACTGGATTTGACCGACACCGGTGCACGGACACGTGAAGACATCTTCACCGGCCACAGCCAGTGGCAGCCCCACGGGCGCGTGTTCGGTGGACAGGTGCTTGCCCAGGCCCTCATAGCGGCACAGCGCACCCTGCCCGCGGAGCGCGCCGCTCACTCGATGCACGGATACTTCCTGCGCCCCGGCAGTCTCGACCTGCCCATCACCTTCTCCGTCGATCGCATTCACGACGGCAGGTCGTTCTCCACCAGGCGCACCCAGGCCTACCAGGACGGCATGCCGATCCTGTCGATGATCGCATCGTTCCAGGACCCGGATGCCGGTCTCGACCACCAGGTAGATATGCCCGACGACATTCCCGACCCCGAGTCACTGCCGACCGCCGCCGAGGTGCTCAAAGGCTTCGATCATCCGATCGCGAAAGCCTGGGCGTACGAGCGACCGTTCGACATCCGTCACGTCCCCACACCGATCTACCTCACGGTCGAGGGGCGAAATGTGGCGCACCAGGCGGTCTGGCTCAAGACCGTGTCGGCGATGCCCGACGATGAGAACCTCCATCGCGCTGCCCTGGTTTTCGCGAGCGACTTCACGATCCAGGAATCCGTCATCCGCCGACACGGCCTGCCCTGGGTCACACCGGGCCTCAAAGTCGCCAGTCTCGATCACGCGATGTGGCTTCATCGATTCGGTCGGGCGGACGAATGGAATCTCTACGTCCAGGAGTCCCCCAACGCCGTGGGAGGGCGCGGACTGGCGCAGGGACGCATCTATTCTCGCTCCGGCGTGCTCCTCGCCAGCGTCGCCCAGGAGATTATGGTCCGGGTGCCGTGATGCCGAAAAGCCCCGTCCGGCCGTAACGGATAAATAACGGATAATCGGACGGGGATCCGCGAAGCAGAGGCGATGTGCGAGCCCATCCGTTCGATCGGCGGGGCCTCATAACGGCGTTTGGTTACCGCGACACGCAATCCCAGCTAACGTTAAGGAAGCCACGCAGGGCAGATCACACGATGTGCCGCGGGCTTGAATCATCCAGCAGGCCGCGACCCGGTAGCCCATCACCGCCGTGTCGTACGGTCGATGCACGCCGAATCGTCCCGTGACGTATTCCACCGCCGAAGACTGCCACTGCAGTCAGCCACTGACATTGCGTGCTCGACCCGGACCGTCAACCGAAGAAGCAGCGTTCTACGCGTGCTTCCAGGAGAACGTGACCGACAACATCGCCGTCAGCGCCAGGAACCTCTACAAGGTCTTCGGCCGCCGCCCACAGGAAGCCGTGCAGAAGCTGCGCGCTGGTTCCACCCGAACAGAGATCGCCGACCTCGGCACCGCTGCCGTCATCGACGCCAGCTTCGACGTCAAGAAGGGCGAGATCTTCGTCGTCATGGGCCTGTCAGGCTCAGGCAAGTCGACTCTCATCCGCATGCTCAACGGCCTGCTGGATTCCACGGCAGGTACCGTCACCGTGAACGGACAGGCCGCGACGGGCGTCTCCCCCAAGCAGCTCAGGGCCGTGCGCCGCACGAGCATCTCGATGGTGTTCCAGCATTTCGCGCTGTTCCCCCACCGCACAGTGCTCGAGAACGCCGCTTACGCCCTCGAGGTGCAGGGTGTTCCCCGCGCGGAGCGACTGGAGCGGGCGAACCGCACGATCGAGCTCGTCGGCCTCAGCGGATGGGGAGAGCGAATGCCGTCCGAGCTCTCCGGCGGGATGCAGCAGCGCGTCGGCCTGGCCCGCGCCCTGACGGCGGACACCGATGTGCTCCTGATGGACGAGGCGTTCAGCGCCCTCGACCCACTCATCCGTCGGGAAATGCAGCAGCAGCTGCTCGAACTGCAGCATGATCTCGGCAAGACCATCATCTTCATCACCCACGATCTCAATGAAGCCATGTTCATCGGCGACCGCATCGCGGTGATGCGCGACGGCCGCATAGTTCAGGTCGGCACCCCCGAAGAGATCCTCACCGACCCTGCCAACGACTACGTCGAACAGTTCGTGCAGGATGTGGATCGCGCCCGCGTGCTCACCGCCGCGAGCGTCATGGAGCCCGCGCGGTCCACCGTGCACTCGACGGCCGGCCCTCGGGCCGCGCTCAAGACGATGCGGGACCTGCAGACGTCTGCCGCCTTCGTGCTCGGGCGTGACCGCAAGCTCCTCGGCGTCGTCCGTGACGGCCAGGCCATGAAGCTCGTGCGCAACGGCAACCCCGACCTCGCCTCGATCATCACCGATGACTACGCCGCGGTCGACTCCGCCACGTTCCTCTCCGACCTGTTCCTCCCCTCGGTGGAGAGCACACTGCCTCTGGCCGTCGTGGATGAGCGGCAGCGCCTCGTGGGCGTGATCCCCCGGGTCACGCTGCTCGCCGCGCTCGGCAACGTCAGTACGGACACGGCGGAGACGCCGGTGCTCGATCCACCACCCACCGTCGAACCCGCAGCGATCACCGACGCGCTGCGCATCGCCGATGAGTCTATGTCGACAGCGGGAGGAAACCGATGAGCGACTTCTTCCGCCTCCCCCTCGGCCAGTGGGTCGAAGACGGCATCGACTACATCACCGAGACCTTTGGGTGGTTCTTCGACGCCATCAGGTTCGTTATCAGCGGCGCCCATGACAGCGTCAACGTCATCCTGACCTCGCCGCCGTTCTGGGTCATGATCCTGATCTTCGCCGCCATCGCCTTCGCGGCACGCGGCTGGATCTTCGCCGTCGGAACCGTCGTCGGCTTCGGGATCATCCTGGGCGTCGACCAGTGGGAGAACGCGATGGACACCCTCGCCCTCGTGCTCGTGGCCGCCCTCGTCGCCGTGCTCATCAGCGTGCCGCTCGGCATTCTCGCGGCACGCAACCGCACAGTGTCGACCATCCTCAAACCGATCCTCGACTTCCTGCAGACGATGCCGGCATTCGTGTACCTGATTCCCGCGCTCATCCTGTTCAGGATCGGGGACGTTCCCGGGATCGTCGCGACCGTCGTCTTCGCTGTAGCTCCCGGTGTGCGGCTGACCGAACTCGGCATCCGCGGCGTGGATTCCGAGATCGTCGAAGCCGGCCAGGCGTTCGGTGCCTCACCGATGCGCATCCTGCGCCAGATCCAGCTCCCCCTCGCGATGCCCTCGATCATGGCCGGCATCAACCAGGTCATCATGCTGTCGCTCTCGATGGTCGTCATCGCCTCAATGGTCGGCGCCAACGGGCTCGGGCAGCCGGTCATCCGCAGCCTCAGCCGCGGTGATGTCGCGCTCGGATTCGAAGCCGGGCTCTCGGTCGTCGTGCTCGCCATTTTCCTCGATCGGCTCACCGCATCCTTCGGCTCTGGGACCGGTTTCATCGGCTTCCTGCTGAACTCGGCGAAGCTGCGATCCCGCACCGACACCACCACATCGACACCGGATGCCGCGGCCACAGCCGCGCCCGCAGCGCTGGCCACCCCCGCGCGCCACTAGTTCTCGCGTGCCAACGGCACCCGTGAAACATGCAGCTCTTTTTGCATGAAACGCCAGTCAACGACGCCCGCGCAGCATGGCGGGCAGAACAGGACGACACCCGTATGAAGAAAAATCTCAGGATGGCAACCGCCATCGGAGCAACCGCTCTGCTCGCTCTCACCGCCTGCGCCACCCCGGCCAGCGATACCGCCGGTGGGGCGGACGATAAAGACCTCACGATCGGCGTCTTCAACGGCTGGCCCGAAGGTGAGGCCGTGTCTATCCTCTGGAAGACGATTCTCGAGGAGAAGGGCTACAACGTCGAGCTCGAGTACGCCGACGTCCTGCCCGTCTTCTCGGCGCTCAGCACTGGCGACTACGACGTGACTCTCGACGGCTGGCTTCCCACCACGCATAAGTCCCTCATGGACGAGTACGGCGACACGATCGGCGACCTCGGGGCGTGGAACGACGAGGCAGTGTTGACCGTCGCGGTGAACGAGGATGCTCCTATCGACTCCCTGGAAGAACTCGCCGCCGAGGGTGACCTCTTCGACAACCGCATCGTCGGCATCGAGCCTGGCGCCGGACTGACCGAAGCCGTCAGCGACGAGACGATCCCGACCTACGGACTCGACTCCTTCGATTTCCAGACGTCATCGACTCCCGCGATGCTCGGCGAGCTCAAGGCTGCTCTGGCCGCCGGCGAGAACATCGCTGTAACGCTGTGGCGCCCGCACTGGGCCTACGACGCGTTCCCCCTCAAGGACCTCGCAGACCCCAAGGGAACGCTGGGTGACAAAGAGTCGCTGCACACGCTCGCGCGCGATGGCTTCGAGGAAGACAGCCCCGAGGTGGCTGCCTGGTTCTCGGACTTCACGATGAGTTCAGAACTGCTCTACTCGCTCGAGAACGTCATGTACAACGAGTACGAGGGAACCGACTTCGACCCCATCGTGGAGAAGTGGATTGCCGACAACCAGGAGTACGTCGACGGCCTGACCGCCTAAGCACAGCAGTCCACGCCGCCTCGTGTGGCCGCTACGCGCGGGATCGCCTCGAGAACATCAGGGGGCCCTCGGTGTAGTCGGCCCACGCGGTGCGGCAGGATTCGGGCAAGCGGGTGGGTCGCCCATCCACTGCCGTCACCGTGACCATGGTCACCACCGAGCGCGCGAACAGCACTCGCGGTTCCACCCCTGCGGGTGAGTACACCTCGTAGCACATGTCGAAACTCGCGCCACCGATGGCTCCAAACCAGACCTCGACCTCGACCGGAGCCCTCGAATAGGGCACCTGCGCGAGATACTCGGTTTCCAGCCGCGCGACGACCGTGAGCACGTCACCCACCCCGGGGTGGAGCACCGCCGTCGGGAGGTTCTCTGCCGGGTCATCTGCTCTCCAGATGACCCGCACCCGCGCTTCCTCGATCAGGCGCAGGATCTCGACGTTGTTGACGTGCCCGTACGCGTCCATGTCTCCCCACCGCAGAGCGATCGGCACGGTGACCCTGGCGATGATCAGTCCCTGGTGAGCTTGCGGTACGCGCTGCGATGCGGCTTCGCCGCGTCCGGACCGAGGCGTTCGATCTTGTTCTCTTCGTACGACTCGAAGTTGCCCTCGAACCAGTACCAGTTCGACGGATCTTCTTCCGTGCCCTCATAAGCGAGGATGTGGGTCGCGATCCGGTCGAGGAACCACCGGTCGTGAGTGATGACCACAGCACAACCGGGGAACTCGAGCAGTGCATTCTCCAGCGAACCGAGGGTCTCGACGTCCAGGTCGTTGGTCGGCTCGTCGAGCAGCAGGAGGTTTCCACCCTGCTTGAGCGTGAGCGCCAGGTTCAGGCGGTTGCGCTCACCACCGGAGAGCACACCGGCCTTCTTTTGCTGGTCAGGGCCCTTGAAGCCGAACTGCGAGACGTAGCCTCGTGACGGGATCTCGGTCTTACCGACCTGGATGTAGTCCTGGCCATCAGAGACGACCTCCCACAGCGTCTTGTTCGGGTCGATGCCGCCGCGATCCTGGTCGACGTAGGAGATATCGACTGTCTCACCGATCTTGAGGTCTCCGCCGTCGAGCGGCTCGAGCCCGGTGATCGTCTTGAACATCGTGGTCTTGCCGACGCCGTTCGGGCCGATGACGCCGACGATTCCGTTTCGGGGAAGGGTGAAGCTGAGGTTGTCGATGAGCACTCGCTCGCCAAAGCCCTTCTTGAGCTTCTTCGCGTCGATGACCTGGGCTCCGAGTCGCGGTCCGACGGGAATCACCAGCTCCTCGAAATCGAGCTTCCTGGTCTTCTCCGCTTCACTGGCCATCTCTTCGTAGCGGGCGAGTCGCGCCTTGGATTTGACCTGGCGGCCCTTGGCATTGCTGCGGACCCATTCCAGCTCTGACGACAGGCGCTTGGCGAGCTTGGCGTCTTTCTTGCCCTGCACTTCGAGCCTGGCGCCCTTTTTCTCGAGGTAGGTCGAGTAGTTGCCCTCGTACGGGTACAGGTGACCGCGGTCGACCTCGGCAATCCACTCGGCGACGTGGTCGAGGAAGTACCTGTCGTGAGTGACCGCAAGGACCGCTCCGTGATACTGGGCGAGGTGCTGCTCGAGCCACAACACGCTCTCGGCGTCGAGGTGGTTGGTGGGCTCGTCGAGCAGCAGCAGGTCGGGCTTCTGCAGCAGCAGTTTGGTCAGCGCCACGCGGCGCTTTTCGCCACCGGAGAGCTTGTCGACCCTGGAGTCTCCCGGAGGCGTACGCAGTGCATCCATCGCCTGTTCGAGCTGGGAGTCGAGATCCCAGGCATCCGCTGCGTCGATCTCTTCCTGGAGCGAGCCCATCTCGGCGAGGAGGGCATCGAAGTCCGCATCGGGTTCGGCCATCTCGAGCCCGATGGCCGAGTGGCGGTCGACCTTGTCTTTGATGGACCGAACACCATCCTGGACGTTCTCGAGCACGGTCTTCGATTCGTCTAGTTCTGGCTCCTGCATCAGGATGCCTACGCTGAACCCGGGGCTCAGCCTGGCTTCTCCGTTGCTGGGGGTGTCGAGCCCGGCCATGATCTTGAGGATCGTCGACTTACCGGCTCCATTCGGGCCGACCACCCCGATCTTTGCACCGGGAAGAAACGACATGGTGACGTCGTCGAGGATGAGCTTGTCGCCGACCGCCTTGCGGGCGCGCACCATGGAATAAATGAATTCGGCCATGGCCCCAGTCTACGGAACGCTGTGGTGCCGGCTGCTACCAGTCGATCGTGCGGGTGACGCCGATCAGGCAGGTCCCGGTCGTGAGCTTGGGCGCGACGATCGTGCTGTATCCCAGTGCGCTGAACTGCCCGATCAGGCACTGGTCGCCCATCAGGACGGAGAAAATCAGGGAATCCACCGGCAGGTCGATGGCGGTGCGGTCGGGTGTGAGTTGCATCGACGCCTTGTCGAATCCCACGCTGACGAGGTTGTCGACCACTCCCCTGCCCTCGGGGATGACGTTTCCCGAATCGATGAAGTACTGCTGGTTCGTTGCATCGAAGACGGGTTTGTTCTGCTCAGCAGTTCCTCCGGCCATGTACACCGGTTGCGCCGTAGGAGTCGGCGTCGGCGCATCTTCGGGGACCGACGATGCTGTCGGTCGGCTGGTGGATGCGTTGCCATTGACCGTGGTCTCGGTGGTACCCACACAGGAACTGAGTACCAGCGCGAGAGCACATCCGGCGACGGTTGCTGACACAACCCGTCTTGTGAGCACCATTCCCGAAATCCCCCACCGATGTGATTCACCCGAACGGCTGCCGACACGTGCCGATCAGCCGATCAGCCGATCAGGGCGAGTATAGGGCCGTTGCCCGAGCCTCACGCTCAGAACGGCACGCTGGCGGCCTCCGTGAGGGGGGAATCGGCGAGCGGTTCGGTGACACCGAGATCCTCTGGGGCGCCTCCCTCGTCGCCGACCGCCGCTGCGTTCGCCCACGATTCCGTCGGCGCTTCGCCGTCCCCCGTCGAAGCAGGGTTCGTCGCACTCGCTCGGGAGGTCGAGATGGTGCGGGAGAACTTCGAGGTGCCCCACGAGAGGTCGTGGCCGATCGCGTCGGCTTCGATGTCGATGGTGGTGCCGGTGCGTTCGCCGTTGTCCCATTCCCTGATTCGCAGGCGCCCTGTGACCAACACGCGGTCACCCTTGTCGATCGAACCTGCGCAATTCATGCCGAGCTGGCGGAAGGCAGTGATCGTGTACCAGTTGGTATCGACATCGATCCATCGCTCGGCCGTGCGGTCGAATCGTCGCTGTGCGGACGCCAGCCGGAACGATGAGATCGTGAGTCCCTCGTTCGTCGTGATGTTTCGCGGAACTGTGGCCACCAGGCCGGTGATGGTGATGTTATCGGTCATGTTCGCTCCGTACGCAGGGGGCCCGGCACGGAGGATGTTCCGTGCCGGGATCGGAGCCCGGGGTCGACACTCGTGCCGGGAAGCCGCCCCGGGCTTCGATGCCCCCAGTGTTGCCCGACGGAAGAGCCCGGAACGAAATCCGTTCCCACGCGGGAACAACTCAGTTCCGCGATGGCTGTGCAGGAGATGACCCCGGTTAGTGCTCCCGGAACTCCGGCCATTCTGCCCCGGGAAGAAGTGCGGCATGGAGCGCGCTCTTGGCCACGTCGAGCGACGGGTATGCGGCCCTGAAATCATCGTCATTCAGCAGCTTGAAGGTGTATCCGCCCGCGATCCTGTGCACTGAACCCACAGCTCCAGCCGGTCCGAAAGCCACCCAGGTCTGCCCGGTCAACGTCATGTCACTCATCATTGAGCCCCTTTCACGCGTTCGATGTTGACGTTACGCCGAACCGATTGCGAATGACAGGGTGAACCGCGGTGTGGGGCGCGCTGTCAGGAGGCGAGAACGTAGCTCGCAAACGACTTCCGGATCTTATTGACCTTGGGAAGCGCGACGGCCATGCAGTAGCCCTGGCCGGGATTCTTCGCGAAGAAGTCCTGGTGGTACGACTCGGCCCGGTACCAGTCACCGAGCGGCTCCATGGTCGTCATCAGACCGCCATCCCAGTAACCGGATGCCCGCTCGATGGCCGCCTCGAAGGTCGACTTCTGCGCGTCATCCGTAAAGAACATGGCCGATCGATACTGGGTTCCGACGTCTGCCCCCTGCCGGTTCAGCTGGCGCGGGTCATGCAGGCTGAAGAACACGTCGAGGATGACGTCATCCGGTATCACCGCCGGATCGAAGGTCACAGCTACAGCCTCGGCATGACCCGTGGTGCCCGAACACACCGATTCGTAGTCGGGATGAACCGTGTGGCCGCCGGTGTAACCGGACACGACATCCTGGACACCCATGAGAGTGCGGTAGACGGCGTCGAGGCACCAGAAGCAGCCGCCAGCGAGAACGAAGGTGTGCATGGTTCGAGCTTATGTTCTCAGGGTTGCCCACCACATGTCAGCCCGCCGCGGCCATAGTCTGGAGACATGCCTTACTCTGCAGCAGACGACCGCTACGAATCCATCGACTACGTGAGGGTGGGTCGCAGCGGGCTCAAGCTCCCGAAGATCTCCCTCGGAATCTGGAACAACTTCGGCTACGACCGACCGCTCGACACCCAGAGGGCGATCATCCACCGGGCATTCGACCTCGGTGTCACTCACATCGACATCGCCAACAACTACGGCCCTCCTCCCGGATCGGCCGAAAGCAACTTCGGCACGATCTTCGCTCAGGATCTCGCACCGTACCGCGACGAGCTCATCATCTCCTCCAAGGCCGGCTACACGATGTGGGAAGGTCCGTACCAGGATTTCGGTTCGCGCAAATACCTGCTCTCGTCGCTCGACGCGAGCCTGCAGCGCACAGGGCTCGACTACTTCGACATCTTCTACTCCCACCGCCCCGACCCCGAGACACCCATCGAAGAGACGATGGGTGCCCTCGCCAGCGCCGTGCACTCGGGCAAAGCGCTCTATGTCGGGATCTCCAACTACAGCCCGGAGCAGACCCGTGCGGCCCAGGCCGCCCTTGCCGTGCATAACGTGCCGCTGACCGTCCACCAGCCCAGGTACAACATGTTCGACCGCCACATCGAGGATGGGCTGTTCCCCGTTCTCGACGACCTCGGCATGGGCAGCATCGTGTTCTCCCCTCTTGCGCAGGGACTGCTGACTGATCGCTATCTCGACGGAATCCCCAGCGACTCCCGCGCGGCGAACAGCCCCTTCCTCGGTGCGTCGAACATCACGGAGGAATACCTGGGTCGGGTGCGTGGGCTGAACTCCATCGCCCAGTCGCGGGGCCAGAGTGTCGCCCAACTCGCATTGTCCTGGGTGCTGCGCATCCCGCAGGTGACCTCAGCGCTCATCGGGGCCAGCAGCGTCGCCCAGCTCGAGAACAATCTTGCTGCCCTGGACTTCGACAACCTGACCGACGACGAGATCACCGCCATCGATGAGTTCGCGGTGGATGGCACGGGTACGCGCCGCTGATCCAGCCCGCGGTAGAGAATGTCGTCGGTAGAACGTATCTTCGAATGTAGCGAACCACTACATCTGAGGAGACACCGTGACGACGCTCGATTTTGCCGGAACCCACCAGACCTACCCTGCAGGAATTCGCGCCGGCATAGCCGTCGTTCCGCTTCACGACGACCTGTGGCGGGTGACCCGCGCCGATGGCGATGTGCTCGGATATGTCGAGCGCAGCCTGACGGTGTCGGGATACCGCTACCTCGCGAAGCGGCTGTTGCGGCGCCAGCGCAGGTTCCTTCCCGTCGGCGAGTTCTGGGAGTTCGACGACGCGATGGACTGCTTCAGGTTCTGACCGGCTGGGGCGACTCGCCCAAGGCCTCCGCGATCTGGGTTGCACGCGGGGTTACAGTGCCTCCATGGTGCAGCAGTGGTGGAATGACATTGTCCGTTGGTTCGAGTCCGATGGCGGCCAGACCGTCATCACGAGCGCGATCATCCCGTTCGTGGCGATCGTCGTAGGTGGGGTGGTGGCAGGGTTGATCGCCCGGGGCGCCATCAAACGGCTCATCGCCCAGCAGGACCGCGAGCATAAGGCTGCAGCGGTCGCCACCCTCATCGCCGCCGGGCGTCGCGCTGCAACATGGAGCACCCTGTCGGCGCCGGAGAAAGACCACGTCGAGCACCAGTCGAGCGAGGCCGAGGTGCGCGTGCGGCTCCTTCCCGTGCTCGGCGCGACCCTGGCCGCCGACTGGGCAGGGCACCAGCTGGCCACCATGAAGAAGAACTCCACGAACTACAGCTTCCAGGCTGAACAGGATCTCGCCGATTTCCAGGATGGACTCCTCACCTGGCAGTCGAAGCCGGCGCGGGCCAAGAAGCTTTTCGCCCAGGACCTCGCAGCCTGGAAGTACGAGACCCCGACCACGCCTACGGCTGACGAGCAGCTCGCCACCAAGCAGCGCGAGTGGTCAGCATCGCAGCCGACTTCGACATTATCGTCCACTGACTCATCGTCGAACTCGACCAACGCCGCCACGACAGTGATGCCGCAGGCGGCAGGCAAGTAGCGACTACCGCGCGCAACGAAGCGGCGCCCACGCCCAGCCTGAAGGCTCGAGTGCGGGCGCCGCTTCGTGTTGTCTGTCAGAGTGCGGCGACTCCGGCTTCGGCGACGGCCTGATCCTGCTCGCCAGACCCGCCGCTGACACCGAGTCCACCGACGACGACGCCATCGATCGACAGCGGAATCCCGCCGGCGAAGATCATCACCTTGCCGCCGTTGCTGGCATCGATGCCGTAGAACTGCTGCCCTGGCTGGGAGTTTTCGCCCAAATCCTTCGTCTGGATGTCGAAAGCTCGAGACGTCCATGCCTTTTTGATCGAGATGTCGACGCTGCCCATCCACGCCCCGTCCATCCGAACGTGGGCGATCAACTGCCCTCCCGCATCCACGACGGCGATGTTCATCGGCTGGCCGATCCGTTCCGCGCTCTTCTCAGCCGCGGCGATGACCGTGCGGGCTGTGGCAAGTGTCAATGCTGGCATTGCTTCTCCTTATCAATAGTCTTGCGTGCGTGGATCAGGCGTCGAGGTAGCCGTTCGGGTTGAGCACGTACTTCGTCGCTGCCCCTGCATCGAATTCGGCGTAGCCTCGCGGGGCATCCTCGAGGGAGATGGCCTTCGCGTTGACGGCCTTGGCGATCTGTACCTTGTCATGAAGGATCGCCATCATCAGCTGGCGGTTGTACTTCATCACCGGGCACTGTCCTGTGGTGAATGACAGCGACTTCGCCCAGCCCGTGCCGAAGCTCAGCGACAGCGATCCGACCTTGGAAGCCTCATCGGATGCCCCGGGGTCGCCGGTGACGTAGAGACCGGGGATTCCGATCGCCCCGCCGGCTCCCGTGGCATCCATCAACGAATTCAGCACCGTGGCCGGCGCCTCCTTCGCGTGGGCGCCGCCGCCCTGACCGCGGGCCTCGAACCCCACGGCATCGACAGCGGCGTCGACCTCGGGCACTCCGAGAATCTGCTCGAGCTGGTCGACGAGATTTCCTTCACCGACATTGACGGTCTCACACCCGAAGCTGCGGGCCTGTGCCAGCCTGTCTTCGTTGAGGTCGCCGACGATGACCACGGCGGCCCCCAGCAGCTGCGCGCCAGCGGCGGCGGCGAGCCCCACGGGACCAGCTCCGGCGATGTACACGGTGGAGCCGACAGTCACACCGGCGGTCACCGCACCGTGGAATCCGGTGGGGAAGATGTCGGAGAGCATGGTCAGGTCCATGATCTTCTCGAGCGCCTGGTCACGGTCGGGGAATTTCAGCAGGTTCCAGTCGGCGTAGGGAACGAGCACGTACTCGGCCTGCCCTCCGACCCAGCCGCCCATGTCGACGTATCCGTACGCGCTGCCGGGGCGGTCGGGATTGACGTTGAGGCAGATCCCGGTCTTGCCTTCCTTGCAATTGCGACAGCGTCCGCACGAGATGTTGAAGGGCACGGAGACGATGTCGCCGACCTTGATGAACTCCACGCCCGGACCGACCTCGACGACCTCGCCGGTGATCTCGTGACCGAGCACCAGGTCGACGGGGGCCGTCGTGCGGCCTCGAACCATGTGCTGGTCGGAACCGCAGATGTTCGTCGACACCGTGCGCAGAATCGCACCGTGTGGCACCTTCCGCCCGACATTCTCGGGGTTGACTCCGGGCCCATCCTTGAGCTCGAAGGTCGGATAGTCGATGTCGATGACCTCGACCTCTCCCGGACCCTTATATGCGACTGCCCTGTTAGATGTCATGTTCATCCCTTTCCACAACGGTGTGCGGTGCTGGCGCCAAACCGACGAGCACCTCTTTCCATACTCCGTGGTGCATGCGCGCCACACCATCGCCAATCGGGACGGTGCTGCTACCCCAACGGGTAGGGCATGGAGGTGGCCGACATAGTCTTGAAGGATGCTGCTCGCGGGTCTGACCGATGTTCTTGCCGCTCCCCTGCCGGAGGTGGCCACACATCTTTCGGCACTGCTCGCGAGGTACGTCCCGCACTCCACGCTCGCGATCCTCGCCGAGGACGACGTGGAACACCCCACGAAGCAACACGGCGTCACGCCGGCCAGCGATCTGCTCACGTTCACCGAACTCGACGCCGTGAGAACCACCCTCGACGCAGGCTCTACAGGCGTGCAGCTCATCCAGGTCGGCGGAACATCCCGACGCGCGTTCACCGCTGTCGCCGAATCCGGCGCGTTATTGGTGTTACTCGATCCTGGGCCGATCGTGTCTGAGCGGCTCGTGATGCAGCTATGGCAGATCGTCGCCCTGCGCATCCGGCAACGTGCCAGCGAGGCATCCCCCGACTACCTCACGCAGGCACGGGTGGCATCGAGCGTGCGGGCCGAAGCCATCACAGAGCTGGCGGACCACCACTCGGCCGTGCTGGACGCGCTTGTCGCCGTGCTGCGTTCGACCACTCTCGACGACCGTGCCGCACGGCAGACCGCGACCCGGCTCGCCGCCTCAGCGCTGGTGCAGCTTCGCACGTCCACAGATCGGGTGCGCACGTTCAACGAAGAGCCGGTGAGCCAGGCCTTCGAACGACTTCAGGATGACCTGAGGCCGCTGGTGAAGTATCGCGACATCGACGTGCAGTTCATCGAGCCGCCCGTCGACGGTCGAGCGCTGCCGAGCGAGGTCGCCCACGGCGCCAGGGCCGTGGTGCGCGGGGCGATTCTCGCGCTCGTGGACCAGCCGGCGATCGGCAAAGTCCGGGTGCAATGGGACTGCGACGGGCGAAACCTCCTGATCGATGTTCGGGACGATGGCCCTGGTGAGCTCTCCGTCGACAGCGCGCAACTTCAGCCACTGGCGCAGCGGGTGCTCGCGTTGAACGGCGAATGGAGCCTCGATGCCACCGTCGGATGGGGCACCGAGATGTCGGTGGTGCTACCCCTGGACCCTCCTCCGGTCAGGGCCGAGGAGAATCCGTCATGGGATCTGCGGCCGCGTGAACTCGAGGTTCTGGAGCATCTCGCGACGGGACAGCGCTACCGCTCCATCGCCGCCAGCATGGGCATCAGCGAGAACACAGTGAAGTTCCACGTGTCGAAGGTGTTCCGCAAACTCGGCGTCGGCTCCCGCGCGGAAGCTGTCGCGATCGCGTTCGAGCATCGAGCGCCGTTCGCCTAGTGGCGTGCGCGCTACGTGGTGCCCTCGGCAGGATTCGAACCTGCGACCAAGAGATTAGAAGGCTCCTGCTCTATCCCCTGAGCTACGAGGGCGGGAATCGTCCACCACGATACAGCGTCGTGGGTCAGACGGCTTTCGCGAGCGCCACCAGCACCTGGTTCACGGTCGGCACACCCTCTGCCCTGAAAACCTCTGAGCCGTCGTCTGCCAGCACGACGACAGTCGGCGTGACACGGATGCCCGCCTTCTCGGCCTCGGCCGCGTCGCGTACGACGTCCAGCTCGGCGATCTTCGCCGCAGGAACAAGCGCAGCGACCTCGAGAAGCACGCCCCGCGTCACCATGCAGGGCTCACAGAAATTGGACGAAAAAAAGAGAAGGTTCACCGTTGCCTGAACGTCGCGGGGCGTCGAGAGATTCCTAGGCGTCGTAGCGTTCTTCGACGGCCTCGATCGGGTCGCTGTCTTTCTTATCCCACGTGTAGGTGACCTGCACCTGCTCGCCGACGCGCCTGGCGACGGGAGAGATGTACTCGAGCTGGGTCTCCTTGCCATCGAAGGCCGCGATCACGGTGATCTCGGTCTCCCATGTTCCGTCGGTGCTGATGCGGGTATCGGAGCGACCGTCGTACGGACCGTCGGTGTAGAACACCACGTACTCGTCGCCGCGGGAGATCTCAGGAGCTGTGTCAGTCATACGACAGTCTTAGCAGACCCGACTGCCGGTTGGCTCCGCGCTCCCCCGACAGGATAACCGAGTTATATAACTTGGTTATACAATTGAAGGATGGATACAACAGTCGTCATCGAGTCGCTCATCGGCTCGACCCACAAACTCACGCGGATCGCTGCCAGATGGACTGGCTCATCAGTCTCATCGGCGGTCTGGTCGACTCTCGCCGTGCTGCGGACGGACGGGCCGCACAGGATCGGCGAGCTCGCGAAAGCCGCGCGTATCAGCCAGCCGGGAATGACGAAGCTGCTGCAGAATCTCGTCGAAGACGAATGGGTGCTTCGGATCGCCGATACTGAAGACTCCCGGGCGTGGCTCATCGCGATCACCCCCAAGGGCCATGATGCACTCGTGAACTGGCGCCACGAGCTCGCCCAGGCGACCACTCCCATGTTCGACGAGCTGTCGGAGAGTGACTGGCGCGTACTCGAACACGCCACCCGCATTCTGGCCGCCAGGGTCGACGCAGCGGCGGTGGCAGCATGAGCGCCACTCCGAACGTGAGAACAGCATCGACATCGAGCATCCTGACACAGCCGAAACAGGTCTGGGCTGTCGCCTTCGCGTGCGTCATAGCCTTCATGGGCATCGGACTCGTCGACCCCATCCTGCCGGTCATCGCCGAGGACCTGTCGGCTACCCCCACCGAAACCGAGCTACTCTTCACGAGCTATCTGCTCATCACAGGCCTCGCGATGCTCATCACGAGCTTCATCTCGAGCCGCCTGGGTCCCAAGCGCACCCTCATGATCGGGCTGGCCGTCATCGTCGTCTTCGCCCTTCTTGCGGCGCTCGGCAGCAATGTGGAGGCCGTCATTGCCTTCCGCGCGGGCTGGGGTCTCGGAAACGCGCTCTTCATCTCCACGGCGCTGGCCACCATCGTCGGTGCCGCGAGCGGAGGCACCTCAGCGGCGATCATCCTCTACGAGGCGGCCTTGGGTCTCGGAATCGCGATCGGGCCCCTGCTGGGCGGACTGCTCGGCTCGGTGAGTTGGCGCGGACCGTTCTTCGGCACGGCGACCCTGATGGCCATCGGATTCATCGCGATTGCGGTGCTGCTGGAGAAGGAGGATCGCTCCACCCTTCAGCCGACGCGGCTCTCCGCACCGTTGCGGGCCCTCGCGAACCCTGCCATTGCCGTGCTCGCCGCGGCCGCACTCTTCTACAACATCGGTTTCTTCGTGCTGCTCGCGTACACGCCGTTCCCGCTCGGATTCGGGGCCATCGGGATCGGATTCACGTTCTTCGGCTGGGGTGTTGCCCTCGCCATCACGTCGGTGTGGATTGCACCGCTGCTGACCCGGCGGCTGCCGCGAACTGTCGTGCTGCGCGTGATGCTTCCCCTGCTCGCGCTCGATCTCGTGGCTGCCGGAGCCTTCGTCGACTCCCAGGTCGGCCTCGTGACCTGCGTGATCGCCGGTGGGGCAATGCTCGGAGTGGTGAACACTGTGCTCACCGAGAGCGTGATGGAAGCGACAGATCTGCCGCGCTCCGTCGCGTCGTCCGCATACTCCTCGGTGCGCTTCATTGGTGGAGCCGTCGCCCCTCCGCTGGCCACGGTGCTCGCCGGGTTGTTCACCGCCGCCACTCCGTATTTCGTGGCCGCGGCATCCGTCGTCATCTCGGCACTCATCATCACGCTGGGCCGTCGCGCGCTCAATCGGGTCGATCACGCCGGGGGCGAGAGCGACCAGGTCGAAGCCGAAGCGATCACCGCGGGCGAGGTGGGCTGATGTCCGGCGCCCCGGCCGACGCCCCACCCCGGCGGTAAGCTCGGGTCATGGCTTCCCACTCTGACCTGCTGGTCTGGATCGACTGCGAAATGACCGGACTCGACATCTCGGTCGACGAACTCGTGGAGGTGGCCGTTGTCGTCACCGACTACAACCTGCAGCCCCTCGACCCCGGGTTCTCGATCGTGATCAAGCCGGATCAGACCGCATGGGACAACATGGGTGAGTTCGTGCGCAACATGCACACCGAGAGCGGGCTCATCGACGAAGTCCCGGACGGCGTGTCTCTCGCGGATGCCGAATACGCCGTGAACGAATACATCCTGAAATTCGTGCCGACGCCGCAGAGCGCACCGCTTGCCGGCAACACCATCGGCACCGACCGCACCTTCCTCGCGAAGTACATGCCCCGCGTCGACAGCCACCTGCATTACCGCAGCATCGACGTGTCATCCATCAAGGAATTGTCGCGTCGGTGGTTCCCCCGCGTGTATTTCAACGCGCCGTCGAAGGATGGTGGACACCGGGCACTCGCCGATATCCGCGAATCGATCAGGGAACTGGACTACTACCGCAAGGCGGTCTTCGTGCAGGAGCCCGGACCGACGACCGAACAGGTCCAGGCCATCTCGACGGCCGTGGTCGAAGACTTCGCGGAGCGGCTGTAGCGGTTTTGCATTTGCCTGAAAGGCATTACACTTGTCAGGTTGCCTAGCGTGAAATTGCGCAAAGCATTCCATGGTGGGCGTAGCTCAGTTGGCAGAGCGCTGGCTTGTGGAGCCGGATGTCGCGGGTTCGAGCCCCGTCGTTCACCCCATCGGAAACGGTCTGACCCAGGTCAGGCCGTTTCTTTTTTGTCCCAGGTGCGTTTTGGCACCCAATTCTTCACTGCAGGGAGGTCTGGATGCCGATTCCCACGCTCGAACGAGACACCTTCCTCGAGACAGCCGAACTGCCGGACACCCCGTGGGTCACCATCGTGTGGAACGATCCGGTGAACCTCCAGTCGTACGTCTCCTACGTGTTCCGCAGCTACTTCGGGCATCCCCGTCCCGAAGCCGAACGGCTCATGCTGCTCGTGCACAACGAGGGACGAGCGGTGGTGGCATCCGGAGGCAGGGAAGAAATGGAGCGCCACGTGGAGGCCATGCACGATTTCGGCCTCTGGGCCACCCTGGCCAAGGACGAGTCGTGATCCCGTTCGAGCATTCGGGGCCCGTGATCACGGCTCGGCTGCAGAGCTTCGAGGCGGAGCTGCTGGGCGACCTCGCGGGGCAGCTCATCGTGCTGCTGGGAGACCGGACGGGAGTCGAGCCTGGCGGTGATCCGGAGCAGGCCGCGACCGCCGCCCTGCTGGCGCAACTGGGAATAGGCGGCTCGGAGAGCGCGCCGCTGGATCCCGCTCTCGCTCGGCTTCTTCCTGATGCCTACCGCAATGATGACGCCGCGTCGACTGAGCATCGTCGGCTTACCGAGCTGGGGCTCGTCGATCGCAAGATCGCCAATGCGAACATCGTCGTCGCTACCGTCGCGACCGATCCCGTCGAACTCGACGAGCAGTCGGCGCAGTCCTGGCTGAGGACCCTCACCGACCTGAGGCTGACGCTCGCGGCACGACTGCACATCGAAGAGGATGGAGACGACGGCACCGGCGACCAGGCGATGCTCGACGTCTACGACTGGCTCGGTTACCTGCAGGGCACACTGCTCGACGAGATCGAACGGATGAAGGGTGACCATGAACTCTGAACGACCCGAACTCTCCGACATCGACGCCGGGCAGTTCGAGAAGCTCGTGATCGACGAACTCGACCTGCTGCCCGACGACATGGTCGACGGGCTCGACAACGTGATCTTCGTGACGGAGGACCGTCCGGAGGATGGATCACTCGATGTGCTCGGGCTGTACGACGGGGTGGCACTGACGGAACGGGGAAACTACGGCTTCGGGGAACTGCCGGATCGGATCATCCTGTTCCGCGAACCGTTGCTGGAGGTGTCGGCGCATCTCGAAGAGTTGAAAGAGCAGATCCACGTGACCCTCGTGCACGAGATCGCCCACTTCTACGGCATCGACGACGAACAGCTGCACGAGCTCGGCTGGGGCTGAGCGCGTGGGCTGCACCGGGCAGGTGCCGCGCCACGTATGATTCCAAACGTAAGTTCTGATCAGGAGGCACCGTGTTTTCGACCCATCGAGCGACGTCGGTCGCGCTGTCTGCAGCGATCGTGTTCGGGCTCGGTGGCTGTTCGCTCATCGAACCGCAGGGCACCGTCGTGCCCCTCTCGGGCATCGCCGCCTGCGCCCAGGGGCACACCTGGAATCTGGATATGGCGAAGCTCGCCGAAGATGTCAAAGCCAATATCGCAGCACAGGGAGTTGGCGTCGACGTCGCCACGACCGGGAACCAGTCCATGACCTGGGACATCGACGGTGCTGTCGTGATCGAGTCCGCCTACACACTGACGATGACCTCGGTGCCCGCGGAAGGCCAGCTCCAGACCGTCACCACCACCCACACGGGCACGGCGACCGGAGCCTCGTACATCGACGAGAACGTGGCGATCCCCCGCGACTGGGACGCGACAGGCACCATCATCACGACCGTGGCAGATCTCAACGGCACCCCACTCGACCCCGTGCCCTACGGCGTGCTGAACGCCGACCTAGATGACTCGGTCGGGGTCGAACTCACCTGCGATGGTGACGCGCTCACCACTCACCCCCGTGGCGGCGGAGTGACCCAGGCCTGGATCAAGGGCTGAGTCGAGATCAGTCGACAGTCAGGAACGCGCTGCGCGACTGACGTTGCCGAGGATGGCGGCGGTGTCGCGCCCGTCCACCAGCATGCTCGCCAGGGCGCGGGGGTTCTCTCTCGCCATGAACCGCTCCTCCTGCTGCGCCCAGCGATCCCAGAACGGCGCGTAAGCGTCGCCGTCACGATTCAGGGCGCGCGACTTGCGAGTCGCGTCGTCGAGGTCGACCCATACCGCGACATCCGCCAGCGCCAGCGATGACCTGCTGATCGCGCCGACTCCCTCGATCACGATGGGAGCTGATGCATCGAGCTCATGCCGGGCACCGGGCACTCCCGCCGCCCAATCCCACGCTCGCCAGCGCGCCGTGGTGAGGATCGAGGCGACGGCCCTGCTGCCCGCATCGAGCCCATCCCACCCCGGATAGAGGTCGTCGAGTCTCACGAGCTGGCACCCGGGCCAGCCGTCCACCAGCGCTCGCGCCAGTTCGGTCTTGCCCGACCCGGAGCGGCCATCGATGAGGATCCGCCGCGCCCGCGCGGTTCCCGCAGCGTCACTGCCCGACAATGAAATTCCACCTCCCGGATGCCACGGCCGCCGCAATCGCGACGAGTCCGATCGACAGCCCCGCGGCCATCACGAACCACTCCCGCGCGCCCCAGGGGGATTCACGGGCCCAGGTGCGGTCGACGTCCGCCCCGAATCCCCGGGCCTCCATGGCCGTCGCCAGCGTGCTCCCCCGCCTGATCGACAGCACGAAAAGCGCGAACGCCTGCCCGGCCAGGCGCCGGATCCGGCCACTATCCGCGACCCCGCGGGCGCGGCGAGCCAGCTCGAGCGAGCGCCAGTCTTCGAGAAACAGGGAGATGAGTCGCATTCCGGCGAGAGCGCCCAGCACGAACCGGGCGGGCAGCCGCAACCGCTGCGCGAGGCCATCGGCGAGTTCCGTCGGGTCGATCGTCACGAACAGCACCACGGCCGGAAGTCCGATGGCCAGCACGCGCAGCACGGTCGCGATGGCGAGTGTGAGGGAACCCTCGCTCACCCGGGCGAAGGCGAACTCGAAGAAGACCGTGCCTTCGGTGCGGCCATACAGCGCGATCGTGACGCCCGTGAGTGGAGCCGCTATCCAGACCGGCAGTGTCCGCAGCCAGAACTGCCGGGCCGGCATCCTGATGATGGCGAAAGCTATCAGTTCGAGCGCGAGGGCGACGCTCGCCGAGACCCAGTCGATGGTCAGCACGAGGCAGAGAGCCAGGAGCAGTGCCGCGCCGAGCCTGGCCACGGGGTTCACGGCGGTCATGTCAGTTCGACCGTGGAGTCCGCGATGGCATCCACCAGGTCGAGGTCATGAGTGATGGCCACGAGAGCTGTGCCGTCGTCGACGAGCTCGGCCAAAAGGGCGACGAGCTCGGCCCAGGTGCGGGAATCCTGTCCGAACGTCGGTTCGTCGAGCACGAGCACTCCCGGTCGCGTCGCCAGCATCGTCGCGACACTGAGCCGACGCTTCTCGCCGCCCGAGAGTGTGAACGGGTTCGCTTCGGCGAGCCTGGCCAGCCGCAGCCGCTCGAGCAATTCCGTCACCCTCGAGTCGGTCTCGGCCGCACTCAGACCGAGGGCAATGGGGCCCACAGACAGCTCGGCTCGCACTGTCGATGCGAGAAACTGGTGTTCCGGTTGCTGGAACACCGTGCCGATGCGCGTCAGCAGCTGGCGGGAACGCCAGGAGATCGGATGCGGCCCTGCGCCGTCCGCCAGCACGTCACTCGCCGTCACCACTCCCCCGACCGGCGGAAGCAGCCCGGCCAGCGTGAGCCCGAGCGTGGACTTCCCCGTGCCGTTGGACCCGGTGATCGCGAGGGTCGCCCCGCTCGAGACGCTCAGGTCGAGCCCGGACTGCACTGCCTCTCGAGACCGTCCGACCGCCAGCCCTTCTGTGTCGAGCACTGCGACCGGTGCCCGCCGTTGCCGTCGGTTCGGAAGAGGCGGTGGATGCCCCGGAACCCAGACCCCGCCGGCCGCGAGTGCCGCACCCCGAGCCTCGAGAACGCTCGAGGGATTGCCGTCGGCGACGACTCCACCGCCCGCGCCGAGCACGACGACCCGATCGACGACGTGCTGCCACACGGCCACCCGGTGCTCGATGACAACGAGCGTCGCTCCGGTCTGCTGCGCGACCCTTGACACGGCGTCGCGCACCTCGGCAACGCCGACGGGATCGAGGTTCGCCGTCGGTTCATCGAGCAGGATCAGGCCGGGCCGCATGGCGATCACTCCCGCGAGCGCGAGCCGCTGCTTCTGCCCACCCGAGAGCGCCGTGGTGGAACGATCGAGCGGCACAGCGAGCCCGACGGCGTCGAGAGATTCGCGAACCCGTCTCCACGTTTCATCCCGCGGCACACCGAGGTTTTCGCAGCCGAAGGCGACATCGTCACCGACCCTCGCCAGGATCAGCTGGCTGTCCGGATCCTGGAGCACGAGCCCGGCACGACCGGGGGCCGGTCTGTGCCCGTCGACCAGCATCGTTCCTTCGTGCTCGCCCTCGTCGTCGGCGAGCACTCCCGCGAGCGCGTGGAGCAGGGTGGACTTGCCTGCACCGGATGCCCCGAGCAGCAGCACGCGCTGGCCGGGCTCGATACTGAGGTCGAGGTCGCGGACGGCCCACGCGAGTCGCCCAGCGTGCCGCCATCCCCAGCCGGAGATGGCGACGGACGCGGGAGTGACGGTGCTCAGACGCGTGTCGCGATCTCGCGACCCGCAGCGAAGCGGTTGAGCGCACCGGTGCGGGCGAGGCCACGCATGGCAAGCCACGACAGCAGGCCCGCGATGAGAGCGCCGCCCACCATGGCCGAGATCGTGTAGATCATGATGAACGGCGTGTCAGAGCCGGGGTACCACAGGGTGAGGTCGGTGACGGCCATGCCGAGCCCGGCTCCCACCCCGGCGAGGATCGCGACCCCGACCCGCCAGTTGGCGTACAGGAAGATCGCGAAGACCAGTTCGGCTCCGAGGCCCTGAACGGCGCCGCTGACGAGGGTCAGGGGGCCCCACTGGTTCCCGATGAGCGCCGACACCGTCGCGGCGACGAGCTCGCCGTAGAGCGCGGCTCCCGGTTTGCGGACCACGATGGCGGTCAGCACACCGGCGAAGAGCCAGAATCCGCCGCCGACGGCCTGCAAGCCAGGCAGAAGCGCCGCGAGAGGGTCGGTGACGGGATTGGATGCGACGTTCCACACCACGAAAACGAGCCCGCTCGCGACGCCGATGACACTGGCTACGACGATGTCGACGACGCGCCAGCGGAAGCGCGAACCCAGGGTCGTATCCTGCGGAGTGGAGAGTGTTGTAGTCATATCGTGCCTTTCGAATGAAATGGCACGGGTTTCGAGATTGCCTCCCTGCGCTGGCATGATCCAGATCAGGTTCGACGGTCGAAGCTTGGAGAAGCTTCCTCTCAGCCCGGCTCACCGGACTCCCGTGTTCGACCCCAGCTTACGACGGATTGCCTGATGCGGTGTCGTCGAGCAGTGCCACAAGTTTCGAGACCGTCCTCAGGTTGCGCGCCGTGGCGTCGCGACCGAACTGCCGCCAGAACGATGGCTTCAGTTTCGTTGCGGAGATTCCCTCCGGCATCGACTGGTACACCGCCTCTGCACCGACCTCGACGAGTTCGGGCGCGAGGTCAACCGGCACCTCGACGTGCCCAGGAACGACCGACATGAAAGTGATGGTGAGCTTCGACTCGTCCCCCTCGAAGGGGAAGGCTGCGGCGATCCGCCGGAATCGCGCGGGGTCGATGACGAGGATGCTCGTGTTCACCCCGGTCTCGGTGGCGATCCGCGCTTCGAGAGCCGCCGCATCCACCACTCCGCCGAAGACGACGTTGCCGCTGTTGAGCAGCGTCACCACATCGGTCGCTCCCGCGTCGGTGAAGAGGGTGCGCAGGATCGCCATCGGCACCTTCGTCGTGGGGCCGACATTGATTCCGCGCAGCAGGGCGACCGAGCGCTCGCCGTCCCCTACTCCAGTGATCGCTGCTCCCTGCGCTGCTCGTTTGCTTCCTTGAGCAACTCCCCGGCCCGCATCGCCTTCAGCGCCGGATACGCCGACATCAGGATCGCCATGGGCGCCCGCAGGGCGATGCTGCGCACTTTGTGCTTCTTGTACGTGCGCTCGAACCGCATCACGTAGTTGTAAAACTCGCGCGGATTGTTGTCGAGCCGCCTGGCGGACATGCCCGTCACCATGTCTGAGGAGTACACCACTTTCAGCGCGTGCTCGTGGAGGTGAATAGACAGGTCGATATCTTCGTGGAGTTCGTCCTCGGGGTCGAGGCACGCTTCGGACCGGATGAGCCGCCACGCGGTCGCACGAAGGGCCATGTTGCTGCCGAACAGCAGATGGTAATCCTGCGTGATGACGATCAAGGCCCGCCGCACGGCGTCATCCGTGATGGCACCGAACCGGCGAAGCGGCATGTCGTAGTAGATGACGGGCCCCGTGCACGCCGCCACGACAGGATCGGCAAATGCCTTCTGGACCTCTTCGACCCACGTCGGTTCGAGCACTGAGTCCGAGTCGATCCGGCCCAGGATGTCGCCGCGCGCGTGGTCCAGCCCGAAATTGCGGGTGGGGATGAGTCCCTGCACGTCATTCTGCTGCAGGTAGACCAGTGGCGCATCCGGAAAGGCGAGCTGCAGGGCATGGACGACCTGCGCCGTGCCATCCGTCGACCTGTTGTCGACCACGATCACCTCGAGCGCAGGAACCGTCTGGTCGAGGGCCGCCAGGACGCAGGCCTTGATCGTGTCTTCCTCGTTCCACGCCGGGATCACTATGGAAACTGACGGTGGGGACTGGGCCATGCAGCCAACCTAGTCGAGTCGGTTCGACTCGGTCGATTGATCAGCCCCCGTTTTCCCGGATAGATACCGGCAGAATCACCCGAGCACAACCCCCACGGGCGCTCACCCGGCGCTGCCTAGAATCGATGCCGGAGGTTCTTTTATGCAATCTGACAACACGGCCCCACCCACTACCAGCGACATCCGCCTCGACATCATCTCGATGCACGAGTGGCGGGTCTGCGACCGCCGCTACCCCGAACGAGACGCACGATGTGTGCTCGGCTTCATCGAACGAGAGCAATTTACCTATCATGCAACCCACATCCAGCCCTCCGGTAGCGTTGAGAACTATGGTTCCCTCGCAACTGCAACTGCATCCTTTTCGGTCGACTGAGTCATGGTAGAGAGCTGGCCGGGAACGGCATACCCCCTGGGTGCAACCTTCGACGGAAGCGGCACGAACTTCGCGATCTTCAGCGAAGCTGCCGAAAAAGTCGAGCTGTGTCTCTTCGATGACGGCGTGGAAACGCGCATCCCCCTGACCGAGGTCGACGCGTTCATCTGGCACGCGTACCTCCCCACCGTGCAGGCAGGGCAGCTGTACGGCTACCGTGTGTACGGTCCCTACGACCCGGCCAAGGGTGAGCGCGCGAACGGATCGAAGCTGTTGCTCGACCCGTACGCGAAGGCCACCAGCGGCGACATCGACTGGGACCAGTCGCTGTTCTCCTACACATTCGGTGACGAGGACTCCGAGAATACCGAGGACTCCGCGAGCCACATGATGCTCGGCGTCGTCGTGAACCCGTACTTCGACTGGACCGGAGAATCCTCACCGAGGATCGCCTATAACGACACCGTCATCTACGAAGCCCACGTCAAGGGACTGACCGCAACGCACCCTGATATCCCGGAAGAGCAGCGCGGCACCTACGCGGGCATCGCTCATCCCGCCGTGATCGAGCACCTCCAGAAGCTCGGAATCACCGCGATCGAACTGATGCCGGTGCACCAGTTCGTCAACGACTCGGTGCTTCAGGACAAGGGACTGTCGAACTACTGGGGCTACAACACGATCGGCTTCTTCGCACCGCACGCCGCATACTCGTCGACCGGTGACCACGGGCAGCAGGTGCTCGAGTTCAAGAGCATGGTGCGAGCGCTGCACCACGCCGGCATCGAGGTCATCCTCGACGTCGTCTACAACCACACGGCTGAGGGAAACCACCTCGGCCCGACCATTTCGTTCAGGGGAATCGACAACGCCGCGTATTACAGGCTCGTCGATGACGACATGAAGCACTACATGGACTACACGGGAACGGGCAACTCGTTCAACGTGCGTCACCCGCACTCCCTGCAGCTCATCATGGATTCGCTGCGCTACTGGGTGACCGAAATGCACGTGGACGGCTTCAGGTTCGACCTGGCATCCACTCTCGCCCGTGAGTTCTACGACGTCGACAAACTGTCGACCTTCTTCGAACTCGTGCAGCAGGATCCGGTGGTCTCGCAGGTGAAGCTTATCGCCGAGCCCTGGGACATCGGCCCCGGCGGCTACCAGGTGGGAAACTTCCCCCCGCAGTGGACAGAGTGGAACGGCAAATACCGCGACACCGTCCGTGACTTCTGGCGCGGCGAGCCCGCCACCCTCGGCGAATTCGTGAGCAGGCTGAGCGGGTCGCCTGAACTGTATGAGGCGTCGGGTCGGCGGCCGGTGGCATCCATCAACTTCGTCACAGCCCACGATGGATTCACGCTGCGCGACCTCGTGTCGTACAACGAGAAAAACAACGCCGCCAATGGCGAAGACAATAACGATGGCGAATCGCATAACCGTTCCTGGAATGGCGGTGCTGAGGGCGAGACGGATGACCCGGCCGTGCTCGAGATCAGGGCGCGACAGCAGCGCAACTTCATCACCACGCTGTTCCTGTCGCAGGGCGTTCCCATGCTCCTGCACGGTGACGAGATGGGTCGCACCCAGAGCGGGAACAACAACACCTACGCCCAGGATTCCGAGCTGAGCTGGGTCGACTGGGCGAACACCGATGAATCACTCATGGCGTTCACGTCGATGGTGGCGACCCTCAGGGCGAACCACCCGGTCTTCCGGCGCAAGAGGTTCTTCACCGGGCGACCCGTGAAGCGCGCCGAGGGCGAGCCACTGCGGGACGTCGAATGGATGAGCACCGACGCTTCGGCGATGACCGACCAGGACTGGGACGTCGACTACGTCAAGTCGATCGGCATGTTCCTGAACGGTGACGGAATCCGTGCGCGGGATGCTCGTGGCCAGGACATCAGCGACGCGAACTTCCTGCTGTACTTCAACGCCTCGGAAGAGGGAGTGACCTTCGAACTCCCCTCCGCCGAGTACGGAGCCCACTGGGATCTCGTGCTCGACACCACCATCGCGACAGAGCCGGAGGGGAACGTCCTCGCCGGTGAATCCATCACCGTCGGCGGACGCTCAGTCATGGTGCTGTGTGCTGGCAAGGAGAAGACATCCTGAGCATCCCGATCTCGACATACCGGCTTCAGATCAGGGCCGGATTCGACCTGAATGCTGCGGCAGATCTCGTCGACTACCTGCAACTGCTGGGTGTCGACTGGGTCTACCTGTCGCCGATCCTCGCAGCAGAAAAGGGGTCTGACCACGGCTATGACGTGATCGACCACTCGATCATCGATCCGGCGCGCGGCGGAGCTGAGGGGCTGGATGCTCTCTCCGCCGCCGCGCACGGTCGCGGCATGGGCGTGCTGGTCGACATCGTGCCGAACCACGTCGGCGTCGCGAGCCCCGCGACGAACCCGTGGTGGTGGGACCTGCTCGAGCACGGCCCTGCGTCGCGGTATGCGGAAGCCTTCGATGTGGACTGGGACTTCGGCAACGGCCGCATCCGGATTCCCGTGCTCGGCGACGAAGAGACACCGGAACTCTCGATCATCGACGGGCAGCTCGCATATTACGACCAGCGCTTCCCGATCGCCGAGGGCACCGCGGATGACGGAGCCGATGCTCGCACCGTCCACGACCGGCAGCACTACGAGCTCATGAACTGGCGTCGCGCCGATTCCGAGCTCAACTACCGCAGGTTCTTCGCCGTCAACTCCCTGGCCGGCATCAGGGTCGAGGTCCCGTGGGTCTTCGACGAGTCGCACGCCGAAATCGTGCGCTGGTTCGACGAGGAACTCGTCGACGGGCTGAGAGTCGACCACCCCGACGGCGTGCTCGACCCCGGAACGTACCTCGACGACCTCGCGAGAGCGACGGGTTCCGCCTACGTACTCGTCGAGAAGATTCTCGAGGGCAGCGAACGCATGCCGACCCACTGGCAGGCGGCGGGAACCACCGGATACGACGCCCTCGGCGACATCGACCGCGTGCTCGTCGACCCGGCAGGACGGCACAGGCTGGACCGACTCGATGCCAGCATCGACGATGCGCCGAAACAGTCGTGGCTCGACCTCATCCACGACACGAAGCGGGCTATCGCTGACGGCATTCTGCGGTCCGAGATCCTGCGGATCGCACGGATGCTGGCCGACGACACCGGCACGCTGTCCACCGGAGAGGCTGACGATGCCATCGCCGAAATCGCCGCCTGTTTCCCGGTCTACCGCTCATACCTGCCTCACGGACTCGAGCATCTCCACGAGGCGTTCGCTGACGCGCGTCATCGCCGTCCCGACCTCGACGATGCCTTTGATGTGCTGCTTCCGCTGCTGAGCAACCCGTCACATCCTGCCGCCCAGCGGCTGCAGCAGACCACGGGCATGGTCATGGCGAAGGGGGTCGAAGACACGGCGTTCTATCGGTATTCACGGCTTGCTTCCCTCACCGAGGTCGGTGGCGATCCCTCCGAATTCTCGATCGGGCTCGACGAGTTCCATTCGCGCCAGGAGAACCGGCATGCCGTATTCCCCGCCTCGCTGACGACGCTCAGCACCCACGACACCAAGCGCGGCGAGGACGTGCGCGCGCGCATCGACGTGCTGTCAGAGATCCCCGAAGAGTGGCGTTCGACCCTGACCAAGCTTCGCGAACTCGCTCCCCTGGGAGACGGTCCACTCGAGAACCTGCTCTGGGAGTCGATCGTCGGCACGTGGCCGGCGTCCCGCGAACGACTCCACGCCTACGCCGAGAAGGCGGCGCGTGAGGCCGGCAACTCGACGGGCTGGGCGGCCCCCGACGAAGAATTCGAGGCGCGGATGCACGCGCTCGTCGACAGCGCCTTCGACAACCCGCGCGCGGCTGAGCGCGTCGCGTCCATCGTCGATCGCGTGTCGCAGCCAGGGTGGTCCAACTCCCTCGCCGCCAAGCTGATCCAGCTGACCGCTCCCGGAGTGCCCGACGTGTACCAGGGCAGCGAGCTGTGGGAGACCTCACTCGTCGACCCCGACAACCGCAGGGACGTGGATTTCGTCGAGCGCCGGGCTCTGCTCGCCGCGATCGATGGCGGAGCGCATCCACCGATCGATTCGACGGGAGCCGCCAAACTGTTGGTGACGAGCGCCGCGCTTCGACTGCGTCGGGATCGACCTGAGCTCTTCACACGCTATGCGCCGATGGCGGCGATCGGTGAGGCGGCAGAGCACCTCGTGGCCTTCGACAGGGGTGGCGCTGTCACGCTGGCAACCAGACTGCCCATCGGACTGGAGGCTCGAGGCGGCTGGGGTGCGACTACCGTATTGCTGCCCCAGAGGCCGATCATCGATCTCATCACCGGCGCGGAATACGACGGCGGCGAACTGGAGGTCGGCGTGCTGCTTGCACGCTACCCCGTCGCGCTGCTGGCAACGAGGGAGGTCTAGATGGCATTCGAACTGTGGGCACCGCGCGCCTCGAAGGTGACGCTCGTGCTCGGAACCGACAGCATCTCGCTCGACAGCGTCGGCGGTGGTTGGTGGACTCCGCGGGACAGGGCGGAGTGGGTCGACGGCGTCGACTACGGCTACCTGATCGACGATTCCACGACTGCCCTGCCGGATCCGCGATCCCGCCGACAGCCGGACGGGGTGCACGGTCTTTCCCGCAGCTTCGACACCACCACGTACCAGTGGCGTGACAGCCAGTGGGCAGGTCGGGGGCTCGCCGGCTCTACGATCTACGAGCTCCACATCGGCACGTACACGCCGGAGGGGACCCTCGATTCGGCCATCGCACGGCTGGACCATCTCGTGGAACTCGGAATCGACTTCGTCGAGGTGCTCCCGGTGAACGGGTTCAATGGAACCCACAACTGGGGTTACGACGGCGTGCTCTGGTACGCGGTGCACGAAGGTTATGGTGGGCCCGCGGCGTACCAGCGGTTCGTCGATGCGTGCCACGAACGCAGTCTCGGTGTGATCCAGGATGTCGTCTACAACCATCTCGGGCCGAGCGGGAACTACCTTCCGCAGTTCGGACCGTATCTCGACGACGCGAGTTCCAATACCTGGGGCACGACCGTCAACCTCGCTGAAGCCGAAGTCCGCGAATACATCATCGCGAATGCCCTGATGTGGATGGGTGACTATCACGTCGACGGGCTGAGGCTCGATGCCGTCCACGCGCTCGTCGATTCAAGCGATAAGCACCTGCTCGAGGAGCTGGCGGAGAGAACGGACAGCCTCAGCGAATCCCTCGGCCGGCCCCTGACACTGATCGCCGAGTCCGATCTCAACGACCCGAAGCTCATCACGCCGCGATCCGATGGCGGCTATGGGCTCACCGCCCAATGGAGCGACGATTACCATCACGCGGCCCACGTCAACCTGACGGGGGAAACGACGGGCTACTACGCGGACTTCGACTCGCTCGACGCACTCGCGAGGACCATGACGCACGGCTTCTTCCACGACGGAACCTACTCGTCATTCCGTGAGCGCAACCACGGCGTACCGATCGATCGCAATGCTGTGCCCACCTGGAGGCTCGTGACCTTCACCCAGGATCACGACCAGATCGGCAACCGCGCCACCGGCGACAGGCTAACCGAGACGCTCGATGCGCAGCAGCAGGCCATCGCGGCCGTGGTGACGGTGCTGGGCCCGTTCACGCCCATGGTGTTCATGGGCGAGGAATGGGGCGCGTCGACGCCGTGGCAGTTCTTCACGTCGCATCCTGAGCCCGAACTCGGCACGGCCACCGCTGAAGGCCGCATCGCCGAGTTCGAGAAGATGGGCTGGGATCCGGATCTGGTGCCAGACCCCCAGGACCTGTCCACGTTCACGAACTCGAAGCTCGACTGGAGCGAGCTCGACGAGCCCGCCCACGCCAGGCTGTATTCGCTCTACCAGCGGCTGATCGCCCTGCGTCGCGAGCTGCCCGGGCTCACCGATCCGGCATTCGACTCGATCACGTGCGAGTTCGACGAGGCCGCGAAGTGGTTCAGGATGGATCGACCCGGCGTCAGCGTCCTCATCAACTTCTCGAACGAGGCACTCGACGTCCCCGCTCCGGCGGGCGACGTACTGCTGGCGACCTCGGGCAGCCCCGCGGTGGAGTCGGGATCAATAGCGCTTACCGCACACAGCGCTGCGGTCATCCGTACCTGACGGGCTGTCGCGGAGAACTGAGGAAAGTTGTAACCCGATCCGGAGTATCTGTCAAGCTCTTTTGCCGGAAGCCCGTCGATGGTCGAATAGATATGTACCCCATGTCGAAAGGCGACCAATGTCGATCAGCCAACTCCCCCACGCTTCATCGCACTCCCGCCTGCCTGCACAGTCCGCACCGGCACGGCGTGAACGACCCGAACCGTCGATCGCACTCGTGCGCGACGACGTGTACGCCGTGCTCGATGTGCGTGACACGATGGGATTCGTCGAGCGGGTCGGGAGCGTCTATGTCGCGCTCTGCGGTGAGCGGCAGATCAAGGCTGTCGAGGTCGGCCAGTCCCTCTCCTGGGATGTCGCCGTCGAGATGGTGTGTCTCGCTCACCGCCGACGCCGGTCGAACCCGAGCTGACCGCTCTAGGTCGTGACGAAGTCGATCAGTTGCTCGACCCTGCCGAGCAACTGCGGCTCGAGGTCGGCATAGCTGTCGACGCGTGACAGGATGTGCTGCCAGGCACGGGCGATATCGGCCTGATCTTCGTGCGGCCATCCCATCGCCTCACAGACCCCGTGTTTCCACTCGGTTCCCCGCGGAATCACCGGCCACGCGGTCATGCCCAGCCTGTGTGGCTTGACCGCCTGCCAGACATCGATGAACGGATGACCGACGACGAGCACATGCTCGCGGGACGTCCCACGATTTACCGCGTCAGCGATGCGTGATTCCTTCGAGCCGGCGACGAGATGGTCGACGAGAACTCCCACCTTGCGGCCCGGTCCCGGTCCGAACTGCTTCAGGATCGATTCCAGGTCGTCCACGCCGGCAAGGTATTCCACGACGACGCCCTCGACGCGCAGGTCGTGGCCCCACACCTTCTCGACGAGTTCGGCGTCATGCCGTCCCTCGACGAAAATGCGGCTGGGAAGAGCGACCCTCGCGCGCTGGCCCTCGACGGCGACAGAACCCGAAGCGCTACGCAGCGGCGCCGCCGCCTTCGGCTGAGGTCGCACGAGCTTCACCGGGCTGCCATCGACGAGAAACCCGGCGCCGAGGGTGAAGGTACGGATCGCCCCGAGTCGATCCTCGAGTTCGATCATCCCGTTCGCGTATGCGACTATCGCACCGACGAAACCAGTCCCTGTCTCCTCGAGGACCAGCCCGCGCTCGACCGGGAGCTCGGGAATCGGAGCCGGCCCCCGCCGCTTCGTGAAACCTGCGAGAACGTCACTGCCGTATCGGTCATCATTCACCGGTCGAGGCTAGCCGACGGTGCCCCTGACGCTGTCGAGACCCTCCGGCGCGTGGTCAGAAGCCGAAATCGCCGCCGAAGTCGCCACCGCCACCGAAGTCCCCGCCACCGAAGTCGCCACCGCCATCCGCGCTCGCGTCAGCACCGGAATCCGCACCGGGGTCGGAGCCAGCGTCGGCCGCGGCATCCTGGCCGCCGAGATCAGGCATGAACGCCGATACGAGTGCCGAGCCGATCACGTAGCCGGCGACAGTGCCGAGAATGGTGCTTCCCACCATGCTGCCGAAGCCCGGTCCCTGGAACGATCGCTCCATCGTGCCGGGCTGGCGCAGCTCGGACCTCGTCGCCGCCGAGGCGAGAGAGGCGGCATCCTGCCCCCGCGGCGCTTCGCCGGCCGGGGCATTCTGCGATAGTTCGGTGAAGATCTTCGACCGCTGCTCGTCGGTCAGCCTGGCGAATGCTTCGGCGTGAACCTGTTCGATGGTCTCTGGCGGCGCCGTGCGCAGCAGGTACCTGTATCGCTCGACAGCAATGTCGTCGTTACTGCGAGGTGTCGTCCCCTGTCGCGCAGGAGGTGGCGGGGCCTGGTCGGGTGCGCCGAAGAGCCTGTCGAAAAATCCCATTGCATCCTCCCGGTGTCGGGCTGGCGCCCGTCCGCTCCAGCGTATGATCCGAATCTGGGAATCGGGTCGGATCGCGCTAAGAATTCACGTGCGCGAGAAGCCAGGGATACGGATCGATCATGGCCCCATCGATGATGAGACTGAGGTGCAGGTGCGCGCCTGTTGATTGACCGGTCGATCCCACGAGTCCGAGCTGCTGTCCCCGGGACACCACGTCGCCGACGCTGACGCCGATCGAGTCATCCTGCAGATGGGCGTAGAGACTCGACACCACCTGGCCATCGACGACATGCTGGACCACCACTTTATTGCCGTACCCGGTGGAGTCCCAGCCGGCCTCGGTCACCACTCCCGCCGAGATGGCCTGGACCGGGAATCCGGATCCCGGATTGAAATCGGTGCCGGTGTGGTCGGTCGAGCACCCCTCGCACTCCCTGAGGCCGAATCCGCTACTGATCGGGGTAGATACGGGGACGGGCCACTGGACCACGGAGAACGTGGACATCGCGAACCTGTCCCGCTGGGGCGTCGCGATGGGGACGGGCTGCGTGACGAGCGCCTGGACGCGCACTGTCGTGTCATAGGCAGGCGAGGCGAAAGCTCCCGGCGGCAGCGACGGAACACTCGAGAGCAGCCCGATCGCGGCGATGGCTGAGAGCAGAACAGCCCTGCGCGGCGAGCGGAAGAGCCGAAGCAATCCGCGCTGATGGGGAACATTGAGGGTGGGCGCAGCGGGTTCGGGCGCGCGTGAGTCATGTGGCAAGGGAATGGTCTTTCGAGGTCGGCGCGTGCACAGGCACGGCGCGTGCGCGAATGGCACACAAGGAGGGGTAGTCGGCACCCTGGATGGTGCGGTGCGGCCTCGAAGGGAGCTCATCCGGCGGTGCTGTCGCGCCGGGGCTCACTCAGTCCTGGGGAATTTCCCTGGTACCAGCTTGACTGACGACCCTGTGTGATTCATGTGCACGCATCAATCGCGAACGGGGAGCGGTCAACATCGACGCGATGACGACGCCGATGATGGCGCCAGCCGTCGCCCAGGCGACGTCGCTGAGCCGCGCATAGCCGGCCGGCATCCATGCTGATTGTGCCGTCTCGATCCACACCGCCGCCAGCACGCTGAACGCGAAGGCTGCCCACCATCGGCGCCGCCCGAGCGACAGCAGCAGCAACACTCCCACCGGCACGAAAGCCACCACCGGCCAGTACCACTGGTCGCGAGCAGTCGCGGGGCTCGTCATGAAGGTCGCACAGACGAGCAGGGTGAGATACACGAGAGTGACGCCCAACAGCATCATCCTTCTCGCACTCATTGCTCCAGTATCACCCCGCGTCCTTCGCGAAAGGTGTGAGTACCGTGAACGGCAGGTGGGAGCATCCGTCCGGCAGGGAATCATGGCCGGGCGGTGGCGGTTGCTACTCTCGAATCGACACCGGAAGGCGCACCATGGCACACGACTGGCTTGAACTTCAGAAACAGGCTCACCGCGAGTTCGACCAGCGACTTGCGGCCGTCAGCGACTGGGACGTCTCGACTCCCGCGACCGAATGGACGGTGCGGGATCTCGTCAGCCACGTCATCGAGGAGCAGCAATGGGTCCCCTACCTGCTGGCCGGTTCATCGATCGAGGCGGCCCGCACAGAACTCGAACCGCTGAGGGATGACCTCCGCGCAGAGTGGCAGTTGTACTCATTCGCTGCCACCACGGCCTGGGAGGCGACGTCGCCTGACACCGTGGTGCAGTTGTCGTATGACACGGTCACCATGGAGGAGTTCCTGCGCGAGCAGGTCGCCGATGTGACGATCCACACCTGGGACCTGTCACGGGCCATCGGCGCAGTCGAGACTCTCGACCCGAGCCTGGTCGAGGCGGTCTGGACCGTCTTCGAACCCCAGAAAGAAACCCTTGCAGCGAGTGGCCTGTTCGCCTCACCCGTGCCGATTCCGGATGATGCGCCGCTGCAGCAGCGCCTGCTCGCCGTTACCGGCCGCGACCCGCGCTGACCCCACTCGCCTTGATCCGCCTCGCGCGATCGGGGCGAATCACCCGGAGGGCTGTGCGCTATCCCCGCAACAGTCCGGTTAGAACCAGTTCGCGCAGCTGGGGCAGCAGTTCGCTCGTCAGCTCGTCGTCGTCCACCTCGAGGAGTTGTGCCACCGCGGCGCAGATCACCCCCACGGGCAGTGTTCCGTCGCAGGCGCCCACGACGGCGGCCAGCGCCGTGCCGAGGGGAACTGTGCGAGAGAAACCCGCGCCCTGCCGGAGGTCCATCACGGTGGGATGCTCGTCGCCCGGCCAGTAGTGCCGCTGCTCTGTGACGTCGGGGGTCACGGTGAACGTGGCGCGAGCGAAGGCCGCGTCATCCATCGAGTGCAGCCAGTCTGCGGCGGAGAAGAACGCCGCGATGCTCGTGCCCAAGGAATCGGCGAGGGGCGCGTCGAGTCTTTCGAAACGGCGGATGACCGGCCCCCCTGTCAGTGGCCGGCGAAGTGTGACGTATCCGAACCCGACCTCGGTGACTCCCCGTGACTCGAAGTCGTCGAGCCACGCGTTATACAGTCGGTCGAATTCAGGCCCTGGGAGCGTTCCGCCATCGCGGATCCAGGTCTCCGCATAGCGTTCGACCGTCTGCCGCTCGCGTTCGATCACCCACGCGTCGAGGCCGGTGAAACGCACCCACTGCTCTACCCGAACGAGCCCGTCCGAGGCGCCGTACTCCCAGTTGCCGAGCAGCTGCGCGATTCCTCCCGGAACGAGCCGCGACTCGACATCCTTGATGACGGAGGCCACGATCCCATCACCGACCATTCCACCGTCACGGTATTCGTAGGCGGGCACCCCATCCTGCCCGCGGGGGGTGATCACGAACGGCGGATTGGAGACGACGTGGCCGAACGACTCCTCGAGCACGGGCTCGAACAGGCTGCCGAGGCGCAACTCGATGTTGATGATGCCGTTGAGCTCGGCGTTGAACGCTGCGAGTTCGAGCGCCCGGGCTGAGATATCCGTCGCGATCACCCTGGTGGCGTGGCGGGCGGCATGGAGCGCCTGGATTCCGCAGCCCGTTCCGAGGTCGAGAGCGAGCTCGACGGGCTCCGAGATCATCAGGCCGCTCAGAGTCGTGGATGCCCCACCGACGCCCAGCACGTGATTCTCGGGAATCGGCGTGCCGAGGGCGAGCTCACCGAGGTCTGACGCGATCCACCAGCTGACCAGGCCACGGTCGTCGGCAAAGGAATAAGGGCGCAGGTCGAGCCGCGGAGCTCCCTGGGCCGTCACGAGACCGAGTTCGACGGCTCCGGCGAGGCCGAGCGTCGGAAGTGCTGCGTCCACATCGGCGGGCTCGGCGGCAAGACCGAGAACGAACACCCGTGCCAGCGTGGAGAGCGGTGTCGTGGTCGTGATCCGCCTGAGCGCGGGCACCCGCTGGCCGCGATGGAGGGCTGCCGAGGCATCCTGCCCCCAAAGTTCGGCGAGGGCATCGACCGTGAAGTTCGCACTCGACAGATCCGCGGCGAGGTCGGCCAGTGCTGTCACGACTCCATTCAACCACCGACAGCCGGAGGGTCAGCCCGGTCAGTCGACGAGCACGGCCAGCACGTTTCCGGCGGGGTCCCTGAACCAGCAGATCGGTGGCCCGAACGTCGGGTCGTTCGGGCGGGAGATCCCTCGTTCGTCGGTGAACCCGTCGTAGATCTTCGTCACAACGCCGCGCGCGTTCAGGGCGTCGACGGCAGCGTCGATGTCGGCGACCGGAAAATTCAGGATAGTGAAGGTCGCCGGCACGTGGTCGGGCTTGGGATAGACCAGAATCACCCCGCCGGTCGGCAGGTGGATGGTGAGGAAGCCCATCGAGTTGTCGCTCACATCCAACTCGAGGATGTCGCGATAGAAGATTCTGGCTGCATCGATGTCGTCGACCGAAAAGCCACTGAAAGCCGCTGAATCTGTGAACACGCTGTTTCTCCCTCTCGTGCGCCCGGTGAAGATGTGTACGCCGTAAACACTGGCATAGGATGGGACGACCGTCTACAGAAGAGGACAACCATCTCCACCGCGATCTATGGCCGACCGAACTATCACCACGGGGACCTCAGGCAGGCGCTGCTCACCGCAGGCATCGAACTGGCGAGCCAGGGTGGACCGGATGCCGTTGTGCTCAGGGAAGCGACCCGCCAGGTCGGCGTTTCGCCCAACGCCGCCTACCGACACTTCGCCGATCGCGATGCCCTGTTGGCGGCCGTCAGCGATGCGGCCCTGGCCATGCTCGCGACGACGATCGATGAGATCTTCGCAGACATTCCGCACGGGGAACCCGACACCGTGGGTCGCGCCCAGCTTCGCGCCGTGGGCACAGGATATGTCAGGTTCGCACTCGACAATCCCGGTCTCTTCCACGCCGCGTTCTTTGTGCCGTCTGACCTCGAATCATCGTCGGCCCCCACCAAGGCCGGACCCAGCGGCCGCTCGCCCCTCGAGTTGTTGACGTCAGCGCTCGACCAATTGGTGGCCTCGGGCGCGATGCCCGCCGAGCGTCGACCACAGGCCGAATTCCTTGCCTGGTCGGCGGTGCACGGATTCGCCCTGTTGCTCATCGATGGACCACTTCGGGCACTCCCCCGCGAGCAGGCCGATGCTGTGACCCAGCGATTGATCGACATGGTAGAGGCCGGCTTCACCTGCCCCTGACGATCGGTGCGGCCTAGGTAGGGTGGAAGGGTGAAGCCGCTCACCCCCGCCGACATCCGCGAGAGTTTCGTCAACGCCACCCGGGGCGAGGCCGAACGGGTTCCGATGCCGGGACTGCACGACGTGATCTGGGCCGACCGCGAGTACCTGGGGTGGCGCGACCAGCAGGCACACCAGCGCGCGTATCTCGTGCATTGGGCTGACGACAGGCCCGTCGGGATCCTGCTGCGGTCATCCGAATTCTCACTCCAGCCCGGCATCTCCGCTATGTGCTCGCTGTGTCGGATCACCCGCCGCTCCGACGAGATCAGCCTGTTTTCCGCGCCACGGTCAGGGCAGGCCGGTCGCGACGGCAACACCATCGGAACGTATCTCTGCAACGACCTGGCGTGTTCGCACCTGATCAGGATGCTGCCGCCAGCGCATCCCATGCAGCCCTCCCCCGAGGAGATACTCGCCACCCGCACCGCCGGGCTTATCTCGCGCGTGCAGGCTTTCACGGCGAGCGTGATGAAGTCGGCCTGACCGACTCCGGGTACCCCTGACCCTCGGGCCGGTCAACCCCTGTTGTCCCTGCGGTCGAGGTCGCAGAGTGGAACCATGACACACGACGACCTGACGACGATCAACGACATCATCAAGAGCACGAGGTTCGCCACGGTGACCACGCGCACCTCGAACGGCGACCTCGTGAGCCGGCCGCTCGCGGTGCTGAGCCACGAGTTCGATGGGACTGTCTGGTTCTTCACGCAGGACCCCAGCCCGAAGACCGCCGATATCTCGTTCGACGAGCACGTCAACGTAACCTACATCGACGGCCAGAACACCGTCTCCCTCGCCGGCACCGCCACGGTGAGCCGCGACCAGGCCCGCATCGACGAGTTCTGGAATCCCTTCGCCGAATCGTGGTTCGAGGGCGGTCGAGAGGACCCCTCGGTCGCACTCCTCCAGGTAGCTGCGACGAGCATCGAGTACTGGGATATCGACAAGCCCGCCATCGCGCGTGCGTTCGAGATCGTGAAAGGGCTCATAACCCGCTCGGCCCCTGACGTCGGAGAGAACCGCACGATCCAGCTGTAAGGCTGGGAACTGCCTGATCAGAGTCAGATAGTGGTGCCTGCCGCTCGTCGCGATACCTCGCGAGCAATGGGCGGCAGGACCTTGTTCATGTATGGAGCCCACAGCACCCTGACGATCAGCGCCACGATCCAGTTCCTGCCGGGTTTGCCGAAAAACGTGTAGGTCCAGCTGATCTGAGTCCCCGTCTCGATACGCTCGAACCGCCACTCGGCCCTCGCGCCGGAGACCAGCAGGCCGAACAGCTTCTGGAAGTCACTGAGTTCGTACGCGAAGTAGGTGGGTGAATCCGTGTCGGTGATGGTCTCGATCACGTGTCCGCCACCCGAGAGGATGAGCCTGCGGGTGCGACCGATCGTGTCCCAGGTTCCGGACTGCTCGCGCACGGCCGTGACCGCGGGAAGCGGGCCCGAGCGCGGATAGAACGTCGCCGGGTCGAGGGGGCCCGAGATCTCGTAGGCCTGCTTCGGTGTGGCGAGCGCCACAGCGACACTCGTTGCGCTCGTCCCCGACATGTGAACCCTTCCGTCTGACTGCTCTTCGGAGCGCCCCACAAATCGGATAGGCACGGGGTCCGTCAGGGAGAAGACTAGCGCCAGTCGGCCGGACCGCTCGATCCCGCGGGATACTCGTCGAGGGGCACCGTGTTCTTTCGCCAGGCCGCGAGGGCGGGCGCGACGATCCTCCAGCACTCCTCAGCCACGTCCCCGCGCACCGACAGGGTCGGGTCGCTTTCCAGCAGCCCCGCGAGAACTTCGCCGTACGCACTCAGCTCTCCGGCTCCGAGGTCGGAGTGCAGGATGCTCGGCTCCAGGGTGAACGGGTCTCCTTCGCCGTTCACCATGAGGTCGAGGTCGAGCGTCGCCGGCTTCATCGACATGGTGAGCCTGGACGGCACCGCCGCCCGGGTCAGCCCGACGGGCAGGTGAGGCACTTCCTTGAAGGTGACGACCACCTCCTGCTTCGCGTCGCCGAGCGCTTTGCCGGAGCGGAGAGTGAATGGCACGCCGGCCCAGCGCCAGTTCGCGATCTCGAGCGTCAACTCAGCGAGAGTCTCGGTTCCGAGCTCCGGATCCACGCCGCCCTCATCTACGTATGCCGGAAGTTCGCGGCCGGCAACGGTGCCAGCGGCATACCGTGCACGACGACTGGATGACCCGTTCTTCGACTTCATGCTCGTCGCCCTCAGAACCTGCGCCATCGCGCCACGCAGATCGTCCGCATCGAGGCTCGCCGGCGGCTCCATCGTCGAGAGTGCGAGCACGAGCAGCAGGTGACTCTGGATCATGTCGACGAGTGCACCGGCTTTGTCGTAGTAGCCGGCGCGGTTCTCGAGCGCGAGAGATTCGTCGAAGACGATCTCCACCTTCTCGACGTTCTCCGCAGAGAAGAGGGGCTCGAATATGCGATTCGCAAATCTCACACCGAGCATATTGAGCACGGTCGATTTGCCGAGGAAATGGTCGACCCTGAAAATCTGCTCCTCCGGGAGCATCTTCTGCAGCAAACGGTTGAGAGCCTTCGCCGTCCGCAGGTCGGTGCCGAAGGGCTTCTCGAGCGCGAAAACGATTCCGGCTGGCAGCGACATGTCCGCCAGGGCCGTGCACGCTGCGATGGTGATCGCCGGCGGCAGCGCGAAGTAGAGGGCGACCCGACCGGGGGCAGCCGCCAGCACGGCGGCGAGGTCATCCTCACTCGTCACGTCTGCCCTGATGTAACGGGTCGAGCCGGCGACCGTCGTCGCGAGCGTCGACGGAGCCGTGGCAAAAGCCTCAGACACCGCGGCGCGCCAGTCGGACTCAGAAACTTCACCCCGGTCGACGCCGATCAGGGTCAACGGCGTGCCCCTGGACGATTCCAGAAGGGATGCCAGCCCCGGAAGCAGCAGCCGCGAGGTGAGGTCACCACGGGCGCCGAGGATGACGAGGGTATCGATGCGTTCAGTCACCCTTCCGACGATACCGGGTGGGACTGAACGGGGAGAATGATGATGTGAACCCCATCCTGCGCCGAGTGCGCCGTGTCTCTGTCGTGATCGTCGTCGTGCTTTTGCTGCTGGTGCTGGCATTCCTGTTCTATTCGAGCATGGTGATGATGGGCGACAGGACGGCGGCCATCAAGGCATGGTCGAACCCGGCGGTCTCCATCACCTCCACGGAACACTCCATCGTGCTCGAGCCCTCTGGCGAGGCATCCGGCAGCGGACTGGTCTTCATTCCCGGAGCCAAGGTCGATCCATACGCCTACATGTTCAAGCTCTCCGGCATCGTCGAGTTGAGCGGCGTGACGGTGGTGATCACGAAACCCACCCTCAATCTCGCCTTCTTCGACCAGCGACCGCTCTCCCTCTTCGAGGACGATGCGCCGGAGGTCACCCGCTGGTTCGTCGGCGGGCATTCGCTCGGAGGGGTGCGCGCCTGCCAGCTCGCCGAGTCTCCCGGCGATGGCGCCGAGGTCGCCGGACTCGTGCTGTTCGGAAGCTATTGCGCGAACGACCTCTCCGATTCGACCCTCGACGTGCTGTCGATCGGCGGAAGCAACGATGGCCTGAGCACGCCGGCGAAGATCGATGACGCCTCGAACCTGCTGCCGGCAGAGGCGGATCTCGTGCAGGTCGACGGCCTCAATCACGCGGGATTCGGCGACTACGGCAGGCAGCCCGGCGATGGCACGGCGACCCTCAGCGCCGACCAGGAGCGCGACGCGATCACCGGGTTGCTGCAGTCGGTCCTCGGCACGAACGTGCGGTGACCCCCGCTGATGGCACCCGTAGTGGCGGCAGCGATCGGCCCGGTGGTGTGGATATGGTGTGCTCATGCCATCGCCGCGAGTCGTTCTGAGCGCCAGTGCGCAGTCAGATGTCGACCGCATCCTCGATGCCGCCATCAGGGCCGCTCAACAGCACCTAGCCGAGTCCAGTGAATTCGATCCGTTCGCACTGGTTGCGGGCCTCGACGGTCGCCTTCTGGCTGCTGACGTCGATAACTCGGGCCTCGGCCGGCATCCTGAATCCGACCTCATCGCGGATGCGACGACCATCCAGCTCCGTGCCATTGCGAGCACGATCCGCTGTGCGGCGCTCACCGTCAACACCAGGCTGAGCGAGTTGAAGACCGATGCCGTGGAGGTTCGGATCGACCATCGCGAGGGTGCAGGCCTGCTCGTGTTCCTGCCGTATAAACGACCGCGATTCGGCGGAGCGGTCGAATACGGCGACCTGCGGGCGTATCCGACCGTGCCGACCATTTGGAGATGACGATCTCTCGTAGAGTGTCGCCATGACCAACGTGGCTCCCCGAGCCGTCCAGACCAAATCACCGTCCACGGTCCGATCGCGGAATTCGTCGATCGACCTCTCCCAGCGAGACCTGACCCTCGATATCGCACGAGTGTTCTGTGTGTTGTTGGTGGTGGCGATCCACCTCATGATGGTGGGGGTCGGATTCGACGCCGACGGGCAGCTCGTGGCCCAGAGCCCGAGCGAGAGTCCGCTGGGAACCCAACCGTGGTTCGCCGGTGTCACGTGGGCCGGCCAGATCATGCCGCTGTTCTTCGTCGTCGGAGGATTCGCGTCGATCACCGCCTGGCGCAGCACAGTGCGCCGCGGAGGCACCGCCGCCGACTACGTGCGGAACCGGGTCCTGAGGCTCGCGCAGCCCGCGCTTCCGCTCTACATCTTCTACGCGGTCGTCATCGGCGCCGCGACCATCGCCGCGATAGCGCCGGAACTCCTCAACCTCGCCGTACAGGGCGCGGCATCACCGCTCTGGTTCCTCGCCGCGTATACCCTCTGCCAGTCGATGGTTCCGACCATGGTGAGGCTGCACACCCGGGCTCCGCGACTCATCCTCGCGGCGCTCCTGCTCGGAGCCGTGATCGTGGATTACATCAGGCACGCCACAGCGATCGACGAGATCGGGCTCGTCAACCTGTTCTTCGTGTGGCTCTTCGCCCAGCAACTCGGATTCTGGTACGCGGACGGCTGGTTCGCCGCTCGCCGATGGTGGCAGCTCGTGCTCATCGCCGCGGTCGCCTATGCGACCCTGCTTCCGCTGACCTTCGGCGGGCTGTATCCCTTCGACATGCTCACCAACCTCAACCCGCCCACTGTGCCGCTGATAGCGCTCGCCGTCGCGCAGGCCTGCGTGCTCCGACTGCTGCGCCCCGCACTCGCCCGACTGATGAACACCCATGCCGCCAGGGCAGTGGTCTTCATCGTCGGTTCCCGGCTGATGACCGTGTACCTGTGGCACCTGCCCATCATCCTGATCATCACGGGAGCGTCGCTGCTCATCCCCGGGGCAGCGCCCATACCCGGAAGCGCCGCCTGGTGGTGGTCGCGGCCCGTGCTCTACATCGTCGTGCTGCTGGCCGTCTTCGCCCTGTCATTCCTCGTCGGCCGGTGGGAAGCTCCCCGCGAGGTCACGGCGACTCCCCCGACCGGCATCGTCGCGCTTGCCGCCGTGCTGTCGTTCATCCCGTCATTCCTCGTGCTCGAGTTCTTCATGAACCTCACCCTCGCCGTCGCCGGAAGCGTGCTTCTCACAGTGTCGGTGCTTATGCTCGGACGATGGAGAACTCGCGCAACCGCCCTGGCCTGAGCCGCATCGAACCTGGCCCCGGGCAGGAGTCTGTCTGGGATTATCCTCGGCCGCCCCGCGTCGAACCCAGCTCTGAGCGCATCGTCGTCACCCTCGGCGGCCGGGTGATCGCCGACACGACGGAGTCGGTGCGCGTGCTCGAGACGAGTCATCCACCCGTCTACTACCTGCCCCGCTCGGCGTTCGCCGAGGGCAGCCTCGTCCCCGCTGCCGGCAGCAGTTTCTGCGAGTTCAAGGGCACAGCGAAGTACCTCTCGGTCGTGTCCCCGGATGCCACGGCCGAGCGATCGGCCTGGTACTACCCGACCCCGACCCGGGGTTTCGAAGCTCTCGTCGATAAGGTCGCCGTCTACCCCTCGGCCATGGACTCCTGCGTTGTCGCCGGAGAAACAGTCCAGGCGCAGGCGGGCGACTTCTACGGCGGCTGGATCACCAGCAGGGTGGTCGGACCGTTCAAGGGGGGAGCGGGTACCGCGGGGTGGTAGTGGGGTCAGGCCTCGCGGTGCTCGGCCACTGCCTGCTGGACCATCGTTTCGAGAACTCCGAGTTCTATGTCTGAGAGCCGCTTCACGTACAGGCAACCCTTGCCGGTCGTATGGGTACCGAGCTTGCCCACGAGCGGATATTTCTCCGGCTCGTACTCGCTCCAGATCCCGTAAAGGACGAGCGCTGGCTTTCGCGGCGAAAAACCCACAACGAAGGTGTCGCCCTCCCTGCCGCTGGCGTACCGGTAGTGATGGGTGCCGAAGCCGACCATAGTCGGGCCCCACATCGTCGCTGGTTCCCCGCTGACGCGCTCCATGAGTTCTCGCAGAATCACGGCCTCATCGCGCCGTCGCGCGTCGGGAACCGCGGCGATGAACTCGTCGACACTGACCGGCGTCGCCGTCGTCTTATTCGTGCTCATGACTCCATCGTGGCACCGGTTGCTCTAGCCGTCGAGGAGATTTGTGCGCACGACCCGCCTCAGCACCTTTCCGACAATGTTGCGTGGCAGTTCGTCGACGACCTCGACGCGCCGCGGCACCTTGTACGAGGCGAGATGGGACTTCGTCCACGTCCGGAAGTCATTGACATCGAGGGTAGTCCCGGGCGCAAGCACCACCACGGCAACGACATCCTCGCCTCCCGACGAGCTCGGCAGGCCGACGACAGCAGCATCCGCGACCGAGGGATGCGACAACAGCACTGATTCGACCTCGCTCGGTGCCACGTTGAATCCACCGGTGATGATCAACTCCTTGATGCGATCGACGATCGTGACGAATCCATCGGCAGAGACCCTCACGATATCTCCGGTGCGCAGCCAGCCTCCGTCGAGAAGGGTCGCCGCGGTGTCGCTGGGTCGATTCCAGTAGCCGCTGAACACCTGCGGGCCGCGAATGAGCAGCTCGCCCTCCTCGTCGATCCCCCTGTCGACGGTGGGATCTTCGGGGTCCACGACCCTGATGTCAGTGCTCGGGAACGGCACACCGACCGTGCCGGGCCGACGTGACGGCCCGATCGGATTGCCGAGTGCGACCGGCGACGTCTCGGTCATTCCGTATCCTTCGACGAGCAGGCCCCCCGTCGTCGACTCCCACCGGGTCACGGTGTCGATGGGCAGGTTCATGGCACCGGAGATGGCGAACCGGATGCCTCGGAGGCTGACGCCCCTCGCCGTCGCGGCGGTCACGAGGCGGTCGTAGATCGGCGGAACCGCGGGCAGGAACGTGGCGGGCGACGTGCGCATGGCGTCGAGCACGAGCTTTTCGTCGAACTTGGGGAACAACACGAGTCTCGCACCCATGCTCATCGCGAAAGTCAGGCACAGGGTAAGTCCATACGCGTGGAACATCGGCAGCACCCCGTAGAACACTTCCTTCCCTGGGCGGAGTCCGGGAACCCACGCCTCGCCCTGTGAGGCGTTTGCGCGCAGGTTCGAGTGGGTCAGGATGGCGCCCTTCGGCGACCCCGTTGTTCCGCTCGTGTACTGCAGCACGGCGATGTCGTCGAGTTCGGGACCGGCGATCCTGCGGTTGATGCGCGAGGCGTCGGTGAGGCTGCTCCACGCGACGGCACCAGCGACGGCGCGACCGACCGTGAGGGCGGTGCGGGAATCCCGTGCCTTCTTGACCGGCAGCCTGAGGGCGATTCTCGTCCGGAGCGGCATGGCGCGGGTGACGTCGACGGAGACGACAGTGGCGACGCCGACATCCTGCGGGAATCCCAGCACAGTCCCTGCCACTTTGTCCCAGACGATCGCGACCTTCGCACCGTGATCCTCGAACTGGTGGCGCAACTCGCGCTCGGTGTACAGCGGGTTATGTTCGATGGCGATCGCACCGATGCGCAGGATGGCGTAGAACGCCACGACGTGTTGAGGGCAGTTCGGCATCACGAGCGCGACCCGGTCACCACGACGCACGCCGAGCTTGCGCAGGGCATTGGCCACTCGCGCGACCTGGTCGCCCAGCTCCCCGTACGTCGTCTCTGCCCCGAAGAACTCGAGAGCCACCCGTCGACGGTGGCGGCGCACAGTCACGTCGAGCATGTCGACCAGCGTCTGCGTCGGCGGGTCGATAGTGGCGGGGACCCCTTCGGCGTACGAGGCGAGCCAGGGCTGGGAAGAGAAATCAGTCATCATTCGCATTCTGCCCCATGATCGGGTCTCTGTTGATCGGGTCTCTGTTGATCGGGTCTGGGTACCACCGTGGTTCGGAGCCGTCAGCCACTTCGCCTGCCGCCGTGGCGGATGTCGGCGCCGTGTGTCACAGTTTTGCCATGAACACTGAGCTTTCGGCGGCCGACTCCCATGATCTCATCCGCGTGCGCGGTGCCCGCGAGAACAACCTCAGGAACGTGTCGCTCGACATCCCCAAACGCAGGCTGACGGTCTTCACCGGGGTCTCGGGCTCCGGCAAGTCCTCCCTCGTGTTCGGCACCATCGCGGCCGAGTCACAGCGGCTCATCAACGAAACCTACAGCTCGTTCGTTCAGGGGTTCATGCCGAGCATGGGCAGGCCCGAGGTCGACCTGCTGAGTGGGCTCACGACGGCCATCATCGTCGACCAGGAGCGGATGGGGTCCAACTCACGCTCGACGGTCGGCACAGCGACCGATGCCAACGCGATGTTGCGCATCCTGTTCAGCAGGCTGGGCGAACCGCACATCGGCTCGCCCCAGGCCTTCTCGTTCAACGTCGCATCCGCCCACGGTGCGGGCGCCATCACCGTGGAACGGGCATCCAGCCCCGGCACCGCGGCCCGACGGGATTTCTCGATTACCGGCGGAATGTGTCCCCGATGCGAAGGGCTCGGGCACGTGACGGACATCGACCTCGACGAACTCTTCGACGACAGCAAGTCGCTGGGCGACGGTGCGCTCACCATCCCCGGCTACAGCGCGGACGGATGGATGGTGCGCGTTTTCACTGAGTCGGGAATGGTGCCTGGCGATGTCCCCATCCGGGATTTCACCGCCCAGCAGCGCCAGGACTTTCTGTATAAAGAGCCGGTGAAGGTTGCTATCAACAACATGAACCTAACGTTCGAAGGGCTCGTCCCCAAGGTGCAGAAGAGCATCCTGTCCAAAGACAAAGACTCGGTGCAGCCTCACGTGCGCGCGTTCATCGACCGCGCCGTCACGTTCAGCGCCTGCCCGGACTGCGGAGGCACCCGGCTGAACGAGGGCGCGAGGTCGTCCCGCATCCGCGGCATCAGCATCGCGGACGCCTGCTCCCTGCAGATCAGCGACCTCGCCGAGTGGGTGCGCGGTCTGGACGAGCCGTCGATGGCGCCACTGCTGACGACGCTGCAGGAAACTCTCGACTCGTTCGTGCACATCGGCCTGGGCTACCTGTCGCTCGAGCGGCCGGCCGGAACACTCTCGGGCGGGGAGGCGCAGCGCACCAAGATGATCCGCCACCTCGGCTCCGCACTGACCGACGTGACCTACGTCTTCGACGAGCCGACCATCGGGCTGCACCCGCACGACATCCAGCGGATGAACGAACTGCTGCTGCGCCTGCGAGACAAGGGCAATACGGTGCTCGTGGTCGAGCACAAACCCGAGACGATCGCGATCGCCGACCACGTCGTCGACCTCGGACCACGCGCGGGATCCGACGGCGGCACCATCCAGTTCGAAGGTTCGGTTGCCGAGCTGCGCTCGAGCGACACACTGACGGGCCGCCACTTCGGAGACCGGGCGGCGCTGCGCGCATCAGCACGCACCTCCACCGGTGCGCTCGAGATCAGGGGCGCGACGCGCCACAACCTGAAGAACGTCGATGTCGACATTCCACTGGGGATTCTGACCGTCGTCACGGGAGTGGCAGGCTCAGGCAAGAGCTCACTCATCCATGGGTCGATTCCGAAGGGAAGCAACGTCGTCAGGGTCGACCAGACCGCGATCCGCGGCTCTCGACGCAGCAACCCCGCGACCTACACCGGTCTGCTCGACCCGATCCGCACCGCCTTCGCGAAAGCGAATGGGGTCAAGCCTGCTCTCTTCAGCGCCAACTCGGAGGGAGCCTGCCCCAATTGCAACGGCAACGGGGTCATCTACTCGGATCTCGCCATGATGGCCGGTGTCGCCACGGTGTGCGAGGTCTGTGAGGGCAAGAGGTTCCAGGCCACTGTGCTCGAGTATCGGCTCAACGGCAAGAACATCGCCGAGGTGCTCGCCATGTCGACGCTCGACGCTCGTGACTTCTTCGGTTCGGGTCCGGCGCACGCCATTCTCGAACGGATGGTCGATGTGGGGCTGGGATACATCTCCCTGGGTCAACCACTCACCACCCTGTCCGGTGGCGAGCGACAGCGGCTCAAGCTCGCGATCAGCATGGCCGATAAAGGCGGGATCTATGTGCTGGATGAACCGACCACCGGTCTGCACCTCGCCGATGTCGAGCACATGCTCGCTCTCTTCGACCGCCTCGTCGATTCGGGCAAGACCGTCATCGTGATCGAGCACCACCAGGCTGTCATGGCGCACGCAGACTGGATCGTCGACATCGGGCCGGGAGCTGGGCAGGATGGCGGACGGGTCGTGTTCGAGGGGACGCCCGCCGACCTTGTCGCCCATTCCGACACGCTCACCGCCCAGCACCTCAGGCAGTACGTCTCCTGACACAGCACGTCTCCTGAGGCAATACGTCTCCTGAGGGGCGCCGCTAGCCCTCGCTGGTCGGGCCGATGCCGCCCCGACCGCCGAGTGTTCCGCTTGTGTGACCTCGACGGCCGTCCCACCCGCGAAAGCGGAACACTCGCGCCGAGGCTCACGAGCCGAGCACCCTGCGCACACGCGATGTCAGTTCCGACTGACATCAGTGCGAACTGACATCAGTGCGGCGCGGCGGGCTCGTGCTGAGGACCGCTGGGGTCAGCGCTGCGAGAATGTCGGGATGCACAACTCCGCAGTTCCCGAGCCCCGGCGGGTGATGTCGGCGGATGGCGTGGCCATCGCGACCTACGAATTCGGCGACCCCGATGCATCCACCGTGATGCTCGTGCACGGCTTCGCCTCGAGCGCCCTGGGCAACTGGAACCTCACCGGGTGGGTACGCGACCTGGTGCGGGCCGGCTCCCACGTCATCGCTATCGACCAGCGCGGTCACGGTGCCAGCGACAAACCCCACGATCCCGCCAGCTACACGATGCAGACCCTCGCCGACGACGTGCTGACCGTGCTCGACACGTTCCTGATCGACGACGTGCAGTACGTCGGATACTCTCTGGGAGCCAGGGTCGGTTGGAAGGCCGCCCGCGAGTACCCCGAGCGCATCTCCACGGCCGTACTCGGCGGAATCCCCGACGGCGACCCGTTGACCCGCTTCGACCTCGAGCAGGCTCGACGGTTCATCGACAGCGGTGAGTTGCCGGATGACCGGCTCACGGCAACCTACGTGAGCATGGCGGCCGGCATCCCGAACAACGACCTGTCGGCCCTGATCTCGCTCGTCGAGGGGATGCGCGACGGCGAGCAACCGACAGTCGCGAATGCGCCGAGCCAGCCGCTGCTCTTCGCCACGGGCACCGATGATCGCATCATCGAGAAGTCTCGGGCCCTGTGCGCTGCCTCACCGCACGGCACGTTCTTCGAGATCCCCGGTCGCAACCACTTCAACGCTCCCACCTCGCGCGAATTCCGCGCCGCTGCGATCGAGTTCCTGATGGGCGAATCTGTCAAGCCTCCCGGAGCAGATCCGTCACCTGAATAGAGTGGTGGGGTGTTCACGAAAAAGACTCGAGCCCAGGCCGCGCCAGAGACGCGACCCACCCTCCGCAGCATGATGACCGATCGGCTCGGAGCCGCCAGCCTGCGCAGCGGCCAGATCATCGTCATCCTGATCCTTGCCATTGCCGGTGTGTTCGCACTCGTCCAGCTCAAACTGGTGGTCATCCCGCTGCTGATAGCCCTGATTCTCGCGTCGGCCGCAAGCCCCGTGCTGAAGGCCATGCGGAAGCGAGGCGTGTCCCCCATCCTCGCGACCTGGATCACGCTTGTCGCCGCGATTGCCGTGTTCGGAGGCATCGTCCTTCTCATCGTCACTGCCGTGCAGAACCAGTGGGACACCCTTGCCGAGTCGGCGACCCAGGGCATCGATACCATCCAGAACTTCATCGAAAATGGCCCGATCGCCATCGACCCCGCCCAGATCGACTCGGTGCGCAACAGCATCGTCGACTTCATCACGAGCGCCCAGTTCGGCTCGGGTGCCGTGGCGGGCGTGACAGTAGCGGGTGAACTCATCACCGGGGCCGTCCTCATGGTCGTCATCCTGTTCTTCTTCCTCAAAGACGGCGACGTGATCTGGGAATTCTTCCTGCGACCCTTCCGCGGCCACCAGCTCGAGCGCGGTCGCCGCGTCGGCCGCACCGCCGTCAGGACCCTCGGTGGCTACATCCGGGGCACGGCGATCGTCGCGCTCGTGGATGCCACGGCCATCGGCATCGGGCTCGCCATCCTCCAGGTGCCGCTGGCCCTGCCGCTGGCGGTCATCGTCTTCCTGTTCGCCTTCATCCCCATCGTGGGAGCCACCGTGGCCGGAGCGCTCGCCGCCCTGATTGCGCTGGTTGCCAACGACCCCTTCACCGCCCTGATCGTGATCATCATCGTGGTGGCGGTGAACCAGCTCGAGGGAAACTTCCTCCAGCCGGTCGTGATGGCCCAGTCGCTGAAGCTGCACCCGCTCGTGATCCTGCTCGCCCTGACGGCGGGCACGATCGTCGGCGGAATCATCGGTGCCGTGCTGTCGGTGCCGATCGCGGCAGTGGCCTGGGCGATCATCAAGGTGTGGAACAAGCCCGAGGCCGAGGCCGAATTCTCAGTCCCGGCACGGAAGCTCAGAAAGCAGAGCTAGGCAGGTCTTTCTCGCCATCGACGATCGCCTTTACGATTCGCGCGCAGTTCGATACTGAGGATTCGCCCGATGCGAAAGATCGAGCAGGGCATAAGCCGCGTGGGCGTCCATCACCTCCTTCTCGCAAGAACTGGGCGATATGAGCAGCTGCCACGTCACGCACGTCCTCGCTACCAGGGGCGACGGGAAGGATCGCGGGAATCACTCCGAATACCAAGTTCTCAATCGTGGATACAGGCATACCTGCTGTCGTGGATGACAGTGGTCACTCCAAGATCACCCCGAGTTTGTCATGATGTTCTCTGGCCCAGTGCGGTGGTCGGCGCTGAGGTGCCCCGTTTCGCGCTCGTTAGGTAGGCGTTGAGGCCGGTTTCGGTGGGGCGGGCGGTCGTCAGCTCGGAGAGACGACACTCCCGACGATCTCCGACCGGGGCTTCAAAAGGTTGCCCTGTCATTGTGGACTCACGTGGTCAGTTCCCGGAGGGGTGACGCGGACCCCCTCGAGACGCCTGACGTCTGGAGGCCGACGCCCAGGATCATGAGCACCCAGTGCGTCACCATCAGTGCTGCACGGAGGTCAGCGGCGGCATGCTCTTCGTGCTGTGACTGCAGACTAAGCGCTGCCGCCGATGAACCGCACGGCGGCCAAGAGCGCTGGTCTCAGCGCGGTCGCGAGCGCTTCCGACTTGGGTTCGGACTCTTTTTTTGGGGGCATTCGACTAGCGTGCGGGCGACGATCGCGACTGTCCCGAGCGAACGGTCGGCAGCGAGGCGACGACGACGTCTTCGCCCTTCCTGTCGTTGAGGGCTTCGCGGCGCACCTTATCGAGATAGCCGACGTGCGAGTGGAGTGCCGCCATGGCGGCCGCCGGGTCGCTCGCAGCGATCGCAAGGTAGATGGCCTCATGCTGCTTCATCACGACTTCGCGATCGAGAAACTCGACAAAGACCGTGTTCGTTGCCGGTCGGCTCTGGTGCACGGCACTCATTGCGAGCTCAAGGATCTTGTTCTTCGCAGCCCTGGTGACGGCCGAATGGAATTCAAGGTCGAGGTCGAGCCAGTCGGCGATGTCCATATCAAAGTCACTCGCGGCCTCGACGGGTCGACGGATCGCCTCGAGGTCATCGACTGACCGGCGCTGAGCAGCCAAGTCGACGATGTGCGTCTCGAGAACCCAGCGCGCCTCGTCGACATCGGCCACTGAAACATTGCCAACGCGGTACCAAAGCCGAATCGCATCACTGAGCTGCCCAGCGACGTCTTCCGAGTCGGGAACCGTGACGTAGGTACCGCCAGCACCGCCGCGCGTTGAGGTTACAAGCCCGGTGGCAGAAAGCAGCTTGAGGGCTTCACGCGCCGTGGCGCGAGCGACATCGAAGGTCTCGCCAAGCTCCTGCTCGGTGGGCAGGCGCTCGCCGGGCTCCCACACGCCGCTGGAGATGGCGAGCCGTAATTGACGAGCTATTTGGCCGGAGGCGTCCTTGCGCGACAGCTCTTCGGGAACGAATTCGGCCCGATTCATGAGTGCTCCTTACCTGATCCGAAACACAGTCTTTACATACTGCACACGAGAGCGCAATATGTGGAACTAACAATGTTCAATGTACGACATTCAGTGTTAGACAACCATCTACAGTCTAGGAGTACTCACAGTGGACAATCGACGACTGGCCGCAGTCTCGGCGATCGGGGCAGCAGCACTGCTCCTCGCCGGCTGCGCAGCACCCACCGCCCCCTCCGCAGAATCCGCTGCCCCGCAGGACGCCCAGTCCAGCAGCACGGCCATGCAGCAGACGCTCGACATCATCGACGCCGGCATCCCCAAACTCGACGGCGCATCGCTGGCCTACATCGTGGAGTGCGGAACCCAGAATACTTTCTGCCAATCTCGCTGGCAGGGTGCTCAGGATGCCGCTGCCAAAGCGGGCGCAGAGATCACTCTCTTCGACGCCGGGTTCGACCCCGCCGCCCAACTTGCTCAAGTGCAGGACGCAATCCTGCTCGACTTCGACGGTTACGTGTTCGCACCGGTCGCCGACGCCCCAGGCTGCGCGAGCTTCGAATTGCTGCAGGCCACCGGCAAGCCGATCGCAACGATCAACAGCCCGATGTGCGGCGACGCTGACTACACTGACGGCACTGTGGGCTTCGTCGCGATGCAGACCGAGTCGTTTTTCCTTGAGCACATCGAGAACGCTTTCGCCTCCTGCGATGGCGAGTGTGAAGCGATTGCTGTCGGCGGCTTCATCGGCAGCGACCTGTTCACACGTTGGGAAAACGCTATTCAGCGGGCTCTCGTCAAGTATCCGAACGTGACACTGGTCTCTGACCAACCGGGCAATTTTGACCCCGCCGCGGCGCTCTCCGTTGTGCAGGACGCTTTGAGTGCCAACCCGAACGCCTCACTCGTCGTGTCGTCGTGGGACGACATGACGCGTGGCGTCGAAGAGGCTATCCGCGCCGCGGGCATGACCCCCGGCACCGACGTTCGCATCTACAGCGTTGGTGGTACCGAGGCTGGCACCGCGTCGGTGCTGGCGGGCGACTGGAACTCCACGTCGATCCTGCTGCCCTATGAAGAGTCGTTCTACGGAGTCGTGCAACTCGCGCACGCGATCGATACCGGTGAGATTATCGAGGGCTTCACATACCTCGCTGAATCGCCAGTCGTTCTCGACGGGCCGGGTTCGCTCTTCATCACGAGCGACAACGCGGCACTCTTCACCCCCGAGTACTAATAGCCATGTCGACCACCACCCCGTCCGTCGCCTTGCGCGTCGATGGTCTCAGCAAGAACTATCCCGGTGTTGCGGCGCTCCGCGACGTGTCACTGACGGTGCTCGAAGGTGAGGTTCATGGGCTCGTGGGCGAGAACGGGGCGGGGAAGTCGACACTCATGAAGGCGGTCGCTGGAGCGATCGCCTTCGATGGCGGCCGCCTCGAGGTGCGCGGCACAGTCCTGGCGGGGGGAGACCCCCGCCAGGCGGCCAACGCCGGAGTCGCCATGATCTACCAGGAACTCACGATCGTTCCTGAAATGTCGGCCGTCGCGAACGTCATGCTGGGACGTATGCCTACGGTCGGCGGCGTCGTCAATCGCGCAGCACTCCATAGCACCTACAAAACCGTCGCCGCTCGCGTTGCTTGCTCCGTGCCGGCACGGGCTCGGGCCGGCGACCTCTCGACCGCGCAGCAGCAACAGCTAGAGATCATGAGGGCCCTCGTCAGTAATCGCCGGTTGGTCATCATGGACGAGCCCACAGCATCGCTCGGGCCCGAAGACATCGAGCGGCTGCATCGCATCATCACTGATCTCAAGAGCTCCGGCCATTCGATCATCTACGTCTCGCACGACCTGGACGCTGTACTCGACGTCTGCGATCGAGTCACAGTTCTCCGCGAAGGCGCGGTCGTCGTCTCCCGCCCCGCATCTGAGTGGACCACTGGCACGCTCATCGAGGCGATGCTCGGCGGCGTCTCGCTCTCTGGCCACGGCACCCGCGCTGCGCGCGGCGAGAGAGGAGCATCCGCGCTCACCATCGATGAGCTGCACGCCCCCGGCGTTGCCCTCGATCATTTCGATTTGCGACACGGCGAGATCGTCGGCATAGCCGGCCTCGTCGGGTCGGGCCGTTCACGACTGCTGCGCACCGTCATCGGCGACCTACCCCTCAGTTCGGGGAGCATGACCCGTGACGGATATTCGGTGGACTGGCCTCGTTCGCCGCACGCCGCTTGGCGCGCGGGCATCGCGCTGGCCCCGGAGGACCGCAAGCGCCAAGGCCTCGTGCTCGGCCAGCCCTCGGCTTGGAATATTGGTCTCGGCTGGTTTGCTCGTGCGGCCGGTGCCTTTACCGTTCGCCTTCCCCGCCTCACGGCGTGGGCGCGGCCGTCGAGCGATCGTGTGGCGTTCGCGCCAGATCGCCTCTCGGCCCCGGCGGGAACTCTCTCTGGCGGCAACCAACAGAAACTCGTTCTCGCTCGCCTACTCGCGAGGCCCGTCGACGTCATCCTGCTCGATGAGCCGACCCGCGGCATCGACATCGGAGCCAAGGCTCAGATCTTCGAAACTATGCGTGCGCTTGCCGACAACGGGCTCGCGATCCTCTGGTCGAGTAGCGAAATCGACGAGGTCGTCGAGCACAGCGACCGGATTCTCGTTGTTGCTGGCGGACGAGTCGTCACAGAGCTTCCGGCCGGTTCCTCTACCCGTGACGTATTGACGTGGTCGTTCTCAGGGGGCACGGTGACGGCCGAACCGACCCCCGCCACCTCTCACCGGGAAGACGCCTCATGATCCTTTTGTCGCACATCACGGGCACCCTTCGTCAATTCGGGGTTGTCGTTGCCCTCATCGTGCTCGTCGCTGTTATCGGCGTCGCCCAGCCGACGTTTCTGACGCTGCCAAACCAGATGAACATCCTCAGCCAGTGGGCTCCCGTCGCGATCATGGGTATCGGTATGACCTACGTCGTGATCACGGGCGGGTTCGACTTGTCGATTGGAGCCACTTACGCGCTATGCGCTGTTGTCGCCGCCGCTGTGGGACAAGTGCAGTCACCCATCGTGGCTTTCGCATCCGCAATCATTGTCGGGGCGGTAGTCGGTCTTTTCAACGGCGTCATCGTCACAGCACTGCGCGTGAATCCGTTCATTGCCACACTGGGCAGCTCGCTCGTCATCGCCGGCGTCACGCTGATTATCACTGGCAACAAGGCATTCGTCGTCAGTTTCGCGCCGTTCACGACGCTCGGGCGTGATCGGCTGGCAGGCATTCCGTACTCGGGAGTACTCATGATCGTGCTGTTCATCATCGGTGGGCTCGTGCTGGCCTACACGGCATATGGTCAGTCGATATATGCCGTCGGCGGCAACGCGGAAGCGTCACGCTTAGCAGGTATCCGCACCGGACCGGTTGTGGCGAGCACATATGTGATAGCTGGTATATCGGCAGGCATTGCCGGCATCATCACGGCATCGCAGCTCAGTTCGGCGCAGGCCAGCCTGGGGGCGAACCTCGTTTTCGATGTACTCACCGTTGTCATCGTCGGCGGCACTGTGCTCGGCGGCGGCAAGGGTGCCATCTGGCGAACCGCTGTCGGTGTCGGCATTCTCGCTACTCTCCAGAACGGTTTCAACCTGCTCGACATCGACGCTTATTACCAGAACGTCATCAAGGGACTCATCATCATCGCGGCTCTCGCGACCGTCGACTGGCGTTCGATGTTCCCTCGACGCCGCACATCCGAGCCTTCGCCACCCCGCACAACCCACTAAGGAGAAAGTCATGACGCATCACATCCCTATAGAGGAAGCCACGATTGCGAGCATCCAGGAGGGCTACCGCACGGGAGCCTTTACCACTCGAGAGGTCGTCCAGGCTTATCTCGACCGCATCGAGACCGTCGACCGCGCGGGCGCTTCGCTGAACTCGATCATCACGGTGTCCAGCACCGCGCTGGCAGAGGCAGACGCCCTCGACGCCGCGTTTGCCGCAAGTGGGGAACTCAGTGGTTCACTTCATGGTGTGCCAATCGTAGTCAAGGACCAAGTCGAAACCGCTGGCATCATCACGACCTTCGGCAGTGCGGCAACCGGCGACTATCTGCCCGCGAAGGACGCGAGCGCGATCGCCCGCCTCAAGGCATCGGGTGCGATCATCCTCGCCAAAACGACGATGCCTGACTTCGCCACCTCATGGTTCTCAACTTCCTCGAAGAGTGAGGTCACTAAGAACCCCTATGACCTTTCGCGCGATCCGGGTGGTTCGAGCAGTGGATCGGCTGCGGCCGTAGCCGCCAACCTCGGCCTCGTCGGCATCGGCGAAGACACCGGCGGCTCGATCCGCCTTCCCGCCTCGTTCTGCAACCTGGTCGGAGTGCGCGTCACCCCGGGTCTTATCAGCCGCACGGGCATGTCGTCGCTCGTCGTGCCGCAGGACACTTCCGGCCCGATGACCCGGACAGTTATGGACTCAGCCAAGCTTCTCGACGCGCTCGTGGGCTTCGACGCCGACGACGACTACACCTCGGTCGTGGCCATCGCGCGGCACGCGGGCTCATACACGGACGGGCTTGAGAACGCGACACTCGCAGGCAAGCGCATCGGCGTGCTGCGGGAGGCCTTCGCCGACTCATCAGACCCCGAGGGTGCCGCGGTCAACGCCGTCATCGAGGCGGCGCTGTCCCGTTTCGTGGCCGCAGGTGCAACGCTCGTTGAGGTCACAATTCCTCGCCTCATGGAGATGGTGGGCTTCACGTCGCTGTACTTTTCTCGCTCGTTGCAAGATATGAATGCCTTCATCGCGGCGCGTCCTGAGCTTGGCGTGACCAGCATTGATGCCCTCTACGAGGCAGGCAAGTTCCACCCGAAGCTTGACCTTTTCGAAGGCATTGCTACCGGACCCAAGTCGATGAAGGACGACCCGGATTACCTCGACCGCACGCTTGCGCAGGGCGAGTTCCAACGTTCGGTGCTCGCGATAGTGGCCGAGCACGAACTCGACGCGATCGTCTTCCCCGACACCAAGTTGCCAGCCCCAACGCACGAAGACGTCTACTCCGACCGGTGGACGTGCCTGACATACCCGACCAATACGGTCATCGCTTCGCAGCTCTACTTCCCAGCGATTACGGTGCCGGCGGGATTCACCGATAGTGGCCTGCCCGTCGGAATCGAGCTCATGTCGGTGCCGTACGACGAGGGCCGACTGCTGAAAGTGGCTCGCGGAGTCGAGGTTGCCACGGCGGCCCGCCGCGCCCCCTCGCTACCCACCACGTAACGACCGTCCGTCCAAGAGAAGCAGGCACTAATGCGTTCGATCACCATCAATTCCGACATGGGTGAATCCATCGGGATCCATTCCTTCGGGAACGACGACGCCCTACTTCCTCTTGTAGACACGGTCAATATTGCGTGCGGCATGCACGCCGGTGACCCCTCTGCGATTGCAGCCATTATCGGCAAAGCAGTTGCGGCTGGGGTCACTGTCGGCGCCCATCCAGGGTTGCCCGATCTCGTCGGATTCGGGAGGCGGGAGATGGTGCTGGAAGCGCGGGAGGTTCGCGATCTTGTCCGGTACCAGGTGGGTGCACTTACAGGGTTCCTCGACAACGAGGGTGCTGTCCTTGACCACATCAAACCGCACGGTGCGCTGTTCGGGATGATGGCACGGGATCCTGCCCTTATGCACGCGCTATGCGACGTCGCTGTGCAGTACGGCGTGCCGGTCTACGGCCTATCGGGGACTGAGCATGAACGGGTCGCGCGATCACGCGATGTGCCGTTCGTTCCCGAGTACTACGTGGATCTTGACTACACCGATGCGGGCCTTGTCGTGGTCAACAAGTCGGGATCCTTGCGCGATCTGGATGATGTGGAGAAGCGAGCCCTGATGTCTCTTCGAGAGGGCCGTACCGTGACGCAGTCGGGTGCAGCCATTCCCGTACATGTCGAGTCGTTCTGCATCCACTCCGATCTGCCAAACGCTCCCGCCGTCGCTGAGCGCGTCCGGTCGGTGCTGGAGGCGTGGAGCGCGGAGCGCCTTTACAGCGATTGACGTGCTCGACGAGGGCTCATCGGGGTGGGGACGGAGAGCTGCTCGTGACCTTTCTTGGCCGTCTCAGAACCTGCTCAAAACCACGCTGCGCAGCCGTCGATTTGGCTTCCGGCGCCGTTGCGCCGGAACCGGTCGCGATCGCCCGAGGCTGAGGCTGAGGCTGAATTCTCAGTCCCGGCACGGAAGCTCAGAAAGCAGAGCTAGGCAGGTCTTTCTCGCCATCGACGATCGCCTTTACGATTCGCGCGGCTACAGCGTCCGGAGCGTGTCCCTGGGGAAACGCCGGGGCGGTGCCCTGCAGAGGGTGTGTCGACAGTGCGGTTTCGACGTGCCCGGGCCTGGCATCGATGAGCCGGATGGATGCGCGCCGCAGCTCGCGGGATGACGCCTGCATGAACGCGGCAAGGGCCGACTTCGATGCCGAATAGGCCGCGAGGCCGGCGGTAGGAGTCTCGGACACGATTCCGCTCAACGTGACCACGAAGGGCTCACCGCCCGACTGGGCCGCGGCCGAGAGGTGCGGTGCCGCGGCGCGCACGAGGCGCACCGGGGCCATGGCATTGGTGTCGAACAGCTCACGCAGTGTGGCATCCGACACCTCGGTGACCGGCCCGAACGCGACGACACCGGCCGCGATGACAAGCCCGTCCAGCCTGCCGTGCACGGCGACCGCCGACTCGATGAGCGACTCTGCGGCACCGTCGGCGCGCAGGTCTGCCGCAAGCGTCGGCGTCGAGCGCCCTGAGCGCAGCACTGTGGAGCCCGCCTGCTCGAGCTGGTCTGAGATGAGCGAGCCGAGCCCGCCCGTCGCGCCGACAACGAGCACGACTGCGCCATGGAGATCTGTCATGGTTCGACTCTAGACGTGGAAGCTGCCTGCCGTGCAGGGAGTTGCGCCGTCGCCGGGAGCACCCACATTGCGGTCCGGCGGCAGGCACGTAAGACTGGCCCGATGGCCGAACCGACAGATTCCCGCGTTGCCGTTTACATCGACTTCGACAACATCGTGATCTCCCGGTACAACCAACTCCATGGGCGCGGAAACCGCGTTCAGAAGGTCAAGGATCTCGACCCGAAAGACCCTGCCACCGCCACGCTGCTCGACGAGGCCAAGGTCGATCTTGGCGCCGTGCTCGACTACGCCTCGTCATTCGGCACTATCGCGGTCAGTCGCGCCTACGCCGACTGGTCAGTGCCGGTCAACTCGGACTACAGCCGGCAGTTGATCGAGCGTGCCGTCGACCTCATCCAGCTGTTCCCCACCGTCGCCTCGGGCAAGAATGGCGCGGATATCAGGCTCGCGCTCGACGTCGCTGAAGACCTGTTCAGGCTGCCGCATCTCACCCACGTCGTGATCGTCGCGGGCGACTCCGACTACATCGCGCTAGCACAGCGCAGCAAGCAGCTGAATCGCTACGTCGTGGGAATCGGTGTGGCCGGATCCACGAGCAAGGCCCTGGCCTACGCGTGCAACGAGTTCAAAGACTACGACGCCCTTCCCGGTGTCACAGCCCCCGAACCCGTCACCACAGCAGAGCCCTCCCAGCCCAAGACCCGCAGGTCGGCGAAGCCTCGGAGCGAGAAGGATGTCGCGGCGGACCTCCTCGTGCGCGCCCTGCAGCTCGGCCAGGAGAAGACCGACGACGAATGGCAGTCGAGTGCCGGAGTGAAGAGCCAGATGCTGCGCCTCGACCCGACATTCCAGGAGCGCGCACTCGGCTTCAAGACGTTCACCGATTTCGCGCAGTCCCTCGAGAAGACGGTCGAGCTCGACAGCGGCACGACGAACCGCAAAATCCGGCTGCGCAACAGGGGCTAGAGACCTCCGCGCTTGCCTTACCTGAGAGTAAGCTGCGAGCCATGATTCCCGACATTAACTACATCGCCGTCGTGCTCGCCACCCTCTCCAGCATGCTGGTCGGGACGATCTGGTACACCCCGAAAGTGTTCGGAAACTACTGGATGAGGCAGGCGAACATCACGCCGACCGGAGACGCGAAGGACGCCATCCGGCCGATCATCATCACCCTGATCGTCTCGTTCATCACGGCCTGGGTGCTTGCGGGAGCCGCGTTCATTTCCTTCGACTTCTACGGTGGAAGTTTCTTCGTCAACTCGCTGGTCACCGGCATCGTGCTCTGGGGCGGGTTCACTGCAGCCCGATTCATCACCCACGACGCTTTCGACGGCCGTCCGAACGGTCTCACCGTGCTCAATGTCACGCACGAATTGGTCACGATCGTCGTGATGGCCATCATCATCGGGGTGTGGCCGGCCTAGGATCCCGCAACCACGCCCCAGTACCTGCGGCGGAGGATCGCTCGCTCCACCAGGGTCCACGTGGTGGTGGTCGCGAGATAGATCGCGGCCGCCAGCGGCACGACCGCAGCCACGATCAGCGTGATGAACGGCAGCCACGACATCGCTGAGTTCAGGCGGGCCATAGCGGGGGCATCCACCGGCTGGATCGCCAGTCGCTGGGAGATCCGACGAGAGACCCAGGCGACGACGCCGATCACGACGATGAGCGCCGCGAACACCAGGATTCCGGGCCAGGTGATTCCGGTCGTGACGAGGGATGCGCCCAGCGGCACCCCACCGATGGTCGACGCGAGCATGGCATTGGCGTGGCCGCCGATGGTGCCGCGGATGAAGAGCGTGTAGACGATCGAGATCACCGGCGCCTGCAACAGCATCGGCAAAAACCCGGCGAAGGGGCTGATGTTCTCGGCCTTGTACAGCGCCATCGTCTTGCGCTGCAGCACCTCGGGGTTCTTTCTGTACTTGCGCTGCAGTGCCTGCAGTTTCGGAGCGATCCGGCGGCGAGACCACTCGGCTTTCACCTGGGAGATGCCCACAGGGATGAGTGCCGTCCGCACCAGAAGGGTGAGCGGGGCGATGGCGAGCCCAGCACTCCAGGGGCCGGCTAAGGGCTCGAGGAATTGGGCGATGCTCTCGATGAGCCAATAGGCGGCATCGAGAATCTGGCTGAGCGGGGCGAGGGAAAACGGGTCCATGCGAGGGGTCCTGACTGACGAAGTGGGTGTGGGGGCCGAACGGCCACGCAGCATCCACCTCGGGGTCTACCCGGTGGTTGGCTACGCGGCGAGCCTCGGCGACGGTGCCCTGGTCAGGGGTAGGCCTGCGGTCGACGGATGCCTCGGCTCGGGCATCCCGTCCATGGCTTCCCTGTGCGCGCGCGCCCGCGAACCGACCGTGACCTCGAGTGACCCGATCACGACGGCGGCACCCAGCACGGCCGACGTGAGCAGCACGGCTGCCACCCCGGCGATGGCGAGGGTCGGAGGTGCACCCTGCGAGACAGCGAGCGCGACGATGACGACAGTGGCCGTCATGGCCAGCCACTCGTACAGCGCCCGCGTCATGCGAGTGATTCTATCCCCGTTGCTCCGGGTCAGCCCAGCTCGACCCTGGTGCCCTCGCCGTAGGTTGCTGCGTCGGAATCGGTCACCATCGCGAACGTGCCGACGGGAACTCCGCTCAACTGGCTGATGTCGTTGGCGACCCTCAGCAGGGCATCCTCCGACGCTCCACTGATGAAGAACAGATAGTGGCCTTCCCACTCCTCGGGGTCGTCGTGCAGCTCCGCGCCCTCGTATTGCGGCGACTCGTCGAGGTTCGCCACGAACTCCGAAACATCGTCGATCCACGGGAAGGCATACTCGCCTTCCTCCAGCTCAGTGGACTTGGTCAGCGGAACATGCACTTCGACGACGAGATCACCCATGCCTCTACTGTATGGCCGGACTTCCCCCGGACGCACTCTATGTGTACGGTGTTCACATGACTACCACACTCAACCCCTACCTGGGATTCCGGGCCAATGCTCGCGAAGCCATGGCGTTTTACCAGACCGTGTTCGGCGGTGACCTGACCAGCACCACGTTCGGCGACATGAACGCTACCGACGATCCGGCGGAAAACGACAAGATCATGCACGCGCAGCTGACGACCCCGAATGGCATGACGATCATGGCTTCGGACACCCCGAACTCGATGGAATTCAACCCCGGAGGCACCATCTCCGTCAGCATCTCCGGGGAGGATGAAGCGGAATTGCGGGGGTACTGGGACGGGTTGTCTGACCGCGGAATCATTCGGATGCCGCTCGAGCGCGCCCCCTGGGACGACATCTTCGGCATGTGCACCGACCGGTTCGGGATCGACTGGATGATCAGCATCACCCGTTGACCGACCTGAGGTGTGCCACGCTGGGGGCATGTTAAGCAGACCGAGAAATGACAGGGTCATCGCTGGCGTCTGCGCCGGGGTGGCACGACGATTCGGGATCGCCCCATCCACGGTGCGCATCATCACCGTGCTGGCGGTGCTGTTCGGCGGGCTGAGCGTCGCCGTCTATGTGGTGCTGTGGATCGTCATGCCGTCAGACGATTACTGATAGGGCGCCTACCGATCCACAGTCCATTGGCAGCGTGCACGACAAGCGCGCGATCGGCCGAGTGCTTGGATGGGATCGGTACTTCCATTCACGTGCCATTCCACGATCGGAGCCAGCATGGCAGCAGCATCCTTCGCCGATAGGGTCCCCGACCTGACGGGCAGACTCGCCATCATCACGGGTGCCAACAGCGGCCTGGGCTTCGGACTGACCGGCAGGCTCGCGCGCGCAGGAGCCGACGTGATCCTCGCGGTCCGCTCGCTAGAGAAGGGAACGGCGGCAGCCGAGCGGGTGCGCAGAGAGCTGCCGGGCGCGAAGCTCGAGGTCCGAGTGCTCGACCTGGCCTCGCTCGAGAGCGTTGCGGAATTCGCTGCGGGTGTCGCATCGGACGGTCGACCGCTCGACATCCTGATCAATAACGCGGGAGTCATGGCACCACCGAAGCGCATGACGACCGCCGATGGTTTCGAGCTGCAGTTCGGTAGCAACCACCTCGGCCCGTTCGCGCTCACCGGGCAGCTCCTGCCCGCCCTGCGTTCGGCTGAGAGCCCCAGGGTCACGAGCACTAGCAGCCTCGCAGCCCGTGCTGGCCGGATCAACTGGGATGACCTGCAATCCCTCAAGCGCTATGTACCGTTCGGGGCATACGGTCTCTCGAAGCTCGCCGACCTCATGTTCGCGCGTGAGCTGCAGTCGCGCAGCGACGCCTCGGGCTGGAGAATCACGAGCACCGCAGCGCACCCGGGCGGAACCGCCACGAACCTGCAGGTGGCGGGACCCCGGCAGGGTCGGGCGCTCACCGGATTCAGCGCGTGGGCCAACGGCCGTTTTCTGCAGCCGCTCGCGCAGGGAATCCTGCCCTCCCTGTACGCGGCCACGAGCCCCGATGTCACGCCAGGCGGATACTACGGCCCGAACGGCTTTCTCGAGATCCGTGGCCTCGCGACCACCGCGCATGTTCCCCGGCGGGCGCGGGACGTGGCGGATTCGGCCAGGCTGTGGACGGTGTCGGAACAGCTGACCGGCGTCACCTTCGGCTAGCACGCAGCACTGCCGCCGCATGGCGGTGTCAAGCCCTCGACCGCTCGCGGCCGCTTTCGTATCGTGAAGATATGCCAGAGCTATCAGTAGGAGACCGCGTCAGCTGGGCCACGTCACAGGGTCGAACTCACGGCAGGATCGTCGAGCGGAAGGTGAAGGACTTCGAGTTCGCCGACCAGAAGTTCACCGCATCATCCACCGAGCCCGCGTTCATCGTCCAGTCCGAGAAGACTGAGGCGAAAGCCGCCCATAAGGCGAGCGCGTTGCGCAAACTGAAGGACTAGCGAGAACAGCGCCCCGAACTGGGGCGACGATTCCTCACACATCACGTTCGAGAACAATTAGCGTTCGAGAATGACCGAAATCTCCAATGCATACTCGACAGCGTCGTCGCCTGAAATCGCTGGTGAACCCGCACGCGCAACTCACAACCCACTAGGTTGGGGTTCGATCGCCGCCGGCGTTGTTGCTCTCGCCATCTCTCTCGGCGCTCCATTCTCCGTATTTCACATCATTGCTATTGCGGCTACATTCGGTCTCGCAATCGCGGGTCTCATGGCCAAGAACCGACCGCGGGCGACGGCACGGATTGGGCTCGTACTCGGCATTCTCGCAGTGCTAATCGGAGCCGCTTACACAATATTTGTCATTGCCGCCCTCTCCGGTTACCTGAGCTGAGTCCCGCAAACCCCATAGACATCAGGACGTTGAATCCCGGAACCTGGTTCGTCAGAGCAGTTCGACCCGAACATCGACCACGTCGCCGAGTTCAATGTCCTCTGCTCGACGCACGCTCTTCTTGACGGGGAGCGAGTACCCCTTCGACCTTTCGGCGGGGAAGATGGATGTCTCCCACGAGGTATCCCCGATGGTCGCCCTCACGCGAACCGAACGGAAGCCCCGCGACTCCCGCGGTGCGTCACGGATCGGTTCGGCGAACTCGGCGGGCAGCGTCACGAAGAACCAGTCATCCCGCCGGGCCTGCCATCGCCAGACCTCCGACGAGAAGTGGACGGGATCCCCGGTGCGCGCCATCATGCCGTGAGGGTACTCCCCCGGTTCCCGTCATTGCCACCCGCCACGTCGCGGGTCTACCGTGGGGCATGCCGTTCGACCCAGCGGAGTATCGCGACGCTCTGGACCACGCACACCGGCACGCCCTCGACTGGCTCGACTCGGTGCCCGAGCGGCCGGTGCGCCCCGCCTCGACCGTGGACGAGCTGGATTTCGCCGGCCCCTTGCCTGAAGGTCCCACCGACGCTGCTGAGGTCGTCGACGAACTGGCCAGAAAAGCCGAGATGGGGCTAATGGCTATCCCCTCCGGCAAGTTCTTCGGCTGGGTGATGGGCGGCACGCTGCCGGCTGCCCTCGCCGCCGACTGGCTCGTCGGCGCCTGGGACCAGAACGCGGGGTTGCGGTACGCCACACCCGCCGCTGCTGCGATCGAGGAGGCCGCGGGATCCTGGCTGCTCGAAGCTCTGCACCTGCCCACCAGGGCTGCCGTCGGGTTCACGACCGGCGGCACGACCGCGAACATGGTGGGACTCGCTGCGGGCCGGGGCGATGCGCTGCACAGGGTCGGCTGGGATCTCAATGCCCACGGACTCCAGGGTGCGCCGAAGGTGACCGTACTCGCTGGCGCCGAGGTGCATGCCTCCGTGGAACTCGCTCTTCGCTACCTGGGGCTCGGGATGCCTCAACTGGTGGAATCCGATGCCCAGGGTCGACTGCGACCGGATTCGCTTGCGCTTGCTCTGGCGGAGACCGATGGCCCGGTGATCGTGGCACTCCAGGCGGGAAATCTGCATTCCGGAGCGTTCGATCCGATGCGGGATTGCATCGAGATAGCCCACGAGAACAGCGCCTGGGTGCACGTCGATGGCGCGTTCGGACTCTGGGCGGCCGCGAGCCCCCGCTGGGCGGCCGAGCTCGACGGTCTCGACGGGGCCGACTCCTGGGCGACGGACGCCCACAAGACCCTCAATGTGCCCTACGACTGCGGAGTCGCGATCGTTGCGGATCCCACCGCGGCGCGCATCGCGTTCGGTACCCATACGAGCTACCTCATCCAGGCAGCGGACGCCCCGGCTGATCCCTTCGAACTCGTCCCCGAGATGTCGCGGCGCGCACGCGGGATCCCGGTCTGGGCCGCGCTGAGGTCGCTGGGTCGCTCCGGTGTGATCGAACTCGTGGAGGGGCTGGCTGGCCACGCGCGGGGGCTGGCCGACGCTCTCGCAGAGCTCGATGGCGTCGAGATCCTGAATGACGTCGTCTTCACCCAGGTCTGCCTGTCGTTTGGCAGCGACGAGCGCACCAGGGCTGTGACCCAGGCACTCATTGCAGATGGTGAGGTGTGGATGTCCGGCTCACGATGGGCCGGCCGCGATGTTCTGCGGATCTCGGTCAGCAACTGGTCGACGGATGCTACGGACGTCGCGAGCTCGGTGAACGCAGTGCAGCGCGCTATGCGGAATGCCGCAAAAACTGAACCGGGCAGGTCGCGCTAGTCGTCCTTCTTGCCCGAATTCCCGCCGCCGTTGCTCTCGCCGGACGGCTTATCGTCGGACTTACCGCTGTCGTCGCTCGAGTCGTCATCACCCTGATCGTCGGAGTCGTTCGAGTCGTCATCACCCTGATCGTCGGAGTCGTCGGAGTTGTCGGACGTCCCGCTGTTCTCACCCGAGTTGCCGAACCCGTTGTCTTCGCCCGAACTGCCGACACCGTTGTTCTGGCCCGAATTGCCGGTGCCGCTCTCGTGACCGGAGTCGTTGCTTCCGTCATCGCTCGATGCACCGGTGACGGGACCGTCACCCGTCGGCGCCGGTGTCGGAGTGACAACGGCAGGTACGCCGGGCGCTTCCCCCTGATCGGTCGTCTCGATGCCCACTACCCCTAGTGGTGCAGTATCGGGAACGACCTGATCGAACACATCCTGTGCTCCTGGGGGAAGCAGCCCGGCTGTTCCCATACTTACTACGGCTGCAGCACCCGATGCTGCACCCAGGATGATCGCCACTGTGACACCGATACCGAACAGCCCCGTGACTGCGCGCCTGGTGGCAACGACGGTGGAAATCCCGTTCGAAGCATCCCGCTGCATGACAAGGGGGGCCGCGGTCAGGTCCACGCGTGCGCTCAGAGCTGCTGACGGTCGCGGTGCGGGCCCGATTGCCGCGGTGCGATACGCCGTCAGAAGTTCCGTCAGCGAATCCCCGTCGGCACCTGCGGGCACGCGACCGAGAGCGAGCTCGAAAGCATCGTTCCCTGGATTCTTTGTGTTTTTCATCTCACACGGGTAATCGTTCCATGGGTCGAAAAGGGTACGGCTTTGTCGAAACTTTTTTTCGCAGTGCGTCGAGTGCCCGTTTTTGCAGCGATTTGACCGCTCCCGGCGACTTGTCGAGCACTTCGGCGATCTGCTCGATGGTGAGATCGGAGACGATCCGCAGCACCATCACGTTGCGCTGGTCGACCGGCAGGATGTCGAAGAGGGCGAGCACAGACTCATCGGATGATCTGAGGTCGGAGACAACCTCGGCGCTGGGTTCTGATCGCAGGTCGTTCTCTGGCTCCCATTGCACAGACTCTCCCCGCCGAGAGCGCTGGCGCAGTTCATCCACGAGGCGGCGGTAGGCAATGGAGAACAGGTATGACCGGAACTCCGATTCGGTTCCGATGAACGTCGACAACGTGCCAAAGACCGTGAGGAATACCTCGCTGGCGAGATCCTCAGGATCCCGGGATCCGCGCCCCCGGGCGAATCCGACCACGCTGGGCGCATACTCACGCCACAGCGTCGCGCTCGCCCACGGAGCATTGGACTGCGCCGCAGCGAGCACAGTCTCGAACGGCACCCCCATGGTGCCCGTATTCCCCAGAAATACCACGATTCGACGATATATCGCTTAGTCGACAATGCACAGGGGTGAGCGTCCCCCCAGAAAGGAGGTCATGGCGGGTGAGTTCGGTCACCCGGCCACGGCGATGACGATCTTGCCGCGGTGCTGGGCAGCGCCGAATCGCTCCATGGCGAGCCCCGTATCAGCGAGCGGCATGACTCTATCGATGTGAGGTTTCAGCACGCCAGCCTCGGCGAGGGTTGCCAGCTCGGAGGTGCTCGCGTTCGGCTTGAGCCACAGCATCCTCAGCCGTGTCCCTGTCATCCGGCCGATAAGGCGACCCCAGAGCGCCAGACCGAGCAGGCTCGACGTGGTTGCGCCAATCGCAACGTAGATTCCGCCGGGGGCCAGCGCGCGCGGCACGCCGAACGGCGATCGTGTCATGCGGGTGTCGATGATCACGTCGAATCGCTCGCCAGAGCGGGTGAAGTCGACCGCGCGGTAGTCGAGTGAGCGAGTGAATCCCACCGCGCGCATAAATTCCTGTTTGGATGCGTCGTCTACGCCGACGATGTCGCGCACGCCGTAGTGACTCGCCAGCTGTGCAATCAGCGGACCGACGCCTCCACCCGCGCCATTCACGAGAAGCCGGTGTTCCGGCCTGAGTTTCGCGACGTCGACGAGCGCCTGGACGGCGAGGTTGCCAGCGTGTGGGAGAGCCGCGGCATCCACAAACGAGAGGTTGTCGGGAATGCGGGTGAACGCGGCCGCGGCAGTGCTCAGGTACTCCGCAAACCCCCCATTGCCCCGCTCTGACAGGTCTCCGAAGACGCGATCACCGAGGCTGAGGTTCGAGACGCCGTCGCCAACCTCGACGACCTCGCCCGCCACATCCAGGCCGAGGATGCGCCCGCGGTGCCCCCGCTTCCCGTTGAAGGCGCGCACGAAGAAGGGCTTGCCCGTCAGAAGCGCCCAGTCCTGGTCGTTGACCCCGGTCGCATGCACGCGAATCAGCACCTCACCGGCGCCCGCGGTCGGGCGGGGTGCGGTGCGCAGTTCGAGCGCCTCGGCCCCTCCATAGGCGGTTTGCACGACGGCTCGCATGGTGAGAAGTGTAGCGAGCGGGCTCCGGGCGCGGCGTGAGAAACCGTAGCGCGTCGTACCCCGCTGCTAGCGTGACATCGTGATCCACAAGCTCACGCGTGACGAGGCCCGGCGGATTGCCGTGCGCGCGCAACTGCTCGATGCCGACCGGCCGGGTGACGTGGTCGAGGTAGCCGAGCAACTCGGGGCCATCAAGATCGATCCGACGGCCACCATCGCGACCGCCGAGCACAGCATCCTCTGGTCCCGCATCGGCATGGGGTACGAGCCGGTGCAACTGTCGAAGAACGTGGAGAAGGATCACCTGCTCTTCGAATTCGACGGGGCATTCCGCCCCATGAGTCTGTTGCCGCTCATGATGCCGGGCATGAGACGGTGGCCGCAGCGCGCGAGCAGCCGCGCCTGGCTCGACGCGAACGACAGCTTCCGCACCGACGTGCTCGCTCGGCTGCGCGCCGAGGGCCCCACGCTGGCTGCCGACATTCCGGACACCGCCAAGGTGGCTCGCGACACGTCAGACGGATGGTACGGCGCGAGCCAGGTCGTGCACATGCTCGACTCCCTCATGCGACAGGGAGAGATCGCGATCGTCGGCCGCACGGGCCGTCATCGCCGGTGGGACATCGCCGAGCGCGTCTACCCGCAGGGGCAGCCCGAGTATGAGCCGAAGGACGCCGAGCGGATGCTAGACGAACGCCGGCTCCAAGCCGCGGGCATCGCGAAACAGAAGTCACCATGGACTCCCGTGGGAGAGGCAGGCGAGCCGGCGGAGGTCGAGGGCAGCTCCTGGACGTTCCGCGTCGACCCCGAGGCGCTCTCGGCGCTCGACGATGATCCGGGAGGTCGGGTCGCGTTTCTGAACCCCTACGACGGCATGCTGTTCGACCGGCCCCGGCTGAAGGGGCTCTTCGAGTTCGAGTATGTGCTCGAGCAGTTCAAGCCGAAAGCGAAACGGAAGTACGGCTTTTTCGCGTATCCGATCCTGATGGGAGACCGGTTCGTCGGGATGCTCGACGCCGAGATGAATCGCGAGCGCGACACGCTCACCGTCAACGCCGTGCACGAGTTCTTCCCGTTCGAGGCTGAAGAAAGCGAAATGGTCAGGGCCGAGATCTCCGAACTCGGCGAATGGCTCGGCGTCACCGTTTCGGCGTGGTGACCGGGGGCAACTCTCGCGAGCATCGGCGCGATAGTCTCGCTCGTATGCGCGCTATCCCCGACAACATGGACGCCGCAATCGTCGCCGCAGTCGAGGAACGCCTGCGCAGGGTAGAGCACGATCACGGCGTGCGCATTTCGTGGGCGATCGAGAGCGGGAGTCGGGCGTGGGGGTTCCCCTCACCCGACAGCGACTACGACTGCCGCTTTTTCTACATTCACACCCGCAACGCCTACCTCACGCCCTGGCCTGCGCGCGACGTCATCGAGACGCCGCTCGACAAAGTCTTCGACGTCAACGGCTGGGATGTGATCAAGGCAGTACGGCTGCTCGTCAAAGGCAACGCGACCGTAACCGAATGGTTGCGGTCGCCGATCGTCTACTTCGGCGATGAAAGCTTTCGAGACAACATGCTGTGGCTGGCGACATCCCTTTACGACCCTGTTCGCGCCGGTCGGCACTATTTACACGTCGGGCAGCAACAGCGGGAAGGTGCGCTCAACGACCTCACGCTCAAGCGCGTCTTCTACGCGCTGCGGCCAGCCGCGACCCTGCTATGGCTGCACACCAATCCGGATGCGGGCGTGCCGCCCATGGACGTCCCTACGCTGCTCGACCAGACGGAGCTGAGCGCCGAACTCAAAGAAAGAATCGCGGAGCTGATTGCTCTCAAGAGCACAACCCGGGAGCTCGGAACTGGCGCAGTGCCCGCAGCGATCACAGACTTCATCACGCGGGAGTTGATGCTTGCCCGCGACCTCTACGAAGATGTCGACCCGACAGTGCATCCAGACGCTATCGCGCTAGCCGAAGAATGGTTTCGCGGTGTCGTGGATGGGTGAACGGGTGTCAACGCATTCATTGATACCCCTTTGTTCGACGGGCTGAGCCACGGCGATCGAAGTGGCGACGACACATTCGTCAATCCCGATCCGGCTATCATCGGGCGAATGACTGGCGCACGACTCGAGGGAACTCTCATCTCGTGGGATGACGATCGCGGCTTCGGATTCATACGACCATCGAACGGATCGCGGAACGTGTTCGTGCACATTCGTGCGTTCGTCGCCGCCGCTCGGCGGCCACAGGTGGGCGACTCGCTCGACTTCCGGCTCGGCCGGGGCCCGAACGGTCGCACTCAGGCGCAGGATGTCCGTGGGGCCGGCCTGGCGTATCCCCCGCGATCCAGACACGCTGGTCGAGGTGCCGTGTTCGGCATCATCGTGATCGCGCTGTTCGTCGGTGCGATCATCCTGTCGAACTCCGTAGCCCCACTGAATGTCGGCGTGATCGCCGTCTACGCGACCATGAGCGCCCTGACCTTCATCGCCTACGGGGTGGACAAGTTGCGGGCCCGGTCCGGACGATGGCGCGTCTCCGAGGCCACCCTGCTCGTGATGGGGTTCGTCGGGGGCTGGCCAGGGGCGATCACCGCCCAGCAGCTCTTCCGTCACAAGACCAGGAAGTCGAGCTTCCAACAGGCCTTCTGGGGATCGGTGGCCCTGAATCTGCTGATCTTCGCCGTCATCGCTACTCCCGGCATCCGGGAGTTCATCAGTCGGGTGTGACGGGCGGCGCGGAACTGCCGCAACCCATGGTTCCTGCGCTATGCTCGGCCGCATGACGGTTGCCCAACTAGCGGCTGGCGGCATCGTCGTCGACCACGTCAGCAGGTCCTTCGGCACTGTTCACGCTGTCAGGGACGCGAGTTTCACCGCCGTACCCGGCACCGTGACCGGCCTCATCGGCCCCAACGGCTCGGGCAAGACCACGCTCATGCTCATGCTGGCGTCACTGCTGCAGCCGGAGGGTGGCAGCATCCGGATCGCAGGATTCGATCCCGTGGATGCCACGGCAGAGGTGCGCTCGCGCATGGGGTGGATGCCCGATGTGCTCGGCTCATGGGCGAACCTGAGCGTTCGAAGCACCCTCGAGTACACCGCGAGGATGTACGGAATGGATCTGGCCGCGGCCTCGGCGCGTGCCTCCGAACTCGTCAGTCTCGTCGACCTCTCCGAGCTCGCTGCGAGCCCCACACGGGTGCTGTCCCGCGGACAGAAGCAGCGACTCAGCCTCGCGCGCGCACTCGTGCACGACCCGGACGTGCTGCTGCTCGATGAGCCGGCATCCGGACTGGATCCCGGAGCGCGCACCCACCTGCGCGTGCTCGTGCGCCGGCTCGCCGCCGAGGGCAAGACGATCCTGGTCTCGAGCCACGTGCTCGCCGAACTCGACGAGATGGCTGACGGGGTCGTCTACATCGACGGAGGCGTGACGGCATCCGCTGAGGTCGTCGCGCGAAGTCGTGCGAGCGCGCGCCCCTGGCGCATCCGGTCGTCGAATGTCGAGGCCCTGCGCTCAGGCCTCGTCACGGCCGGAATCCCCGAGGCCGACATCACGGCGGATCGCAGAGACCTGCTCGTGCCTCTTGACGGTGAGGATGCCGCGGCAACCCTGCTGGCGTCACTCATCGGATCCGGGGTCGCGATCAGCGCCTTCGCACCGGCCGTCGGCGACCTCGAGCACACCTTCCTCGACCTCAGCAGCGGCGGAGACCCCACATGAGCGCGTTCGTGACGGGAGTCTCGGTCATCCTGACTCTCGAACTCCGGCAGCGGGTGCGCACTATCAGCTGGTACGTGCTCATCGGCGTCTTCATCGGCCTGATCGCGATCGTCACGGTCGTGCTCTCCGTTGCGCTGAGAGGCTTCGGAGCGGACGATTCGGGCGGGGCCGGGATCTACTCCACCATCATCTACTTCGTCCTGCTGCTGGGAACCCTGGTAGCACCCGCCCTCAGCGGCAACGCCATCAACGGCGATCGGGATGCGGGGACGCTCGCCACCACACAGGTCACCCTGATCACAACGTGGCAACTGATCATCGGCAAGTTCCTCGCCGCCTGGATCACCGCGCTGGCCTTCCTCGCCGCTTCGGTGCCGTTCCTGATCTACGCGTCGATCGTCGGTCGGCTGAGCGCTGGAGCGATCGCCGTGTCGATTCTCATCCTCGCGATCGAGCTGGGGGTGGTGGCGGCTATCGGCGTCGGACTCTCCGGGCTCGTCTCGCGACCACTGTTTTCGGTGGTGCTCAGCTACCTCGCAGTCGCAGCTCTCAGCATCGGCACGCTCATCGCCTTCACACTCGGCGGCCTGGCAGTTCAGAGCCAGGTCACGAATACCTCGAGCTACGGCGTGACGTACAGCGACTCTGGTCAGGCGATCTCGTGCTCTCCGGTCGAGACCTACACATACTCCACCCCGCGATTCGACAGGTTCTGGGGTGTGCTGGCGGCCAACCCCTATGTCGTGCTCGCCGACGCTGTTCCGTCGACCTTCGACCGCAACGGCTACCCGACCGATCTCTTCGGGCAGATAAAGTTCGGCGTGCGGTCGGCGCAGATCACGCCAGAGACCGAGATCGGCTACGACGAGTGCGCGGACGGGCCGCCTGAGTCGTCGCCCACAGCGCAGGAGGTCATCGACTCCACCACGCCCGGCTGGTTCGTGGGGCTGATGATCCATCTCATCCTGGCCGGCCGGTGCGCTCACCGGGGCGTGGGCACGCACGAGAACCCCCGCAGCGCGACTCGGTCGGGGCAGCCGCATCGCCTGAGGTCGCACTACCCTTCCCAGGCCGCGTCGGAGAAGTGCTCCACCACTTCGCGCACTGCCGGCTGATCCCGTGATCATCGAATCAGTACCCACGCACCAGCTGCAGGTCCGTGTCGGGCCGGCCCAGTTCTCGGGACAGGACCATGGAGCGGAAACCGGGTGTGATGGCGAATATCCTCTGTGCCGTGGCGAATGCCGCTTCGACGTCGACCTCGAGGCCGGGTGTGATGGAGAGGACGGCCTGCTCGAGGATCCCGTGGCTGGGCGTTCGGTCAGGCTTCCCCGTCGCCATCCCCTCCTCCACAGTCGGTTCGAATGCGACTTGTCCACCAATATTCGAGCACTATTCATATTTATGTTCTAGTCTGCCACAATTGATCCATGGCTGGATTAGAAGACCTGTTCACCGAGTCGCTCATGGCGATTCGGTCGGCCACGTCTGCGCTGGCCAGCGTCGGCTCGCTGAAGGCTCTCCCCGACGAACGGCTCGTGGAGGCACAGCGCACCGTAGCCGACGCTCGCCGCGCCCTGGATTCATCGGCGTCCATGATCGCGGGCGAGATCCAGCACAGGTCGCGACCCGAGCTCGGGTATAGCGGGCTCGCCCAGCGACAAGGCTTCCGCACTCCCGAGAAGCTCGTCCAGTTTGCGACGGGCTCGACGGCACGGGATGCCGCTGCGCTCGTGACCGTCGGGGCGCTCATCCACGACGCCGAAGCTGCCGCGTCCCCCGACGGCAGGGGCGACGCCACTGAGGTCCGCGAACCGTGGCTTCTTGCCGTCGGCCGAGCCGTGGCATCCGGCGCACTCGGTGTGGACGCAGCGCAGGCGATCCGCACCGGACTCGGTCGACCCGGTGCCGACGGCGGGGTCACCGTCGCGCAACTCGACGGTGCTGCGCTCACACTGCTGCGCGAGGCCTCAACCCTGAATGCCGATGCGCTCCTGCAGCGCGCCCGGCAGCTGCGCGACGACCTCGACGTCGCCGGCGTGGCCGAGCGGGAGCAGCAACTGCGGGACGAGCGCAGCATCCGTCGATACCGTCGGCCGAACGGCCTTAGCCGGTATGTCATCGACCCGGATATCGAGACCGCTGCATTCCTCGACGATCTTTACGATCACACCACCTCGCCGAGGCGCAGCACTGTGGCATTCCACTCTGACGACGATCGCGCCTGGGCCGATTCGGTCAGTCGCGACACCCGCACCACCAACCAATTCGTGCACGACACGTTCATCGACCTTCTCCGGCTGGCCGTCGGCAGCGACTCCCCCGCCACCCGACGACTCATCGGATCTCGTCAACCCTCGGTGCGGGTTCTGGTCAGTGCCGTCGCTCTCGATTCAGGCCACGGAGTCGGGCGCATTGAAGGAATCACTACCCCGGTGTCATTGGCCACTGTCGAGCGCATGGCCTGTGCTCATGGAACAGTCCAGGTGGCATTCGACACCGGCGGCAACCCGCTCGACCTGGGTCGCGAACAGCGGCTGTTCACCCCACGACAACGCATAGCGCTTGCTGCCCGGGATGGTGGCTGTCTCTTCCCGGGTTGCGACAGGCCACCCAGCTGGACCGAAGCCCACCACATCGATCACTGGCAGAGGGATCACGGCCGAACGGACATCGACCGTGGTGTGCTGCTGTGCCGACATCACCACATGCTTGTGCATAACAACGGTTGGGAGATCAGGAATGACGGCGACGGATTCCAGCTCATTCCACCGATCGCCATCGACCCCAGCCAGACTCCGCGCGTCATGCCGACCAAGAGCGCCGCACTGCGGGACCTGCTGGGCGCGGACTCTGCGGACATCGATAATCGTCGCCAGAAAACTCTGCAGCCCGCCTGAACGCTGCGCCTGGGGTCGCAGTTGATCCGTTTGTCTGGCGATGAAGGTCTGTATCGACGTGCGTCTGTGGTGAGGCTCCCGTATCGTGTCCTCGAGCAGAAAGCCGAAGCGAAAAGATCGCGCGGTACCTGGACGCGGGTGTAGGGCCGGCGGAGATGGGGTGATGATGGTTCGCAGAGCAGTCCGGATACGCGGGGCCGTGGCAGCCTTCCTCCTCGCGGTCGTCGTGGCCCTCGGCCTGGTGGCAGCGCAGCCCTCGGTGGTGCATGCTGGCGAGACTGAGACCATCTACTCGCTCGTGAATGAAGCCCGGTGGAGCCAGGGCAGCCAGGGATTAGCGCGGAACTCCGCCATGGATGCAGTCGCCGCCAACTGGGCCGCCACCCTTGCCCAGGCCGGAACCCTATCCCACAACCCGAACTACTCCGGTCAGATTCCGGGCGGCTGGGTATCGGCCGGAGAGAACGTGGCGCAAGGCTATTACGGCGCCGCCGCCATGCATGACGGGTGGATGAACTCAGCAGGCCACCGCGCCAACATCCTCGGGGACTTCACCGATATCGGCATCGCCTACCTCGAAGCGGGAGGCACCACGTGGGGCGTCCAGGTCTTCGCGAAGTATCCGGGCACTGTTACTCCCGCCGCTCCCGCACCGGCGCCCGCCCCAGCAGCCCCGATCGAACCGGCACCGGCTGCGGAAGAATCAGCACCCGCTGAGGCGGCTCCGGCACCTGTTCCTGCGGTGACCCCGACACCCGACGCAGCCACCCCCACGCCGGCAAGCGCCGACAACCTCAGGGATGCTCGGGCGGGCGTGGAGCTCTCGGCACGAAGCTCCGGCGACAGCACTCAGAACGGTTCGGGGATCAACGGTTCGGGGATCAGCGGTTCGGCGATCGGCGCTGCAGGTGCCCTGCCCACAACTCCGCTATGGGCCGGGATTCTCGGTGCCCTCGTCGTCGCCGCTGCAGCGTTTGCCAGTTACCGCCTGCGTTCCCGCCGGGTTGAGCGGGTGAAGAACACAGCCACGCAGGATGGATAGCGCGCTGCTACTGCTGGGCACGCTCCAGCACCAGTTCGCGAACTCGAGCCGCGTCCGCGGTCCCCTTCATCGCTTTCATAACGGCGCCGATCACAGCACCAGCAGCCTGCACCTTGCCCTCGCGAATTTTCTCCAGCACATCAGGCTGCGCGGCGAGAGCGTCGTCGATCGCGGCGATGAGGGCGCCGTCGTCCGAGACGACCTTCAGTCCACGAGACTCCACCACCTGAGCGGGAGAACCTTCACCCGCGATGACTCCTTCGAGCACCTGGCGGGCCAGTCGGTCGGTCAGCTCACCGGCATCGACGAGAGCGACGAGAGCGGCGACATCCGCCGGAGACACCAGCGACGCGGCATCCACCGACGACACGTTCGCGAGCCTCGCGATCTCGCCGGTCCACCATTTGCGGGCCTGGGCCGGAGCGGCCCCTGCGGTGACGGTCTCGTCGATCTCGACGAGAAGGCCGGAATTCACCACATCCTGGAACTCAAGATCAGTGAAGCCCCACTCTCCCTGCAGCCGCTTCTTGCGCAGCGAGGGCGCTTCGGGAAGGGCCGCGCGCAACTCTTCGATGAGTTCCAGCGACGGCTCGACCGGGAGGAGATCGGGCTCGGGAAAGTAGCGGTAGTCGTCAGCGTCACTCTTGGGGCGCCCCGCTGAGGTGACACCGGTGTCTTCGTGCCAGTGACGGGTTTCCTGGATGATGGTGCCGCCGCCGTCCAGGATTGCGGCCTGGCGCTGGATCTCGTAGCGGATCGCCCGCTCCACCGAACGCAGGCTGTTGACGTTCTTCGTCTCGGTGCGCGTGCCGAGCTTGCCCGACCCGCGCGGGGACAGCGAGATGTTGGCGTCGCAGCGAAGGTTGCCGCGTTCCATCTTCGCCTCGGAGATTCCGAGCGACACCACGATGTCGCGGATCGCCGACACGTAGGCCTTGGCGAGCTCAGGAGCGTCGGCCTCGGCGCCGGTGATCATGCGGGTGACGATCTCAACCAGCGGAACGCCCGCACGGTTGTAGTCGACAAGCGAATACTCGGCGCCCTGGATGCGGCCGGTGGAACCGCCGACGTGGGTGAGCTTGCCGGCATCCTCTTCCATGTGGGCACGTTCGATATCGATCGTGAACTTCTTGCCGCTTGCCAACTCCACCTCAACCTGGCCATCGAACGCGATCGGCTCGTCGAACTGGCTGATCTGGTAGTTCTTCGCGAGGTCGGGGTAGAAGTAGTTCTTGCGGGCGAAGCGGCTCGATGGCGCGATCTCGCAGCCCAGCGCAAGGCCAAGGCTGATCGAGTACTTGATGGCCTGCTCGTTGACCACGGGCAGCGACCCCGGCAGGCCGAGGTCCACAGGAGTGATGCTGGTGTTCGGCTCGTGAGGCACGTTGCCGAGCGCGGCAGGGTTCGGCGCATCCGAGAACATCTTCGACTGGGTGTTCAGCTCGACATGCACCTCGAAACCCAGCACGGGCTCGAAAAGTTCGAGGGCACGGTCGTAGTCCATCAGTTCAGCTTTAGCCACCAGATGATTCTAACCGGGGGTGGATGCCGCGGACTCCCGGTCGGTGACGATCGTCACTACCTCGACGGGCGCGGGCCGCTCCGCGTGCACGAACGCGATGCCGGCGAGGATGAGCAGCCCACCCAGCAACTGCACGACGCCGAGACTCTCGCCCAGCAGCACCCACGCGAACATGGCGGCAAAGACCACTTCCAGAAGCCCCACGAACGACATGATGCGGGAACCGAGCATCCCGGTGGCGATGATGCTGGTCGCGTACGCGATGGCCGTGCCGACGACGGCGACAATGCCGAGTAGTACCCACCACGGGGCCGTTCCGCCGAGGAACGGCATGTCGGTGAACGCGGCAGTGAACGGCAGAACGCCGATGACACCGAGCACGGAGAGCACCAGGGAGCCGAGAAGCAGCCCAGAGGCGGCCAGCGCTACCGGCGGCAGCCCCTCGGAGGGTCGCGCCGCGATGAGGTAGTACGTGGCGGCACCGATCGCGGCCAGGAACGCGGCCGACACCCCGATCAGGTCCCCGGCGATGCTCCCCGGCCCGACGACGAGCACGAGACCGACGATCGCGACGGCAGAACCGAGCAGCACGACCTTCTTCGGGATGACGCGGGTCGTCGCCCACGCGAACAACACCAGCAGGATCGGTGCAAGATACTCGATGAGAATCGCGGTGCCGACAGGAATGCGCTGCACGGCGACGAAGTAGGCGAGTTGCGTGCCAGCGACCCCCACGAGGGCCATCGCGACGATGCGACCGCGGGCGCGCCAGACGCTGCCCCAGTTGCGGTGCAGGGAATGGATCGCGAACGGCAGCAGCACGAGGCCGGCGACGAGGGTGCGCATGGCGACGGCCACCGTGGGGCTCCATCCATTCTCCAGAAGCGGCTTGATGAAGGCTCCAGACACACCGAAGGCAAGCGACGCGGTGAGGCCGATGATGAGCGCTTTCATGATGCCTGTCCCTGGGGTTTCGGAGGTGTTGGAGTTGACGGTACTCTGGCCAAGAATAAGGAGTCAAATTGCATTTTGCCCCTGACACAGAAGAGACTCTCCTCTTCACCGTCGCGCTCGCCAACACCGACCCCGGAGCCTCCAAAAGCGGGCTCGATGAGATCGCCACCGTGGCCGAACTGACCGCCCTTCTGCAGGCGCACAGCTACTCAGGACACTTCGACCGGGACGAGGCCGAGCGCGAGTCCGTCGCACAGACACGCGACCTGTTGCGCCGGGTCTGGAGCATGCCCCGCGATGACGCGGTGGCCGAGGTCAATCGGATGCTGCGAGAAGCCGGCGCCCTGCCCTTCCTCGTGCGCCACGAGCCATTCGACTGGCACCTTCATGCCACGGAGCCGAACGCTCCACTCGCCGAGCGGATCAGGGTGGAGGTGTCTCTCGCGATAGTCGATGTGATCAGGTCGGGTGAGACCGGGCGCCTGCGAGTGTGCGAAGCTCCGGATTGCACCGGACTGCTGCTCGACCTGTCCCGCAACGGATCCAAGCGGTTCTGCAGCGTGCGCTGCGGGAACAGGATGAACCAGGTGGCGTTCCGCGAGCGGGCCTGAGCCCGTCCGCAGTCGCGAGCCAGCCAGCCAGCCAGCTAGAGCTTCGGCGCCTGGCTCAGCAGCGTGTGACCCCAGCCGTCTTCGAGAAGCCGCTCGAGGGTTGCTCCGAGCTTGTAGAGCCGGGCATCCTCTCGCGCCGGAGCCATGATCTGGAATCCGACGGGCAGTCCATCTTCCGGTGCGAGCCCGATGGGCAGGCCCATTCCGGGCACGCCGGCGAGGTTCGCGGGAATCGTGGTCACGTCGTTGAGGTACATCGCCAGCGGGTCGTCGATCTTCTCGCCGAACGCGAACGCCGTCGTCGGTGACGACGGGGAGACGAGCACATCCGCTTTTTCGAACGCCGACGCGAAATCACGCTGGATGAGAGTGCGCACCTTCTGCGCGCTTCCGTAATAGGCGTCGTAGTACCCGGCAGACAGCGCGTAGGTGCCGAGAATGACGCGCCTCTTCACCTCTGGGCCGAAGCCGGCCTCGCGGGTCGCCGCCATGACATCCTCGACGGTGCCGCTGACCTTCGAGCGCATGCCGAATCGCACCGAATCGAACTTGGCCAGGTTGCTGGATGCCTCGGCCGGGAGGATCACGTAGTACGCAGCGACCGCGTACTCGAAGTGGGGTGCAGACACCTCGACGATCTCGGCGCCGGCCGACGTCAGCAACTCCAGCGCCTCGTGGAATCGCTGCGACACACCGGGCTGGAAGCCGGGGCTGTCCAATTCCTTCACCACGCCCACACGCAGGCCCTTGAGGCTCTCGGCGCGTGCACCATCGCGGGCAGCATCGGCAAACGACGGCCAGACATCGGTCAGCGAAGTGCTGTCGCGCGGGTCGTGCCCTCCGATCACGTCGTGCAGGAGAGCGGCATCCAGCACCGTGCGGGCCACGGGACCGACCTGGTCGAGCGAGGACGCGAGGGCGATCGCGCCGTAGCGTGAGACTCCGCCGTAGGTGGGCTTGACTCCCACGGAACCGGTTACTGCCGCGGGCTGGCGGATGGAGCCACCCGTATCAGAGCCGAGAGCAAGAGGTGCCTCGAAGGCCGCGACAGCCGCGGCCGAACCGCCTCCGGAACCGCCGGGGATACGGGAGAAGTCCCAGGGGTTCTTCGTGGGACCGTACGCCGAGTGCTCGGTCGACGAACCCATGGCGAACTCGTCCATGTTGGTCTTGCCGAGAGCGATGAGGCCCGCGGACTTCAGCTTCGCCACCGGGGTGGCGTCGTATGGCGGAATCCAGCCCTCGAGGATCTTCGAGCCTGCCGTCGATGGCATACCGATCGTGCAGAGCACATCCTTGATCGCCACGGGAACCCCGGCGAGGGGGCCGAGTTTCTCACCGGCGGCGCGACGGCTGTCGATATCTGTCGCAGCGGCAATGGCCTCGGCGTTGACGTGGAGGAATGCGTGGACATCTCCGTCAACTGCGGCAATGCGGTCGAGGTGAGCCTGGGTGGCTTCGACCGAACTGACCTCGCCGGTCGACAGCTTCTCGGCGAGAGCAGAAGCTGAGAGGTGGATCAACGAGCTCACTGCTCCTCCCCCAGGATGGCGCTGACCTTGAAGCGGCTGCCGTCGTGCTCTGGCGCACCAGCAAGGGCCTCGGCGGTCGTGAGCGTGACACCGGGAACATCAGGCCTGAACACGTTGACCAGGGGAATCGGGTGACTGGTGGCCGGGACATCCGGAGTCGCCACCTCGCTGACCTTCGCCACGGAGTCGACGATCGCGCCGAGCTCTCCGGTGAGGGTGACGATCTCGTCGGGGGTCAGCGCGATTCGTGCGAGGTTCGCGAGGTGCGACACCACGTCGGTCGTAATCGCGGCGCCGTTAGCGCCGAGGGTGGTTTCAGACATGCGGCTCCGTAAACAGTTTTCGGGGATCGCCCCGGTCTATTTACCCAGTCTATTTGGAGGTTCCGGATGCCTTTGCCAGCACGACGGCACCGTCTCCGGTCACGAACTGCCCTTTGCCGATTGAGATCAGGGCAAAATTACGCATCGATTCCGTGCCGGGGCTGAAGTATTCGTTGTGACCGTTCGATGCCAGGAGCGGCTCCCCCGTCAGGGAATCCTTACCGCCTGCAACGCTCATGTGCCTCGCGCCGTAGCTCGCTGCGCCGGGATCGCTGCCGAAGTAGGAGCTGTTGGGGATCGGATCCCACGCCCCCTCGCCCACATAGACGTTGCCGCCGCGCACGTGCAGGTCATCGACGGACTTGGCCGGGCTGCCCGGAGAACCTACGAGAGCGAGCGCATCCACCTCGAAGTCGTATTCGGTGAGAGCCATGAGCGCGGCGGTCGACCCGTAAGAGTGCGCGATCACGGTGATGTACGGCTCGTCGGCGGCGCGCAGGGACTGCAATCCCTTGATCGCAGAGGCAAGCGCGTCCCTGCCCTCATCGGCATTCTGGATGCCGCCCACGTTCGTGAGGTTGGGCGTGTGGTACCCGATCCACGCCACCGTGGCCACTGACGTGTGCTCCGAGCCGGGCTGGGCTGAACTCGACTGGCCTGAGCTGAACTCAGACCTGGAATCGAAGTAGCTGAGCCACTCGAGCTGCTGCTCGTAGAGTTCATCGGCGGCCTCGGCCCAGGCGCCCATCTGGTTCTCGATGGTGAAGAACATGCCAGGCACCAGATAGGTGACGTAGTCGGCGGTCTCGAGGTTACCGAGCACGATCGCGGCGCGACCCTGGCCGGCCACATCGAGAGTGAGCAGTGTGCGGCTCGCTTCGTCGGCGTGGCTGACAGTGTTGCCGACAGGGTCAGACGCCAAGGTCCCGGCTGACCTGGCAGTCGCCGACACGGAAATATCTGACGGGGAGACGTCTGACGGATCGCCGGTCGCGACGCCATCCAGCGCGTCGGAGATCGACTGGAGCATTTTCAATTGCTGCCTGGCGTTCTCGATGACCGACCGGCCGGCATCGCTCGAGACGAGTCGATCCAGGGAATTGATGGTCGAGCTGAGCACGGTGCGGTTGGCCCCATCCCGCACCTGCACCGGAATGCCTTCGAGGTTGCCGATCAGTTGCGGGGTCGCACTCCCGAGCGTCGACCTCGCACCCGGGTCAAGAGAAGCCCACCACAGCGTGACGTCGCGTGGAGGGGGCGGGCTGGCGAGGAGCGAACCGATGGCGTCGGGATGGGCCGCCACGTACTTCGAGATATCGGGACCGCTGAGTAGCGCGAGTTCCTTCAGAGCGCGGATGCTCGACACCTGCTCGACGGGCTGCGAGCCCCTTTGCGTGTCAGTCTGCGTGACGGGCTGCGGCCCGATGACGGGACCGGGCTGCTCGGTGGGAACGCGCGCGAAAGTCGATGCATCCATGGGAAAGGAGACCAGGGACACGACAGCCCGACCGGAGCCTGCCCGTTCGGTGGGAAGGATGTCGTGGCTGGCCATCGTGGCGACCTGCACCGTCGAGTGTCGGGAGATTTCGTGCACCACAAAAGCCTCGGCGACAGGTCCCAGTGCCGCCGAGGTCAGCACCGCCACGTCTATCAGCACGGTCGGGTTCCCCCTCAGCTCGCATGTGTTGCGCAACTCCCCCGAGAAGCACTGCCATGCACCCCCAATATTAGGGGATAGACCACCCTGTATGAAGGATCACCGTTTTCCTTCGTGAATTCGGCTCACCACCGAGCTTTTACTGCCTGTTCCATCAGATCGCGCAGGAAATCGTCGTTCAAGGGCCAATGTGCTGCGGAATTGCGTCGCGGAAGCACTAATCGGTCGTGAGTTGCAATTTTTCGTCGGCAGACCACGTAGCTTATCCGCGTCCACCGACCGGGTTCGGAGGGCTCCGGGGCGCGGGGTGGGGTGGCCTCAGTCGAGCGCGCTCGGCCCGCCCGACAGCAGCAGCGCGAACTGCGCAGCGTCGATGATGCGCACGCCAAGCTCTTCCGCCTTGCCCAGTTTCGATCCCGCTCCTGGGCCGGCTGCCACAAAGTCGGTCTTCTTTGAGACACTGGATGCCGCTTTCCCGCCGGCCGCGATGATCGCCTCCAGCGCACCCTCCCGCGTGAAGCCATCCAGGCTGCCCGTTGCGACGACCGTCAGTCCGGCGAGCGGACCGTCGTTGGCTCCCGCCGAACCCGGACCGGCGTGACCGGGGATGGCGAATCGCATGCCTGCCGCCGTCCAGCTCTCGATGATCTCGCGATGCCAGTCCATCTCGAACCACGCGATCACGGCATCGGCGATAATTCCGCCAACCCCATCGACCGCAGCGAGCGCGTCACGGTCGGCCGCCCTGATCCCATCGAGCGAGCCGAAATAATTGGCAAGAGCCCGAGCGGCCACCGGCCCGACGTGCCGGATGCTGAGCGATACGAGGATGCGCCAGAGGTCTTTGCTCTTGGCCAGTTCGAGCTCGCTGAGCAGCTTGAGCGCAGCGCTCGACGGCACATAGTCGGCGTTGCCCATGAACTCGGCGGACTCCGGGTCGAACTCGCCGTCCTTCTTGGCGCGCTTGCGCCTGTAGGGAGTTTCGGTGCGCTCGGTCCCGTTCTCGTCGAGCTTGACCAGCCCGGTCTCCGAGTCGCGCACCCGCACCCTGATGTCGAAGATCTGGGGAAGGGTGAGTGCGAACAGACCCGCTTCTGTGACGAGCGGTGGAACGCCCGGGTAATCGGGCTGGGTGAGGGCTGCGGCGCCCACCTCACCGAGGCCCTCGATGTCGAGAGCCCCGCGACTGCCGACGTGCTCGACGCGGCCACGCACCTGCGCCGGGCAACTGCGGGCGTTCGGACAACGGAGATCCACGTCGCCCTGCTTGGCCGGCGCGAGATCGGTGCCGCACTCCGGGCACTGCGTCGGCATGACGAATTCGCGCTCCGTGCCGTCGCGCAATTCCACGACCGGGCCAAGCACCTCGGGGATGACGTCACCGGCCTTACGCAACACGACCATATCCCCGATAAGCACGCCCTTGGCTTTCACGACATCCTGGTTGTGCAGGGTGGCCTGTCGCACGACAGACCCGGCGACCCGCGCCGGCTCCATCACGGCGAACGGAGTGGCGCGGCCAGTGCGCCCGACCGAGACGACGATGTCGAGCAATCGGGTGTTGACCTGCTCTGGCGGATACTTGTATGCGATGGCCCAGCGCGGTGCGCGGGACGTCGCTCCGAGCTCTTCGTGCAGGTAGAGCTCGTCCACCTTGATGACGACGCCGTCGATCTCGTGCTCAACGCTGTGACGGTGTTGCCCGTAATAACGGATGAAGTCCGCGGCTCCCGCAGAGTCAGGTCGCACCGACGAATAAGGGCTCTTCGGCAGGCCCCAGGCCTCAAGCAGCTCATAGATCTCGGACTGGGTGGCGACGGGCGGATCGGCCCACGCACCGATGCCGTGCACGTAGAGGGACAGTGACTCAATACGGGCAAGGCCCGCCTCACGTTCGAGCCCGGTCTTCTTGTCGACCTGCTGACGGAGGCCTCCGCTGGCCGCGTTGCGCGGGTTGGCGAGGGCGGGGAACCGGCGGGCGGCCGTCGCCTTCGCCTTGTCGTCGTCGATCCCTTTGGCGATGGCCTCGTGTTCCACCCGCTCCCGGAAGCCGGCAAGCCCGTCATTGAGGCGTTCGAACGCGACGACGGTCAGGAAGATCTCGCCACGAACTTCGACCAGCGGCGGGTGACCCTCCCCCGCCAATTCGGTCGGGATACCCGGCACCCTGAGGATATTGGCCGTCACGTCTTCACCGATGACTCCGTCGCCCCTTGTCGCCGCACTGACCAACCGTCCATCCTCGTACCGCAGGTTGATGGCGAGGCCGTCGATCTTGAGTTCGCAGAGAAAGTCGACGCGTCGCCCCGAATCCCGTTCGACCTTGGCGCTCCACTCGAGAAACTCTTCTTCGCAGAAGACGTTGTCGAGACTGAGCATCCGGTCGGCGTGGGTCACCGGCGCAAACAGCGCCGAGATGCCACCGCCGACGGTTTGGGTCGGACTGTCCTGGCCCTGCAGCTCCGGAAAGAGTCGTTCAAGCTCGGCCAAGCGACGCACGAGCACGTCGTATTCCTCGTCGCTGGCGATCGCGGCGTTGCGCTGGTAGTAGGCATCACGCAACTCGAGGATGCGCGTGGTGACCGAATCAGCTTCTGCACGTGCTGCAGCGAGGTCCGGTGGGGTTCTCACAACGATCGCGTCGTCGGCGTTGTTGTCGTTTCTCTCAGCCACGACCCCAGCTTATGATCGCCCGGCGACACTCGTGAAGGCTTGACCGCGAAGGGTGAGGGCCCTCACACTGGACGGCCGCGGGTTAGACGGTCGTGAACTGGACGGTCGCGGACTGGACGGTCGCGGGTTAGACGGTCGCGGTCTAGACCGTCGCCGGGACGGCGCTCACGGTGCGAGCGATCGTGCACTGGCCGAGAACGCGCGTGCCGACGTAGAGCACAGCTGTCTGGCCCGGCGACACCCCGATAATCGGATCCACCGGGTTGATCACGAGTTCGGTGACGCCGGCCGCATCCGGAACCAGTCGTGCCGTTGCCGGCACCGGTTCGGAGTGGGCCCGGACCTGCACGTGGCAGTCGAAGAAATCGCTGGCTCCGGCGATGAATCCGGATGCCACGGGGTCGAGCCCCGCCCAGCTGAACTTCGAGCCCGCCAGCTCGCCGAGTGCGAGCGCCTCACGTGGACCCACCACGACCTCGTTGGATTTGGGCCGGATCTCGAGCACGAAGCGCGGCTTGCCGTCATCCGTCGGATAACCGACGTTGAGCCCTTTGCGCTGGCCGATGGTGAACGCGAGGGCTCCCTCGTGCTTACCGATGACACTCCCCGAGCGATCCAGGATCTCGCCCTGCTCTGCGCCGACCCTATCGGCGAGCCAACCGCGGGTGTCGCCGTCGGGGATGAAGCAGATGTCGTGGGAATCGGGCTTGGAGGCGACGCTGAACCCGCGGGCTGCAGCCTCGGCGCGGACCTCGGCCTTCGACGGTGTGGTACCGAGAGGGAACATGCTGTGGGCGAGCTGCTCAGTAGTGAGAACCCCGAGCACGTACGACTGGTCTTTCGCCGCGTCGCTGGCCCTGTGCAGCTCACGATTGCCCGCGGCATCCGTGACGATGTTCGCGTAGTGCCCGGTGGCGACGGCATCGAAACCGAGCGCGACGGCCTTCTCGAGCAGGGCGGCGAACTTGATGCGCTCATTGCAGCGCATGCAGGGGTTGGGGGTGCGGCCTGCGGCGTACTCCGCGATGAAGTCGTCGACGACGTCGAGCTTGAACCGCTCAGAGAAGTCCCAGACATAGTAGGGAATACCGATGATGTTGGCCGCGCGCTGGGCATCCATCGAATCTTCGATGGTGCAGCAGCCGCGGGCGCCGGTGCGCAGGGTTCCGGGTTGGCGGCTGAGAGCGAGGTGAACACCCACCACCTCGTGGCCGGCGTCGACTGCCCTGGCCGCGGCAACGGCAGAGTCGACCCCACCACTCATCGCCGCCAGAACCTTCATGGGGTCCAGTTTACCTTTCATAATTCAGGAGGTTGTGTGGCGGGTGAGAGCCGAGGGGGCATCGGGACCACTCCAGCCACTGCAGCCCCGTGAGCCCCACAACCTCCTGAATGATGAAAGTGTGCGGCGGGGGCGGCGGCGGGGCGGCAGGGGCGGTCAGCGCCCCAGGTGCGTCTCACGGTCGGCGTAACCCGCGGAGCGGGCACGGGAGACGGCGGCCGGCAGCGCGTCCACGAACGCGTCCACCTCGGCGGCAGTGGTCTCCGCGCCGAGCGTGATGCGCAGGGCTCCGCGGGCCGTCGGCTCGTCGAGACCCATCGCGAGCAGCACATGGGATGCCTCGGGAACCCCGGCCTGGCAGGCTGAGCCGGTCGAGACGCTGAAGCCGGCGACATCCAGCAGGAAGAGCAGGGAGTCGCCTTCGCAGCCCGGGAAAGTGAAGTGCGCATTGCCGGGCAGCCTGTCGTGGGCGTCGCCGCGCAGGATTGCCTCGGGCACAGCAGCCCGAACACCGTCGACGAGCCGGTCACGCATGACGCGCACAGTGTCGAGCGTGATGAGCTCAGCCGCAACGCCGAATGCCACGGCTCCCGCCGAATCCATCGTGCCGGAGCGAGCGCGCTGCTGGTTTCCTCCGTGGATGAGCGGAGTGACGGTCGCCGAGCGCGCGATGACGAGCGCACCGATGCCCACCGGGCCGCCGATCTTATGTGCCGAGATGCTCAGGGCCGCGAGCCCCGAGGCGTGGGAATCGAGAGGGAGATAGCCGTACGCAGACACCGCGTCAGAATGCACGGGAACGCCTCGGGCTGCCGCGAGCGCCACGATCGAGTCGATCGGCTGGATCGTTCCCACTTCGTTATTCGCCCACAGCGTGGTGACGAGCGCGACATCATCGGCGAGCGCGGCCTCCAGATAATCGAGGTCGATGCGGCCCGTCTCGGAGACGGGAATCCAGTCGATCACCGCGCCCTCGTGCTGCTCGAGCCACTCGAGGGCGTCGATGGTGGCATGGTGTTCGGCCCTGGTCGACAGGATGCGGGGTCGCGGAGTGTCGCCCTGTCGCGCCCAGTAGAGCCCCTTGATCGCGAGATTCACGGCCTCGGTGCCGCCGGAGGTGAACGTCACCTCCACCGAATCGGCGCCAACGGAGGCTGCGACGCTCTCGCGGGCCTCCTCCAGCACCCGTTTCGCGTTCTGGCCCTGGGAGTGGATCGAGGACGGGTTGCCGACCAGTCCGAGCGCGCTTGTGTACGCCTCGATGACGGCGGGGGGCATGGGCATCGTGGCAGCGTGATCAAGATAGATGGCCATGGTTCGCTCCCTTCGCGTGTAACACAGTCGACTCACTCGTTCATTACTCTAGAACGCATGCCCGAAGCCGATTCCCTTGCCGACCTCGGCATCACCCTCACAGCTGACGGCGGGGAGCTGCGAGTCTGGTCCGCCAGCGCCACCGCCATGGAGCTGTGTCTCTTCGACGATCGCGACGCCAACTGGATCGCGAAGCGACTGCCGATGCGCCGCGGTGACGCCGATGTGTGGACCGTAGCATCCGCCGATCTGGTTCCGGGTATGCGGTATTCGGTGCGTGCCACCGGGCCCACCACAGCCGGCCACGCTTTCAGCCCTGACCTGCACCTGATCGATCCGTACGCTCGCGGGCTCGACCGCACCACGAGCGGCGACTGGCGCGGATACGTGCAGGAGCCCGACACGTTCGACTGGGGTCAGTCCACCAAGCCCAGGATCGGCATGGACCATACGGTCATGTACGAGGCTCACGCCAAGGGGATCTCGAAGCTGAATCCGGACGTCCCCGAGCACCTGCGCGGAACCTACGCCGGTCTTGCCCACGATTCCACAATCGCATACCTGAAGGATCTCGGCGTCACCACCATCGAGTTGCTGCCCGTGCAGCAGTTCGTGAGCGAACAGCGCCTCATCAAGCAGGGGCTCACGAATTACTGGGGCTACAACACCCTCAACTTCTTCACGCCCCACGCGGCGTACGCGAGCCGTGAGGCCCAGCACGGAGGCACCGGCGCCGTGCTGCGGGAATTCAAGGGCATGGTCAAACTGCTGCACGAGGCCGGCCTCGAGGTGGTGCTCGACGTGGTCTACAACCACACGGCCGAAGAGGGCCGCACGGGGCCGACCACGAGCCTTCGCGGCCTCGACAACAGGAACTACTACCGGCAGACAGCGGACGGCACCTATGTGGATGTCACGGGCTGCGGCAATTCGGTCAACACCGCGACACCTGCCGCCCAGCGTCTCATCCTCGATTCGCTGCGCTACTGGGCCAACGACGTGCAGATCGATGGATTCCGCTTCGACCTCGCCGCCACCCTCGGCCGCGACGAGGAAAACGTATTCGACCCGGCGCATCCACTGCTGCTCGCCATCAGGGACGACCCGCAACTGGCCGGGGTGAAGATCATCTCAGAGCCGTGGGATGTCGGCATGGGCGGCTGGCAGGTCGGAAACTTTCCTGCCGGCTGGAGCGAGTGGAACGACGGCTACCGCGACCGCATGCGTGACTTCTGGCTGACCGACATCGGAGCGGCGCGGGCCACGGGCTCTGCCCCGAACGGCATCGGCTCGCTCGCACGCCGGCTCGCTGGCTCTGCTCATGTGTTCGCGCTCGACCGAGGGCCGATGGCGTCGGTCAACTTCATCACCGCTCACGACGGCTTCACCATGGCCGACCTCACCGCCTATAACGAGAAGCACAATCTCGGCAACGGCGAGAAGAACCGCGACGGCACGGATAACAACCACTCGTTCAATTACGGTGCTGAAGGTTCCACCGACGACGACGAGATCCGGGATGCCCGCTGCAAAGCCATGCGCAACCTGCTCGGGACCCTGCTGCTGTCTGCCGGCATTCCCATGCTCACGGCGGGCGATGAATTCGGCCGCACGCAGCGCGGAAACAACAACGCGTACAACCAGGACAGTGAGCTGACGTGGTTGCCCTGGGAACGTGAGGACTGGCAGGACGAACTGCTCGAAGTTGCACGGCAGCTCATCGAGTTCCGGCGCGACAATCCGGCGCTGCGGCCGGTGCGCTACGGAATCGCGGGTGAAACGATTCCGTCGGCCACCCAGATGGACTGGTACAACAAAGAGGGCAGGTCGATGTCTGAGACGGACTGGGACTCCCCCGAGCAACGTACGCTCCAGTACCTCGCCGCATCGACGCCGGAGTTCGAAGAGTTCAACCGCATCCTGCTCATCGTCCACGGGCTCGAAGATGACGTGACAGTCACGCTGCCCGAGCATGCCGGGGTCAGCGGGTACACGCTGTTGTGGGACTCGGCCGTGGAAGACGCGACGGAATGGATGACCGATCACGCTCCCGGTGACGACCTGGTCGTCGGCGGCGCGTCGATGCAGTTGTTCAGGGCGCACTGAGCGATGAGCGGGACGCCGGCGACCGTTGCACTCACGGCGGCGGGCCTCCCCTTCGTTGAGCATGAATACGCCCACGATCCTGGCAACACCGGTTTCGGCCTCGAAGCCGCGACAGTGCTCGGGCTCGATCCGGGCCAGGTGTTCAAGACGCTGATGGCGGAGGTGGACGGCCACCTGGTGGTGGCGATAGTCCCGGTCTCGGGCAAGCTCGACCTCAAAGCGCTCGCCATCGCGGTCGGCGGAAGGAAAGCCGCCATGGCGGATCCGAAGCTCGCCGAACGCCGCACCGGATATGTGGTCGGCGGGATCAGCCCCATCGGCCAGAAGACCAGGAATCCCACCGTGCTCGACGAGACCGCCGAACTCTACGACACAGTTTTCGTTTCAGGAGGGCGGCGCGGCTTCGATATCGAACTCACGCCGCGCGACCTGCTGGCTGCCACCGGTGCGGTGGTGGCAGCCATCGGTCGATCCTGAATCTCAGCCTGAATCTCAGCCTGAATCTCAGCCCGCGATCTTTATTCCGCGATCGCGATCAGCCCGAGTTCGGAGGGTGACGCGAGCAGCGGATGCCGCGGCACGACGCGTACGGTGTAGCCGAAGCTTCCGGCGCGCGACAGCGGGACCGTGCCGCCGAACACCTTCGGCTGGCCGGGCGATGACGGCATCAGTTCGAGCGGCGCGTGCTTGACGTTCTCCAGCATGTCTCCGTCGCGAGCGCGGCCGTAGACGATCTCGACGCTGAGGTCACTGGCATCCAGTCCATCGATGTCGACTGTCGCGCGCAGGTGCAGTTCGTCTCCGACCTGGGGAACCGTGTCGACTCCCCCGGATTCGACATGCGTGACATGCACCTTTGGCCATGCCTCGGTCACCCTCGACTTCCAGGCCGCGAGCTCGCGCGCCGGCTGGTAGGCGTTCGCACTGATGACCCTGGCCGCCTCCGCAGCCGGAACATAGAGTCGCTCGACGTACTCCCGCACCATGCGGTCGGCAGACAGCGATGGCGACAGGGTGGCGAGGGTGTGGCGGATGCCGTCGACCCAGCGGGACGGCACGCCGTCCGCTCCCCTGTCGTAGAACCTCGGGGCGATCTGGTGCTCGATGAGGTCGTACATGCTGTTCGCCTCGACCTCGTCACGCTCGGCACCGTCGCCCGCGGAGTCGGCTGACGGAATCGCCCAGCCGTTCTCCTCGTCGTAGAACTCGGCCCACCAGCCATCGAGAATCGACAGGTTGAGAGATCCGTTCAGGGCTGCCTTCATGCCGGATGTTCCGCACGCCTCCAGGGGGCGCAACGGGTTGTTCAACCAGATGTCGGTTCCCGGGTACAGCAGTTTCGCCATCGCGATGTCGTAGTTCGGAAGGAACACGATGCGCTCACGCACCTCGGGATCTTGGCTGAACTCGACCAGCTTCTGGATGAGTCGCTTTCCCTCGTCGTCTGCGGGATGCGACTTGCCGGCGATCACGAGCTGCACGGGTCGCTCGGGGTGCAGCAGCAGCGCGCGCAGGCGCTCGGGGTCATGCAGCATCAGCGTGAGGCGCTTGTAGGTCGGAACACGCCGCGCAAATCCGATTGTCAGCACCGTCGGATCGAGCAGTCCCGAGAACCACGCAGGGGCACCCACTCCGGGGTTCTGCTCCTGCCAGGCCTCTGCTGTGCGTTGGCGGGCATCCGCGACGAGCTGCTCGCGCATCCGGCCACGCACCTCCCAGAGGTCGCTGTCGGTGACGGTCGGTGACGACCAGTCGACGGCGGTGGTGTCGACGGTGCCGAACCTCTTCTGGGCGAGATCGAGCATCTGCGGATCGGTCCACGTCGGCGCATGCACGCCATTGGTGACGGAGGTGATCGGCACGTCGGCGTTGTCGAATCCGGGCCACAGGGCCCCGAACATCCCGCGCGACACCTCGCCATGAAGCTTCGATACACCGTTGGCGCGTTGCGCGAGCCTCAGGCCCATCACCGCCATGTTGAACATCCCGGTGTCACCGCCGACGAAGCTCTCGGTGCCGAGAGCGAGCACATCCGCGGTGGCCACGCCGGGAAGCAGGTCGGTGGAGAAGTACCGGTCGATCATGTCGACGGGGAAACGGTCGATACCGGCGGGGACCGGCGTGTGGGTGGTGAAGACGGTTCCGGCGCGGACGGCCTGCAGGGCATCCGCGAACCCGAGCCCCTCGCCGATGAGGTCGCTGATGCGCTCGAGGGCCTGGAATCCCGCATGACCCTCGTTCGTGTGGAACACCTCGGGCTGCGGCGTGTCAGTGAGTTCGCAATAGAGCCCGATGGCACGAACACCGCCGACTCCGAGCAGCAACTCCTGCATCAGGCGATGCTCACCGCCGCCGCCGTAGAGGCGATCGGTGACGGAACGCAGGTCGTCGCTGTTCTCCGCGATGTCAGTGTCCAGGAGCAGCAGCGGGATCCGACCGACCTGTGCGACCCAGACGATCGCCGACAGGCCCTGGCCATCGGGAAGCGCGAGGGTCACCCTCGCCGGCTGGCCGTCCGGCTGTCGGAGGACCCTGAGCGGAAGACCGTCGGGATCGAGCACGGGATAGCTCTCCTGCTGCCATCCCTCGCGCGAGATGCCCTGGCGGAAGTAGCCCGCACGATAGAACAGACCGACGCCGATGATCGGCACGCCCAGGTCTGAGGCGCTCTTCAGGTGGTCACCGGCAAGAATTCCCAGCCCGCCGGAATATTGCGGCAACGCTGCGGCAATTCCATACTCGGGGGAGAAATAGGCGATGGATGCCGGCGCACCCTCGAGTTGCTGGTACCACCGCGGCTCGCGCAGGTACTGGTGCAGCCCGTCGAGGAGGAACGTCGCTGTCCCCACGAACTCCTGGTCGGCCGCGAGTTCGTCGAGCCTGGCGGGCTCGACGGCACCGAGCATCCCAATGGGATCGTGACCTGTCTCGTCCCACAGCACAGGGTCGATGGCCCTGAAGAACTGGCGGGTCGGCTCATGCCACGACCAGCGCAGATTGGACGCGAGCTCCTCCAGGCCAGCAAGCGCTTGCGGGAGAACCGTGCGAACCGTAAACCGTCTGATTGCCTTCACTCGGCAAGCCTATGGCAGGACGACCGCAGCGAGTCCGCCGACACCACCAGCGACCGCGGAGTCGAGCAGCTCAGGTCACCGGGACAGGTCCGGGTCCGGCTGGTCCGCAGCGTCGCGGGCATCCGTGTCGTCGGTGTCATCGCGGTCATCGCGGGCATCCGTGTCGTCGCGGTCATCCGTGTCGTCGCGGTCGTCTGCATCCGCGGCCGCCGCCTGCGCCAGCTTCTTCCGGCGGCCCAGGATGCTCGAGATCACCGTGTACACCGCATAGGCAAACAGAAGGCCGGCAATGATCGGCGTGACGAGCGGCCGGGTCTCGCCGTTGACGGCGTTGTTGACATAGCCGAGATAGGGAATCGCGTACCAGAGGGTGCCCTTGACCTGCACTTCCTGGATCGGTTTGGGATCGGCCAGGTCGTTGTTGTCGCCCTTGGTGGTGAACGTCGTCTCCCCCTCGAGGTTGACACTGCGGGTGACAACACGGTGCGAGATGACGGCGGGGTCGCCCGATTTAATCTGGTACGTCAGCACGTCCCCGACCCTGATGTCGGCGATCGGTGTCGGCTTGATGATGATGAGCGTGCCCGGCGGGAACTTCGGGGCCATTGAGTTGGTGAGCACCGTCAGAGCGGCTCCGCCCACGACAGCGGGCAGCGCGATGACGAGCACAGCTACGGCCAGCACCATGACGAGGAACGCCCCGCTCAGCGCGAGCCCGATGTAGTGCAGTAGCCCCTTTTCCTTTGGAGTTGCGTTTCCCTCTGGAGCCGCCTCGGCGGGCTTCGCCGCTGCTGCCCTGACCTTACGCACTGCCATGAGACTCCCCCGGATCATCCATTCCGATTGAAGGATATTGCACGATCTTCACAGTGCGGCTTTCGGCCGGTTCGGGGATTTTCAGCCCGGTCAGGGGATCTCGACAAAGCTGTAGTGCTGTGAACGGTAGGTGGCGTCCGTGGTGCTCGTGCTCGTCGTGCAGGCCGTGATGAGGAACACGGTGAGGTCGTTCGACGAGTTCATCGTCAAACAGCGACTGTTCTGCAGGTTGACCAGCTGGAAGTCCCCCGCAGCACCGTGCGGGACGACGCTCCACAGCTGGCGGTTCAGCAGCGCACCCGCCGTGGTCGTCTTCGCGACAAGCTGCACCTGGGCGTTAGTGGTGTCGAGGGTCGGTGCAATCACCGGCCCATTGCCTGAGCCGTTGCCGATGTAGATGCGGAACTGGTTGCCGACCGGCTCGAACCTGAACGACTGGTTGTCGGTCTTGTCCGGCGCTTTGCACGGGTAGAGGATCATCGTCGTGCCCACGGCGGTGGAGGCGCCATTGGCGTCGAAACATTTTCCGCTGAAATTGTGCTTCACCCTGAACCAGTTGTAGGTGGCCGTCTGAGTGAACGCCGTTCCGCTTCCCGCACTCCAGTTGTCGCCGACCCTGCCGGTGAAGGTCATAGTGGGGGTGATGGTCAATCCTGCCGCATCGGCGAAGTTTCCCGTCAGCGTCGTCCGCGCGCACAGCAGGATGCTCGTGCCTGCGGTCGCCGACACTGCATCCGCAGGCATCGCCGGGGGTGCCGAGAGGGTTCCGGTGGTCGCACCAGCCGCGGGAGCCGTGGTGGCGTCGCAGGTGGAGCCGCGCTTCCAGAGTTGCAGCGTCACGGCCGCATTTCCACCGGACACCGACACCGAAAAGTTCAGCGGGGTCGAGCCCGTGTTGTTGATCGTGATCGGCACGGTGTCTGCGAGCAACGGCGCGGAAACCACGGAACCGTTGGGAACGAAGCCTTGTTTGTACGTGACGGCCAGGCCGTTAGTGCCGGAGGACGTGGTGGCCGGCGTCGCTGCTGTTGCCGTGGCCGACCTGGAGGTGACAGCTGACCAATACGCGTTTCCGGCGAGGGTTCCGGTGGCGATGAGAAAGATGGCAAGACCGATCGCTGCCGCGGGGCGCCAGCCGGGAAGCCGCGACTGGCGACGAGAGCCTGCAGGCCTCAGCATCCCTCCTCGCATCATTCGCTCTCTCTCCGTCGACCCAACACCACGAACAACCATCCGATGCCGAGTGCGACCAGAGCGGTGATGATTGCAGGATATGCCAGAGTCGCTCCGGTGTAGGCAAGGCCCGCTGATTCTGTGCGCGTGGTGTCCGACACAGAGCCAAAGCCCGCGATGACTATCGGATCAACCGCACAGCCGTTGGGAGCGATCGTAGGCCCGGGGTCGGACATGGCGACGGCCAGGTCGAAGTAACCGACGGAATCCTGCGCCTGACGGCCGGTGAGCGTCGGAGAGATTCGCAGCGTGAGAGAAACCGACACGATTTGGCCGCGGGTGAGCACGCGGTCGGGTACGACAGGCTGGCAGGTCGTCAGCGCGTCGAACGTCATCGGCGCGAGCCCCGCGCCCGTCGCATCCGCCCCCTCGATCGTCAGGGCCGGTTCGAGAAGAGAGTCCGCCGTCGTCGCGTTCGCGAGCGACACCTGCGTGAGTGTCGGGTCGCTCCGCAACGATCTGATCAGCACGTTCTGGGTCACGACATCGCCGGGGACGAAACGCAGAGTCGAGGGGAACAGGAACGACGGTGGAGTCGACGACCAGGTCACACCGCCATCCCGGCTGTACTCGACAGCCGGAGTCGCAGCGGTTGCCGCGGCAGAAAGCCCTCCACCGAGCATGATGCCAGCGGCGACCGCAATCGCGACCAAAAGTCGGGCCGGTCGCGCCATCAGTGTCCTCCGAGCGATCATGGCGCACACAACGTCGACGCGGGGATCAACCCGAAGAACGTGGATGGGTCGAAGTTGACGGGGATCGCCGCTGCCTGGCTGGTGCCGTACAGGCTGTCGGTGGACATGATCCGGATGCTCGAATCGGCGGAGATGTTCGCGTCACCACCCGCTACCCTGACTGTCGCTGCGAGAGTCGCTGCCGTCAGTGTTCTGACGGGAGTGGCGGACAGCGGGGAGCCCGGGGTGTCGACAAAGACCTGGTAACCGGTTGCACCCGCGACGGATGGCCACGACAGGGTCACATATCCTTCGCGCAGGAATCCCTGAGTTGCCGTCTGCCGGCACACCGGCACAGGAGCCGCGATGCGGAATACGGTCTGGGTGGTCGTTCCTGTGGCGTTGGCGATCCAGCTGCTGGAGCCGACCCGGCCCGTGACGGTGAACGTCGCCGACACGGACTGTCCCTGAGATGTGGCGACGGTTCCCGCGAGCTGGGTTGCGGCACACAGCGTGAGGGTCGAGTTCGCTGCTCCGGCCGAGGCACCCGACGGCATGACCGGCGGAGCCGCCAGCGTGCCCGGCGTGTTGAGCGGAGTCGCACCGCAGTTCGAGGAACCGGTGGTCCACAACCAGAGGCGCACAGCGGGAGCGAGAGTCGGGTTGGTGTTCGCGACCGCGAGGCTGAACGTCAGCGGGGCAGATCCGGTGTTGGACACGGAGATCGGCTTGATCACGATGGGGCTGGTTTCGGCAACCTTGTACATGTACGTCGTGTTCAGGGCAGCGAAGTCGCCGGCGGTCATCCCGAAGCTCGCGGCACGCGCTGCGCCGCTCACCGCGGTGGTGGCCGACCAGTATGCGTTGGCTGCGACCGCGCCGCCGCTCGCCATGAAGACGAGAAGGAAAGCGGCGATGCCGGATTTCAGCCCGGGGATCGCGGCGAGACGCTGGCGCATCATGGCTGGTCTCCGGTCAGGTTCACCACGATGGAGGTGGTCGTTCCTGCGGCACTGGCTGGGGCACTGGCAAGCATGCTGACCACGAGACAGAGCGGCACGGTGGACGCGGGAGTCGTCGTGGCGTCGTAGGTCACCGCAGCGACGGCTTTCACCCCGAGTGATCCGGCGGCGATGGCTGTCCCTGGTGCTGCGCACGTGCCCGGTGCGACCTTGACGTCGAGACCGTTGGCGCCCTGGCCCGTAATGGACGTCACGCTCAGGACCAGGTCGGCGGAACCCGATGCCGAGACGCTGAAGTCAGCGGACTGCGTGACCCCGGGATAGAAACCGGTAAAGGAGATGGTGTTCGTACTGGCAACGAGACCGGTCGTTCCGCTGTTGATCGTCGCGGACGTACCACCGGAGGCACCAACGCCCACGGGCCGGCTCGAGTTGAGGTAGGCGTACGTGCCGCCTGCGGCGAGAACCGACAGGGAGATGGCGACAGTCACGGTGACCATCGACTTGACGATGTTCGAGAAACTGACAAGAGACCGTCGAGGCGTCGAGGCAGCGACGCTGGGCGTCTGTGCGATTCGAGGCATGGCGGTCTCTGCTTTCGTTAGCCGGTGGTCAGAAGGCTGGGAGCGGCCCTGTGAGCCGGATCATGACGAGAGTTCGTGCTGGGGTAAGCGTGGGCGTGCCGAGATTCGGGTTCGGCACGCCCACACAACTGTGGTTACTGCTGGTCGAGCGTGACGGTCAGTCCCGAGAGGGTCACGGAGCCGAGCTTCGTGTTGTTCTCGGTGCCAGCAGCAGCATCCTTCGGGAAGGTGATCACGACGGAAACGGCGACGGTGCGGGCGGTCACGCCGGTCGTGCCGGGGGTGATCGTGTACGTGCCGGCAACGGTTCCAGCTGTGACGCCGGCTCCGGTCGCCGTGATGGAGGCGGTCTTGGTCAGGTAGGCGGCGAGCGCGGTGCCTGCTGCGGTCGGGGTCGCGCCAGCGGCAGCGATCGAGCCGGAGCCGAGGGCGAGGGTCGCGGTCAGGTTGTCGCCGGTTGCGGTGATCGTGACGTTCTTCGTGTAGGTGAACTTGTCACCGGGTGACGCGGTGAAGGTCGCGATGTTCGAGACGGTCGTCGCGGTTCCGGTGCCGTTCTTCTGGACGGTCCAGACGCCGTTCGAGGGGGTCGCGTCGGTGACGACGAGGTTGCCTGCGGTGATCGTTCCACCGGTGATGCCGACCGAGTCGTTCCAGTACGCGAAGGTACCGGCGCCTCCCATGAGAAGTGCAACACCAGCGGCCGTTGCTACTGCACCCTTGACGAGCTTGTTCATTGTGTTTCCTTTCGAGGGCGCCACAAATGGCACCAGGTATTGGTGTGAGATGGCGCACCAGGTTCCTGGTACGCGTCGGGTTGGTTAAGTCCGTTGAAATACTTAGCCGGTGAAATGCCTGCTCTGAGTCAGGCCGAGAATGTTGCCCCATGTCGCTGAGCGCTCTTCCCCCCACAAGAAATATATCGTGTGGGTACTAGGGGGGACAAGCTTTGTACCCCACCCAGAACGGGGGACAAACCGTGTCCCCCCTAAGCCCCACAAGACCGAGGAACTGTCGCATTGTCGCGTACTTGGCCGTATTTGTCAGGGACTGCTGAGTATTCGACCGTGTGCGCTAACTTCGAAAGGTGGCAAAACCAAAAACTGACAGGGTGGTCTCGCCGGCCACAGACGTCCGCACGCCGGCGATCGGCCGCATCCCGATTCGCAATCTCTCCCCCCAACAACCCGAGAACCGCTGGGCCGCCAAGAGCTTCGTCGGTGAAGTCGTCCCCTTCACGGCGACGGTGTTCCGCGAGGGTCACGACCTGATCGGCGTACAGCTGTTACTGACGGATCCGGCCGGCATCGAGCAGGTGCACCGCATGACGCCCCTCGGCGCTGGCACCGACGGCTGGACAGTGGATGCCCAGCTCACGATCCCCGGAACGTGGACGTGGCGCATCAGGGCATTCACCGACGACTGGCACACCTGGCAGCACAACGCCGAACTGAAGATTCCCGCGGGGGTGGACGTGGACCTCATGTTCACCATGGCCGACGAGCTGCTGGTCCGCGCAGGGTCGCGCAAGATCTTCGTCAACGCCCGCCAGGCGCTGAAAGACAGCACCCTCTCCCCCGAGGGCAGGCTCGCCGCCGTCACCGATCCCGCTATCGTGGCGGCCATCGATGCGAAGCCGCTGACGAGCCTCGACACCCTGAGCGAGTCCCTGCCCCTGCGGGTGGAGCGGTCGAGGGCCGCGGTCGGTAGCTGGTACGAGTTCTTCCCCCGCAGCGAGGGTGCGAAAAAGGCGAAGGATGGATCCTGGGTCTCAGGCACGTTCCGTACCGCTGCGAAGCGACTGCCGGGGGTCGCGGCCATGGGCTTCGACGTGCTCTACCTGCCGCCCATCCATCCCATCGGTGTCACCAACCGCAAGGGCCCGAACAACACGCTCGACGCGAAGCCAGAAGACCCGGGCTCGCCCTGGGCGATCGGCGCTGCATCCGGAGGCCATGACGCCATCCACCCCGACCTCGGCACAGTGAAGGACTTCACCTTCTTCCTGGGGGCCGCACAGAAGGCCGGACTCGAGGTGGGGATCGACCTCGCCCTCCAGTGCTCCCCCGACCACCCGTGGGTCGCTGAGCACCCCGAATGGTTCACGACGCTTCCCGACGGCACCATAGCCTTCGCCGAGAACCCGCCCAAGAAGTACCAGGACATCTATCCCGTCAACTTCGATAACGACCCTGAGGGCATTCGAACCGAGGTGCTGCGCATCGTGGAGTACTGGATCTCGCTCGGCGTCAAGATCTTCCGGGTGGACAATCCGCACACCAAACCGCTCGCGTTCTGGGAGTGGCTGCTCGGTGTCATCTACGACCGTCATCCCGAGGTCGTCTTCCTCGCCGAGGCGTTCACGCGGCCGGCGATGATGCAGGGACTCGCCGGGGCGGGGTTCCAGCAGTCGTACACCTACTTCACCTGGCGCAATACAAAGCTGGAGCTCGAGGCGTACTTCGAGGAGGTGTCGAAGGAGTCAGCCGACTACTTCCGCCCCAATTTCTTCGTCAACACTCCCGACATCCTCACCGAGTACCTCCAGTTCGGCGGCCGGGGCGCCTACAAGGTCCGTGCGGCCCTCGCAGCAACCGCCTCACCCTCCTGGGGTGTCTACGCCGGCTACGAACTCGTCGAGAACGTGGCGAGGCCCGGCAGCGAAGAGAACATCGACAACGAGAAATACGAATACAAACAGCGCGACTGGGCTGCGGCCGACGCGGCAGGCACGACGCTGGCGCCGTATCTCACCCGGCTCAATCTCATCAGGGCTGCGCATCCGTCACTCAGGCAACTCCGCAACCTCGACGTGCAGTGGACCGACGACGAGTCGATCATCGCCTACTCGAAGTTCCTGCCGGCGAAGTTCACCGGCACCGGCTCCCCTGATGGCCTCATCATCGTGGCGAACCTCGATTCCCATGCCGTGCGGGAAACCGAGGTGCATCTGGACCTCACCCGGCTCGGCCTCGAGGCCGATGATCGCATCGAGGTCATCGACCTCATTACCGGTGACACCTTCACCTGGGGCCGCGACAACTACGTGCGCCTCGATCCATTCACCCAGCCTGTGCACATCCTGCGCGTCGTGTACCCGAAAGGAAACTAATGGCTGACACCACCAGTTCCGCTCTTCCCGAGCTCCACCCCGGCCTGATCGCCTCCATCGTCAGCGGCAGCCACCCCCAGCCGCACGACACCCTCGGCCAGCATGCCGTCGGGGATGGATTCGTGATCCGCGCCCTTCGCCCCCTTGCCGCCACCGTCACCGCTGTGCGTCGCGATGGCTCGCGCGTCGAGCTCGACCACGTCGCCGACGGGCTGTGGCAGGGATACGCCGCCGGCGCCGGCCAGGCCTATGAACTCGAAGCCACCTTCGACGGCGCACCCGACTGGTTGGCCGATGACCCGTACCGGTTCGTTCCCTCGGTCGGTGAAATGGACCTCTACCTCTGGGCTGAAGGCCGACACGAACAGTTGTGGCACGTTCTGGGCGCCCACTTCCGGCCGCACGAAGACGTCGTAGGCACGAGTTTCTCGGTGTGGGCTCCCCACGCCAAGGCAGTGCGGGTCGTCGGCGACTTCAACTCGTGGAATGGCGTCGGCCATTCGATGCGTCGACTCGACGACAACGGGGTGTGGGAGATCTTCGTCCCGGCCCTCCAGCCCGGCAATACCTATAAATTCGAACTCCTCACCCAGCACGGCGAGTGGGTCACCCGGGCAGACCCGATGGCCCGCTACACCGAGGTGTCGCCGGCGACAGGCTCGAAGGTCGGCCAGAGCCAGTTCGACTGGGCGGACGGAGAATGGATGGCGCGGCGCGAGTCCACCGACACGCCGAACGCTCCCATGAGTGTGTACGAACTCCACGTGGGATCGTGGCGCCCCGGGCTCGACTATCGGAGCCTCGCCATCGAGCTCATCGACTATGTGACCCAGCTCGGATTCACGCACGTCGAGTTCATGCCGCTCGCCGAGCATCCGTTCGGCGGATCCTGGGGCTACCAGGTGACCGGCTACTACGCGCCGACCAGCAGGTTCGGGCATCCTGACGACCTGAAGTACCTCATCGACTGCCTGCACCAGGCCGGCATCGGCGTGATCATGGACTGGGTGCCAGGGCACTTCCCGAAAGACGAGTGGGCCCTCGCCAGGTTCGACGGCGCACCCCTGTACGAGCACAGCGATCCCCGTCGTGGCGAGCAGATGGACTGGGGCACGCTGATCTTCAACTTCGGCGACTCGCAGGTTCGCAACTTCCTCGTCGCCAACGCGCTGTACTGGCTCGAGGAGTTCCACATCGACGGCCTGCGGGTCGACGCCGTGGCATCCATGCTCTATCTCGACTACTCCCGCGAGGAGGGCCAGTGGCTGCCGAACCAGTACGGCGGTCGCGAGAACCTCGAGGCGATTGGCTTCCTGCAGGAGGTGAACGCGACGGCCTATAAGCGCAACCCCGGCATCATCATGATCGCCGAGGAGTCGACGTCGTGGCCGGGTGTCACCAAGCCGACGAGCTCATCCGGTCTCGGCTATGGCATGAAATGGAACATGGGGTGGATGAACGACACCCTGAGCTACATGCAGGAAGACCCGATCAACCGCTCGTACCACCACAACCTGCTGACCTTCGGGCTCGTATACGCGTTCAGCGAGAGCTTCCTGCTGCCGATCAGTCACGACGAGGTCGTGCACGGCAAGGGATCGCTGCTGCACAAGATGCCGGGCGATCACTGGCAGAAACTCGCCAACCTGCGGGTCTACCTCGCCTTCATGTGGGCACACCCCGGAAAGCAGCTGTTGTTCATGGGCAGCGAGTTCGGGCAGCCCTCAGAGTGGAGCGAGGAACGCGGTCTCGACTGGTGGATCCTCGACCAGCCGATGCACCAGGGACTGCAGAAGCTCGTCACCGGCCTGAACCACACGTACACCGCGAGCCCGGCACTGTGGGAGCAGGACAACGACGCCGCCGGTTTCGAGTGGCTCGACGGCGGCAACTCGCTGCAGAATGTGCTCGCCTTCGTGAGATGGTCGCGCTCCGGCGAGCCGCTCGTCGGGATCTTCAACTTCGGCGGCAACCCGGTGGGCCCGTACCGCATCGGCCTGCCGTTCTCGGGAACGTGGGACGAGGTCATCAACACCGATGCCGAGGAGTTCGGTGGATCCGGCGTCGGCAACTTCGGTTCGGTACAGGCGCTCGATGAGCCTTTCCAGGGCCGCCCGGCTTCGGTCGAGCTGACTATTCCGCCGCTCGGCGGGCTGTGGCTGAAACCGCGCCGCTAGGGTCGACCATCAGGTTCGGTACGGCCGGCCTCATCTGCAAGCCTTCGGGCCAGGGGTGAGCCGGCCGTGACTGTCAGCATCCCGCTGACGAGGGAGCGACGGATGCCCCCACCCGGCGGCACGTCCCGTTCCCTGATCACCTCGCCGGTGCGGTAGTCGCGCAACTCGACCCCCTCGAAGTCGTACAGGGTCGAGTATCCGCCGGCTTTCTCGGCGGCGACGGAAGCGGTCTGGTACCGACCCACGCGCCAGAGCACGGCCGTCGCGATGATCACGATGACGACAGTGACCACCCCGAGCAGCTGTCCGGACAGCACCCTGGTGGCACCCAGTACCAGCACGAGGATCAGCACCACGAGCGCGACGAGCAGCACGAACCGACGCCGCAGCTCCCAGCGACCCGCAGAGACGACAGTGCCCGTCACGGGATCAGTAGAGCAGCAGGGTCAGTCGCCGGCGCGCAGCGCCGACGCGCTCGTCGTCGTGACCGGCGATCTCGAAGTAGTCGAGGATCCGGGTGCGCACGAGGTTCTTGCCCGCGGCGTCGAGGCTCGGGAAGAGGTCGAGCAGTCGTCCGAACGCGTCATCCAGGTGTCCCCCCGAGACATCGAGGTCGGCCACGGCCAGTTGCGCATCCACACTCTCCGGGGCGGCCGCCGCGGCCGCGCGGACGTCGTCTGCCGTGACGCCATCCAGTCGCGCCAGCAGCGACACCTGCGCCAGCCCGGCGACCGCGAGACTGTCGCGAGGATTCTGCGCGATGGCCGTCTCGTATTCCCTGATCGCCGTCGCGAAGTCACCGGTGGAGATCGCGTCGTACGCCTCCTGGTGGTGAGGCGGCAATGGTTCCTCGACAGGCTCGGCATCGGCGGCGGCCTCGGCATCCACCTGCACCGAACCCGTGACGTTGTTCTGGGCCGCGAGCTGGAGCACCTGGTCCATCACATCGCGCAACTCCGGGTCCGCGAGGGTGCCCGTGAACAGCTGCACCGGGCGTCCGCCGACGACGGCCGCGACGGTGGGGACCTGCTGCACCTGGAACGCCTGCACGAGCTGGGGGTTGGTCGTGGCATCCACGGTCACCAGCACGAGGCGGCCGCCGTACTGCGGCACGAACGTGGTGAGGGCGGCTTCGACACCCTGACCGTAAAACTCCACGATCACGGGAACCGTCGACGAGAGATCGAGCACCTGGGTGAATGTCGCATCGGTCGATGACCTGACCACTGCGCTGCTGGCGGGAGCCGATGGTCCGGCTGTTCCCGCGGCGGGCACAGCCGGCCTGACGAGCGACGAGAGGTCTACGGCGCCCCGAAGGTTGGCTCCGCCTATAGGTGCGTTGGTCATCCGATCTCCCCAGCCTTGACGAGCCCCACAGTGTAGCCGAGCAGCACGATCTTTCCGCCGCTGCCGGTGGCAGGAACGTAGAACAGCAACTGGTCACCATAGGTGGCGACCACTCCCTTGGAACTGACGGCGAGACCCGAGAGCGCCTTGACCTGGCCTGACGTGTTGACCGCTGCGCCCTCTTCGACCGGAGCGACCGTGGTGGTCTCATTGAGATTCACGGCGATCAGGGCACCGGCATCATTGGTCGCGAGCGAGATCGCCTCGGCCGGACCGATACCGCTTCCGAACGTCACGCTCGCTGTCGTGGGCAGGGCAGCGCGCTCTGACGCTTTATATCCAGCGCCCACCGCTGTGCGCAGGCTGTCTCCCTCGGCCTCGAAGTCGAGGTAGGACTCGCTCTCGACATCCTTGTCCAAGATGTCGGCATACGCGAGGGCGATCTCGGTGGGGGTGAGCCTGAGCACGGGGCTGTCGGGGAGCAGGCGCGCTGCGCCCACGTCCGCTTGGGCGACATCCGGGATCTTCTGTGATGGCTCGAGGGTCACGGCGTACTTGACCTTGTATGGGTCGCGCGCGCCATCCTGCTCGAGGAAGAGGGCGATCGACGGCACTGTCTCGTCGGTGTCGTCCTGGATCACGGCGAAGACCGTGCGTGGCCAGGTATCGGTCTGCTGAGGCAGGGTCAGCTTGACCGGCCCGGCGGGGATGGCAGGCAGTGCGGCGAGCGTCGGGTCGGCAGTCGTGATCGCGTAGTTCGCCGTGCGGATCTCGAGTGCTGCACCGGCGAACCGGGTTGCAAGCAGCGCCGGGTCCTTTGCTGCGTCGGCTGCGGCCGCGACGTTCGATACGTCTTCGATGATGCGCTCGGCCTGCGACACCGTGATGGCCGGCGGGTCGGCGACCGCCGCCTCGGCTCCGCCCGTTGTCGCCGAAGCGCTCGGAGTGGGTTTGGTGGTGGCCACGCCGGCGGAGAACGGGCCAGAGGTGCATCCGCTCAGCACGAGCGCACCGACCAGCATCACGGGCGCCGCAATCATGCCACGGCCGACGGCCCGGCGACCCACTGCCGGTTTGGCGATGGATGTGCGGGGAAGCTTGTAGCGCGGTTTGCGGGGAACCTTCGGCATCTTCAACTGCTTGCGTCGCGGACCACGCAGCTTACGCATGTGGGTGATCGCCCAGAGCAGGAAAGCGAGACCGAGCAGCAGCGCGACAGCGCCACCGACGATCAGCGGCCCGGAGAACGGAGTCGCGTTGTCGAGCGGCCACGCGACGCTGACGGTACCGGCGGCGGGTTCGACTCCATCCGACACGACGACGAACGAGAAATCGGAGGGGACACTGACACGAAGAGCGATCTCATCCTCGCTCGAGTATTCGTTCAGCCACAGGTCGGAGCCCGTGGGATCGGGCACCTCAGACTCGGCACCTCGAACGAGCGTGTCCGTCAGCTCCATCGATTCAGGGTCGAGGCCGATCTCGTTATGGGTGGTGTCTCCGACCCACGCCACGATATCGGTGGTTCGGCCGTACGCCGCGAAGATCGTATCCGCCCCGGAAATGCTCAGGGTCTGGTTGCCCTCGTACGCATTGAGCGCCGTTCCGTCCACGATCGTGACGGCGGAGTCCGTTGCGACGGAGGTCGACAGCACAGCCTCGTCAGGCTCGGCGAAGATGGTGCGTTGTGCAATACCTGCGCCGATCATGACGGCAGCTAGCACAAAACTGATGATGGCGAGTACAAATCGCAAGAATTGCTCCTTTCGCGCTACTCAGCCAGACAAGAGTCGTGACACCCTCCGCCACGGGAAGCGGATGCTCGCACTCGGGACGAGAGGAGGGGCTCCCCGGTTTCGGGGAGTCGTAGCAACAAAGACGTTCAAGAATAGCGGATGGGCCCGGGTGGTCCTAACGGATCGACTGGGAATTCCCTGCGCGTTTGCTGCGCGACCGGACGGGAACGCCCCACATCCCGTTGACGGTCACCGTCGATTCGCCGGCTGACCGGCACGCTAAACTCGCAGCGTTCCCCCCACCTTCCAAGGAGATGTCATGGCTGCTGACGACACGACTTTCGGCACCGAAATGCGCGGATACAAGAAGGAAGAGGTCGACAGGGCTCTCCAACAGCTTCGCGCCGAACTCATCAAGGCGAACACGGGTCGAAACGACTCGGCCAAAGAGGTGAAGCGACTGCTCGCGGTCAATGAAGACCTTCAGGCCGAGCTCGACGAGAGCGGGAGCCCGACGTATGCCGGACTCGGCACCAAACTCGAGAACACGCTGAGGGTGGCCGAGGAGCAGTCGACTCGACTCATCAGCCAGGCCGACATCGACGCAGAGAAGCTGCGCACCACCACCGCCGCCGAGGTGGCCAAGCTCAAGGCCGACGCGCAGGTCGAGAGCACGAAGTCGACCGAAACGGCAACAGCGGCAGCGCAGACACTGCTCGACGAGGCGCGGGCAGAGGCCGACGCCATGCTCTCCAGCGCCAGGGTCGACGCCGATGCTATGACGCAGGACGCGATGCGCGAAGCCGGCGCCATCCGCGGCGCTGTCGCCACCGAAGCTGCCGAGCTGCGAACCACCTCGAAGCGTGAAGCTGCCGCGCTGCGCGCGGAGGCCGAGCACGAGGCGGCCGAACTCAAGGCGACGGCGAGCAGGGATGCCGCAGAAGCGCGAGAGATCGCTGACCAACTCACTCGTGATTCCGAGCTGGGACGCGCGACTTTCGAGAACGAGAACGCCACCCTTCGCTCGGATCTTTCTCGAGACATCGAGCATGGACGCACGGATCTCGCGCGTGAACTCGAGACCGGCCGTGCCGAACTCGCAGCCGAGATCGCCAACGCTCGAGAAGCCTTCGAGAACGAATCGACGGCAGAACGTGAGAAGCTCGCGAACGACACCGCCAGGGCCCAGGATCAGTTGCGCATCGATACCGAGGCAGCGCGAGCCGACCTCGACGCCGAAACGGACGCTGCCACGGCGGCTCTCGCCGCGGAAACTGAGTCTGCGCGAGCAGCTCTCGCGGCGGAGACCGATGCCGCCCGAGTCGCGCTCGATACCGACACCGCCAATACCCGCGCCACTCTGGAAGCAGAGACGGCGACGGCTCGCGCCGCGCTGGAGACCGAGACATCCACTGCCTGGGCCGCTCTGGAAGCCGATACTGCTTCGGCCCGCCTCGCTCTCGAGGCCGACACCGCAGCGGCACGAGTGAGTTTCGAGGCGGAGACCGCCGCCGCGCAAAACACGCTGGCGAAAGAGAGGGCAGCAGCCCGTGCGACCCTCGAGGCCGACACCGCCGAGAAGCTGGCGAGCCTGACCGCCGAGATCGCCGAACAACGCTCGGCGCTCGAGGCCGAGATCTCCGGAGCACGAACGGCGCTCGCACACGACATCGAGAAGCAGCGTGCAGATGTTGCGCGTGATATCGAACGCCAGCGCGCCGAGCTCGCGAGCGAGGCCGAATCGACACGGGCCGCTCTCGCGCACGACACGGACGAGGCCAGGTCGACACTGGCCAGGGAGACCGAGCAGGCCCGCATCGACCACGAGCTCGACATGACCGCACGTCGCGACCTTGCCGAGAAGGAGTTCCTGGAGAAGCACCAGGAAGCCAGCAGCCAGACCCAGAAGTATCTCGACGAAGCCCAGGCCCAGCTCGCCGACCTCATCAGGCAGACCGATACGAAGCGCCAGCAGGCCAGCACCCTCGACTCCACGTCGAAGGCCACTGCCAAGAAGACCCGCGATGCCGCCGCTGCCAGCGCGAAAGAGGTGCTCGAGAACGCCGAGGCACGCGCGGCAGCCATGATGGATGACGCTGAAAAGCGTAGTTCGCAACTCGTGTCTGAAGCGGAAGAGCGACTCGCGAAGATTATGCTCGAACGAGACACCGTCGCCGGTTACCTCGAGAACCTGCGCGGTGTTCTGCAGCAGGCAGAGAAGATGTCTGCTGGCTGAATCTCCACCCACGACTGCAGACGCGTCGCCGACAACTGAGGACCGCCGTGAAGATCCATAACCCGTTCCTTTTCGGCTTACTCGGTGGACTCGGTGTTCTCGTCGCGATCGCTATCGGAGCGACCATCGGTTCGCTGGCGACGATCCTCACCTACATCGGAGCAGCGCTCTTCCTCGCCCTGGGGCTCGATCCGCTCGTCACGTGGCTAGAGAAGAAGAAGTTCCCGCGACCGATCGCCATCGCCACGGTTCTCGTGGCCGTGCTCGGCGTCTTTACCGGGCTTGTCTTCGCGATCGTCCCTGTGGTCACCGAACAGGTCCAGACTGCGATCAAGGCCACCCCCGGTCTTGTGAATGCCTTCATCGATGGCACACTCCGCGACAACATCGAGAAGGCCGTGCCGTGGTTCGACGTGCAGGGGGCACTCGACGGCCTTCAGGGCTGGGTGAGGACTCTCGATTTCACGTCCATCGGCGGCGGCGTACTGAGCGTCGGAATCGGTATCGCGACCGGGCTCACCGGCACGGTCATCGTGTTGATCCTCACGATCTACTTCGTGTCATCACTGACGAACCTCAAGCGCGGCCTCTACCAGCTGGTACCGGCGTCGAAGCGGCCCGGATTCATCTCCCTCGCTGAGCAGGTTTCCGCTGCCGTCGGCCGGTTCGTCATCGGGCAGGGTTCACTCGCCCTCGTGAACGGCGTGCTCTCCTTTGTCGTGCTCACCCTGATTCTCCCGGCGTTCGGGCTGCCGGTGAAGTATTCAGCGCTGCTGGCCTTCATCGCGTTCCTCGGGTCGCTCATTCCGCTGGTCGGCACCATCTCCGGCTCGGTGGTCATCACGCTCCTGGTGCTGCTGTTCAACGGACCCCCGAGCGTCTTCGTGGTCGGCATCTATTACGTCGTCTACATGCAGGTGGAGGCATACGTGCTGAATCCGCGAATAATGGCCCAGGCTGTCAAGATCCCTGGCGCGATCGTCGTGATTGCCGCCCTCGCCGGCGGCACGCTGCTCGGCATCCTCGGCGCTCTGATCGCTATCCCCGTCGCCGCGGCGATCATGCTCGTGATCAACCAGGTATTCGTACCGAGGCAAAACGACCTCTGACCGCTGGCTACGAACTCCAGGTCGTCGGAAGCGGGAGAACTCCGGGGTTGAGTCTCGCGACGATCTCGGTCAGCACGCGATACGTCTGATCTTCCCCGACCCACAGGTGCTTTCCCCCGTCGACGTTGACGAGTTCCAGTTCGGGGATGGCAGCAAACGCCTGTGCGGCCTCTGCTGGTCGCAGAAAGTCGTCGAACTCCGGAATCAGCGCGACGATGGTCGACTCAGTGCCCGCCCATGCGGCGAGTTCCGCGGCTGTGGTGGTGCGCAGCGGGGGCGACAGCAGGATGACTCCATCCACGGGATAATCGCGCCCATGGGTCAACACGACATCCGTGCCGAATGACCATCCGAGCAGCCACGGGTTCGGCAGCCCACGCTCGGTGACGAAGGCCATGGCCGCTTCGAGGTCGAGCCGTTCATCCACTCCGTGGCCGAATTCTCCTTCTGAGGTTCCCCGTGGCGATGTGACCCCACGGAAGTTGAACCTGAGCACGGCGATATCGGCGAGTGCCGGTAGCCTCGCTGCGGCCTTGCGCAGGATGTGCGAGTCCATGAATCCGCCGGCGGTGGGCAGTGGATGCAGCGTCACGAGCGTGGCGATGGGCTCCGCGTGAAGCGGCAGGGCCAGCTCGCCCACCAGAGTCAGACCGTCGCTCGTGTGGAGCTCCACATCCTCGCGGCGCGCGGGCAACTCGATACCACCGCGGATCTCGACCACACCAGGATGTCCGCTGGTCACGACTTCACCTTCCAGCAGTGCAGGTGCCAGTGGCGCCGCGCGGCGAGATCGTTCGATTCGCCCATGATCCCGTCGGCCCGCCAGGTGACCGTATGGGCGATGCCGACACCGATCTCGAGCCCGCAGCCGGGGCACACGTACGTTTTCGTCGCCCCGACAGCAGCCAGGGGCTGTACGTTCCACGCTCCATCACGCTTGTCTTCGATGCGCCGCGTCCCGGTCAGGGCTCGCGAGAGGTCAGGCTCGTCGTCGCTGTCGCCGCCGACGCGGCGACCTCGAGGGCGATTGGAACGTGGCATCCCTCCACTGTATGCCAGCGGGTTCCGAGCGGCGTGCGGTTCAGTCGTGCCCGTCGATGCGGGCGAGCTGGCCGGGGCTTAGTACCAGCCGTTGATCTCTGAGTGCTCCCACGCGCCACACGGAGTCGCGTAGCGGCTCGTGATGTAGCTGAGGCCCCAGGAGATCTGGGTTGCGGGATTCGTAGCCCAGTCGGCACCTGCCGAGGCCATCTTGTCGCCGGGCAGCGACTGCGGAATCCCGTAGGCACCACTCGACTCGTTGAAGGCGTACACGTTCCAGCCGGATTCACGATTCCAGAGCGCCACGAGGCAGCTGTACTGGTCGTCTCCCATGCCCATCGATGCGAGGATGCCCTGCGCGATGGCCTGAGCACTGCCCGGATCCGGCGTACCAGCCGCGGGAGCAGCGGAGGCCGATGCCTCTTCGACGACCACGACGGGAGGCGGCACGACGACGGGGTCGGTGATCGAGAACGCGTCTCGACCCGCCACAGACACAGCAGCGCCGGCCACTGTCACAGACTGCGCCACCCGGGGCTGGGCCGCGCGCACGTCGGCGAAAGCCGGAGCCTCGATCGAGCCGAATTCGACTCCTGATGCGGCGGCCGCTGACGACACCGAGGGTGGGGCGAGGATGACCGCGACGAAAGCAAAACTCGCCACCGTCGCGAAGACAGGAAGCGACCAGGCCGTGCGCTTATGCCGTCCCGAAACGTCTCCGCCAGCGCTCTTCATCTGCGCACGGAGTTCGTCAACTCGAGAATGTCTACCCACGATTATGAGATTTTAGCCCAGAAAGCTGGGAAAGTCGCACCCGGGGTCATTTGACCGCCAGCATCACGTCGATGACAGAGTCCAGCAGAAGGTCGACCTGCTGCTCGTTGTAACCCCTTTTCACCGTTCGAAAGACGACGGTGCGGACATGGTCGACGCTGAGAGTCTTGCCGTGCTGGAAGTAGCCGACCATCCGTTCGGCGAACGCATCCACGTCAGCGGGGTGGTATCCCGTGGTGAACGGACCGACCCTCGAGAACTTGTGTCCTTCGTCCCGAGCGAGCCTGTCGAGAATCGTTTGGGCCGAGCTCCGCGCCCTGGCGTACCAGGCGGCGTCGCCGTCACTGGCGACGACACGCTCCCTCTCCCGTGACGCGAACGCATCCTCCAGTCGCTCGAGGGCCGCATCGACATGGCTGGTCGAATATCCGCCCTTCTGCATGGCGAATGCCATGGTGCGGATGTTGTCGGCATCGAGCACATTGGGCTGGTCGGCCGCGGCGGTATACGCGCGCCGGGCCTCCTCGAGGAAGTCCTCGACCTGGTCGATGTTGTACCCGAGTCTGGACTTGCGGCTTCGCGGAAATGTTGTGCTCACCCCTACATTGTGCCGGAGAAGCTTCCGCGATACCTGACGACAGACCTACGTGAACATCAGGAAGAGCGCATACGCCGCCGCACCGGACAACAGCGAGGAGTCGACACGGTCGAGAAAACCCCCGTGTCCAGGCAGCCAGGTGCTGATGTCCTTGATACCGAGATCACGCTTGATGAGCGATTCTGCGAGGTCTCCCCCCGTCGCCGTCAGCACGAGTACCGCTCCGAGGATGAGACCGACCCACCACGGCTGCCCGAGCATGAAGATGGCCGTCAGGATGCCCGCTATGACGGCGGCAGCGACGGACCCCGCGAAGCCTTCCCAGGTCTTCTTCGGGCTGATCGTGGGCGCCATGGGATGCTTCCCGAAAGTCAGTCCCGTCGCATACGCCCCGACATCGACTGACACGACGACGATGAGGAAGGCGAGAGTCCAGAACTGGCCGCCCTCCTGGGCCGTGAGCAGCACGGTGAATCCCGCCATGAAGGCGATGTACATCATGATGAACACGCCGGCCCCGAGGTCGAGCATCACCTCTCGAGCCGAGGTGCGCGCCGTCGGCCTCACCAACTCAGCCAGCCGCCAGATGACGACCAGGGCGATTCCCGCCAGCGTCACGAGCCAATGCCCGGCAGCCAGCCAGTAGAAGGCGGCTGGCACGACCGCGAGGGCGGCGATGAGAGCGGGAACCCGAGGCACACGCCGCCCCGCGAAGCGCAGGGCACTCGCCAGCTCCCAGGCCGTGAATCCGACGAGCGCGCCGGCAAAGATCATGAAGAGTTCTTTGACGATCAGCAGGCTCGCCAGCAACGCGAGACCGAGCACCAGGCCAACGACGATCGCGCGGACGAGCGGCCTGCCGGTTCGCGCGTTGATCTTGTCGTTGGTGGCGCGAACCTGCGCCTCGAAGTCACTCGCCATCAGACCTCGAGCAGCTCGGCTTCCTTGCGCTTGAGGGCGTCGTCGATGGCGTCGACATGCTGCTTGGTGGCTGCTTCGAGTTCCTTCTCGGCGCGCGCGATCTCGTCCTCGCCGACCTCCTTGAGGTTGTCGAGGTCATCCTTCGCCTTGCGTCGGATGTTGCGGAGGCTCACTCGCGCCTGCTCGGCCTTGTCGCGCACGATCTTGACGAACTCGCGACGTCGCTCCTCGTTGAGCTCGGGCAGAGTCGCCCTGATGACGTTGCCGTCGTTTCCGACACTGGCACCGAGGTTGGATGCGCCGACGATGGCCTTCTCGATGTCCTTGAGTGCGCTCTTGTCGTACGGGGTGATGAGGAGGGTGCGCGCCTCCTGGTTCACCATGGAGGCGAGTTGCGCGAGCGGGGTCGGCGTGCCGTAGTAGTCGACGAGCACCTTCTGGAACAGGGCCGGATTCGCCCGCCCCGTCCGGACAGTGCCGAAATCGTCTTTCGCGGCCTCAAGAGCCTTTTGCATCTTCTCTTTGGCCTCTGCCAAAACGTCGCTGATCACGGCAACTCCTTTGCGTCTTGCTCAAGTTTAGAGGGAGAGCACCCCTGGGCCCGCCAGCCGGTCGGCTGCGCGGACTATGGACTAATTGGAAACGAGGGTACCGATGCGATCGCCGCGGATCGCCTTCGTCAGGTTGCCCGCGGGCTCCATGCCGAACACGACCATCGGCATCGAGTTATCCATGCAGAGGCTGAATGCGGTCGAATCGACGACCTTGAGCCCCTGCACGAGCGCTTCCTGGTAGGTGATCTCGTCGATTCTCCTGGCCTGCGGATTGCTGCGGGGATCGGAGTCGTACACGCCATCGACTCCGTTCTTCGCGACGAGCACGACCTTCGCACTGATCTCGAGCGCACGCTGGGCTGCAACCGTGTCCGTAGAAAAGTAGGGAAGCCCGGCACCAGCGCCGAAGATGACGACCCTGCCCTTTTCGAGGTGCCGTTCGGCCCTGCGCGGGATGTACGGCTCGGCGACCTGGGTCATCGAGATGGCCGATTGCACACGGGTGGCAGCACCGGCCTGCTCCAGGAAGTCCTGAAGGGCGAGAGCGTTCATGACGGTGCCGAGCATGCCCATGTAGTCGGCGCGGCCGCGATCCATTCCCCGCTGGCTGAGCTCAGCGCCCCTGAAGAAATTGCCACCACCCACGACAATCGCGATCTCGACATCGGACGATGCCGCTGCGATCTCTTTGGCGAGGGAGGACACCACGTCGGGGTTGACCCCCAGGGAGCCACCGCCGAAGGCCTCACCGGATAGCTTGAGAAGTACTCGGCGCTTGCGACCGTCGGTCATGGTTCTCCTTCGTGGGGGGTTCGATGGGGCGGCGATCACGCGCAGGTCTCGCTACAGGTTATCCCGACCGACCTGCGCCCGGACAGACCTCGAGCCTGCCCCGACGATCGCCGGTGGGCGATGCGGGACAGGCTCGGGAGGTGGATGGTTAGGCGCCGACCTTGAAGCGGGCGAAGCCTGTCACATCGATCTTCGCGTCTGCGAGAACCTTGCTGATCGTGAGCTTGTTGTCACGGGCGTAGTCCTGCTCGAGCAGTGCGACCTGCTTGAGGTAGGCGTTCACACGGCCTTCGACGATCTTGGGAAGCGCGGCTTCAGGCTTGCCCTCGCCACGGCTGATCTCCTCGACGATGCGACGCTCGTTCTCTACGTCTGCGGCCGGGATGTCTTCGCGGGTCAGGTACTGCGGGTCGGCGAACGAGATGTGCTGCGCAATGCTGCGAGCGGTCTCCGCATCGTCACCGGTGTACGAGAGCACGACACCGACCTGCGGAGGCAGGTCTTTGTTGGTGCGGTGCAGGTATACCGAGAACGTGTCGCCGGGAACCCGGATGACACGACGCAGTTCGACCTTCTCGCCCAGGATCGCGGCTTCGTCGTCGATCACTGCCGCGAGGGTCTTGCCCTCGGACAGGACGGCGAGTGCTGCCTCGAGGGTCTCAGCGCCGGAATCGGCGAGAGCCTGGAGCACGACGTTGCCCAGCGCGACGAACTTGTCGCTCTTGGCGACGAAGTCGGTCTCGCATGCGAGCTCGATCATCGTGGTGGCGGTTGCGCTCTCGACGGCGGCGATGAGGCCCTCGCTCGTGGAACGGTCAGCGCGCTTCGCGTTGCCCTTCGCACCCTTGAGTCGCAGGATCTCGACGGCCTTCTCGAGGTCGCCCTCAGCTTCGACGAGTGCGTTCTTGGTGTCGACCATGCCGGTGCCGAGGCGCTCGCGCAGGGCCTTGATGTCAGCGAGACTAACGTCTGCCATTATTCTTCCTCACTATTGGTCTGGCGCTGCCGATGCCGACAGTGCCGAAAAATGCGGTGCTGAGATTACTTCGCGGCTGTGGGCTTCTTGGGAGCAGCCTTGGCAGGGGCCTTCTCTGCAGCAGGGGTCTTCTCTGCGTCAGTAGCCTCGGCTTCGATCTTCGCTTCGGTCTCCTCGTCGGACTCGACGTGGTGCTCGGGAACGATGGTCTCGTCTGCAGCGGCCTCGTTCTTCGCGGCGACAGCGTCAGCGTCGTTCTCCTCGACGGGAACGGCAGCGGCGACGACCTCGGCGACAGCCTCGGTGTCTGCCGTGGTCGACCCGACGCGACCGTCGACGGCCTCGATCTTCTCGGCCTCGGTGGACGGGGTCTCCGAGGATGCGAGAAGCTCTGCTTCCCATGCGGCCAGCGGCTCGACCTCGGCGCCGTCTTCGGGCTTCTGGTGACGCTGGATGAGACCCTCGGCAGCAGCATCCGCGATGATGCGCGTCAGCAGGCCGACCGAGCGGATGGCGTCGTCGTTACCCGGGATCGGGTACTGCACGTCGTCGGGATCGCAGTTGGTGTCGAGGATCGCGATGACGGGGATGTTGAGCTTGTGCGCCTCGTCGATCGCGAGGTGCTCCTTCTTGGTGTCGACGATCCAGACGGCAGACGGGGTCTTCGTCAGGTTGCGGATTCCACCGAGGCTTTTCTGGAGCTTGATGAGCTCGCGCTTCTGGATGAGCAGTTCCTTCTTCGTGAAACCACGCGTGGTGTCGTCGAAGTCGACCTCTTCGAGCTCCTTCATGCGCGCGAGGCGCTTGGAGACGGTCTGGAAGTTGGTGAGGAGCCCACCGAGCCAGCGCTGGTTGACATAGGGCTGGCCGACACGCTGTGCCTGCTCGGCGATGGAGCCCTGGGCCTGCTTCTTGGTGCCGACGAAGAGGATCGTTCCGCCGTGGGCGACCGTCTCCTTGACGTAGTCGTACGTGGCGTCGATGTGCTTCAGCGACTGCTGGAGGTCGATGATGTGGCTTCCCGAACGCTCGGTCAGGATGAAGCGCTTCATCTTCGGGTTCCACCGACGGGTCTGGTGTCCAAAGTGAACGCCGCTGTCGAGCAGCTGGCGAATGGTGACAACGGCCATGACCGTGCTCCTTCTCGGCACGCTGCTTTTCAGCAGCCTCGTGCCATTTCTCAGTTTTTCCCGCTACCGGTCGGTGCGGAACCTGGTGCCCGGGCACACAACCGCCTGTTTCCAGGACTGAATGGATGTGGTGGCCAAAGGTGTTCTGTTCCGTTTACCGGGCGAACACGGGCACGCGTAGTCACCCGGATTGCTCCGAGTGCTTCGAAAATGATAGCACCGCTCCCCCACTTCGCGCGCTACCGCCATTACTTCACGAGTGCTGCCGTGCTCGGGCGCGCAACGTGGCCGGATCGCGATCATGGGTGGATGCTCCGATCCATCATCGTCGTTTCATTGATGCTGCTCGTGCCGGGCACTGTCGACTCCGCCGCTCCCCGACCGGCATGGGACTGGCCGGTGGACCCGCCCCGGGTACTGATACGCCAGTACCTGGCACCAGCGACCGCGTACTCCAGCGGACACCGCGGAGTCGATCTCCCGGCCGGCAGCGGCACTGTGCACGCGCCAGCCGATGGCGTCGTGCACTTCGCCGGGGTGGTCGTCGACCGCCCCGTGCTGTCGATCAGGCACCCCGGCGGCCTCATCTCGAGCTACGAGCCGGTCGAAACCACGCTCAGTAAAGGGGACGCCGTTGCTCGCGGTGACCCGATCGGCACGGTCATCGTGGGGCATTGCACCGGTGCTTGCCTGCACTTCGGTGTTCGATTCGACGGGCAATACGTCTCTCCGCTGCTCTACCTCGGAGGCATAGAACCGTCAGTGCTGCTTCCCACCAGGCGATGAGCGTGGTGGTGTGCCGGGCGGCCTGGCCACCAGAACTTCTCGCCGGTGATGAAGGCGAGCGATGGCACGATAACGGTCCTCACGAGCAGGGTGTCGAGAAGAACGCCGATGCACACGATGATCCCGATCTGGGTGAGGGTGATCAGCGGCAGCACCCCCAGCACGGCGAAGACAGCGGCCAGCAGGATTCCCGCGCTGGTGATCACGCCACCGGTTGTCGACAGGGCCCGGATCATTCCCACCTTCGTGCCGTGCTCGATGGACTCCTCCTTCGCTCTCGTCACCAGGAAGATGTTGTAGTCGACACCGAGCGCCACGAGGAAGAGGAAGCTGAAGAGCACGACGTTCGTATCCACCGCTGGGAAATCGAACACCGACCTGAATAGCAGCCAGCTTGCTCCGAGGCTGGCGAAGAACGACGCGACGACGGTGGCCAGCAGCAGCAGAGGGGCGACGAGAGACCTCAACAGCACCACGAGCACGAGGAACACGAGGATCAGGATGAGCGGAATCACGAGATTCTGGTCGGCGGTCTGCGCCGCCGTGACGTCCAGGGTCTGCGCATCGAGCCCGCCGACGAGAGCGTCGGCCCCGTCGATCCCGTGCACAGCGTCACGCAGTTCCGTCACCGCGGAGAACGACTCCGGGGTTTCTGCGGCGGCGTCCAGCACGACGTCGACCTGGGTAATGGTGCCGTCCGTGACGCCGGGAGTGGCCGAGACGACTCCGTCGACGGCGGTGGCGGCATCCACGACGTCGTCGACCGTGTCGTTGTTGGAGATGATCACAACGGGAGATCCGCTACCGGCAGAGAACGCGTCAGCGAGGATGTTCTGACCGACGACAGCTTCGGGCACAGCCGTGAAGCGCTCGGTCTGCGCGAGACCGATGCGGATCTGGGGCACGCCCAGTGCGAGCGCACCCAGCACCAGGGCACCGACGATCGCGACGGCGACAGGCTTGCGGGAGACCAGAATCCCGAGCCTGTGCCAGACTCCGCGATCGGCGCTTCCTTGTGAGCCGAATTTCGGGATGTAGGGCCAGAACAGCCCGCGGCCGAAGAGCACGAGCGCTGCGGGCAGGACGAACAGCGCGAAGATCATGGCGATGACGACCCCCACGGCGCAGGCAATGCCGAGGGCACGGTTGCCATCGAGCTGGGCAAAGGCGAGAGTGAGCAACGCCAGCACGACCGTGCTGCCGCTGGCGAGGATGGCGGGCCCGGCACCGCGCAGGGCTTTCGCCATGGCCTGCCGACGATCTTCGACAACTCGCAGTTCGTCGCGATAGCGGGCGATCAGCAGCAGGGCGTAGTTGGTACCGGCACCGAAGACCAGCACCGAGAGGATGCCCGTGATGGAGGCATCCAGGGTGATTCCGAGGAGCGACCCCACCCTCGCCGCCACGATCCCGGCGAGTCCGTCGGCGAGCCCCACGACGACCAGGGGCACGAGCCACAGCCAGGGGCTGCGATACGTCACGAGCAGAAGCACGCCGACCACGATCACGGTGGTGAGCAACAGGGTGACGTCGGCACCTTCGAAGACGGCGGCGACATCCACGGCGAACCCCTCGGGGCCGGTCAGGAGCGCGCCCAGGCCGCTCGGCAGACCGTCGTTGGCGATGCCGCGGAGCTCGGTTGCGCGGTCAGCCTGTTCCCCCACGTCGCTCAACGATTCGAGCGGCACGACGACTAGCGCCGCAGTGCCATCGTCAGAGATCGAGGGCGGTGGAACGAATCCATCGAGCGAGAGGTCAGCGAGTTCGGCAGCCCTGTCGGTAATGGCCGCTACGTCGGAGTCGGTGAGTCGATCACGGGCGGATTCCGCATCCGTCATGTCACCGCCCCTGCTGAACACCAGCAGGGCGGAACTCGCGTCGGTGCCAGGCAGGTTCTCCTGCGCAGCAGCCACCAGCGATGATTCGGCGCTCGAGGGGAGACCGACGCCAGGGGACGACTCTCCATCAGCTCCCGAACCGATCGAAAAGAGCGCGCCTGCTGCGAGAACTGCACCCACGAGAACAATCCACGACGTCCTGCGAGCTGTAATGAAATGCGTGAGCCGATTCATAATTTCTTTCGATAGTCGAACTACTTACCTGTCGAAAAAGATAGCGCTAAACTCGGCAACATGACAACCGCGTATGACACTCCGGATGCCGCGGGTGGCTCCGTCCATCGCGCGACCGTGTTGCTGCGCGAGATGATTTCAGCGAATGACGCATTCGTCGATCACATGAGGCGTGAGTTGTCGGTCAATTCCACAGACCTCGATGCCATGACCCATCTGATCTCGAGCGGACCCCTCGGGCCCACCGATCTCGCAAAACGACTCCACCTGAGCACCGCTGCCGTCACGACGGTGGTCGACAGGCTCGAAGCCGTCGGTCACGTGAGTCGTGCGCAGCATCCGACCGACCGTCGATCAGTCGTTATCGTGCCGAGCCCCCCATCAGTCGCCCAGGCCATGGGGGTGCTCATGCCGATGATCACGGGCATCGACAGCGTCATCGGTTCATTTCCTGCCGACCAGCGCGACGTGATCACCGACTACCTGGAGCGCGTGCTCACCGTCTACCAGGCTCAGGTCCCCTCCGGTTCCTGACCCCGGCACCCTCAGGCGCGGGGATGGGCGATGCGGTAGCTCTCCTTGAGCCGCTCGGTGGAGACGTGGGTGTACAGCTGCGTCGTTCCGAGACTCGCGTGCCCGAGCATCTCCTGAACGGACCTGAGGTCTGCTCCCCCATCGAGAAGATGGGTCGCTGCCGTGTGACGAAGAGTGTGGGGTCCGGCAGGACCCGATCCCGGAACCGACTCGAGCAGTGCCGACACGAGTCCGTACACCGTACGATTCGCGAGGCGCCCTCCGCGAGCGCCGACGAACAGCGGGGCAGATCCACCTGGTGTCATCCCACTCTCGATTGCCCTCTCCACGACCAGCGCGGGCCGGCCGTGTCGCAGGTAGGTGTCGATCGCTGCGCGCGCCGGCACACCGTAGGGCACCACCCTCTCCTTTGAGCCTTTCCCGAGAACGCGGACGGTCAGCCGCCCCTGGTCGACATCGGCAACCCCGAGCCCTGTGAGTTCGCTGACGCGGAGCGCAGAGGCGTACAGCAGTTCGACGATCGCGAGGTCGCGTAGAGCGAGGGGATCACCGGAGCTGGCACGGTGTGCGAGAGTGCCCAGGATCGAATCCATCTGCTCGCGGTTGAGCACCCGAGGCAGGTGGTGCTCGGATTTCGGCGCTTTGAGGCGCGCAGCGGCATCGGTCGGGACGGCATCCGTGCGCGCCAGCCAACTGGTGAGGCTCCGGGCGGATGCGGCTCGCCTCGCCAGAGTGGCACGGGAGAGCCCATCCTGTGACGACCGCCAGAGCCAGTCGCGCAGCAGGTCGAGGTCGAGGTCACCGTCGTCCACGGCACCGCGTTCGGCAGCAAAGGCAGCGAGCTGGAGCAGGTCTGAGCGGTATGACCGCACCGTATGTTCGCTGAACCCGCGCTCCGCGGCCAGATGGTCGATGAACTTCCCTACGGTGACTTCGAGGGTCATGCCTGCCCCGAACTCTCCTCTTCGGCCATGTTGAAGGTCGAGTTCTTGGACGAGAACGCTTCGAGACGCTCCTCGGGTGTCATGGCCTCGAGCTGCGGCAGAGCCGATGCGGGGAAACCCGAGACTTCCGTGGTGGCGCCGACGGGAATGATCGAGTGCACCAGTTGCTCGCCGTAGACATGGACGACATTGACGGACTGGCCGAAATCGACGCCGGAGAGCAACCTGTCTTCGGCGCTGATGTCGAGCGTGTAGCAGGTAGCCGAGGCGACGGAGACCGGGATTCCGGCGAACGTGCTGTGCGTGGAGTAGTGCAGGTGTCCGGCGAGGATGGCTCGAACGTCCGATCCGCGAAGGACCTCAGCCAGCCGGGGCTGGTCGCGCAGCTCGAGCATGCCCATGGCTTCCAGCATGGGGGTGGGGATGGGCGGGTGATGGATGGCGAGAATCGTGCCGTGCTCGGCCGGGCTGGCCAGCACGTCGGCCAGCCAGTCGAGTTGATCGTCGGTGATCTCGCCGTGATGGTATCCGGGCACAGTGGTGTCGAAGGAGATGATTCGGAGGCCATCCACGTTGTAGACGCGGTCCTGGGGGGCTTCGGACTCTTCGCCGAACAGCAGTCGCGAGTACTCGATGCGCTCGTCGTGATTGCCCATCACCCAGATCAGTTGCGCGCCCATGCGCGCCGCGGCGGGCTCGACGATCGCCTTCAGCCGCTCGTAGGCATCAGGCTCCCCGAGGTCCGCCAGATCGCCGGTAAACACGATGGCCTGTGGTGTGGCGCTCGATCGTTCGAGCTGGGCCATCGCCCGTGAGAGGTGCTCGATGGTGTCTACCTGCCCGTACAATGGGCGCCCGCCACCGAGGAGGTGGGTGTCGCTGACGTGCGCAATGACGTGGGATGCGGCGGGATACTGTCCGAGTTGGATCACACTCCCAGACTATTCCGCCCCACTGCCATTGCGCCCCCTTACTGCTCAGGGGCTCATGACTGACCGCGCTTCTCCGACGACTCTGTGCGCCTGGTCCACCCCCGCTCTCCCTCGCGGACCGCGCCGTCCAGAAGCATCCGCCCCAGTTCGGCGCGGACATCCCCGATCGACAACCCCGACCGTGTCGCGATGTCGCTGGCCTGCCGTGGTGATCGGCTGCTGAGCGCATCCACGACCCTGGCTGTGGTGGGGTTTCTGCTGGCGGAGCTGGTATCTCCGCGTGGCGATGCGGGCTCGTCACCGGCTCTGGTTATGTGAGCATCCAGTGGGGCCAGTTCGGCCATCTCTTCCGCGCTCGTGACACACGTGACGAGCGAATCGCGGATCAGCTTGTGACAACCGGCAGAGGCCGCGCTGGTGACGGGTCCCGGCACCGCGCCCACGGGTCTCGACAGGCTGAGAGCGTGATGCGCGGTGTTGAGAGAACCGGAACGCCAGCCCGCTTCGATCACCATCGTCGCGAGACTCGCGGCAGCGATCAGCCGATTTCGCTGCAGGAACCGCCATCGCGTGGGCTGGGATCCGCAGGGCAGTTCCGAGATCACCATTCCGTGCTCAACGATCCGGCCCAGCAGCGCATCGTGACCACTCGGATAGAAGCGGTCAACCCCTCCAGCGAGGAACGCCACCGTCATCCCGTGACTGGCCAGCGCCGCCCGATGGGCCATCCCGTCGATTCCATAGGCCGCCCCGGAGACTATCGCGTATCCGCGGTCCACCAGTCCGGCCGATGCCTCCATCGTGACGTGTTCGCCGTATCCGGTCGCGGCCCGTGCGCCGACCAGCGAAATCGACCGACCGAGCGATGCGAGAGCCTGTTCGGTGCCCCGAGTCCACAGCGCCAGTGGGGCGTATGCACCGAGGTCATCGAGTGGAGCTGGCCATGACTCGTCGCCGGGCACCCGCAGTCTGGCGCCGAAGCGCGCGGCCTGGCGAAGAGCGACGATGGTGCGACCGGGCTCGAGTCGCGGCATCCACCGATCCACGGCCGTCTGGATGTCACCAGCCGAGAGGTTGCTCGACCCGAGCCTCTCGAGGAACGCCCCAGGAGTCCAGCGGTCGATGAGAGCGGTCAGCGCCATCGGCGCTCCGAGCGTGGCGACGAGCTCCCCTGCGACGCTGTCGCCCGGTTCTGAGATTCCACTCCAGGCAGCGCGCGCGAATCGCTCCTCGATGCCGCCGCGGTCGAGATCGGCGCCAGCCACACTCCTCACCAGCTCGGCGACCTCTGCTTCTTTCACACCGAACATACTCAACTCGAGATCGCCCTCCTCAGGAACAGCGCCTGCCCCACGTGCCCGGCCGTGGGGACCACGGCACCGTCCAGATCGCAGATGGTCCACGCCAGCCGCAGGATGCGGTCATAGCCACGCATGGTGATTCCGCCGCGCTCGAGTGCGCGGTCGATGTCGGTTGTCGTCGACAGCCCCAGCCGCGTCGCCCGGCTCCTCAGCCAGGTTCCCGGAACCTCCGAGTTCACCGACCACGGTGTGGAAGCGAGCCGGTCGGCAGCCGCAGCCCTGGCATCCACCACTTTCACCCTGGCCGACGCACTGGACGTGTGCGAGCCCTCGGCGGACACCCTCAATTGCGCGGCCGTGATGCGCTGCACCCTGAACTGGATGTCGATGCGGTCGAGCAGTGGGCCGGACAGCCTGCCGACATACCGTCGGCGGGAGTTCGGCGGGCAGGTGCACTCCGAGTCTTTCGCTCCATACTGGCCGCACGGGCAGGGATTCGCTGCCATCACGAGCTGGAAGCGGCCCGGGAAGTGCGCGACCGCGTTGGCGCGATGGATGCTGATGACGCCGGATTCGAGCGGCTGCCGCAACGCATCCAGCACCGAGGGCGAAAATTCCGGGGCTTCGTCGAGGAAGAGCACGCCGTGGGATGCCCGAGCCGCCGCCCCCGGACGGATCTGCCCGCTGCCCCCGCCCACGAGAGCTGCCGCGGTCGCCGTATGGTGAGGACTCTCGAGTGGAGGTCGCCTGGACAGGGCCCCTCCGACCGGCAGGCCGCACAGGGATCTGATCGAACTCACTTCAAGCGCGGCCTCGGAGTCGAGATCGGGCAGAAGCCCCGGCAGCCGCGAGGCAAGCATCGTCTTCCCCGCCCCGGGAGGACCGAGGAGGAACACGTGGTGGCCTCCAGCAGCGGCGACGATCATGGCCTCGACCGCGTCGGTGTTGCCAGCGACATCCGCCAGGTCACCCGAATCGTCTATCCGCTCGTGAAGAACCGGGCGCAGGATGGCGTCGACCGGCTCGGGCTCGAACGCACCGCCGTGCCAGATCGCGGCATCCCGCAGCGAGGCGACGGGAATGACCCTGACGCCGGGCACGAGTGACGCTTCATCCGCGTTGCCGGTCGCGACCATGACCGAGGTGAAGCCCGCACGAGACGCCGCCAACACGCTGGGGAGGATGCCGTCGATCGGCCGCAGCCTCCCGTCGAGGCCGAGCTCGCCCAGGTGAAGCACGGTGTCGATCGACTCCGGCCTGATCGTGCCAGCCGCCGCGAGCGCAGCGAGAGCGATCGCGAGATCGAAACCCGATCCGTGCTTGGGAAGGGCGGCAGGCGAGAGGTTGACGGTGATCTTGCGGTTGGGCAGCCCGCATCCTGAGTTGGTCGCTGCCGCGCGCACCCGGTCTTTTGCTTCGCCAAGCGCTGCATCGGGCAGGCCGATCAGCACGAAGGCGGGGAGATTGCTCGAGATGTCTGCCTCGATCTCGACCACGGCCCCGCGCAGGCCCAGCAGCGATACCGACCAGGTGCGGCCGATCGCCATCAGAACACCCGCTCGAGATGCTCTACTTCGACCTCACCGACGGCAGGCATGATGATGCCGACGGCATCGATCCTGATGCTGTCGTATCTGCCGGGGTGAGCTTCACACCAGGCAGCAGCCAGCCGACGGAGCCGGGCGAGCTTGGTGGCGGTGATGGCTTCGAGTGGATGCCCGAATGCGACGCTCGACCGGGTTTTCACCTCGACGAACACGAGTTCGCCTCCGTGCTGCGCCACGAGGTCGATCTCGCCCTGGGCGCACCGCCAGTTGCGGTCGATGATGGACAGCCCCGCCAGCTGCAGGTACCTCGCGGCGACTGCTTCACCGCGCACGCCCAGTGCATCTTTTGCTGCCATGCCTCGAGAGTGGCGCACTGGGTCATGTTCGGGACGCTGTCCGCTCGATCAGTGCTCTACTACGACCTCACCACGCTGTGGAGGACTAGTGGCTCGCAGCGTCCCACCATCGGAGAGCGCGCATGGCGTGGAACGTCAGCCACGGCGACGGTTCGCCGGCATCCACATCCACCTCGAACCAGACGCGGCCGGGGTGACGGCGCCCCTGGAGCCAGGTCCCGTCAGGCTGGCGGTCAGCGCGGATCACCTCGACGGCGTCAGCCATCCGGGGGTCGGGAGCCACTCCATCGTGCAGCGATGCCTCCCTGACATAGTCGACAGCGTGAAGCACGCTGTAGAACCAGCGGAACGGATATGCGAACTTATCGACCCAGGGTGCGACCTGCTCGCCCGTCGAGAGCCGGAACATCAACCGACGCTCGAGCAGGTACTCCTGCGCAGCCAGGCGGGCAGCCGTCAGCTCGCGACTGCCACCGGTTGCCTTCTCGAAGGAGAGAATCCCGTCCAGCGCATTGAGTGTGGAATGGAAGGAGGACCGCGTCGAACCGTTCTCCCATTCGCAGTTCCACCCGCCCTCCGACATCTGGTGCTCGACGAACCATTGCGCGATACCGGTCACGTCAGCTCCGAGCCACGCGCCGTTCGCAATGGTGAAGCCGTTGATGCACGCGTCCACCTCCCCCATCCAGTAACTGACGCTGGAGTCGTACTCCCAGTGGCTGTTGGTCGCGAGCTTCTCGGCAGTATTGCCGAGGGCAGCGGCATCCGTTCCCAGGTCACGAAGCAGGTTGAGTGACCAGGTCGTCGCCGTGTACGGCTGGCCAGCACCTTCTGCGGCTTCGGGTCCCTCGAAATCGAAGTCTTTCGGGAAGTAGGCGCCGCCGGCCCACTGACCGTCATCATCCTGAAGAGCGAGCAGGCGCGCCCCGAAGCCTTCGGTCGCCACTCGGCTGCGAGTCGTTTCCCATACTTCAGGGGGCGAACCCACAAGATCACGTTCGACCCGCCACCGGAGGGACGGATCAGAGTCGAGCATCCACCCGATAAGCGCCTCTTCGTCGATCATGGTCACGAGGGTACTCCCAGGCTGTGACACAGCTCGATGACCACATTCGCGGGCGTGTGGTTCTCACCGTGACGAGAGTGCGTCCGCCAGTTCATGGGCCGGTAATGAGGCGTCCACGATGTCAGTTTCGCGACGCAACCACGGGAGAGCCGCAACGTAGTCATCGATACGCTCGAGTCGCCAGTTCACGGATCCAGCTTCGATCTCATCGGATCGGATTCTGCGCTCCAGTTCACCCACAGGGACGTTCAGCGTTATCGCTCTGACCGGGAGGTCGGCCAGGCCCTCGCGTAGTTCGGCCCAATAAGCCTCCACGAACACCGATTGAGGGACGATGAGGGTACCGCCGAGTTCCTCGTGCAGTTCTGTCAGATAGGTAACGACCAGCGCTCGCCACGCTGGCCAATCCTGGAAATTCTGAACGGGCCGAAGGGTGCTGAGTACCGGATTCAGCAGGTACCCGATGCGCTCGGTGTCGATGAAGTGGGCATTGGGCATCCGCTGCACCATCAGGTTTGCGAGCGTGGTCTTGCCTGCCCCGAAAGGCCCGTTGATCCAGAAGATCATGTGGTCCCGCCGATCGCTATTCGTCGAGCGCGAGCTCTTTCGGAAGCTCCAGCTCTTTCGCCGACAGCTCTTCGACGTTGACGTCTTTGAACGTGAGCACCCGCACGGATTTCACGAAACGATCAGAGCGGTAGACGTCCCAGACCCACACATCATTCATCGTGAGTTCGAAGTAGAAGTCGTGCTCGGTGTCCTGGCGCACGAGCTCGACCTCGTTGGCGAGGTAGAACCTCCGCTCGGTCTCCACCACGTAGCGGAACTGGCTCACGACATCGCGGTACTCGCGGTACAGCGCAAGCTCGACCTCGCGGTCGTAGTCTTCGAACTCGTCTTCATCCATGCTGCGTTGAGTCTAATCGGTTGAGACAGCGCAGGCAGGAGCCCTCAGTCGCCGGCTCCTTCGGCGCTGGCGTCGCTGGAGTGCTGCGCGCTCTTCCCCGCTCCAGCGCGCAACCACGTGTGCCGGTGGAGTTCGGTCGCGCCGAGACTCGCAATGGCCGCGAAATGCTCCGCGGATCCGTATCCCTTGTTGCCCTTCCAGCCGTAACCCGGCAGGGATTCGTCAGCCGCGATCATCAGCCGGTCGCGATGCACCTTCGAGATGACGGATGCCGCTGCCACTGAGGCGCAGTCCCTGTCGGCTTTCACCTGCGTTCGCACGCGCAGCGGGGTGGCGAGTGCCGGGCTCAGCCAGTCGAACGATCCGTCGAGCAGCACCACACACTCCATGATGGATGCCCCTGACTCGTGCAGCGCGGTGAGGGCGCGTTTGCCCGCCAACCCCAGCGCGGCCATGATGCCGAACGAGTCGACCTCGGCCGCCGTGGCGAGACCGACCGCGGAGTGCAGCGACCACTCCTGCGCCAGCGGAGCCAGCGCTTCCCGCCGCTTCTCGCTCAGCATCTTCGAATCCCGCATGCCTGCCGGTTGCGTGCCGATTCCAGGGCCGACCACCGACATCCCGACAGCGACGGGCCCCGCGATGGCACCCCGCCCGACCTCGTCGCAGCCGATGACGAACCTCGCACCGTCGCTGTGGAGCTGGCGCTCCAGATCGAGAGTCGGATCAGCGACGGGCATTACTGCCCTGAGGTGCCGCTGCCGACATCACGGAAGGTCACCGGATAGTTGTCGAGCCAGGTCCATCGGTCGACGGGCCAGCTGATGAGCAGGGCACGTCCCACGATGTTGCTGATCGGCACGAAACCGCCGGTCGGGTCGTCGCGGTGATACGCGGAGTCTGCCGAGTTGTAACGGTTGTCCCCCATCACCCAGAGCTTGTCTTCGGGGACCGTCACCTCCCAGTCGTCGCGCGTCGCCTTGGAGACGCCATCAGGCAGAAGAATGTACGGCTCTTCGAGCGGGATTCCGTTGACCGTGATCTGGCCGAAGTCGTTGCAACACCTGACCGTGTCGCCCGGCAGTCCGATGACACGCTTGATGAGGTGGTCGTTGCTGTCGGGCGCACTCAGCCCCACGAAGCCGAGCACGGCATCCACCGCTCCGACGAAGCCATTCACCGGCACGTCGACCTTCGGGGGAAGCCAGTTTCCCGGGTCGCGGAAGACGACGACATCGCCGTGCTCGATGGGGATGAGCCCCGGTTCGAGCTGGTTGACGATGATGCGATCCTGCTGGATGAGGGTGCTGTTCATCGAGTCCGACGGGATGTAGAACGAGCGGATCAGGAAGGTCTTGATCAGGAACGAGATCAGCAGCGCCGCCAGGAATATCAACAGGATGTCGCGGAGAAAGATCTTCCATCCACGACCGTTGCGCGGTCGCCTCGAATCAGCACCGTCGGCGACGGCAGGCTGCACTTCACTTGTCATTAAACCCCTGAGCTCCCAGCAAGCATATGTTGCCGGGAGCTCAGGAAATGCTCATAACGCCTTCGGCAAGGGAGCCGATAGGCGATGCGCTGACTTAGAAGTCGCGCTTCTCTTTGATCTTCGCCTTCTTGCCGCGAAGAGCGCGGAGGTAGTACAGCTTGGCGCGTCGGACGTCACCGCGGGTGACGATCTCGATGTGGTCGATGACCGGGGAGTGAACCGGGAAGGTTCGCTCGACACCGATCTGGAAGCTGACCTTGCGAACACAGAAAGTCTCGCGGACACCCTCACCCGAGCGGCCGATGACGACGCCCTGGAAAACCTGGATTCGTGCGCGCGTGCCTTCGATGATGTTGACGTGCACCTTGACGTTGTCGCCGGCGCGGAAGTCCGGGATGTTGTCTTTCAGTGAGGGTGCATCGACTGCGTCGAGGATATGCATGGAGTTTTCGCTCTCTGCGCCCGCCACAGGCCGAACGCGTGTTCAGTAGAAAAGAATGGAGTGTGTGCCCGATGAATCTCCATGAAGACCAACCGAAACCCCTGTGGCAGAGCCGGATGTGGGCACGAACGATCATTCTCGCACATCCGGCGGGTCCATGGCTACTTGGTTCGCCATCGCGGAGGGTGCTCACCAGCCACGCCGTACTATCGGTCAGGTGATAGAACTACGCACCCCCGCCGAGATCGAGCAGATGCGCGCCGCCGGACGGTTCGTCGCGAGTGTACTCGAGGCCACTGCCGCGGCATCCACAGTCGGCACCAACCTGCTGTCTCTCGACAGGCTGGCCCACGACATGATCCGCAAGGTCGGCGCGGAGAGCTGCTACATCGACTACCACCCGTCGTTCGGCGCCTCGCCCTTCGGCAAGGTCCTGTGCACCTCGGTCAATGACGCGGCACTCCACGGGCTCCCTCACGACTACACCCTGCGTGACGGTGACCTGGTCTCTCTCGATTTCGCGGCCTCGGTCAATGGATGGGTTGCCGACTCGGCCATCAGCTTCGTCGTGGGCACCGCCGCCCCGGAAGACATTGCCCTCATCGACACCACGACCCGCGCGCTCGACGCCGGTATCGCGGCCGCGACGATCGGCAACAGGATCGGCGACATCTCGGCCGCGATCGGCGCCGTCGCCCACGCGGACGGCTACAGCGTCAACGTCGACTTCGGTGGCCACGGCGTGGGTCGCACGATGCACGGCGATCCGCACATCCCCAACGACGGCCGGCCCGGTCGAGGCCTCCCCCTGCGCGCCGGACTGGTGTTCGCCATCGAGCCGTGGCTGATGATCGGCACCGACAGAATCTTCACGGACCCGGATGGCTGGACCCTTCGCAGCGAAGACGGCTCCAGGGCCGCACACGTCGAGCACACCGTGGCGATCACCGAGAACGGTCCCGTCGTCCTGACGGCCCGCCGCTAGCGACAGGCGGGACGCTACGGCAGCAGGTCCGGCCGAACCCGACGGGTTCTCTCGAGCTGCTGTTCCCGTCGCCAGGCGGCAATAGCTCCGTGATTGCCGCTGAGCAGCACCGGCGGCACATCCAGGTCTCGCCACTGCGCGGGCTTCGTGTAGCTCGGGTATTCGAGCAGGCCGCCTTCGTGGCTCTCTTCGTCAAGGCTCGCGGCATTGCCGATGACGCCGGGGACCAGTCGACCGATCGCCTCGATCATCGCCATGACGGCGACCTCGCCACCGTTCAGCACGTAATCGCCGAGGCTGATCTCGCGAACCCGCGCCTTCGACCTCGCGACATCGATGACCCTCTGATCGATGCCCTCGTACCGGCCGCAGCCGAATACCAGCCTGGGTTCCAGGGCGAGCTCCCGTGCCGTCGCCTGCGAAAAGACTTCGCCTGCCGGTGAAGGGAAGATGACGACGGATTCCTCGACCACCACCGAATCGAGCGCTTCGCCCCACGGCTCAGGTCGCATCACCATGCCGGCGCCCCCGCCGTAGGGGGTGTCATCCACCGTGCGGTGCCGGTCGTGGGTGAAGTCCCGCAGGTTGTGGACGTCGACGTCGATGAGGCCAGACTGGCGTGCCTTGCCTAGCAGCGACACATCGAGCACGCCGAAGAACTCCGGGAAGATCGTCACGATGTCGATCTTCACGGCTAGTTCCCGGTAGTGGACTCGGCCTCGTCGGGCACGTCGTCGGCGATCTCCTCGAACAGGCCCAGTGGAGGTGTGACCGTCATGGTGCCGGCCTCGATGTCGACCGCGGCGACGATCGCCTTCACGAACGGGACGAGCACATCCCCGGTTTCAGTGTCGACCGTGATGAGATCCTGCGCGGGAAAATGATCGATCTGTGAGATCGTTCCGACCTTGACGCCGTCGCGCATGACGGACAGCCCGATGAGCTGGTGGTCGAACCAGGCATCTTCTTCATCGGACTTCTCCGCGGGATCGTGTTCGATCCAGAGGATGGCCTTGATGAGGGTCTCGGCCGTGGAGCGGTCGAGGATGCCCTTGAAGAAGGCGACAGGCTGGGCGTTGTAGAACTTGAGCTCGATCAGCTCGAGAGTCTTACCATGCCAGTCCGAACTGCTGGGCACCTGAAGGGAGAACACGGCGCCCGGAACGAAACGTCGTTCCGGGGCATCCGTGTACAGCTCGACCTTGATGGCACCTTTGAGGCCGTGCGCCTTGGTGAGGCGCCCCACCCTCAATTGCGATTTGTTCGGTTTCGAGACCGCCTGACCGGTCGACGAATCCTGAGCCTCGCTGTCTTTCGACTTCGTGGATGTCGCTGGGGCTACCTTGTGCTCTGACACCGTGACTGACTAAGCGTCGGTGTCGACCACGTCGACGCGCACGCGCTGGCCGTCGGCGAGAGCCGAAACCAGGGTGCGGAGCGCCTTCGCGGTGCGGCCTGCGCGCCCGATGACACGGCCGAGGTCTTCTGGGTGCACACGCACCTCGAGGACATCACCGCGCTGCGAGCTTTTTGCGACGACCTGAACCTGGTCGGGGTGATCGACGATCCCCTTGACCAGGTGTTCGAGAGCAGGAGCGAGCATTCGCTACGCCTTGTCGGCGTCTGCTGCGGCTTCCTCAGCGGCGGGCGCCTCGGTGACCTCAGCGTCGTCGGAAGCGACGGGAGCGTCGGCGGGCTTCTCAGCAGGCTTCTCGGCCTTGGGCTTGAGAACCGGCTTCTTCTTCTCGTCGGCCTGGAAAACTTCCTTGGCTTCCTTGGTCTTGACGGTGCTGACGGCGTTCTTGTCGCCCTTGAAGATTCCCCAGTCGCCGGTGAGCTTCAGGATGGCCTCGACCTGCGGGCTCGGCTGTGCGCCGACACCCAACCAGTACTGGGCACGCTCTGAGTCGACCTCGATGAACGACGGCTCTTCGGTGGGGTGGTACTTGCCGATCTCCTCGATCGAGCGACCATCGCGCTTGTTGCGCGAATCGGCGACGACGATGCGGTAGTACGGCGCGCGGATCTTGCCCATGCGCTTGAGACGAATTTTGACGGCCACAATGCTCCTGTTGGTGTGATAACTCGTAGAGAGTTGGTTTTGGTGGCGAACCGCTAGCCGTGAGCGTGGGGGCACACTCGGCACAAAAGCTCTGATGGATTCCTGTCGACGCCGGATTAGAGGGTCGGGGTCGACAAGACTCGACTCGCTATTCTGCCACGGTTTTGCCCGGATCGGTAACGAGGACGGCGGCGGCGGGTGTGCGCGGGCGCCGACGGGACAACGCGACCCCCACGAGACAGACCGCACCACCCACCACGGCGAGTGCCGCTGGCACCTCTCCGAAGACGATGAGGCCGAGCAGGATCACGATGGGCGGCACCAGGTATGTGGTGATTCCGAGCTGGCCCGCGGGGGTGCGGGAGAGTGCGTACGCCCACGTCGTGAACGCGAGCGCGGTCGGCACGGCGCCGAGATAGATCACGCCGGCGATGGCGCTGGCCGGGGCATCCATCGCCTCACGAAGCAGGTCTGCCGAGAACGGAAGGCACGCCACCATGCCGATCACGCACCCCAGCCACGTCACCTGGGTGTGGGGAAGGCGCCTCAGGGCGGGCTTCTGCAGCAGCACTCCGACCGTGTAGGTCAGCGCTGCAGCGATGCACCACAGGACGCCACTGCCGTCCCCCACATCCGACGCGCCTGACGCGATACCGATCAGGATGACACCGAGCAGAGCCACACCGGCTCCGATCGCCAGCCACTTCGGGATTCCCTCACCCAGGAATACGCCGGCTCCGAGCGCCATCAACACGGGCCCGACACCGACGATCATCGCCGTGGTGCCAGCGTCGAGGGTCTGTTCGGCGATGTTGAGGGCGACGTTGTATGCCCCGAACCACAGCACCCCGAAACCGATCACCTGAAGCCATTCGCGTTTCGTCGGCCGCACCCACGCCCCACCCATCAGGGCGATGACGCCGAGCACGATGGCGCCGACCACGAGTCGACCGAGCGCGAGCGCACCACCGGAGATGAACTCGCCGGTTCCCCTGATGACGATGAACGCGCTGGCCCAGGCGAGCACCGTCACGATCATGGCCAGGACCACTCGGCGACCGGGACCCTCGGCGGTTCTGTCGATACTCACCTCGTCAGGCTAGCGACGACGGCCGACCTCGGACGCACCCGGAGACACGATGGCGGGAAGTGGACGAAGTCTGCACATTTTCGACTATGACGCTCCGTTACGGGCTCCCAGCCGGCCTCCCGGTGAAGATGCGTAAGTTCGGTGCACACCACCCCGAGGAGGCACGCCATGAGCAGCACCCAGAGCACCAGCACCAGGAGCACCACGAGCATCCGATCGAGCGTCACCGAATTCACCACCGGCTTCAACGAGGCCGTGGGTCCCGTGCTGGCCGAGGTCTTTGCGCTCGAGCAGAAGGATCTCGTCTCCGCCGGCCTCCCCTCCGCGGTCGTTTCCGCCGGTGACGCCCTTCCCGAGGCAACACTGGTGCGCGCCGACGGAACGACGATCAGACTGCCTGACGAACTCGCCGGCTCCCCCGCTGTGCTCGTCTTCTACCGGGGCGCGTGGTGCCCGTACTGCAATATCACCCTCAAGCATTACAACGAGAACCTCGCTCCTGCCCTCGCCGAGAAAGGTGTTCGCCTCGTCGCGATCAGCCCGCAGACTCCCGAAGGGACAGAAGCCGCGATCCTCAAGGACGACCTCTCGTTCACCGTGCTCTCGGACCCCGGCAACGCCCTCGCGCGCCGACTCGGCATCGTCACGGCGCCCAGCACGGAAGCACAGGATGCTCACGGCCAGCTCGGTTTCGCCGTCGCCGACAACAACGCCGACGCCACCGCGGCCATCCCGTTCCCGACGGTGCTCGTGATCGCGGCCGACGGCGTTGTCACCTTCGCCGACATCCACGTCGACTACACGAGCCGCACCGAGGTGCCGGTCATCCTCGAGGCAGTCGACGCGCTTTAACTACCTTTGTGTTCAGTCGACCGGCTCAGCCGTTCTGGGCATCTCGCCACGCAATCCAGCGCTTCACCTCGGAGAAGTCGTAGTCGGGCCCGGTGATTCCGAGCGTGAACAGGGTCACGCCGTGCGCGAGCAGCGCATCGGCATCGGTCTCGCTGCGGCCGCGGAGTTCGTTCGAGATCTCGATCTGACTCACATCGCGGCCCACAGCAGCGCCGTGCTCTGCCAGGATGCCAAGCTTGCGTTCGAGGTCGTCCGGAGCGGCAAAGCTGTGCCAGATGTCGGCGTGCTGCGCCACGATCCTCAGGGTCTTCTTCTCGCCGCCACCGCCGATCATCACGGGGATCTTGCGGGTCGGGGCCGGGTTGAGCTTCGCCCAGCGCTGCTCGATCCTGGGGAGGGCCTCGGCGAGGGCATCCAGCCGCTGGCCGACAGTGCCGAACTCGTAACCGTATTCGTCGTAGTCGCGCTCGAACCAGCCTGACCCCGTGCCGAAGATGAAACGGCCGGTGCCGGTGTCTCCCGCGCTGATGTGGTCGATGGTACGGGCCATGTCTGCCTGAAGGTCGGGATTGCGGTAGCTGTTGCAGTTGACGAGGCTGCCGAACTCGACACGGCTCGTCAGCTCGGCCCAGGAAGCCAGCTCGGTCCAGGCCTCGAAGTGCAGGCCGTCTGGCTCGCCGCTCAGCGGAAAGAAGTGATCCCAATTGAACAGGATGTCGACCCCGAGCTGCTCGAGCTCCTGGACGGCGGCGCGAATGGTGGGATAGTCGGCGTGCTGCGGCTGGACCTGTACGCCCAGCCTGATCGGTCGTGTCGTCATAACGTCAGACTACGACGAACCCCGGAGCGGGATGATCAGCGGCCGAGAAACTTCTGCAGGCTGGCGAGCTCTTCTTCGGAAGGGCCGCCGGGCGTCGAGCCGAGACCGAAGCCGGATCCACCGGCTGCCGCCGGCTTCGGCGCCGCCAGGGCAGCATTCTCCGCGGCACGCTTGGCGGGGTTACCCGACTTCGAGCCCTTCTTCTTGGGCTGCTGCTTCGACGAACCGAACTTCTGCCCGGGGATCGGGCCCATGCCCGGAATCTGCGGAGTGCCGCCGCGGGCCACGGTCTTCATCATCTTGGCCGCCTGCTCGAAGCGGTTGACGAGGGCGTTGACCTCAGTGACTGTCGTTCCCGATCCGCGGGCGATGCGCACGCGACGCGATCCATTCAGAAGCTTGGGAACCCGGCGCTCCTGCAGCGTCATGGACTGGATGATGGCCTCGGTGCGCGTGATCTCGGATTCATCGAAGTTCTCGAGCTGCTCGCGCATGCCCTTGGCTCCGGGAAGCATGCCGAGCATGTTCTTGATCGAGCCCATGTTCTTGAGCTGCTGCATCTGCGAAAGGAAGTCTTCGAGCGTGAAGGTATCCGTCGCGAACTTCTCGGCGACCTTGCGCGATTCTTCTTCATCGAAGTTCTTCTGCGCCTGCTCGATGAGCGTGAGGATGTCACCGAGGTCGAGGATGCGGCTCGCCATGCGATCCGGGTAGAACGGCTCGAAGTCGTCGAGGGACTCCCCCGTGCTGGCGAACAGGATGGGGCGACCCGTCACACTCGCGACGGAGAGGGCTGCTCCACCCCTCGTGTCGCCGTCGAGCTTCGAGAGCACGACACCCGTGAAGTCGACGCCGTCCTGGAACGCGCGGGCGGTGGTGACGGCATCCTGACCGATCATTGCGTCGATGACGAAGAGCACCTCGTCGGGGTCGACGGCCTTGCGGATGTTGGCTGCCTGCTTCATGAGTTCCGCATCGACACCCAGTCGACCCGCGGTGTCGACGATGACCACGTCGTACTGCTTGCGGTTGGCCTCTTTGAGAGCGTCCTTGGCGACCCTGACCGGGTCTCCCTTGCCGTTGCCGGGCTCCGGAGCGTAGACGGCGACCCCGGCCTGCTTCCCCACAACCTGGAGCTGGGTGACAGCATTGGGTCGCTGGAGGTCGGCCGCGACGAGCATCGGAGTGTGGCCCTCGGACTTGAGCCACTTCGCGAGCTTGCCGGCGAGCGTGGTCTTACCTGCGCCCTGGAGGCCGGCGAGCATGATGACGGTCGGCCCGTTCTTGGCGAACTGGATACGACGAGGCTGGCCCCCGTTGAGTTGGCCACCGAGGATCGCGACGAGCTCGTCATTGACGATCTGCACGACCTGCTGGGCCGGGTTCAGCGACTTAGAGACCTCGTCGCCGAGGGCACGGTCCCGCACGCGCCCGGTGAACTCCTTGACGACCTCGAGGGCCACATCGGCCTCGAGCAGGGCGCGCCGGATCTCGCGAACCGTGCCATCGATGTCTGCGGGGCTGAGCTTGCCCTTGCCGCGCAGGTTTTTGAACGTATCGGCGAGACGATCAGTGAGGTTTCCGAAAAGTGCCATGGTGCTGCCAGTTTAACTGCTCGGGAGCGTGAGGATGTGCGGTGGGGCGTATGCCGGTGGCCGCGAAACTCCAGTTGTTGCGGCCGCGGGCTTCGGATTCGCAGCAACTGGAGTCTCGGCATACTTCTGCGACATCCGGAACGCCCGTTAGCCTGAACGAATGGCTCTCATCGTTGCGTATGCCGGAATGTCGCCGACCGTTGCAGATTCTGCGTGGGTCGCGCCCAATGCCACGCTCGTCGGCCGGGTCTCCCTCGGCGAGCGCGCGAGCGTGTTCTACGGTGCCGTGCTGCGGGCCGATGTCGACTCGATCACGATCGGCGATGACACGAACCTCCAGGACAACGTCACCATGCACTGCGATTCCGGCAGGCCTGCCTCAGTGGGCGCCAGGGTGAGTGTCGGCCACGGCGCGATCCTGCACGGCTGCACCATCGAAGATGACTGTCTCATCGGCATGGGAGCGACAGTGCTCAACGGTGCGGTCATCGGCACCGGATCCCTCGTGGCCGCCGGTGCCGTCGTGCTCGAGGGCACCGTGGTTCCGCCGGGGTCACTCGTGGCAGGGGTGCCGGCGAAGGTGCGGCGCGAGCTGACCGAAGACGAGCGCGCGGGCATCAGGACCAATGCGAGTCACTATCTCGACATCAGCGCCGGGCACCGGCTCTCGTCGACGATTCCCGCTACAGACCGACCATGACGATCGTGGGGATTGTCACGGGCATGGTGAACGTGCCACTCAACGTCGCGCTCGACCGTGACTCCCGTCGCGAAGACTTCGAGCCGAGGTGGGTGCGGTTCACCACGCTGCGCACCATCGCGGCAACACTGGCGTTCGCCTCGGCACTCGTGGGAATGACGATCGCACGCTAACCGAACTCCTAGCCAACCAGCCCCTGCACGAATACGTGAGGGGTGAACCCGGTCAGGTCAGCGATGCCCTCGCCCTGGCCGACGAGCTTGATCGGTATGCCTGTCTTCTCCTGCACAGCGAGCACGAACCCGCCCTTGGCCGAACCGTCGAGCTTGGTCAGCACGAGCCCGGTGACTCCGGCGTGCTGGATGAACGCCTCGGCCTGCGAGAGTCCGTTCTGGCCGGTCGTCGCATCCAGCACGAGCAGCACCTCGGCGATCTCGGTCTGCTTCTCGACGACGCGGCGGATCTTGCCGAGCTCATCCATCAGGCCGCTCTTGGTCTGCAGCCGGCCCGCGGTGTCGATCAGCACGATCTCGATGCCCTCACGCTGGGCTCGCTCGACGGTCTGGAAGGCGACGGATGCCGGATCCTGGCCCTGCTGCTGCGGCTTGACGATCTCGGCTCCCCCACGCTCGGCCCACGTTGCCAGCTGCTCGACGGCGGCCGCCCTGAACGTGTCGGCCGCCCCGACCACGACGGTGCGCCCGTAGTTGGTAAGGAACTTCGCGAACTTACCGATCGTCGTCGTCTTGCCCACACCGTTGACGCCGACGACGAGCACGACCGCGGGGCGGTTGCTCAGGTGCAGGGTCGGGTCGAGCTTCGCGAGTCGTTCCTCGAGGGTCTCGCGCAGCATCCTCTTGAGGTCCGCTGGGTCAGTAGTGCGGTACTTCGCGACACTCGCGCGAAGCTCGTCGACTATCGACTCAGTGATGTCCGGCCCGAAGTCGGCCGAGATCAGGGCGTCTTCGAGGTCATCCCACGTGGTGTCGTCGATGGTGGGGCGCGTGAACATGCCCTTGAGCGCGCTGGACAGAGACCACGGGGATGCCATGCTCCAAGGGTATCTCTGGCCAGACGCACAGTTGCGCCGGAACGTTGGGTGGCGCATCCCGAAGCTCGTCGTCATGCTTGAAACATGTTCAGAAGACTGCTCGCGCCGCTGGTCGTCATCGCGCTGCTCGCGGGGTGCGCGAGCACTCCTCCCGCCGCAGAAGTCGTGGCCGAGGACTCACCGGCCATCGAACTCGTCGACCTCTGGAGGGTGACGGGCGCCGAAGGCGAGTCGGCAGATACCTGGCTCAGGCTGGACGCCGGCGAATTCCAGCTCTGGCGCGACTGCGGCATGATCCAGGGATCGTGGCGAGCCTCGAACGGCCTCATGCTCGCGTCCGTCTTCGGCGCCAGTGGGGGCTGCGGCACCGACACCGCTCCCACTGCGGACTGGCTCGAGTCTGTCGAAGGCTACGTGCAGACCTCCGATGGCTTCCAGCTGGTGGATGCCGCAGGCTCCCCCGTGGCGACACTGACGATCGACGGCGCTCCCGATCCCATCCCGGATGCAGCCGACTTCTACGCCGAAGCCCCCGAGGTGACCGACGAGACCCGGGCGTACTTCGCCCAGGCGAAGCCGCTCCCCGGCTCGCTCACACCTGGCTCGCTCGAGGGCCAGTGGGCGGCAGAGGGAGTCGATGCGTCCCTCGGTGCCGGCGTCGACTTCGCGGCGGACGGAACATGGACCGGCTCCGACGGGTGCAACGGCGGGTCGGGGCGGTGGGCTGCCGACGCGAGTGGCGGATTTCTCGCCACTTCTGGCGTATCCACTCTCATGGCCTGCGAGGGAGCCCTCGTGCCCAGCTGGGTGGCGCAGGCCCAGCTCGCCGGATTCGACGGCGACGTGCTGGTGCTGCTCGACAGCGACGGCGTCGAGCTCGGGCGCCTCGTGACGGGCTGACTCGCAGGAACTGCGAGACTGGTTGTTCACCCCGGGGAGAACATTCGTGACGTACGCCTTCATCCGCCATGGCCAGACCGACTGGAATCGCGATCTGCTGTTCCAGGGCTCCAGCGACATTCCGCTCAACGATCTCGGCCGGCAGCAGGCCGTGGAGGCAGCTGCCGTTCTGGCGGGCGGCGAGTGGACGGCCATCGTGTCGTCCGGTCTTCAGCGCGCCCGCGAGACAGCGCAGATCATCGCCGACGAGCTGGAGATCGAGCTCGGCCCGGCCTATCCCGAACTTTCCGAACGCGACTACGGTTCGCTCGAGGGAACGTCGACGGAAGAGGCGCTGCTGCGCTGGCCCGATCGGCAGTATCCCGGCGCGGAGAGTATCGAGTCAGTCGTCGGGCGCGGCCGCGCCGGACTCGCCCGCATCGCCGCGGACTACCCGGGAGAGAACGTCGTGATCGTGTGCCACGGCACGATCATCCGCTACACCCTCGCGTCCCTCGCGGGGCGCACGCTCGACGGGATCCTGAACGGATCGATCTCGACCTTCAGGGTCGCCGGCGACGGCTGGGACGTGCTCACCGTCAACGGCCAGCCGCTCGAACCGCTCGCCGAGCGCGACTAGCTCGCTGGGGCCGCGACCCGCTGGCCGACGACAGCGCTGATGCCATCCGCGCGCATGCTGACACCGTATAGCGCGTCGGCGATCTCCATGGTGCGCTTCTGGTGCGTGATGACGATGAGTTGGGACGTCTCGCGCAGGTCCTGGAAGATCGTCAGCAGTCTTCCGAGGTTGGCGTCATCGAGCGCGGCTTCGACCTCGTCCATGATGTAGAACGGGCTGGGGCGCGCCTTGAAGATCGCGATGAGCAAGGCGACCGCGGCCAGGGATCGCTCGCCACCACTGAGCAGCGACAACCGCTCGATCTTCTTGCCCGCCGGCTTGACGCTGACCTCGATCCCCGTGGTGAGCAGATTATCCGGATCGGTCAGATGGATGCTGCCGGTACCACCCGGGAACAGCACCGGGAAGACCTCGTTGAAGGCAGCGCGGGTGTCTTCGAAGGCCGCGCCGAAGATGTCCTGCATCTTCTCGTCGATCTCTTCGATGATGGTGAGCAGATCCTTGCGGGTGTTCGTCAGGTCGGTGAGCTGCTCCGTGAGGAACTTATGGCGCTGTTCGAGTGCCTCGAACTCCTCGAGCGCGAGCGGGTTGACCCGACCGAGCTGAGCGAGCTTGCGCTCGGCCGTGGCCAGCCGAGCCTTCTGCTCGCTGCGGACGAAGGGCCGGGTGTTGTCGTCGCCGTTCCGAAATGACGGAGAATCCGCAGAATCGTCGGGAGCGGCATCCTGAATCCCGGGGCGGGCCGTCGACGAGTCCGTCATTTCGGAAGGCACAGGAACCTCGGGGCCGTACTCGGCGACGAGCACGTCTTCGACGAGTCCGAGCTCCTCCCCTGAACGCTCCAGCAGCGTGGAGAGATGGAGCTTCTTCTCGTAGATCTGCATTTCGAGCCCGTGCACGTTCTCGCTGACCGCGAACAGTCGCTGGCGCAGGGCGCCTTCTTCGCGGCGCAACTGGGCTAGCTCTTCGTTCTGGGCCGACCGCTCGGCTTCCCTCGCCGCCAGCTGCACCCTCGCTTCGGACACCGATCGGTCCGCCGCGTCGAGCACGGCGGGCAGCGCGGAGATCACCTCGGTGGCCGCGGCAACCTGCCGCTGCCGGATGACCGTCAGTCGCGCCTGCTCCTCGGCAGCGGCGCGCTCGGCGATGAGCTGGGCTGCGAGAGCTTCGGCCCTGGCACGCTCGGCCCTGACCCTCTCACGAATCGTCTCCAGCTGGATACGCAGCTCCAGCTCCGCGGAACGAGCAGCCTCCACCTCTCCGAGCACGCCCTCGCGTGCGGAGACGTCGAGCATGGGTCGCGGAGTCGAGGCATAGTCGTCGTGGGCCACTGTCGCGCGCTCCACGGCGGATTCGGCATCCTGAACATTCTCGGCGGTGAGCTCGAGACCGTGCGACAGGCGATCCCACTCGGCCTGTGCCGCGTCGAACTGGATGCGGTACCTGGCGAGCTGTTCGGACTGCGCGGCGAGCGCGGCGTCGTACTCACGCAGGGCAGAAAGCGACGTGGATGCCTCGACCTTCGCCGTCTCCAGCGCACCGCGGCGCTCGGCCATGGCGAACTTCGACCGTTCGATCCGGGTGGTGACGACGGCGAGTTTCGTTGCCGCTGCGTCACGCTCGGCGACGAGTTCGAGGCGCGAGCGTTTAGCTCCTGAGCCGCCGCGCAACACGTACCGGGTGAGCACATCGCCGGAACGGGTGACGACTGTCGCGTCGTCGATGTCGGCGAAGGCGGCGCGGGCGGCTTCCAGATCGTCGGCGATGTAGACGCCGGCGAGCAACCCGAGCACACCGTTCGGGGCCGTGACGACATCCACCGCGGCGCGCACCCCCGGCAGGTCCCGCGACGGGGCTGCGGGCGCGGTCGCTGCGAGCACGACCTCGATGCGCCCGAAGTCCTTCGCCGCCGAGACCTCGAGCGCCGAGAAGGCGCTGTCCGCGTCATCCGCCAGCACAGCATCCGCGAGCGAGCCGAGTGCCGCCGCGATGGCAGCCTCGAAGCCCGGCTCGATCTTCACATGCTCGGCGACGAGCCCGCGGATGCCGGGGAGCTTCGCCCCGACGAGAGCACTGGATCCGTCTTTCTGGTCGACCGCCAGCGAGAGCGCCGAATTGCGCGCGGCGAGCGCATCCCGTTCCCTCTCGGCGGCGTGCAGTTCGTCGCGCAGGGTTTCGATCTCACCCTGGAGGGTCGCCACGAGCGCCTCGGCTGCTTCGTAGGCGACATCGAGCGATCCGTCGCCCTCGTCGGAGGTCGCGGCCGTCGCTTCGAGCGCGACGAACTGGGTTCTCGACGCCTCCCTGCGCTGCTCGGCCTGTTCGATCGCGTTTTGCTGGCGCAAGAGTTCGCCCCGAGCGGCGGCAAGAGTGGAGCGCGCCACATCCACGCGGGACGCGAGACCGGCGAGTTCGAGTTCGTGTCGGGAGACGAGCGCGCTCTGGGCCGAGATCTCGTCATCGAGAGAATCCAGTGAAGCCTTGGCTGTGGCGGATGCCGCAGCGGCGATGCCCACGGCCACCTCAGCGTCGGCGACCCCCGCCGCGAGCCGCTTCGCTTCATCCTGCGCCTCGATCACCGAAGCCTGGCTCACGGAGGTGCCGAGTGACGGACCCTCACCCTGCTGCCCCAGAAGAGCGAGGCGCTGGTTCGCGAGCGTGTAGAGGTTACGCAGTCGCTCCTGTGCCGACTCCAGCCCGAACGCGGTTCTCCGGGCGAGGTCGACGGCGTCACCGACCTGGGCGTGTTCCAGTCGGCCCTCGCGCAGCTTCGCCTGGTCGAGCTGCTCCTGCAGCACGATCCGCTCGGTCTTGCGCTCGGATTCGCTGCGGCTGAAGTCGGTGATCGCGGCGCGCAGCTCGACCACTTCATCCGCGAGAAGTCGGGCTCGGGCATCCCGCACGATCGAGGCAATGGATGCCGCCTCCTTTGCGATCTCGGCCTGCTGGCCCAGCGGCTTCAGTTGGCGCCTGATCTCGCCGGCGAGGTCGGAGAGTCGCAGCAGGTTCGCCTGCATCGCATCGAGCTTGCGGATGGTCTTTTCTTTGCGGCGGCGATGCTTCAGGATGCCCGCGGCCTCCTCGATGAACCCGCGACGTTCCTCGGGTGTCGCTCGAAGCACGGCATCGAGCTGGCCCTGCCCGACGATGACGTGCATCTCACGGCCGAGGCCGCTGTCGCTCAGCAGCTCCTGTACGTCGAGCAGCCGGCACTGGTCGCCGTTGATCGCATATTCGCTGCCGCCGTTGCGGAACAGGGTGCGACTGATGGTGACCTCGGAATACTCGATCGGCAGGGCGCCGTCGGCATTGTCGATGGTGAGGATGACCTCTGCCCGCCCGAGTGGGCCCTTGGTCGCCGTCCCCGCGAAGATGACGTCTTCCATCTTGCCGCCGCGGAGGGTCTTGGCACCCTGTTCGCCCATGACCCAGGCCAGGGCATCCACCACATTGGACTTGCCGGAACCGTTTGGACCTACGACACACGTCACGCCCTGCTCGAACGCGAAAGTGGTCGGCTGCGCGAAAGACTTGAACCCCTTCAGGGTCAGGCTCTTCAGGTACAAGTCGCCGCCCTTTCGTTGGTCCCGGATGCTGCATACACGGTACCGGAGAGGTGGCCTCCGGCCGTGCAGGCGGTAACCAGAGGGCACAGTGTCGGCGCGGACCGACCTGTTGCGCGATTGTGATCCATGCGCTCCTTGCGTGCCATGAATGACGCCCTACTCTTCAATCATGAGAGCGATTCGTTTGTCGACCGGCGCCGTGCTTGCGGCGCTACTCCTGTCACTGACGGCGTGCGTGCCCGCCACGAATCCCGTCGTGAGCGCCAGCCCGACCCCGACCCCGACTCTCGAGCCGACCGCCGAGCCGACAGCCGCGGCAGTCACCAGCATCGAGATCACCACGCTCAGCCTCGATGTGTACTCGGATGACACGATGACAGATTCCTGGCTGCATGCCGACCGGAATCCTGCCGAGATCACTGCTCTCACCGAATACTTCGGCACCGAGCCCACAGTGTCGAGTGACACAAGGCCGGGAGAGGGAGCTGACTCGACATACGAGATCCAGTCGTGGCCCGGGTTTGAGATCAGGTACATCGTCTCTGAGTTCGGCCCCAGGGGATTTTTCATCACGGCGACCGCGGCCACAGTCGGTGGAGTCCCCATCAGGGCTGCCGGGGGCGTCCAGGTCGGTGACGACCTTCAGGCCCTTGCCGCATCAGATCCGACAGCCGCCTCGACCGTCCCCACCCCGGATGGCGACCTCTTCAGAGTCAAAGTCGATCAGATCCCGGTTGATTCCGAGGGCTTCGACGGGCCCGCGGCCGACTTCGTGGCCGTCCAGTCACTTGAACCGTTCACCACGGTCACCACTATCCGTGCACCCGTGAGCAACTACGGGCTGTGACGTGACACTGATCACCCGGATCGCCATTCTTCCCGTGCTAGCGATTGCGCTATCGATCGTCGGTTGCGCCGAGGCAGGTCCGGAGGCCATCCCGATCCCGACTCCCAGCGCTGTCGAGACCAAGGCTCCGCAGCCAGAGCCGGAACCGGAACCGGAACCCACGATCGAGAGGGTGACCGTGCTCGCCGACTCGATCACGGTCACGGATTCCGAGGGGAACGTGGTCGATGCCGTGGATTTTTTCACGCCGCCCGATGAGATCATTCGGGTCCTGACTAACGCTTTCGGAGTTTCTCCCGAAACCGTCCGCGAAGGTCCCTGCAATTGCGATCGTAGCTCGGACACCGCGCATAACTGGGACGGCTTCGTGCTCTTTGACGCCACAACATTCGGCAGGTCCGGCGATCAGCCAGGAGTACGTCCCTACGACACTGTAGCGGGGGTCTCGATTACTGCCGCTTCCGTCAACGGAGTCCAGGTCGACACCGTCGATGGGGTGATGGTGGGCGACGACGCGGCGCCACTCGCAGCGAATTACCCGATTATCACGCGGCCCAACTATCTGAATCCCGATCAGCCCGATGAGTCCCAGGTCAGTTTCGGGACGGTCCCGCTGCCCGACGACAGCTACAACACCGGTCTCTCCTTTTCGGTCCACGCTTTCTGGACGTCCGGAGAAGGGGTCATTACGCGGATTACCACACCCATCAATAACAACTTCGGCCTATAGCGTAGCCCGATAACGCTTCAATCACGGTCTGTTGACCCGCGGCACCTCGGATGTAATCTGGTCGGCTGCGCCAGCGGCAGGAAGCGACAGGATGCCATGACCGCGTTCACCATCGACGAGGTGACCATTCCCGCCGACATCGCTGACCCCGGCGCCGCCGATTTCATCGAGGCCATCGAGCTGGGCAACGCCGTCAACGCCATCGGGTACGGCACGACGGACATGAACTATGAGCCAGCGGAAGAGCTGCCCCATTTCCTCAACCCGCACGAGCCGATGACTCTGCTTGTGGCCAGGGTGGATGGCCGCATGGCAGGTCGCGGCATCTACGAGACCCAGTCCGGCGATGACGCGGATTCCGCGTGGCTCGCCGCCCAGGTGCTCCCCGAGTTTCGCGGCATCGGCATCGGCACCGCCCTTGCGGAGGCCGTCGAATCGATGGCGGCATCCGACGGCAAGTCCAAGGCGCTCGTCTACACCCCGATTCCGCCGATGGACGGAGAGCAACTGACTCCGCCCACCGGATTCGGGGCCGTCCCCCGCGACCACCCCGACACCAGATTCTTGTTAGCTCGGGGCTACCGGCTAGAGCAGGTGGAACGAGCGAGCAGGCTCGCTCTCCCCCTCGACGGTCTGGCGGACCGCCTGGCCGATGCCGAGCAGTTCAGTGGCGCGGATTACGCACTCCACTACTGGGATGGGCGCACGCCGGAACGCTGGCTCGAGAGCTTCGCCTTGCTCGCCACTCGGATGAGCACGGATGCCCCGTCAGCCGGCCTCGAGGAGCCCGAGGATGTCTGGACCGTCGATCGCGTGATCGAGTCTGACGACCGCAACGCCCGCCTCAGCCCCCGGCGGCGAGTGGTGGCCGCCGTCGAGCACCTCCCTACGGGCGGCCTGGTCGGATTCACCGTGTTGTCGGTTCCGCGACATGTGGCTCGCGCGGTCGACCAGTACGCGACCCTCGTGCTGCGCGAGCACAGGGGGCACCGGCTCGGCATGGTACTGAAGGTCGCGAACCTGGCCCATCTCGAACGGGTCGCGCCGGGGCATCCCTCGGTCATCACGTTCAATGCCGAGGAGAACCGGCACATGCTCGATGTGAACGAGAGTGTCGGCTTCACCCCGATCGCGAGCGAGAGCGCGTGGCGGAAGGATCTGGTCTAGCGGGCCACACAGTCCTGCCAGGCGTCGCTCGACCTGATGCGTTCGGCCGTCGCCTGCGCCTTCGGGCCGTATCCGCCCGCGAGCGCGTCATCGGCGATCTGCTCGACCAGCTCGAGCCGGTCTGCTGGTTCTGCAGCTTTCACGACTCGAAGGTCTGCACGAAGCTCCGCAGGCAGGTGTGCAAATGCCTTCACCCTCATAGCGCGGACCTTCTGGGCTTTCTCCTGCACCTGGGCGCCATACTCGCCAGTGATCGCGCTGTTGCGAATCTCCCGGGCAGCCGAACGACGCTCACCCTCGGGTGTCGCGCGGAGTGCTTTCAGGTCGCTCTGCAACTCGGCCGGCGCCTGGGCCCACACCTCGACGAGGTGCTCGCCGAACTCGCAGTTGCCAGATTTCGAGGCGGGAGCGCTGGCCGAAGCCGCCGTAGCGCCCAGCCCGAGGATCAGGCTGGAGGCGATGGTGATGCCGCCCAGGTAACGCACGGCAGTGTTGGTGGAGGTTCGCATGGGGTGTCCTTTCGCTGTGCCACCACTCTGGTGACGGGATCGACAATCGCAGCGCCATGTCAGTGGCCGGTCAGGGGAATGTTCGAGGAACGTAAACCGTCCACCGCTGCGTATCCGGATGCACTTGAATGAACGCATGACCGACGGGCGTGGACTGGTGGTGATCGTCGAAGACGAGCCATCCATCGCCGATGTCCAGCGGCTGTACCTCACGCAGGCCGGCTTCGGAGTGCACCTCGAGCGTGACGGGATCGCAGGGCTTGCGGCGATCCGCACCTATAAGCCCGTCGCCGTCGTGCTCGACGTCGGGTTGCCCGGCATGGACGGTATCGAGGTCTGCCGCGCGCTGCGCGCCAGCGGAGACTGGGTCGCCATCATCTTCGTTACCGCGCGCGACGATGAGATCGACAGGCTGCTCGGCCTCGAACTCGGCGCAGACGATTACCTCGTCAAGCCGTTCTCTCCCCGCGAGCTCGTCGCCCGCATAAAGGGCATCCTTCGACGCCAGGGCGGCCCTCCCTCTTCAGGTCCAGTCGAGCTGGGCTCACTGGCACTCGATCCCCTTCGCAGGATCGTGTCGAATAACGGTATGGATGTCGCGCTCACCGCGACCGAATTCGACCTGCTCGCCAAACTCCTGTCGGCTCCCGGGCAGGTGTTTTCACGGGAGCAGCTTCTGTCGAGCGTCTGGGGTCACGTGGACTACGGCGCCGGTCGGACTGTCGACGTGCACGTCGCCCAGGTACGCGCGAAGCTCGGCGAGCCGAACCCGATTCGCACGGTGCGCGGCGTCGGATACTCCGCGTCATGAGGTCGCTTCGCGCCCGGATCACCGCGATCACTGTCATCGTCGCCGTCGTCGCTGTGCTCGTCACCGGGCTGATCTCGCTGCAGCTGGTGCGCTCGACCGCCCTCCAGGAGGCGCGAACCCAGGTGGCCGCCCAGGCCGAGATCCTGGCTCGACTGCCGGGACTCGCGACCGCGGCCGACCTCTCCGAGAGAGCGAGCCTCGCGCTGGGTGGCACGGAAGTTGCCCTGGTGAGTGCCGACGGCAGCGTGAGCGGAACCGCGGCCGGCCTCGTCGACGCCAGGATCCTGCGTGCCCTCGACCGGGGAGAAGCTGTGTCAACCTCGCGCGGCGACGCGCAGGGCCGCGCGATCGTCGAGGCGAGATCCGCGAGGGACCGAACCTCCGTGGTGCTTGCACTGCCCCTCAGCTCGATCGACAGGGCGCTGGGACAGGTCACGGCGAGGATCGTCGTGGCTCTCGGCATCGGACTCGCCGTCGCCGTGCTCGGTGGAGCCCTTCTCGGGCGCCAGCTGTCGAGGCCACTCAGCCAGACTGCCGCCGCCGCCAGGAGACTGGCGGCCGGTGAGCGCGGGGTGACAGTCCCCAGCCCGAACACCAGTGAGCTGATGGATGTCGCCACCGCCCTCACCACGCTCGACACCGCTCTGACCACCTCCGAAGCCCGGCAGCGCGAGTTCCTGCTGTCGATCTCCCACGAGCTGAGGACCCCGCTCACGGCCGTGCGCGGATACGCCGAAGCCATGGCTGACGGCCTCGTCGATGACGTCGCTGCGACCGGACGAACCCTCGTCGCCGAGACCGAGCGGCTTGACACCTTCGTCGCCGACCTGCTCGAGCTGGCCCGGCTCGAGGCCGATGACTTCAGCATCTCCGCGGCACCCGTGGACCTTCAGGCCGTGCTCGCAGAGGTCGTCGAGGCGTGGAGCGGGAGAGCTTCGCTGCTCGGCGCCACGGTGTCCGCGGCGGAGGGCGAGGCATCCACCGCGAGTTCCCCTGTCGCGACCGACGCGCACCGACTGCGCCAGGTGCTCGACGGGCTGGTCGAGAACGCCCTTCGAGCGGGGAGCTCGAGTGTCGTGCTCGTTCTCGGTGCAACGACCGTGGATGTCGTCGACAATGGTCCGGGGATCGACGATGCCGACCTGGCTCACGCGTTCGATCGCGGCGCTCTCAGAGCCCGCTATCGCGACGTTCGATCCGTGGGAACCGGGCTCGGCCTGTCCATCGCGGCGCGGCTCGTCGAAAGGCTCGGAGGGTCTATCGCCGTATCGAATCCTCCCGGCGGTGGCGCGAAATTCTCGGTGACGCTGGCCCGCGGTGCGGCGGGGACACCGAAGGGTCGTTAGGGTTGTCGAGTGGTCATTGACGGAAAAGCGAGCCTCTCGATCAAGAGCCTCACGCATACAGCAGCAGCGGTGACGAAAGTGCTCGGGCTCGAGCCCACGGCGACAGCGGAACTGGGTGACCCCATCGGTCGTGTTCGCCCCGGATCCGACGGCAAACCGTCCATGCGCGAACGCACCCACTCGATCTGGGTGCTCGATTCGCCGGAAACCCTGTCGTCGGAGGAGTCGGACTTTTCGAGTGTGCACGGCCTCATCGAAACGCTGCAGCCGAAGCGCAAAGCCCTCGACAAGCTGCGCGAGCACTACTTTATCGAGATCGCCTGGAACGGATACTCCGACCGCATGCAGGCCGGATTCCTGATCCCCTCGGACCTGCTCGCCGCGATGGGCGCCCTCGGAATCGACTTCCATGGTCAGGTCTTCTTCAAGCAGGCCGGGAGCGGCTCGACTGGGCCTGAGGCCGAATCGGACCAAGTCGAGGCCGCACTCGAGGCGTAACGACCGGGTCGGGCGCTGGTATCAATGGGGATGCGACCCACATGCACTCGCGCTCAGTGAGCACAGACATCAGGTTCACGGTCGAGTAACTATTCGAGCATGATCCACTCTCGGCTGGCACGCTGAGATACGATCGGGCTATGAGGAAGCCTCGCTGTCTACCCGCTCTGATTGGACTCCTCGGGCTCATGACGCTCGCCGGATGCGCGGCGTCTCCGGCTGGCACCTCGCCGACCCGTGCACCAGTTGCGAGTTCTTCGCCTACGCCCACACCCACACCCACCCCGTATCTCGCAACCATCACACTCAACGCCGACTCGGCGGTCGCGGCTGACCAGAACGGCAAGCAGCTCGCGACGCTGGACTACTACGGTCGCGGTGCCGACGTTGCCGCGAAGCTGAGTGAGCTCTTCGGCTTTGCTCCCGTGGTCGAGATAATCGAGCCCGTTGCATCCGATTTCACATTCTCGGGCACGAAATACGATTGGGACGGGTTCCATGTGGCTTGGAGGTACGGCTACGAGAGTGATCCTACGTCGGGCACAGGGAGCTACCCGTATTCGCCGAGTGTCATTATCTCCACCTCTGTGCCCACAGTTCGTGGAGTGACCATTCAGGGCCCGGACGGGGTTCGCGTCGGCGATGGCCAGGGCGATCTCTCTACGCGTTACCCAGGTCAGACCGAAAGCTATTCGGACGAGAGCGGAGTGCTCACCGAATTCACGAAGATCGGCTGCATCGAGCTTCCTGAGTTCCCGGATTCGAGCGACTCAGCCATTCCGAGCAACTGCGTCGGCGTCGCAGCGTACCCATCAGATGGTCCCATCACCACCATCGGGGCCCCCGCCGCAGTCAACTACGGGCTATAACACGCAGCGCTGACTGTCGACGACCTTCCCGAGGCCTAACGCGCCCGCTGGCAAAAAGAGCAGAAGTGCGATCCGCGGTTCATGAACGACTCGCGGATGATCGGCCGACCGCATCGCGGGCACGGCTTACCCTGCTGCCCGTAGGCGTTGAGCGAGTGGGCGAAGTAACCTGACTGCCCGTTCACATTGAGGTACTGCGCATCGAAACTGGTGCCGCCCTCGGCAAGGGCCTTGCGCAGCACGAGTCGCACCTCGGCCAGCAGCAGCTTTGCCCGGGCCCGGCTGAGGGTGGCGGTCGGCTGCTCGTAGTGCACTTTCGCGGCCCACAACGACTCATCGGCATAGATGTTGCCGATACCACTGATGAGCGTCTGGTCGAGAAGCGCCCGCTTTATGGTGGTGTTCTTGCGGGCCAGTCGCGAGAGGAAAAGCGCGTCATCGAAGCGCTCGTCCAGTGGATCCCTGGCGATGTGCACGACCTTCGAGGGCACGACGTCACCGCCATCCACGGAGGGCACGAGCGAATCGATCGCCATCGAGCCGAAGAGGCGCTGGTCCACGAAGTTGAGCCGCAACGGCCCGTGCTCGGGATGCTGCAGGTCAACGCGGATTCTCGTGCGCGCGTCATCCGTCTCCGTGTCACGCAGCAGCACCTGGCCGCTCATGCCGAGATGGGTGACGACCGCTTCCACTCCCCCGTCGAGCGGGATCCACATGAACTTGCCGCGGCGCAGCGGAGTGAGCATCGTGCGGCCCACGAGGCGGTCGATGAAATCCTCAGCGGGACCGTCATGCCGACGCAGCGAACGCTCGTCGAAGATGGTGACGGATGCCACGCTGGCACCGGTCACGGCCGGCTCGAGCCCGGCGCGCACCACCTCGACTTCTGGCAGCTCCGGCACGGTCAGGCGACGGGAGTCTGCAGCAGCGTCCACGCCTGCAGCGCCGCCGCCATCTCGGCGTGCTTCTTGCTGGAGCCGTGTCCCTCCGCGATCGGGTCGGTGCCGAGCAGCACGGTGGCGTGGAAGCGCTTCGAGTGGTCCGGTCCGCTGTCCCCGACCCGGTAGTTCGGCAGGCCGCGGCCGAGCCGGGCCGCCAGCTCCTGGAGACTGGTCTTCGGGTCCATGGACGCACCGAAACGGTCGGGATTGTCGAGCAGGGGGCGGATCAGCCTTAGTACGAGCGCGGTGGCGACGTCGCCACCGAGGTCGAGGTAGGTGGCGCCGATCAACGCCTCGACGGTGTCGGCGAGGATCGACGACTTGTCGCGGCCACCGGTCAGCTCTTCGCCCCTACCGAGCCGGATGTAGGCACCAAGGCCGATCGAGCGGGCGACTTCGGCCAGCGCGACGCTCGATACCAGGCTGGCCCGCCGCTTGGCCAGCTCTCCCTCATCGAGAGTCGGGTTCTCTGTGTAGAGCATGACCGTCACGGACTGGCCGAGAATCGAGTCGCCGAGAAACTCGAGCCGCTCGTTGTGGGCGATCCCACCGTTCTCGTATGCGAACGACCTGTGGGTCAGCGCCAGCTCGAAGAGTGCGGGCGCGACAATGACGCCGAGTACGGACGATAGTTCGTCAGTGTTTGGCGTCATGGTCGGCTAGGCGATGCGTCGCCCGAAGGGCGAGCCATCAACTCAGACGTCGGCGACCTTGCGGCCCTTGTACTCCATGTAAAGGGGCGTGCCGGTCGAGTCCTCGACGACCTTCGCGCGGTGCGGGAGGCTGTAAACGGTCTTGCCGTTTTCGATGGTCTTGACGAGCGTGGGGGCGGTGGCCTTCCACTGGGCGCGGCGCATGCGGGTCGATGCCCGCGACATTTTGCGCTTCGGTACAGCCATGGCTAACTCTTTTCTTCTGTGTCGAAATCGACAGGGTCTGTGGTCGTGGTGTCGTTCAGGTTGTCGAGCCCGGCAAGCGCTGCCCATCGTGGATCGACGGGAGCGTCATGCTCGTGACCCGGGTTGTCCAGAAGCCGCACCCCACACTCTGGGCACAGGCCGAGGCAATCTTCCTGACAGACCGGTTGGAACGGTAGTGACAGCACCACCGCATCCCTGACTACAGGTTCCAGGTCGACGTGGTCGTCGTGAACCGTATAGTCAAAAGCTTCGTCAAAAGAATACGCGAAAAGCTCCTGGAATTCGACCCGGACCGGAAGCTGCACCTCGGTGAGGCACCTGACGCACTCCCCGTCGGCCGTCGTTCGAATCTTTCCCGACACCAGGATGCCGTCGTGAAGCGACTCCAGGCGCACGTCGATATGCATCGCCGAACCTGTTTTCACCCCGATGACGGCGTTGCCGAAGTCTTCAGGCACGACGACGTCGAGATCCTTCTCGCGCATCTCGCCTGGACGGTGCATGAGGTCGTAGACCGCAACCGTGTACGGGGTCTGAATGAGATGTGACACGAGAGACGATCCTACGCTTCTGGGCCGGATAGCGCTGCGCAGCGCCGAAAGCAGGTGAACGGGCGCGCTACAGGCCCGCCTCGACCTCCGTGAAGGCTTCGTCGTAGATGGCCAGCGCCTGGGCCACCTGGTCCGGCGTGACGATGCACGGCGGCACGACGTGGATGCGGTTATCCGCCGAGAACGGCAGGAGCCCGCGCGCGAGCATCGCCTTCTTGAGCTGCAGGATGACGCCGCCGGAGACGGCCTGGCGGGATTCCCGGTCATCGACGAGGTCGAGTGCCCAGAACACGCCCAAACCCCGCACGTTGCCGATGAGCTCGTGCTTCTCAGCGAGCTCGGCGAGGCCGGGGGCCAGGTGATCCGTGCCGATGGTGCGGGCATTCTCGACGACGCCTTCGGCATCCATCGCATCGATCGATCCGACGATGGAGGCCATGGCGAGCGGGTGACCGGAGTAGGTGAGCCCACCGGGGAATACCTGCGTCTCGAATTCGTTGGCAATCGATTCTGAGATGAGCACGCCTCCGGCCGGTACATAGCCCGAGTTGACGCCCTTGGCGAAGGTCACGAGGTCAGGCACGACGTCGAATCCCTGCCAGGCGAACCACTGGCCGGTGCGACCGAAGCCGCACATGACCTCATCGAGGATGAGCAGGATGCCGTACCTGTCGCACAGCGCACGCACACCGGGGAGGTAGCCGGGCGGCGGCACGAGCACTCCAGCGGTGCCGGGCACGGTCTCCAGCAGGATGGCGGCGATCGTGGATGCCCCTTCCGAGACGATCACGCGCTCGAGGTGCTGCAGCGCACGCTCGCACTCCTGCTCCTCGGAGTTCGACCAGAACTCTGAGCGATAGGCGAATGGTCCGAAGAAGTGCGCGTGACCGCGGGAGTATTCGTTGGGCATGCGGCGCCAGTCGCCGGTGGCGACGATGGCGGCTCCGGTGTTGCCGTGGTACGAGCGGTACGTGGAGAGGATCTTGTCGCGACCGGTGGTGAGCCTCGCCATCCTGATGGCGTTCTCGTTCGCATCGGCCCCGCCGTTGGTGAAGAAGACTTTGCCGAAGTGCGAGTCGGCTTTCGCGATGATGCGCTTGGCTGCTTCGCCGCGAGCCAGGTTGGCCGCGGCAGGGGCGACGGTCGTCAGTATGTCGGCCTGCGCCTTGATCGCGTCGACGATCGCCGGATGCTGGTGGCCCATGTTGGTGTTGACCAGCTGGCTGGAGAAGTCGAGGTAGGTGTTTCCATCGAAGTCCCAGACCTCGGATCCCTTGCCGCCGGCGATCACCATCGGGTTGAGGGCGCCCTGCGCAGACCAGGAGTGGAAGACGTGCGCGCGATCGAGATCGTACGCCCGCGTGCCTTCCGCTGAGGGCGTCGGCGCGGCCGGAGCGGAGCCGGAGGTGTTATGGGTATTGACTGTCGTGGTCACCCCTACAGAGTATTACGCAGGAGCCCCTTAAGCACGGTTCCCAGGCCCGCCGATCCCCTGGTCAGCAAGCAGCGCCGGGATCCTATCGCGGAACGGGAAGAAGCCGCGGCCGGCATGCGGCCAGGCCTGTGCATCCCACTCCCGTCGCACCGTGGTGAGGGTGACACCAGCCCCCTCGAGGACGGTGGCCAGCGCGCCGAACCGCTCCTGCACGGGGCCGATCGGCGCAAACGGGGCGACGACCGTGGTCACGCCGTTCTCCCGCGCCCAGTCGAGCACGGCGGCGGCATCGCTGCCGGGCAGTTCCGTGGCATCCACCCCGAAGTGTGCTGACGCCCGGGTGAGGCCGTCACCGACGGCGGCGGTCGTGAAAGCGGCGACGGAATCCGAGCAGCCCAGCGGCGAGCGATCCTCTGCCCGGTGCCACCCCGCGATCGAACGCACGGTGGCCCCGCCCAGTGCCAGGCTCTCGGAGTGCAGGTCGTCTTCGTGGATCAGCAGACCGACGTCGCCACTCGGAGCAGCCGATGACAGTTCGAGCGAGAGTGCCGCGGGCAGCGGTGGCTCCTCCAGCGCCGGTGCGACGCTCGCGAGCCCGGTCGGCGAAAACCTGCCGTCAGTGGCGCGCTCGATGTTGTCTGGCCGTGCGAGGTAGGTCTTGCCCACAGTCTGGAGACCGGCGACCCATCGCCACGAGAGGGTATTGGATGCCGCGTCCCCATCCAGCAACCGGCGGTAGAACAGGTCGGCGCCGAGCTGCCACGGCAGGCCGAGCGTGAAGATCCAGATGCTCGCGAACCACATGCGCGTGTGATTGTGCAGGTAGCCGAATTCGGCGAGCTCTGTGACCCAGGCGTCGAAACACTCGATTCCGGTTCGTGCCTCACAGGCGCGAGCGTATCCGGCCGACCACTCGGCGTTGCCTATGCCAGGAAGCAGGGCCTCGACGTCGCTCCGATACCGCCGCCAGGCCTCAGGCCGCAGCTCCAGCCAGCCCTTCCAGTAGGTGCGCCAGAACACCTCCTGCACGAATTTTTCGGACGCCGCGAGGCTGTGGCGTTCGAGCACCGCTTCCACCACGTCACGCTCGGTCAGGAGCCGGTGCCGCAGGTATGGCGAGAGCGCCGAGACGTTGCTGCGATCCGCAGGGCCGCGGTCGTGGTTGCGATCCATCGCATAGTGGCGACCGGCGCGCGGCAGGAACTCTGCCAGAGCCGCGAGCGCGGCCTGCCTGCTGGGTTCGAACGGCTGTGTCATCTTCCGATGCTACGGGGGCACGCCGACAGTGCAGCCGCGGGCACACAGAAGGGCGAGCGACCCGATGGCCGCCCGCCCCGATGCTGCGTGAGTGTTACTGGCCGCCTGTTGCTGGCCGCCTGTTACTGGCCACCCTCAGTGAGCACGACGTCGATCGGCGTGTAGTCGCCTCCGACCGTTACCCCTTCAGCGGCGAGTTCATCGAGTGCCTTCTGGATGTACTCGTTCGAGTATGCCGATTCGGCAGGCTCAGCCGTGATGAGGTTGATGCCGTCCTGGTTGACTGCCGCGAGCGCACCCGCAACGGTCTTGTCCCAGGCCGCCTGGTCGATGAGACCGAAGTCGCCGCCGGCCCAGATGAGCTTGTTGACCTCGTTCATCTGCCAGGTCTGGTGTACAGGTCCGACGGGGAAGGCAGCCTCGGCGTTGACCGCGGCGTCGTAGGTGATCGATGCGGCCTCCTCGGGGTTGTCCCTCGCGAAGATCCAGCCCTTGGTGACGGCCTTGAGGAACCTGACCGCCGCGTCGGCGTAGGCAGGGTCATCGAGCCTGGCGGTGTCTGCCCAGATCGCATCCTGAAGCATCGCGCCCTCGGTGTCTTCGTAGGAGACGACGTCGAAGTCTTCGGGCTGGTACAGCTCGCCCGTCGCCGGGTTCACCACCTCCAGGATCTGCGCCCACTCGTTGTAGGTCATCGCCTGGGCGGCGTCGACGTCACCATCGAGCAGCGCGTTCATCGAGAAGTCCTGCGTGGTGATCGAAACCGACGATGCGTCGAGGTCGTCGGCAGCCATGGCCGCGAAGATCTCCCACTCATTGCCGAAGCCCCAGGAACCGATGCGCTTCCCCTCGAAGTCGGCGACGTCGGCGACGCCATCGCCCTTGAATGAGACCTGCAGGGTTCCGGACTTCTGGTAGACCTGCGCGATGTCGGTGAGCTCGGCTCCGGTTGCCTCGAGGGTGCCGAGCACCTTCGGAACCCACGCCACCGCGAAGTCGACGTCGCCAGCCACGAGGGCATCCTGCGGAACTATGTCTCCGCCCGAGGGGATGATGTCGACGTTATCGAAACCCTCCTCCTCGAAATAACCCTGGTCGAGTGCCACGTAGTAGCCCGCGAACTGCGCCTGCGGCAGCCACTGCAGCTGGAGGCTGATGTCGGTGATCGGCTCGAAATCGCCCGAACCCGATCCTGTATCTTCCGCCGGAGCGGTGCATGCGCTGAGTGCGAGTGCGGAGATAGCGGCTACTGAAGCCACCGTGAGCAGTCGCCTGGTGCTGTGTCTCATGCTGTTCCCTTTCGTGATGGATTTGCGTAACTGTGCTGTGATGCAGGTGCCGGTCAGACCGGCTTTCGCCTCGACACGAGCCACTCGAGCAGCGACGTGACGAGGAAGAACGCGAGACCGATGGCGATGCCACCGGCGACGTAGGCGAACGCGAGAGAGGCCCTGCCGGATTTCGCGTAGGTCGCGATCGCCGTGCCGATGCCGTCGGCCGGTCCACCGAAGTATTCGGCGACGAGTGCCGCAATAACGGCGATCGAACTCGCGATGCGCAGGCCGCTCATCAGGTACGGCAGGGCGGTCGGCAGGGTCAGCACCCTGAACGTCTGCAACCCTGTCGCCGCGGACGATCGCATCACGTCCCGATGCACGGGCCGAGTCTGTCGAAGCCCTCGCAGCACGTTCACGAACACGGGAACGAAGGCGGCGATCGCCGCGACGGACTGGCGCCCGAATTGACTCGACGCTCCGAACATCGTGTTGAGGATCGGCGTGAGAGCGACGATCGGCACGACGGCGATCGCCGCGACGAGCGGAGCGAGCATCCCATCGATCGGGCGGGATGTCGCAGCCAAAGCCGCGAGCACTATCGCCACTATCGCACCGGCCGCCAGCCCGATGAGCGCGTTGGAGGCCGTGATGCCCATGTCTTCGACGATGATCCCCGAGCGCAACACCAGTTCGTTGACGATCGCGATCGGGCTCGGCAACGCGCGGGGCGCCGCCTTCAGCACGTCGACGGCGACGATCCAGACGACCAGGATGACCACGCCGACGATGATCGGCGCGGCGACCCGCACCCACCCCGGCGGAGTGCTCGCGGCGGAACCCGTGGTCGTCATCGCTCGTTCGCCCGCTCGACGGGAGCGCCGTGCAGTGCCTCGCGCACCGCGGTCACCCGCTCGAAGTACGCCGGGGACTCCCTGAGCGCTTCGTCCCTCGAGTCATCGAGCCCGGTGGTCAGGATGTCGGTGATGCGGCCGGGCCGCGGGCTCATCACGACCACACGGTCGGAAAGGAATACCGCCTCGGGAATCGAGTGCGTCACGAAGACGACGGCGGCTCCTGTCTCGGCGGCGATGCGGGTGAGCTCGCCCTGCAGGTATTCCCGGGTCATCTCGTCGAGTGCCCCGAACGGCTCATCCATGAGCAGCAGCCTCGGCTGTTCGGCGAGCGCCCGCGCGATGGCGACGCGCTGCTGCATTCCCCCGGAGAGCTGGTCGGGATAGCGGTCGACGAATTCGGTGAGCCCGACGAGCTCGGCGAGCTCGGCGACCCTCGCCGCCCTGGCCGCCTTTGCCATGCCGTGCAGCTCGAGCGGCAGAGCGATGTTTCCCGCCACAGTGCGCCACGGCAACAGCCCGGCCTGCTGGAAAGCGATGCCGTAATCCTGGTCGACGCGGGCCTGGCTTGCGGGCTTGCCGAAGATCTCGAGAGTTCCCGTGGTCGCCGGATCGAGGTCGGCAATGAGCCTGAGCAGCGTCGACTTTCCGCACCCCGATGGCCCGATAAGCGAGACGAACTCGCCGGCCTCGACGGTGAGCTCCACCCCGGTGAGAGCGACGACGTCGCCATCCTTCGTGGGAAAGGTCTTCCCCACGCCCCGTGCATCCACTGCGAGTTCGGTCATGAGGTTGCTTCTCCCCTGCGATAGTTCTTCAGGCCGAGGCCGATGAGTGCGACGGTTCCGGCCGCGACGAGTCCGAGCGCGATGGACCCGAACGTGGGCCCCCAGGGTGCGGCAGGGTCACTCGAGCCCTGCCCGGCGAGCTGGATGAGCATCCTGCCGATCCCTCCCCGCATTCCGATCGAGACTTCGGCGACGACGGCTCCGACGACGGCGCTGGCCGCACCGAGCCGCAACGCCGGCAGCAGGTGTGGCACGGCTGCCGGAAGACGCAGTCGCCACAGCGTCTGCCAGTAGCCGGCCGCGTAGGTGTGCATGAGGTCGAGGTGGATGCGGTCGGGCGCCTCGAGCCCACGGAGCACACCGACCGCGACGGGGAAGAACGCGAGATACGACGCGATGATCGCCACCGAGAGCCATTGCGGCCACGGAATGGGGCCGGCGCGATCGACCTGGCTGCCGATGCTCGCGATGATGGGCGCGAAGGCGATGAGCGGCACGGTCTGGCTCACCACGATCCAGGGCAGCAGTCCCCACTCCGCGAGTCGCCAGCGTTGCATCACGAGGCCGAGCAGCAACCCGACCGTCACACCGATGAGCCAGCCGACCGCCGCGATCCCGAGGGTAGTGAGACCGGCGGTGAGCACGGGGACGATGAGCGGAGGAGTATCCCCGCCACTCGTGGACTGGAAGAGTCTCGCCACCATGTCCCAGATGTGGGGCATGGCCCGGTCGTTGGTGCGCGGAAGCAGCATGGCACCCGAACCGGTCTGGCCGGCGATCGCGCCGACCACGAATCCTTCGGCCGGCCCGAACGCCTTGTAGAGCTCCCACAGCGCCATGACGGCGACGACGCCGAGCGCTCCCCACGCTATGGCCGCCCGCTGTCGAGTCATGCTTTGGCGACGATGTGCTCGCGCAGGGCCGGCATCACGATCTCGCCGTATTGGCGCATCGTCTCTTCCTTGTTGTCGTGCTGCAGGTAGCCGGCGAACTGGTCGACCCCGAGCTCCTTGAGTGCCCTGAGCTTCTCGATGTGCTGCTCGGCGGTGCCCAGCACACAGAACCTGTCGATGATCTCGTCAGGCACGAAGTCGGCGTGGGTGTTGCCCGCGAGCCCGTGCTGGTTGTAGTCGTAGCCCTCGCGCGACCTGATGTAGTCGGTCAGCGCCTTGGGCACGCTCGAGCCTTCGCCGTACTTCGCCACGATGTCGGCGACGTGGTTTCCGACCATTCCACCGAACCACCGCGTCTGGTTGCGCATGTGCTCGAGGTCGGTGCCGATGTACATGGGCGCCGCCACACAGAACTTGACCGACATCGGGTCGCGGCCGGCTTTCTCCGCGGCGTCCCGCACCGTCCTGATCATCCACTCAGCGATGTCCAGGTCGGCCAGTTGCAGGATGAACCCATCCCCGACCTCGCCCGTGAGCTTCAGCGCCAGCGGCCCGTACGCGGCCACCCACACTTCGACCTCGGAGCCGCGCGACCACGGGAACTGCAGCTCGGCGCCGTTGTATTCGACGGAGCGGCTGTTCGCGAGCTCACGGATCACGTGGATCGATTCGCGCAGGGTCTTCAGCGTCGTCGGCGCCCCGTTCGTGACGCGCACCGCCGAGTCGCCGCGGCCGATGCCGATGACCGTGCGGTTGCCGTACATCTCGTTGAGAGTCGCGAACACCGACGCCGTGACGGTCCAGTCGCGGGTCGCCGGATTCGTCACCATGGGGCCGACGATCACCCGGTTGGTCTCGGCGAGGATGGCGCTGTATATGACGTATGGCTCCTGCCACAGCAGGTGGGAGTCGAACGTCCACACGTATTCGAAGCCGTGCTGCTCGGCGAGTTTCGCGAGGTGCACGGTGCGTGATGCCGGTGGATTGGTTTGGAGAACTGCTCCGAATTCCATGGTGCCGCTTTCCCTAAATGACGTACTGCACTAGATGAGGTACTGCGAGAGTGAACGCTTGACGAACCGGCCGTCGCCTTTGGCGCCGAGGTACTGGTTGTCATCCACGATGACCTTGCCCCGCGAGAGCACGGTGTCGACGTGACCGTCGATCTCGAAACCCTCCCAGGCCGAATGGTCCATGTTCATGTGGTGGGTCTTCTCGTACCCGATGGACGTGTGCCCGTTCGGGTCGTAGATGACGATGTCCGCATCGGCACCGGGCTGGATGACGCCCTTTTTTCCGTACAGGCCGAACATGCGGGCCGGGGTGGTCGCGGTGATCTCGACCCAGCGCTCGAGCGAGATCTGGCCGTCGACGACGCCCTGGTAGAGCAGGTCCATCCTGTGCTCCACGGAACCTATGCCGTTCGGGATCTTGCGGAAGTCGCCGAGCCCGAGCTCTTTCTGGTCCTTCATGCAGAACGGGCAGTGGTCGGTGGAGACCATCTGGATGTCGTTGGTGCGCAGCGACTGCCACATCGCGTGCTGGTGGCCTTGCTCCTTCGACCGCAGCGGGGTCGAGCACACCCACTTCGCGCCCTCGAACCCCGGGGCACCGAGCTGCTCCTCGAGCGAGAGGTACAGGTATTGCGGGCAGGTCTCCCCGAACACGTTCTGGCCGTTGTCGCGTGCCCAGGCAAGCTGCTCGACGGCCTGCTTCGCGCTCACGTGAACAACGTAGAGCGGCGCTCCCGTCAGGTGGGAGAGCATGATCGCCCTGTGGGTCGCCTCCTCTTCCATCTGCCAGGCACGGGCGACGCCGTGGTAGTACGGCGAGGTGTTGCCCTTGTCGATGAGCTGCTGGGCGAGCACGTCGATGACCGGTCCGTTCTCGGCGTGCATCATCGTCATCAGGCCCGTGTCGGCAGACACCTGCATGGCTTTGAGGATCTGCGCGTCATCCGACATGAACACGCCCGGATAGGCCATGAACAGCTTGAAGCTCGAGATGCCCTCATCCGGAAGCTGGCGCATCGCGGCGAGGGAGTCGTCGTTGACGTCTCCGATGATCTGGTGGAACGCGTAGTCGATGGCACAGTTTCCCGCGGCTTTCTGGTGCCAGGTCGCGAGGCCGTCCATCACCCGCTGGCCGTAGGTCTGCACCGCGAAGTCGATGATGGTCGTCGTGCCACCCCAGGCCGCGGCCCTCGTGCCGGTCTCGAACGTGTCAGAGGCGGCCGTGCCACCGAACGGCAGCTCCATATGGGTGTGCGCGTCGACGCCACCGGGGATCACGTACTTGCCCTGGGCATCGATCACGAGATCCACGCTGCCTGCGACGTCGAAGCCGAGCAGGCTCGATCCCGGCGCGAGCACGGCGGCGATGGTCTCGCCGTCGACGAGCACGTCGGCGAGCGACCGCCCCGTGGAGGTGACGACAGTTCCGTTTTTGATGAGCGTCTTCATGGGTTGCTCCTTCGATCCCGGTTACGGCTTCGGGATGCTCGAGTAGGAGTCGGGGCGACGGTCACGGTAGAACTGCCAGTCGTCGCGCATCTGCTGCACCATGTCCATGTCGAGGTCGCGGATGATGAGCTCCTCATCGGAGCCGGAGCCACGCTCCCCCACGAAGTTGCCGCGCGGGTCGATGACCTGGCTGGTTCCGTAGAAGTCCACGGCGAGGTCGCCGTACTCGTTGTCCTCGCGGCCGACGCGGTTGGGCTGCAGCACGAAATAGCCGTTCGCGACGGCCGCACAGGGGCCCTCCACCTCCCAGAGTCGGTTCGAGAGACCCGGCTTGGTGGCGTTCGGGTTGAACACCATGTGCGCGCCATTGAGCCCCAGCTCGCGCCATCCTTCGGGAAAATGGCGGTCGTAGCAGATGTAGAGACCGATCTTGCCGACCGACGTGTCGAACACCGGGTAGCCCATGTTGCCGGGGCGGAAGTAGAACTTCTCCCAGAACCTGTCGAGGTGCGGGATGTGGTGCTTGCGGTATTTGCCGAGGATCGTGCCGTCGGCCTCGACGATGACCGCGGTGTTGTAGTACACCCCGGTGATGTCTTCCTCGTAGATCGGCAGGATCATCACGATGCCGAGCTCTTTGGCGAGCGCGGCGAAGCGCTGCACGATCGGACCATCGGCCTGCTCCGCATAGCGGTAGTACTTCTTGTCTTCGGTGATTCCGAAGTACGGACCGTAGAACAGCTCCTGGAAGCAGATCACCTGTGCGCCGTCGGCAGCCGCGTCCCTGGCGAACTGCTCGTGCTTGTCGAGCATCGATTCTTTATCGCCCGTCCAGGTGGTCTGAGTGATGGCGGCGCGTACAACGGTCATGGATGGAACCTCCGAGGTCTGACCCTCATCATCGAGGGCGAACGTTTCCCCATTGTTTCTGTTTGTGACCGGCACGTAAATAGACTGGGCCAATACCGGTGAGGGAGCCGAGTGCTGCTCGTTGTGCTGCCCTAAGGCGAGGGGATTCCGCGCGAAACACCCTCGTAGGCGTGTGCGCTGAAGCGCCCGTTGAGCTCACGGAACGCGAAAGCGAAATCCGGCCAGATGAGCGTGAGCCGACCACTGCGGGGGTCGAGATACCAGCTGTCGCAGCGACCCGTCATCCAGACCGTGGTCGCACTCAGCCCATCGACGAGGTCGACGTAGTCGCGCTCGGCCTCTGCTGTGACGGCCAGCACGGGGACGCCCTCGGCCCGTTGGTACTGCAGGGCGCCGAGGATGTAGTCGATCTGCGCCTCGATCATGTAGATCGCCGAGTTGTGGCCGACAGCGGCATTGGGCCCGTTGATCACGAACATGTTCGGGAAGCCACTCACGGCGGTCGAGGCGAACGCGGTCATCCCGTGTGCCCAGTGTTCGGCGAGGGTGACGCCGTCCCTGCCGACGATCGTCGCGGCGTACGGCTGCTCAGCTGCGTGGAATCCGGTAGCAAAGATCACGACATCGGCCTCGTGTCGCGCACCATTCGCCATCACCAGGGTGTCGCCCTCGACCGCGGCGAGCGCAGAGGCCTCGAGACTCACGTGCGGCTGGCCCATCGCCGGGTAGTAGTCGCTCGAGATCAGCACCCGTTTGCAGCCGATCTCGTAATTCGGCGTGAGCCGCTCGCGCAGCGCGGGGTCGGCGACCTGCGCGTGCAGGTGGTCGAGTGCCCTGGTGCGGGCAGCATCCAGCGCCCGGGGCTCGGCCGCGCGCTGGGCATAGGCTTCCTCGGCCCGCCAGAACAGGGACGCACGCAGCCTCGCGAGCTCCGCCGGATCGCGCTCGAGCAGGGAGCGCTCGGCGGCCGTGTACTCCGGATTCTCCCTCGGGATCACCCAGGGAGCGCTGCGTTGCAGCACGCTCACGTGCGATGCGACCCTGGCGACCTCGGGAACGATCTGGATCGAGGATGCCCCTGAACCGACGATCGCGACTCTCTTGCCTGCCAGGTCGACGTCGTGGTCCCATCGCGACGAGTGGAACGCGGGACCGGGGAACGATTCGATCCCCGGCACAGCGGGATACCGCGGAGAGCTCAACCGCCCGGCCGCCAGCACGAGCACCCTCGCGGTGACGGTGCCGGCGCTCGACTCGAGCACCCAGAGGGAGCGCCCCGCGTCCCACCGGGCTCCCGTGACATCCGTATTCAGCCTGATGTTCGCGTCGAGCCCCTCCTCGGCGGCGCTCGCCAGCAGATAGCTCTGGATCTCGGCTCCCGGCGCGAAGAATCTCGACCAGCCGGGGTTCGGCCTGAACGAGTACGAGTACAGGTGGGAGGGCACGTCGCAGGCGACCCCGGGATAGGTGTTGTCGCGCCACGTTCCCCCGGGCTGGCTGGCCCGTTCGAAGATGACGAACGAACTGTCACCCCGTCGTCGCAGTCGGATGCCGAGACCGATTCCGGCAATTCCTGCGCCGATGATCGCGACATCGACATTGGGTTCGACATCCGGCTCGGTATCCGGCTCGATGGCGCTCACGGCGACTGCTCGCTGATGATCGACCCCGCGGGGAACTCGGTCGGATTCGCGGCGAAAGCCGTCACGAGTTCGAGCAGTTCGGCGGGGCGCTCGTGGGTGACGGCGTGCCCGCTGCGCAGCTCCGCATATCGCGCGTCGCGGATCGCACCGAACAGCAATTGCGTTTGCCGGGTGGTCGCGACCTCGTCGTGGGAACCACCGATCACAAGCGTCGGCGCTGTGGCCGACAGGTCGACATCGGAGAGATCCGCCCGTGCAGCGAGCGCGACGATAGCGTCTGTCACGGAGTCGGCGGGAAGCGCCCGTGCGGCATCCCAGCCCTCTGCGCTGTACAGCGCGACAGTCGAGACACCGTCGAGCGCGGCCGATCCCTCAGCGCGCAGGGTCGCCCAGGTCGCGGCGAACGCGTCGAGCTTCGGCGATGGACGCCACCATCCTGCGACCAGCACGAGGGCGGAGAGGGGTCGCGTCACCCGCGCAGCCAGGACGGCTCCGAGGGAAGAGCCGAGGAGCACAGGCGGCGTCGCGCAGGCCTCGACGGCCGAATCGACGACGGCGAGCAGGGAATTCAGGTCGAGAATCGGTTGATTGTCGAAGCTCACCTCGGTCACATCGAACCGGCGGCGCAGCATGGGAGCGATGAAGGGGAAATCTGTCGTCGAACGTCCGCTCAGCCCGGGCACGAGCACCAGCGTGGGCGTCGTGCTCACTCTGGCATCGGCTTCGGCTCGAGGGCCTGCTTACGCTCCTCCGGGGGCTCTCCGTAGGTGGTGGTGCGCTGCCGCAAGGGCCGGGAGATCGCCTTCGTGAGCGCCCTCGCCCGCGCGACGCCCAGCTCGCGACCGAACTCGGCACCGTGCTGCGGCAGCACCCGCCCGTCGAGCAGTATGCCCCCGAGGTCGTCGGCTCCACCCTGCAACAGGGGCGTGAGCAGTTCGGGGTCGAGTCGTGTCCACGGCACCTGGATGTGGTCGATGCTGCCCTGCAGGATGAGTCGCGCGACGGCGTGCACCGCGCGATGCTCCCCCGCGGGCATCCTGTGGCCGATGGCCGGCATGGGCACGAGTTCGGTGAAGCCGCCGGTGTCGACCTGGATCGCCCTGAGCGCGAGCAGGTGCGTGACGCGGTCGACCGCGGACTCCCCCAGCCCGTAGACCATCACGGCCGTCGACCTGAGGCCGACGCTGTGGGCGGCACGCACGATCTCGATCCAGCGATCGACAGGCAGATCCTCGGGGGCGACCGCCCGTCGCCGTCGCTCGTCGAGCAGCTTGATCCCGGTGCCGGGAATGGTGTCGACGCCCGCCGCGCGCAGCTCCGTGAGGAACTGCAGGTCGGTCAGCCCGGTGCGCAGGATGCCGTCGGCCAGGTCGGCCGGTCGGAACGCGTGAAGGTGCAGCCCCGGCTCGGCCGCGGTGACCCGAGCCGCGAGGTCGAAGTAACTGCTCGCCGGCAGCTCGCCCGGAATCGTTCCCTGCACACACAGCTCGGTGGCGCCGAGCGCCCAGGCGTCGCTCGCGATCGCCGCGACCTCGTCGAGCGAGGTTCCCGCACCGAGAGTCGTGGAGTCGAGGTTGCGGTTGGCGACGATACTCACGGCTTCCCCCACCGTGTATCGCCGCACGTCACTCGCGAGGGTCGCGAGGGCGTCGAGATCGTCTCCCGTCGCCGCGAGGAGCGCGGCGTAGTCCTCGACTCCGAGACTCGACGGCTCCTGCTCGGCCCGGGCGATGAGGTCGCGCAGCGCGGGCGCGGTGGCCGCCTTCGCGGTCAGCCCGATGAGCGTGGGAGCCGTCGGGGCGCTGCCGGTGGCCCTGGCATCCTCGTCGGCAAGAAGCGTCACGGGGTCGAGCAGCGCGGTCACCCGGGGCATGACCGCGGGGTCGATCCAGGTGGCGGAATCGCGGATGTACCCGGCATGCACGGTCAGTCGCTCGCGGAGCTCGAATCCCGTCGCCAGGGTCATCTCGGCGAGTCGGTCCAGCTCCGGCCAGGGTCGCTCCGGGTTGACGTGGTCGGCGGTGAGCGGGCTGACTCCGCCCCAGTCGTCGATCCCCGCCCGCACGAGCATCGCGAGCGCAGAGTCGTCCGAGAGGTTGGGTGGGGTCTGGATGCGCGCATCCGCGCCCATCACGAGTCGCGCGACGGCGACAGTGACGGCGTACTCGATCACGTCGAGATCCTCGTCGTTCTGGGACGCCGTCGCAGGCTTGGCCCGGAAGTTCTGCACGATGATCTCCTGCAGGTGGCCGTGCCTCGCGTGGGATTCGCGCATCGCGACGAGCGATTCTGCCCTGTCGCGCACGGTCTCTCCGATGCCGACGAGAATGCCCGTGGTCAGCGGGATGCGCGCGAGACCGGCATCCTCCAGTACCTTCAGCCTGACTCGCGGATCCTTGTCCGGCGAGCCGAAGTGCACCTGGCCGGGCTCCGACCAGAGACGGTCCGACGTGGTTTCGAGCATCATGCCCATCGAGGGCGCGAACGGCCTGAGCGCGAGCATCTCGTCGTAGCTCATCACGCCGGGGTTCATGTGGGGCAGCAGCCCGGTTTCTCTCAGCACGAGCGCCGCCATCTCCTGCACGTAATGCAGGGTGGAGGTGTAGCCGTGCTCGTCGAGCCACGCCCTCGCGTCGTCCCAGCGCTCCTCCGGCCGGTCGCCGAGGGTGAACAGCGCTTCCTTGCAGCCCATCGCGGCCCCCTGCCGAGCGACGGCGACGATCTGTTCGGGCGACATGTAGAGCGACTTGCCCTTCTTCGCGAGCTTGCCGGGGGTGTCGACGAAGATGCAGTAGTGGCAGCGGTCACGACAGAGGTTCGTGATCGGCAGGAACACCTTCTTCGAGAACGTGATGACACCGGGTCGACCGAGTCGCTGCAGCCCATCGTCGCGAAGCCTGCTCGCCACGTCGAACAGCCGCTCCAGGTCGTCGCCGCGGCTCTGCATGAGCAGTTCGGCGTCATCCACCGACACAGGCGCACCGCTGGCAGCGCGTTCGAGGGCGCTGGCCAGGGCGGGCTGCGCAATTGTCCCAGCCGGGGCTGTTATGCCAGAAATGGCCACGTCCTGCTTTCGATCGGGAGGGGAACGTTAAGGATAGCTTTCCCCCGGCGGCTGCCGTCCCGGGCCGAGCGCCGCGCGCTTCCGCGGGCGCCGCGCGAATTCCCGCGGCGCTCGAGATTGTGAGCGGCGCGCGGCATCCGGCTAGGCGCGCACGGACTCCGGTCGCCAGCGCGCGGCGAGTGACCGCGGCACGACGGTCGCGAGCAGGGTGGCCCGCACGCCGGCCGAGCGCCTGAGTGACCGGATGACCGTGCGCACGTCCGCGGCATCCGGAGCCCCAGCATGCTCGGCGAACGCCTCGGACTCGAGCGCGGCGCGCAACCGGTCGAGCGAGTCATTCCCCGAGCCGGAGAGATGCTGTCGGCGATCGTCACGCCACTGCCGTGGTGTGTGCCCCCGGTCCGTCCTGAGGCCCAGATCGTCAGCGGTGTCGCGCAGCTCGTCCCAGGCAGCCTCGGCCGACCCCGCGGCCACCTCCGCGAGTCGCCGGGAGCGCCGCACCACCCTGACGATCGCGGGCACGAATAGCAGTCCGGCCAGCGCCGCGAGGGCGAAGCCCCACCACGGCAGGGTGCCGGTGGTCGCACCGGGTCCCACAGCCTGGGGATCGGTATCGACCGGCAGGTCGTCGGCCGGAAGGTCGGGAGCCGCGGTCGGGGTGCTCGTGGGTGCTGTAGCCGGCACAGACTCGTCGACGTCCGGCGTGGCAGGATCGTCGACGGCGAGCGGCGCGAACTCCGGCACCGTTCCGCGGCCGGGCGTCGGCTCGAAGCGCACCCAGCCGATGTTCGCGAAATACAGTTCGGGCCAGGCGTGCAGGTTGAACGTCGTCACCGTGAATTGGGTGGTGCCGTCATCCTGGAGCGTCCCCTGCCCCGGCGTGAACCCGACGGCGATGCGGGCCGGCATTCCGAGGGTGCGCGCCATCGACGCCATGGCTGAGGAGAAGTGCACGCAGTAGCCGGACTTCGCCGCAAGGAAGGCATCGAGCACGCTGGCACCGGAGCCGTCGTAACCGTTGTCGACCGGCGCGTCCTCCGAGTAGGTGAACTCGCCCCCGCGGAAGTAGTCCTGCAGGGCCACGGCCTTCTCGTAGTTCGTGGTGGCTCCAGCTGTGACCTCGATGGCGGTGCTGCCGACCACGGGAGGCAGGTCACCCGGCACCTGCAGGTAGCGCTCGAATCCGGCCTCCACAGTGCTGCCAGCAGCCTGCAGCTGGTCGATGGATGGCGCGATCCGCTGGCTCTCGACCGTGTACTGCTGCCCCCGGGCACTCGACCGCTCTGTGCGGATGGTGAGTGCATCCGGATCCCAGGCCCACGAACCGACGAGCCCCGTGACGCTCGTGGGCGCATACGGCGCCGGCAACCAGCGGCTGAGGATGTTCGACACACTGATGTCTGTCGTGACCTCCGTCACGGGCACGTCCGGACCGAGGCCGGGCGCGGCGCCGATCGCATCCACGCTGTTCTCGGATGAGACCTCGGGATCGCCGTCTCCCCAGGAGCGACCGCTGAAGTCGTCGAGGGCGGTCAGCCTGAGGTACTGCCCGTCATCATCCGTCGAGGTGTATCGCAGCGCGAGGGACGGTGTGCCTCGCCGGAGGTCGTCACCGAGAGTGATGATCGGGTTGATGCCGGTCGAGAAGCCGGCCGGGCTCTCCCCGCCGGCCTGGCTCGAGTCGAGGGGCGGAAGTGCGAGCGGGATCACGAGACCGGCCGTGACGGCTGCCGCCGCGATGCCGACCGCCACCCGCCGACCCGGTCGCCGCGAGCGCACCAGCAGGATCGCGATCCACGCCGCCGCGGTGAGCGCGAAGAAGAAACCGTTGTCGAGCTCAGAGCGCACGAAGCTCGGCACGAGCAGCAACACCAGCAGCGGCACACCCGACGCCGCAGGCACCCGCAGGGCGAACGCGAGCGCATCCATTGCGACGGCGATGAGCGCCACCCCGATGCAGAGCAGGAACAGGATGCCCTCATCGGCGTCCGCGGGAATGGCCTGCCTCGAGATGGATGCCGCCCCCAGCGACTGCAGCTCACCGAACCTCTCGAACGTGGCGGGGGTCGGGATCAGGGCGAGGAGGGACTCGGAGGGCGCGAACATCAAAATGATGACGCCAAAGGCGGTGGCCGCCGCGGCGAGTATCGGCCAGATCCGGCGCCGGGTGAAGGACCGCACCGTGGCTCCGGCGGTGAAGACAAGCAGCGCGACGGTCATGATGACGAACCACCACGCGACATCGGCGATGATCGAGTTGAGACCAGCGGCCGCGGCTCCGAGCCCGACCAGCATGAGAGCGCTCAGAAGCCAGTGGGATGCGACGTCCGGCCTCGCGACGGGGCGTGCCGCGACTCTAGTTGCCGACACGTGAGCGGCCTGTCTCGAACACGACGGCGTCCCAGGCCGCGGCGTGATCGTCGTCGGAACGAACCGGAACGACGAGCCAGCCGGCGTTGGCCAGTCGCGTTGTGGTGGCCGCCAGCGAGTGCGACTCGCGAACGCCGAGTCGCCGGTCGAGGGAATCGATCGCCGAGACCGACTGCACCAGGAACGCGACGGCGACGTCTCCGGGTCGACGCTGGCTGAGCATCCATTCCAGGGTCTGCCCGTCCGGCGCGCCCACGATGGCGATGATCGGACCGTTGCTGCCCCGCCCCTTCTCCGTCGAGCCCGAGAAGTCGAGAGAGTTTTGGGAGGAGAGCGTGAGCCGGAGTTCGGCGAGCTCGGCGAGGAACTCCTCGTCGAGCCTGTGATGCCGTCGGGAGATGTCGATTTCGAGTTGGGGAGACCCGGACTCCTCCACCGTGACGAGGAACCCGAACCGCCGCAGGTGCACGGCGACGGAGGCGAGCATGCGCACCGCCCATTCGAAGGAATCGCTGTCGAGATCGCCGGTCCGCTCGTCGCCGGACAGGTCCTCGTAGCCGATACCGCGGGTGTCGAGGATCACACGGGCCTCCGGGAACGACCGCTGCTCCTCCTGCCTCACCATCAGGTCGCCGTGCCGGGCCGACGCCCGCCAATGCACCCGTCGCATCGCATCCCCTGTGCGGTACTCCCTCGTCATCGAATCGTCGTCATCACCCGATGACCGTCGCTGCACGAGCCGCGACTCCCCGTCGCCGGCCGACACCGACAATCCGGTTTCCGCGAGCGCGACAACCTCGGGCGTGACTATCACGTCCTGGGTGGTGCCAACCCTGTACGTCGTCGTCGCGAAACCGAAAGCATCACCGAGCTGCACGACAAACGGACCGATCGGGAAGATTCCGCGCCGCGGCGGGCGCAGCTCGTACTCAATCCGCGCGGTGTTCCCTCGCGCCCTGAACCTCGGCCCGCGGGGCTGCATCATCGGCAGCTCGTGGGTGCTCGACCCGTTCTCGACCCACGGCACCTCGTCCCAGCAGTCGGCGCGCATGGTGCGTGAGGCGCCGAGATTGTGCACGAGAAGGGAGACGGTGGCGCTGCTCCCTGCTTCGACGACGTGGGGCGAGAAACTCCGCGTCACCGAGAGTTTCGGCCTGCGCACCCGCACGAGGGCGAGCGCGATCAATGGCAGGGCCGCGAGCACGACCGCCACATAAAGCAGTTGCCGGAATCCGAGAGCATACGCCGCGACGAATGCGATTCCGGATGCCACGAGCATCACGATTCCGCGCAGGGTCAGCCGCACGCCACCGGCGCGCGCACCTTTCCCCGCCCTGCCTGCTCGACTCACGATCGGATGCCCGCCGCTAGGCCGGGCCGGCCGCACTGATCGGTACCGGAGTGGATGCGACGATGGCGGAGATGATATCGGCGATGCTGCCGCCACCGAACCCCGCGGGACCGCCGCCGGAGCGACGAGCGGCGATGAGGCGGTGGCCGAAGACGGGGATGGCGAGAGCGTCGATGTCATCCGGAAGCACGAATTCGCGACCGTCCAGGGCGGCACGAGCCTTCGCGGCACGCATCAGTTGAAGAGTCGCCCTGGGGCTCGCACCGAGTCTCAGGTCCCTGTCGTCGCGGGTGGCCTGGGCGATCGCGACCGCGTACTGCTCCACCGCGCGGCTCGCGAAGACGTTCCGTGCTGTCGCGATCATGGCGGCGAGCTGGGCGGTGCTGACGACGGGCTGCACCGCGTCGAGCGGGCTGGAGGTGGCTCGCTGCCTCAGCATGGCGAGCTCTGCCGCGGCATCCGGGTACCCCATCGAGATGCGGGCCATGAACCTGTCGCGCTGGGCTTCGGGGAGAGGGTATGTGCCCTCCATCTCGATCGGGTTCTGGGTGGCGATCACGATGAACGGCGTGCCGAGCGAGTAGCTGCGGCCATCGACGGTGACCTGGCCTTCTTCCATGCTCTCGAGCAGGGCGGACTGGGTCTTCGGGCTCGCGCGGTTGATCTCGTCGCCGATGACGATGTTGGCAAAGATGGGGCCCGGCTTGAACTCGAACTCGCGGTCGACCTGGTTGTAGACGGAGACGCCGGTGATGTCGGCGGGGAGCAGGTCCGGGGTGAACTGGATGCGCGTGACCGAACAGTCCATCGTGCGGGCCAGGGTGCGGGCGAGCATCGTTTTGCCGACGCCGGGCACGTCTTCGATGAGCAGGTGCCCCTCGGCGAGCAGCACGGTGAGGGCCATCTCGACGGCATTGCGCTTGCCATCGATGACGGTCTCGATCGTTCGCAGGATCTCGCGTGTCTTCGCATAAAACTCGTCGTGAGGCATCGCCTCGACGGCGCCGTCGGGGTGACCTAGATCGATGTTCACGGCTGCACTGTCCACCTTCAGAGTCTGCCAGATATAACGAATAGATAACCCTGCCAGTTAGCTGGCAAGGTTCAGGGCGTGATCCGCTTCGACTTCAGCTCTGCCTCGAGACGGCGGATGCGCGCCTCCCGCTCGTGGAACTCGATCTCGCGTTCGACGGAGGCCGCGTCATCCTGCGGCGACTGCTGACTCACGGCGCTCTCGTACCCGCGGGGATCACCGAAGGTGCCCCGATCCTGGGACTCCGTCGGCTGCTTTCCCACGATGAGCCAGAGGATGGAGCCGATCAGGGGCAGCAGGATCACGATGAACACCCACGACACCTTGTCGAGATAGCGGAACTTCCACGAATCAGAGGTGATCACGTCCACGAGGGCGAAGATCATCAGGGCAAGCGACCCCACCGTGAGCAAAAGCTGAATCATGCTTAGCATTGTAGGAGTTGCGGGGAACCGGCGGAAGGTCTCGAGCCTCCCGTGTTCATAACTCCTGCAGAACGGCTGCCTCCGTTCGCGGCACCCCCGCGATAGCGCGGCTGCCGCCGGGATGCCGCTCGAATTGCAGGAGTTATGAACACCGGGCGGGGCGGGAGGCCATAGCGTGGAGCAGATGAAGACCACAGTTCTCTCCGGCGGCGTCGGCGGCGCCCGCTTCCTGCGCGGATTACGCGACGCCATCTCCCCCGCCGACGAGATCACCGCGATCGTCAATGTCGGCGACGACATGTGGCTCACCGGGCTGCGGATCGCGCCAGACCTCGACTCGATCATGTACACGCTGGCCGGCGAGAACGACGAGCAACGGGGCTGGGGTCGGGTCGGCGAGAGCGAACGGGTGAGCGCCGAGCTTCGCGCCTATGGAGTCGGTTGGCCGTGGTTCACGCTCGGCGACCTCGACATCGGCACCCACCTCACGCGCACGCACCTGTTGCGCGAAGGGCTGCCGTTGAGCGAGGTGACGGCACGGATCACGTCGAGGTGGCCGCTCGGTGTGCGCCTGATTCCTGCCACCGACGACGAGGTCGAGACTCACGTGGTGACGGCGGACGCCACCATGCACTTCCAGGAATGGTGGACCCGGCACCGGGCATCCATCCCCGCCGTGTCGTTCGACTACCGCGACGTCGCGGAGTCGACCCCGGCTCCCGGAGTGCTCGAGGCGATCGCGGACGCGGATGTCGTGCTGCTCGCGCCATCGAACCCCGTCGTCTCCATCGGGCCGATCCTCGCAATCCCCGGAATCCGGGAGGCGCTCGCCGCGACGTCGGCTCGCGTTGTCGGCGTCTCGCCGATCATCTCCGGTGCCGTCGTGCGCGGCATGGCTGATGCGTGCCTGACGGCCATCGGCGTGTCCACGGCGGCCGACGCGGTCGCGCTGCACTACGGCGCCCGATCGAACGGCGGGGTGCTGGATGCCTGGCTCGTCGACGAGTCCGATGCACAGCTCGCCCCCGCGATCGAGGCTGCGGGCATCCGGGCACATGTCGTGCCGCTGTGGATGCGCGACCCGGAGTCGAGCGCGGCGCTCGGCCGGGGTGCGTTAGCGGCTGCTGCCGGCTGACCAGGCCGACGTGCGCGGGCCGGTTCGCTCGAGCCGCGCGAGGTCTGCTGCGGTATCGACGTCGGCGCGGAGTCCCGGCCAGTCGCCCACAAGCGGCCGGTAGCCCGCCGACTCGTGAGCCGCTTTCGAGCCGCCGCCGAACACGGGATGATGCGACACCCCGGGAAGAGCCAGAGTCATCGCCGTCCCGGTTTCCGCGGAATCGGCGACCATGCTCAGGGGATGGATCGCAGCGGCGAGTGATTCGGCGAGTTCCTCCGGGGTGAGCGCCGGATGATCCCCCAGCAGCACCGCCCGACCGGGGTCGATTCCCGCCTGTGCGAGGCCGGCCTCGATGGCGGCGTTAAGGCCCGTGCCTGGGTCAGGATGCACGGCGGCACCGAGCGCGAGGAAGGGCTGCGGGGCATCCGTCACCACGATCACCTGCGCGACGGTCAGCGCCACCTCCACCGTGTCGAGCGCCATCGCGAGGGCGAGCGCACTGTTGTCGTGCGGGCCGAACCGGGATTTTGCGGACGCCATCCTGAACGGCACGACCACGATCCACTCAGTGGGCACTCGCGCGCCCGGCCTCGAATCCTTCGGCCCAGGCCTCAGCTGTGCCGAGCCTGAACATGTCGTCGGGACCGGTGCGCACGATCGACCTGGCGCCCGGCGCGTCCAGTCCGGCCACCAGATGGCCGAGCCCCCTGACCACCGCGACCGGCAGCCCGAGGGACTTGCCCTTGACGAGGTCCGCCGCGGCGGCGATCTCATCCGCGACGGCCGGCACGGTGACATCCAGTCGCCTGCCGTTGGAGTCGGTCTGCCCGCGAAGATCGTCGAGCACGCGGATGCCCGCAGCGCCGATCGCGACGTCGGTCTGGCCCTGCCGCCACGGCCGACCGAGGGTGTCGGTGATGAGGATGCCGATTCTCAGGCCGAACCTGTCGCGCAGTGCGCGGCACAGCAGTTGCGCCGTGGCATCGGGATCGACGGGAAGAAGCAGCACGATGCCATCCGGCACGTTGCTGGAGTCGACACCGGCTGCGGCCGCCACCATCCCGAGATGATTCTCGACGATGCGGGTCACTCCACTGGGGTGCTCGCGGGTCGCGACGACGCGTACGGTCTCGGCAGTGATGGCGGCCTCGCGGTCGTCGGCACGAACCTGCCGGCCCTCGGCCTTGCTCACGATCTTGGAGGTGATGACCAGAATGTCGCCGTCGTCCAGGATGCCATCGACCGCATTCCCGAGGATCGCTTCGAGGTCGTCACCGGCCACGAACTCGGGCAGCCCACCGACGGCGAAAACGGAGAGCATCATCCATCCAGTTTAGGCGCGGGTCGTGCGCCGACGGGATGCTGCGCAACACCTAACGCGGTCGGTACCGCAGGTACACCACGCCGTTCGCGAACGACCGTTGCTCCTGGAGGTCGAGTTCGAGAGCGACGCCCAGAGGGAAGTAGGGGGTACCGCCGCCGACGATCACGGGATTGACGAGCATCCTGTACTCGTCGACGATGCCGGCCCGGATCGCCTCGGCCGCGAGCGTGGCGCCTCCGACGGAGACTGTGCCGGGGATGGCCCGCACGGCTTCAGGGTCGAAGTTTCGCTCCAGCCTGGTGCGCGGAGAGGTCACCTCAGTCAAGGTCGTCGAGTACACGATTTTGTCTGCAGCACGCCAGATTTCGGCGTAATCATCGATGACGGGATGCTCGGGGTCGATCGGCATCGTGTCCCACACGTTCATCACCTCGAACATCCGCCGGCCCAGCAGGTAGGTGCCGACGTTGCGCTCCAGATCGTTGATGAACCCGTGGACTTCCTCGTCCGGAGCGCTCCAGTCGAAATGTCCATCCGCGTCGTTGGTGTAACCGTCGAGGGAGATGATTCCTGTGTAGATGACGGCCCCGGACATGCCAGAAGTATATGCTGTGAACATGACCAACTGGCCGGGAAACATCACCGCAATCACGCTCTTCGCAGACGACCTCACCGAGGCGAGACAGTTCTACATCGACGTCTTCGAACTGCCCGTGCACTTCGAAGACGACTCATCGGCGGTGTTCACCTTCGGCAACACCCTCATCAATCTTCTGGCGACGAGGGAAGCGCATGACCTGATAGCTCCAGCCAGGGTCGCCGCGGCTGACGACGGCGCGCGAGCACAGTTCACCCTCGATGTCGACGACGTGGATGCCTCGGCCGCCGAACTCGTCGGTAGGGGCGTGACCCTCCTCAACGGCCCCCTCGACCGCCCGTGGGGCATCCGAACCGCAGCCTTCGCGGACCCCACCGGCACGATCTGGGAGATCGCCGGGCCGCTCGCGAGCTAGGCGGGAGTCAGGAGAACGACCTCGCCACGGCCTCGAGTCGTTCGACGTGCGCGGCGTAGGCGGCGGCATCCCCTTCGCCCATATTGCTGTAGTTGGCCCGGTGGCCCACGCTGCCGTCGATGAGTTCCCGCAGGATGTCGGCATGACCGCAGTGCCGGTGCGACTCGGCGAGCATGTGCACGAGCATCGAGTGCAGGGTGACGTTCATGCGCTCCTCTGACCACCACGGTACGAGCCCCGGCGCATCGAGGTCCAGCGCTGTGATGGTGGCATCCGAGTGCGCCCAGACGCGCTCATAGAAGTGGATGACCCACTCACGCGACTCGTCGGCCGACGCCCACATATCCGCGTTCGGTTCGGCGTCATCGTCGAACCATGGCATCGGTTCGGGGAACGGCCGCCCGAAGATCTCGCCGAAGTAGCCGGCCTCGACACTCGCCACGTGCTTCACGATGCCCAGGAGGTTGGAGCCGCTCGGCACCAGCGGTCGGCGGATGTCGTACTCGCTAGCGCCATCCAGCTTCCAGAGCAACGCCTCGCGCGCCTGCTGGAGGTAGCGGTGCAGAGTCTCTTTCGGATCGTCCATCATGCGTCTAGGGCGCGCAGCCTCGGGGCCAGATCCTTCTCGAAGAGTTCGAGGAACCGACGCTGGTCGTGCCCTGGCGCGTGGAAGACGAGGTGGTTCATGCCGGCATCGGTGTACTGCCTGACCTGGGCGACCACGTCGTCAGGATCGGTGGCCACGATGAAGCGACTCGCGATCTTCTCGATTGGCAGCTCGTCTGCGGCCTTCTCCATCTCGATCGGATCGGTGATGTCGTGCTTCTGTTCTTTCGAGAGGGCCAGTGGTGCCCAGAACCTGGTGTTCTCGAGGGCGAGCTCGCGGCTGGTCTCGTAGGAGATCTTGATCTCGATCATCCTGTCGATGTCGTCGAATTCGCGGCCGACCTTCTCCGCGCCCTCTTTCACCGCAGGGATGAGCTGCTCGGTGTAGAGCTCCATCCCCTTGCCGGAGGTGCAGATGAAGCCGTCACCAGCACGGCCGGCGTAGCGCGCCACGACGGGGCCGCCTGCTGCGATGTATACCGGCACCGGGACATCCGGCCGGTCATAGATGGACGCGTCGACGGTGGAGTAGTACTCGCCCTCGAAGTTCACTCGGTCTTCCGTCCAGAGCTGGCGCATGAGATCGACGGATTCCCGCAGCCGGGCGAAGCGTTCCTTGAACTCGGGCCACTCCCCCGTGAAGCCGGTCGCGATCTCGTTGAGTGCCTCGCCGGTTCCGACGCCGAGCATGATCCGGCCGGGGTAGAGGCAGCCCATCGTCGCGAACGCCTGGGCGAGCACGGCTGGGTTGTAGCGGAAGGTCGGCGTCATCACCGAGGTGCCGATCTGGATGGTCGAGGTGCGCTCCCCTACGGCAGCCATCCAGCTGAGCGAGAACGGGGAGTGTCCGCCCTCGTGACGCCACGGCTGGAAATGGTCGCTGACAGCAACGCTCTCCATGCCGTGCGCTTCGGCGGCGACCGCGATCTCCACCAGCTCTCGCGGGTCGAACTGCTCTGCTGATGCCTTATATCCGAGTTTGAGGGTCACGGTTCCATTCTGCGCTGCGAACCACTACCGGCGGTAGTCGCCGGGCCTCGCCGCTCTACTCCCTGAGAAATCTGTGGAGAGAGGTTATTCACCTTTTCGAATATGTGTTCTAATGTCTGGGATAATCGAACCATGGCCGACCTCGATTCGCTGCTCACTGAACTCGATTCCGTGCTGTCAGGGTTCGCGAGTACCACCAGACCGAGTGCGACCGCGGCCACCGATGACGCACTGCTGGAATTCCAGCGACGGGTCACTGTGTCGTCTCGACTGCTTGATGTGGCCGGGGCTACCATCGCCGCAGAAATCGCCCATCGGTCACGCCGTGAGCTCGGATACCGCGGGCTGGCGCAAAGACAGGGTTCACGCACGCCCGAAGCACTGGTGCAGTCGATCACCGGCACCGGTTCGACCACGGCGCGACGACTCATCGAGGTCGGCACGCTGCTCACGTCCGAAGCGGCAGCTCGAGACGGCGATCTGCCGCTGCCAGGGGCCGAGCCATGGCTTCACGTCGCGATCGCTGCCGCGGCGACCGGAGGCATCTCCGGTGAGGCCCTCGAGATCATCCGGCGTGAACTGGGTCGACCCACCGAAGCGGTGAGCGCCGAATCTCTCGCACTAGCCGTAGCGGAACTCACAGCGATGGCCGGTCTCGTCCGCGTCGGTCGACTGGCCACGCACGCCCGAGAGCTTCGCGACCAGCTGGATGCCGCTGGCGTGGGTGACCGGGAAGCGGAACGTCGCGATCGACGGTACCTGCGGCTGTTTCCCCAGACCGACGGGATGACGAAGCTCATCGGACTGCTCGATCCCGAGTCCGCCGCCATCATCGGCGCCGCGATCGACGTCGCCACCTCGCCACGGCGGGGCGGTCCGCGCTTCGTGGATCCGGCGGAGTGCGAGCGCGCCGAACTGATCGTCAACGACCCCAGAAGCACAGAGCAGCTCGCGCTCGACGCAGTGGTGGAACTGGTCGACGTTGCCGTCAGGTCTGGATCCGGCAACCGGCTCGCCGCTCGCCGCGCAGTGGTGCGCGTGCTCGTCACGCAGAGTGATCTCGCCGCGGACACCGGTGTCGGATACATCGAGGGGCAGACCGCAGCGATCTCTGTCGCCAGCGTTCGTCGACTCGCGTGCGACGGAGGCCTGCAACCGATCCTGTTCGACGACGATGGTCAGGCCCTCAATCTGGGACGCACCCAACGACTGCACAGTGCACGGCAACGAGCCGTCATCTCCGCGAGGGATGGTGGATGCATCGAGCCCGGTTGCGACCGACCACCGTCCTGGACTGAGGTGCATCACATCGTCGAGTTCAGTCGAGGCGGCAGGACCGATGTCGCCGACGGAACAAATTATCAATACGACCCTACTGATCGGTAATCCGAGTCGTGGGGATCTCCCAGCGCGCCACGTCAATGTTCGAGGCGCCAGTGTTATCTACGAATGTCCGGTTCCGCGGCAACCCCTCGTCTATCTGTACCGATCTGGACGCTCCGGTGACACCGAACTTCATCCGAACGGTCCAGTTCTCTATGCCCTCAAGGAATTCCCGCTCTTCCGAGTCTAATTTCCTCGAGTTGAAGCGAATCTGAAACTGTCCGGGGCCCGTGGCAACCACCCCGTCCCTCCTAGAGTGAACGCCAAAATTGGGCGGGGTATCCTGCGGCCGGTTAGTAGCCAATGTGATCGAGAGCGGGATCGAACGGTGTTTAGTTTCCAGACTTGCTTCCATATCGTGGAAAGGAAGCATGACCCCTGACCTGGCAGTATGTTCCAGAAAGACATTCGCCACGCCGTAGAGGGAGCACCAAGCTGGCCGAGCACTCTCTTGGGGATAACTTTCCCTGACTAGACGTTCCGGATTCCATTGGGCAGTGAACCTGCACGCAAGTAACAATGCGGGCGGGACCGAGGCCTGAGGTACCAACAATCGGAGCAGTTCGTCCCTCCGCGCACTTCTTGTTCGAGTTCCATCTCTCATCGGAACCTCGCGTTCAGCAGAGCCTCCGCCGTCGACTGTGACGACATATGGCGCACGATCGGTACCGAATAGCAGAGCGACAACTGACTCTCTAGATCCAATCGGGACATTTATGTGGTGCATAAGGTCGGGTGGCACACCGTCGAATTTGGACGAAAGCGATGCCCACCAATCTGCTGTGTCAGTTCCGTCTAGTGCAAAGATTTCTCCGCTCTCGCTGGCGCCTACGAGGTAGATGACATAGTTTCCGTTGGCGCGATTCGCAAATCCAGCGAGCTGCCGCGCCTTCGTCGGTTCTGGCCACTCGCGCTTGAACTCGATCCTGTCGTCCTCGATCGGATTACCGGTCCGCGCGCGGTCAATCGTCGCAATAACCAGTGCTTCGAGTTGCTGTTGTTTCATGGACTCATCGTGGCAGGGTACGCGCGCAGCGTGTGCCCTTACTTGAGCAACATATCTCGGAACCCTCCACAAGACGGTCGGTCAGGTTTCGGCACCCTGCGGACGCTGAAACCTTGCCGACCGCTCTCGAACTGCTTACGGGTTATGTTGTATTTTCAGATGAAGAGCACGGCTACGACGCGCGGAGTGTGCACCGCTGGCTAGAAGGGTGTCTCCGAAAGTGCACCCGATGGATCGAATTCTATGAATCGACCAGGACTGGCGAAACGAACCGTGATCCTCTCTTGGATTGACACCAATTCACCTACGCTAAGAATGTCTGCTGGGATCGGATCAGCAATGGTCTCTATCAGCTCGACCTCAATGGTGGACACTCCTACGCGTACTCGCCTAATTGCGATTCCTGCTCGTTCGAGCACATCTTTGATGTGGTCTCGCGCAGCGGAGGGCCTCTGCATGGGGCGCGATTCGTTTAATTGTTGGCTAGTGCCCACGCCATCATTACGACTCGAAATCTTCCGCATGCGCTCGTCTAGTGAACGAACCCGGTGCAGCAACTCCTCCATCATCTCGCTAACGTCGACTACGGGTTTGGCTGGCTCAGGAGGCGACAATTCAGACTTCACTGGTCCATTCGGGATCGAAATCTTCGCAAGTTCTTTCTCAAGCTGCGGCCACCAAACGTCTACGGCCTCTCGGAGGGAGTCGTGTCGGAGGGATCCTCCGGCCACTTTGTTGATCGACGACATCATCAAGAGCATCTCGTCTTTCTCGAGAACTGTGAGTTGAAGTTGCGACATCGGTGGCTTGATCTCATCCTTCCGAACGCCGAAGAGCACCGGGCAAACCCGAGAGTCCACTGATCGAGTAATTGCGCCAGTCTCGTAATTGAGCCACGGTGACAGTAGGTTGTCGGGTGCGAGGCAAATGACACCGAATTGCGCGTTTTCGAGTTCGCGGGAAAGCTCAACTGTCCAATTCGCACCCTTGTCGATGTCTTTCGCGGATACGAAGGGTTCTACACCCTGGATCACCTTCGGCATCCAATCACTCAGCGCTTCGGCAATCAAGCGACTCGTAGTACCAGACCAACTAACAAAGACCTTCAAGAGCACTCCCTCGACGCGTGAAGCAAGGCTAGCGGGTCATTGGAATCTTCATCTCGAGGCAGTCCGGGGTTGGAGTGCGCAGGCAAGTTTTCAAGGGCTGTGAAGCTAGTGGTGTCGTCTCCGGTCTCGGAGCACCGCCGCGTTTGGGGCGCGCAGAATGAGGCGCACTGAGAGAATCCTCATATGGATATATCTCAAGTCTTCGAGGCGTACGCCGTCATCGTGTAGCTCATCGTGCAATGCACTGCGCTTTTGATTCTTCACTCCTTTCTGAGGACAGCGGTGGCGCGAAGCTTCGGGACCATCAGAAATGGATGGAAAAGAATCGACCGTTGGTAGGACGGGCTGCAGCTACGACTGAATCAATCGGGGGTATTTGGGTTTTTCTGGCGGCCAACCCGAGCAGCCCACCACGGGCAAGTAGTGCATCGCGGCAATAGAAATTCTAGGCCGTATTCACAATTTGTCCTGGACGGGGTCTCACTCTGTCGACATCACCACATGCTCGTGCACAACAATGGCTGGCGGATCACTCGAGACACGGGGCGGTACTGGCTGGAGCCACCGCCGGAGTTGGACCCGACGCAACACCCGCGTCTGCCTGGTTCTGGCAGCCCCGCGCTGCGGAGGCTGCGATACCGAGACCGCGATGCGGGCTAGGCCTGGTGCAGGAACCGTGACACCGCAGGCGGGACGTACGGCGAGACGTCTCCACCGAGGGCATCCACCTGGCGCACAAGGGAACTGGAGACATGGGCATGAGCGGGATCCGGAAGCATGAAAATCGTCTCCACCGCGGCAAGGTCATGGTTCACGATCGCCATAGGAGTCTCGTACGCGACATCCACCTGCGAACGGATCCCCTTGACGATCACGGTCGCGCCAACCTCGGTGCAGTAGTCGACGAGCAGACCGACACTCCAGCTGGTCACACGGATGTTGCCCTCGAAACCGGCCTCACGAATCGCCTGTTCGATCAGGGTGACCCGCTGCGCGATGGGCAACAGCGCCGTTTTGCCCGGGTTGTGGACCACCAACACGTGGATCTCATCGAACAGACCCGCCGCCCGTTCAATGACATCCAGGTGTCCAAGGGTGACAGGGTCAAAAGACCCAGGAACAACGGCGATCCTGTGCATGACTTCACCATACCCGGCGTATGTTGCAGGTTCGTTACCAGAGAGTCATCGCAGCGTTTCCGTGAGTGGCATCCGTCAGTTCTTCGCCAGGAACGATTCCGATGTCTCATCGAGTCGACGATCGAGAGCCTCACGCAGCGCGGGATGAGTCGACAGAGTCGGGTCTGCGGCAAGAATCTCCGCGGCGCGCTCGCGTGCTTCAGCAATGAGCTTGCCATCCTTGGCCACCCTCACCAGGCGCAGGCTCGACCGCCCGCCGGACTGCATCCGACCGAGCACGTCCCCTTCCTGGCGCAGCTCCAGATCCTTATTGGCCAGTTCGAATCCATCGAGAGTGGATGCCACGGCCTCCACCCGCTCGCGGGCGAGCGACTCCTCCTCGGCGCCGGTCACGAAGAGCGCAAGCCCCTGCACCCCGCCGCGCCCCACACGCCCGCGGAGTTGATGCAGTTGCGACACCCCGAAACGATCAGCGTCGAGCACCACCATCGTCGAGGCATTGGGGACGTCGACACCCACCTCGATCACGGTCGTCGCGACCAGGACGTCGATTCGCCCCTCGGCGAAGGAGCGCATGAGCTCATCCTTCTCGTCACCAGACATGCGACCGTGCAATCCCTCGATGCGTCGTCCCGCGAGCACGGGATTGGCCCGGAGCGAGGCGAGCACCTCGGTCACGTTGGCAGCGGGCCTCGGCGCCGGGGCACCGGTGGCGACGGCATCCTGTGCCGGAAGATCGTTGTCGTCCACTGGGGTGGCGTCGATGGCCGGGCACACCACGAACGCCTGGTGCCCCTTCGCGAGCTCCTCGGCCACCCTCGCCCACACGCGGGCGACCCAGCCCGGATGCTCGGCCAGGGGAACCACGAAACTCTCGATCGGCGAACGCCCGGCGGGCAGTTCGGAGATGGTCGAGATATCGAGGTCACCGAAGACCGTCATCGCCACGGTGCGAGGGATCGGCGTCGCGGTCAGCACGAGCACGTGCGGAGGCTGCCTCCCCTTCAGCCGCAGGGCTTCGCGCTGCTCGACCCCGAACCTGTGCTGCTCATCGACGACTACGAGGCCGAGATCGAAGAACTCCACCCGGTCGGCCAGCAGGGCATGGGTCCCGATGACGATGTGCGCCGACCCCGAAACCGCCGCGAGCATGGCCTTGCGCCGTTCCGCCACGGGCAACTGGCCGGTGAGCAGGGTCGGCCGGAGTCGCGCGGCGAGATCCGGGCCCAGGGTCTTCACGATCGATCGCAGGTGCTGGTGGGCGAGAACCTCGGTCGGGGCAAGGAGCGCAGACTGCCCCCCGGATTCCGCTACGGCCAGCATCGCCCGCAATGCGACCAGCGTCTTGCCCGATCCGACCTCACCCTGCACGAGCCTGTTCATGGGTACAGGGGCGGCCAGGTCGTCGGCGACCTGCAACCCCACGAGAGCCTGGTCGCTCGTCAGCGTGAACGGGAGCGCCGCATCGAAACCGTCGAGGATGGCTCCGGCCACCCGCTCCGTCGCCGCCGTCTCCCGCAGCCGCTGCTGCTGCTGCAACAATGCCGCCTGCAGCACGAAGGCTTCCTGGAAGCGCAGGCTCTTGCGCGCGGCACCCCACTCGGCATCGACAGTCGGCCGGTGCACGAGCTGCAGTGCGCGCGAGAAATCCATCAGCTTCAATGCCGTTCGAAGTTCCATCGGCACGGGATCGTCGATGGGTTCGAGGGTGTCGAGAACCACCCCGATCGCCTTCTGGATCTGCCAACTCGCGACAGTCGAGGTGGCACCGTAGATCGGGATCGGCAGCTCCGCCCAGGCCTTCGCCCTGTCGGGATCGGCCCCACCTTCGTCGTCGGCTTCGAAGAGCTCGTAGTCCGGATGCGCGAGTTGCAGGCTGCCGCGATAGTCGCCGACCTTGCCGGTGAAGATGCCCCTCGCCCCCGCCTTCAGCTCTGTGGCGCGCCAGGCCTGGTTGAAGAAGGTGAGAGTCAGGATGCCCTTGCCATCGCCGATCGTCACCTCGAGAATGGAGCCGCGCTTGGCCCGCATCGGCCTGTTCATGACGCGGAGCACCTCGGCCACGATGGTGACGTTCTCGTCGACGGGAAGGTGGGTGAGGGCCGTGAGCTCTCCTCGCCGCGCATACCGCCGTGGGTAGTGGCTGAGCAGGTCACCCACGGTCTCGAGACCCAGACCCTTGGCGAACGCCGCCGCCGTGCGCCCACCGAGCACGTCGGCGAGTTTCTGGTCGAGGGGGGATGCCACGATGCAACGCTACCCGCCAGCGCCCGGTGTCAGGGCTGCCGGAGCAAGTGGACTGTCTCTGCGCGAGGGCCGCCTGTGACAGGGCCGACTGTGACAGGGCCGCCTGTGACAGGATTGCCACCGTGACGATGAGCGGAACCGGCAGCGACGACCGCGCGGGGTCTGGCGCGACATCCACTCCCCATGCTCGTCATCGCCCGTCTCCCCTCTTTCTCGCGCTCGTCGCCGGGGCGATCGTGTCGGGTTGGGCGCTGTGGTCGGGGATCGGACCTCCCGCCATCATGTCGTTCGTCGTCGTGCTGCTCGTCTGGATCGTCTCGCTCTCGCTCCACGAATTTGCTCACGCTCTCGTGGCGTATCGCAACGGTGACGTCTCGGTCGTGTACCGCGGATACCTGACGCTTGACCCGCTGCGCTACACCCATGTCGTCTACAGCCTCGTGCTGCCCCTCGTCTTCCTCATCGCCGGAGGAATCGGTCTTCCCGGCGGTGCCGTCTTCGTCAATCGCGCCGCGATCCGCACCCGGTTCGCCAACTCGGCGGTCTCGGCCGCTGGCCCGCTCACGAACCTCGCGATCGCGCTTGTGCTGGCCGTGGCGATCAGCTTCCGGCAGGGTTCGAGCCCGTTCTGGTTCACGCTGTCGTTCCTGCTGTTCCTCCAGGTCACCGCGGCCGTTCTGAACCTGCTCCCCGTGCCGGGTCTCGATGGGTTCGGCATCATCGAGCCCTACCTCTCCGACCGCGCCCTCGCCGCCGTGGCACCGATCGCGCCCTTCGCGATCTTCGGCCTGTTCGCCCTGCTCTGGGTGCCCGCAATCAACGCCGCGTTTTTCACCGCCATCATCGGGATCACCTCGTTCCTCGGTGTCCCTTCCGTCTTCGTCGGCAGCGGGTTCGCCCTCTTCCGTTTCTGGAGTTGAGCACGCCATGACCCGGATAATCGCAGGATGGGCGGGGTCGCTCTCCATCGCCGTGCCAGGATCCGGCACCAGGCCCACGAGCGACCGGGTTCGCGAGGCGATCTTCTCCGCGCTGGAGGCCAGGGACGCCATCGCGGGCCTGCGCGTGCTCGACCTCTACGCAGGATCCGGCGCTCTGGGGCTCGAGGCGGCCTCCCGCGGTGCAACTCACGTCACCCTCGTGGACCGTAACATCCAGACCGCCACACTGAACGCCGCGCGCATCCTGAAACAGGCTCCGAAGGGCAGCAAGCCGACACTGGAATCGTCAGGGCAGGCCGTGCAACCGTTTCTGGTCTCGGCTCGCGCCTTCTGGGATCTCGTGTTCATGGATCCGCCCTACGACCTCGGCCTGCCCGAACTCGCGCAGAACCTCGACGCGCTCATGCCGCGACTCTCGCCCGGCGCCATCGTGGTGCTCGAGCGGAGTTCGCGCACCCCCGAGCCCGAGTGGCCCGACGGGCTCGAACTGGAACGCCGCAAGGACTACGGCGACACCGCCCTGTACTGGCTCAGCACGCCCTGATAATCACGGCGCCGTGATGATCACGGCGCCGTGATGACAGTCGCCGGCGGTCAGCCCGCTTCGCCGTCCCAGCCGCGATAGGGATCCCAGCCGCTGGACTCGTCGTAAGGCTCACCGTCGACCAGCACCCCGGAACCGGAGATGACCTGCCCGATCGCCCTGAACCCGCCCGGCAGGATCGTCGAAGCCGGGAATGTGGCGAGCAGACTGTGATCCTCTCCCCCGTCGAGCTGGAGCTTTCCGCCCACGGCCCCACTCGACAGGTCGAGCGCCACACCACTGGCCCTCGCGAGCCTGCGGGCATCGATCGCGAGTCCGTCGCTGAGGTCGAGCATGGCGGTCGCTCCAGCGATCGCGGCGGCGGGACCGTCGGCGATCGGGGGCGTCGGCGCGAGTTGGGCGGCGATGGCCGTCGCATGGTCGCGCCGGAGATCGGCGGCGGCTGCGGCATCCGGAACCGAATCGACGGTTCCGTGCTCGAACAGCAGTCTCAGCCCCTCGGCTGCGACCCCCAGCACTCCGGAGACGGCCACGACGTCGCCCACCGAGGCGCCTGACCTCAGCACCGGGTCGCGACCCTGGAGGTCACCGATGGCCGTCACGGCGATCGTGAACACCGGGGAGACCGAGAGATCCCCGCCCACCACTCCGCAGCCGGGGGCAAGTGAATCGCAGCCGTCGCGAAGTCCATCGCTGAACTGCTCGAGCACCGCCACGGGGGTGTCCCGGGGCACGGCGAGCGCCACCACGAGTGCGGTCGGCACCGCTCCCATCGCGGCGACATCGGCGAGGTTGGATGCCGCGGCCTTCCATCCCAGTTCGTAGGGGGTCGACCACGCGAGCCTGAAATCCGGACCGTGGATCATCATGTCGGTCGTGATCACGACCCTGCCATCGGGCGTGGAGACCACCGCAGCGTCGTCGCCGGGGCCGAGCAGCTCTCCGGCCGCCGCAGGAAGCCGCGGAAAGATCCGCGCGAGTACAGCCTGCTCGCCAATGCTGCCGAGGGTCTCGGGTGCGGGCGTCTCAGCGGTCGTCATACTTCACACGGTAACCTGAATCCCGATGAGATCGACCCGCGCAACCCTGGCCATGGCGCTCGTCGCGCCCCTGCTGCTCGTGCTGGTGGGGTGCTCGCCCGCTGTGGTACTTGACGCCGCGGACGATGCGGCAGACCCCGCCTGTGCGCCCGCGATGGTACGGCTGCCCGACACGGTCGGCGGGCTCCCGTCCCGCGAGACAGACGCGCAGTCCACTGCGGCCTGGGGCACGCCAGCGGCGGTGTTGCTGCGCTGTGGGGTTCCGTCCCCCGCACCTACTGCGACTCTGCCGTGTATCACCGTCGAGGGGATCGACTGGCTGCGCGACGACAGCGATGACCCGAACTTCGTCTTCACGACCTACGGTCGCACCCCCGCCGTCGAGGTCATCATCGACAGCGACGGCGACCCTGACGTGACCGACGACGGCGTCTCAGGTTTCGATGTGCTGAGCGAACTGGCGGCCGCTATCAACGAGGTTCCCGCCGGTCGGGCGTGTGTATCTCCCGAGGTCGCCGGAGGCTGAGCCACGCCCCATCGCCGAGGGTCAGACCAGCCGCGGCCTGAGATCCACCCAGCTGGCTTCGAATCCCGGATGCAGCGGCAGCCGGGCCACGTCATCCAGCGCCACCCACGCGAGCGCGACGCTCTCTGCGTCACCGATGACCGGCTCGAAGTCCGTCTCCGCCTCGACCACGACCGTCGTGTACGTCCAGACGCCCCTGTCCAGCACTGTGGAAAACATCACGCGCAGGAGTTCAGGGTCGACCCCTGCTTCCTCGTTCGCCTCGCGCATGGCGCCGGCGACTGCGCTCTCACCGGGCTTGAGTGCGCCACCCGGAAGGCCCCAGGTTCCTCCGAAATGGCTCCATAGGGAGCGATGCTGTAAGAGCACTCCGAGCGTGCGATGCCACACGAGCAGCCCGGCTGCCCCGAAGCTGCCCCAGAACTTTTCGCCGTTCTCGCCGTACACCCATTCGTCGCCCGGCCCGTGAGGTCGTCGCGGGAGACTGTTGAGAGGCGCGTCCATGCACTCGACGTTAGCCGATCACCAGAGCCGGTTGCCGATCCTCACGGAAAACGCGCGACCTCCAGCGCTTCGACAATCCGGCGACGGGTTTCTCCACCACCCTGTAGCTGAGATATCCGAAAATCAGCACCGCCGCAATGGTCAGAATCCACCACCCCGCCATTGCGAGCACGTTTCCGTCGAGGGGACCCGAGATCGACTGCCAGATCCTGCCCATCGCAGAGAGCACGAGGATGTGACCCAGGTAGACCGAGTACGACATGTCCCCGAGGATGGCGAGCCGCTTCACGACGCCGATGGTGCCCCTGTTCTCGAACGCGGTGAAGCCGGCCAGGATGAGGGCGAATCCGACCCCCATGACGAGGGGGCGTTGCACTCCAGCTCCCGCGGTGATGCTCTGTGGCGGGGTGACGCCCAGGAAGACGATGACGGCGAGACCCGCAAGCGACACGACCATCGCGAGCGATCGAGTGATTCTGCGGAACAGCAGAGCCGTGATGCCACCGAGGATGAATTCGATCGCCATCGCGTTGGACGGGACCTCGACGAAGGGATGTGAGTCGATCGGGCCATTCCAGTTGACCGCCACGAGAACCACGAACCACAGGCCAAGGGCCGCAACGAGAAAGCGCTCAGGCAGAAGCAGGATGACCGTGAAAACGACGTAGAACCACAGCTCGAGCGTGAGTGTCCACGCCACGAGCAGAAGGGGGAGAGTGTCTGAGGGCAAGAGGAAAAACGACGTGAACAGGTTCACCTGATTGCCCTGGGAGGCGTTGATCATCGTCGGGAACAAAAAGAAAACCGGCAGCAGGATCAGAAAATATGCCCAGTATGTGGGGTAGATGCGAAACAACCGGTTCCAGGCGAATCCACCCACGGCGCGCACAGTGCCGTGCTTCCTGCGCGTTGTCAGCACCATGACAAACCCGCTGATCACGAAGAAGAGGTCTACGCCTGCCTGGCCACCGTCGAAGAACCCAGGAAGGATGCTGGGGCCGGAGAAATATCGGCTTTCGATGTCGAGGGCGTGGAACGCGACAACGGAAAGGGCTGCAAACCCTCGAGCGACCTGAATCGAATCGAGCTGTTTCGACCCAGGGCGCACCGTCACCTGCTCAGACGTGCCATCGGTCATGTGCGCTTGCGCTTCTCACGCACTCGCATATTCACGTTGATGGGGCTGCCGTCGAAGCCGAAGATCTCGCGCAGTCGACGCGTGATGAAGCGGCGATACTGCGGGTCGAGGAATCCGGTGGTGAACAGCACGAAGGTCGGCGGGCGCGATGCCGCCTGCGTGCCGAACAGGATGCGCGGCTGCTTGCCTCCGCGCACGGGGTGCGGGTGCTCCTGCGTGAGTTCGGCGAGCAGGGCGTTGAACTTACCCGTCGGGATGCGGGTGTCCCAGGATTCGAGCGCGAGTTCGAGGGCGGGAACCAGCTTCTCGAGGTGACGCCCGGTCTTGGCTGAGATATTGACCCTCGGCGCCCACGATACGTGCGATAGATCCTGTTCGATCTCCCGCTCGAGGTAGATGCGGCGCTCGTCGTCGAGCAGGTCCCACTTGTTGTAGGCCAGCACCAGCGCCCGGCCGGATTCGAGCACGAGGTCGACGATCTTCAGGTCCTGCACGCTGATCGGCGCAGAGACGTCGATGACGACGATGGCCACTTCGGCCTTCTCGAGCGCGGCCGATGTGCGGAGGGTGGCGTAGAAATCGGCGCCCTGGGAGAGGTTGACGCGGCGGCGGATTCCGGCGGTGTCGACGAAGCGCCAGAACTTGCCACCCAGCTCGATCTGCTCGTCGACGGGGTCACGCGTGGTGCCGGCCATCTCGTTGACGACGACCCGCTCCTCCCCCGCTGTCTTGTTGAGCAGGCTGGACTTTCCGACGTTCGGCTTGCCGAGGATGGCCACGCGACGCGGTCCACCCACTTCTTCCTTGGCGACCGCCGAGATCTCCGGGAGGATCGTCAGCACGTGGTCGAGCAGGTCTGCCACACCTCGGCCGTGGACGGCGGAGACGGGCCAGGGCTCCCCGAGCCCGAGCGACCACAGCGCTGCGGCATCCGATTCCTGATGCACGTCGTCGACCTTATTGCCGACGAGGATGACCGGCTTTTTGGTGGCACGGAGCATGCGCACCACGTGCTCATCGGTGGATGTCGCTCCCACCGTGGCGTCGACGACGAACAGCACGGCATCCGCCAGGTCGATCGCGATCTCGGCCTGCGCCGCTACCGAGGCGTTGATGCCCTTGGCGTCGGGCTCCCAGCCGCCGGTGTCGACGATCGTGAACGAGCGATTCGCCCATTCCGCTTTGTAGTTGACGCGGTCGCGGGTGACGCCGGGGGTGTCCTGGACGACGGCCTCGCGGCGGCCGATGATGCGGTTGACGAGCGCGGACTTGCCGACGTTGGGGCGGCCGACGATCGCCAGCACGGGAAGCGCCGGCAGGTAGACGATCGCATCGGGGTCGTCGTTGGCTACGTCAAGGAGACGCACGTCCTCGTCGTCGAGGTCATAGTCGGCGAGGCCCTGGCGCAGCGCGTTGGCGCGCTGCGTCGCCTCGTCATCGTCGATGCCCCTGATGCGCTCGGCCAGCGCTTCGTCGATCTGGGGGAAGTCGTCTTTGTCTGTGGAGGCGGCGTCGTCAGCCATGGCTTTTCCTTAGGGGTTACGCATACGGTGCTTGTCAACTGCACTGTGCACGAGACTCACGACAGCCTGCACGGTCTGGTCGAAGTCGAGATCGGTGGAATCGATGGTGGTCACACCATCTGCGGCGTTCATGAAGTCCACGACACGCGAATCCTGCGCGTCCCGAGAACTGAGCTCTCGTGCTGTGGTCGAGGCGTCGACCCCGGTGAGTTCAGCAGAACGCCTGCCCATTCTAGCTTCTTCGGTTGCCGTGAGCAGAATCCGTACCGGCGCATCGGGCGCGACGACCGTGGTGATGTCGCGGCCCTCCACGATGATCCCGTCGTTCGGTACCCCCGCGATGATGCTCCTGAACAGCTCGACCAGGTAGCTGCGCACCTCCGGAACCCGTGCGACGCTGCTCACGACCGTCGTGACGCGCGGCTCCCGGATGTCGTCGGTCACATCACCGTCACCGACGCGCACGAAGTACCCGTCGGGGTCGGTGCCGATCGCATAGTCGAACTCCTGCAGGGCATCCGTGATCTCGTTGCTGCCGAGCGTGTCGATACCACGCTCGAGGCAGAACCAGGCGAGAGCCCGATAGGCGGCTCCCGTGTCGAGGTAGGCGAACCCGAGGTCCGCCGCCGCGGCCCTGGACACGCTCGACTTGCCGCTGCCCGCTGGGCCATCGATCGCGACGACGGTGGTGGTGCTCATGCGAATGCTCCTGCAATCTTCCAGCCCCGAGCCGAGAGCTCCCAGACGAGTCGTTCTTCTACTGCGGGCAACACCGAGATCTCGGCGAGACCGATTTGCGCACCGGGTGAGTGTTCGAGTCTGAGGTCTTCCATGTTGACTCCGGCCGCGCCGATCTCGGTGAGCAGTCTCGCAAGCTCACCGGGGGTGTCATCCACCTTGACGACGATCTGGCTGAAATGACTCGCCTGCCCGTGTTTGCCGGGAATCCGGGCAACGCCAGAGTTGCCCCCGGCCAGCGAGTCCGCGATGGTGCGGCGTGCTCCCGGCGCTGTGGGCTGCTCGAGGGCGGTGATCATCGCGTCGAGATCGTCGCGGAATGCCGACAGGATCTCCGCGACCGGGGAAGCGTTGGCGCCGAGGATCTGCACCCAGAGCTCGGGCTCACTCGACGCGATCCGCGTGGTGTCGCGAAGGCCCTGGCCTGCGAGCGCGACGGCGGAATCTGTCGCCCCGGACAGCCTGCGCGCCAGCAGCGATGCCACCACCTGCGGGGTGTGGGAGACGAGGGCGACATTGCGGTCGTGCTCGGCCGCTGTCATCTCGATCGGAATCGCACCGAGATCGAGAGCGAGCTGTTCCACCTGGGCCGCGCTGCGGTAGCTGATGTCGTCGTGGCCCGCGATCACCCAGGGTCGGCCGATAAAGAGATCGGCCCTCGCAGAGATCGCCCCGCTTCGCTCGCGCCCGGCCATGGGATGCGAGCCGATGTAGCGAGAGAGGTCCACTCCGAGTGCACGCAATTCTTCGAGTGGCGCGACCTTCACGCTCGCGACATCCGTCACCAGGGCGGCCGGATGCGCGGCGAGCTCGGCCGCCACGACTCGCGCCACCACATCCGGCGGCACACACACCACGATGAGGGCTGGCCGGTCTCCGTCAGCAGCGGGTCGGCCTGCGCCGTAGTCGACAGCAAGATCGAGCGCGGACGGCGAGACGTCGTCGAGGATGACGTCGACGCCGCGCTCGTTCAGCGCCAGCCCGATGCTCGCCCCGAGAAGCCCAGCGCCCACGATCCGCACAGGGCCCTCGAGCCGGCGATCACTCACGGGCGTCGGTCCCGGGCTCGACGACGAGATCAGCTTCAGCCTCAGTCGCTGCAGCGTCCTCCCCGCCACGGGAAATGGTCAGCAGTTCGCCCAACTCGGCCTTCGTGAGGTCACGGGTGCGGCCCACGCCGAGTGACCCGAGGTGGAGGGGTCCGAACTGGCGCCGCACCAGGTCGAGCACAGGATGACCGACGGCGTCGAGCATCCTGCGCACGATGCGATTGCGGCCGGAATGGAGGGTCACCTCCACCATGGATGCTCCCCCGGAGGCCGCACCCAGCATGCGCGCCCTGTCTGCGTGGATGGGGCCGTCGTCGAGCTCGATGCCCTTCGTCAGCATGCTGATGGTCTGGGCGCTCACCGATCCGGAGACTTTCGCGATGTATGTCTTGGACACCCCGAATGATGGATGGGCCAGTACGTGAGCGAGCTCTCCATCGTTGGTGAGCACCAGCAGGCCCGACGTGCCCGCATCGAGCCGGCCGACGTTGAAGAGCCGCTCGTCGTAGTCCCTGGTGAATTCGCGGAGGTCGGGCCGGCCTGCCTCATCCTGCATCGAGCTGACCACGCCGATGGGCTTGTTGAGCATGACGTAGCGCTTGGTGGTGTCGAGCTGGATGGCTCTGTCGTCGACCGTCACCCTGTCCGTCGACAGCACGCGGCGGCCGGGCTCTGTGACGATCTCGCCGTTGACTGTGACGCGCCCCTGCGCGATCAGGTCTTCGGATACTCGGCGCGAAGCGACGCCGGCCGCTGCCATGACCTTCTGCAGCCGCTCGCCCTCGGGGTTCGGTGCATCGCTGCCTCTGGTGTCGCTGCCAGTGGTGTTGCTCATCAGGCTCCCGCCGTTGAAAATCCGTCTGCTCCATCTTCGAGCAGCGGAGAGATGTGGGGAAGCTCGTCGATCGAGTTGATCCCGAGCTGGGTGAGAAGAATATCGGTGGTCTCGTAGTGGATCGCGCCGGTCTCGCTGTCGGTGAACGCTTCGGTGATCAGTCCGCGACCCAGCAGTGTGCGCACGACGGAGTCGACGTTGACGGCGCGAATGGATGCCACGGCGCCGCGGCTGATCGGCTGCTTATAGGCGATCACGGCCAGGGTTTCCAGCGCGGCCTGGCTGAGTCTGGTCGGATTCTGGGTCAGCACGAAGTCGCGCACGACGGCGTCGTGCTCTGGACGCACATAGATGCGCCAGCCCCCACCGACCTCGCGGAGTTCGAACCCCCGACGGGCACCTCCCGTCACACCGTCAAAGTCGGCGACGAGGCGTTCGATCGATTGCCGCACGGCCGCGACCGGTGCCGCGAGCGCCGTCGCGAGAGAGACGAGGGATTGCGGTTCGTCTGCAACCATCATGATTGCCTCGATGCTGCGTTCGAGGTCGACGGCTGTGGCGGTAGCAGTGGCAGTGGTGGCGGACTCAGTGTCCATAGTCGCTCCCGAGGTTGGCGAGACTGTCGTCGGTCCAGTGCTCCGCCGACCAGTGGATGTGCAGTTCTCCCAGCGGTTCGAGCTGGTCGAAACCGATGAACGCCCCACGGTACAGCTCGAGCACGGCCAGGAAGCGCGCGATGATGACGCCCTTCTGGTCTGCCCCGGAGATCAGCTGGCGAAAGGTCAGGGTCTCGCCGCGCCTGAGCATGGCCACCACGTACGCTGCCTGTTCCCTGATCGAGATGAGGGGTGCGTGCAGGTGGTCGAGCCCGACCGACGGGATCTCCCGCGGGGCGAACGCGAGCGAAGCGATGGCCGCGAAGTCGTCGGCGGTGAGGGTCCAGACCAGCTCGGGCGTCTGTTTGCGGTATTTTTCCTCGAGGCGCACCGCCCTGACCTGCCTGGTGGATTCGACGTCCCACCGGGCCGAGAACCACTGCGCGGCCTCCTTGAAGGCGCGGTACTGCAACAGCCTCGCGAAAAGCAGGTCCCGTGCTTCGAGAAGCGCGACATCCTCTGCATCGACGAGTTCGCCCTGGGGAAGCAGCCCGGCCACCTTCAGGTCGAGAAGGGTCGCAGCCACCACGAGGAACTCACTCGCCTGGTCGAGTTCCTGCACCGAGTCGAGCCCGCGCAGGTAGGAGATGAACTCGTCGGTGATCCGGGACAGCGACACCTCGGTGATATCGAGCTCGTGTTTGGTGATCAGGGAGAGCAGCAGGTCGAACGGACCGTTGAAGTTGTTCAGGCTGACGGAGAACCTGGCGGCCGGCTCCACCGATTCGGCGGCGATGGCGTGTCCGATCGCGACGCCGTCAGGCGACAGCGCCACGGGAGATCAGTTCTCTGGCCAGCTGGCGATAGGCCTGCGACGCCGCGTGCTCAGGAGCGAAGCTCGTGATCGGCGCACCGGCGACACTGGCATCCGGGAATTTCACGGTGCGGCCGATGACCGTCTCGAGCACGCTGTCGCCGAAGGTCTCCACCACCCGGTCGAGCACCTCACGCGAGTGCAGGGTTCTCGAGTCGTACATCGTGGCGAGGATTCCGTCGAGCTCGATGGCCGGGTTCAACCGATCCTTCACCTTTTCGATCGTTTCGACGAGGAGTGCGACCCCCCTCAGCGCAAAGAATTCGCACTCGAGAGGGATGAGCACGCCGTGCGCTGCAGTGAGGGCGTTGACGGTCAGCAGACCGAGCGAGGGCTGGCAGTCGATCAGGATGACGTCGTACTGGTCGCTGACCTTGCGCAGCACCCTGGCGAGGATGGTCTCGCGGGCGACCTCGTTGACGAGATGCACTTCTGCCGCAGAGAGGTCGATGTTCGCGGGGATGATGTCCAGGTTCGGATAATTCGTGTGGACGATCGCCTCGATCGGATTCTTCACGGTGCCGAGGAGCAGGTCATAGATCGTCGGGACGTCGTGAGTCTGCACACCGAGGCCGGCAGAGAGTGCACCCTGGGGATCGAAGTCGATCACGAGTACGCGTCGGTCGAGTTCTGCGAGCGCCGCGCCCAGGTTGATGGTGGTCGTCGTCTTGCCGACTCCACCCTTCTGGTTGCAGAGCGAGATGATGCGCGCGGGTCCGTGACTCTTCAATACGGGCGGTTCCGCGAAGGTTCGCAACTCCCTGCCCGTGGGCCCCTTGACCGGTGCTTCCATGCCAGACAGCACTGTCGAATCGTCCCTGCGTACCGTCATGGCTCCACTGTACGGCGCGGAATTTGGCCGCCAGTGCTGCCACGCGAGCGGCGCGCGCGGTTCGCCTCTACCAGAGGTTGAAGGTTAATGCGGGTCAACGCGCCCGTGGATGGGCAGTCGTGTACATATCGCGCAGCGTATCGGCGGTGACCATCGTGTAGATCTGGGTCGTGGCGACCGACGAGTGCCCCAGAAGCTCCTGCACCACCCGCACATCCGCTCCACCAGCGAGCAGGTGTGTGGCGAACGAGTGCCGGAATGTGTGTGGCGAGATCTCCAGGCCGAGCTTCGCCCTGTCTGCGGCAGCCCTGATGATGAGCCACGCGTTCTGCCTCGACACCCGATTCCCCCGGGAACCCAGGAAGAGCGCCGGAGTGGCCGCGCCCCGCGTCGAGAACGACGGCCGGGCACGCACGAGATACGCATCGATCGCCGCCCTGGCGAAACTTCCCACCGGCACTATCCGCTGCTTGCTGCCCTTACCGAACAGCCTCACGATGTCACCGTCGACGAGATCGTCCACGTTCAGTGCCACAGCCTCAGAGATCCGGGCCCCCGTCGCGTACAGCAGTTCCAGGAGTGCTTTATCGCGCAGCGACTGCAGGTCATCACCATCGGTAGCCGAGAGCACAGATTCCATCTGTTCGATCGAGATCGCTTTCGGTAGCCGCATGGACTGCTTCGGAGGCTTCACCTCGGCTGCGACGTCCACCTCGACGATCGATTCCTCGAGCAGGAACCGATGCCAGCTGCGCACCGACGACAGCATTCTCGCGGTGGATGACGCACTCAGCGGTCGCTCCGACCGGGTGCGCAGCTCGTGGGCGAAGGCCGCAACATCCCGCGCGGTGATCGCGGTCGGGGTCAGGATGCCACGATCCCCGAGCAACTCGGAGTACACGCCGAGATCGCGGCGATAGGCCTGCACGGTATGCGGCGACAGCCCACGCTCGATCGAGACGTGGCGCAGGTAGCGGTCGACGGCGACCGCGATGTCGACCGCCTCCAGATTCATCGCGCCGAGCGCTCCAGCGGATGCCTCGTCATGGGGGCGTCGGCGTCACCGAGTGTCGACCAGTCCCTCGCTCGGCCCGCAGCCGCGGCCAGCGCGGCGATCACGAGGATCGAGTTCTGCACGTCGCGCGCGAGCACGGCATCGACCACCTCGTCGAGGGGAACCCACCGCACCTCGATCCCGGCTTCCTCCTCGGTGCGGTCGAATACCTCGACCGTGTCGCTGATTCCCCGGGCGAGGTACACGCGGAGCACCTCGTTGCTGCCGCCGGGCGACGTCATGAAGTCCGCCAGCAGATCCCAGCGGGCCGCAACCTTATCGACCTCTTCGGCGAGCTCTCGCTGGGCCGCGAGCAGGGGCGGCTCTCCCGCGATGTCGAGCAGCCCTGCCGGCAGTTCCCATTCGCGCAATCGCACGGGATGGCGGTACTGCTTGATCAGAAGGACGCGGTCGTGATCGTCGAGGGCGAGCACGGCGACGGCTCCGGGGTGATCCGTGAATTCACGAGTGATCCGATGGCCATCGAGTTCGAAGGATTCGCGCCGGATGTCCCACACTTTGCCACCGAACACGACGTCGCTGGTGACGACGGTGGGTTCGATTGCGTCATCGACGAGCGGGCCCGCGACGGCCCGGCCCTCAGGCATCGACGGTGTCGACGACGGCATCGTCCGAACCCTCGGCGACCTCGAACAGCCTGCTGGCCTGCTGGCGCTCGAGCGCCGCCGTGATCAGGCCACGGAACAGCGGATGCGCGTGGTTGGGCCGTGAGCGCAGCTCGGGGTGGGCCTGCGTACCGACGTAGAACGGATGCACGTCTCGCGGCAGCTCGACGAACTCGACGAGGGTGCGGTCCGGGGAGATCCCGCTGAACTGCAGTCCGGCAGCGCCGATCTGCTCGCGATACGCGTTGTTGACCTCGTAGCGGTGGCGGTGACGTTCGGCGATGGTGGTGGAGCCGTAGAGCTCCGAGACTATGGATCCCGGCGCCAGCGCGGCCTCGTAGAGCCCCAGGCGCATCGTGCCGCCCATGTCTCCGCTCGAAATGATGTCGACCTGCTCAGCCATGGTGGCGATCACCGGGAACTCGGTGTCGGGATCGAACTCCGACGACGAGGCACCGGAGAGCCCTGCCACGTCCCGTGCATACTCGACGACCATGCACTGCATACCGAGGCACAGGCCGAGCGCGGGCAGGCCGTTCTCACGTGCGAACTTCAGCGCACCGAGTTTGCCCTCGATGCCCCTGACGCCGAATCCGCCGGGGATCACGATGCCTTCGAGGTCGCCCAGCATGCGCGCGGCGCCCTCGTGCGTTTCACACTCGTCTGAGGGCACCCAACGGATGTTCACCTTGGTCTGCTGAGCGAAGCCACCGGCCTTGAGGGCTTCGGTGACCGAGAGATACGCGTCGGGCAGGTCGATGTACTTGCCGACCAGGCCGATGGTGACCTCGTGTCGAGGCTCGTGCACGGCGGTGAGAAGTTCGCTCCAGCCGTCCCAGTTGACGTCGGATGCCGTGAGCCCGAGCTGCTCGATGATGTAGGCGTCGAGGCCCTGGTCGTGCAGCATCGTCGGGATGTCGTAGATCGATGGCACGTCGACGGCATTCACTACGGCATCTTCATCGACGTCGCACATGAGCGCGATCTTGCGCTTATTGCTGTCGGACACCGGTCGGTCCGAGCGCAACACCAGGGCATCCGGCTGGATACCGATCGACCTGAGCGCCGCCACCGAGTGCTGGGTCGGCTTGGTCTTCTGCTCACCCGACGCGTTCATGAACGGAACGAGTGAGACGTGCACGAAGAACACGTTCTTGCGGCCGAGCTCATGGCGCACCTGGCGCGCAGACTCGATGAACGGCTGGCTCTCGATGTCGCCGACGGTTCCGCCGATCTCCGTGATGATCACGTCGGGAGCCTGCTCGCCACCGGGTCCAGACTGCGCCTGCAGTCGCATCCTGCGCTTGATCTCGTCCGTGATGTGCGGGATGACCTGCACGGTGTCTCCGAGGTACTCGCCGCGGCGCTCCCTCGCGATCACCTGCGAATAGATCTGGCCCGTCGTCACGTTGGCCGCCTGGTCGAGGTTGATGTCGAGGAATCGCTCGTAGTGCCCGATGTCGAGGTCGGTCTCGGCGCCATCGTCTGTGACGAACACCTCGCCGTGCTGGAACGGGTTCATCGTGCCGGGATCGACGTTGAGATACGGGTCGAGCTTCTGCATGACCACGCGCAGGCCCCTGGCCGTGAGCAGGTTGCCGAGACTGGCAGCCGTAAGCCCCTTGCCGAGGGAAGAGACGACTCCACCGGTGACGAAAATGTGCTTAGTTACGAACCGTTCAGAGTTATCCACCACGGGATTTCATCTTATCCCCGATCCGTGCCGCTCGCTGTGACTCGCAGAGATTGGTGCGGCATTCAGGCTGCGGTGGTGAGAGATTCGAGGTTACTGCTGGAGCTCGCGGGCGATGTCCAGCAGCTCCCTGGCATGGGCAAGCCCGCTCTGGGAATCCGGGAGTCCGGAGAGCAGCCGCGCCATCTCCGAGATCCTGTCGTCGCCCACGAGCTGCGTGACGCTGGAGGCAGTGACAGCGCCGTCACCGTCTTTGCTCACCTGGAGGTGATTCGTGGCGAAGGCTGCGACCTGGGCGAGATGGGTGACGACGATGACCTGGGCTGTGCGGCTCAATTGCGCGAGCCTCCGGCCCACCTCGATTGCCGACGCGCCGCCAACCCCGGCATCGATCTCATCGAAGATGAACGTGGGCACGGGATCGTTCCCTGCAATGACCACTTCGATGGCGAGCATCACTCGCGAGAGTTCTCCACCGCTGGCGCCCTTGCCGAGCGGCCGGGGTTCCGCACCGGAATGAGGCTGGAGCAGGATGGAGACCTGGTCCTTTCCACTGAATGAATAGTCTGGTCGGTCTTCGACCACAACGGAGACCCGCGAGTTGGGCATCGCGAGCTCCGCGAGCTCCGCGGTCACGCGTTGGGACAGGGCCGCGCCGAACTCTCCCCGGATCGAACTCAGCTGCTCGGCGAGTTCGATGACGCTGTTGCGGTCGGCATCGACCTCGACTCCGAGCGATTCGATCCGCGTCGAGTCGTTGTCGAGCTCGAGCAGCCGGCTGCTGCCGGTGTCGAGATAGTCCAGAGTGTCGTCCAGCGTCGGGCCGTACTTCCGCACGAGGGCGTTGAGCTGGCCGAGGCGATCGTTGACGACGTCGAGTTCCCTGGCACCGTCAGCGTCGAGAGTGGCGAGATAGCGTGAGAGCTCCCCCGAGATCTCGGTGACAGCGATGGATGCCTCGGCCACCGTCGCAGCGATGGCCGCGAGTGCCGTGTCGTGGTCGGCCACGCGCTCGAGTTGCCGCCGGGCGGCAGTGAGGAGGCCGACGACGTCGGTGGACTCATCCGGCACGTCGGACGACAGCAGAGAGCGCGCTTCTCCGGCCGCACGCCGGAGTTCTTCGAGATTGCCGAGCCTGTCGGCGCGCTCCACCAGCAACCGGTCTTCACCGCGAGTCGCACCAGCTGCTTCGATCTCGGCCATGGCCTCGCGGAGGTCGTCGGCCTCTCGGGCTCTCCTGTCGCCCTCGGCCACGAGCAGGTCGAGTTCGCCCTGCCTCGATTGCCAGCGGCCGAAGACGTCCTGATAATCGCCGAGCACGCGCGCCACGGCAGCCCCAGCGAACCGGTCGAGCGCTTCGCGCTGGGCCGTGGACGACCTCAGTCGAACCTGGTCGGACTGGCCGTGCACGACAACCAGCTGATGGCCGATCTCGTTGAGCACGCTGACCGGAGCGCTTCGGCCTCCGACGACGGTGCGGCCACGGCCTTCCTGCGAGATAGACCTGCTCAGGATCAGTTCGCCATCGTCGAGGTCTCCCCCGGCATCCCTCACACGCTCCGCGACAGAGCCGGAGTCGTCGATCTGCCAGCGACCTTCGACGACGGCGTGCGCGCTCCCGGACCGGATGGCCGTGCTGTCGGCACGATCTCCCAGAAGCAGCCCGAGGGCCGTCACGATCATGGTCTTGCCCGCGCCGGTCTCACCGGTCAGGGCGGTGAACCCGGGCCCGAGCGGAAGCCGCGCCTCCCCGATGACACCGAGGTTATGAATCGAGATCTCTTCGATCACGGGCGCTGGTCCTCGTCCTCGAGCGGTCCGCGCCATCCATTGACCGGCAGGTTGAACTTATTGACGAGTCGATCTGTGAACGGTCCCTGCGAGAGCCGGGCGAGCCTGACCGGCACGGGAGAGCGACGCACGACGACCCTGGCACCACGGGGAAGCTCGTGGGTACGCCTGCCGTCGCACCACAGCACGCCGGTGCCCTGCGTGCGATCGAGAACCTCCACGGCGAGGGCCGAATCCGGGCCGACCACGAGGGGTCGCGCGAAGAGTGCATGCGGGCTCAGGGGCACGAGCAGCATCGCGTTCAGGCTGGGCCAGACGACCGGCCCGCCGGCCGAGAACGCGTAGGCCGTCGAACCCGTGGGAGTCGACATCACGACGCCGTCGCAGCCGAACGACGACAACGGCCGCCCGTCGACTTCGATGACGACCTCGAGCATGCGCTCCCTGCTCGCCTTCTCCACGGTCGCCTCGTTGAGTGCCCAGGTCTCGAAGACCACTTCCGCGTCGACCTTGACCCGCACCGACAGGGTCATGCGTTCCTCGACGAGATAGTCCCGTGCGAGAGCCCTGGCCACGGTCTCGGTGAGGTCTTCTTTCTCGCTCTCGGCGAGGAATCCCACGTGACCGAGGTTGACGCCCAGCAGCGGAGCCGAGCATCCACGAGCCAGTTCAGCGGCCCTGAGGATCGTTCCATCGCCGCCCAGCACTATGACCAGTTCGAGCTCACCGATCTGCACGGTGTCACCGAGCAGGGCGATGGGAGCGAGGTCGTGGGCAACGGCGAGCACGTCGGTGAATTCGTCCTGGGACAGCACAGGGGTGAGCCCGCCCGCGATCAACTGGCGGCAGACGCTGATGGCGGCATCGCGCGATTCCGCGCGGCCCATGTGCGCCACGATGAGAATGTGGCGGTCGGATGTCACGGTGAATGCCCCTTCATCGTCGAACACTGCTGATGGTCCAGTACCGTCGACGCCTCGCGTTGCTAGCGATTGGCGGTGATCGCAGAAACCTGCGCAGTCCATTCTGTCGGATTGCTGCCTGACCTCGCGCTCAGCCAGACGAGATACTCGTGATTACCGGAGTTTCCCGCGATCGGGGAGGGGATGATGCCCGCTGTGGGCAGGAGCAGATCCCACGCCGCCCAGAGCACTCCCATAACCGCATCATCACGAAGCCCGGCGTCACGCACGATCCCTTCGCGGATGCCCGTGCGCCCCACCTCGAACTGTGGCTTCACCAGCAGCACATAGTCGGCCTCGAGCCCGACGGTTGCGACCAGTGCGGGCAGCACGGTCGTCAGCGAGATGAACGAGATGTCGCCGACCACGATGGTCGGTGCCTCAGAGGTGCCGGCATCGGCCGCGAGCGACCCTGCGGTCATGTACCTGGCGTTCGAGCCTTCGACGACCGTGACCCTCGCATCGGAACGGATGGATGCCGCGAGCTGGCCATGTCCGACATCGAGCGCGATCACGTGCCTCGCTCCTCGCTCCAGCAGCACCTGCGTGAATCCCCCGGTCGACGCCCCGACGTCGAGGGCAAGGCGGCCCGTCGGATCCACGTCGAAACTCTCCAGCGCCGCGATGAGCTTGTGCGCGGCCCTGCTCACGTAGTGATCGCTACCGGCCACCGTGATCGACTGGGCGTCGGCGACCTGCACCGATGCCTTGACGACGGGTGCGCCATCCACGCTGACCAGTCCATCGGCGATCAGCCTGGCGGCATGCGTCCGTGATCGGGCGAGTCCTCGTGCGGCGAGTGCTGCATCGAGCCGGTGCACGCCGTCAGCCATGCGACGCCGTCGAGTCCCCACCCTCGAGCCTGCGCTGCAGTTGGTCGTGCACTTGCGCGAAAGCGGCTGCGCGGGACTCGAGTGGCTGGTCCTCGATAACGCGCAAGCGGGACAGGAGGGAGTTCGAATCGAGTTCGTTGGCGCCCGCGGACGGTTCGGGGGCATTCGAGCCAGAGTCAGTCATGGTCACGAATATAGCTCGGGGGGAACCTCGAGAGCGTAGATGGCGAGCCCGGAATTCCAGATCGCGGCGGCACCAGCCCTCAGCAGGTCGATGCCATCACCGGAATCGACGCTCAGGACGTTTCCCACCCGTCGGACAGCGGCCCCCCCGACGACAGTGACGGTTCCGCCCGGGATCTCCCGTGTCTCGGTGGCGGGGTACGGCTCGAGCAGTCCGCGGAGATCGTCGACGATGAAAGTTGGCCGCTCGGTCTCGGCAGCAGCCAGCACCTGCTTCGGCCCGTCGATTCCGGTCAGCACGAGCGCCGACGGGATTCCTGCGCGAGTTGCGCCCAGGATGTCGGTGTCCAGTCGGTCACCGATCATCAGGGCCGCACGTGATCCGAACCTGGCGAGCGCCTCGGTGAAGATCGCGACTTCGGGCTTTCCTGCGACGATGGGGAGGCGACCCACCGCGGTGTGCACAGCCGACACGAGCGTGCCGTTGCCTGGCGCCGTGCCACGCGCCTGCGGAATCGTCCAGTCCGTGTTGGTGGCTATCCACGGTAGATCCCCCGAGGTGCCATCCCCGTTGAGCGCGAAGGCCGCTTCGGCGAGGTGCACCCAACCCACCTCCGGCGCGAAGCCCTGGATGACGGCTGCCGGCGCATCGAGCGCCGATCGCGTGACGGTGAAACCGGCCTTGGTCACTTCATCGACCAGTCCATCGCCCCCGACGACGAGCACTACGGAACCCGCATCGACCGTCTGCTTCAGGATGGCGACAGCCGCCTGTGGCGACGTGACGACGTCCGACGGCAGTACGGTCAACCCGAGTTCCGTCAGGTGGGCAGCGACCGACGCGTCTGTCCGTGACGCGTTATTGGTGATGTACGCGACCTTCGAGGTCTCGGCGATCCGGTTGAGACTCTCCACCGCGTACGGCAACGCCGAAGGGCCGCGATAGACAACGCCATCCAGATCGGCCAGCACCAGATCGATTCCGGCCAGCGGGGAGGCATCAGTCATCGACGTGGTCGTCTTCTTCCGCCTGAACAGTGGGGGTATTCGTGGCGCCATGACGCTCGTCCTCGTTCTTGACAGCTGCTTCAGTCTCTTTGGTGCTCTTCTCCGCGGCCCCGTCGGACCCGACAACATCGGACCCGACGACATCTTCCTCGACGACCTCGATCATGTCATCGTCACCGTCCAGGTCATCGAGCGCTTCTTCCGCGCGCTCTGCCCGAGCGAACCACTGCTCGGCTTCGGCGCCACGACCCAGCTCTTCGAGAACTGTCGCGTAAGCATCGAACAATCCTGGGCTATAGGAAAAGGCTGTCTCCGGATCCAGTTGCGGGATCTCGAGTTCCACGAGAGCGGCCTGCGCGTCCTGCAGGTCGAGTCTCGCGCCGGACATCGCTATCGCGAGTTCCACCTGCACCGGAACGGGGAGGCTGGACCTCGGCACAGAACGCCCGAGCTCGAGAGCCTTCGCCGGCCGACCGAGCCCGCGCTCACTGTCCACCATCATGGGAAGCTGGTCGTCGCGACCGGTGATCCGGCGATAGGTACGCAGTTCTCTCAGCGCGAGTGCATAATCTTCGATCGCGTACGCGGTAATGGCGAGAGTCTCACGGACGACTCCGATACGCCCCGCTCGCCGTGCCGCTGAGATCGCGTGGCTGTGAGCGAGTTGCGGGTCGTCTTCGATGAGCCGGGCCGCCATCACGAGGTGCTTCGCGACGCCCTCCGCGTTCTCCTTGCTCAGAGTCTTGAGCTCGTTGAGCGCCACCCGGTCGAGCTGCTTCGGAGTGACGTCATCCGGAATTTCGGGCGCCTCATGATAGGCACGCACAGACCGGATGCCGAAGGGGTCACGGTCCTCGGGGACTTCACGTTCCCTGGCGTCGCGGTCGCCGCGCGCGGGGGCGCCACCCTTGGTCCACAACCGCTTTTCCGTCGACTGCGATCCGGAGCCGCCCTGGCGTCGGTCGCCGCGCCCACCAGCCGAGTCTCCCCTGCCTGCACCGCCGGCACTCCGTGCACCGCCTGCACCGCCACGACCGCCTGACGGTCGATCGTTCCTGGCTGGGCCATCACGTCTGGGGGTGTCACTCACAATGCTGCCTCTTTCTGGGATATCTGCGGCCTGCATGCCCTGCTTGAGCGTAGATCGGTCTGGCAGGGTTTTGGTGGGTTAACGCAAAGTGGCCACCCCGGGCTGTTTTTCAACAGGCGGGGTGGCCACTTATACAAAGGAGTCCGGCGGTGTCCTACTCTCCCACAAGGTCCCCCTTGCAGTACCATCGGCGCAGAGAGTCTTAGCTTCCGGGTTCGGAATGTAACCGGGCGTTTCCCTCTCGCTATGGCCGCCGAAACATTATGGATCTGTTTCGTTCGTTGCCCCCGATCGCGATGATCTGTCCGTGAGGACTGGGGGCAGTTCCCGTCCGTAGATCGGGAACCACAAAGTGGACGCGAGAATCGTTCTCATTCACCATCGGAGGAGTGTTTTTCAACACACGCTCCGGTGAGGTGGGGTGTTATCAATTTATCGGCTTATTAGTACCGGTCAGCTCC